>CAWIXH010000014.1:0-60692 GCA_963839995.1 uncultured Actinomycetota bacterium | reverse complement strand
CGGGCGCCGAATAGCGTGAAGGGCGTGACCACGATGCAGCTGCCCGGCAAACCCGTCGGCACCCTGCTGCGCAGCTGGCGTGAACGGCGCCGGCTCAGCCAGCTCGACCTCGCGATCCGCGCCGAGATCTCCACCCGGCACCTGAGCTTCGTCGAAACGGGGCGCGCCAAGCCGAGCAGCAGACTGATCCTGCATCTGAGCGAGCACCTGGACGTGCCGCTGCGTGAGCGAAACACTCTGCTGCTCGCGGGTGGCTTCGCGCCCGCGTACCCGCAGCACCGGCTCACCGACACGCCGATGGCCGCGATCAGCGACGCGATCAACCAGATCTTGACGGCGCACGAGCCCTACCCGGCCGTCGTCATCGACCAGAGCTGGGAGCTCGTCGCGGGAAACCACGCAGTCGGCCTGCTCACCGCCGACGCCGCTGCGCACCTGCGCGAGCCGCCGGTGAACGTGCTGCGATTGAGTCTGCATCCGGACGGCATGGCACCGCGCATCGTCAACCTCGGCGAATGGCGCGCCCACCTGCTCAGCCGGCTCGGCCGGCAGATCGCCGCCACCGACGACGACGGGCTGCGCGCGCTGCTCGCCGAGCTGCGCGAATACCCGGCCGGCGACGACGATCCGACGCGGCACGACACGAGCGCGTTGATCGTCCCGCTGCGCTATCGCGTGAGCGACGGAGCCGAGCTGCGCCTGTTCAGCACGACGACGGTCTTCGGCACCCCGCTGGACGTCACCGTGGCGGAGCTGGCCATCGAAGCGTTCTACCCGGCCGACGCGAAGACGGCCGACGCGCTGCGCCGCGGTTAGCTGCCGAACGGCAGGTCTGCGTCGGTCATCGGACGCATCACCATGGCGGCGGTGCGCAGCCGCAGATCGAACAGCGGCCAGTCGGGATAGCCCATAGCCGGCAACCTACGAAAGCCCCGTGCGGCATTATGGGTGCGGGGCATCTGCCGCAGGCGAGCAGGAGCACGTTGACCATCACGGAACCGGCGACCAGTCTGATCGCCCGCAGACGTGCTCGCGCCGCGGTTACGATCACCTTCGCAGCCAACGGCTTCCTGATGGGCGCGTGGGTTCCGCGTATCCCTGAAGTCAAACAGCACCTGCACCTGTCCGCCGCTGCCCTCGGGCTGGCGCTGCTGGCCCCGGCCGCCGGCTCCCTCATGTCCATGAACCTCTACGGACGGGCCAGCGCCCGCTTCGGCAGCCCGACGGCGACGCGCGTAGGCCTCGTCGCATTCTGCGCGCTGGGCTGGCTGCCGGGCATCGCCGGCAACCTGCCGGTGCTCTGGATCGTCCTGCTGTTGTGGGGCACGGCGATCGGCGGCCTGGACGTGGCCATGAATGCCCAGGGCGTCACGGTCGAGCAGGCGTACAACCGCCCGGTGCTGTCGAGCTTTCACGCCGCGTGGTCGCTCGGCTCGTTGACCGGTGCGCTCGTCGGAGGCCTCTGCGCGGGGCGGCACGTGCCGATCGCTGAGCAGCAGGCGGTGCTCGGGGCAGTCCTCCTGGTTGGCGTCCTGCTGATCGGTCGCGCCTATCTGCCGGATCCGCCGCATCACGCCGATCCGCTCCCAAGAACCCCGCGCGGGATCCCCGAGTTGCGGCTGGTGCTGCTCGGCGTCGCGGGCCTGTTCGCGCTGCTCTGCGAAGGAGCGGTCGCGGACTGGAGTGGCGTGTTGCTGCGGGATCACCTCCACGTCAGCGCCGGGCAGGTCGGCCTGGCGTACGCCGCATTCAGTCTGACCATGACGGGCGGACGGCTGGTCGGCGACCGCGTCGTCCACCGGCTCGGACGCGAACATGCCATCGCGCTGCTGACCGCCATCGGCGCGCTCGGCCTGGCCGGCGGACTGGCCACCAGCGTCCTGGTCGGCACAGTGATCGGGTTCGCGCTACTCGGCGTCGGGCTGTCGGTCATGGTGCCCGTCGTGTTCAGCACAGCCGCTGACGGTGCGGCGCCGGGTCCCGCCATCGCTACCGTGTCGATGCTCGGTTACACCGGATTCTTGTTCGGGCCCACGCTGATCGGCGTGATCGCCGACGCCACGAGCGTGCCGTTCGCCCTGTGGCTGCTGCCGTTGTTCACCTGCGCGGGCGGCCTGCTCGGCATCGTCGCCGTGCGGATGACGGCCCGCAACCGCGCCGCACCCGCGAAGCAGTGACCGCGCGGTCAGGCGACCAGCGCGTCCAGGTCGACGGTGACATCCAGGGTCCCGATCTCGATCGTGCCGCCGGCGGCCTCGCCGACCTTCTGGTAGCCGACATTCGCCAGCCGGAAGATGTCGATACGCACCGGTCCCGCGATGTCGAGAATCCAGTAGTGCTCGATGCCCGCGTCGGCGTAGTCGGCCAGCTTGGCGATCCGGTCGGTGCGCGCCGAGCCCGGTGACACGATTTCAATCGCGACAACCACCTCGGCTGCGTCCAGTCGCGTGGGATCCGAGTCGATGAGTGTGGCGGACGTGACAACAATATCTGGAGCCCGCAGTGACGGCGGAAATGTCGCGGTGAGCACGACGTCGACCTCGGGTACCGGCTCCATACCGCGGGGACGCAGCTGAGCATCCAACTGCTGGCACAACCGGCGGATCACTCGCTGGTGCAGGGCGGTCGGCCGCGGACTCATATGCAGGACACCCTCTACCAACTCGAAGTGCCGCGAGACGTCCTCGGGCAACTGATCCCATTCGTCGAGCGTCAGCAGATGGTCCGGCCAGCGCAATGAACTCATCAGCGCATCCCACCTCCTTCCGGCTAACGCCAGTATGCCGGGCCGAACGTCCGAGGGTGCTGATCAGCCCGTGCTCGCGGCGAGGACGATCAGCGGGATCACCAGAGGCGGTGCATCGGCCACGGCGACCGCGGCGGCCGCACGCAGTGCCGCCCGCCGATCGTCCGGCAGCGACTGGACGAACGGGGCCAGGTGCGCCATGCCGAGCCGCCACGCGGCGACCTGCTCGGGTCGGTCGAGGCCGGCCGGGACGTCGATGACCCGCACGCTGACCCCGTGGTAGCCGGCCGCGGCGGCGAGTTGCGCGAGCGAGTTGGGTTCGCCCACCTGGGGTTCGGTCTGCGTCTTGAACGTCCGATACCACGCCGGCGGCGCGAACCCGAAGCGCTCGGCCACTTCGTCGACGGCCGCCTTGGCCGGGTGCGTCCAGCCGTGCCGGAACGCGCTGGCGACGACGGCGGGCGCCACCCGGTGGGCCTCGCGCAGGCCGTCCAGGGGAACGGGCAGATGTCCCAGGCAGCGGACCGGCCGGCGACTCCGGTTCCGGCGCCGAGATCCACCACCCGGGCGCCGGGCACCGGCACCGGCGAGGCATCCACCAGTACGGACGCCAGCCGTTCGTACAGTTGCTCCGGCCCATGTCGCCATGCCATGGACGACGCCGCATACGCCTCCGCCATCCCCGGCAGTGTCACAAGTACCGGGCCCCCTTGACCGCGCGCTCTTCCCACCAGGCGAGCTCGGCGTCGTAGCCGCCGAGTGCCTTCTCCCACCCGAACTGGACGAGGCCGCCCAGCAGGCACAGTGCCAGCTGGCGATCCCACCAGCCGGGCGCCGTGTCGACGCCATGGCGTTCCAGCGCGTCCCGGTAGGCGTCGATGGTGTCCTGCTTGGACTGCGGCAGTCGGCGACAGTTGATCGCCAGGTACCAGGCAAGGTCGCTGCAGGCGGGTGCCCGGCCCGGAAGCTCCCAGTCGATCAGGACGGTCCGGCCGTCGGCGTCGGTGCCCATGTTGTCGAACTTGAGGCAGCCGTGGACGAACGTCGCGGGCGTTGCCGCGAGAGCACAGACGAGCGGTCCGGGGTCCCAGGCCAGCGGCGTCACGATGTTCGCGGCCACCGGGGCAACCTCGGTCAGCCTGTCCCAGCCCTCGCCGACCAGTTGCGGAATGCGCATCGTCGAGCCGATGGAGCGTTCGGCCATCGTCAGCCACGGCGAAAGGTCCAGGTAGCGGTGCATGAGCGGGACAACCTCGATCTCGCCGCCAGCTTCCCAGAACGCGGCGTGCAGCTGTGCCATGTGATCCACGAAGCGCACGTGCTGGGCCAGCGTGATCGGATCGTCGGTCGAGGGCACCAGCCACTGGCTCACATCGTGCATCAGCACTGACGTCCTGCCCGGCTCGGACGCAACGCCGACGATGGGCTGGTTGAGACAGTCCGGCAGCCGGTCAAGCATGCCGCTGCGCCACATCGCGACAACCGGCGCGCCGATGATGCCGGAGGCGTGTGCGGTCCAGTCACGGGCCAGGTCGATGTGCTTGACGACCCACTGTCGGCCGCCAATCGTCACCCGTTCGAGGGTCGACTCCGTCGTGCCCGGGACGCCGGCCATCGGCTCGCGAGCGCTCACGTCGGCCAGCAACTGCGCGACCGATGGCAGAACCCGCGACACGCTGCTTCCCCCTTACCCGCCGTCGCATCCTGGCACGTGTCATTGCCATCGCAGAATGCACCACAGCCCCGGCCGTTTCCGGCCGGGGCTGTGCGTCGAACCGATGTCTAGACCGGGCGGACGTTCTCCGCCTGCGGGCCCTTCTGGCCGCGCGTCGTGTCGAACTCGACACGCTGGTTGTCGTCGAGGCTCTTGTACCCCTCACCTGTGATGGCCGAGAAGTGGACGAACACGTCGTCTCCCCCGCCGTCGGGCGCGATGAACCCGAAGCCCTTCTCACTGTTGAACCACTTCACTGTGCCTTGCGTCATGCCGTTCTCTCCTTGTAGAGACAGTCGAGGCCCGCACCGTGCGGCGCCTCGGGTCGGTGCGTATTGCCTGTCTCACACAAAGGTCGAGAAAGACGAAGTCCGCGCTGCAAACATCCTGCGCGCGATGACGTGAAGGAAGGTTGCCAACAACCAGCTACAACCGTAACACGCTCGACCCCACGCCCGATCCACAGCTGCCGAATTGGCGATTTCGTGTTCGTCGGCGACTCCTGGTACCAGACGATGGTCGCAGCCGTGCTGGGCCTGGTCTTCACCCAGGTCGCGTTCCTGGGCCATGATGGTGGACATCAACAGGTTTTCCGCTCCCGGCGGGCGAACGACGCCGTCGGCATCGTGGCCGGCGATCTGCTCGTCGGCCTGAGCTTCGGCTGGTGGGTCGACAAGCACAACAGGCACCACTCGCATCCCAACCACGAGGGCCGCGACCCAGACATCGGCGACGGGTTACTGACGTTCACCAACGACCAGGTGGCGGACCGCGGCGGCGCGCTGGGCCAGCTGTTCACCCGCCACCAGGCGTGGCTGTTCTTCCCGCTGCTGACGCTCGAGGGCCTCAACCTGCACGCGGCGAGCGCACGGTCGTTACTCGATGGACGGACGCGCCGCTACCGGCGTACCGAGCTGGCGCTGTTCTCGCTGCACGTCGTCGGCTACCTCGGTGGCCTGCTGCTCGTGCTGTCGCCGGTGAAGGCACTGGTGTTCCTGGCGATTCACCAAGGCGTGTTCGGCCTCTACATGGGCTGCTCGTTCGCCCCGAACCACAAGGGCATGCCGACGGTCCCGGCAGGACGCGAGATCGATTACCTTCGCCGGCAGGTGCTCACGTCCCGGAACGTCCGTGGCGGGTGGTTTACCGACTTGCTGCTCGGCGGGCTCAACTACCAGGTCGAGCATCACCTGTTCCCGAACATGCCCCGGCCGAGCCTGCGCACTGCGCAACGAATCGTGCTCGTACGCCGCGGCACTTCGGCACCTGCACGCGTTAGGCGAGCCTCTGCGGGTGCGCGGCCGGGTGGTACTCGATCGCGCCTAGCCAGCCGAACAGGGCTAAGGTCGAAGCATGCCCCTAGATCTCGAACAGCAGATTCTCAAGGTCCTTCGGGGAATGCGGGTCGACGACCGCCCGGCGACCATCGGCGACCTGGCGCGACGGTTCGGTGCGAGCGCTCGCCTGGTCGACGCCTGTGCGCGGCAGATGGTCGACAAGGGGCTGGCCGAGCCCGCGATGGTCGATGTTCGGGGCACACGCACGCTGCGCGGACTGCTCCCCCAGCCGCCGGCCCGCGAGCAGTAGCGCCGCGGCGCTGGTGCGCCTGCCGCACAACCGACACCATAAGCAGATGAGCGCCGCCGACCCCTCCCTCATGCGCGTGACGCTTCACCTGCTGCAGCAGACGACCGTGGTGTTCGACGCGGCGGAACTGTGGCCCCGGCACGGCGCCTACTCCCGCTTCGGCAACGACTTGCCTTCGTTCGCCGAGGAGGTGACTCGGCGACTCCAGACGGATGGCTTCATCGGGTTTTCTCCGAACGATTCGAGCATCACGGTAATTCCGATCGGAGCAGTGAAACGAGTGGATTTCTCCGTCGAGGTTGGTGATCGTGATGCACGCTGACCTACCGCGCGGTAGATCGGGTTAGCTTGCGGATATGCCTACCGATTTCGAGTTCAAGGTCATGAACGCCGCCCATCGCGGCCTGCTCAAGATCAGCGGAGGTCGTGCAGGGTGGGAAGCGCTGCACATGCCGGTGCTCGAGCTCACCACGATAGGGCGTAAGAGCGGCCGGCCGCACTCGGTGATGCTGACGTCACCGGTGCAGGAGGGGACGACCCTGGTCGTGGTGGCATCCCGCGGCGGTGCCGACAGGTCTCCGGCGTGGTTTCTGAACCTGCGGGACAACCCCGAGGTTGACGTGGCGCTGAGGGGGACGGCCAAGCGGCGCATGAGAGCGCGGATCGCCGATTCCGAGGAGCGGGCCCGCTTGTGGCCGCTGGTCGTCGCCGATCATCAGAACTATGCCGCCTACCAGCGCAGGACCGGTCGGCAGATTCCGCTCGTTCTGCTAGAACCGGAAACCTGACCTGGCGCCGCGACCTGTCCTGACGGAGCCGGCCGACCCCGGCGATCCGCGGCGCCGGCTACTCGCAGCGGGCGGCCAGTTCACGCAGTTGCTGTGCCTGCCGCAGTCGCTGTTGGGCGAAGGCGCACGCCTCGTCGAGGTGCGGGAAGCGTGCGGTGCGCCCGCCGATCGTGACCTCGAAGCCACGCATGGTCATCTTGATCTCGACTTCGTTCGGCACGACGATCGCCTCCCCTCCACTCGATCTCTGGACAGATGAACTGGTTTACTCGTTTGCGTACGCGGCGTGCAGCGCGGAAATGTCGAGCTTCCTCATGCCGAGCAGCGCCGCCATGACTCGCTGCGCCTTCGTCGCATCGGGGTCGTTCAACAGCGCCGGCAGCTCGGTGGGGACGATCTGCCAGGACAGGCCGTACCGGTCCTTGAGCCAGCCGCACGGTCCCTCCTCGCCGCCGTCGGCCAGCAGGTTCCAATAGCGGTCGACCTCGCCCTGAGACGCGCAGCCAACCTGGAACGAGATGGCCTCGGTGAAGGTGAAGTCCGATCCCCCGTTGAGCGCCACGAACGGCTGGCCCTGCAGTTCGAAGTCCACCGTCATGACCATGCCGGCGGGTCGCGGTCCCGCCTCGCCGTAATGCGCGACGGTCACGATCTTCGAGTTCGGGAAGATCGATGTGTAGAAGGTCGCGGCCTCCTCGGCTTGGTCGTCGAACCACAGGCACGGCGTGATGGGTTGCATGGCTGCGCATCCTTCCTCGAGCTGTCGACACATAGTTATGACGTCCGGGGCGGCGAGAACTCATCGGTCCAGGTCGGGGACCAACGGAGTTTGCGGGCGGAACGCTCGTCCATCCAGCGGCGTCTGGCAAGGTGTGGCCATGGCGACTGGTTGTGCGCACCGCACCGTGGCCGTCGAGCGGCTCACGAACGGCAGGTTCACCGTCACCAACGCCCGAGGCGGCACGCTCATGCTCGGTACCGGGGACGGGACGGACTTCACACCCACAGAGCTGCTGCTGGCCGCGATCGGGGGCTGCACCGCGATCGACGTCGACATCCTGACGTCGCGCCGGGCTGAGCCTGAGGCGTTCAACGTGATCGTCGACGCGGAGAAGATTCGCGACGCGGATGGCAACCGGCTCACCGATATCGGACTGACCTTCCGGATCGTATTTCCAAACAGTGAAGGCGGCGAGCAGGCACGGGCACTGCTACCGGACGCGGTGCGCAAGTCGCATGATCGGCTCTGTACGGTCGGCCGCACGGTCGAGGTCGGCACACCCATCGCCACCCGGATCGAGTAGCGCAGTTCGGCCGAGCCAGAACGTTCGTGCACTCGGCAAGGGCTCAGCGCCGCCGACCTGCCGCTGCTCGGCCCTGCCCACACTTGCGTTGAGTCGCGCTACGCCGCCAGAGCGGCGTAGTGGCCGTTGTCGGCGACCAGGCTGTGGTGTGTACCAGTTTCGACGATACGGCCCTGGTCGAGGACGACGATCTGGTCCGCGTTGCGAACCGTGGACAGCCGATGCGCGATGGTGATCGTGGTGCGGCCGCGGGAGAGGTCGTCGAAAGCCTGCTGAACGGCGCGTTCGGTCTGAGTGTCCAGGGCGCTCGTCGCCTCATCCAGCACGAGGATCTTCGGATCGCGCAGCAGCGTCCGCGCGATCGCGATGCGCTGCTTCTCCCCGCCGGAGAACCGATGGCCACGGGAGCCGACCACGGTGTCATAGCCGTCGGGCAGCCCGGCGATCAGGTCATGCACCTGCGCGGCTCGCGCAGCGTCCTCGATCTCGGCGTCAGTGGCCTCTGGGTTGGCGTAGCGCAGGTTCTCGCGCACCGTGGTGTGCAGCAGGTAGGTCTCCTGGCTCACCACGCCGATGATCGAGGCGAGGTCGGCGAGGCGCATGTCGCGCACGTCGATGCCGTCGATCAGGACACGCCCGGCAGTCGGGTCGCAGAGCCGGGCGATGAGCGCGGCGAGGGTGCTCTTGCCCGACCCGGTCTCGCCGACCAGGGCGAGGGTCGTCCCGGCGGGAATGTCGAGGTTGATACCGGCGAGCGTTGCGGTATCGCTGCCGTCGTACGCGAACGTCACGTCGAGCAGCTGCACGTGGCCCGAAATCTCCTCCCGGTCGACGTCGCTCGGCGCCGCTGGGTCGTCGACTTCCACGGGCAGGTCTAGGTACTCGAAGATCCGCGCGAACAAGGCCAGCGAGCTGGTCACCGAGACGCCCACGTTGAGCAAGCCCATCAATGGACGGAACAGGGTGTTCTGCAGCGCGGTGAACGCGACCAGCGTGCCGATGCTCATGTGCCCACTCGTCGCGGGCAGGCCCGCGCTGAGATAGATCACGGCCGGGATCGCCGCGAAGATGATGCTCATCGAGGCCATCCGCCAGCGGCCGGCCAGCTCGGAGCGCAGCTCGAGATCGATCAGCCGCGCGGACGATTCGACGAAGCGCCGGATCAGCGCGGGGCCGGTGCCCATGGTCTTGCTGAGCTGGATGCCGCTGATCGACAGGCCCTCCTCGATCGTGACGTTGAGGTCGGCGAGCTCGCGCTGGCGTTGCGCGGTGATCTCGCGGCGCAGGGCGGCCACCTTGCGAGTCAGATAGATGGCCGGCGGCATGACGACCAAGGAGATCAGCGACAGCCGCCACGACAGCGCGGCCATCGCCACCGCGGTGGCGACGGCCGTGGTCAGGTTCGACGCGATCGACGTGGCCGTCGACGTGACGACCGACTGCATGCCGCCGATGTCGTTCGTGATGCGCGACTGCACCTCACCGGTACGCGTGCGGGTGAAGTACCCGACGGATTGGCGCTGCAGGTGCGTGAAGACGTCGGACCGCAGCCGGTGCATGACCAGCTGCCCGACCAACGTGGCGATCCAGGTCTGCGCAACGCCGAACGCGGCGGTGATTGCGGCCACCGCAAGCATGCCGGCGACCAGCCAGGCGAGCAGTGGCACGTTGCGCCGCGGCAGCGCGGTGTCGATCACGGAGCGCAGTAGGAACGGCGAGGCCATCGAGGCGATGGACGACGCGACGAGTATCGCCATGACGATTGCCAGCTGCGTCCGATGTGGCCGGAACAAGGCGCCGACGCGGCGCAGCGAGACGCTCTTGGCCTCGGCCCGCTCGGCGGCCGTGATGGCGGATGGGCCGGCCGATCGGCGGCCCCGGTTCATAGCGGTGGCTTCCAAGGACATCACCAGGTTCTGTATCGGGGACGATTCGCTCTCGTCCCGGGCTACCTACAGTGCTGAGGTAGCCTCATCATGAGGTCGAACAAGAACCTGGGCTAGGCTATTCCGCATGCCGGGTCGGGAACGCGCCGGTCGCGAGGACAGCCTCGCGGACGACTTCTGGGCGGCGACCCGGCGACTGCGGCAACGCTCCCGGGAGACCTTGGCGCCGTGGGACATCTCGCCGTCGCACGCTCGTGCCCTCGCCGTATTGCGGACGGATGGGCCGATGCGGCTGGGTGACCTGTCGGAGCGGCTGCATATTGCGCCGCGGTCGGCCACCGAGGTGGTCGATGTCCTCGAGGGTCATGGCTACGTGGCCCGCCAGCCGGACGTACGGGACCGACGGGCCATACTGGTCGGCTTGACCGACGAGGGCCGGCGGGTGACCGAAGACATCCAGGCGGCCCGGACGGCCGAGGCGGATCGATTCTTCGGCGCCCTCAGCACTGCGGACCGGCGTCACCTTCGGCGGATCCTGCGCATCCTCGCGCAATGACCGCCGGCTTGACCCGCGCATGACGTTGTGCCGTGAGCAGCGCTCAGCCGCGCAGTCCCAGACCACATTCGCCTCATCTGTTTCACGCGGCGTGTTCTCGCGGATTCTGTCGGATGGGTCCGGCACGCTGCCTGCATGGGACAGCGCAACAAGGAGCGTCGAGCCGCCAAGCGTCGTGACCGTGCTGCGCGGCAACACCGTTTCGCCACTCGGCAGCGGCATGGTCGGGCGGGCGGGCCGACCGCCGCGGCGTTGGACGACGCGGCGTTGGACGACTACGCGGCGCTCGCACTGCGGTCCGCCGTGGGGCTGGGCCTGCTCGGTCGACCCGTGGCCGAGTGCGTCGCGAGCGGTCTGGCCGGCCTGTGGCGAGAGTCGCCGCCCGCCGTCGAACGCGCCGTAGACGCGCTGGCGCTCGAACTCGCGGATGCGCTCTTCCACGCCGGCTGGACGCCAGTGGATCTGCGCGAGACTGCACAGCGACATCTCGATGCGGCACCAACCAGCTACCTCGTCGACGTCATCGCCGCCGCTACGGCGGCGTACCCGGCGCAGCGCGTCGATCCGCGCTGGCTGGCCGAGCTCGCCGGGGTGGGCGCGCAGGTGTGGTGGGACCAGCGCCGGCCGCTGTTCGGGCAGTGGGCGAGCAGGCACAGGCATGACGGCCTGCCGGCGCTGGCGATTGCCCTTGACACGTTCGTGTTGATGAGCTCGCTGTTCCGGTTGGAACCGTCGCTGCCACCGCCGGGGGCGGCCGTGACGGCGGGTGCCGAACCGGATGCGGCAGAGGAGCGGATGCTCGCCAAGGTTCGCGGCTTGCTGGCCAAGGCCGAGGCCACCGAGTTCGACGAGGAGGCCGAGGCGCTCAGCGCAAAGGCACAGGAGCTGATGAGCCGGTACGCGATCGACCACGCCATGCTGGCCCAGCCCCGGCGCAGACCCCACGCCAGCCTGCGGCGGATGTGGCTCGCGGCGCCGTACGTCCGCGCCAAGTCGATGCTGGTCACCGCGGTCGCCGAGGCCAACCGATGCCGCACGGTGCTGGCCGAGCAGGCCGGCTACCTGACCGTCATCGGCGACGACACCGACCTGCGACTGGTCAACGTGCTCGCCACGTCGTTGCTGGTGCAGGCAACGCGATCGCTCGCCGCGGCGGGCCCGCAGCTCGCCCGCAACGGGGTCTCGCGGACACGCTCGTTCCGTCAGTCGTTCCTCGTTGCCTACGCCTCGCGCATTCGCGAGCGGCTGCGCGAGGCGGCCCAGACGGTACAAGCTGACGCCGACCAGTCACGATTGCTGCCGGTGCTGGCGGCCCGGACACGCGCTGTCGACGACGCGCTGCGCGAGCACTTCCCACATCTGGTTGCCACGGACATTACCGTCGGCAATGCAGCCGGGTGGGCCGCCGGGCGCGCCGCCGCCGACCTCGCGCTGTTCGACGTCACGTCCGCGCTTCCCGCACCGCGCGAGGAAGCGAGCTGACGCGCCGCTGCGCACCGGCCGTGCCCGTGAGTCCTCCGCGATGAGTTCGGTGGCTGGCGCTCGTCCATAGGGTGATGGCTGTTGGCGAAGTGTGGTGTCGGGTCACGGTGTTCGGGCCGGACGGCTCGGCGCTGTGCCGCTGGAGGCTGGGTGGGTGCGCAGCGCCCGACCTGGCCGTGATCGACCAGATGGCTCGGCTGCGGCTCGCGGCGGGCAGGCACGGCGGCAGCATCGCGATGTCCGACGTATCGGCTGAGTTCGACGCGTTGCTCGAGCTGGTCGGACTGAGCCGGCTACGCGGGCAAACGAGCGGGCAAACCGAAGGTCGGGAACAGCCGGTCGGCGTCCAGGAACGAGTTGATCGCGCTGACTCGCCCGGCTGAGATCTCCAGAACCTGCAGCGCCCAGCCGTAGTAGCCGCCGGCCGGGTCGGGCCGGAACTGCGCGAACGCCGGGCAGCCGTTGACCTCGCAGACCGGCACCATCCGCGAGCCACGGCAGGCGCTCGGCCCGGGCAGCACCATCCACCGCCCGATGTTCTCTGCCCCCTGCAGCCACATCGCGTATGGCGGCATGGATTGGATCGCGTCCTCGTGCAGCAAGGTGACGAAGGATTCGATGTCGTAGCGCTCGAAGGCTTCGACATAGCGGGCGAGCAGCTCGGCGTCGTCACCCGGAACGTCCAACGGGCGGGCGTCGACCGGTAGCGCCGACATCGTCGCCCGGGCCCGCTGCAGCGCGCTGTTGACCGCGGCCACGCTGGTGTCCAGCAGTTCGGCGACCTCGGCGGTCTGCCAGCGCAGCACCTCGCACAGGATCAACGCCGCCCGCTGCCGGGCGGGCAGGTGCTGCAGCGCCGTCACGAACGCGAGCCGGATCGACTCGCGGGTGATCGCGATCTCGGCCGGATCGGCGCTGTCGGGCATGACCCGGTCGTCCCCGATCGGCGAGACCCACACCGCCTCGGGCAGGAAGGACCCCAGGTGTGACTCGTCCGGCGGGGAGGCCGGCCCGAGCTCCATCGGCCGGGCCCGCCGCTGGGCGCCACGCTGCATGTCGGTGCACACGTTCGTCGCGATCCGGTAGAGCCACGATCGTATGGACGACCGGCCTTCGAAGCTGTCACCGAAGCGCCACGCCTTCAGGAACGTCTCCTGGACCGCATCCTCGGCCTCGAAGCTGGAGCCGAGCATCCGGTAGCAGTAGCCGGTCAGCTCGCGGCGGTACACCTCCAGGTCCTCTAGAGCGAGCGTGGTGGTCACGCCTTCGGACATTACCCGCGGAGCGTCAAGCACGCTGGCCATATGAGTTGGACGTTCCTTCCCGCGAGAACTCATCGCTGCGACGAACGGCCGGCCCCGCGAGGCAGCTCGGTCAGCCGCGCCGGGTCCGGCCGCGCAGCGCGGCCAGGCACAGGGACAGGCTCACCACGGCCACGACGGCGATGGCCAGCCATGCCTTGCCGAGAGTCGCCCATTGCCACCCGCCGGTGACGAGCGAGCGCAGCCCCTCCAGCACGTACGTGACGGGGTTCCAGCCGGCGACGTCGCCCAGCCATCCGGTCAGCTGACTACGCGGGACGTACGAGGACGTCATGAACAGGAATGGGAAGAACAGCAGGAAGCTGGAGTTCACCGCCGCCGGGTTTCCGGTCTTGAGGGCGATGGCGTAGCCGAACGCGGCGAACGCGAGGCTCCACGCGCAGCCCATCAGCAGGAACAGGGCCGCGCCAAGCAGGCCTGACTCCATCCGCACTCCGAGCGCGAGCGCGAGCCCGAGGATGGGCAGCATCAGCGCGCACGCGATGGCCACGTCGGCGATCATCAGTCCGAGCAGGATGGCCAGCCGGCGCACCGGAGTCAGCAGCAGCCGGTCGAGGTAGCCGTTCTGGATGTCGAGCACCAGCGAGCCCGCGCGCGAGACGCCGGTGACGCCGAGCAGGATCGCCGTCGGCAGCATGAAGGCTTTGATGTCGAAGCCGGTGATGTGGCTTTCGGTCAGCCGCTGCAACGTGCCGATGTTCACGACGAAGAAGAACACTGCGATGAAGATCGGCGGGATGACGGTCTCGAGCTCGCGTGGCGCCGCGCGCAGCGCCCGTCCGGCGATCGACGCGACGTCGCGCAGCGGATGCGCGCGACGCGCGTCGACGCGGGTCGGCTGCTCGAGCGAAACCGCGGCGTAGCTACTTAGACCTGAAAAAGTCGGGCGTCGGTGAGTGTGGTCGTCGGGCGGCTGGCCGGCGGGTGGGTCGGATGGTGTTGATCGTCGCCGGTGGGTGGTTCAGCTGGCGAGGTTGCCGATCTTGACCAGGTTGTGGGTCAAGACCCCGTGGCCGGCCCAGATCCGGGCTCCCTGGGTGCCGTCGAGGCGGGTGCGGTCCCATCCGTACCCGCGTTTGAGGCTGCTGATCCGGCCTTCGCTGCCGGTTCGCCATTTCACGGTCCGCCGGAACGCGGGCCTGCGTTCCTCGGCCTGGCGGGCCGTGCCGGGTCTGCCTTTGCGGGGGATGACGACGGTGCGCACACCTTGCGCGTGCAGGTCGTCGTCGACCTTCTTCTCTCCGTAGCCGCGATCCGCGGTTACCGTGCGGGGGCGGCGGTTCGTACGACGGATGACGCGTCCGACGGCGGGGGCGAGCTGCGGCGCGTCGGCGGGGTTGCCAGGCTCGACGGTGTGGTCGAGCACGACGCCGTCGTCGTTGTCCACGACCTGGCCCTTGTACCCGAACTCGACCGGCTTGCCGAGGCGGCCCTTGGCGATCGGGCGGGCGTCCGGGTCGTGCAGGCTGACCCGCCGTGTCGCCCCATCCGGTGTTGTGCCGGCGACGCGTTGCCGGGTCTGCGCGGCGATGCGCAGGGTCGCTTCCAGCAGCTCGACCAGGTCATTGACCGCCCGCCGCAGTCGTCCGCGGCGCCGGCCCGCCGCCGCGTCACGCACCCCCACTGCCGCAAGCCGTTCGGCCTTGAGCTGGGCACCGCGCAGCGCCCGGCGGGCGTTGCTGAGCAGCCGCTCGGCGTCGCGGGCGGCCTTCTCGGCCAGCCCGGCCAGTTCCCCGGTGATCCGCCGCACCGTGGCCTGCGCCTCGTCACGCCCCGCCGCGGCGCGCAGGCGCAGCTTCGCCGCGATCCCGTGCGCCCGTTTGCCGGCCACCCGGGACCGGTCCCGGACCTTGGTGCGCGTCGCGCCACCAGCGGCCTGGATCCGCCGGCCGGTCGCCGCGATCCGCCGCACCGCCTTGGCCAACAACCCCGAATCGGTCGGGTAGGCGACGTTCGCCGGCACCACCGTCGTGTCCGCGCGCAGCCGCGTGGTGCGCAGCAGCTTCGCCTCGGCCGCCTTCGCCAGCAGCGCTTCATTCAGCCCATCCACTGCGGCCGTGCCGCAGCGCGTCGTCAGCTTCATCAATGTCGTCGGGTGCGGCACCGACCCATCCAGCGGGATCCGGCAGAACCGCCGCCACGTGATCGAGTCGGTCACCTCCCGGCACAGCGACTCGAAGCCCAGCCGATACCGGAACTTCAAGAACATCAACCGCAGGTAGGTCTCCATCGGCGTAGACGGCCGGCCCACTCGTGGGTCGAAGAACGCCACGAACGGCGCAAAGAACGCCGGGTCATCGAGCAGGCGATCCACCCGTGCCAGCTCCTCCGGCAGTCGCCGCACCTGCTCAGGCAGCACCGCCTCCCACAAGCTGACCTGCTCCGCCCGCGTCCGCAGCATCCGCACTCCCGGCTCGACCCGACCACCGCCGAGACCATGATCCCGCAAGACTAGACCTCCAACCCGACGGCACGCCGAGCCGAATCCCCTACAAAACAAGGAGATCTGATCAGTAGCCGGACGGAGTCGAGCCGGTTTCGGCTGACCCAGTCGATGAGATCCGCGCCGACTTTTTCAGGTCGAAGTAGCTAACAGCGGTCATCGGTCCACCTCCGTGGAATCGCGGTCGTCCGATTCGTGATCAGTCGAACGGATGTGATTACCAGTCAGTTCGAGGAACACGTCGTCGAGGGTGGTGGTGCGCAGGGTGAGGTCGCGAACGGGTGCGACCCGGCTGAGCGCGACCGCCACCGGCCCGATCGCGGCTGCGCCGTCGGCGGCGGTTATCACCAGCTCTTCGCCGCGCACGTCGACGCCCCGTACGCCCGCGACGCCCTGCACCGCCTCACGGCATGCCTGCGCCTGGCCGTCGACCTGCGCGACGATCACGTCGTTACCTACGCTGCGCTTCAGCTGCTCAGGCGTGCCCTCGGCGACGAGCCGGCCGCCGTCGATGATTCCCACCCGGTCGGCCAGCTCGTCGGCCTCCTCCAGGTACTGGGTGGTCAGGAAGATGGTCATGTCCAGCTCACGGTTGAGCCGGCGGACTTCCTCCCACATCCGCGCCCGGCTCACCGGGTCGAGGCCGGTCGTCGGCTCGTCCAGGAACAGCACCTGCGGGCCGTGCACCAGGGCCGCCGCGAGGTCGAGGCGGCGGCGCATCCCGCCGGAGTACGTGCCGATCGGCCGCGCGAGCGCATCGCCGATGTCGACGAGCTGCGCGAGCTCGCCGAGCCGGCGGTTGATCTCGCCGCGCGTGAGGCCGTACAGCCTGCCCTGCAGGCGCAGCAAGTCGACGCCGGTCTGCTTCGGATCCAGGGCTGCCTCCTGCAACGCGGCGCCGATACGCAGCCGCACCTGGCCCGGCTCGGTGGCCACGTCATGACCGGCCACCATCGCCCGGTCGGAGCTGGGCGTGAGCAGCGTGCACAGAATGCGCACGGTGGTGGACTTCCCCGCGCCGTTCGGCCCCAGGAATCCGTAGATCTCCCCGCGCTGCACATCGAGGTCCACGTGATCGACCGCCGTGAGGCCGTCGAAGTGCCGGACCAGCCCGTCAACGCTGATCGCCGACGTCATCGTGTCACCTCGTCGACGTGCTCTGGTCGCGTCCACGGTGCGGGTGATCGTGAACTCGGCGCCGGTCTCGTCGATCGTCTGTCGGGACATCTCGCTTCTCCTCGCTGGTGATCCGTGCCGTCAAAGCGGTAGACGGCTCGCAGGCGGCGAACTCATCGGTTCGCGCGCGCGAAGCTGCGGGCACCCTGGCCGCTACAGTGGCCCGGGTGTCAACCGATGGTGCCGTTGTGGCTCTTCGTCCCGCGCGTGTTGAGGACTCGGAGGCAATCGCGCAGATCTGGTACGAGGGGTGGTGCGACGCCCACCTGGGGCATGTTCCTGACGATCTTGTGGCGATACGAACCGAGGAATCGTTCGGATTTCGCGCCGCGCAGCGTGTTGGCGACACCGTTGTCGGGAATGTCGATGACCACATTGTGGGGTTCGTGATGGTGGTCGAGGACGAGGTCGAACAGGTCTACGTGTCGAGACAGTGCCGCGGGGCCGGCGTGGCAGCCGTCCTGCTCGGGGAAGCGGAGCGGCTCGTCGAGGTGAACGGCCATCAGCGAGCATGGCTCGCAGTCGTTGATGGCAATACGCGAGCCCGGAGATTCTATGAACGCAGCGGGTGGACTGATGCGGGTATCTTCGACTATCCCGCAGCGAGCGACACGGGACCTATTCCCGTTCCATGTCACCGCTACGTCAAGCAAATCACCACGTGACGTGACGCATGGTGCGCGCCGGCTCGATGTCGTTGGATGACGTTCCGCGCGCCACGCGTCAGGTTCCGTTGGCATCAGCGCAAGAGAGTCGCGTGATCTGGAAGGTGATTGAGCCACCTGCGCGTACCGGGATAGCTGCACTTGATCGATGCCACGCGGCATGCGGCGGCGACCCGGCTGACAATGTCGGCGTACCTCGGTTGGGTGGTGAGGTAACAGTAGGCACCGTGGAACACGTCGCCGGCGCCGGCCGTGTCGACGACGTGGACCGACGGCGGAGCTACCGAACCGGACTCGCCGGCATGCCACCAACGGACCGGATCCCCGCCGCGCGTGACGATCACCGTAGTCGCGCCGTGCTCGATCAAAGCGCGTACCGATGACACGTAGTCATCTGTGCCGGTGTAGCGGAAATCGGTCGAACAGATCACGACGTCAGCGCGCGATATCACCCGGCTCATGATCGGCTTCCAGCGTCCGGCGTCGATCACGAGCGGTACCGATGCGGCGTGCGCGGCCCGGCTGGCTTCCTCAGCCAGCGCTGGATGATGCCCGTCGACCAGGACCACCTCCGCGGTGGCCGCGGTCTCGGTCAAGTCCGGCACCGTGTCAAGGGCGCTGGTACCGGCGTCCACGGAAACTACGGAGCGCTCACCGGTTCGCTCGAGGACGGTGATCGACGAGATCGCAGCCCGATCCACCTGATCTGGCGCGACATCGACGATGCGAACACGGCACGCTTCGAGATCGGACCTGATGATGTGCGCCACCGCACCGACACCGAGTGCCGTGATCAGCACCGCATCGCCGCCGAGGGCAGCGAAGGTCACCGCGGCATTCGTCGCCGGGCCGCCGGCCGCCACCGATTGCGCGCGAGCAGTCACCTTCTGGTTGACTCCAGGTGCGGCCTGCACGTGATGGATAACATCCAGGGTGCTGAGGCCTACAAAGACGCCGACTGGCATTTGTCCAGCATCGAATGTGCCTCCGGACACCAGACAAACCTCCGCGACCTGCCCGCGACACGTCATCGACGCGTCCCTGACGTAGCCAGAGTCGCCCGAATCCGTTGCGGCGGCAAGAAGGTCATACTGCGCTCGCCGGTCGGCTCCCCACGGGATCCGCAGCCCCAGTAAGCCTCGTCCAGGCGGCGCCACGCCTTGGGTCCGCCGGGCTCGGGTTGTCGCTTGGGCACCCGTCTGTGCATCATTCGGTCGAGTCGGACGGTGCGACGGGCGTTGCCTCGAACGACGGCGCCGTCTTGGCCAGGAACACGACTCCGACGACCATCACAGCGAAGCCCAGTGCGCCCAGGCTGATCTGCACCGGGCCGCCGACGAAGTGCTCGCCGTAGAGCCAGACGCCCAGGATGATGCTGAGGAAGGGATTGACGATCACCATGCGCGGTTGGGAGACGGCCAGCGGGCCGTAGTGCAGGGCGGCCTGGGTCAGCACCGTGCCCAGGAGTCCAGCCACCACCACGCCGTACACCGCCCCGTGCGCCAGGACCGCCGGCACCCCGTTCGCGGCGAGCACGTCCGTCGCCGACTTCAGGAACGTGGCCAGGGCGGCCCACACGATCCCCGAAGCCGTCGCGTACAGCGCGGCGCGTCTGACCGGTGATCCCCGGCCGGCCAGGACAGCAAACAGGCCCGTGAGGCCGCCACAGGTGAGCAGCGCCGGCAGCCAGGCTTGCGCGGTCGCGGCGGGATGACCGCCCCTCGGTTCAGCCATGATCAAGAAGACGGCGAGCCCCGCGGACGTCACCGACGCCGATACCCAGGCTGCCGGCAGCACGTCGCGCCGCAGCCAGAGGGATCCGATGACGAGCGAGAAGACCAGCTCGGTGACCAGGATCGATTGCACCACCGACAGCCGCCCGTTGTAGAGCGCAAGCGCCTGGAACACGAAGCTGCCAATCATGGCGCCGACCCCGAACAGCCACAGCGGGCTGCCGATCAGGTACCGCGCCAGTCGCCATCCCTTGTCCTTCACAGGCGCCGCGGTGCTGGCCACGTGCTGGGTGACAACATTGACAGCGCTCGTAAAGGCAGCGGCAAAGGCGAACAGAACGCTCACCATGACCGCGGATTCTAGGGACTTTGACCTCGTGCGCTTCGCCGCGTTCGCTTGTGGGCTGCTGATGCCAAACCGCGCCGAACCGCATCTGGTCATAGGCGCCGACGCCTACGACAGTGTCTGCAGCGAGGTATTCCCGTGAGCGTGCGATTCGCCGAACGCGCAGATCAGTACGGCACACTCGGGTTCGTCATGAGGGCACCGTATGCGTGGACCCGCGAAGCACGACGATCGACCGGGGGTCAGTGGTCAGCTGGTCTCCCGCACGAAACACCGTCGCGCCCTTGGGTCTGGCGGGATCGTAGGTGTCGATCACGGTCTGCCAGGCTTGCGCGGGGCGGGTGGCCGGGACGGTGAAGCCGAGCCGTTCCCACCATGCGTTGACCAGGACGAGGAAATCGTCGTCGAGCATCGGCGTGCCGTCCGCCGCCCGGTCCGGGTCGTCGGATCCGTCGAGATACAGCGCGACGGCGAGGGCGTTGCGGTCCGACCAGTCCGCCGCGGTCATCGCACTGCCGGCTGGTGTGAACCAGCCAAGCTCGGAGGCCTCAGCCCCGGCCAGGAACCGCTGCCGGCGGAACACCGGGTGGGCATGCCGGAAGGCCACCAGTTGCCTGCTGAACGCGAGCAGTCCGGCGTCCACGTCGGCCCAGTTGAACCACGTGATCTCATTGTCTTGGCAGTAGGCATTGTTGTTCCCCTGCTGCGTACGGCCCATCTCGTCGCCGCCAAGCAGCATCGGGATACCGAACGAAAGCAGCAGCGTGGTGAGCATGGCACGGGATTGACGCGCCCGCAGGCCCAGTACCTCAGGGTCATCGGTCGGACCCTCCGCGCCGCAGTTCCACGAGCGGTTGTCGCTCGTCCCGTCGCGATTTGATTCCCCATTGGCCTCGTTGTGCTTATCGTTATAGGAGACCAGGTCGCGCAGGGTGAAACCGTCATGGACAGTGATCAGGTTCACCGAAGCAGTCGGCCTGCGCCGTGCTCGGCCGTACATGTCCGCCGATCCGCAGAACCGGTTCGCGAACTCACCGAGACCGACCGGGTGGCTGCGCCAGAAGTCTCGCATGGTGTCGCGGTACTTGCCATTCCACTCACGCCACACCGGCGGGAACCCGCCCAGGTCGTAGCTGTCCATCTGCCCGACGTCCCAGGGCTCCGCCACCAGCTTGACCCTGGACACGACGGGATCCTGTGAGACCAGGTCGAGGAACGCCGACCTCTGGTCGAACGCGCCTTCCTGGCGGGCGAGGGTGGGAGCGAGGTCGAACCGGAAGCCGTCGACATGCATCTGCGTCACCCAGTAGCGCAGCGAGTCCATGATCAGCTGAAGAGTGCGCGGGTCGCCGACGTTGAGCGAGTTGCCACAGCCGGTCGTGTCGACGTAATGGCGAGGGTCGTCGGGGTCGAGACGGTAGTAGGCGGCATTGTCCAGACCCCGGTAGCAGAGCGTGGGGCCGGTATGGTCCGCCTCGGCCGTGTGGTTGAAGACGACATCAATCAGGACCTCGAGCCCGGCCCCGTGCAAGGCGTCGACCATCGACTTGAATTCGCCGACCTGGCCTCCGGGCCGCCCGGTCTGCACCTCGGCTGAGTAGGCCTGATGCGGCGCGAAGTATCCGATCGTGTTGTAACCCCAGTAGTTCGTCAGCCCGCGCTCCAGCAGAAAGGCTTCCGGCACGCTCTCATGCACCGGCAGCAGTTCGACGGCCGTCACGCCGAGGTCGAGCAGATAGCCGATGGCCGCCTCCTGGCTCAGCCCGGCGTAGGTGCCACGCAGCGGCGGCGGCACCCCAGGGTGACGCATCGTAAAGCCCTTCACGTGCAGCTCGTAGACGACGGTGTCCGCGTAACTGCGGCTGGGCCGGGCGTTGTCCCGCCAGCTGAATATGTCGTCCACGACGAGGCTGCGCGGCACGTGCGTCGCCGAATCGAGCGTGCTCGGCACGTCCGGGTCGCCGCCGACCGCGTACCCGAGCACCTCGGGCCCGAATCTCACCGCACCGGCGAACGCCCGAGCGTAGGGGTCGAGCAGCAGCTTCGCCGGGTTGAAGCGCAAACCCGAGCCCGGATCATAACGGCCAGCGGCGCGGTACCCGTACGCCTGACCTGTGCCGACGCCGGGCACGAAACCGTGCCAGACACCCGCGTCGTAATCCAGCAGCGGAATCTGGTTCTCGGTGCCGTTGTCGTCGAACAGGCACAGCAGCACACTGTCAGCGGCACCGGCCGCTACCGCGAAGTTCGTCCCGCCGCCGCCCACGGTCGCACCGAGCGGGAACGGCCTGCCTGGGTTCGCGGGCTGCACCGTAGATGGTGTCATGGCCCTGCCTGCGGGGCTATGCCGCGGATCACGTCGCCGACGGACCTGACGGCGCCGTGTCGGCGGCGGATCACGTCCGCGATCAGCCCGGTCCATCCGGTCTGGTGCGAGGCGCCGAGCCCGGCGCCGTTGTCGCCGTGGAAATACTCGTTGAACAGCAGGTTGTCTTTCCATGCCGGGTCGTGCTGGAGGCGGTCGACCCCCCCGAAGCACGGCCGCCGCCCGTCGGGGCCGACGGTGAAGATGGAGATGAGCCGGTCTTGCAGGTCGGCGGCGATCAGGTCGAGGGGCAGCTGGTGTCCCGAGCCGGTCGGGTACTCGATGGTGAGCTCGTCACCGAAGAATCGGTAGTAGCGATCAAGCACGCTGACCACCAGGTAGTTCAGCGGGAACCAGAGCGGTCCGCGCCAGTTGGAGTTCCCGCCGAACATGTCGGTGGTGGACTCGGCAGGCTCGTAGTCGACCGTGGCGGTAAAACCCTCGACGTCGAGCTGATACGGATGGTCGCGGTGGTAGGCCGACAGGGCCCGCAGCCCATATGGGGACAGGAACTCGTTGTTGTCGAAGAGCTTGGCGAATAGTGTCTCAAGGCGGTCGATGCCGACGACGCTGAGCAGCAGATGCCGGTTGCCGGGCGCACCGCGGACCAGGCCCACCTCGCCGAGCTTCGCGGAGTCGGCCAGGCCGTGGCGGTCGAGGAAGTCGGCGAATTTCTTGCCGACATCCAGTGATTGATTGAGCATCCCTTCGTCGATGACAGCAGCCGACAGCATGGGGATGATGCCCACCATGGAGCGGTACCGGACGGGCACGGCGGTCCCGTCCGGGGTGAGCAGCCGGTCGTAGTAAAGCCCGTCAGCGTCGTCCCACAGGCCCTGGTCGTCCATTGCGTCGGTAATCGCGGCGAAGTGCTCGAGGAACTTCAGGCCAAGATCGATCGCGGGCCGTCGGCCGCTGCGTTGCAGAACGGCGGCGATGCCTGCCATGGCGATGGCGTAGAAGGCCATCCACCCGGTCGCGTCGGACTGCTCCAGGACGCCGCCGACCGGCAGGTGCGAGCGGTCAATCGGGCCGATGTTGTCCAGGCCGAGGAAACCGCCCTCGAACAGGTTGTTGCCGCCCGCGTCCTCCAGGTTGACCCACCAGGTGAAGTTGACCAGAAGCTTGTCGAAGACTCGGCTCAGGAAATCGAGGTCGCGGCCGCCGTCGATGGCAAACACCTCCAGCGCGGCCCACGCCTGCACCGGTGGGTTCACGTCACCGAAGTCCCACTCATACGCCGGCAGCGCCCCGTTGGGGTGCTGGAACCATTCCCGGCAGAGCAGGATCAGCTGGTACTTGGCGAACGCCGGGTCAACGTGAGCCAGGGTCACGCAATGAAAGGCCAGGTCCCAGGCGGCGAACCACGGGTACTCCCACTTGTCCGGCATGGACATGAGGTCGAAGGAATCAAAGTTACGCCACCGAGAATTGCGCCCCCCGCGCCTGCCCGGCGGCGGAGGCGGCTGGGTCGGGTCGCCATCGAGCCAGCGCGTGACGTCGTAGCTGTAGAGCTGCTTGCTCCACAGCATCCCGGCGAAGGCCTGTCGCATCACCATCGCCTCGTCCGAGCTTGCCCCCTCAGGGGTGAGCTCGGCGTAGAACTCGTCGGCTTCGGCCCGGCGCTGCCGCACGACATCATCGAATGCGCTGCCGAGCGCGCCCGCTGCGCCTGATTGCGTGCTGCGCGCGGCGCCCGCCGGGCACAGCCGCAGCCGCAGTTCGGCCGTTTCGCCTGGCGCGACCGTCAGCTTGTACCAGAAGGCGCACTTGGTGCCCCGCTGATCGGGGTTCACGGTGGCCGCGCCGCTGATCACATGATCGCCGATACCGTCCTTGGGATACGGCGTCGTCGCCGCCGCCCCGTAGAGCCGCATCACGTTGGTTTCGTTCTCGCAAAACAGCGGAACCGGGCCCGTGCCATCCGGGCCCGGGCCGGCGAGCAGTTCGAGCGAGCCAAGAAACGGGTGCTCGACCGTGACCGCCGAACCGCCCACCCCCACAAAGGCAGGTTTGGGCGCATCAGCGTCCCAGGACCACGTGTTGCGGAACCACGCCGTCGGCAGCACGTGCACGGTGTCGGCTTCCGGTCCCGCATTGGTCACCCGCACGGTCATCAACACATCGGTGGGATCGGCCTTGGCGTACCAGACCTCGGTGATCCAATAGCGATCCTGATCGAACACGCCGGTGTCGAGCAGCTCGTACTCGAGATCGTGCTTGCCGCGCCTGCCGTTCTCAGCTCTGAGGTCCTCATACGGGAACGCCGCCTGCGGGTAGTGGTAGCGCCAGCGGTTCCATGCGTGACTCGGCAGAGCGTCCAGGTACCACCAGTACTCCTTCACATCCTCACCGTGGTTCGCCTCCGCACCGGTCAGCCCGAACGGCCGCTCCTTCAGGATCGGGTCGCGGCCGTTCCACAGCGCCAGGCCCAGGCACAACCGCTGCTCCACATCGCAAAAACCCGCCAAGCCATCCTCGCCCCACCGGTACGCACGTGAGCGGGCATGATCGTGCGGCAGGTAATCCCACGCCTCGCCGTCCGCGCTGTAGTCCTCACGGACCGTGCCCCACTGGCGCTCACTCACATAGGGTCCCCACAAATACCAATCGCTCGCCTGCCGCAACCCATCCTCGAGCCGCCCGAACCCATCTACCCGCTCACGCTCAACACTCATCGTTTCCCCTTCGCCTTTCCCTCGCCCACGCGACCGCCGCGCACGCCAGGGTCAACTAACTGACGCTTGACGTGGATCGGCTATTCGCGGGCGAGCATGGCCACCGCTTCACGTTCTAGGTCGATATAAGGATCGCCGCTGACGTCGACAGCGACTCGTTGGATCGTGCCGCCGGTGAACAGGTGCGGGTGAGCACCCGGGTAGTCATCTGTGACGGGTTCGGCGCTGTCGCGGCCGACGCACAGACCTTCGCCGGCGAGTGAGAACATCCCGGGCTGGGTCTTGATCCGGCCTTCGCCGACTCTCTGGTCGCCGTGGTAGAGGGACAGGACGCCAGTGGCGACTCCGGGTGGGTCTTCTCCGTCTTTGTCGAATGAGGCCGACAGGATCAGGTTCTCACCGACCGGGATGTCTTTGGTCGCGTCGATCTTCTGCTCCATGACGCCGACGAAGTTGTTGGCGTAGTGCAGCCGGTTGTCCTTGATGTAGAGGGCGTGGCCGCCGAATCGGGCACCCTGAGCGAACAGCACGCCCTGCGCCCCGGGAGCCGGGATGTCGACCACTGCGCCGATGGTGAAGGAGCGGTTGCGGACGTTGACCGCCTGTTGCTCGGGCACCTCGGCGGTGTCGGGGTAGTAGACGTAGCGGTCGCGGGGCGAGGCCAGCACCGGTCTCGGCGTCAGGATGATCTCCAGGGCGGACCGGTCGTCGAGTGGGAAGGCGCCGTTGTCGCCGGCCTCGGCGAACCACAGGTTGACCAGCTCCCGCACCTTCTCGGGACGCTCGGCCGCCAGGTCGTACAGCTCGGAACGGTCGGTGTCGGTGTGGTAGAGCTCCCAGGCGTCGTCGTTGAAATGGCTCCAGCCACTGATCGTGGGGTGGGTGGTGACGGCCTTCCAGCCGTCGTGCCAGATGCCCCGCGAGCCGAGCATCGAGTAGAACTGCGTCTTGCGGGCTGACGGCGCCGAGGCCATGTCGACGCTGTAGCGCATGCTCACCCCGTCGAAGCGGCTCTGCACGTGACCCTTGATCGTGGCGGGAGCCTCGACGCCCAGGGTGTCCAGGACGGTCGGCACGATGTCGATCGCGTGGTGATACTGGTCTCGCAACTCGCCCTTCCCGGCTGTGGCTCCAGGCCAGGAGATGATGCACGGGTCGGCGGTGCCGCCGTTGAACTCGTACCGCTTCCACATTTTGAACGGCGTGTTGAACGCCATCGCCCACCCGTTGGGGTAGTGGTTGTAGGTCTTCGGTCCGCCGAGTTCGTCGAGCATCGCCAGGTTCGCCTGCATGTCGTCGGGCAGGCCGTTGAACATCTTGTTCTCGTTCACTGATCCATTCGGGCCGCCCTCGCCGCTGGCCCCGTTGTCCGACACGAGGATGATCATGGTGTTCTCGCGCTGCCCGGACTGCTCCAGGTAGTCCAGCAGCCGGCCGATGTGATGGTCGGCGTGCGCCAGGAATCCCGCGTACACCTCGGCCATCCGGCAGAACAGCCGCTGCTCGTCCGCTGACAGCGACTCCCACGGCCTGGTGACATCCAACGGCGGGAACGGCTCGCCCTCCGGGCCCTTGCGAGTTTCTGACGTGCCGATCGGGTTGATCGGCGGCAGCTCGGTGTCGGCCGGCACGATGCCCAGCCGCTCTTGCCGGGCCAGGGTCTGCTCACGCAGCGCTTCGTAGCCCATGTCGAACCGGCCCCTGAACTTGTCGGCCCATTCCTTGGGGACATGGTGCGGGGCGTGGGCCGCACCCGGCGCGTAGTACAGGAAGAACGGCTTGTCCGGCGCGAGCACCTTCGCGTCCTTGATGAATTCCAGCGCCTTGTCGGTGAGGTCTTCGGTGAGGTGGTAGCCCTCCTGCGGTGACTTCGGCTGGTCGACGGGATGATTGTCGTAGACCAGGTCCGGGTACCACTGGTTGGTCTCGGCGCCCAGGAATCCATACCATCGCTCGAACCCGCGGCCAGAGGGCCAGTTGCGCCGCGTCGAGGCGACGTTCATCTCTATGGTCGGGCACAGGTGCCACTTGCCGACCATGTAGGTGTTCCAGCCCAACTCGCCGAGGATCTCAGAGAGCATCCCGTTCTCCGGCGGGATGGTCCCGCTAGCGTTCGGGAACCCGACCGCGGCCTCGGTGATGCAGGCCATCGAGTTGCGGGTGTGGTTGCGTCCGGTGAGTAGGCACGAGCGAGTCGGCGAGCACAGCGCCGTGGTATGCCATTGCGTGTAGCGCACGCCCTCGGCGGCGATGCGGTCGATGTTCGGCGTCTCAATCGGCCCGCCGTAACAGTCCATGGCCGAGAAGCCCACGTCGTCGAGCACGATGTAGACCACGTTGGGTGCACCGTCCGGTGCCTTGGGCGGCTCGAACGGAGCCCAGTCGGGAACCGAGTCCCTGATATCGATGTCGATCGTGCCCTTGAATTGCTTGTTCACTTCACCGCTCCTTCCGCAAAGACAGGTGGCTGGTTCCGTCGTGGAGGTGACCCCTGCGAAGGAAGGCCGCCTCAGCACAATCCACCCGACCCACGCGCAGCCAGCACTTCCCTCCGGTCACGTACGTGCTAGGCCCGAGCGCGGCACGGCGAGTGTTATGGCCGTCTTCGCCCCGATCATCTGACCCCGGACACAGTCGCCGGGCATCACCCGCCAAGGATGAGCCAGCGCGCGAGTGGGCCGGCCAGCCATCGCGGCATAGTCACAGTCACGCACCGTTCGCAGAACCTCGCAGATATCGGGGCAGGCGCAAGACCCGGCGCCAGCGAGAGCGGCACGGCCGGCCGCGAGGCGGGCACGCGAACCTCCTAGCCCGCACGCTGAGTGCGTACCGTCACAAGATCGCGATTGGGTTGACCGGAGACCCGGTGCCCCTGGCGAGGCGCAGCGGCGCGATCACGCACAAGAACGACCACCGGCCCGCCGCCTCGCACAGCGAGACGAGGTCATCGAACTGCAGGTAGTCCAGCAGATGCAGGCCCATTGCGTTGACGGCCAGTACGTGCACGGGAAACTCAACCCCGCCGACCGCACCGGGTGCGGTGTCGTTATTACCGTCGCTACCCAGCACGGCAACCCGTCGCTCGGCCACGAACTCCAGCGCTGTGGGGTGAAGCCCGGCTCGTGCGCTGGCTGCATCCCACGGGCCGAGCGCGGTTCGGCGTTGGCGATGCCCGACGCGGACGAACAGCAGGTCGCCGTCGCCGACGTGCACGTGCTGCGCCTGCTCGGCTCGGACCAGGTCGTCGGCGGTGACGTGCTCGCCGGGCTCGAGCCACGGCCGCCCGGCCAGCCGCGGCACGTCGAGCAGGACGCCTCGACCGACGATGCCGTCACGGGCCACATCGATGGACAGCTCCGATGCCCCCGAGGCGGAGATGCTGTCCGCGGCAACACCGTTGTAGAGAACCGCCCTGTAGATGACATGACACAACGCATCGATGTGACTGTCGGCGTTGCCGTGCACATTCATCGCGAGCCGATCCATCGCAAACGAGACCCCCGTCCCGTCGGCCAGGTCCCCGGTGGGACTGGTCATCTGATGGACGCAGGGCTCGGGATTGTCGAGTGTCACCTCGCTCTCCACCGCAGCGGCAAGCGTCGTCGAGCGGCCGAGCCGGACCTCGCTGACAGCGGCCAACACGCGCGCCGGCGTGACGTGGTTCAGCGCGCCACGCCGATCGGTGGGCCCCCAGGCAGACCCACGCTGCAGCCGCTGGTAGAGAATTTCGAAGTCCGCAGCGTCCATGACCGGTAGCGGTGCCGGGCTTGGTGGTCTCGTCATCTGGCCTGGACACCTCCTGGCACCTGCAACCGGGGTGCCTAGTACGACCCTGCGGCTGGGCGGGGACTGCCCTGCATGCTAGCCAAGGAAAGGCGTAGATGTGGCGGTCGAGAACGGGCCCTCCAGGCCGTGGTTACCAGGCATTCTGGTTGCGGCGATCGTGCTAAGCCTGGCAGCGTTCAGGATCGCATTCGTACTCGGCGCGTATCACACCGTCTTCTACCAGGACATCTTCACGGTGCTGGTCGCGAGTTCGGTGACCCTGGTCGGAACAGTGGCAGCGCCGCGGGGCTCGATCGTGCGTCGGTGGTGGAGCCGGCTTCTGCTGGCAGCCCCCGCAGCCTGGGTGATAGCCGCCGTGACCTTCACCGACTCGGTATCCGCCGCCGCGACCGAACCGCTGCTCGGCGCGTTCGCGCTGACGATCGCGGCTACCTCGATCCCCTACACGCTTCTCCTGCTCGCGCGTGTACTGACGCCCGGCATCACGGAGATCCGCGGCCCGCGACCGGTCGTGGCGCTGCTCATGCTTGTCGTGGTCGTGGCGTTCGCAGGGTGGCTGGTCGGCCACTACAACGACCGCTTCCTCACATGCCACGACTTTACGGTTGCAGGCGACGACCTGCCATCGAACTGCGCCCAGCGGTATCCCGGACAGAGCACGGCCACCGCCGGGCGGTGAACAGCTTCGCAGACCCACGTCAACCTTGGCCAACACCGCGCCGCAAGGCATCTCGCGTCGAGGAGTGCGAGGGCGCCTTGTCTGCGATCACCGTGTCCGGGCGTCTGCGAGCCGGGCCGGTTCCGCCGGCTCGCTTTTCACCGCCCGGCAATAACTGCCACGTTTCAGGGAGCTTCTGACGAATGCACTGTCATGCTTGATGTTCAGGTATTCGGACCTGCATGCACCTGCGATCGCCTGCATGTCTGCCCTCGAGCTTTACGCCCACGAGCTCGGACGCGGCTTCCCGCGGCCCCGCCCGGTGATCGGTCGGTCATGTTGGCAGAGGCAAGGTCGAGCGCGTGCGACCGCGGCTGCGCCAGCTGAGATCAGGTGGTCCTGTCCGACCGGGACGGCGCGCCATCGGGTGGTCGGTGTCGGCGCAGCAGCGGGAGGAGGAGCAGCAGGGCGACGGTTTGGACGGTGAGCACGAAGGCGGCGGCGGCTGTAGTGCTGTGTTGGTAGAGGGCGCCGATGATGGCGGCGCCGGCGAGCCAGGCGAGGCCGTAGAGGGCGGTGAAGGTGCCGTAGCCGGCGCCGCGGCGGTGGGGTGGGACGAGGTCGGCGACGGCGGCGCGCATGGTGGAGTCGTGCACGCCCATCGCGGCGCCCCAGACGACCGCGCCAAGCACGAACGCGGCCGTGGATGTGGCGAAGGACAGCAAGGGAACAATCGCCGCGAGCACGGGCAGGACGATAAGGCCGCGCAGTCCGATCCGGTCGTAGACGCGGCCGAACCCGACAGCGGTGATCGCGGCGGCGGCCATCGCGGCGGCGTACAGCACCGCGACGTGGCTGGCCGGCAGCAGGTGGCGGGTGGTGAGGTGGTAGGCCAGCACGGCCCACGTGGAGAAGCCGAGCATGGTCGCAGCGGAGAACGCGGCGTACTGCCAGAACAGTCGCGGCAGGCGGGTGTCCAGGCTCAGCCGCTTCGCTTCAGATAGCTGCGCGGCCGGGTCGTAGGCGTGCGGGTTGGGTGCGGCGGCGCGCAGCCGCAGCAACACCGCGAGGGCGAGCAGGCCGGGGACGGCGAGCACCGCGAACGCGGTGCGATAGCCGAGGTCGAGGGCCAGGGCGGCGGCGATCAGTAGCGGGCCGGCCATCGCCCCGGTCTGGTCGAGGGCTTCGTGCAGCCCGAACGCGTAGCCGCGGCCCATCTTGGCCGAGGCTTGGGCGAGCATGGTGTCGCGGGCCGGGGTGCGCACGGCTTTGCCGACCCGTTCGCCGTTGTAGAGCAGCCCGGCGGCGGTAAGGCCACCGGAGACGGCGAGCAGCGGTACGCACAGCACGGTGAGCGCGTAACCGGCGATGGTCTGCGCCCAGGGCCGCCGGGTGCGGTCGACCAGCCGGCCGGCGGGCAGGCGGAGCACCAGCGCGGCCGCCTCGCCGGCGCCGGTGATCAGCCCGACCACCGCGGCGGAGGCGCCGAGCTGGCCGAGGAACGGGCCGATGATCGACCGGGCGCCTTCGTAGACCACGTCGGCCAGCGCCGACACGACACCGAAGCCGACGATGAACCGCAGCGGGCTGATCCGATTCACCACACCGGCCCGCTCGGCCGCCACCGGTTCGGGCGGATGGGTCATCGCTACCGGTGCGCGAGCAGGTAGGCGTTCTTCGCGACCTCGAACACCCGCTCGGTCTCCTGCGCCGCCGCGAGGGTGCTGACGGCGCAGACGGCCAGCACCGTCACCAGCGCGGCGATGCGCCAGCCGGTGGGCCGCGGCGGGGGCGAGTGGAGTGCGTGCACGCGGGCGGCGATCTGCTCCGCAGCGGCGGCGAGGACGACGCCGGGCACGCTCGGCGGGCGGCGACTCGCGGAGCGGGTCAGCGCCCGGGCCACGGTGTCGCGGCGTACCGTGCGGGCGGCGTCCTCGTCGGCCCACCGCTCGGTGGTCAGCAGCAGCGCGCCAGGTATTCGCCTCAGCAGCGGGTTGGTGGCCGCGAGCTGTCCGGCCGCGTGGTGCAGGTGGTGGCGATGCCGTAGGTGGGAGCGCTCGTGGGCGAGGACCGCGCGCCGTTCCCCGGCATCCAAGGCCCGCAGCAGCCCGGTGGACGCCATGATCCGGCCGGGCCGGCCGGGCACCGCGTAGGCCAACGGCGCCGCGTCGTCCAGCACGGCTAACTCCCCGCCATGGGCAGACAGGGTCGCGGCCAGCCGGTACGCGTCGAGGAGGGCTCGGCCGCGGCGCACGGCGACGGCCAGGAGGCGCACCGAGATGACCGCGAGACCGAGCAGCGCGACCAGTTCTACCGGGGCGGGCACCGGGTCGGCGTGCCGCAGCGCGGTGGTCGACCAGTGTCCCTGCGCGGCCAGCAGCGGCACCTGACCGACCCATGCGAAGGCGAGGAAACCGAGCACCGCGATCGACCCGGCTGCGGCTACCAGCCCGCCTACGCTCAGCAGCCAGGTACCGAGGGCGGGTGGCAGCCGCCGGGCGATGATCGGGGCGACAGGTCCCGAAGAGGCCGGTCAGCAGCAGCGGCGCGTACAGCAGCACCCCCATCACGAATCCGCCATCCGGGGTGGACCGTTCAGCAGTCGGGACAGCGTCTTCTCCTCTTCCGGACTCAGCGTGCCGACGAACCGGCTCAACACTGCTGCCTGATCACCGCCCCGATCCAGCACCGCGCGCATCCGCCGGGCGGCCAGCCCGGCCTCGTCCAGCAGCGGCGTGTAGGCGTGCGCGCGGCCGGCCAGCTCTCGGCGCACCGCGCCCTTCTGATACAGCCGGGTCAAGATGGTCTGCACCGTGTTATAGGCCAGATCGCCACCCACCGCGTCGACCACCTCGCCCGGCGTCAGCGGCGTGTCCGCGGCCCACAACGCGGCGAGCACCTCCGCCTCCAGCCCGCCGGACTCGCGTCGCTGTGTCCTGCTCATCCTGCTCCACTCGGTTCGGTGCTGTGCCCACGACGAACGTCGCCGCGGATGGCGACGGTGGGCGCTAGCCGCGCTGGGTAGCGGCCACCCAGCCTCGCCGACCCTACAGTACCGTAGGTGAAGGCTCCTACGAGCAAGTAGGAGCATGGGGCGTGGGTTGCCGGCGGAGGGAGTCAATAGGTGAGTGTGGTCAGCTCGCTGGTCGACTCGATCCTCAACCTGCACGGGCCAGCGGCGTACGCGCTGGTCGGCGGGCTGGCGTTCAGTGAAGCGGCGCTGTTCGCGGTCGGGTTCACCCTGCTCGGCTACCTCGCCGGGGCCAGCTACCAGACAGTCGAGACGATCGCCGGGCGGGCCAGCGCCGCCCTGCTCGCCATCCTCGTCCTCCTCGTGCTCGTCATCCTGATCCGCCGCCGCCGGCGCCGCGAACAGGCGGACACCCAACCCGACGACGCTCAATCCAACGAGCGCACGACCCCACCCACCTAGATCGCAGTCAGCCTTCAACGGTCACCTCACGAAAGGCGCAGACACCGCTCATGCTCAGCTACCTGCAGGCCGTGACCATCGGCCTGCTGCAAGGCGTCACCGAACTGTTCCCGGTCTCCAGCCTGGGCCACTCCGTGCTGGTCCCGGCGTTCATCGGCGGCGACTGGCAGCACCTGGTCACCGAATCCGCGACCTCCACGAGCGACACCAGTCCGTATCTGGCGTTCATCGTCGCGTTGCACGTGGCCACCGCGGTCGCGCTGCTGATCTTCTTCCGCCGCGACTGGGCCCGGATCATCCGCGGCTTCGGCCGCACCCTGCGGCCCAGCTTCACCGAACGGCGCATCGTCGCCACCGACCCCGACGAACGCCTGGCCTGGCTGCTGATCATTGCCACCATCCCGGTCGGCATCACCGGCGTGCTGTTCGAGCACACCTTCCGTACCCTGCTTGCCAAACCGCTGGCGGCGGCGATCTTCCTCACCGTTAACGGGCTCATCCTCCTAGCGGGTGAACGCCTGCGCCGCGCCGCGCCCAGCGACGAACCGCCCGGCCGGCCGCATCCAGGCCCCGCCCCGGCCGCGGCGCCGACCGGCGGCACCGCCGGGACGGTCACCGTGACCCGCCGCGAGCTACGCGGCCTGCACTACCAGGAGGCCGGGATCATCGGCTCCGTCCAGACCTTCGCGCTGCTGGCCGGGATCAGCCGCTCCGGGATCGCCATGGTCGGCGGGCTGGCCCGCGGCCTGTCCCACCGCGACGCCGCCCGGTTCTCCTTCCTGCTGGCCACCCCGGTCATCCTCGCCGCCGGCGTGTTGAAGCTGCCCTCTCTCGCCGGATCCGCCGGGGCGCACATCCACGGCCAAGTCCTCGCCGGCGCCACCGTCGCTGGGGTCGCCGCCTACCTGTCGGTGCGCTACCTCACCCGCTACTTCGAAACCCGCACCCTCACCCCGTTCGCGATCTACAGCCTGATCGCCGGCGCAGTCTGCATCATCCGCTTCGCCTGACCACCCAACCCGACTGCGCCTACGCACCGAACACCAACCCGCCCGGAAACGGAGACCCGCACATGTCCAGCTCGACACCCGCCCGCAACGCCTCCCCACTCGTCACCGTCCTACTCATCGCGCTCGGCGTGGTCGTGGCCGTCGTGGGCGTCGTCTACCTGGTCCAGACCGCGGGTCAGCTGCCGTCCTTCTTCCCCGGCCACCAGGCCGGCAGCGCCCACCACCACGCCAAACACGCCGTGCTCGCCTTCGGTCTCGCGCTCCTGGCCTTCATCGGCGCGTGGATGAGCGCCGGCAACAAGACCCGCTAACCGCAGACAGCTCACCCGCGCCCGCTCACGGATCCGACCCCATGGGGCGGTGCGTCGGCGATTGACCAGATCGAATGCGATCGGCTACAACGCCGGCGGTGCAAGCCCTGCACAGGCGCTGACGCGGTGCCGCGCTGCATAAAATGCAAGATCTCGCGATCGGCCAAGCTCACGGATCTGCCGCTGGTGATCCAGGATGCCGTTTCTGTTCGCCCTGTGGTGGGCGGGTGAGTCCCGTCGGTGAGCTGGACCCGGGCCTGCGGGTGCGCCTGGAGGTTCAGCCACCACGCGGGCTCTCCTTCGCCCCAGCCGTTCATCGCCAGGGTCACCAGGTTCGGGCCGGCCTCAATGTAGCCGAGGATCACCGACCGCTCCTGACCGCTGCGGCGTCCGATTGTGGTCAATCGCACCGCGCCCCAACGCTGGGCCCGAGCGGGCCACAGGCCACGGCGACCGCCGGTGACCCGGAACAGAGCTCGGTGCACCTTCCAGGCAAGCACGATGAACCATCGCGGCGGCAACCACGGGGTCCGCTCGCGCCGTCCCGGCATACTGCACCTCCCCGGCTACAGCGCCAACCTCAACCTCAGCTCAGCGCACGCCCCCGAAAGACGATGCGGTAGGGCCCCAGGTCCCCACCACGCTCCTTGGTACCGCGATCGACCGGCGATCCATGCCGCGTGGCGTGCGCCGGTCGCACGCTCGCGCCGCATGGCCGCGTTGCGACAACGAGCGCATGCCGGATCACCGGGCGACTGGTGTGGCTTGACCGAGGACCCAGCCGCTGCCGAGGTATCGGATGTCGGCGTGCCAGCCGCGGTCGCCAACACCGCCATGCTGCTCGTCGGCGCCTCGGTGCTCAGCCTGTTCTTCGTGCTGTCCCTCTACATGCAGCAAGTCCTCCGCTACAGCCCACTCAAGGCCGGCGTCACCCAACTCCCGCTCGCCGGCACAATAGTGCTGGCCGCCGCCCTCGCCCCAGCCCTGCTCGGCAGCCTCGGACACAAGACCACCCTGCTCGCCCGGCTCACCCCGTTCGCCGCCGGACTGGCCTGGTTCAGCCGCATCGCCACGCACGGCAGTTCCTCGCCGACATCCTCGGCCCGTCCCTGCTCCTCGCCGCCGGTCTCGGCCTCGCCTTCGTCGTACTGGGTCGATGTCCCCACCGACCCACCCCGCCTGTTGGGGTGGCTGACCGAGGCCGGTGCGCAATGACCAAAGCCGGCGGCGTCAGCTCACCCACGATTCCGTATACAAATGCAGCCATCGCCAACTCGAGCCTTGTGCCTGACATTGCTGTCATGTCTCTGGGCGGACAACGGCAAGCGTTCATCGACAGACCGTCTGCAGTGGACGGTTGCGAGCTCCCTGCGAACCCAAGGCCCCGCTGCTGTCGCCACGCTCCCCTGGCTGGCGACACCAGCGCCCTGTGGGACCGGACTCAGGCATTCAGTGCAGCGCATCGCGGGACGGCCGGAGTCAAAGCGGTCGGATCGATATCATCCTCGACGGACGATGCATTCGGTCGCTGGTTGGGCCAGGGTTAGCTCGTCCGTTCACGTCATCGGTGTGGCCCGAGCGCACGGCGCCAGCGGGTGCAGGTCACGGGGGAGGTGAGATCACCATCAGCGGGGTTCCCCGCCGAAGAGACGCCCATCATCGCGACCGCTCGTGGCCGCTCAAACCCAAGGGATCCTCATGGCAAACAAGATCGTTGTGTTGGCAATTTTCAAGGACGAAGCCGCGGCGGACACCGCTGCGGAAACGGTGAAGGAGTCCGGGCTTGCTCGCCACGACGCGATCGGTGTGCTCGTCCTGAATGAGAAGGGTGAGGTCAAGACCGAGAAGGTGGGCAAGCGCAGCGTCGGCAAGGGTGCGGGGATCGGCCTGGCTCTGGCCCTGCTCACGCCAGTCGGCCTCGGCGTGGGAATCATCGCCGGCGGGGGATTAGGCGCGCTTCACCACAAGGGCCTCGGCCTCGACAAGGCAGACCGTGAACGCCTTGGTGCCGAGCTGGGCGCCGGCAAAGCCGCCGTCGGCGTCCTAGCGCCAGTCAGCGAAGCGGACGCCGTAAAAGCCAAACTGGCCGAACTTGGTGGAGCCGCAGAGTCGCACACTGTCACCGATGAAGCTCTCGAGGAAGCCAACGCTGCCGCCGGTTCAGACGAGGCCTAGCCCGGACGGTCGAAGATGCGCCCCATTTGCTGCCGGTTCTCATGAATCACCAGTTCGAACAGCGCCGTCTCGCTCGAGACCAACGTCCGACACGAAAACACAACAGCGGCACATCCAACGGGCTTCCTGCATCGCCGGGTAGTTTCCCCCTTTGCGCGCAAGTTCCATCGCCCGAACAGGAAATCCTCGACGAGATTTGGACTCACCGCCGGTAGGCGAGCTCTGAGGAAGGGAAACGTGTCATGGAAGAAGCGGGTAGTGGCTGGCGGTTCTTCGCAGGGACGGTGCTGGGCATCACCGGCATCATGCGATTCTTCGACGCGATATGGGCATGGCGCTATCACGGGGCCGTGCCAAGCAACCTCGAATCGGCACTTTTTGGGCACAGCCTCAAGACCTACGGCTGGGTGTACTTCATCGTCGCCCTCATCCTGCTCGGTAGTTCTTTCGGCGTGATCGTGGGCTCTCAATTCAGCCGTTGGATCGGAATCATCGCCGGCGGCATCCTCGCCATCAGCTCCATCTGGTGGATGCCCTACTACCCGATCTGGTCCCTGGCCTACATCGCGATCGGTATCCTCGTCATCTACGGCCTTGTCGTATATGGCGGACGTGAAGCGGTCGAGGGGACCGGCGCGCACTAGGGCTCCATGCCCGCCTTCCAGCTCCGCGAGGTGGGCTGAAGCGGCTCATGTCTACGCCGATCTAGGCGATGAACACCTGGGCGGTGCGAGTGTCGAAGCCGTCGATGGGGTCGAGCAGCTCGACCTGTGGGCGGTAGAGCTGAGTTACGCGTCAATCCGGGCGTCCAGCTGCGCGATCATGACTCCGATCTGGTCGATGTGGGTCACCATCATCTGGGCGAGGAAGGCGTGGTGCTCGCAGAAGGCGCCAGTCAGCGCCTCGGCGACGGTGGGGATCTTGATTCGCGGCCGGCCCCAGGCCAGCTCGGCGAGGACCCGTCCGTCACGCGCGCCGGCGATCAGCGCGTCGAGCAGTCCCGGCCGGACTTGATGAAGATATCGCTGGCCACCATGGACAGCTTCGCCCCGGCGTCCTCGAGTAGGTTCTCCATGCGCTGCTTTTCCCGGATGCGGTCGGCCAGCTCACCACGCATCCGCTGAGCTGGCGTCCAGCGCGGGGTTCATGACGCCGCGCGTGTTCGATCGTGCTCGAGCGGAGCCGGGGTTCATCCGGACGGGATGAGTCGCCTGAGCGTGTCGAGGAATACCGTTGATGGTCCGGTACGGCCGGGCACCTGTATGGAGGAAGACCATGAGCGAGGTCACGGAAGACCAACTCGAAGACATCGAGGCCTTGTTTGTCCAAACGGCTGGAAGCCTGACCAGCGACGGGGAGAAACTGATCACCCTGAACGGCTTGTCGCCATCGACGATCTACTTCGCCGATCGCCCCCAGCGCCAGGTCGGCCACATGTCCACCCGGCGTTTCGTCGACCTCTGGGATGAAGGGGACAACAGCTTCGCCGCCGACCCGCCCAACGCGGTCTTGTCGTTCGCCGAGCCGGAGGACCGCGCGCCGGAAGAGGTTGTGGTGACCATCCGTGACCCACACCTGGACAACGATTCTCTACGCTACGAGGTGAGCGTCCTCGACGGGACCCTGCCGACGGCGACGGGTCCGTGCGCGCTGTTCATTGACCCCTTCGGCCGCCCGCTTTCACCTGTATCGGCGGCTGGAATGCACCGCCGTGAACGCCGTCGCATGCGTCGCCCATGAGCGAGCAGCATCACCTCCTTAGCTGAATCGGCGCCGCAGAACTCCACGCAGGGCGGCGACTGCCGCCGCCGGCGGTTGGCAATGGTCCGATGCTCGCACCTGATCAGCGCCCTCATGGGCGTGATCACCGGGCGGGTGGTCCGGGTGGGAGGTCCTGCGGGGTCACCGTCTCGTGGTGCGGTGCGTCAGGTCTGCTGGGCGGCGTCCAAGGCCGCGAGGGCGTTTCGGATGCCCTGTGCGAGGACCGCGTCGGCGAGTTGTTGGTCGGCTAGGGCGCGGGACAGCTGCAGGGTCCCGATCATCATGGCGAAGACGCTGAGTGTCCTCAGGCGGGCTGAGGCCGGATCCTCCGGCGCGAGCCGGGCGGCGATGTCGTCGATGACGGCCAGCACGCCGTCGGCGTAGGCCTGCTTGGTGGGCTCGCTGCAGCGGCCGATTTCGTCGAGCAGGGCGGCTGAGGGGCAGCCGTCCTCGGGGTGGTCGCGGTGCTGGATGGAGAGGTAGTCGCGCACGATCTGCTCGACGCCGGCGCGGCCGGGCGCCTGGGCGCTGTAGTGCTCGCGCTGTTCGCGTAGCTGTTCGGCGACCGTGGTGGCGACCAGGTCCTCTTTGGAGGCGAAGTGGGCGTAGAAGGCGCCGTTGGTCAGTCCCGCGTCCGCCATCAGCGTGGCGATCCCCGAGGCGTCGATGCCGTCTCGCTTGAACCGGCGGCCGGACCTTTCGATGATCCGGCGCTGGGTCGCCTGCTTGTGCTCTTTCCCGTACCGCGCCACACGGACCTCCTCTTGCTTGGCAGGAACAGCTTGACCTTCGCCCGTCCCTTCGATTATATTACGACCGTAATCCAATCCGTAAGGAGCAGACTATGACAACGACACGGGCGGTGGCCGCGAGCAGGGGGTGCGGGTCCTTCTCGTCGAGCCGGCCAAGTCCAGCATCCCGTCCGACGGAAACATGGTGCACGTCGACACCGCGCTATCGGTCTACGCCCAGCAACGGCGCGACTTCGACGAGATTACGGCACCGACGGTGCGCTATCCGGCCGGCCCCACGGTTGGCCGGGGCCTCACGCTGCGCCGCATCGCTCCCACCTGGGCCTTCGACAAGCAGACCCGCAAGCGCAACCGCATGGCGAGTTGACGCTCCGACAACCAACACCGATCACGCACACCAGGCTTTTGCCAACTGAGCGCAGCAGCCCCTGCGTTCACAAACCATCAGGAGAATCCATGAAGACTTCCTCGCAACCCGAATCCGGAACCGAGACCTCATACATCCACGCGCGCACACGAACGGTGGACGTCAATGGATCGCGGTTCGCCTATCGCGAACTCGGTCCGGATTCCGGAACACCGGTGACCCTGCTCAACCATTTGGGCGCGAATCTCGACAACTGGGACCCGAGGGTCGTCGACGGCCTCGCCGCCAGACACCGCGTGATCACCTTCGACAACCGCGGCGTCGGCGCATCAGAGGGATCGACGCCAACCACGATTGCTGCGATGGCCCGCGATGCCGTCAGCTTCATTCGCGCACTGGGTCTGCCGAAGGTCGACCTCGTCGGCTTCTCGCTCGGCGGCTTCATCACACAGGTGATCGCCCAAGACGAGCCGCAGCTCGTTCGACGGATCGTCCTGGCCGGCACCGGCCCGGCCGGCGGCGAGGGCATCGACAAGGTCGCCTCCCTCACCATCAAGGACATGATCAGAGCCGCGCTGACCTTCAGCGACGAGCGTGTCAGATGGTCTGTGTACGGGAGGTGCCTGAGAGCCTGAAGTGACTGATGTGGCTTCAGGTGGAAGGAGACACCGAGCATGTGCGCAGCAATGATCACCGATCTGGGGCCGGAGTCGTCGATGCCGGGCCGGGCGACACCACCGGCGCCGCCCCCGTGGGCGTGCGAGCAGACTCGCGCCCGGACGGCCGCCGAGCTGGCCGACGAGCTGGTGGACGAGGCGTGGCTGGACCAGCTGATCGCCTCCGCCGGGGCGGGCGAGTTGCGGTTGACCGGCGAGGGCGGGTTCCTGCCGGAGTTGATCAAGCGGGTCCTGGAGCGGGGACTGGAGGTCGAACGCACTGATCACCTGGGCTATGAGAAGGGAGACCCGGCCGGGCGCGGCGCGCCGAACTCGCGCAACGGCACCACCCCGAAGACGGTGCTCACCGAGGCCGGGCCGATCGGGCTGGAGGTGCCCCGCGACCGGCTCGGCACGTTCACTCCGCGGCTGGTGCCCAAGGGTGAGCGGCGACTCGCCGGCGGCCTCGACGACATGATCATCAGCTTGTATGCGGGCGGGATGACGGTCCGCGACATCGAACACCACCTGGTGCGCACGTTGGGCGTCGAGGTGTCCCGGGAGACCATCTCCAAGATCACCGACGCGGTGCTGGAAGAGGTCAAGGCCTGGCAGGCCCGGCCGCTGGATGCGATCTACCCGATCATCTACGTCGACGCGCTGGTGGTGAAGGTCCGCGACGGCGCGCACGTGATGAACAAGGCCGCGCACATCGTCGTCGGCGTGGACACCGACGGAATCAAGCACGTGCTGGGCATCTGGGTGCAGAACGCCGAGGGCGCGAGGTTCTGGCTGCAGGTGTTCACCGAGCTGCGCAACCGCGGGGTGCGCGACGTGCTGATCGCCTGCTGCGACGGGCTTGAAGGCCTGCCCGAGGCGATCGAGACCGTCTGGCCCAAGACGGTGACCCAGACCTGCGTGGTCCACCTCATTCGGGCGGCCATGCGGTATGTGTCCTACGGCGACCGCAAGGCCGTCGCCGCCGCCCTCAAACCGATCTACACCGCGGCCACCGAAGACGCCGCCCTCGAGGCCCTCGCGGCGTTCACCGAAGGCGAGCTGGGCCGCCGCTACCCCGGCGCGGTCGGCGTCTGGGAACGCGCCTGGGAACGGTTCACCCCGTTCTTGGCCTTCCCACCGCAAGTAAGGAAGATCATCTACACGACCAATGCCATCGAAAGCCTGAACTACCAACTCCGCAAGATCATCAAGAACCGAGGGCACTTCCCCTCCGACGAGGCGGTGGTCAAGCTGCTCTGGCTGGCCATCTGCGACATCGAGGACAAGCGCGCCCGCGCCCGGGAGAAGGAACGCCGCCGCAAGCCCGTCAACCACCGCACCGCACCCGGCCGGCTCGTCGAGGGCCAACTCGTCACCGGCTGGAAACAGGCCCTCAACGCCCTCGACATCGCCTACCCCGGCCGCCTGCCGCAAGGAGTGAACTGACGTGACCGGAAACGATCACCGGCCCGCCTACAGCACGCTGCGATCACCCTGGGTGCTCGTCGAGGACGGCGTCGTCGACCACAGCGCCGAAGTGCTCGAACGGCTCACCAACTGGCTGCTGACCGGCACCGACACCGCCGCGATCACCCGCTGCACCCGCGCGCTATCCCTCGGCGAGACCGACGACCCGATCAGCATCGCCTCCTGGACCGACGCGCTCGCAGCACGCCTGCGTCACCGAGCCGAACAAGCCCAACTCTGAACACCCACCAACATCAACAAGGAGCACCCCACACACAGAAGACTTGACAAGCTCTCAGCGACCCCAAGCGCTGTCTGTTCTTCACGCAGACTGCCAACGGCAAGCAAGCAGCCCGCGATTTCCTCGCGCGACTGAAGGAACGCACGGAGGGGCGCGACGCCGCGATCTCGCCATTGACGTTCCGCGCCCAGCTGAAAGCGATCCACGCGTGGGGGCGGCAGCAGCCCGACGATCTGTCCCGCATCCAGCAGCAAGTCCTAGTGGTCAATGGCGACGCCGACCGGATGGTGCCGAGCAGCAACACGGTCGACCTGGCACGGCGCCTTCCCAACAGCGAACTCGTGCTCTACCCCGATGCCGGCCACGGTGGCGCATTCCAGTACCACGAGGCCTTCGTGACGAAGACCCTGCAGTTCCTCCAGGCGTAGGGACGATCATGAAGGCTTTCGCGATCGACAAATACGGCAGCAATGACAACGTTCGCGCCGTCCAGGTACCGGAACCGCCGTTGCGCGATGACGACGTCCTGGTCGAGATCCACGCCGCGAGCATCAACCCACTGGACGCCAAGATCAGGGACGGCAAAGTGAAGCCCGTCCTGCCGTACCGCCTGCCCTTGATCTTGGGGAATGACCTCGCTGGAGTCGTAGTCCGCGTCGGCTCCGGAGTCCGGCGCTTCAAGCCCGGAGACCAGGTCTACGCACGCCCGGACCAGCGTCGAATCGGCACGTTCGCCGAGTTGATCTCGATCAAGCAAGACGAGGTCGCGCTCAAGCCGACCGGGTTAAGCATGGAAGAGGCAGCCTCCCTTCCCCTCGTAGCGTTGACCGCGTGGCAAGCCCTTGTCGAACGGGCGAATCTGGAGCCGGGTCAAACCGTGCTCATCCATGCCGGTTCCGGCGGCTTGGGATCCATCGCGATTCAGCTGGCCAAACATCTCGGTGCGGCCGTGGCCACGACGACGAGCACCGCGAACGTCGACTGGGTGACGGCGCTCGGCGCTGACATCGTCATCGACTACCGCAACACCGACTTCGAAACCGTCCTGTCTGACTACGACGTCGTGTTCGACACCCTGGGCGGAGACACCCTCAACAAGTCCTTCGGCGTGCTCAAACGAGGAGGGAAGCTCATCTCCGTCGCCGGCCCGCCCGACCCCGCCTTCGCCAAGAGCGCCGGCCTCAACCCGATCCTGCGGCAGGCGACACGCGTGCTGAGCTACCCGACCCGCAGGACCGCGCGGCGCCACGGCGCGAGCTACTCGTTCCTGTGGATGGAGGCAAACGGGGACCAGCTGGCCGAGATCGCCTCACTCGTCGACTCAGGGATCATCCACCCGGTCATCGACCGCGTCTTCCCGTTCGAGTCCACCAAAGAGGCATTGGCCTACGTCGACCAGGGACGCGCGAAAGGCAAGGTCATCGTCACGATGAGATAGGCATCCGGACGGATCGTTCTTGGCCGGACGGACACACCCACGGGTCCAGGTGCTGAGATCGACGGTGTCGCCGGGGACGGCGCGGCGCTGATGAGTGACGAGCAGCCTAGGGTTCCGCGGCGGCGGGCATTCGCGGTTCCGCACCCGGATCCGGTGCCGCACCGGCACTCGGAGACTCGCGAGCAGCGCCTCAAGGTGATCTTAGAAGCAGGCGACCCGGCTGGAACCTCCCAGCATCAACAGCCCGCCAGATCGTCAGCCGATGTCTTCGTTCTGCCGGATATCGAGTCCCACCACATCGGTCTCCGGACGTCGCGCCGCGCGTCGACCACTCGCCGTTTTCCAATAGGTCTCCTTGCCCAGCAACGACTCGCCAAACTGGTCGAACTCGGCGATGACCTTCTGCGTTGCCGCAGTAACGGCCTCACCGGTTCGTTCCCGTAGCTCGTCCAGCTGCCGCGTCACCTCAACCTGGACCTGCGCGGCAACCTCGTCCTTGGCCAGGTCGCGCAGCTCCCTCTTCGCCTCGCGCACCGCGGCCCGCAGATCTTTCGTGGCGGCGTGGGCTTCGCGAATCATCTCGCGGCATTCGCCAATCGCCGCCTCCAGTCGGTCGAGTTCGCTCATTACGTGCTCCTCGCTCGCCGACTGGTGTGGCTCGTCCTATTGTCGGTGGGCACGCGTTTAGCAGCAACAGGGCGCCGTTCGTCGAACATCGCCACAGCGGAGTCTGGAGCCGCTATGCCCCGCCCGATATCCAGCGACGCCATCGCTGCCGGGCGCGGCGCCGGTGAGGTTGTTTGGCGCACGGAAGTACTTTAGGCCTCATCAACGAACACCGCCGTGCTGCGTGAAGCGCCACACACCCCCGGCACAAAGGTTCTTGAGCCCGACACGGTCGCGGGCTAACCGACCTTGAGGATTGCGCACGAGTATTGGCCGGAGCCGCCCGCGCCAGGTACGTATGCCCAGTCAACGCTGAATGCCGTCATGCCCGGATCGAGCAGCCAGGCCACGCCGTCGTTCCGGCTGGCGATCATGCTGATTACCTTTGTGCCGTCCCGGGTAGGCACCGGCTGCCATGCGAAGTGCGGCGCACGAGGTTGTCTCGATCTTCGTGGAATTTGAGGTGGCGGTCCCCCGCCTGATGCCTGCCGTGCGGTAGGTGTTGGGCGTCCGCCAAGACACACCAACTGGAAGGGGACCGCTCGTGAAGACCGTACCGACTGTTCGACTCGCTGAGCCCGCCGACACCGATGCCATGTCCGGGTTGCCGGGAGAGGTTCGGCTGGCGCTGACCGGCATCGCCGGTGCTGCCCGGGAGGGGCTGCTGGCGATGAGCGTGGCCGCTGGGTTGGCGGTGATGCAGGCGATGTTCGACGCCGAGATCACCGCCGCCGCGGGGCCGAAGGGCAGGCACATCCCAGACCGCACCGCGGTGCGGCACGGCAGCTCGCCGGGTTCGGTGACCCTGGGTGGGCGGCGGGTGCCGGTGAGCAGGCCGCGGGCCCGCACCACCGACGGGACCGAGGTGCCGCTGGCCTCGTACCAGCACTTCGCCGCCGACGACCTGCTCAGCCACGTGGTGATGGAGCGGATGCTGGCCGGGCTGGCGACCCGCCGGCACGCCCGCGCCGCCGACCCGGTTGGTGAACGGGTCGAGGCCAGGCAGAAGGCGACCAGCCGCTCGGCGGTCTCCCGCCGGTTCGTCCGGCAGACCGAGACCGCGCTGGCCGAGCTGATGACCCGTGATCTGAGTGGCCTGGACATCACGGTGCTCATGCTCGACGGTGAGCACCTGGCCGAGCGGTGCGTGGTGGTGGCGTTGGCGATCACGGCCGACGGCACGAAGATCCCGGTCGGGCTGTGGGACGGCTCCACCGAGAACAAGACCGTGGTCACCGCGCTGCTGGCCGACCTGGTCGCCCGCGGGCTGAGCGTCGCCGACGGGCTGCTGGTCGTCCTCGACGGCGCCAAGGCGCTCTCGGCGGCGGTGCGGGAGGTGTTCGGCGACAAAGCCTTGGTGCAGCGCTGCACCCTGCACAAGCGGCGCAACGCCGCCGATCACCTGCCGGACAAGGAGAAAGACTGGGTCGACGCCAAGCTGGTCAAGGCGTTCGGTCACCCCGACCCGGAGCAGGGACTGCGCAATGCCCGCCACCTCGCCGGCCTGCTCGACAAGAACTACCCGGGCGCGGCCGCCTCCATCCGCGAGGGCCTGGAAGAGATGTTCACCGTCGCCCGGCTCGGCATCGACGGCCGGCTGGCCAAGACGCTGACCACCAGCAACCCGATCGAGTCGATGATCTCCATCGCGAGGACCACCAACCGCAACGTCACCCGCTGGCGCGACGGGCAGATGGTGCTGCGCTGGACCGCCGCCGGCATGCTCAACGCCGAACGATCCTTCCGCCGCATCAAAGGCCACAAGCAGATGCCCCAACTCGTCGCCGCCCTACACCGACACGCCCACCCCGAAACCACCGCCGACACCGGAACTGTCGGCACCGCCGCCTAGAGTTCACCGTGGATCGTCACCCAAATTCCACACGGCTCGGGACATGCTCCGGCGCACAGCTGGGTCCGTTGCCCTGGCTCAGGGCGCACTGCTGTGCCGGACCGGCACGTGTCGGGGTGTGCGCTATCCGGACGGATGAGGTGATGTGCGCGATCACCCAGGGCTTTCGTCGGGCACGCGGCCGGTGGCGAGGCGCGGCACGCTAGCGTGGGTGCGGCGCTCGGGTCGCGGGAGGCACCGACGATGGAGTACCTGGTCACGATGACGACGCACGTTCCGGCGGGGACGAGCGACGAGGCCGTTGCCGAGGTGCGAACGCGGGAGGCGGCGCACTCCAGGGACCTGGCCGAGCGGGGCGCTTTGCTGCGGTTGTGGCGTCCGCCCGTCGAACCTGGCGAGTGGCGCACTCTCGGGCTGTTCGCAGCTGATAATGACGAGGAACTCAAGAAGGTGCTCGCGTCGATGCCGCTGCGCATCTGGCGCAGTGATGAAGTTTCGCCGCTGTCGCCGCACCCGAACGACCCCGCGCCGGTGCAGCGCCGACCCCGGGGGTCGTTGCGGGAGTTCTTCACGATTTTCACCATCCAGATTCCCGCGGAGGCGGCGACAGTGACGGTAGACAACATCACCCGCCGGGAAGCTGCCCGCGCCGGGGAACTTGCCGGTGATGGGGCGCTCGCCCGACTATGGCTAATGCCGGTCGAGGACGGGCAGACCCGCACGCTGGGGTTGTGGCGGACTGCCGGTGAGCAGCAGATGCAGGCGATCCTCGACTCGCTGCCGATGTCGAACTGGATGACGGTCGAGACGATCCCCTTGTCGGCACATCCGAGTGACCCGGCCGCCGTCTCCTCGAGCTGACGGCACGCGGAGATGACGCCGGACGCGAGGAGCGTGGTGATCGTCACCGGTGCTTCCCGGGGAATCGGCGCCGGCCTCGTCGCCGCGTACCGGCGGCGTGGCTGGGCTGTCGTGGCCAACGCCCGTGCTGTTGAACCGTGCCGAGACTCATACACGCTGACGGTGGAGGGCGACGTGACTGAGCCGGCCACCTGCGGTCGCATCGTCGCTGAGGCACTGGAGCGGTTCGGGCGCGTCGACACGCTGGTCAACAACGCGGGCGTGTTCCTGTCCAAGCCGTTCACCGACTACACAGAGCAGGACTACGCGCGAGCCGTTGCCGTTAACCTGACGGCCTTCTTTCATCTGACACAGCGGGTTGTTGCCTGCATGCTGCCCAGGCGGACAGGGCACATCGTCACGATCACAACAACGCTCGTTGACCGCGCCGATTCTCGGGTGCCGGCGGCGCTCACTGCCTTGACCAAGGGCGGGCTCGTGGCAGCGACCCGGTCGCTGGCGATCGAGTACGCGGGCCATGGGATTCGGGTCAACGCGGTCTCGCCCGGAGTGATTCGAACCGCGACGGACGATCCTTCAGCGTATGACGATCTTGCTCAGCTGCATCCGCTCGGTCGCGTCGGGCTGATCGGCGACGTCGTCGACGGCGTCCTGTTCTTGGAGACCGCTCCGTTCATCACCGGCGAGGTGCTGCACGTCGACGGCGGTCAGAGCGCTGGATCGTGAGCGCGGACGCATTCCGTATTGCGATTCCCACGGTCTCAGTTGGTGGTCTGGAAGTGGCAAGTAACTCCTACGGTGCAACTGCAATCGATGCCGAACGCAATCGTCCCATCCCGCAATCGGGGCCGAATCAGAGTGGCAGCGATAGGCAACACACCGCGCATAGACTCGGACGTGCATCCACGTGGTGGCGTGTTTAGATCGGGTGCTGATCACATCACAATGTCGCCCGGGCGATGCTCGAACGCCAACCACCGGGCACTGTCCTGTTCCACGGACCAATAACGGACCGGAACCTGCGCTACCGCCACGATACTAACCGCGCCCCCCGCATGCGTGCGCCCTCCCACGCGCGGCCCGCCTGATCCGCTGCGCACTAGAGCGGCGTGCGGCCGAGGCCGCTCGCCCCAATCCGGCCACAATGTCGACGTTGCCCGGTGGCGGCTGCGTGGTTGGCGACGTGCGTGGCTCCCGGGCGCGGGCACGGCGCAGCGCCGGGATCAGGGTGGACCCCTTGCGACGCCGCGTCGGAAAGCGGGACCGTCATCCATGACACCAAGCCAGACAGGAGGCCGCAATGAGCGCTACCGAGGACCGCAGCAGCGACGCCAGCGGGACGGCGAGCGTCAAGGCCGTCGACTTGAAGCTCGAGGTGGTCGTCATCCCCGTCTCGGATGTCGACCGCGCGAAGGAGTTCTACGGCGGCCTAGGGTGGCGGCTCGACGCCGACTTCTCTTTCGACAATGGCTTCCGAGTCGTCCAGTTCACGCCGCCCGGCTCGGCCGCCTCGATCCAGTTCGGCACCGACATGACCTCGGGCGCGCCAGGCTCGGTCCAGAACCTGTACCTGATCGCCACCGACATCGATGCCGCGCGCGACGAGCTGATCGCCCACGGTGCCGAGGTGAGTGAGGTGTTCCACCCCGCGGCGCCGGGCGCTCAGTTCCATCCCGACACGAGCGGTCATTTGGGCGGGCGCACGCCGGACAGCTACAGCTCGTTCGCGTCGTTCAGCGACCCGGACGGCAACGGCTGGCTGCTGCAGGAGATCACGACCCGGCTTCCCGGCCGCATCGAGGCTGCCGCGACGTCGTTCGGCTCCGCGAGCGACCTGGCGAGCGCGATGCGGCGCGCCTCGGCCGCCCACGGCGAGCACGAGAAGCGCATCGGCGAGGCAGACCCGAACTGGCCCGACTGGTACGCCGAGTACATGGTGGCCGAGCAGGCCGGGACGGAGCTGCCGACGTGAGCGACTACCACGTGATCGTGCTCGGCGGCGGGGCGCCTGGCGAGCACTGCGCTGCGGCGCTGGCTGCCCGCGGGCTGCGCGTGGCCGTCGTGGAGCGGGAGCTGGTCGGCGGTGAGTGCTCGTACTGGGCGTGTATTCCGTCGAAGTCGCTGCTGCGTCCCGGGGAGGCGGTGCACGGCGCGCGTGAGGCTGCAGGACGGGCCGAGGTCGACGTTGCGGCCGCGCTGGCCTGGCGGGACTTCATGGTGTCCAACTACTCCGACGCCGGCCAGGAGCGCTGGCTCGCAGAGCACGATATCGACCTGCTGCGGGGCACGGGCCGGCTGGCCGGTACCGGTGTGGTCGACGTCGAGGGTGTCCCGCACACCGGGGAACACGTCGTGGTGGCGACCGGCTCGGACCCGATCGTGCCGCCGATCCCCGGACTGAGTGAGCTCGAGGGCGTCTGGGGCAGCCGCGAGGCGACCAGCATGACGGCTGTCCCGCGCCGCCTGCTCGTGCTGGGTGGCGGGTCCGCGGGCGTCGAGATAGCGCAAATCGTGCGGCGCCTCGGCGGTGAGGCGGTGCTCGTCGAGGGCGCCGACCGGCTGCTTCCCCGCGAGCCGGCGCCGCTGGGCGAGGCGCTCGGCGAGGCCCTTCGGCGGGAGGGAATCGAGCTGATGCTGGGCATGCACGCCACAGCGGCTCGGCGCGACGGCGACGAGTATGTGCTGCAGTTCGACGGCGGTACGGAGTTGCGGGGCGACCGGCTGCTCGTGGCGACCGGTCGGCGCCCACGCGTCGCTGGGATCGGCCTGGAAACCGTCGGCGTCGAGGCCGACCTCCACGGCCTCCGGGTTGACGAGCACCTGCGGGCCGGTGAGCGGCTGTGGGCGATCGGCGACGTCACCGGCATCTGGCCGCTGACGCACGTCGGCGAATACGAGGGCGACGTGGTCGCGGCGAACATCTCCGGCGAGGCGCGCCCGGCGAACTACGAGGCGGTTCCGCGAGTGACGTACACGGATCCGCAGGCCGCGGCGGTGGGCGCGGTCGAAGCGCAGTACATTGCCACCGCGCCCGTCTCAGAGGTGCCGAAGACCGCGACCTACACGCACGCCTACGCCGAATCCAATGGGTTCCTGACGCTGCTCAGCGACGGCCAGCGACTGACCGGCGCCTACGCGCTCGGGCCCGAAGCCGGTGAGTGGATGCAGCAGGCCACGCTCGCCATCCGCGCACACGTCCCGCTCGCGGTGCTGGGCGACACGATCCAACCCTTCCCCAGCTTCTCGGGCATCTACGACGCGGCGCTGAAGACGCTCCGCATGAAGATCGCCGACAGGCCGCACATGTCTACGCCGCAGAAATCCCCTGAAATACAAGGCAATCACACGGATCGCTTGAGATAATCGTTTTGGGCGCACCGCCGTGACATCGGCCAGAGGCATCCGCGACGCTCACGCGCCGTGGGTTCGCCGCCGAGGTGATGCGAAGCCCGAACGGCGCGATGTCGTACATCACCGACTGGCTTTGACCTGCCTTCCCCGCCCGACGGTGGGCCGTCGCACGAGCGTCCGTGCCGCGTCGAGCTTGACCTGGTCGGGGGTGAGGTTCTCGATGTGCCCAGTCGAGGGCGCCGGCGACAGCGAGCACCTGAGTGCGGTCCAATGTGCGGGGGACGACGCTGACCACGCGGAACAGGGTGGTGCGGAAAGAGTCCCGGCGAGGGGTCGGTGACGTCTCGACGTCGTCGAGGGAGAAGGCCGCGCCGCGCCCTGGATGATGCGGAGGAGCCGTAGGCGATCCGGCGCCGAAGGACTCACGCGCCTGCCGGCCGGCGTACCTCCGGTCGGCCTGTTGGTCGGCGCGACGCAATGTGCCTGGCGAGATGCTCGGCGTCCCTTCCGACCCCCCCGATGAGCACTGACGACAACGCGTACAGGAAGTACATCCCGATGAAGTAGAGACCGGGCTCAGATTCGACGATCCCGCGGTTGTGGACCGGGTCCCCATCCTCGTTGAAGATCGGAAGCTTGATCCACGTCAGGTTCGGTGCGAATCCGGTGCACCAGATCACGTTCGCCAGGTCGAGGACCCGTCCGTCCTCCAGTACCGGCGAGCCGTCGAGAACGCCAGCCGTTCTCGGCACGAGTTCGACCCCCGCGGTGGTGAGGTCGTTCCGCCTGACCCGAGCGAGGGGGATACCTCTAGATCGGAACATCCGTTGCACCTTCCGGCCGACGGGCGTCCTCACCGTCAGGACGTGCATGGCTACGAACCACATCAGCGGGGTGACCAGCCGGTCCGGCCCACTCCCGGCGCGGACCGGTTCGTGTCCTGTGTCCCTCCCCGACAGCCAGGTCCGGTGACCGCGGGACGCCTCCAATGCGATCTCGGCCCCCGAGTTGCCGGCGCCCACGACGAGGACGCCGCCCTCCCGCAGCTGGGACGGATTCCGGTATTCGCTCGAGTGCATCTGCACGATCGCCGGATCGAGCTCAGGCGCGAACACCGGGACCCGGGGGTTGTGATAAGCGCCCGGGGCCACCACTACGTTGTCGGCCTCGAACCGGCCGTCGCCGGACGTCACCACGAACCGGTCCCCAACCCTGGAGAGCCCATTCACCCGGACGCCGGTTCGAACGGGAAGATCGAATCGAGCAGCGTAGGCCACCAGGTAGTCGGCCACCTCGTCCTTCGTGGGAAACGAAGAAGCCGGCGCGGGGAACGGCATGCCCGGCAGCCCATCGAGGCGAGCCGGGGTGAACACTCGCAGCGCGTCCCAGCGCTTCCGCCAGGTGTCGCCGATCTGGCCGTTCGCGTCCAGGATCACGAAAGGCCGACCTTGCCTCGTCAGGTAGTAGCCCACGGCTAAACCGGACTGGCCCCCGCCGATGACGATGGTCTCGATTCGCTCGGGGGCCCCGCTCATCTCGCCCACCTGACCGGTCATGATTTCCTCCGCCGCTTCCGAGGGCGGTGCGCAGCGCTTTCAGGAACGCTGCCGGCTGCTCGATCGCGGGGTCATCGCGGGCGTTGTCGATCACGTGCAGCGGCCAGCCGTAGCGGACACTGGCTGCCTCGGCGACGTCTAGCCGTGTCCCCAGGTCCTGTCGGCCCCAGATCAAGGTCGTCGGAACCGCGATGCGGTCCAGGTGCTCCGCCGGGATGGTCGACGCAAGCTGCCGGAAGAGGCTGCGCATCGCCGCCTTGACGGTCGGTGTGCGGAAACGGTCCAGGGCGTAGGCCGCCATCCATTCGTAGCGCTCACCCATCGCGGCGCGCACACCGTCCAGATCGACGAAGCAGTAGTTCCGGAAGCTGCGTTGCAGCCCACGCTCGCTCGGTCGCAACAGGACACCGATGAAGGAAAGCGCCATCCGGGGCGGGGGTCGAAACCGATCCAGCCCGTATGTGTCCACCAGCACCAGTCGATCAATACGGTCGCTGTGGTCGATCGTGAACCGAGCAGCGAGAGCGCCGCCTGTGCCCTTGCCTACCAGCACCGGTGGGATCGCACACGTCTGGTCGATGAGTTCGTCAAGCCACGCCAGCGCGGTGTCGGCATCGAGAGGACCGTCAGGCACCTCCGACGCCCCGAGACCGGGCAGGTCAGGGGCGATGACACGGTGGGTCTTGACCAGGTCCGGGAGAACGCGCATCCACACGGCGGCGAACTCCCCCGCCAGCAGGACAATCGGTGGGCCGTCACCGCCTTCCAGCACGGCCGTGGACACCCCGGCCAGTTCCAACCGTCGCTCGTTGACCGGCAGTCCGAACAGCAGCCGCGCCCGGGCGTCCTCACCGGCGGAATGTTGAGTCGGGGCTTGGGCTCTGTGCAGCGTTGCCATGCGCGCAAAGGTACGAGCCGGCGAGGAGGCCACGCGTCGAGCGAACTACCCAAACGTCGCCGCATCGCGGTTTGGGTGGTTTCACCCAGGCAGGTCAAACAAGCTGGTGCTCGTACGCGTAGGCGGTGGCCGCAGCCCGCGACGACACGCCCAGCTTGGTGAAGATGTTGCTGACGTGCCGATCCACGGTCCGCTCACTAAGGACTCGCGTAGTAATTAGCTAGGTCTGTCGGATTGGCTTCGCTAGGGTTGTGCTATGACGCTGCCCGATGTGGATGCCGATCCGCGGGCGGCGCGGTTGTCGTTGATCAGGCCGCATCTGGATGAGCGGGCATGGCGGCTACTGCTCGGGGCCGAGGCGAAGGCTCTCGGGCGGGGTGGGATCACCGCGGTGGCCGCGGCCAGTGCCGCCCACCCGGACACAGTGGCGCAGGGAATGCGCGAGTTGGACTACCCGCAGCCGATCCCGGGTCGGGTGCGACGCCCGGGTGCGGGACGACCGCCGGTGGCCGTCACCGACCCGGCGGTGCTGGAGGCGTTGGACGCGCTGGTCGATCCGGGCTCTCGCGGTGATCCGGAATCGCCATTGCGGTGGACGACGAAGTCGACCGCGAAGCTGGCCGCTGAGCTGACCGCGGCCGGGCATCGGGTCTCGGCGCGGACGGTGGCCAAGCTGCTCAAAGCCGCCGGTTACAGCCTGCAAGCCAACGCGAAGACCGTGGAAGGCGCCCAGCACGCAGATCGGGACGTGCAGTTCGCCTATATCAACGACCGGGCGACGCAGTTCCAGGCGGCCGGGGACCCGGTGATCAGCGTGGACACCAAGAAGAAGGAACTCATCGGCAACTACGCCGCCGCCGGCCGGGAATGGGAACCCGGGGGCGAACCGCGCCAGGTCAACACCCACGACTTCGCCGACAAGGTGCTGGGGAAAGTCGCCCCCTACGGGGTCTATGACATCACCACCAACACCGGCTGGGTCAACGTCGGAACCAACGCCGACACCGGCCAGTTCGCCGTGGAGTCCATCCGTCGCTGGTGGGCCACCCTGGGCCTCGCCGGCTACCCGGGCGCCCGCCGGCTGCTGATCACCGCCGACTCCGGAGGGTCCAATGGCTCCCGGCTGCGACTGTGGAAGACCGAACTCGCCGGCCTCGCCGCACAGACCGGCCTGGACATCACCGTGTGCCACCTACCGCCGGGCACCTCCAAGTGGAACAAGATCGAACACCGACTGTTCTCCGCGATCAGCCGCAACTGGCGCGGACGACCACTGGAATCCCACGAAGTCGTCATCGAAACCATCCGCGCGGTGACTACGACGACCGGGCTCAGGGTGCACGCCGACCTCGACACCGGCACCTACCCTCGCGGCATCAAAGTCTCTGACCAGGACATGAAAACCCTAGAAACCGCCGGAATCCTGACCCGCCACAAGTTCCACGGCGACTGGAACTACACGATCAACGCCAACCCCGCGACACGCCCGACCGCACCTACCTAATTACTGCGCGACTCCTAAGGACCAGCTCACCAGCGATGGCCTTGTTGGTCCGGCCGGCGGTGATCAGGCGCAGAACCTGCAGCTCACGCGGCGTCAGCCCATGGGGTTCACCGGACGTTGCCCGCCGAACCAGCGAATCCACGCGCACCAGGTCCGGCGCTGCACCCAACTGCTCGAAGACCACGCGGGCCGCGTCGAGCTCCATCCCCGCGGTGTCCTCGTCCCCGAGCGCCCGACAGGCCAGGCCGACCATGACCCGGACCCGAGCGGCCTCGTACGGCGCGTCGAGGTCCCGCCACGCCGTCCACGCCCGGCGGAGCGTTTCACAGGCGGCTCGGGCATCCTCATCGGCGAAACGCACGGCCCCGGTGGCCTTGGCCGCCGCCGCCCGCAGCAACGGCGCGTCGAGGTCGGCGGCGATGTCCGACAGCTCGTCGGCAGCGGCGCGGGCCGCAGCGACGTCATCAACGGCGAGCAAGATCTCGACATAGGCGGCCAGCAGCCTGGACCGGGCGACACGGTCCTGCGCCTCGTCCACCACCCGGCGAATCGCCGCCGCGGCGCCCGCCACGTCGCCCTGGGCCAGCCGCAGTTCGGCCAGGCCGGGCTGCGGGCTGTGTCCCCACTGGTTGGCCTGGCGGTACGCTTCCTCGGCTTCGGCGAACTCGCCCCGCAGCCGGTGCAGCTCGCCCTGCTGGTAGAAGACCATCCCGACCGCAGGGTGGCCGGAGAGCCTCTCGCGCGCCCGCTGCGCCTCCTCCATGGCGCCGGGCCAGTCACCGTGCAGCCGCATGATTTCGGCCCGATACGCGAGGCACTGTCCCCGATACGGAACCAGGTCGGGCTGCGACTCGCACCAGCGGGTCAGCGCCGCCGTCCACTCCCGGAGCCTGTTGGTAATCGGATCGCGATGATCAGTGAACTCGGAGTGAAGCTCCCAAGTCGCTTCTCCCGGCCGAACATCGCGGCTCCCCGAAAATGTGGCGGGCCCGAATCGGCGAGAACTGTGTTCCACGTCATCGATGGTCGAATATGCAACAGGCTCCCCGCGCCCGCCGCAGATCGAAGATCTCCTGGCAGGCCTCGATCGCGGCGCAGTACACGCCCCCGGCCACAAAGGGAGACACCTCGCCGGCGGTGACGGCAACCATGGCCTCGTCGAGCAACGTAACGCCGGCCGCGGTCTGCCCCAACCGGATCAACGCCCAGCCCTGGCCGTTCCGGGCCATAGCCACCAGGTCCGCATCGCCGAAGCGGGCGCCGATATCGGCGGCCCGGCCGAAGATGGCGTGTGCAGTCGTGGGGTCGTCGTCGAAGCACTGAATCGCGGCCGGCACCAGCAGCCACCCACGCTCCACACAGTCGAAGTCACCCTCCTCGATAATGCGCCGGGCTCGGGCGAGCCAGCCCCCGCCTTGGGCCATCTCGCCCATCAACAGAAGCTCCGTGCCCAGCCGCAGGGCACACCGGGCGGCACCAACCGGATCTCCCAGACGCACGCACTCATGGTGCGCACGGACCCAGAGGTTGGTGCTCTCCTCGTCCCGGCCGACCATGTACGCAGCCACCGCCAGCCGCTCTAGATCCTCGAGCTCGAACGGCGCCACCTTGTCCGCCACCGACAATTGGGCGTACGCATCCCCCCACGCCTGCCGCCCGAAGGACGACCGCCCAGCATCGAGCGCGTGTTCTCCGGGGGTCATCGTCATCGGCTCTCCACCTCAAAATGCCGTCACCGTGGATCCGCATTCATGCCGGGCAACCGTTGGCAGGCTACAGCCGGGCGATCGCACCGCCGCCGCAGTCGTACGGCCAACCCTTGGCAGGTGCTGGCGATGCCCGACGCGACCGCGTTTCTGGATCGCCGCTGACTCCGCCTTGGTCACCAAATTGGCTGGACGGTCAACCATTGCGGTGACCCAGCGAGGTGCCGAGTCGGCGGTACTTCGTGGTCACCGTGCTCGGGTCGCGTGAGATGCGCTCCAACGGCAGGCGCGGAGGGTAGCCAGGCCCGAGCCGTCCGGGTACGCCTGGATGACCGGCGGGACGACCGCACCCGGCTGGATGACCGCACCCGGCTGGATGACCGGCGGCTCGCTTCCCGACTCGATGATGGGACTGGGCAGCGACCCGGGCAGCATCATGGGCAGATTCTGGGCCGACGCCCCCGGCCCCCGGGTCACCGCCGCCGACGCCGCCAGGCTCGGCAACCAAACCCCCACCGGCGCGACCATCGACACCGCCGCCGGCCGGATCACCTTCACCAGCCACACCGTGCAGCTCGTCGTGCTGGCCAGCCCCTCCATGCCCGCTGAGAACTTCCGCATCGCCGGACTGACCAACCCGACCATCGTGCTGCCCGCCGGCGCCCGGGTCAGCATCCAGCTCATCAACGCCGACACCGACATGGCCCACGGCCTCGTCATCACCAGCGGTGACGCCGCGGATAGCTCGATGCCGATGATGACCGAGTCCCCCGCCTTCCCAGGCGCCGCCCTCTGGTTCCTCGGCGAGGCAACCTCGGCCGGCATGCACACCGGGACCCTCACCTTCACCGCCACCACCCCCGGCAGCTACCGGTACCTGTGCCCGGTCCCCGGACACGCCCAGAAAGGCATGATCGGCAACCTCGTCGTCACCGCCTAACGCGCCAACAACGGTCCGCAGGACCAGGTGCCCGCCCGAACAGCGATGCGGACACCGAAGACGACGTGTGGATGCGTCCTCGACTCGGTCAGCGATCGTCTTGCGGTTCGCACGCTCAAGTCGAAGGAGGGTGCTGCGGCTGCAGCGTCTGCACTTGGCCGATTCGGGTCTCGTAGTAAGACAGCTTGGAGTCGGCTCCTACCTGGCAAAAGCCCGCGTGTTCGAGGGTCCGCTGCGACGCAACATTGTCAAGATCGGTGTCAGCGCGGATCGTCGTCACGCCGAGGCCAGCGGCAATCTGCAGGACGGCTTCCAGCGCTTCTGTCGCGTAGCCGCGTCCTCGCGCGGAGTGTACGAGACCGTAGCCGATCTCTACGACTCCGCCGTCGGGCTGTCCCTTGAAGCCAACGCCGCCAACAGCCAGACCGTCGGGCTGACGTCTGATCTGGTAGTAGCCGAACGGACGCTGCTCTCCGTTCTGCTCGGTAGCGCGCAGAAAGCCGCCGATGCCAGCCAGGTCCCCTTCGAATGGGTAGTCGGCTGCCCAAGCGTCGCCTGATTGGGGTGCACGATCGTGGATGCGCCGTGCCTCTAGCTCATCTATCGCGTGCAAGCTCAACCGTGCAGTGTGGCAATCCATGTCGAGCACTCAACCAGCACGAATCATTCGAGCTCAACGGAGTTACGACCCCCTATCCTTCGCGATCCACGCAATGCCGCAAGGTCCGGGCGTCATCAGGGTAGGCCGGCCGGCGGAAACGAGCCGGCGCTCCGCCGGAAGCGGATCGTCTTACGGACTCGTGCACTGAGCAGCCGTGCTCGCATATTTGTCGCCTGCCAGCTTGATTGGACCACCCAGTTGCCACGACCTAGGGACCACCAGAGCAGCAGGATGATGGTCATTCCTTCTCCTTGGTTGGTCAAGCCGACGTGCCTTGTGGGGTGTGGTTGGTGATCGTTTTCGGTGGTGGTTGTGCCAGCTCCTCGATGGCGACCGGTGCATCGCAGTGGGGGCAGAGCCCGCCGATGCCGATGCGTCGGCAGGGCCGGTTGCAGTCTGGGCACCATTGCTGGCCGTGGTAGCGCTGTTCGCAGTCGGGGCATTGGTAGACGGTGACGTCGCGGCGTGCGCGCGGCGCGGGGATGACCGGCGCGGTGATGGGTTGCCGGCGACGGTAGGCGGCTTGCCGGCAGGCGTGGCTGCAGAACCGCTGCCGGCCGATGGGTGTGAACGGTGAGGCGCAGAGCGGGCAGCGGGTGATCGTCACGCCGTCGTCACGCGGCGGGGTCACGAGGTGGTTCCCTTCGCGTGTTGGGGTCGTTGTCGGCGGCGGTAGGACTCTCCTTCGATGACGAGTTCGTAGCTGGTGGACACGAGCCGGTCGACGGCCGATTGAGCGAGCAGAGGGTCACTCATGACGGCGATCCACTCACTGGCGTCCCTGTTCGAGGTCACAATCGTGCTCGTCTTGTGGTGCCGCTCGACGATCAACTCGTAGAAGTCCGACGTCTCGACGGCGTCCATCGCCTGCAGTGCCAGGTCATCGAGGATGAGTACTTCGACGCGGGCGAGGGCGCGCATCTCGGCTTCGACGCTGTTGTCCAGCCGGGCGGCTTTGAGGGTGCGGAACATCTGGTCGGCGCGGAGGAACCGGACGGTGCGGCGGCGGCGCACGGCGATGTGCCCGAGCGCGGTGGCTAGGTGCGTCTTGCCGACACCGACGGGGCCGAGGATCAAAGCCCCACGGGCGTCGTCGAGGAAGCGCAGCGAGCACAGCTCGTTCCACAGCTCGCGGTCGTAGCGGACCGGGCTGTCGCCGCTGAACGTGTCGAGCCGCATGGCCGGGTCGAGTTTGGCGGCGCGGGCGCGTAGGTCGGCGCTGGTGCGGTCGCGGCGGTCGACTTCGTCGGCGAAGATCAGGGACAGGAAGTCCACGTAGGGCAGCGATTGCTGCTTGGCCAGGGCGAGCCGCTCGGGCAGGGTGTCGAGCATCCGCCCGAGCTTCAGCGCGCGCAGCAGCTTCTTCAGGTCCGCGTCGATGCTCGGCGCCGCGGCCGGTGCGCGGCTCACCACAGGCCCTCGGTCTTGTACTCGGTGTTGTCGCGGGCAAACCGCGCCGGGCCGCCCACGATCACCTTCGCCGCCGTGGTGGGTGCGGGGTCGCGTTCGGTGGCTTGTTCGAGCATGCGGGCGATCTTGCGCACGTCCACGACGTCGAGTTCCAGCGCGCGGGCGCACGCCGCGTCGACCGCGGCCGGCCCGTAGCTGCGGGTCAGGCCGAGCAGCCGATAGACGCTGCGCATGCTGGTCCATGGCAGCGGCACGTCCAGCAGCCGGGCCGCGTAGACCCCGATCGACGGCCCGGCGAGTGCGGCTTTCCTCTTCAGCGTGGCGACATCACGCAGCGCGTACTCGGCTGTGCCGGCGGGTAGATCGTTCGGGTCGGTCGAGCGGCCACCCCGTGGCTTGCGCGGATGGGTCTTGATCAGCTGCCCGCGGTGGTAGATCTTCACCAGCCGGCTGTCGGCGCGGGCCTCGACACGTTGCCCGATCAACTCACCGGGCACCGAGTAGATCGCCCGGTCGACCTCGACGTGCCGGTCCGGGGGCGACCTTCGGCTTCGCGAAGACCGGCACGTCATACGGCTTTTCCGGCAGCGGGAGCAGCAGCGCGTGTTCCTCGGCGGCGAAGTGCTCGGCCGGGCGTTGCGCGGTGGTGCCGTGCACCCGCAGCCCCGCCGTGGTCCGGCACCACTGCTCGGCACGGCGTTGCGCGTCGGCCAGGTCGGTGAACGTCTCGCCGCGGAAGAAGCTTTCGCGTACGTACCGCACGCTTCGCTCGACTCTCGGCTTGTCGCGTGGCGACCGGACCCGAGCGGGGTCGGTGCCGAACCCGCGCGCCTGCGCGTAGTCCAGCCAGCCGACCGTGAAGGTCGGGTTGATCGGGTCCGCGTCGGCGATGATCGGGGACATGTTGTCCGGGACCAGCACCTTGAATACACCGTCGAAGAAGGCCCAGGCCGCCTCGCAGCCAGCGATCACATCGGCCAGCGTCTGCGAATAGGTCAGCCACACGAACGTGTGCCGGCAGAACACCGCGGTGAAGATCAACGCGTGCAGCGCGCGGCGCCGCCCGGTCTGCGGATCGAGCATGATGCCCAAGCGGCCGAAGTCGAGCTGGCACTCCACGCCCGGCTCCCCGTCGGCGACCCGCACCGTGGCCTGCCGCCGCCCGAAGCCGCACCGCTCCGCGGCGAAACGGTGCAGCGTGCGGTACGCCACCACCACACCGCGGCGGGTCAACTTGCCGTGGACGTTCGTCAACTGCAGCCCGTCGTCCTTGATCCAGTCGCGGATCTGCTGCTCGTGCGCGAGCAACGCCTCCCACCCCGCGCCGTGGCCCTGCGCCCGTGCCGGACGCACCGCGGCAACCACGGCGCCGATCAACTCATCGGTCAGCTGATCCCCGCCGCACTCCCGGCGCAGCCCCGCGGCGACCGCGGCCTCCACGTACCGGCGCGCGGTCTTACGGTCCACCCCCGCCCGCTCCGCGATCGTGCGCAGCCCACCCTCCTCAGCGAGCCACTGCCGCAGAACCTCTCGAACCTCGTGCACCCGAACCTCCCGGAACGCCATCCACGACCTCCAGATCGATCGACCTGGACGCATCGCAGACAGCCGGCCTCGTCCACCACGGCAGGCGCGCCGATGGTGGTCCCATGACTGGCAATTCCGGTGGGTTGGGTCGGGGACTGGCGCGGTGACGCGGTTGCGTTCCGTTTCCAGCCCCCGCCCGTCGAACCGTGCATGCGGTTCTCCCGCACACGGCTCACCGACGCCCTTCACCGGCGGTGTTCGACCGGAGCCCGCCATGGCCGGTTTGGTCTGGGGGCGATGACGGTGCCATTGAGGTCGATCAGGCCGAGCGCGTTTGGACGATCGGTAGACCCGGGCGAAGCCCCAAGCCCGTCCGCGCTGATGTCGCTTGCCGATGAACAAGGCGATCCGCATCAGCGCGTACTTCCTGATCTTGTCGAAGGCGTGAGCCGAGTTCCCGTAGCGGAAGTACCCGGCCCAGTCGCGCAGGAAAATGCTGAGCTCCTGCACGACCTGCTCGATCGGTGCGGCAAGCCGCGACCGCATCGTCATGAACCTGATGCGGTCGCGGGCGTGCTGCATCGCCTTGCGTGAGGGCCAGCGGGCAAGGTAAGTGAATCCGCCCGGGCCGCGTCCGGCCCTGGAGTGCACCAGCCGGTGGTGGAAGCCGAGGAAGTCCACTCCCTCGCCGTCCTCGGTCAGGTGCACGATCCGGGTCTTGGCCGCCTTGGGCTCGAGCCCAAGTTCGGCGAGCAGGGCAGTCAGCCGCGCAAGCGCGGCGAGCGCCTGCCCCTTGGACCGGCACATCACCAGCGCATCGTCGGCGTAACGGATCAGGGTGCCATATGCGCCACGCCACGCCCGGTCCAACCGGTGCAGATAGACGTTGCAGAGCAGCGGTGAAATCACCCCGC
>CAWIXH010000013.1:0-273517 GCA_963839995.1 uncultured Actinomycetota bacterium | reverse complement strand
GCAGCCCGGCCATGCCTGGAGATGGCCTGTTACCACGGGAATTCTGGCCTAGCACGCCCACTTGGTCCGAGGCGGCAATAGAGTCAGCCCCTCCTATCAGCCACAGGTCCAAGTCAAATGAGCAGCTTAATCAACCCTGATCTGATGGGTCACCGCGGACAGAAGCACGCGGCAATCGCCCATGGTAAAAGCCCCAAACCTCGTAGCCAGACCGGATGCCTCAAGACACCGAAGGCCGAAAGTGCTGCGCGGAAGGCCGCGTTAGAGGGCTTAGACGGCGGGGCCGTCATGATCGAGTCAAGTGTGGCGCCGGGTACCTGGGGGTGTGGGCGAAGCTGACCGCGGCCCTGGACGGGCTGGGTCTGGCGGTGCCCTCGTCGCGGGCGCTGCGGGACCTGCGTCGCCGGCTGGGGCCGGGCCCGTTCCGGGCGTTGTTCGAGGTGCTGGCTGGCCCGCTGGTCGCCCGTCCACGCCGGGGGTGATGTTCGGCCGGTACCGGACGGTGGCCTTCGATGGATGCCGCTCGATCAAGGTTCCAGACACCGCCGGGAACCGGGGCTGGCTGGGCAAGCTGAACGCCGCCCTCGGGCAGACCGGCTACCCGATGATCCAGCTGATGACCCTGTGCGAGACCGGCACCCGCGCGCTACTCGGCGCGAGCTTCGGCACGCCGGGCGAGGGCGAACTGGCCTGGGCCCGTCAGCTGCTGCACCACCTGGACCAGACGATGCTGGTGTTGATGGACCGCGGCTTTGACGCCGCCGAGTTCCTGCGCGAGGTGCACGCCACCGGGGCGGCGTTGCTGGTCCGGCTGCGGTCCACCCGCTGCCCGCCGGTTCTCAAGCGCTTCCCGGACGGGTCGTACCTGTCGATGATCGGCGGTGTGCAGGTGCGGGTCATCACCGCCGAGGTGAGCCTCACCTGCCACGACGGCACCCGCTACGGCGACAGCTACCGGATCGCCACCACCCTGCTCGATCACCGCGCCTGGCCCGCCGAGGCGCTGATCGGGCTTTACCACGAGCGGTGGGAACACGAAATCACCTACCTCGCCCTGCGGCACACCCTGCTACACGGTCGGGTGCTGCGTTCGGCCGACCCGGCCGGCCTGCAGCAGGAGATGTGGGCCCTGCTTACCGTCTACCAGGCGCTGCGCATCGCCATCACCGACGCCGTGGCCACCATCGGCGGCATCGACCCGGACCGGGCCAGCTACCAGATCGCCGTGCAGACCGCCGCGGACCTGGTCACCGGCGCCCGCAACATCCTCACCGGCGCAACCGACCTGACCGGCGACATCGGCCGCGCCGTGCTAGCCAACCTGCACCGGCCGCGCCGGCCCCGCGTCTGCGCCCGCAGGGTCAAATCCCCGCTCTCACGCTGGAACAAGCACCCGCCCGGCAAACCCACCACCAGCCTGCAAGTCACCAAGATCACCACCGTGATCGGCCAAAATCACCAGCCGCCGGCAACAACGCCGTCGGCGATCCCTGACACAGGCGCCCAGCCCTTAACTCCTCGGCATTGCGGCTAGAGTTAGACGAACCGCGTGCGGCGACCGAACTCCACCGATCCGGGCCTGGTAGTCCGAGCCGGGCCGGTGGCACAAGCCGATCCTCAACCGAGCCCTCGCTGCGTCGCGTCAGCCGCCGAGCTGGCCGGATTGGCCGCGTAAGCAAGCCCGGCCCACGCGGTCCAGTAAACCCACCGTGCGCAGCGCCCCGTCCGCGGCATCGGCGTCGGCGTCGGCACCGAAATCAGGTCCGGAACCTGCCCGACTCCCCGCCGCTAGCCTCCTCGCCGAACCGCGGCAGGTACGAGGTATTGAGCCCGGGCTTCAGACTGTCCCAACGGCCGACAGCCCGGCGTGACGGCCCACGTTCGTCAGGTACGTACGATCCGATACAGACCTGGATGTGGCCGAAAGCCCGTCAAACCCATCGCCGCCTCGCGGAAACCCGGGCTCTGTGTCGCCGCCAGAAAATCCTCCGCGGTCTGCCAGCGGCCGATGTTCACAAACTGGAATTCCGCATTCGGCGTCACGGCCTGATGCAGTGCCGTGTCGACATAGCCTGGCTGGGACATCAGGTAATCGCGGGTCTTCTCCCAAGCCGCGATGAAGTGCTCGGCTTCGGCCACGGGAACCTCGAACGCATTGATCAGTACCAGAGCCTCAGCCATCGCCCACCGCTCTCGTTGCACCGGTATCCGGCGGACCGTACACCCCGCGGGCCGCTCCACGCTGTCGGCCCAGATTTGTTACCACCAGTCGCCGTTCGGCGAACGTGGCGCGCGTCGCAGGCGGCACCTCAAGCCGCACGCCGCCGGTGATCTTCATCGTCTCGTTTGACGCACCCTTGCGGACGGTGCCCGCAGACGATCCGCTGCGGCGACGGCGAGGATCGCAGCACGGAGCCGGCGGGCGCGCGTCCGTCACCGCAACCGGTTCCGCGTGCGGGCAGCCGTCCGGTGGCCGCGCGTCGTACGGGACGCATGGCTCGGCGCGGCCGTCAGCCGTTGTGACGCCGCTCGGCGCCGCCCCAAGGTTCCCTTGCGAGACGCGCTTGGGAGCGCGCCTGTCCATCAGCCCACCATGCGCGCTCGTAGCGCTCGCTGAACGCGACGTCGTACGGCAAACCCTGAAGCTCGTGCGGCGATACCTGCACACCGCTGTTGCGTAGGCACTCGGCGAGCCACTCCTAATCGTGCTCGTCTTGGGTGTCGTCATTGTCGGGGAGCACCGTGCTGCGCACGTCAGCCTCCAGCCGCTCCAAGGTCAGGTCGGCCCATAGATCGGCAAGAGGCGGACCCGACATGCCGAACCCACGGTCTTCATCCAGTGTGAGACGGCGCCCGTCGGCCAGCGTCGCGAACTCCACCCCCGGAAGGAGATCCCACGCCGGAAGTGGCGGATCTCTGCCTCAATTTCATCGGGATTCGGCCGCCACACCGCCGGCCGCGGCTCAAGCTGGCGCCGGTCGGCCTCTTCGCGAACTTCGTCCGGTAGTGACGCCTGTTCCTCCAGTTGGTGGCGGTACTCGTCCTCGGTGACGAAGTCACACCACGCACCCAAACCGGCGACTTCCGTGGCGTGGACTTTCGCACTCTCGGGTTCGGGTCATGCGGCGTAGGTGAGGGCGTCCAGTAGTGCCTCGGTGATTTTGCTGTTGTCGCGCTTGGGATATGACATTGCGGTAATTCGTTGCGACCACAGTGTGCGGCGTAGGGCTGCAAGGGCGTCGAGGGAGCTCGGTGTGCTCTTGTGCCGGTACCAGGGCCGGGGAATCCAGGTGTGTCCGGCCGGTCGGGTGTCGAGGTACCAGCACCAGATGAGTGCGTGCAGCCATAGCGACAGACAGGCTGCGCGTTCGGGGCCGTGTCGCTTCCAGGACTGGGGTCTTGGCCGCCAAGGTCTTGCTTCACGTCGCGGAAGCACACCTCGATCGGCCAGCGTCCGGCGTAGCGGGTCGCGACCTCGGCGCCGCTGGCGGCCAGGTCGGTGGTGAAGAAGTAGTCGTCGTTCTGCACGCCGGCGGGGTCACGCACGACGACGAGGCGGACCAGTTCACGCTTGTTGACCTGGTACCAGAGCACATCCCGGGCGTGGACCAGCCGGGTCACGGTGTGCCCGCGCATGTCGATCTCGACCTCGCGCCAGTCGTGTTCGTGGGCTTGCGCGGCGGGTTCGGGTGGGGTGGGCAGCTGCTGGCCTTTCAGGCGTGGGCGGCCGCGTTTGCCGGTGCGCGGCGGGGCGGGTTCGAACAGCGCGGCGTCGCGGCGCATACGCCAGGTCACGTGGGTGTTGGGCAGTTCGGCGCCGGCGAGGGTGCCGTCCGTCGGGCGCTGGTGCGTTGTTGGGGCCTGGGCCTGTTGACGTCGGGGACGCGGTACGGATGATCAAGTCGAGGCCGTGCGGTGGTCCCCCGCCGGCTGGCTACCGACGTCGCGGGAAGTGATCGCGGTCGCGGTGCGCTGGTAGCTGCGCTACGGGCTGCCGCGATGTCGAGGAACTGCTCGCCGCACGCGGTATCGAGGTCGACCACGGCACAGATCCACCGGTGGGTGCCGATGTTCACGGCCGAGTTCATCGACGCGGCACGGCCCACCCGGCACGCGACCGGCGCTAGGTGATTCGTGGACGAGATCTACGTCAAGGTCGCCGGCCGCTGGTGCTGCCCGTACCGGGCGATCGACCAGCACGGCCAGCTCATCGACGTGCTGCTGTCGCAACACCGCGATGGCGCGGCAGCGCGGGCCTGCTTCACCCGAGCGCTGACCTTCGGTCCGGCTCCGGTCGAGGTCACCACCGACCGGGCGCCGGTCCACCCGCGTGTGCTCGATGAGTTGACGCCCCGTGCGCGGCACGTGCTCGAGCAATACCCGAACAACCCCATCGAGGCTGATCATGCCCGCCGACCCCATAGCCAGGTTGCTGCCGATGCGCGGACTCACGCCTCGCGTGCACGCGCACCGTTGCCGCCGGTCAGGCGTTCGTGTAGAACCTGCGCCGCGGCCATTACGACCTCACCGCCCACCTGCCGATGCATGATCGGGTCCGTGCCTCCTGCGCCGAACTCGCGCCCTGCCTCTGATCGCCCGCGGATGCCGCGCGTCACGGGTTCGCCACGTCCGCCTCCGATCCACGCAACAGCGCCAGCGGAGGGCGCAGCTCATCCCCTGTGGGGCCCAAGGCCTTAGACGCTATGACGTGACCCTTTGGGTGCGTCGCGTCGAAAGGATTCACTTACGTCATCCGTGGTGTGGTTGATCCTTCCTCGCCGTTGATGGTGGCCCACCGCTCGTCGGTGCCCAGGTCGTTCCTCCTCGCCCCGCAAACGACGCGGGGCGCGGGGGGCTCCATCTGGACACCTCCCACGCGGCGGGCCATTGGCGGCTGCGAGGAAGGATCAGGTCTGCGCGGACGGGTGAGGGTGCAGTGCCGTCGCAGTGGGCGGCTCGGATCGTGATTGGCGGGCCGGGGCCTCTCGCGCGCACATTCGTGGGTTGCCGGGCAGGAATGGCCTGCTCGGCCTATCCGACACTGCGTGGGGAGGCCCCGGTGCAAGGTGAGCGTACGAGTGTGGGTCTGGATGTGCACGCCCGGTCGGTCGTGGCGGCGGCGATCGACGGACAGACCGGTGAGCTGCGGCGGGCGCGGTTGACGCCGTCGCACGATCAGATCAAGTCGTGGATCGGGCAGTTGGAGGGTCCGGTCGCGGTGGCCTACGAGGCAGGCCCGACCGGGTTCGGGCTCTACCGCGCGCTGACCGCCGCCGGGGTGAGCTGCGTGGTGGCGGCGCCGTCGAAGCTGCAGCGCCCGTCGGGTGATCGCGTCAAAACCGACGCCAAAGACGCGCTGCACCTGGCCAGGCTGCTGCGCCTGGGCGAGATCACGCCCGTCGCCATCCCGACGCTGGAGCAGGAAGCGGCGCGCGACCTGGTCCGCGCGCGGGAGGACTGCCGCGGCGATCTGATGCGGGCCCGGCACCGGCTGTCGAAACTGCTGCTGCGGCACGGGATCGTGTACTGCGGTGGGAACGCGTGGACCGGCACGCATGACGCGTGGCTGCGCCGGCAACGCTTCGCCAGCACCGCGACCACCCTGACCTTCGAATCCGATTACGAGACCGTCGTGAGCGTCAAAGCGCGCCGCGACCGGCTGGACGCGGCGATCGCCGCGATGGCCGCCGACGGCGAGTTCACCCCGCTCGTGCACCGCCTGGCCTGCCTGCGCGGCATCTCCACGCTGACCGCCTTCGCCCTCGCGGTGGAGATCGGGGACTGGCACCGCTTCACCGGCAACAGCATCGGCTCCTTCGTCGGCCTCGTCCCCAGCGAACACTCCTCCGGCACCACACGCGTGCAAGGTTCGATCACCAAGACCGGCAACACCCACGCCCGTCGACTGCTCGTCGAAGCCGCCTGGCACCACCGCCCCCCGTACCGGCCCAGCAAGCCCCTGCGCGACCGGTGGGAACAGGCCACCCCTGCGGCGCGAGCCCGTGGCGATGCCGGTAACCGGCGCCTGCATGAACGCTGGGTCACGTTCAACCTCCGCAAGAAGCGACCCGCCATCGCCAACGTCGCCGTCGCCCGCGAACTGGCCGGCTGGTGCTGGTCCCTCGCCGTCCTCGAATAACCGAACACCGATCTTCGTCGCCCCGTCACGGTGCCGAGCAGCGCGTGGAGCGACCCGCGACCCGACTATGAGCAGCCATCCCCCGGCGACGCTCGCCCTTAGACCCGCGGTGAAGCTCCGTGCCGAACACCGTCCTGCGGTAACCAACCCGCGCATATCAGTCTGACCGCGCGTCGCCAACGACACGCTTCAGCACCACGACCCCACGCGACGAAACGGAGGCGCCCGCCCAGAAGAAATCTGCGCGGGCGCCTCACCCTGCCCCTTGACAAGACCCACTTACATATCAGTCAAGCGCCGGTCAAGTCAAGCGCCGAGCAGAACCACATGTGGGGAACATCCTCTACCTGAGCCCGCCCGACCAGCGGTGGCGGCGGTAGGACGTCCGGCTTCCGCCGGGACGACGGAGTGTGGCGAGAGGCCCGTCATCGCCACGGGGGAAGCGACGCGGACCTCTCGGGCAGCAACGTTACGCGCCCGGCCGGCCACGTCAAGTGACAGCAAATGCTGTTGCAGGAAGCGGACACCCGCGGGTGCCGGCGTCGGTTGACGTGGCAGGCTACAGCCCTGTCGCTGCCGACCCGCCGGGGTCTTGCGTCCAACGGGGGTGCCGCACGCCCCGCCGATCGGCGGCGGCGAACGCCCCGTTTCGGAACCCCTCCCCGAGACGGGGCCGTTTCCTGCCGTGGATTGCCTGCCCGGGCCACCGACGCGGGCGTCTAGGAGACCGGCTGGGGGAGGGCACGATCCGGCGGATCCTATGCACGGCTGGGTTCGGCCCGCCTCCACGACCGGCCAGCGGCATCTGGCGGGAGTTCCTGCGTAGCCGGGCGTCGGGGCTTTGGCGCGTGATGTCTTCCACGTCGACACTGTGCTGCTCGGCGGATCTACGTGTCCTTCGTGATGAGATAGGCACTCGGCGGGTGCACATCCTGGGTGTGACGGCGCACCCGACGGGTTGAAGACGCTGTGGGCGGCGGGAGATCGAGTCAACATTGCAGCGGCCATATACGATCCGCTATTATTAGGAGTGTGGTTGCTACGACGTCGACGGGAAGCAGCCCAGGTGCGTTGTTGCGACAGGCGCGCACCCGGGCCGGGTTGTCGCAAGCCGAGCTAGCGGCCCGGGCCGGGGTGACGCAAAGCGTGATCAGCATCTACGAGTCCGGCGGCCGCCAGCCGGCGTTGCCGACGCTGGCCGCGCTGATCGAGGCCACCGGCTTCGACCTGGACGTGCGGCTGCGCCGGCGCCGGCTCGACCGGCTGACCGGCCCGATCGGAACCCGGTTGCGTGCGCGCCGGGCCGAGGTACTGCGGGTCGCCCACGCCGCCGGGATCGCCATCCGTGGCGTGTTCGGCAGCGTGGCCCGCGGCGAGGAGCGCCCGGACAGCGACGTGGACCTGCTCGTCGACCTGCCCAGCGGCATCGGGATCTTCGGCGTGGCCCGGGTGGCCGAGCGGCTGGAGCAGATCCTCGACGCCCCGGTCGAGTTGATCCCGGCCGCCGACCTCAAGCCCGGGGTGCGCCGGGCGGCGCTGGCCGAGATGGTGCCGTTGTGAGCCGCCGCGACGCGCAACGCATCGAGGACATCCGCGCCGCGTGCGCGGCCATCCGCGAGCACCTCACCCACGGCGATCTCGGCCAAGGGCTGATCTTCGATGCGGTGCGGGTCCGGCTGATCGAGATTGGCGAGGCGGTCAAGGCCCTCGACCCCGAGCTGCTCGCCGGCGAACCCGACATTCCGTGGCGGCAGATCGCCGGAATGCGTGACCAGCTCGCGCATCGCTACTTCGACACCTCGCACGCCATCGTCGCCGGCACGGTGCAGCACGACCCTGCCCCAGCTCGAAGCCGCCGTGGACCGGCTTGCGGCCATCGCCGGCGGGGCGGGTGAGAGCTGACCACGCTGCTGTTCAGCGCATGACATCGAGGGTCCCCTCGCCAGCGCTCAACCGCGCACGCACGAAACCGCCGACCGGCTACGCCCGAACCATCTGCGCGAGTCGGGACGACCCAGCACCGTTCGCGGAGCCGCACCGGACGGGCTGCGACTGTGTGGTGTGAATCCAGGGCCGTTGCGTCATGGCGTCGTGTCGCTGAGTTCGCCGCCATCAGAGTGCGGCACACGGAATGATCCCGCGGCGCTCGGCGGCCCCGGGGGTCGACGTTTCGGCTGGTGCGCGAGGATCGTGGCGGCAGTGTCCGCGGCGACGGCGTGCTGGTTGGTCTTGCCGTGCCGGCAGTCGAGGGGAGCAGGCAGTGGTGGGGAACGATGTCACCATCGATCGTGCGCTCAGCGAGTTCCTCATCAATCAGCAGCACCGCTTGGCGGCGCGGACGTTGCGCACTTACACCGATGTGGTCGGGCTGTTGCGGGATTGTCTCAACGGCTACGGGTACCAGTCCCTCGACCCGGACGAGAGGCGACGGTGGGAGCACGCTTTCGACAGCGACGAGGACGCCTTCGTGCATCTGTTCGGGCCGGACAAGATCACCGAGAACTTCGGCGAGTTCCTGGGCTACTTCATGATCCGCAAGGTCGCCGCCGGACAGGAGTTGCTGCGCGCCGCCGGGACGGTGACCACAAAGCTGGCCACTTGGCTCGGTGAGCGCGGCTACCTCGACCCCGCTGAGGTCGGCGATGCCGCCGAACGGGGCCGCGCCGCGGCCCGCGACCTGCCCAGGGCGGAGAAGCTGTCCCAGTTGCTGTTCGAGCAGGCCCACGCCGCCAGCATCGACGTGGACGAGATCGCAGATGAGGACTACATCGAGGACTACCTGGCGATCGAGAAGGTCGAGCCCGGCGCGCTGTGGTTCGAGGGCGGCATCGGCCCGGTCGCAGTGCCCAAGGCCGCGTCGAACATCGCCCAGACAGGCTGGTCGGTCAACGTCAGCCTCGCACGCAGCGCAAACACCTGGCACATCCTCGAGGTCGGCAACGTCTACCCGTAATCCGGTCTCAGCCGAGCCCAGCGCATGCCCGCTCGGCATCGACCCGCTACGGCCAGGTGCGCCCGCCCAATCACCTACGAAATGTGATCAACCCTAGAATCAGCGTCACGTCCACGGTCGACGTCATCACGCTCGGTCATCGCGCGGATCACCGCGAGCGCCGATTCGCGCGCGCTGTAGGTGAGAGTCCGGCTGGCCCGGTGTTGTCGTTATGGGCGGTGGACCGAATCTTCGAGCGGGTCGCTGAGAGCGCGCCGAGTGCGCGGGTGACGATTCCGGGTCGTGTCAGGGTTGTACCTGATGTCGATCTGAACGAACGGGTGCACGATCAGGCACGGCGGGGGTGCGGTGGGGAGTGGAGGATGGCGGTACGCGCACCGGCTCGGTGCTCGTGACGGCGGCGGTGGTGGCCTCCGACGGTCGGTGGGCGGTCGAGGCGCGCGGGTTGACGAAGCGGTTTGGCGACAACGTCGCGGTCAACAACGTGGACCTGCGTATCCCACGCGGCTGTGCGTTCGGTTATCTCGGCCCGAACGGGGCGGGTAAGACGACGTTGATCCGCGTGTTGCTCGGGCTCACGCACGCGGACGCGGGGTCGATGTCGCTGCTCGGCTACGCCGTTCCCGCGCATCGCGATCTGGCGCTGGCTCGGGTGGCGGCCATCGTCGACGAGCCGCGCTTCCACGGGCATCTGACCGGCCGGGAGAATCTGCAGGTGCTCGCGGCGGCACGAGAACCGGAGGCTCGTGGCCGCATCGACGCGTCCTTGGAGCGCGCGGGGATCCTGCACCGGGCCGAGGACCGGGTGTCGAGGTACTCGATGGGCATGCGGCAGCGGCTGGGTGTCGCAGCGTGCCTCATCGGCGACCCGCAGTTGTTGATCTTGGATGAGCCGATGAACGGCCTCGATCCCGCCGGCATGCAGGAGATGCGCGACATGATCCGCTCGCTGGTCGCCGAGGGACGCACGGTCGTGTTGTCCTCGCACCTGCTGGACGAGGTCGAGCGCACCTGCGACGCGGTCGCGATCGTGGACCGCGGCAACGTGATCCGGCAGGGGCCGATCACCGAGCTTCTGGCCGGGACGGCCGTCACGCTGCAGGTCGAGTGCTCCGATCCCGACCGGGCGAGCGCCCTCGTCGACGCTGCGAACTTGCCCGTGACCGTCACCATCGATGGCGGTGGTTTGGCTATCAGCCTGCCTGCCGACACGTCGCGAGATGTCATCGCGACGATCGCGCGCGCGCTGGTCAGCGGCGGGATCTCCGTCTACCGACTCCAGCCCGTCAACACTTCACTCGAGTCGTGGTTCCTGCAGGTCACCAGCCGATTGGGTCAGGCGCAATGACCGGCATCCCCAGCGTGGAAGCGCCGACACCGCAACCACCGGCGATGGCAACGCCGGCGGACCGGCGCGGCTCCCCGATCCCGACACCTGCCCTGATCGCCACGCGGTTCCTGGAGCTCCGCAAGCGGCGCGGCCTGATGATCACGCTGTTGCTCGGTTACCGTCGGCATCCCGACCGTGTTCCTCGGCGTGCGATTGATCTTGCACGCGGTGGCACCGAAGACGTACGGACCGGCCGGTGGGTATGACATCTACACTGCACTGACCGCTGGCGTGCTCTACACGTTCGGGTTCATCGTCGCGGCCGCGCTGGGTTGCACCGCGGGGTCGGTCGACCTGACCGAGGGGATGTTCCGGCACCTCGTCGTCACCGGGCGGTCGCGGGTGGCGCTCTACCTGGCACGCATCCCGGCAGGGCTGGCGATCATCGGGCCACTGGTCGCGTTCGGGTTCGGCGTCGTCTGCGCCGTGTGCGTCTTCGCTGCGCCGAGCGCGCTCGGCTTCAACGGGATGACGGTTCCGAGCGGCCTGTCGCAGTCCAGCCTCGAGAACTGGGCCGCCGATCACGCGCAGGAGGTGCTCTGCGACTTCCCCTACGACAACATCGACCTCAACGTCCCGTGCGGCGGCCAGGCCGGGCCTGCCGGACCGGGCTCGATAGTGAAGGTCGGGCCGGCGCGCGGCAACCTCCCGGTCGCGACGGCCGCGCAGATGCAAGTCGCGGCCCGGCAGGTCGCGCAGCAGAACTACTCCGACTACAAGCACCACTTCCGCATCCCGTCCGACTCTCTGATGATCAAGACTGGGCTGTGGATCGAACTAGAAGCCGCCATCGGCTTCCTCGTCGGGCTCGGCCTCGGCTCGCTGCTTGGGCAGCGCACCGTCGGGGTGATCTTGATGATCGTCCTCGAGGTCGTGCTGACACCGATCGTGCTCCGAGTGAAGGTCGCGCACCTGGAGAACCTGCAGCGCGCCGTGGTCGGTGTCGCGACCGCCCATCTCGAACCGGGCCAGCTCCCGCTCGCCTTCGGCGGCGGTGGTCACGACTATCGCCTCACCGAGTCGACGACGACGGCGGCGTGCGTCATCCTCGCGTGGATCATCGGCTGGACAGCGCTCGGCGCCTGGCGGATGGCGACTCGAGATGCCTGAGCGGACTCGACGACCCCGACCATCGGCAGACCCGGTCGTGACCGAGTGATCCGCCTGTGCGCTCGAACCCCAGGGCACAGGCGCGCATATCGACGAGTCCGCCGCCTGACTGGACCGACTACTCGAGGTGAACGCCGGCAGCGCTGACCTCACGCCTGCAAGATCAGGTGATCGCCGAATCGCGCGCGGCGGCCCGCGTGTGTGGCACGGGCAGATGAGCGGCGTTATGCGCGGGCGGGTCAGCTGGGTTCAGGCCGGCTGCTGTCGCGCGTGGGATCGTCTGGTGGCAGCCGGTACGGCGGCGCCTGCGAAACGTCCAGGTCCGTTTCGCTGCAACGGCGCGCAGATGGTCACAGACGTCGCCGGGCTAGGGCTTGACGTCTTGTGATCACCTTCGCGGCGAACGCACCCATCTCCGCGCAGCTTGGGCCAGCCGGCAATGCCAAAGCTGACCCGAACCGACAGGTACCCGAGGTAACCCGAGGCCGGTCTGAAGTGCGAACAAGCTGGCCGCCGCAGGTCACCAGCCGCGAGGTGCGGCGATCAGTGCCCGTCTGGTTAGGGCGAAGTTCAGTGGGTCGATGGTGATCGACGGGTGGATGGTGGACTGCTCGCCGTTGACCTGGCGCAGCATCTCGGTCACGCCGCGATCGAATTCGTGGTTGCCCAGGCCCTCGGCCTCGCGAAGAAGCGCCTCGGCGCCGCACTCGATTCGCATGCCACCGCCGGCGAGGGGACGCAGAACCTGATGTGCGCCGCGCAGGCCAGCGCAGTGCTCCTCGGACTCAGCGCCACCGCCGCGTTCGGCTGGACCTGGATCGACCCGGTGATCGCGCTGCTCGTCGCGGCCTCGGCGATCCAAGAGGCAGAGAAGCCTGGCGCGGCGACCACGGCGCGGTGAGACGTGACCTACGACCGGGGATGTCCACCACCGTCCAGCTCCGGACCGGCTGGATCGGGCGACCCGCCGCGGGACCAACGCCTCTAACTGCCTCCAGACGCTCTTGATGTAGTCACGAGGTGATTCGAGCTATCCGGCCCGGCTCGCTCCTCCTGGCCGCGGCAGCGTTGGTCGTGGCGGTGGCCGGGTGCAGCGGCACGACCAGCCGATCGCCTGGCGCGGCCATGATGGGCGGTGACCCGGTCGCCGCGATGATGAACGGCGCCCCGTCGGGCTATCAGTTCTCCCGACCGACCTGTGACGCGCCGTCCTCCCTGCCCGGCAGCACCGTGCGCGTCCTGCTCGGCGACATGGGCATGACCCGGATGATGGGCGGCACAGCGCCGCTGGGCGCACACATGATGTTGCGCATCGCGCCGACGCGGGTACGCGCAGGACAAGTCAGCCTGGTCGCGTACAACATGGGCTGGCGCACACACGAGTTGGTCATCCTTCCGCTGACCACCGGCGCGGTCGTGGGTCACCGCGTCCCCGGCCCGGACGGGAAGGTCAATGAAGCCGGAAGCCTGGGTGAGGCATCCAACTCGTGTGCTGCCGGGGCGGGCGATGGGATCCAGGCCGGCAGCATCGGTTGGACAACGCTCGACCTGGCCGCTGGCAACTACGAATTGTTGTGCAATCTGCCCAATCACTGCGCCAACGGCATGTACGCCGAACTCGTTGTGACCTGAACTGACGGCACCGCGGAGCCGTGCGCAACCCGCCATCATTAGCTGATCTCTCCATACTGGGCACATAGGCCGCGGCTTGCGCATCGTGCAAGAACCCTTCATATGTGCGCTGGCCCGGGTCGTGTCGGCCGGCGACCCGCCCCGAACGACCGGTCGCCCGAGGTAGAGCCGGCATGATCCAACCTGCTGGCCGCATCACTCCAGGTGACCGCAGGCGGCGCCGCGAGCGCCGATTTGGTACGCGTCGGTGGGCGGTGACGTCGGTGCGCGGCCGGCGATCTGCGCTCGCGAGCTCAGCATCCGGTGTCGCGTAAGGGGATCGGGCTCATACGGCACAGCTTGATCACGAAACTGCCAGACTTTTCGTGAGTTGGCCGGTTAGAGTCCCCGGCGATGGCTGCGCCAGGCTCACGGGGCAGCGCCGGCAGGGTGCGCGTCAGCCAGCCGCGGGGAGGCTGGTGGCTCGCCGCTCACGGCGATGACGTGGTCACGTGATACTGGGCCTGCTCGAAGTGGCCCTCGGTGACGCGGGCCACGACCGCCGTGCTCGCCGTCACGACCAGTGTCACTGCCAGCACCATTCCGGCGAGTGCGTGTCGCTGGCGTAGTGGCGGTGCGAGCAGCGCACGTGCCCGCGCGCTGATGCTCTCCGCCGCCATCGCGAGTGCGACGTTCCACCGCGGCGGCGATGCGGGGTCGGCATGGGTTGCCAGCGCAGCCCGGGCGAGTGCGCGAGCGGCCAGGGGACGGTCGCCGACCACAGCCGCCGCGTCCTCGTCCGCCCATCGCTCGACGCCGAGCCGGACCGCGGCTGCCGTCGGCCGCAGCAACGGGTTTGCGGCGGCGGCCAGGTCGGCGAGCAGCACGAAGAGTGGATACCGGTTGCGGAGATGCGACGACTCATGCGCCAGCAACACCCGCCGCTCCCTGACCGACAGGGCGGCGAGCATGCCAGTCGATACCACCGTCCGTCCGCGCAGGCCCTGCAACGCGAACGCGTCCGGCTGGTCGTCGTCGATGACGACCAGCCCTCCGACACCCGGCCCGAGGTGGCGGCACGCCATGTCCGCCGCCCACAGCTCCTTGCCCGCGCGCCCGGCCCGCGCGAGTGCCGCGACGAGGAGCGGCAGGACCAGGGTTCCGGCGAGCGGACCGGCCCACCATGGGATGGGTGAGATCGCCTGCAGCACCCGCACGGACCAGTGCCCGAGCGCGGCCACCTCCGCATCAAGCGCCACCGCACTGAACGCGACCACCGCGAGCACGAATCCGGTCGCCGTGGCAGTCACGAGCGAGGACAGGACGAGCAGCCGAACTCCTGTCGCGGGCGGCAGCACGCGGATCAGCCATCCGCTCCCCACCGCCAGGAGCAGCGACGCGAGCATCGGAGCGGCGAGGCCCAATGCCAGCGTCACGGCTCGTCCCCCTCCGGCGCCGATTCAAGCAGCTCTGCGAGCATCCGCCCATCGTCCGGCCCGAGCTCGGCGACGAACCGCGTGAGCACAGCGCTCCGGTTTGCATCGCGGTCGAGCAGACGCCGCATCTGCCGCGCGGTCACGGTCGCCCGGTCAGTGGTCCACCGGTAGGCGTAGGCACGACCTCGTCGCTCCCGGGACACGATGCCCTTCTCGTGCAGACGTGCGAGGGCCGTCATGACCGTGGTGTAGGCAAGCTCGTCGCCCACCTCCGCCTGCACATCCGCGGGTGTCAGCGCATCCTGGGCTGCGGCGAGCACTGCGAGCACCTCCTGCTCGAGTCCACCCGAGGGACGCCGCGCCATGATCGCTCCGTTCGTGGTCTGGCGGCCGTGCCCGCCCGGGTCCGCCGACCTACTACGAGAGTTGTAGTAGCATCGATCCGGGCGCGGCTACTACGAGCACTGTAGTACGCCGTCGCCGAACCGGCCGGCACAACACCCTCACGGAGCGCCGCTCGATGGCATACGCGATCACGTCGCGGTCTACAAGCTCGACGGGCGATCAGTGCTGGCGTCGTCCGGCACAGCGGGGGCTGCCCACCGTCGACGACTCCCGGCTGCCGGTCGTTGCCATCAACGTCAGCGTCTCGCTCGTCCCGGTAGCCATCGAGCTGCTGCGCGACCGCCGGTTCCGGAGGGCCTCCACATGATCATCACTGCCGCACTGGCCGAGTCCACCAGTCCACTGAACGACCAGCACGACTTCCAGGTGGTCAACGACTGGGCCCGCGGCACACCCTGGCTTCACGGGCTCATGACCTGGTACGCCGGTACCGGAGCGGTGCTGTTCGCCGGGCTGCTCATCGCCGGCTGGTGGCTCGCCCGGCGCGGCGCCGACCCGCGGCGGATGGCGATCGCCCTCTGGGCGGCGCTCGCCGCGGTCATCGCGGTCGGCGTGAACCAGCCGCTCGTCGACACCGTGCGCGAGCAACGGCCGTACGTGGTCCAGCCACACACGCTCCTGCTGGTCGGGCGCTCGGCGGATTTCTCCTTCCCCTCCGACCACGCCACCATGGCCGGCGCGGTCGCGGCCGGACTGCTGCTGCTCTCGTGGCGTCTCGGACTGCTCGCCACCCTCGCCGCACTGCTCATGGCCTTCTCCCGCGTCTACGTGGGCGCACACTGGCCGCGTGATGTGCTGGTCGGCCTCGTCCTCGGCGCCACGGTCGCCGTGATCGGCTACTTCCTCCTCGTCCCACTCCTCACCCGGCTCGTCGCCCGGCTCGCCGGCACACGGCTCCGTCCACTGCTGGCCGCTGTTCCCGCGAGCACCGGCGCGCCGCCGACCCCTGACCCGGCGCCGATCAGCTGACGGGACGCCACCGCCATGTCAGGCGCCCGCCGCTCACCGGCGCGTTCCACACCGCGCGCCGGTACGTGGCTGACACGGCGCCATGAGCCACCTTGCCGACAGGCTGCTCGGCGTTCCTCCCGGCCTCGCACTCGTCCTGATCTTCGCCCTGCCGGCCGCCGAAGCGTCGATCTTCGTCGGGCTGTTCTTTCCCGGCGAGCTGATCATCCTGCTCGGTGGCGTGCTCGCCAACCAGCACAAGCTTCCGCTGTGGTCCGTGATCGTCGTCGGTTCGGCAGGAGCGATCACCGGCGACACCATCGGCTACGAGGTCGGTCGGCACTTCGGCGATCGCTTCCTGGCCAAGCTGCCCAAGCGTTTGGTCAAGCCCCAGCACGTCGCCCGCGGACGCGAGCTGTTGCGCGCCAAGGGCGGTCGAGCCGTGTTCATCGGCCGGTTCACCGCCGCCCTCCGGGCCCTGGTCCCGGGACTGGCCGGCACCAGCCGGCTCCGCTATCCCACCTTCCTGGTGTTCAACGTGCTCGGGGCCATCGCCTGGGTGACCGTAACGGCCCTGACCGGCTACATCGTGGGCGGCAGCTATCGTGCCGCCGAGCACCGCCTCAGCCTGATCTCCTTCGGCATCCTGGCCATGGTCGTCGTCGTCCTCGCCTACCACGCTGCACGACGCTCGTCCCGATTCCGAGCGTGGTCGCGACGGCGCTTCTCCCGGGTCTATCGGCTCAACAGGCGACTCGTCGTCGCCCTCGCGGTGCTGGGGGCGGCCACGTGGCTGTTCGCCGGGATCACCCAAGATGTCGTCGACCACGACGGCATCGCGCTGAGCGACCCGCGTCTGCAGGCCGACGTGCTCGGCCACCGCAGCAGCGCGCTCACCATACTGGCCAAGCTCATCACCGTCCTGGGGACTGACGTCGTCCTGTTCGTCATGCTGACCGTGCTCGGGGTTGAGATCTGGCGGCGGACCCGGCGGTGGCAACCGCTCGTCCTGGCGCTGGCGTGGCTGGGCACGGGCCAACTGGTGCGCCTCGCGATCAACCACGCGGTCGGCCGCCCCCGGCCTCCTGAGCACCTGCAGCTCGTCCACGCCGGGGGCTACGCCTTCCCGTCCGGGCACACCACCACCGCGACCGTCGGCTACGGACTCCTCGTCGCCCTGGCCATCGCCTTGGCCCCGCGAACCCGGCCCTGGGCGGCGACCGGCGCCGTCGCTGTGGCCATCGCCGTCGGGGTTTCGCGGGTCTATCTCGCAGTGCACTGGCCGACCGACGTCCTCGGCGGCTGGAGCTTCGGTGTGGCCTGGCTCGCGCTAGGAGCAACCGTTGCGACGGTCATTGACTGGCATCGGGTGCACGCTCGACACGCGGCGCCCCCCACCGAACGACATTGTTTGGCTAACTCGCGAAAATGATCCTTTTCGGAAGTTAGACGCTCGCGAGAGTCGAGGGCCCTGAGGGCGACCAGGCAGCCGTGCGCTGTCGGGTCGTGACCGACGCGACACTCGCCCGCGCGAACCAACCGGAGGAGCAGGCCGAACAACCGGATTTGCCGAATGGCGTGCGTTGCGACAGTGCATGGAGATCCGCCTGACAGCATGTTCATTCGACATGGACAGGCCGAAGTCGGTGCAGAATGCCGCGTCGGGAGACGCCGCCGGAACTCCGATTCGTGCGCGGGGTTGCTTCGGGTCTCGGGCGAGCCGTCGGGTGTCGTTCCGTACGTGCAGTTGAGCGCCGTGGCTTGTCGCCGATGTCGGGGGTTTGTGACGCGGTTGGGGGATAGCCGACGGTCGCCGGGGGAGGTTTCCGTCTCCGTCGGCGGCAGCGTCGATGCCAGCCGCGCCCTTCGGCGCGAGCGCGCCGGTTGGGCAGGGGGGCGGCTGGCGGCCGCGTTGGGTCGCGGAAGGCGCCGGTTAGCGGTGGGCGAGGTCGTGCTGGACTTGGCGTTCGACCAGGACGGGGACGAAGTCGCGGATGCGGCTGTTCTCGAACGCCGCGTACCTGCCGTGGATTGCCTGCTTGATCTGCTCGCTTTGTCAGTTCCGGGAACTGGGGGGCGATCCGGTCGGCGATCTTCGCCAGCGCCTGCCGTTCGGTGCGGGCGCGGTGCGCCGACTTGACCGTTGTGGGTCGCTATGTTCATACCCGCTCCCTTCTCCGATGACACCCCGGTCAGTGCCCATGCTGGCACCGGCCGACGCCCCGGTGTCAACCGAGCCCGCCGGCGGCGAACATCCACTGAACGCCGGACCCAGCCGGGCACACTCGTGTTGGGCCGTGACGGCGCTCCCAACACAGCCCTGCCAGCTACATGCCGAGCGGCGTGAGCGGGATGATCTCGATGTCGATGAGGCCGGCCGCGGCGAGGGGGAGCCGGGCGCCGATGCGGCGGGCGGTGTCGACATCAGCAACCTCGAGCATGAGCACCGCGCCGGGCCCGCCCGGGCTATAGGCGGCGGTCAGCGCACCCTGTTCGCGCAGCGCCTGCAGCGCGTCACGTTCGGCTGGCAGACGACGCGGGAATTCGCGGGCCGGATCGACGCCAGCGGCTGGTCGACAGATGAGAAGGACGTTCATCGGCTGACTCCTTGTCGGCCACCGCGGCCACGACCATCCTCGACGATATGACGTTCACGCTCACCAGCTCGGCATTCGCCGACGGCCAGCCGATCCCTGCCCGGTTCGACCACGCACGCGGCGACGTCTCCCCACCATTGTCGTGGGAGGGTGTGCCGGACGGGACCGTCGAGCTGGTCCTGCTCGTCGACGACCCCGACGCACCGATCGAGGGCAGCTTCGTGCACTGGGTGCTGTTCGGCTTGGCACCGTCGCGGACCGGGCTCGGTGAGGCGGAGCGCGCCGCCGAGGCACGCCAGGGCGTCAACGGATTCGGCCAGCCCGGCTACCTCGGCCCGGCCCCGCCGGCCGGACACGGAGTCCATCACTACGTCTTCCGGCTGCTGGCTCTCGACCGGCCACTCGACTTCGAAGGCCAGCCGGGCTACGCACAGGTCGACGAAGCAGCGGCGGGTCACGTTCTCGCCGAAGCCCGACTCGTCGGCACCTACGCAACCCCGCCATCCGGTTGACGCCAGCCTGCCAGGCTGTCCCGCGCTGGACCTCGCGCAGCTGCCGCCCGAGCACCGGCCCACCGACACCATCACGCCAGGCATCCACCAAGTAGAGCCCGCCTGAGACCGGCCTCTTGCGTGATAACCGATCGTGATCGCTTCGACATCCACGAGCGCCGAATACTTCGCGTGCTTGGGCGGCGCGTTCGGCTGGCCGGTGGCGAGCGATATGTGCGCCCGATCGAGGCGGGGCCGCCAATCGTCTTGAGCGTGCGTGAACGATCAACGCCGAGTCCGTCTGAATGATCGGCGCTTCCGGGTTTTTCGTGGGTCGGGTCTGGGTGTGACGGGCGCTTGGCGGCAGGATCTGTCGCATGCGCGACACCGAGTTGTACCGCCATCTGCTGGGGTTGGTCGCGCCGTGGGAGGTTGATCGCGTCGAGCTGTCGGCCCCCGGCGGGCGGGTGGACGTGTGGGTCGGGCATCCGGGCCGGACGCGGTTCGTGTGCCCGGACTGTGAGCGGGAGCTGGCGGTCTACGACCACGCCGAGGAGCGGGCTTGGCGGCATCTGGACTCGTGTGCGTTCTTGACGTTCCTGCACGCCCGCCCGCCGCGGGTCGAGTGCCCCGAGCACGGGGTGCGGCAGGTGCGGCTGCCGTGGGCTGAGCCGCACGCACGGTTCACCGTGTTGTTCGAGCGGCTGGCCATCGACGTGCTCGCCGCCTGCGACGTGGCCTCCGCGGCCGGGTTGCTGCGGGTCAGCTGGGATGAGGCGTGGCACCTGATGGACCGCGCGGTGGCCCGGGGCCTGACCGCGAAACCACTGACCGCCCCGGCGCATGTCGGGGTCGATGAGAAGGCGGCCGGGCGGGGACAGGACTACATCACCGTGGTCGCCGACCTGGACACCGGCACCGTGGACTACATCGCCGACGAGCGACGCCAGGCCAGCCTGGACGGCTACTTCGAGAAGTTCACGCCCGAGCAGCTGGCCGGCATCCAGGCGGTCGCGATGGACATGTGGGAGCCGTTCGCCAACTCGGTGCGCGCGCACCTGACCGACCCGGACGACAAGATCGTGTTCGACCGGTACCACCTGATGGGCTACCTCACCGGCGCGGTGGACACCGTCCGCAAGCAAGAGAACCGGGCGCTGGTCGCGGCCGGTGACAAGAGCCTGGCCGGTTCGAAGTACCTGTGGCTGTACTCGGCCGAGAACCTGCCCGACCGTCACGCCGACCGGTTCGCCACGCTGCAGGCCGGCGACCTGCGCACCGCCCGGGCGTGGGCGATCAAGGAGAGCCTGCGGCACTTCTGGTCCTATAAGCGCCGCGGCTGGGCGGCCAAGCACTTCAACCGCTGGTACTTCTGGGCCACCCACTGCCGGCTCAAACCGATCATCGACGCGGCGAAGACACTCAAACGTCACCAGGCGGGGCTGCTGTCCTACTTCGCCCACCGGATCACCAACGCCGGCGCCGAAGGCCTCAACTCCCGCATCCAGGCGATCAGAGTCTCCGCCCGTGGCTACCGCAACCGCGAGCACTTCAAGACCGCGATCTACTTCCACCTCGGCGGCCTACAGCTCTACCCGGCCACACCATGACCCACGGACTTCCGGAAGCGCCGAATGATCAGGCGGGACGACGGTCAAAGCGTGTTCGTGATGTGCTGGTCAGCGCCTCGACGGCCGGTGGCCGAGTTCCAGGTCGGTAGCCGGACCAGTCTGTCGGCGTAAAGCTGGCGTCAGACGAGGTTGACCGAGCCAGTCGCACGCGGTGACCGTGCAGACCAAAGCGATCGCCAAATCGGCGCGGTCGCCCAGGCGAGATCGACGCCGACTCTTCGCCGTTCTGTACGGTCTTGTGCGGATGACTTACCCGTTCCGTCGGCTGCGGCTGTCCGAGGGGAGCCGGACGGTCGGGGTGTCCCAGTCGAGACGCTTGCGAGGCTGCTCGTTCGGCTCCACTGCGGCCGCGTCCAGCCGTGCGGGCCGTGCACGCGCAGGTCGGTACTCGGGAAGTGCTGGCGCAGCAGCCTGTGTTCTCGTTTATTCGGCTGCTGCAGCGGTGAGTGTGGCTCGCAGAAGAACACTGGCATGCCCATCTTGCCCGCCACTTCAGCGCGCAGCCATCTCGCTGCCCTGGTCTCAGGTCGGCGAACGGCGCAGCTCGGCCGCCAGCTGCCCCATGGCGGCCACCAGCGTGCGGCGAACATCCTCGGCGGTAGGCCGCCGACCGGGCAGGGCAGCAAGATCGTGTACGGGGGGCGCGTTCGACCAGGGCGCCGATCGCCGAGCAGCGCGGTGATCAAGTCACCCCCTATGTCTGGGCACGGCGCGATCGTCGGCCTCGGCTGGCCGCGGGTCGATCATCTTCCCGTCGACCAGCGGCCCGGCCGGCGGGCGTTCGGGCGAGGGTGTGGCTTCCGGCGCGGCCGCCGTCACACTGCAGTGTGGTGTCCCGGGCTCGGCAGGGCCTTACGTCCCACATCAACGGGTCCGCGTTGCGGAGTGCAGAGCCCGCGCCACCACGGCGTCGACGGCCAGGCCCATCGCGGCGCCTCCGATGACATCGAGAGGCAGGTGGGCCCCGACGTAGATGCGGCACAGGCCGACGGTTGGTACCGCAACGAGTACAGCGAGGCGGGCTGCGGGGCGCAGTTCGCCGAAGGAGGCGATGCCGAGTCCGACGGCGACTCCGGCATGCCCGGACACGTACCCGAGTCCCGAGGCCTCCTTACCGCGAGTACGCGCGCCCTCGACGAGGAAACCCGGCCGTGGTCGGCGGTAGACGCGCTTGACGACCTTGGACAGCGTCCAGCTGCCGAAGCCGTCGAGGGCCAGTCGGACGGCGAGCCGCGGCCGGCCGGACGCCCAAGCGATCACGCCGGCCACCGGTCCGGCGGCCAGCGTGCCGGCCTGCATCAGCACCCAGGCTGGCGGGAAGAGGCCGTCCGGCAGTTGGTTCACCGCTCGGAACACCGCCACTTCGCGGCGGCCGATGCTGTGAGCGCGCACGGCCAGCCCGGACAGCGCCAGCCCGGCCAAGCCAACCAGGAGCCGCATGTCGGGGTCGGCCAGCCTGCTCGGCACATTTCGCCAACGACGGCTGTTCATGGGTCCAACCGAACGCCGAGGTGACGTCGCACGTCGAGCCGCAACTGCTGGCGTGACACGAATCCGACGGCTGCTTCGAACTCCACCATGAGCGCGATGTGTGGCCCGCGCTGGAAGTCGAACCGATAGCTCACGCATCCTCCGGGAAAGACGTCGTACATCGTTCCCGTGTAGCGCGGATCGATTCCGCGCAACTGCAGGTAAGTGCGTCCGCCCGCCGTCCGTGGGGGGAACGGGGTGGCCGCACCGACCGCGCACACCGCGGACAACTCAACCTGGACGGGGTGGTCGGGGCTGCGGTCGGAGCGCAGCGTGAAGCGCGTTTCCCCGTTGCGCACGTGCAGGCCGCTGCTGGTCCAGCCCTGCTGTAGGGCGCTGATGCATGGGACGTACGACGTCGACGGGACGGACTGAGCGATGAGCGCCACCCGCTCGATGGACCCGCATCGGGGAACCTGGGCGGCGGTGCCGATGCTGCAGGAGGTCACACCAAACAGCACAGCAAGGCAGGTTGCGGCGATCACGCGGCGGCGCGCCCACCCGTTGAGGTGCCTGTTCATAGCAGCCCCGCCAGACGGGCGTAGGCGTAGGCCGAGACCACGGCGAGCGCGACGGCAAGCAACATGCCGACTGTGACGGCGACCCGCCGCAGCGTCCACAACTGGATCCGCACCGGCGGGCGCGGCGGGGCGAGCACCCGGAACCGTGCCACGAGGTCGCGCCCGTCGGCGCGCAGCCGCGTCCGCAGCTGGGTCGGGATCGTTACGCTGCGGCTCGCGGCGAACGCCTCGGCGACGTCCTCCGGGGCGAAGGTGCGGGCGGCCCGGTCGTAGACCAATTCCGGGCTGCTGGCCAGCGCGAGGGTGAGCATCATGTTGGCCAGGTCGACCGCCTGCCGCCACGGCGTGGGACGCACGGTGGCGAATGCGACGTCGATCAACAACACTCGTCCGTTGCAGACCAGCAGGTTAGAGGGCTTGATGTCGCGGTGCGCCACGCCCGCCTGCCAGAGGCCGCGGACGATGGCGAGCGCGGCATCTATCTCCCGCTCACCAATGGACTCGGCACCCATCTCCCGGGCACCCTCGACGAACTCCATCACGATCACGTACTCGCGCTCTGGGGTGATCTCGACCAGCCCATACGGGCGTGGGGTGGGCAGCCCGGCGTCGCGCAGCAGCCGCAGCATATGATCCTCGTATTCGACCAGCCGGCGCACGGTCGAGAACGGCTTCTCATCCTCCAGCCGGCCGTAGAGGATCATTCGCGACATCTTGTAGGAGCGGTCCGACCGCAAATGGCTGACCGCATACAGCTTGGCGAACAGCGTCGCCTGCCGGTCGTCGGGGGCGTGGATGCGCACCCGCAGCGGAGTCGAGCCGGCCGATCCGGCGAGCCCGAAGGGCTCCACTGCCTCAGCGCGGATCCCCAGTTGCTGATCAAGGGCATTCACGATAGCCGCCCCGCGCTCACCTGCGACGTCAAGGTGAGCATGGCGGATTCGGCCAGCCCGCCGGTAGCTGATGGGGAAGACGTCTTCCGGCGTCAGCAACCGGAACGCGACGACCGGCAGCGCCCAGCCGATGCCCAGCGCGGCCAGCACGTCGCTTGGATGATCGACCGCGAGCAGCAGCCGCGTTGCGCACAGCGCGCCGACGGCGATGCCGACCAGCCAGCCGGCCAGGCGCCGCCACCGTCCACGCGGCAGCGTCGTGTACAACGACCCGACGCAAACCACGGCCAGTGTCGCAACCGGCGCGGACGGGTGGGCGTAGCCGCTCCAGTCGCCGAGGATGCGTACGCCTCCGGGACGCATCCGGCCCTGCAGTAGCGCGAGCCAGCCGGTGGCCAATGCGACGACCAGCACGACTGTCAGGTAGGTCAGCAGGTGGCGCGCTCTGCGCGTGACGAGCAGCAGCGCGATCGTGGCCCATCCGATAACCCGCACCACATTCGCGGAGCTGAGGTGCTCCACCACATGCAGCACGCTGATCAGCGGCTGGCTGCGCAGCCGGGCCAGCGCCCGCACGGTAGCGTCGTCCAGCCGGGTGATCGCCACGCGCAGGGGGTGCACGGCGAGCGCGCTCTCGAGCAGCACCACCGCGACGACCGCCGCCAGATACCGCGGGGTACTCGCGGCGACATGACGCGGCAGGGGCGGCGGCTCGCCGGAGGGGCGGCGGCGCCGGCCCAGCGGCGCGGTGGCGAGCACCGGGGCGATCGACCCGGAGTCGCCGGCGGCTGCGGTCACCTTGCGCATCCGTCCATCTGGATCGCAGGCTGTGCTGGGGAGATGCGGTGGCGGCCAGGCGGGGCAGGATCCGGCGGGCGTGGCTCGTCGCGGTGCCGGCCGTCCTCGCCGCGCTGGCCGGGTGCGGTTCGGGCGCCGGGCACACACCCTCTGGGGGTGCCAACGCGCGGCAGGACGCAGTAGTGGTGGCGTCGTTTAACTTCCCGGAGAGCGAGCTGCTCGCCGAGATTTACGCGCAGGCGCTCGAGCACGCCGGTGTGCCGGTGCGCCGAGAGCTCGACCTCGGCCCGCGCGAGCTGGTACAGCCCGCGCTGCGCCAGGGGCTGGTCGACGTGGTGCCGGAGTATCTCGGCACCGCCCTCACCAGCATCGCGCCGGACGTCTCGCTCAACTGGACGGATCCGCGTGCGGTGCTCGACGCGCTGCGCCGCGTCCTCGCCCCGCGGCAGCTGCGCGCCCTGCAACCCGCGGCGGCGTCGGACCAGAACGGGTTCACGGTCACCGGGGTGACGGCGGCCCGGCTGCAACTGCACACGCTCAGCGACCTCGCTCGGGTGTCGCCGCAGCTCACCCTGGGCGGGCCCTCCGAGTGCCCGCAACGGCCGTACTGCCTGCTCGGATTGCAGCGCGTGTACGGCGTGCACATGAAGCAGTTCCTCGCCTTCGACGACGAAACGCAGCGGATGACCGCGCTTCAGGAAGGGGTCATCGACGTCGCGGTCATGTTCACCACCGACGGCGAGCTGGCCACCGGCGAGCTGACGTTGCTCCGCGACGATCGACGGCTGCAGCCCACCGAACAGGTCGTGCCGGTCGTCTCGGCGCGCGCGCTGCAGCGGTACGGCGCACGGGTGCAGGACGCGCTGGACGCCGTTTCGGCGGCCCTGGACACCCGCACCCTGACCTTCCTCAACTGGCGGGTCGGCGTCGCCGGCAAGGACGTGCACGCCGAGGCGACCGGCTTCCTGCAGCGGCACGGCCTGCTCGCCGCTGATCACTAGGTGGCGATGCTTCCTCATCGCGCGGCCGCCGCGTAGGCGGCGGTGGCCGCACGTTCGAGGCGCCGCGCAGTGTTGGGCACGTCGCGGGTGACCAGGAAGTCGCGCAACGCGCCCTGCATGCCTGCGTTGGGCGTGGCGCCGAACGCGGCCGGCTGCAGGTCGGAGAGGTCGAAGCGGAAGTCCTCGCCCGCCTCGATCAGGTCACGCGCTATCGAGCGCGTCAACGCGTCCGGGTAGACGGACAGGTCCAGCTGCTGATTCGGGGAGACGAATCCGCCGGCGGCGGCCCACACGGCTGCCGCGGCGGGGCTGGCGAGATACCGCATCAGCTCGGCCGCAGCCGTTGACCGGCGCAACTGCACCGCGACATCGCCGCCGCCGACCACGGCGGAAACCGCGCGGTGGGCGGCCGGGAACGGTATGGCGTCGACGTCCACCCCGATCCGCGCACCGGTGCGTGTGGTGATCGCGCTGGCGACGAAGTCGCCCTCGCTCACCATCGCGGCACCGGCCGGCTTCGTGAACGCCTTCGCCACGGAGTCCTCGAAACTCGTGTTCAACGTGGCGGCGATCCCGCCACGCAAGTACTGCGGGGCGAGCAGTTGCGCCATGACATGCAGCGTCGCCTCGACCGACCGGTCTGTCCAGGCGAGCTCGTGCACCGCGAGCCGGTCGTAATCTTGTGCCCCGGCCAGCTGCAAGTAGAGGTTCTCGAACCAGTCGGTGAGCGTCCACTGGTCACCGGCTCCCACGGAGAACGGCGCCACCCCGCCCGCCCGCAGGGTGCCGGCCGCGGCGAGTAGCCCGGCCAGGGTGTCCGGCGGCGCGATGCCAGCTCGTTCGAACGCCGCGACGTCATACCAGATCAGCGACTTGTTCGCGGCCTTGAACCACACCCCGTACATGCGACCATCTGCCGAGGCAAGCGCCTGCCACACCGGTGAGTAGGACTGCTGCACGATGGCGGCGGTCGCGCTGTTCAGCGGCACCAGCCGGCCCGACTCCGCGTAGTGGCGCAGCAGCCCGGGCTGTGGCAGCAGCGCGACATCCGGCGGGTCTCCCGCGCTCAGCCGCGCGTCGAGCATCTCCGGCACGCTGTCCTGCGCCGAGGTGTAGCGCACCGATGCGCCGGTGCGGTCGCTGAACTCGCGTAGCACCGCGGCGAAGCGCTCCTGCTCGGTATCCGACCAGGCCGCGACGACCTCCAGCCGGGATCCGTGCAGGTCGGCGTAGGCGCCCTCGGACCGAGGGCTGGCGCATGCGGCGAGCGCAGCTGTGATCGCGGCGCTCACCACTGCGGCCAGCAGGCGAGGCCAGCGCGCACCTCGGCGACACCGCGGCATCGACACGCACTCCTTCCGCCTACCGCCAGGCTGACCTGCCGATGGTCGGCGGAGAAAGGGGCCTTCGTCCCTGGTCCTGGCGGCCGCAGGCCGAAACTCTGGGCAGTGCTGGACGGCTGCCTGGGGCGCCAGCTCCAGGCACGCGACAGATGGAGCACGCCATGTCCACCATCGTCAGCACACCGGGAACGGTGGCCGAACCGACCGTCGCGGCCCACGCCATCGATGCGACAAAGATCTACGGACGCGGCCAGACGGAGGTACGCGCCCTTGATGGGATCACGGTCGACTTCGCGGCGGGCCGCTTCACTGCGATCATGGGCCCCTCCGGCTCGGGCAAATCCACCCTGCTGCACTGCATGGCCGGGTTGGACGCGCTGACCTCGGGCCACGCGTTCATCGGCGGCGAGGACCTGAGTCGCCTCGACGACAAGCGGCTGACGATGCTGCGCCGGGATCGGGTTGGCTTCGTGTTCCAGGCATACAACCTGGTGCCAACGCTGAGCGCCCTGGAGAACATCACGCTGCCGCTGCGGCTGGCCGGTCGCAAAGGCGATGGCGACTGGATCCGCACCGTGGTCGACACCATCGGCTTGGCCGACCGGCTGGAACATCGGCCGTCCGAGATGTCGGGCGGGCAGCAGCAGCGGGTCGCCGTAGCGCGGGCACTCGCGACCCGGCCGCAGATCATCTTCGGCGACGAGCCGACGGGCAATCTCGACTCGCGCTCCGGCGCGGAGGTGCTCACGTTCCTACGGCGGGCCGTCGACGATATGCACCAGACGATCGTCATGGTCACCCACGACCCGCATGCGGCCAGCTACGCCGACCGGATCGTCTTCCTCGCCGACGGCCGAGTGGTGGACGAGATGTACCACCCGACGACCGATCTCGTGCTCGAGCGGATGAAGCGCTTCGGGGAGTGAGCCGCGATGTTTGGCACTGCTCTACGGAACTTGTGGTCGCACAAGCTGCGCTTGATGGCGACGGCGCTGTCGATCACGCTCGGCGTCGCATTTATGGCCGGCACGCTGGTGCTCACCGCCACCATGCGCAAGACCTTCGACAACCTGTTCGCCGACGTCTACCGCGGCACCGACGCGGTGGTGCGAGCCAAGGCGGTGTTCGAGGGACCGCAGGGCACCGGCACGCAACGCGGACGAGTCGATGCCGCACTGGTGCCCAAGCTGCAGTCGGTCGACGGTGTTCGCGCCGCAGAGGGCGCAGTCTTCGGCTACGCCCGGCTGATCGGCAAGGACGGCAAGGCGCTCGGCAACCCGGCCACCGGTTTTCCGACGATAGGAAGCAACTGGTCAGAGAACAGCGCGCTCAACCAGTTCCGGCTGGTGTCCGGCTCACCGCCGCAGGCGGATAACGAGGTCGTCATCGACCGAAAGAGCGCCCGCGACGGGCACTTTGCGGTCGGCGACACCGCCACCGTGCTCGTGCAGGGCGGACCACAGCACGTGCGCATCTCCGGCATCGCGCGGTTCGGCAACGCAGACTCACCCGGCGGAGCGACCGTGGTCGCCTTCCGCACCTCCGTGGCACAGCGGCTCGTCGCCGAGCCGGGCACGTACGACTCCATCAACTTCGTCGCAGCACCTGGGGTCTCGCAGGCTGAGCTGGTCAAGCGGTTGTCCGCCGTGCTGCCGGCGGGTACTGAGGCCGTCACCGGAAAAGCGATTGCCGCGGAGACCCAGAACTCCCTGCGCAAATCGCTGTCGTTCTTCTACACCTTCCTGCTGATCTTCGCGGTGGTGGCCGTGCTCGTCGGCGGGTTCATGATGTTCAACACCTTCTCCATCACCGTCGCACAGCGCACCAGGGAGAACGGGCTGCTTCGCGCGCTGGGGGCAAGCCGCCGCCAAATCCTGGCGTCCGTGCTGGTCGAGGCGCTCTCCGTCGGCGTAATCGCCCCGATTCTCGGCATCTTTGCCGGCCTGGCGGTGGCGATTGGGCTAAAGAACCTGCTCATCGCGGTCGGCGTCGACATCCCCTCGCAAGGCCTGGTGCTCACCTCAACGACAGTCGTGATCTGCCTTGTAGTGGGGATCGGCATCACGGTGCTGGCAGCGCTGTCCCCGGCGCGCAAGGCCGCCAAGGTGCCGCCGATCGCGGCCATGCAACTCGGTGTCGCGGGCAGCACCGGATACGGCTCCAAGCAGCGCGTCTTCGTCGGCCTGGCCGTGCTCGCCCTCGGTGTCACGGCGCTCATGCTCGGGCTCTTTGGTGGCATTGCCAGCCCGGTGACCATCGTCGGCGCCGGTGCCTTGCTGGTCTTCTTCGGTGTGTCGATCCTCGGCCGTACCATCTCCCTGCCACTGAGCCGGGTGATCGGCGCACCGCTACCAAGGGTGCGCGGCATCACAGGCGAGCTGGCCCGCGAGAACGCGATGCGCAACCCGAAGCGAACCGCCGCCAGCGCGTCCACACTCATGATCGGCGTAGGCCTTGTCGGCTTCATCACCATCTTCGTGGCGTCCACGAAAGCGTCGATCAACGACGCGATCGACAGGGGCTTCACCGGCGATATCGTGCTCGACTCTGGCGGCGGGTTGTCTGGCGGAGTAGACCCGGGCCTGGCCAAGCGGGTCGCTGCTGTGCCCGAGGTGGCCGCAGCCAGCGGATTGCGGCAGGGCCTTGCCCAGGTCGACGGCAAAGCGGTCGTCGTGCAAGCCGGCGATCCGAGCAGCATCTTCGACATCATGAAGATCGATGTGCGGCAAGGCGCGACGTCCGATCTCGGCGCGACCGGCATAGGCATCTACCGCAAGGTTGCCGACGACAAGCACTGGACGATCGGCAGTGCGGTCCCGGTCAACTTCGCCAAGACCGGGCACCAAACGCTTCACGTCGCAGTCATCTACCGGGAAAACGCCCAGGCGGGCAACTATTTCCTCGGCACGAAGGCGTACAACGCGAACTTCCCCAGCAACCTGGATAGCAAGGTGCTCGTCAAGATGCGCGAGGGCATCTCGCAAGCGAACGCACTCGCCGCCGTCAAGCAGGCTGCTCAGGCCTACCCCGGCGTCAAGGTGCTCGATCGCGGGCAATACAAGGCGGAGCAGACCAAGTTCTTCAACCAGCTACTCGCCCTGGTCTACGCGCTGCTCGGTCTGGCGATCATCATCGCGCTCATGGGCATTGCAAACACACTGGCACTATCGATCGCCGAGCGCACCCGCGAGGTCGGGCTGCTGCGCGCGGTAGGCATGATCCGCCCGCAGCTGCGTTCCGCAATCCGCTGGGAGGCGGTCATCATTGCCCTTCAGGGCACGGTCCTTGGCCTGGTCATCGGCATCTTCTTCGGCTGGGCGCTGGTGACCGCGCTGCACGACCAAGGGATTACCGTGTTCCGGCTGCCGATAACCAGCCTGCTCGTCGTGGTGCTGCTCGCGGCATTAGCCGGCGCCTTGGCGGCGGTGCCACCCAGCCGGCGCGCCGCGAAGCTCGACGTGCTGCGTGCAGTAGTGACCGAATAACACGCAGGTGACAAATGAAGCGTACAGACTAGACGAACAGCCCCGATGAACGTTGTGAGGATCCCTTGCGTTCAATCGGCTGCCTACCGCATCAGCCATCAGCGGATCGCCGAGGGGGCCTAAGTCGTCCAGGTGCCGACCCAATACATAGGTCTTGATCTGTACGGATAACGCGCGCTCCAACAGGCGCCTACTCACCCGTCCAGATCGAGACGGCTCACTGCCGACTATGCGCGGCGTTCGGCGCGACGAGGACTGGCCGATCGTCGTCACGCACGGCTGCGGAATGCCCGTTTCGTGCTCAGGGTCAGATGGGATGCGCGCTCATCGCGGCATGAGGGCGAAACTTGGAGCGTGGGCTTGGCGTTCCGGCGATCAGGGCGTCCTCACCGTTGCTAGATCATCTTCCTTGGGTCAGGACATGCTTGGCGCGGTGCACGCGGGTGGCCGGTCGGCCGGCGTTCAGCGGCTTGCGGCGGGTGGGTCAGCGCGCGGTGATGGCGGCGGCGCGGTCGTGGCTGAGTTCCTCCGGTGCCGGGTCTGGTTTGTGCGCCAGCCTGCTGGGCCACCACATCCACCGGCCGATGTCCAGGTTCAGCGCGGTGACCAGCACGGACCGCACGATGATGGTGTCCAGCAGGATGCCGAAGGCGACGGCGAAACCCAGTTCGGTCAGGAACGTCGCGGGGATCGTGGCGAGTGCTGCGAACGTGCCAGCGAGGACGAATCCGGCTGCGGTGATTACCCCGCCGGTGGCGGCAAGCCCGATGAGCGCGCCGCGCCGGGCGTCGTGCTTGTTCGCCTCTTCGCGGACCCGGGTCATCAGGAAGATGTTGTAGTCGATGCCGAGTGCGACGAGGAACACGAACACGAACAGGGGGAACGCGGTGTCGGCCCCGCCGAACCCGAAGACGTGGTTGAAGAAGAAGGCGCTGACGCCGAGGGCGGCGGCGAAGGAGAGCACTACCGTGGCGGTCAGGATCAGCGGCGCCACGAGCGACCGCAACAGCAACCCGAGGATGACGAAGACGACGACGAGGATGAGCGGGATGATGATGTTGCGGTCGTGCGCGGATGCACGCTTCACGTCCAGGTTGATCGCTGTGTTGCCGCCCACCTTCGCGTCAGCGCCAGCAACCGCGTGCGCCGCGGACCGCACCCGGTCGATCGTGGCGTACGCGGCCTGGCTGTCGGGCGGTGAGGTCAGCGTTCCCTCGAGGTAGGCGTGGCCGGCCCGGGCCGCCGGCGGTGTGACGCCCGCGATTCCCGGGGTGGCGGTGAAGGCGGTTCGCAGTGGGGCCGCCGCGTTTTCGTTGCCGATGACGATGACGGGCTGGCCCGCGCCCGCGGGGAAATGCTGGGCCAGCACGGTCTCACCGATCACCGAATCGGGATGCCCGCGGAAGGATTGCGCGTTGGTCAGCCCATGGGCCTTCAGACCGGTCAGCCCAAGCGCCATCACGCCCAGCACCACGGCGGTCGTGACCCAAATCATCCGCGGCCGCGCCGCCATGCTCCAGCCGACCCGCGCCCACATTCCCCGGGCTGTCGGCTCGGACGACCCGTAGGTGGGCCGATACGGCCAGAAGACCCCGCGGGGGAAGCTCACCAACAGGGCCGGCAGAAGGGTGAGCATGACGAACATGCCCACCGCAACGCCGATCGCCAGCACCGGCCCCAGGTCCTTCGTCGAGTTCAGGTCGGCCCTTGAACACATCGCTGTTGTCGGCCGCGTTCCCGAGCGGGCCGGTGATGTGTGAAGTCAGGCCGTTCGCGTTCGATGCGGTGATCGCGCGGATGGAGTCGGCGGCCTTCGCGGCGTTGTTCCAGCCCTCCTTGCCCAGATCGACCTGAAGGATGGTCTGCATCGCCGTGCCGTCCGCGGACGGGATCGGGCCTGCCACCTGGCCGGGACCCACTCGCTGCAGTCCGGCGAACGCCCGGGCGTCTGCGGCTGCCTTCGCCCGGTCCGCGGCGGTCAGACCCGAGGCTCGCTGATAGACGACGACCCCGGGGAAGATGTTCGGCGACTGGAAACGCGCCTGCACCTCAAGAACCTTGGTCGACTCCGCTTTCGCCGGCAGCCAGGCCTTCGCGTCATTCTTCTGCGCACCGGTGAGCTTCCCGGCCAGCGGGAACGCGACGATCAGCACGATGCCCCAGAAGGCCACCACAAGCCACTTGGTCCAGCTCCCCGCCGGAACCTCTGCGATCCTTCGTGCCCTGCCCATCGATACCCCCTTGGCGGCCGGGTACCACGCAGTTCCCACTCAGGCAACCACTGGTTCCACCGTGGCGCAAGAGGTGTCCGTGCTCGCTGAGCACTTCGTACTTGTACCGCGCGCCAGCCTTCGCTTCGGGCAGGAACAGCTCCCACACCCCGGAACTGCCGAGCACCCGCGTGGGGTGCACGCGACCGTCCCAGCCGTTGAAGTCGCCCACCACGCGCACCGCTTGGGCGTTGGGGGCCCACACCGCGAACGAGGTGCCGGTCTAGACCTCACCACCGGTGCTGACGATCGGGACGGCGAGATCGCGCGCATCCTTGCCCTCGGCGCGCGCACAGTTGATATCGGGCCGGCACCGAGTCCTGGACCGTGTCCGCCGATCCACAGGGCAATGAATTCTGCCTGGTTCGTCCCAAGACAACACTGGTCGGCTAACCAGGTGTGCGACGACATGAGCTAATCGGCAGCGAACATCGCGGCAGATCCGGTAAACGCCAGCGGCCATCTGACCGGCACATACGGTCTGATCTGCGCGGGCGTCGGCTGGCAGACACCGATCGTTGAGCCGCGCAGAACGAGACGGTTATCTGAAGCCCTGATCGAGGATCCCTTACGTGACAACGGTTCGGTGTCGTAGACGCCGCCGTGGTGGCGCGACCAGGTGCTGGACCTGATCGCGCGCACCGTGCGGGTGGACGCCACCGTCGTCCGCGTGCCCGGACGGCCGGGTATGCCTTCGCTCTAATGTGATCGGGGGCTGAGCTCGTCGAGCTCCCGGGCTGGGACTGCGATCCATCCTTCGATGGTGGCTGCCTCCGCCTGGGTGTCGCCGTTTGGCGTGATCACACCGTTCGTGAGCATCGCTGCGCGGGCGTTGAGCGCGGCCACTATGGCATCGAATGCGTCGTCAGACTGTTCGCACAGCTGGCGTTGCGTCGGGTCGAGACGCAGCCAGCGCGCGGTGCGCGCACTGAACTCATCGACCAATGCGCACAGACGAGCTCGGTCCGTCTTGTAGCCGCCGGCGGGCAGCCCCCACCGCTTGAGCGCAGCCGCCGGGTAGACCTCGACGATCCGCCCCGACCCGGCGCGATCGACCTGGTCACCGGTCTGCCGCTCGATGGCGGCGAGCAGTCCTGCAGCGCGCATCGCTGCGCGCCCGATACGGTCGGCCGAAACGCTCAAGGGTTGGCCCATCCCCTGTCGGCGAAGATGCCGATCGGTGGTACGGAACGCGAGCCGATCTCGTGACGGGATCCGGTCTCCCGCGCCCGCGGGCAGCGTCCGATCCCGCTGCGCGATAACGAAGTCGAGGAAATCCATCGGCCAACCGAGGGGGCAGTCGATGCCCACCTTGTCAGCTTGGGCGATCAGCGGAAGAAGCTCGAGGTTCTCGGCGCCCACGTGCAGCTGCTGCACGCGCGCGCCGCGGTCGGACCAGCCGATGACGGCATACGCGGTCTTCGTCGGCTCCGCAGACAGATCGATCCCGAGCGTGATCACAAGAAACGATACCTGGCGATACCGCTCGCTGCGTCGGGCGGGTGCCGCGCGATCGACAACCCGGCCACGCACGGTCACCGGCTACCGCCGTCTCCTCACAACGGCAATCGTCGGAATCGCCGAATACGTTGCACCTTTGTGCCGTGGATCCGGGTCAGAGCCGGCGTCGTGATGCGCGACTCGTCATGTCGGCGCACATGACGGCGGCCGTTAGCGGGCGGTGCTCAGGTCGGCGACCCCTCTTGTTGCAGGACGGCGTAGCCGACCGTGTCGAGCCATCGGCCGGAGCGGTGCAGTGACTCGCGGACTGCGTGCAGTTCGCGGCGCATGCCGACGTGTTCCATGAGGCGCCAGGGGGTGTCGTTGTCGAGGAAGCAGTTCGCGATGACTCGGCGTACATCGAGGTCCTTGAAGCAGTAGCGGAGAAGTTCGCGTACTGCTTCGGTGGCGTAGCCGTGGCCGGTGTAGGCGGGTCGAGGACCCCGCCGGCCGGCACCCCGCTGGTGAGGGCGGCAGCAAGGTCGGCCGCAGCCGAGTCCGCGTCGCCGTTCGCGTGGTGGGCGAGCGCGCGCGCACCACTCGCGCCTCGATCAGGCTGCCGTCGCGGCCCGCCGCCTGCGCTACGTCCAGCACGCGGTCGAGCAGATCGAGTGCGGTGCGCGTGTCACCCTCGGCGACGAGCAGCCGGGCAAGGGTGAGCTGGTCGTACTCGGCCAGATAGGACGTCGGGTCGGTCGGCGCGCCTCAGTTACTGACACGCGCTCCGCGGCCGCATCGGCCGACACGCGGGCCAGGCGTGTGGCGTTGGGCATCCACGCTCACGCTGCGCGCTGCGCTGGGGGGTTCCGATGATTGGGTCAACTGCCACGGATGGCAAGGGAACGTCGCGTCGCCGGATCCTGCCGGCCGGAGCGGCCGGTCTGGGCGCCGTGGCGCTGGGTGGCCGCTGTCCGCGCCTCCCGCGCGGTGGCCGCACCGAGCGGCTGCCCGATGGACGGCGTCGGGTCGCGAGCGCCGGCAGCGACGTTCGGGCGGATCTTCGACGGGCTCCCACGCCGGGACGCTACCGGCGCCTGCCGGGCGGCGCGGCTGTGACCTCATCAGGTGCATTCCGAAGGTCAGCCCGCCGTTCAGATCCCTAATGAGGAGAGCCTTATGCCTGGTCATTTCACGCACATCTACACCGCCCGGCGAGTCGCCGACCTGCTGTCGAGCGAGACGTTCGCCGACTGGCCCGACCTGGGCGCAGGCAGTGACGCCGTCGCCGGCCTGGATCCGAACACCTGCGGCGACTACATGAATAAGTGGAAGAAATTCACGGCGATCGGCGCAATAGGACCGGACCTGTTCTTCTTCTCGCAGGACTGGAACTACCCGGCATGGCAAGGCCGAGTTCCTGGACTTCCTGAAGCTGGTCGCCCGCGCCCATCCCCGCCGAGACCTGCACGTCGTCGTGGACAACTACCACACCCACAAGCACGCCGAGGTCGAGGCATGGCTGGCCCGCCACCGCCGGGTCAAGCTGCACTTCACCCCGACCTCTAGGTCCTGGCTGAACCTCGTCGAGGTGTTCTTCGGGATCGTCACGCGCCAAGCCATCCGCCGCGGCACCTTCACCAGCGTCAAGGACCTCGTCGCGGCAATCAGCCACTTCATCGACGGCTGGAACGAGCGCTGCCACCCCTTCATCTGGACCAAGACCGCCGACGAGATCCTTCCCCACGCCCGTCAACGAACTTCGGACCCGCGACACTACGTCACTCGTGGCGTCCTCACCTCGCTGGCGTGTATCTGCCGGCAGCTTCCCCACTCCTCTCATCGCAGCGATCCACACGATCACCGCTCGGTCCCGCTGACGGCGTCTCCGGGCCTCTGATGGCAGCGTAGGGACGGCAGAGATGGCCGATGAGATCGAATCAGCCGTGAGCGCCAGCCAAGCGCCGGCGCTCACGACGATGGGCGGCACGGTCCTGGTCGGTCCGCGTGATCCTGCTAAGGGTGACTACGCCCAGCTGGTGACGGGTCCGCCCGAGCCGCATGTTGTCCGGCACTTGGACCCGAATGACCTTTCCCAGACGGCGCCGCCGGTGACGTTCGCGCTGACGGCTTTCGCGCAGATCACCGACTTGCACATCACCGACGACCAGTCCCCGCTGCGGGTGGAGTTCCTCGACCGGTACGCAGACCCCGGCGAACCCCACCAGCGGTCCTACCCGTTCGACTCCGCGTACCGGCCCCACGAGTGCCTCGCCCCGTTCCTCACCGACGCGATCTGCCGGGCCCTGCGCAAGGCCGGGCGCGGGCCGCGCACAGGCCTGCCGCTCGCCTTCACCATGGTCAGCGGCGACGGGGTCGACAACTGCCAGTCCAACGAACTGCGCTGGTACATCGACATCCTCGATGGGCAGACCGTCACCACCGATTCCGGCTCACCCACGCTCGACAACAGCGTGACAAGCGACGGGCTGGGCCTCCCGGTCGAGTACTGGCATCCCGCGTTCGAGGACTTCGAGCGGTCGAACCACAACGGACCCGGGCTCGACAACTACTTCAGCGCCGGGTACCCCACGAAGCTGACCCAGCTGCCGTTCATCGCCCGCAAGCCGTTCACCGCCACCGGACTGGGGATGCCGTGGTTTGCCTGCTACGGCAACCACGATGCACTCGTTCAGGGCAACATGACGCCCGACGGCGTCGTCCACGGATACGCGGCAGGAGACGTCCTGGGTCTTGATCTGCGGGAGATCGCTGTCGGCGACTTCAAGCGCACGCAGCTCGGTCAGCCGTTGCCGGACGTCATGCCCGACGGATGGGACCTCGACTGGGCTGACCTCGTCGACGCCATTGCGAATGTCGGCTTCGCCGGCCTGCTGGTGCCGGCCGATGCACGACGGCGCCTGGTGAGCCGTGCCGAGTTCGTCGCGGCGCACTTCGACACGCATGGCACGCCCGTCGGCCATGGCTTCGTATTGGGTGACGACGCCTTCTACGCCATTCCCGGCCGGCCCGGCGACCGCGTCCGGCACCTGGTGCTGGACACCACCGACGCGGACGGGTACGACACCGGCTACATCGGCATCAACCAGCTGCAGTGGCTAGAAGACCAGCTGGTCTCCGGCAGCTCGCGCTACCTGACCGATGACGACATCCCGGTTATCGTCGAGCAGGAGGGCGTCACCGACGTCCTGTTCGTCATTCACTCCCACCACGCCATCCGATCCCTGCGGCAGAACGGCGAACCCTTCGAACGTCTCCTGCTGCGCTACCCCAACGTCGTCCTGCTGGTGAACGGGCACAGCCACCGGAACGTCGTCGAGCGTCACTTCAGGCCCTGGCCCACCGGACCCCACGGAGGGTTCTACGAGGTCGGTACGTCGGCGGTCATCGACTTCCCGGCGCAGGGTCGACTGATCGAGTTGGCCTCGGGCGGCGGTACCCTGTCCATCGTCACGACGATGGTCGACATCGATGCGCCCCTGGACTTCCGCGGCGGCGACATAACCCAACCCTCGGTGATCGCGTCACTGGCCCGCGAGATCGCCGCGAACGACCTACAGGAACGCGACCGGCACGTCATCGACAACCCCGGCACCCCCGACCAGCGCAACGTGCGCCTGCTGCTGCCGGCACCGTTCGTGCTGCCGGACCCGCCCCTGTTCGGCTCACCGCTGGCCGCCGCCGTCGCCGGCCCGGCCGGTGGCGCGGTCCTGGCCGCCGTCGACGCCAACGACCAGGTCCGCATCGGCGCCGGCGACGGCACCCACCTCACGCTGCTGGACGGCGCCCTGCGTGCGGTCTGCCTGGCAGCCGACCCTGACGGCGGCTTGCACCTGTTCGGGGTCAACGCTCAGGGAAGGCCCTGGCGCCGCCGCCGGACCCCGTCCGGGGTCTGGTCGCCGTGGCTGGCCACGGACGGCGAGTTCACCGCCGTCGCGTCCGCCCGCAATGGGATCGGCGTGGTCGAACTGTTCGCCGTGCAAGGAATCAGCGCCGGTGGCCCGGACAGCCCGCGCGGCACGCTGTGGCGCAGCCACGAGAGCCCTTCCGGCTCTGATGGCGTGGAGCCGTGGCAGCTGTTCGCCGACGGCGCGTTCAGCGACGTCACCGCCTGCACCGACCGGTCCGGGCGCGTGGTCGTCGTCGGCGTCTCCGCAGCCACCAGCGCGGTGCTCACGATCGCCCAGACAAGCCCGGGTGACTGGACCGGCGCCGCCTGGCAGTCGCTCGGCGTCCCGGCGACCGCTGTCGCTGCCGCCTGCGGTCCCGACGGTGTCGTAGCGATTGTCCTGACCGACGACGACGGACGGCTGCGCAGCTCCCGCCAGACCAGCCCTGGCGCGTCCACCTGGACCGGCTGGAGGGATCTGGACCGGGACTGGGCGCGCTTCACCATCCGCCGGCTGGCCATGGTTCCCCCAGGCAGTGACCTCACGAACCGGTTGCACCTGTACGGCGCCGACGTCGACGGGGAGGTCTTCGTTCGCGCCACCCTGCTCGGCGACCCCACTCGATGGGGAGCCTGGGCGCCGCTGCCCCTGACGGTGCGGGGCACCCTGCCGCTGACCGACGCCCCGCAGGTGACCTGGCCCGGCGACCAGCAGACCCTGCTCGGCGCGCCGGTCTCGCTCCAGCTCGTCTCGAGCGGAGGAGCCGGCCAGATCACGTGGAGCGCCGACAACCTCCCGCAAGGGCTGACCTGCACCACCACGGGCCTGATCAGCGGCGTGCCCGTAGCAGGAGGGCCGTCCCTGCAGCTCGTCACCGTGACGGCGACGGATGTCAACCTGGCCAGCGGCAGCACGGCGTTCTCCTGGACGACGGCGGCGCAGGTCCCCGACGTCCTCGGCATGAAGCAGGCACCCGCCGTCGCCGAGGTACGTGCGGCCGGCTTCACCGTCGGCCCCGCGACGCTCAGCAACCAGTGCCTGGGCAAGGCAGGGTTCGTCGTCGGGCAGAGCCATCCCGCTGGCGCCGTCCTGCCCGAGGGCACCGAGATCCGGCTCACCGTCTCGACCGGCCTCAACAGCCAGGGCAAGCCGTGCGAGGTCCAGTAGGCGCCTTCGGCGCCTCGTGAGTTCGGCTTCTCAGACTGATGGTTGTGGGGCTAACTCGGTTGCCGACGTTGATCGGGGGTCGGCACATCGACTTCCTCCTCGTTCACGCGGTCATGCCGGGGTAAGCCGCCTCGAGCTGATTGCCATCTCCATCGACTGGGTCTGCTCCGGGTTCGGTTGACTTGGCGATGTCAACCCTGCATGGCCCCGGGGCGAAGGGGCGGATTCTGGCGGTCGTCGCAACACAAGCGTCTTGTCGACGGTAGCGCCTGGTTGCCCGAGTGGTGAGGGGGCCTCCTCGCGTGCGGGCACGTCGACGACCGCGAACCCGCCGAGGACTTCCTTGGTCTCCGGTTCGGGCCGTCGGTGACCGTCCCGTCGGTCGGCTTGCGCGTAGAACGACGCTTCGTGTCAGCCGCGGCGGCACCATCGGCGATCGGGGTGGCGTAGCGCACGGCGACAGCTCACTCTGCGTGAGTCCGCGCCGGTCTGGCTCGGTGAGCCGGTCCGCCCACGCCGGGTCGGCGAGCACGTCTTGGAGCATGAGGGTGTTCACGTAGACGAGTGCGGCGTGCAAGATGCGAAGGCACAGCACGAACATCTCCTGCTCGTCGCGGCGGTTGCTGGCGATCAGCCCGGTGTTGCCGTAGCCGATCACGCTGTTCGCGCGGTTGAACGACTCGACGACCTTGAGGCCGTCCTCGATCTCGCGTTGGAGTTCTCGAATCCGCAGGTAGCGGCAGGCGAAGATCGTTTTCTGGGCGCGGCCCACTTCCAACATGGCCGCGTAGGTGGGGTGGGACGCGTTGCGGGTGAACCGTCGCAGGATCGCCTAGGTGGAAACGCTGCCGGTGCGGATCGCGGTCGCGTATTTGATCATCTGGTTGATCTGCTTGATCCTGGGTAGCAGGGTGAAGCCGAGCAGCCGGGTGATGCCGAAGCCGATGTGGTCATTCCGGCGGCCGGCGTTCTGCGCGCGCTGGCGCCATCCGGCGGATCGGCGAAATCGCCTTCGTGAATCGGAAGCGCGCCGGCTATCAAGACAAGGTTTGTTTACATCAGCTGGGCGACAAGGTATATTGTCTAAGTGCGGATCGGTGAGCCAGCGCGCAAGCACGGGATCGCCGATGCGGACATCGACCACGCGGTACGCAACGCGATCCGTCGCGTCGTCATGGATGAGGACCTGACCATGCTGATCGGGCCGGCCACCAGCGGTGCCCTGCTCGAGCTCGGCGTGCTCGACCTCGACGGTGAGGATCCAGTGGTCATCCACGCGATGGCGCTGCGACCGAAGTTCTACCGATTCCTCGATGCGGGGAGGTGAGAGGCATGCGACACAGCGACAAGGAGATCGAACAGGCAGCCGAGCGCTTCGAACGGCTCGCCGAGCAGCTCGACCCCGCAACCGCGACCGTCGAGCAGATCGAGGACCTGCGCGCGGTCGCCGCCGCCGCCGAAGCGGCGCGTGCAGACGAAGCGCGGCTCCGCGAGGTCGTGCAGGTGGCCCGCGCGCACGGTCGGTCCTGGAATCAGATTGCGGTCGCGCTCGGCGTCTCTCGGCAGGCAGCGCGCCAACGCTTCGCACCCAAGCAGCCCGCATGAGCCGAGCGAGACATTACGGCTTGGCGGCGGCGACCACGGTGGGTCGCCGGTGCGCGCCGATGACCAACATGAACACGATCTTGTAACGCCGATTTCCGTGCGGCCTTCCACCCGCATGCTCGGCTCGGCGCGGGATCGTTATGCGCGCTCGATGCCTGCGGATTTCTTGTTGGCGGACAGGCGCAGGTCGGGCAGATTCGGAAGCGTTCGAGCTGGCGGGTGTATCGGAGGTCAGGGTGGCTGGCGTATCGGGCAGGGGTACCGGCCTGCGTTCGGGGCTGTGGGTGCCGCTGTTCGACGAGCTCGCCGACCCTCTCGTGGTCGCGCGTCTGGCGGGGCAGGCGGAGGAGGCGGGCTGGCACGGGGTGTTCGTGTGGGATCACGTGCGCTGGGGTTCGCCGGTGCGGCAGGTGGTGGACCCGTGGATCACGCTGGCGGCCGTTGCGGTGGCTACCGAACGGGTGCGGCTCGGCCCGATGGTTACCCCGCTGCCGCGGCGCCGGCCAGTGAAGGTCGCTCGGGAGACGGCGACGCTCGACGTGCTCAGCGGGGGTCGGCTCGTCCTCGGTGTCGGCTTGGGTGGCGATGCGTTCGGCGGCGAGCTGTCCAAGACCGGTGAGCAGCTCGATGACCGGCTGCGGGGGCAGATGCTCGACGAGTCGTTGGAGATCCTCACCGCTGCCTGGTCCGGTGCGCCGGTGCAGCATCACGGCCGGCACTACCTCGTGGACGGCATCCAGTTCCTGCCCACGCCGGTGCAGCGGCCCAGCGTGCCGGTGTGGACGGCCGGGTTCCCGGGCAACGCGAAGCCGCTGCGCCGAGCCGCCCGCTACCAGGGATTCGTTCCGGTCAACCTCGACCACCCCGATCGGCTCGCCGAGGTCGTCGCCACGATTTCCGGTCTGCGCAGCGATCCGGCGGCCCCATACGACGTCGCGATCGGCCTGCCGCCGGGCACCGATCCGGTCCCCTACGCCGAGGCGGGTGCCACCTGGTGGCTGACCGACTTCGACCCCCGGACCCTGTCGCTGGACCGGGTTCGTGGCGTGCTGCGCGACGGCCCGGCACCACGGTGAGGCACTGATGCCAGGCAAGCAGGCCGAGCCGTTCGACCACGACGCCGAGTTGCACCGCTACCACCAGCACCTGCAAGCAGCGCTCGGCGTGCGCGCCAGCGACCACGTCCTGACATCGGCTGCGGCACCGGCCAGACCACCCGCGCCGCGGGCCGGGCCGCGGTGTCGGGCACCGCGCTCGGCGTCGACCTGTCCGCCGCGATGCTGGCCCGCGCCCGCCGAGCCAGCCGCGAGCAGGGCCTGACCAACGTCAGCTTCCTGCGCGCCGACGCCCAGACCCACCACTTCTCGCCTCAGGGCTTCGATCTGGGCGTGAGCCGGTTCGGGACGATGTTCTTCACCGACCCGCTCGCCGCGTTCACCAACATCGCCCGCGCGTTGCGGCCAGGCGGGCGACTCGTGCAGCTGGTCTGGCAACACAGCGACCGGCAGGAGTGGAGCGAGGTGATCCGCGACGTGTTCGGCCACGACCCCGCGCCCACCCCGGCCGCCGACCCGTTCTCCCTGGCCGACCCGACCACCGTCGACGCGATCATGACCGCCGCCGGCTTCACCGACATAGACGTCATCGATGTGCGCGAACCGGTCTACTACGGCCCCGACACCGAAAGTGCGCTCCATGCCGTGCTGACCCTACGCATGACCAAGAACCTCCTCGCACCGCTGGACGCCAGCCGCGCCGCATCGGCGCTGGACCAGCTGCGCACCGCCTTGGCCGCGCATCAGAGCGGCGGCGGCGTGTCCTTCGATTCGCGCGCCTGGCTCATCACCGCCCATCCGGGATGACGCCCGCCGGCTCCGCGCACGCGGCCGAGCGATGAGTCCGCTATGGAACGGGCGTGACCCTGGCCACCAGAGGCATTCACCCACTGCCATCAGGCGGAGCGGCGCGAGCGCCGAATCGGGGACAACGTCATTCGGCTGCGTGCCGGCTGTTATGTGCGGTCGAGCGGATTTCGTATGGCGGATCCGCTAGCGAGACAACCTCAGCTGGCGGCGCTGTCGTGGTGCCTCCCGATCCTGGTCGGCGCGCGCGCCGTCATGATCGGGACCGCCGGTCGGCGATTGTCTCGTGCAGCGCGTCGTCCGGCGGTGCCGGATGGATACCGAACGCCTCCGTGGCGGCCGTGGAGTCCAGGACGAACGGCTTCCGGAACTGGTACCGGGTCTCCCGCGACGCGCGGGCCATCGGGTTGAAAGGCAACCGGCGCCCGTGGCGGGCACGACCTGCACTACCGCACCTTGCAATCGTTGGGGGTGCCGCTGCTGGGACACCTGTCGGGCATCCCCGGAAACCTTGCCCACTTCGCCGACGACCTCGGCGAGTCGGTCGCATTCGGCGACGCGAGATGGGCCGACACGCGGCGATTGCTGACCGAGCAGCTGCCCGCCCAAGAATCTGGTCCGGGTTGCGGTAGTCGGTGCTCGTCATCGTGAGCACACCCGGCGGCACGGCGGCGGCCTGCGGCCGGTAGGGCCGCTGATAGGCGCCGGTGCACACGACAACCGTGGCGGCGTTGAGGCGGCCTTCGGAGGTGACGAGTTCGAAATGCCCATCGGCGGGGCGCAGCCGCTGCACATGCACGCCTTCGCGCACCGGCACCGCGAAGGTGGCGGCGTACTCCTCGAGGTAGGCGACGATCTCGTCGCAGTGCACGTGGCCTTCCGGATCGTCACCGGAATAAGGGCTGCCGGGTAGGTCCAGGGTCCAGTTCGGAGTCACCAACGTGAAGCTGTCCCAGCGCTCACGCCAGGCTTGGGCGACCCTCGCGCGTTCCAGCACGACATGGTCGACACCGAGCGCGGTGAGCTCCCGGCTGACGGACAGCCCCGCCTGGCCCGCCCCAATCACCACAACCGACATGACGCACATCCTCGCCCTGTGACAGCCGCCTGCGCGAGGGCTGCGACCGGCCTTTGCGGTAATCGCTTCGACGTCCTCCGACTCGTCTTGATCAACAAGTTGTGGACGTTACCAACTGCGATCGCCGCTAAGCTGCGGCGCACGCATACAGGCTCATCTGCGCGGCTCGAACGCGATGATCAACAGACAGGTTACCCGCGCCGAACCACGGCTCGGCCCGGCGTTCGCGTTCGGTGAGGCGGGGGAGGCAGCCGGTCACTGAGTGTGGGCGTCGTGACAGGCTTGGCGGATTTCGGGGCGGAGTCGTCCGCGGTCGGGGACGGTGAGTCCGGTGGCGCGTGCCCAGGCGCGCAGTTCCGCGGTCGTGGGTTCTGGCGCGTCCGATGCTGTCGCGGTGTCGGCGTCGTCGAGGGTGATGCCGAGTCGGTCGGCGAGGGCGTGTTCGGTGTTGGCCCAGGTGTGTGCGGCGGCGAGGTAGCGGTAGGTCCACTCTTCGGCCAGTTGTCTGGTTTCGCAGAACACGATGGGCACCCCGGGCCAGCGGACTTGGAGTTCGGCGATGCCGTCGGCGACCAGGGCGGGCCTGACCCAGCTGAGTTTGAAGATCTGTGAGTAGCGGTCTTCGACCACGATGGCGGCGCGGGGGAGGGCGGCCAGTTCGCCGAGCAGGTAGCGCAGTTTGCCGTTGATCAGGCTGGAGACCAGGTCGGGCAGGGACTTGCGCTCGACCGCAGCGACCAGCCGGCCGCCGAGGGTGGTGCCGTAGTCGCCACAGGGCAGGGCGCGTTTGACGGTCGCGACCTGCTGGGTGGGGAACCGGTAGGCGTACTGCTCGCGGGTGTCGATGATGATTTCGAGTTCGGCGATGCCGACGGCGCGCGCTGATGGCGTGCTGATGTTCGGGCGGGCTTGTTTGCGGGTGCGCGGTGATTGCCAGAACACCGCGTCGCGGCCGCGGGCGGTGGTGAACACGATCTGCGAGCGGTTCTCGCGGCCCCGCTCGAGCACGAGGTCGATCGCGGCGCCGCGGCGCACGCAGGAGCGGATCGGTGCCCGTTCCACGATCTCCGGATCGGCCGGCCATTCGCTGGCGTCGGCGGGATGACAGTAGAGGGCTTTGGTGCGCGGCCAGGTGCCGGAGGTGCGGAAGATCATCCCGCCGGCCAGCGGGAGGCGAAGCAGGTAGCGCAGCCGCGAGTCGGGGTCGGGGTTGGCGGCGATCAGCAGCTCGTCCATCGAAACGTGCGACACCTCCTATGTGGAGAGGTCTGGTGGCGGCGGGCCGGGCTCGGGCGACTCGACCGGCCGCGTGGCTCGACGGTGGGCGAGGCGTTCCAACTCCGGCAGGGCGTGCAGGTCTTTCGGACGGGCGGCGGCCTGTTTGGAGCGGATGATGTCGGCGAGGCTGGCAACCTGCACGCTGATGCCGGCGATGACCCTTGGCGCCGCGGTGCGGGTCAGGTCGTCGTAGCCGCCGGTTCCGGCCGGTTCGAAGGTCAGGTCCAGGTCACCGTGTCGGGTGCGCAGATTGAGCATCCGCATCCCGGCCAGTGCTGCCGCGGAGGTGTCGAAGGCCAGCCCGTCGGCGAGATCGTCGACCCGGATGCCGGCGCCGAGCTCACGCAACGCCGCAGCCAACCGCGCGAGGTTGTCCGCGCTGGTGGCTGGCGTGACGTCCACGTCGGTGGTCGGCAGTGTCGAGCCGTGCAGCTGCGCGGCGTACCCACCGATCAACACGTAGGCCACCTTGTGCTTGTCCAGCACGGCGAGGATCTCGGCCGGCCGGAACGCCGCAGGCTCGCCCACCGCGTGGCGGGCTCGACTGCCGCGAGCAGCTCGTCGCGGGCGCGCTCGGCAGCAGCAGCCACCTCGGGGAACCGCTGCCGGCGCCGGTCCAGCACGTCGTCGTGATCGTCGTAGGCCTCGACGCGGATTCGCGGCTCCAGGTCGACCGCGGCCAACAGCCGATACAGCAGTGGCAGGGTCGGCTGCATCGCGCCAGACTCGATCCGCGCCACCGTCGACTGTGGCACGCCCGCCGCCTGCGCCATCTGCCGCTGACTCACACCTGCTTTGATACGGGCCAGCTTGAGCAGGTTCGCCGCCACCTGCTCGATGTTGGCCGCTGTTGTCGGACCGGGCACCGCCATACCCACATGATAGCCGATACGCAGTCGTCGAAGGCGACCGTCTTTGTGCGGGCGACCAGCCGACCGGGGCGGTGCATGACGCGCCGCCCGGTCGCAGCGTGCGGTCAGCGGGCGGCGCCGGCCAGATAGGCAGCGACCACATAGGTGGCGTGCCGATCCAGCGAGACGCGCGCCCGGTCGTAGCGCATCGTGGTGCGCGGATCGGCGTGCGACGCCGCTTCCTGTACATCGCGCAGCGGGACGCCGGCGTCCAGGGCGGCGGTGATGAACGCGTGCCGCAGCGTGTGCGGGCTGATCTTCTTCGTCCCGATGCCGGCCTTCCTCGCCGCGCGGGCCACGATGCGCGCCGCGGCGTGCCGGTCCATCCGCCGCCCATCGGCGCGGAGGAAGATCGGTCCCTCGACCCGTTCCCCGATACTCAGATCGATGGCTCGTGCGGTGCGCGGCGCGAGGGGGATGGTGACGATCTTGCCGCCCTTCCTGAGCACGGTCAGCGTGCGGTGGCCGCGTTCGGTGCCGAGGGCTTCGATGTTCGCGCCGAGCGCTTCCCCGATCCGCAGCCCGTTCAGGATCAGCAGGGAGATCAGGGCGTGCTCGACCGGTTTGCCGAGTCCGGCGGCGACCAGCAGCCCGCCAACCTCGTTGCGGTCCAGCGCGGTGGCATGCGACTCGTAGTCCAGTCGCGGCCGGCGCACGTGGGCGGCGGGGGAGTGATCGAGCAGGTCTTCCTCGACGGCGTAGCGGTAGAACCCGCACACCGTGCACAACCGACGCGCGATCGTCGCCCGCGCCCGGCCGCGGGCCTCCAGGTCGCGGGCGTAGCACTCGATGTCGGCCCGCTTCGCAGCGAACAGGTGCAGCCCGTGGGTCGCACACCACGAGGTGTACTGCCGCAGGTCCAGGGTGTAGGCGGCGCGGGTCTGACCGGAGTAGCCAGCCAAGCACCCGACCAGCGCCGATCTCTCGTCACCGGTGAACAGCTCCCCCACCTGCACCGCCACCGCCGTAGTCGATCTCTCGATCGTCGGTGCGGACACGACACACCTCCACGGTCGGGCCAGGGCCCGGAACCCAGCGGAGGCGACCGGCGCCCCAGCAGAACGAATGATGAGACGACCGTAGAACCGAGGTGAGGCAACGTCGCCACCTCGTCACCGATGGCGATCACCAGAACGGGCAGGACCGCCGAATCGGGTACGCGTTCGGCATGCAAACCGATGCCGTTGCACGCGCGATATGTGCGGTCGGGTCGTGTCATTTGAGGATCGCTGACCGGGCTCGAACGAGCGCTGATCACGCAAGATTGCGGCCGTGCGGAGGGTGCGCGCCTATTTTGTAGGTCGTCAAGATCATCTTCGGGTGCGTGCTGGTCAGGCGGCTCCTGTGTCTGGTTGTGCGGCGTGGAGGCCAGGCGCGGCGGCATCAACCGCGCGGCTGATGCCGCGCTGCCGGGGCGCCCGGGCAATGTGGTCCCGGCGGCCGATGCCCGGCCCGCGGGCCGCGGGCCACACTAGGGACATGGCGGTCATCGAAGTCAGCGACCTGCACAAGGAGTACGGGCCGAAGGTCGCGGTGGACACTGTCTCGTTCTCGGTGCGGGCCGGCGAGATCTTCGGCATTCTCGGGCCGAACGGCGCCGGGAAGACCACGACCGTGGAATGCGTCGTGGGACTGCGCAAACCGGACCGCGGGCGGATCATCGTGCTGGGCTTGGACCCGCAGCGGGATCACGAGGAGCTGCGCGAGCAGGTCGGCGTCCAGCTGCAGGACGGCCAGCTGCCGGACAAGCTGCGGGTACGCGAGGCGCTCGACTTGTACGCGTCTTTCTACCGGCAGCCCGCGGACGCTGGCGAGCTGATCGAGCGGCTCGGCCTCGGCGATCGGCGCGACACCGCCTTCGCCAAGCTGTCCGGCGGCCAGAAGCAGCGGCTCTCTGTGGCGCTGGCGCTCATCGGCACCCCGACGGTCGCCGTGCTGGACGAGCTCACCACCGGGCTCGACCCCGCCGCCCGCCGAGAGGTGTGGGGGCTGATCTCCGAGATCCGCGATACCGGCGTGACGATCCTGCTGGTCACGCACTTCATGGAAGAGGCCGAACGGCTGTGCGACCGGGTGGCGGTGATCGACAACGGCCGGGTGATCGCGACCGACACGCCGTCGGCGCTGGCCCGCCGGGCCGGCGGCGAGCAGCACATCCGGTTCGGCGCGTCGGCGCCGCTGGATGAGACTGTGCTGGGCGAGCTGCCCGAGGTGTCCTCTGTTCGCCGCGACGGTGACCAGTTCACGGTCACGGGGAACGACGAGGCCCTGCAGGCGGTCATCGCCGTACTGATCCGGCACGGCGTCATCGCCCGACACCTGCGGGTGGACCAGGCCAGCCTGGACGACGCCTTCGTCGCGCTCACCGGTCACGGCCAGCCCCCGTCCGCCGTTCGTCTAGACGAGGCACGAAAGATGGCATGTGATGAGACCCCCTCGGTTCAAGCGCATCGTTGAGTGCGCGGGTCAGGAACTCGAGGAGGTCCCGATGACAATGGTAGGTGGCTTTGACGTGCACCGTGCCCAGATCACGTACGACTACGTGGACACCGACACCGGTGAGCTGAGCACTGGGCAGGTCCGGCCGGCGACCCGGGCGGTGCTGCGCAGGTGGCTCGCGCAGCGGTTCGACGGGAGTGCGGATGTGGCGTTCGCGGTGGAGGGCTGTACCGGGTGGCGGTTCGTGGTCGAGGAACTGGCCCGGGCCGGGGTGGAGGCGCATCTGGCCGAGCCGGCGGACACCGCGACGGCGCGGGGGCGGAAGAAGCGGGCCAAGACCGACCGGGCCGATGCCCGGCTGCTGCGGGAGCTGCTGTGCTCGGATCGGTTGCCGGAGTCGTGGATCCCGCCGGCGCACGTGCTGGAGGTGCGGACGCTGGGCCGGCTGTATGTGGCGTTGATGGACCAGCGGCGGGCTTGGCAGCAACGCATCCACGCCCAGCTGTTCCACCAGGGCGTGCCGCCGATCACGGGTCTACTGACGGTGGACGGGCGTGCCGAGCTGCGCGCTGTCGAGCTGTCGGCGGCGGGCCGGCAGATGGTGGACACCGCGCTGGTCGCGATCGACTCGCTGAGCGCGCAGATCACGCCGCTTCGCCGGCAGCTGTGTGCGGTCGGCTGCCGGCAGCCCGGGCCGCGGGCGCTGCAGGCCCAGTACGGGATCGGGCCGCTGTGCGCGGCGATCATCTGGGCCGAGCTGGGCGACTGCCGCCGGTTCGCCAACTCCGACCAGGCGGTGCGTTTCACCGGGCTGGACATCACCGTGTACTCCTCCGACGGCCGACGCTCCCCAGGCCGGCTGGCCCGGCAGGGCTCTCCGGAGCTGCGCTGGGCGCTGTTCGAAGCGGCCAAGTGCGCGGCCCGCACCGGCTCCCCGGACCACGACTACTACCACGCGGTCCGCGACCGGCTCGGCGGCAAACGCCCCGCCCTGTCGGTGGCCCGCAAACTGGTGCGCCGCTGCCACCACACCCTGCGTGAGCTCGGTGACCAAGCCTGGATCGAACTCGATCCTTCGGTATTGACCAAGGCGGCCTGACGCGGTGACCGGTGCGCACCCTCGCCCCACTCAGCTGATGTCCGCGGCTGGCTCCCGCGATGCTCCTGTCGTCGCCCCTCGAGGCGGTCGTCCCGGAAAGAATGAGCAGCCGCGTACCTACGCCGGGTTCACCCCATACGCCATCATGTCGCCGGGCCAGCCAATGCCCGTGCACCCAGATAAGGCAGGGCGACGCCGCGCACCACAATCCTCGCTGACCGCCCCGATCCGGAGGACGTCGCCATGACCTGACACCCACTGGCCCCTTGGGTCGACCGCGATCATCCGTCGGTACTCGCCGGGGTCAAGGTCGTACGTCCTCGCCGCTGCGCGGCTGCGGGCGCTCCACCTTGACCCCGGCTGCGCCCGACGTGACCACGCACCTATCGACCCAACGGGCCCACCCACCCAGAACAGTCGACCCTCATTGACCGGGGGTCGCATCACAGATAGGGAATAGCCACGATGTCGCTGCCCGCCGCGATTCCTGTTCCCGGGCGCGCCTGGCGCAAGCTCACGCTGACAGAGCTGAAGCTGCTGCTCCGCACGCCGGCCGCACTGTTCTGGGGAGTTGGTTTCCCGCTCGCTGGTTGGATCGTGATCGGCTTGATCCCAGGGACCGGCAAGCCGGTCGAGGCCCTGGGCGGCGCGAGTGTGCAGGAGACGTACCTGCCCATCATCATCACCTTCGCGGTCGTCATGCTGGGGGTGCAATTCCTGCCGGTGACCCTTGTCAGCTACCGCGAACGCGGCATCCTGCGCCGGATGTTCACCACCCCGGTGACCCCACAGAAGCTGCTGACCGCGCAGATCGTGCTCATCCTCGGCGCCCAGATCGCGACGACGGCGCTGATCGCCATCCTTGGGACCGGCGCGTTCAGCGCCTCGATCGGGCAACCGCTGGCGTTCATCCTCGCGTTCCTGCTGATGGCGGCGGCGGCCAGCACACTGGGGCTGCTGGTCGCCGCCGTCAGCTTCACCAGCAAGGCCGCCGCCGCCGTCGGCGGTGTGCTGTTCTTCGTGCTGCTGTTCTTCTCCGGGCTGTGGCTGCCGCGCGCGGAGATGCCAGGGCCGTTGCGCGGTGTCAGCGACGCCACCCCGGTGGGAGCCGGCGTCCAGGCCATCCAGGACGCCGTCGCCGGCCACTGGGCCTCCGGCCTGTACTTCGGCGTCATGGCTGCGTGGGTGATCGTGTGCGGCGTGCTGGCGGTCCGCCTGTTCCGCTGGGAATGACAGGATTGACGTGGGCGCCGGCCCCTACCTTTGTGTCACGCACCCCCGTGCGTAGGACCGACCCGCGGCGAAGAGCGGATGATGCCGCAGCACGCATTGCCAGAGCGGTCGGGTGATCCGGCGCTATCGGGGTGCCGCCTCTCGCCGTTGGTGGCCAACGCTACGTGTCCGCTCCTAAGGCGAAGGGAACGGCGAAGTCACAGTCGGGGACGCTGGTCTTAGCGCCGATTTCCACGCAGCTTCTTCGGCCCTGGGTTAGCTGAACTCGAAGTGCAGGCGGTGGCCGTGCCACCAGGGGATGGTGGTGTCGGGCGGGAGGCTGGCTTGGCGCAGGACGGGTGAGTAGGCGCGTCGGTCGATCCGCACGGTGACCTGGTCGCTGGTGATGGTGATGGTGCCGGGGCTGTCGAGGAAGCGCCGCTGGAGGGTGTCGGGGGTGGCGGTGGCGTAGCCGGGGCCGAGGCGGGTCCGGAACGCGGCGAGCAGGGCTTGGGCCAGGACGCAGAGTGTGATGTCGAGGTCGACGTTGAGGTTCACGGTTGAGGAGAGGGCGTCGGCGCAGAAGGAGCGGATGATCTCGGCGAGCCGCTGCTCGATCGTCATGCGGCGGGCGTACTGGCTGATCAGGTTTCTGAGGGTGGCCTGCTGTTCGTTGGTGATGATGACGGTGGGCTGCTCGCGTCCCAGGCCGGTGACGATGAGCTGGCGGACGGTGCCGGGATAGCTTGTCAGGCGCGTGGCCTTGTCCTCGTGCACGCGGGGGTGGTTGTGCGGGCCGGGCCGGTCCAGGGCGATGGTCTTGTAGTCCTTGCTGGTCAGGCTGTTGATGTGGCCGATCAGGGCCGGGGATCGCATGCGCAGGGTGAGGAACTTGATGCCGCGGGCGTCGAGTTCACCGAGGATCTTCTGGTTGGTGACCTTCTGGTCCATGACCAGCATCGCCGGGTCGCTGCCGGATACGGCTTTCCAGTGGTCGCAGAACGCGATGACCTCCCGGTGCTGGGTGGCCTTGGAGATGTCGGCGTTGGCGTAGACCAGGTTGTGGGTGCCGGTGTCCTGGGCGAAGAAGGTGAGGACGGAGCGGGCGCGCTGGGACCGGGTGGGCACGTAGTGCTTCTCCAATGCCGGGTCGTGACCCCAGTGCATGACGGCGTGGAAGTCCAGGTCGAAGATCGCTTCTGAGCCGGTGGCCAGGCCCTTGCCGATCATCTGCTGGTCGAGGGCGGCCAGGAACTTCCGCTGGTGGTCGTGGGACAGCCGGTAGGAGTAGTCGGTGAGCGCGGACTTCTTCGGCAGGATCGCCAACCCGGCGAACAGCGCGCTGGCCGGGTCGTCGAGCAGGTCATCGACGTGGGAGACCCGCCGGGTGGCGGTGAGCTTGAGCGCGAGCAGGCTCAGCAGCCACGATGCCGCGGGGATGACTCTTGTGCCGGGGTAGCCGGCCGCGCGGGCCAGGGCGGGCAGGTCCAGGGCGACCAGGTCCGGCACGGTCAGCAGCAGCCCGGCGAGCCTGGTTGAGGCGCTGGCGGGCAACGACGCGAAGTCGATGACCCTGGCGCGGGGCAGCCGGGTGTCTCGCCCGGTGGTGGCCGGGCTGATACTGGCCTCGGGCTCGGGGTCGCGCAGCAGCCGCCCGAACCCTTCCTCGGCCAGGATCTGCCCGACCCCGGTGCGGTTCAGCGGCCTGCCCTCGGCCTGAAGCCGGGCGCTGATCTCATAGACCGACAAGCCCTGGCGGCGCAGTTCGATGACCCGGCCGCGGGCGGCGTCCTTCTTCGGCGCGCTCTTGCGGCCGGGCCTGCCCGGATCGGCGAACAGGGCAAGCTTGCCGGCCCGGAAATCGCGGACCAGCGACGCCAGCGCCGACGGGGAGTACCCGAACCGGCCCGCCGCCTCGCCGAGGGCGGCGCCTTCGTAGACGTAGGCGCGGACCGCCTCATACCGCCGCTGGTTCACCCCCGCTGGGCGGGCGAACGCTTCCCAGCCCCGCCTCGGGGCTGGTTTCGCTGCCATATGACAATTCTACTATGCTGACTGCTCAGGCTTCGGAAGGCGCGCCACAGCGGGCCGGCTTCGCAGTTGTGCCTGTTTCCCGCTGCTCACACTGACTCTTCTCCAGCAGAGACAGGCCGTCTCTTCGCCGGCAAGGTGTCATGAGCGTGAGCAGTCGCCGCGATATGACTGATTTCTAGCAGCTATCCATACCCCTCCGAATGAGGACGACTCTCATGGCCGAGCGGGCGAATGCCCAGCTCCAACACGAGCTGCAGCCAGCCCCAGCCAAGGCGAACCCGATCAACGAAGGGTCAAAAGCGCTGCACGGAAGTCCGCGTTAGTGATCGGCCCCGCTCGCGAGACACGTGATTCGGGTGCCGAGGAAGCCGCGAGCGTCGGGGCTCGCAAACAGCCGCGTCACTTCGACAAGCCACTCGACGGGTCGCTGCGTGGTCGCGACCCACACCTGTGTGCTGGCCTGCAAGCCCGGGCGGGCCAGCCCCACGTCACCCACCACGTTGTCGTCGATCACGGCGACCCACGCTCCGTAGCCGCTGTCGCCGACGACCCAGCCGCTGACGTCGTCCGGCCACACCGTGGGATAGCCACGCCGGGCAGGCCGTCTTCGCGCGCGGCGTCCTCAGCCGGCGATAACCGGAGGCGGCGGCTTACCAGCGATCCGAGGTGACGAAGTCAGTCATCTGGTCGACGGTCAGCGGGGTGTGTGATGCGGTGACGGTGCTCCGGCCCTTGGGATTGTGCTCGGTGCTCAGGTGCAGCAGGATGTCGGCGCCGTCGGGCCGGACGAGTTCGACCTGGTAGGTGATTCCACCGGGTACGGACGGGTCGTGCCAGGTGCCGATGGCCAGCGTCGAGCCGTCGGGGCGGTCGTGCAGCGTGCAGCCGGTGCCCTCGTCGCAGCTGGCCTTGCTCCCCGGCGAGGCCAGGAACACGTTGAGGTCGAATCCACCGGTCACACCGGTGGCGCTCAGCGTGCCGAATATTGCCGATCCGGGGTTGCGACCTATCGGGACGCTGACGCTGGATTGGCTGGGGATCGGTGTCGGTGTCGGTGTCGAGTGGTTACCCTTGGCCGGAACTGAGGCGGGGACTGAGGCCGGCACCGGATAGTCTGTGACCTTGATGGTTGCGATGCCGGCCAGGATCGCACGCGTCTTGGCCGCGAGTTCCGCAGGCGTCGTCGGCGGCTGGAATCGGCCCCTCGGATGGGTCGTGGATGCTGACTGCGAGGTCGTCGCCGCCGCGCTGCCCGCCGCCGGTTGCTTGGCCGGCGCGCCGGGTCGCGCGTGCTGCCACACCGTGACGGCCGCGGCGATCACCGCGACCGCCGCGGCAGCGGCGACTGGGGCCAGGAGGTGCCCGGTGCGGTGACGGGCCGGTCGCGGCGCGGCGATCTCTGGCGCCGGCGAGGGCGCCGCGTCGGCGCGGTGTTCCAACGCGTCGAACGCGTCGTGGAGGGTGCGTAGCGTGCTCATCGTGACTCCAGAGACTCGCCGGCTCGGTAGCCGTTGGGTTCGGTGATATCGATGCGAAGCGCGGCGAGCGCTCGCGAGATCTGGCTGCGGACGGTGCTCTGCCGGCAGCCGAGTTCGGCCGCCACCTCGGCGTCTGACAGCCCGAGGTAGTAGCGCAGGACAGCGGCGGCGCGCTGCCGGCGCGGCAGCCGATCGAGCAAGGCGATCATCGCGTCGCGTTCGGCGTGCTCGTCGGTGCCGTCCGTGACATCCGCGCCGTGCTCGTGCAGATCGGAGTACAGCGCACTGCGCTGCAGCCGTCGCCGCCAAGACAGGTACTCGTTGACCACCATTCGCCTGACGTAGGCATGCGGATGCGCCATCGCCGCGATGCCGTCCCATCGCTCGAACGCCCGGCCCAACGCGTCACTGGCCACGTCCTCGGCTAGCCAGGTCTGCCCGGTGAGCACCGTCGCGAACCGCATGAGCGCCGGACGCTGCGTACGTACGTACTCGCGGAACTCCATCAGCACCCTCTCGCCGTACGATCGCATTCCTCAACGCACGGCGCGGCCGATCTGCTGCATCACCTACCAAACGCCGATCGATCCCGTTAGGGCGTGCGCTCCGTTCCCGGCGTGCGGGCCAGCTCACCACGGCACGGCGCTGCCGTCCCACGAGAAGAACTGGCCGGTCGTGCCGTCGTCCGGGAGCAGCGCCAGTCAGACGACGCCGGCTGCTGCCCCCGCCGGGTCGCCGTCGCTGGCGGCGGCGCGCGTGTTGAGGTTGGTGGCTCGCAGGCCGGGAGCGAGCGCGTTGACTTTGAAACCGTCCGCGGCGAGGGCTTGCGCCTAGTACACCGTCAGCGCGTTCAGCGCCGTCTTCGAGGACCGGTAGGCAGCGGCTGTTCCTGCTGTCTGATAGGCGAACTGCGGATTCGGCCCGGTGCTCCACCCCAATGATCCAGTGCCGGGCTTCTCACTAGCCGAACGCTCCTCGACCAGCTGGCACGGCCAATCCCACACGTTCAGTCCCGTAAGCCCCGTCCGATGGACGGTCTCGATGAGCGGGCGACATGCGGGATTGGGCCGAGGCTAAGTATCGCGCCACATATCGATCGCTCCGTGCACGCTCGCGCCGTGCGATGGATCGCACCGATCGACGGGTAGCGCGCGACCAGCCACCCCGTCGTGCTCCGGTGGCTACCGCGGCAGGCCGAGCGCGCTTACAAGGGACTGCAGGGCGCGGGACACCTCGCGCCAGCCCGTGACGATCACCGTGATCGCCCGAGCTCGACGGCGTCCAGGATCGTGCCCGCGCAGTCGTCGTATCGGCCGCGGGCGATGTCGACGACGACGGTCGCGGTTGCAGACGCGTTGTCCCAGTCCGCGACGTTATCCCACGTGGGCATCGATTCGGTCATCTGCGTCCGGACCAGTCCGGGCAACACGTCGACGACCACGACGCCTGTACCGGCGAGCGGGGCGGCGAGGCATTCGGTGAAGACGGACACGGCACGCTTGGAGACCGCGTATCCGGTGTACATGCCGTCCGGGTCGCCGCACGGGCGCGGCTGGTGATGTTGACGACGTGGCCGCGTCCGCGCTGGACCATTGCCGGCAGAAGGGCACGCGTCATCAGCAGCGGGCCGCGTAGATTCGTCTCGATCACGCGCCATACCTCGTCGAGGTCAGCCTCCCAGAACGGGACTTCCTCCCGCTCGATCACTCCCGCGTTGTTGACCAGCAAGTCCACAGTGCCGAGGTGTTGTTCGGCGTGCAGCACGACCCGTTCCACAGCCGCAACATCCGTCACGTCGACGGCAGCTGGCAAGCAGCGGACGCCGTGCCGCTGCGTGATCTCCTCCGCAACGGCACGGACCTGATCACCCGTTCGCGCCAGCACCAGCAGTGACATACCGTCCACGGCGAGGGCGAGCGCAATCTCGCGTCCGATGCCTCGGCCGGCGCCAGTGACCACTCCGACGCGTCCCTGCAGCGACATGCCCCAACCCTGCCACCGCGAAGAGGCCAGCCCGCGCGAAGCCGGGCGGCTCACGCTCGATCACTGGTGAGCAGATGGCATTCGGACCTCGGCGCGAACGCACCTGCAGCGATACGCGAACCGCACCCGCGCTTGGAGCAGGAACCCACCCACGAGCGCGACGTCGTGCGCTCGTGCGGATGTCGCCAGCGCCTACCGATCGATCCGGGCCAATCACGCTCGTCAACTAGAACGACACCAGTCCATGCAGAAAAAGGCTCATGAGCGCACGTGACTGCGGCGTGACCGGATGTTGTAAATGGACTTTCGGCGGCAGGCGACTCATGAGCGTCGATGCGTTGGGTGCGAGGTAGCGTCTACAAGACGATCCAGATCGAGCAGGTGCCAGCTAAAGGCGCTGCAGCATCGCTGCCAGCTCGGTTAGGTTGGGGAGCACGGCGCCGGCGATCGACGGGTCGGCGGTCTCACCCCGGCGATTTATCCACACGCTCGGAATGGCTAGCTCGTGCGCTGGGACGATGTCGTGGACGTGGCTTTGGGCTACGTGGACCCAGCGTTGGCTGCCGGCTCCGAAGGTGTCCCGGAAGCGGATGAAGTGGTCGTGTGCCGGTTTGTACGCGCCGACGTCCTCGGCGGTGATCACCACGTCGATCGGTACGCGCAGCCGGCGCTGGGTGTGGGCGATGATGTCGCGGTCGCAGTTGGTCAACAGGGCAAGCCGCCAGCCGGCGGCGCGCAGTTCGGCCAGTGCCGGGCGGGTGTCGGGGAGCACCGGCCAGTACGGGATGGTGGCGGCGAGCACCGTGGCGTCGTCGGGGATCAGGTCGAGGTTGAGCTCGGCGGCGCTGCGCCGGAGCGTCTCGGCCAGCACATCGCGATAACGCCGATCCGGGTTCTCGGACTGCACGGCGGCCTCGTGCCGGTGGTAGGCGTCGAGCACGTCCTGGCCGCGGCCGGGCCACAGCAGCTCGGCCGAGGACGTGATGCCGTGGCGCCAGTCGATCAGGGTGCCGAAACAGTCGAAGGTTGCCCAGCGCGTCATGTGCCCATCCTCGCGAAGGGAACCCGAGCCTGAAAGCGCCTCGTCTTCCGCGGATCAATAGCCGGTCAGTTCGCTGGCTCACCTGCCTAGACCGCCTGGGACGACTCGGCGAACGCGATCACCCATAGTGACCGCCGGCATGAGGGTATCGCCGAATCCCGAGCGGCCAGTCGGGCCCGGGTTCGGATCGACCCGGCGACATTATGCGCGGTCGTATTGCCGGCGCCTGCGCCGTGGTCTATCGGCTGACTTCATGGTCGGGCTCCCAGGCGACCCCGACGACATAGCCGTCTGGGTCGATGACCTTGACCGACGTGTGCCGCGGCTCGTCGGACCAGTCGTGCTCGACCAGCCCCCATTGATCGAAATCGCTCGCGTGCCTGTCGGACCGCCTCGGCGTTCGGAATGGGCCCGCCGAAATGGAAGTCGCCGGGACCCGTTGGCGGCTTGCCTCTGAATAGAGGTGAAGGCGGCGCGGTTGGTTGTGCTGATAACGAAACCGCCCTCCGCCCGTACCTGGCCGTCGACCCCGATGACGTCGCGATAGAACTCCAGCGAGCGCGCAGGATCAGAGGCCGCAAGCGCCACATGCGTCAGACCGCTCACCGCAGCAGTATGGCGCGGTGCTGCGCAAACCCCAAGGTCTTGCTCATCGAGGCAAGGCTGCACCGGACCGTGGCCCGGCGACGAGGGTGTTGGCGGGCCAGTCCCAGGGAGGCTGGCACCCCTGCACGGGCGGATCGTCAGTCGGCGCCGAGCGTGCCGACCGGCATGCGGAGGCGGTGCGGATCATTCGGCATCGAACCGCCCGACGCAGAGCGACGCTACGAGGGCAAGTACCGCCATCACCGCCCGGCGGCGGCCTGGATCCGCGGGCCTTCTCCGCAGCGGCGTTCGAGGAGAAGATCGCAATCTTCGGCCCGCCCGTGCTGGAGCGACGCGACATCGTCGAACGCGACGGTATCGGGCCGCGCCGAACGGCGAGGTTGTTCTGTGTTGTTTGTTGCGCCGGGAAACGGCCAACGGTTTGATCTTCAGCTGGCGTCGCGTTGTGCGGCGTCGCGGGCATGAACCTCAGGGTGCCGGGGCGCCGCCGAGCGCGGGGCAGAAGATCTGGCGACTGTCCTTGACGTTGGGCGTCTGCGTCAGGAGCGCCTCGGTCAAGAGGTCGATGGTGAGCAGGCCCGCTCCGGCCAGGACGAGCCGACCGGCCTCATCGCGCAGCGCCCAGCTCTGGCCGGTTACCCTGACGACGCCGCTGGCGAAGTCGACGTGAGCCGCGTAGTGATCCTCTTCGACCAGGGTGTATCCGGTGTCGACGTTGCGGTGCACGACTGTCACATCGTTCAGATCCTCGATTCGGACGAGGTTTCCGGCGCTGTCGAAGAATTGCGTGCGGTTCCGGGTGTACGACGCCGCCTGGTGATAGGCGAAATCACACAGAGTGCCTGCGGGCAGGTCGAGCGGGGGTGCTGTGACGATCAGCTGGACGTGCTCCGGCGTGGCGGCCGAGGCGGGCTGGGCGTCCACAGCTAGCGCGGCCGCCGCGAGCGCGACACCCAGTAGCAGCAGTCGGGACGCGGCGTGTTTCGGGCTACAGAACATTGATGCCTCCTACGGTTGATTCACTGGAGGGTTTCGCAGAGGTTGTCGCTGCTGCCCTGGAACTCGCTTGTCAGGAGCTGCCGGTCGATATTGGTCCGGACGTGCCGCCCCGGGAGTGCCGGGTTCCGGGTTCGTGGCTCGTCGGGCACCCCACGCCAGCACCAAGAGCGCGAGCATCAGGAACCCGACCACCATTGCCGCGTTGAGCCAGGCGAGGGGTAGATCGAATCCCCACCAGAACGGCGCGCCGAGCAGCAACCCCGCGAAGGTGACCGCGATTCCCGAGCGGCGTGGCACCAGCAGCAGGACGCCGCCGAGGACCTGCACGAGGCAGGCCGCGAGAAAGCCGGCCAGCAGCGGCACGGACGTCGGGATTCCGATCCGGTCGAACGGGCCGTTGCCGTAGGTCGGATTTCCGAAGGTGTAGAGGATGCCTCGTCCTTGGCCGATGCTCACCATCGCGGGAATCGTGAAGCCGCCGAACCCGAGGCCGTTGACGATGCCGCTCGCGCCGGCGAGGCGCAGGCACCAGCCCGCCCAGCCCGTCACGTGACGGTCCGCCGAGCGCCCGGGCATCACGGCGTGCGCCGCTCTTGAATCAGGGCGATCCCGAGGATGGCGAAGCCGAGGGAGTACACGGCCACGCCGGTTGGTAGCGCCTTCGTGAGCCCCACGCCGATCAGCGCGGTCGTTACCACGCCGATGGTGAGCGGCAGGAAGCGCCGCCAGTCCTGCCACACGCCCGCCCGCAGAGTGGCCCAGCCGGCCAGCGCGAGACCGACGGCCGAGAGCACCGTCCCGGCACCGAAGATCGCGCTGACGAGCTGCGCTCCGGTCTCGTCGATCGTCTGGTTGCGGACCGGTATCGACGCGAAGTGGCCGGCGACGATGAGCGCCGTGCCGACCGCGGCGAGCGGCAAACCGACCTGCGCTGCGCGGCCCGATCCGGCGACCCCGCTGCGCCGCCAGGCCAGCACGCCGGTCAGGACGAGCACTTCCATCGTGCCGAATACCACCCAGGCGATCACGGCGGTGCGGCTGCTCCATGGGTAGCGCCACAACTGGTCCGAGACGCTCGTCGACGCCTGCATGATCTGGGTGGCGACTGCACCGGCGAACAGAACGAGGGCACCGAGCGCGCACGCGCTCCCGGCCGTCCGAATCTGATCCGCCGGCGGCTTGGGCCCGAGGTCGATGGCGCGGGTGTCGCTGGTTGTGCGGGTCATGTCTCCTCCTTGGTGCGAACCTGTGCAGCGACGGTAGGAGGAGCAGCCCCGAGCGCACATCGGCGCGAGCACGTGACTTGGATCAGTGCCAGTACGCACCGCCGATGCAGTGCCGGCACAGTTGCCGGCACCGCCCAGTCGGGCGCGAGGATGCGACGGTGACTGAAGATGGCCCGCGGGCGTTGCTCGGCGTCGGGGCGGCCCTCGTGCTCGGTTTCTGCTGCGCGGCGGTCGCAGCGCTGTACCCGGGCCTGTCCTCGATCTGGACGGCGAGACCGGACCGGGCGGTGCTGTTGATCGCCGACCACGAGGGCGCGTGGGAGTTCGCGAACTGGATGTTCGCCGTCGGTATCGGCGGCACCCTTGCCGGACTTGCCATGCTGGCGCGCGTGCTGGATCGGGCCGCGCCGGGGTCGGCGCTTCCGGCAGTCGCCACAGCGCTTGTCGTTGCCGGGTCCGCCGTCTGGATCGCGAACCTGGCGTACCGGCTCACTGTGACGGTCCGGGTGGCCGATGCCGTTCACTCCGGCGTCCGGATTCCGAAGTGGTACGCGGACGTCACCGGGTGGGCCGATGGCGGACTGCTCGGCGCTGCCGGGCTGCTGTTCGGCGTCGCGGTGCTGATGTTCGGGGTGCGCATTGCGGTGTCGCGCGTCCTGAGCCGCTGGACCGGCTGGTTTGCAGCCGTCGTCGGGTTGTTCTTGATCGGGCAGTTCGTTGTCGCCCGCGACGTCGTACCCGCCCTCATCTATCTGGCGCCGTTGCCCGCCGGCGTAGCCGCGCTCGTGCCCGGCGCTTCGTCCCCTGCAAAGATCCCGGTGAGCTTCGGTCAGCGCCAGCACTGATACCCGCGCAGTGCCAGCACGCTTGGCGGTGGTCATTCGCGCTGAGACACTGGCCCAATGCGGGCCCGGGTGACGGCGCGTCGAGCCGCCGCGCTGATGTGGCTGGCCTGCGTCGTCCTCGCGGTGCCGACGGCGGTGCTGCTCGCGATCGGGCCGAGCGACATCCTGGCGACGCAGCCGGACGACATCTTCGCGGGCATCGGCGGCGGCGCGTTCCTGCTGCTCGGGCTCACCTTCGCGTCGGTCGGCGCGATCGTCGCGTGGCGCGTTCCGGGCAACCGCATCGGTCTGGTCTTCTGCGTTACCGGCTTGCTTATCTGCGTCCACCTCATCACGTGGCAGTACGCGGACGTCGACCTGAACACCGCACATCACCTGCCGGGATCGACGGCAGCAGTCGTGATCAACACCGTGATGGGAGAGGAGGTCGCAGGGTGGTTCGGCATCTCGCGGTGCTGCTGTTCCCTGACGGGCGGCTGCCGTCCCGGCGCTGGCGGCCGGTGCTCGCAGGACTGGTGGCCGGCATGGCGCTGCTGGTGATCGCCGGCACTTTCCGCCCGGGCAGGTATGACGCGCCGTTCGCGGCGGTGTCGAACCCGTTCGGCGTCCCCGGGACTCGCGGCGCGATGGACGCGATCGACTTTGCCGGCTGGCTGTTCGTGTTCGGCGGGCTCCTGGCCGGGGCGGTGGCGCTGGTCGTCCGCCGGCGGCGAGGGAATGCGGTGGTTCGGCAGCAGCTCAAGCTGGTGGTGGCGGTCGGATCGGTTGCGGCGATCGTGACCGCCCTCGACATGAGTACCTGGTTCTTCTGGCCGCACGGTGGTCTGCCGGCCCGGATGGCCGTGCTCGGCTTCGCGTTCGCCGCGTTCCCGCTGGCTGCGGGCTTCGCGATCCTGCGGCGCGGGCTGTACGGGATCGACGTGGTCATCAACCGGACGCTGGTGTACGCGTCAGTGACCGCCGTCCTGACCGGCGCGTTCGCCGCCACGGTGTTGCTGCTCGGTACGGCGCTCGGTCGCGGCTCGCCGTGGACGACCGCGGCCGCCACGCTCGTCGTCGCGATCGCGTTCCGTCCGGTGCGCGCGCGGGTCCAGGACGCGGTGGATCGACGGTTCAACCGGGCTCGCTACGACGCACTGCATCGCATGACGGGCTTCCTCGACGACCTGCGCGCCGGCCGCGCGGCACCGGAGGGCGTCGAAGCGCTGCTGCGCGAGCTGCTCGCGGATCCGACCCTCGAGCTGCACTTCTACCTCCCCGAGAGCCAGCTCTATGTCGACGCGCAGGGCAAGCCCGTTGCGGACGCGCCCGACGACCCGCGGGAGCGCGTACCGATCGAGCGAGGCGGCCAGCCGCTCGGACAGGTGCTGCACAGCACGACAAGTCGGGAGCAGCCCGCGCTGCTCCGGCAGCTCGTCGAGGCCGGCGGGCTGGCGATCGAGATCGCCCGCCTGCGGGTAGAGCTGCGCCGTCAGCTGGCCGAGGTGCAGGCCTCGCGGACGCGAATAGTCGCTGCCGCGGACGCGGAGCGCACGCGGATCGAACGCGACCTGCACGACGGCGCCCAGCAGCGCTTCGTCTCGATCGGGCTCGCCCTGCGGCACGCCCAACACGCCCTCGGACCCGCCGCGCCTGAGGTGTCGCAGGCGCTGGAGGGGGCGGTCGCGGAGATCACCCTCGCGATCGACGAGCTGCGTGAACTGGCGCGCGGGCTGCGGCCGGCGCAGCTCGACGCCGGCCTCGGGTCGGCGCTGCGCGATCTCGCGAGCCGGGCGCCGCTCCCGGTCGAGGTTCGGACCTCTGGCCCGCGGGCCACCCCCGACATCGAAACGGCCGCCTACTTCACCGCCTGCGAAGGTCTCACGAACGCGGTGCGGCACGCGCACGCCACCAAGGTCGTCCTGAGCGCCGCCCGCCACAACGGCCGGCTCGTCGTGTCCGTCGTCGACGACGGCGTCGGGGGTGCGTCGGCCAGCGCGGGCTCCGGCCTCACCGGGCTTGTCGATCGCGTTGCCGCGCAGGGCGGCATGCTGCGCATCCGAAGCGGGGCCGGTGCCGGCACCACGCTGACCGCGGAGTTCCCATGCGTGTCGTGATCGTCGAAGACCAAGCGCTGCTGCGCGAGGGTCTGGCGCGCCTGTTCGCCGACGGCGGCCACCAGGTCATCGGCACGCTCGGCACCGCGGAGCAGCTTCGGCAGACCGTCGACGAGCAGCAACCCGACCTCGTCGTCCTCGACGTCCGAATGCCGCCGACCTTCACCGACGAGGGCGCCCGCGCGGCCCGCGAGATCAAGGAGCGCCACCCCGGCATCGGCGTCCTCGTCCTGTCCCAGCACGTCGAGACCACCCACGCGGTGACCCTCGCGACCCTCGGCGGGTTCGGCTATCTGCTCAAGGACCGGGTCCTCGACGTCGCTGACTTCCTCGCCGCCGCGACCCGGGTCGCCGCCGGGGGATCCGCGCTCGACCCGAAGGTCGTCGCCGGCCTCGTCGCACAGGTCAACGGCGGCCCGCTCACCCGGCTGTCCGAGCGTGAGCGCAACGTTCTCGAGTTGATGGCGCAGGGCCTGACCAACGCCGCCATCGCCACCCGCCTGACCCTCAGCGAACGCACGGTCGAGGCGCACGTGCGGCACATACTCACCAAGCTCGACATCGCAGACGGGCAGGACGGCCACCGCCGGGTGCTCGCCGTGCTCGCCTACCTCAACGAGCTGCACGCCCAATGCGGAGCGGTGAACTGAGGCGCACCATCCTCGTCCGGTCACACGATGTCACCGACCGCCGACGCGCTTCACCTGCAAGATCGTTTGTGTCCGCCCCAATTTCTGGTCGGGACCTTGCGCGAATCCCAGCCGAGCGCGATGGCGTCACGCTGCACGGTATCGATCGTTCGGAGCTGGATAACGCGCGCAGCCACCGCGCGTTCGGGTGTACCGGAACGACGGAGATGCGTGCAGGTCAGTCGGTCACGCTGCGTGGTCGATGTCGACGTACCGGTCGACTCGGTGCCGATTCTGTACGGCGGTGGAACCCTGACTCGCGCTGGATGGCAAGCCGTTATGAGCGCCTCAAGCAGTCCAGGACTCGCTCCTACTTTGCTTTACGGATTGGTTGAACTCGTTCGGTGCGACTACAGCTTCGGCGCTGCTCCGGCGGGTACCGCACTTGCCGCGATCGTCGCGCCGTCTGCTTTCGTGTCGGTTACCAACTCCAGTCGGGCCACGGGCGATAATGGGTCGATGCACTCTCCGGCACTGAGTCCGGAGTTGCCGGTGTTGCTGCCCGAGGTGTCGTACGGCGCGGGCACCGCCTGATCACCGATATGGGCGGCTGTCGGCGTCTCATCGGATTCGATCGTGATGCGCACAGTTCACCTCTTCAGTTGAGGACGGCGTAGCGGCCTTCGAAGGTTGCTGCCACGTTGGTGAGGTTCTTGACCGTGATCCAGTACGTGACCGTGGTCGCCGATGCCCGCTCCACCTCGACGTCCCAGTCCAGCTCGGGAGCGCCATTCCTTACGGTGGTGGGTACGACGTACCAGACGACATGCCATACTGCCGGCCAGTTGAAGGTGAACCACTTCTGGGTCTGACCAGGGTTCAACGTGCCTGTCCACTGTACTCCGGTGCGCATCTACCGTCTCCATTCGATGGTTGGTGACTGCGGCGGGGACCTGTCCTGCCCGTCATCGATAGCTGAGGATGGCGAACCTGCCCTCGAAGTCGACCTGTGCCGAGGTCAGGTTGCGCACCGTGATCCAGTACGTGACGTACTCGGCGTCGGCGCGTTCGATTTGTACGTCCCACCACAGCTCCGGCGCACCCGGCCTTACCGTCGTTGGCATCACGGTCCAGAGCACGTGCCAGGTGGCCGGCCAACGGAAGGTGAACCACCGCTTGGTCTCGTTCGCCGCAAGCGAGCCGAGCCATTGCACGCCGCAGTACGGGATGTCGAGGTGATCGACTGCGTACTCCCAGACGCCTCGGTTGCGCGTACCGACTCGCAGTACCCGCGCGTGCGGATGGTAGATCAGGTCGGCCATCATGCAGTTAGGCAGTCCGGGCGCCAGGATATGCCACGATGCGCCGGCATCCGTCGACTCGAATACGCCTTTGTCGAGCGCGATCCAAATCCTGGACGCGTTTACGGGATGCACTTCGAGAGCGTTGACCGGCAGGTCCGGCAGACCGGCCGAGCAGTCGGTCCACGACGTACCGGCGTCATCCGAACGGAAGACGCGACCACCGCCGATCACAGTGGACGTTGCCCAGAGCCGGTTGAGGTTGTTCTTGTCGGCGAACAGATCGGAGATCCAGGCTGCCCGCGGAGAAGTGAGCGCCACCGGCGCCGCCCACGCCGTCCCGGACCAAGAGATCCGGTACACCTGACCGCCGGTCGTCCCGACGTATAACTGGTCCGCGGTCGGCGAATGCATGGCCGACGCGATTGGACGGCCGGGCAGCGCCACCTCCGTGAAGGACCCGCCGGAGTCGCGGGAGATGAAGACGCTCTCGCCGGCCTGGGCGACCGTCGCGCCGCTGGCCTCGACCGGTGGGTAGAACAGCTGCCCGTACACATTTGGGTCGCGGTTGGCGTTGGGCCTCCACGTCCAGGTGTCACCGCGGTCGTTCGAAACGTCGAGGCCCATGCGGAAATACTCGTGGTACACATTGCGTGGATCTGTGGAGCTCGCGCCGACATCGCCACCGTCGCCGTCGGCCACGTGGTCCCAGTCCGGGCGGCCTGTGTAGCGGATGGTGCCGTTGTCCTGCGTACCCGCTAGCAGCCAGCGGGCGGAGCCGATGTCCTGCGCCATGTATTCGATCTCGGTGATGACCAGGCCGTCATTGAGGTCGGCCCAGTGCAGGCCACGGTCAGGGGAGCGGTAGATGCCGCCGTCGCACCCGGCGTAGACGACGGAAGGGTTCGCCGGGTCGATGGTGAGACAATGCTGGTCGGGGTGGATGCTGTCGCCGGCGGACTTAGCCGACAGGTTTGTCCATGACCAGCCGCCGCCGATCGTGGCGTCCACCCGCCAGGCGGCGATCTCGCCGAGGTAGACGGTGCCGTCGGTGTCCGGAGCGGTCTGGACGTACCAGTCATACCAGGCCTGCCCGGTGCGTACCGCCGAGTCAACGGCGACGGCCGTGAACGCACTGCTCGCCCCGCCGCGACGCCATAGCCGCGGCGTCGGCTGGGTGCCGCCCGGGATCGCCATGGACGGGTTTGTCGCCGCCCATGCCCACGCGACGACCGGGTTGGACTGGGCGTGACTGACGGCGAGGCGCTGTATGCCTGCAGGCGTCGGCACGCCGGCCAGGGTCACGGCTGACCACGTGGCCCCCGAGTCGGTCGACCGGAACAGTCCGTCCGCGCAGCCGGCCATGACCTCCGTCGAGCCGCCGGAGGGGTGCACCGAGATGCTCCAGCAGCGGGCCGAGCGCCGCTGGGTCCAAGTCAGTCCGGCGTCGGCCGAGGTGAAAAGGCCCGCGCGCGCGCCGGCGTACAGCAGAGTGGAGTCGGCAGGGTCGACCACGAGACGGTAGAAGCCGACGCCGACGAACGGTGCGCCGGCCCGCAACGCCCAGGTGGTGCCGCCGTCGGTGGACCGGAAGACGCCTTGCCCGAGGTACGCGAAAGCGTCCCCCTCGCCGCTGCCGGCGTACACGGTCGACGCCGCGTGCGGGTCGAAGCACAGCGCGCCCATGGCCAGGGTGCTCATACCGTCGAAGCGTGGCACCCAGGAGGCGCCGGTCGTACGGCTCTCCCAGACGCCGCCCCCGGCCGATCCGACGAGCAAGTGCGCGCTGTCGCTCGGGTCGACCGCGATACAGGATACGCGGCCGGCCACGTCGACGCGGCTGCCGGGACCGGAGCCGTACGTCTGGCCGCCGTGCATGACCGTCGGGCCTATCGATGTCCAGTTCTGACCACCGACCGACATTGCGGTAGCAGGCGCCTCGGACAGCGCTGCCGCCAACATTTCGGCGACCGGCGGTACGGCCTCCGCGCCAGCGGCGACCGTGGCGAGCGGGCTGCTGGCCGTGCCGCTGCTGCCTTCGGACAGGCCGCGCTCGGCCTCGAAGAGCCGCAGCCGCTCCATGGCCTTACCGTGCGCGGGCTGGTCGGCCGGCTTCGTGCGGCGTCGCCGTGTGCCGGACGGTGGCGTTTTGCCCTCGTCGGCGAGGGTGTCTCGGGCCGCAGTCGCGGTCACCGCGCTGGACTCGACGTACGACGGGCTACGCATGTCCGTTCTCCCCCTCGTTGTCTGCAGCGCTGTCGGTCGTCGTGCCGTCAGGCGGCGGCTCGCCCACGGCGTCGCCCGCGTCGGTCTCCGGGTTCTCGTCCGTTTCCTCCACCGGCTCTCCCGCATCAGGATCGAAGCCACGCGCCTGCTCGAACTGGCGGAGCCGCTCAGCAGCGCCGTCCGGCTCAGGCGGATCGAACTTGGGATCGCGGGGCATGGCTAGGAGCCCTCGGAGGCCTCCTGGCGACGGACACGTGCATAATCCCGTCGACTCAGCAGCGCCATCACGAGCGTGATCGCGGCCAGGAGCAGGACGAGGCCCCACTCGGTTTCGCCTCTTCCCTCGTCCGGCTGGAGCCCGGTCAACGATTCCAGCCAGGTGGGCCAGAAAAACGTCACAACCGTAAGCACGCCGGTGATCGTCGCCAGTCCCAGTTCCAGTCGAGCCTTCAGCATGCGACCTCCCCAAGGGACACCCGCCGCCGCGGGACTGCCTCCACTCATCATGCGAGAGAAAGGCAGACTAGCAATATTCAATATCGTACAACAAGTGCGTAATCGGCAACCGCTATTGGGAAGTGAGCCGTACGTCGAGGTCTCGCCGCAACCAGACTTGGCCGGGTATCGGCAGATTGTCAGGAACCGTTGCGCCTTATCGATCCCGGCGATGTCTAACGCATCGAAGGCCTACTTACAATATCACTGCCGGGCCTCTGCTTACCCGGCCTGATGAGGCGTCCTAGCCACCGTCTGCCTGTCCGACCGGAAAGCACTGAAGGTCACGGTACTCTGTAGCCAACAGTGCTTGACCAAAACTCCTGGAAGCGGCCGGGTGGGAATCGCTCAAATATGTATAGTGCACTATGTTCGCTCTGGAGATTTCGCCCAATATTGCTACGGTTGAAGTGTTTCTACACTGCTTGAGGCGGTTGTCGCTCCGCCCATGCCAGTGTTTCAACGCCTGCGGGTCGTGCGCGCTCCGCACAAAGTCTTGTTGGATGTAACTGCGTTTTGTCGCGCTATGGATCAGCTCATCGGCAAGCCTGTGGAGGAAGCTGGGCGGCGGCTGCCTGGCGTTCGTCGGTCATATCGACCGGGTCTGGAACTCCTCGTTCCTATGGAAGGGGATCGACCCGCAGATCCTGCCGTTCTCGAGCACTATTCGGGCCCTGCTGTCCGGCCTACCGCTTGGCATGGCGATGGACTACCTCGTCCAGCGGTATACCAAGGTCGCGACAGAACTCTCGCATTACTCAGTCGAGAACGCAACGCAGGTTTCGTCGTCGACGATCGTGAACTCGCGCGACTGTGGCTGGCCACGCAGGACGCGCGTAACTTCCTCATCCTCGGTGACCCAGCGATCCGCGCCCGGCAGTCGACACCAGGCAAGGACTGAGGAGTATTCGATGGCGAGCGAGGTTTCGCCCGTACACGGCCTCTCCTACCACCTGTTGTCTTATGACGCCGACGGCGTCGAGCGGCTGGAGAACGGGACTCGTGCGAGTGATGTGCTGATCGGAACAGCGCGCCTGGACGAGGTGAGCGATGTGTTCATCTTCAGTCACGGGTGGAACGGTGATGTAGCCGACGCGCGAACCCAATACGGGAAGTGGATCGACACTATGGCCGAGCGCACCGATGACTTGGGACGGTTGGCGGGTCGAGATCCGAAATTCCATCCGCTGTTGGTCGGCGTGCACTGGCCGAGCAAGCCGTGGGGTGACGAGGACCTCGGTCGTGGGTCATTCGCGGCGGGAGACGAGACAAGTGCTGAGACCGGGGATCCGCTGGACCGACTCGTGAACGATTACGCCGGCCGACTCGGCGACTCCCCGGACACGCGGGCAGCGATACGCCGAATCGTCGAAGCAGCCAGGCTCGACGCGGTTCCAGCGACCCTGCCGCCAGAAGTTCGCGCGGCCTATCACGAACTAAACGACCTGCTTGCGATTCGCTCCGAGGGTGAAGGCAGCGCGCCGGGCGATGACCGCGCTCCGTTCGACTCAGAAGAGACCTATCAGACCGCGCTGATGGCCGACATCATCGACCCGGTCTCCTATGCGGGATTCTCCCTCGGCGGCATCCTCGCGCCACTGCGCGTCCTCAGCTTTTGGACGATGAAGCGGCGCGCGATGCTATTCGGACAGTCCGCCGCGGCCAATTTGCTGTCCCGGCTGCACACAGCGCTGCCCGATGCGCGGTTGCATCTGGCGGGGCATAGCTTCGGATGCATTGTGGCCTCGGCTGCGGTCGCCGGTCCCCCGGCTACCGCCGGGTCTCGACCCGGCGCGGGCAGCCTCGTGCTGATTCAGGGCGCCATGTCGTTGTGGTCGTTCTGGGGGAGCATCCCTGTCCAACCGGACCGCTCGGGCTATTTCCACCGGATCATCGAAGGCGGACTGGTGCGGGGGCCGTTTATCGCGACAACATCCGTGCACGACCGGGCTGTTCGCGTCTTCTACCCGCTCGGGGCCGGCGTCCGAGGTCAGATCGACTTCGCCCCGAGCAAGCTACCGACCTATGGCTGCATCGGTACCTTTGGCGTTCGTGGACCGGGCATCGAGTGTGTCGATGACGAACTGCAGCGAGTCGATGACAGCTACGAGTTCCACTCAGGCGCTGTGTACAACCTCAACGCGGACAGTGTGATCGCCACGTCCTCTGGGATCTCAGGCGCGCACAGCGACATCTGCCATCCCGAAGTCGCTCGAGTCATCTGGCGGGCGGTGGAGGTCTCGATAGGCTGACTGCGGTCCAGCGAACTTGCTGTATCACTCCGAGGGACCGCCTGGGAGGCCGTCGTTTGAGGCCTCAGACGACGCACCGCACAGCTGAGGATGACGTCTACCGCAGGCGGGCGGTGCTCTGTCCGCTGCAGCGGCCGCCGAGTGCGTCGTGCATGCTGTCCTTGCCTGTGCGGTGGTTTAGCCGATGACAACAGGGAGGTCTCCCATGTCCGATCCGACATCGATCACGCAGATCGATCTCACGCCGATCCCTGGAAAGACGTACTTCAGCATCGACCGCGATTGGCGTGAGGAGTTCATTTACTTCCTCATGGTCGACCGGTTTCAGGACGAGATCGTGAGGCCCGTGACCGGCGGCACCGGTCGGTCCGCAGGCGTCGACACCCCCGACGCGTTCTACGGCGGCAAGATCGCCGGTATTACGAACAATCTCGCCTACATCGCAGGACTGGGATGTACGGCGATCTGGCTATCGCCGATCTTCGAGAATAACGAAAACTCGTACCACGGGTACGACATCAACAACTACCTGAGCATCGACCCGCGTTTCGGGAACAAGCAGGATCTGATCGACCTGGTGACGGCGGCGCACAGCTTCACGAAGAATGGGAAACCCTTCCCCATCCGAATCATCCTCGACGTGGTGATCAACCACTCAGGGGACAACTGGTCCTATCCTGGCGGGTTCCGCTTCTTCTACTCCAACAACCAACAGTTCGGATTCGGCGGCTTCCGGCGAGCTGATCGGCCAGTACCCACCGAGCTTAGGAACGCGGTCTGGTATCACCGGCGGGGGGAGATGAGCGATTATGACAACCCGCCGGAGAACCAGTTCGGCGACATATCGACGCTCAAGGACTACGCCAACGACGACGACGCGATCGGCTCCGACGTTGTCAATACTCTCATCAAGGCGTATGCGTATTGGATTCGTGAGGCTGACGTCGACGGCTTCCGTGTCGACGCCGTGAAGCACATGGGGGAGTTGGCGTGCTCACGGTTCTGTTCGAATATCCGGGAGTACGCCTACAGCCTCGGCAAGCGCGGCTTCTTCTTGTTTGGCGAGGTCGCCGCTCCCTCGGACGACCTTTACAATCGATACATCGGCCAGAACACCTCGCAGCTGGACGGCGACAACACGGTGTTCTTTGGTTTGGACTCGGTGCTCGACTTCCGGCTGGCCGAGGGCGTCTTCGGGGACGACAACAATGCTCCTCTCCGGGACGTCCTGACCGGCGCCAGGGGTCCGCAGACCCTGTTCAACCGTCTCGAGGCACAGCGCAATCGGGCTTTGAACCGCGGTGAGATCGGGCGCTACTTGGTCACGTTTGTGGACAACCACGACTCCTTCTGGCAGCCCGCCGGCCGCTTTCCTGCGCAAGCCGACGACGACCAGGTCATCGCGGCTGTCGGATTTCTGCTGTGCGCCCTCGGGACGCCGTGCATGTACTACGGGGACGAGCAGGGAGTCGCCGGCGCCGGCGGAGACAATCAAATACGCCAGGCCCTATTCGACAATGTGGGTAACCGGAGCCTGCTTAACACGCAGTGTCACATCTACCAGCAGATCGCCAAGATCGCGGACGTGATGCGGGCCCAGGAACCTCTCCGCTTCGGCCGCATGTACTACCGGCAGATCTCGGGTGACGGTCAGCACTTCAGCTTCCCATCGGGCTCGACTTACACGCTGGCTTTCTCGCGAATCCTCTACCCGCAGGAGCTTCTCATCGCCTACAACGTGTCCAGCCAGACGCGCCATGACAGCGTCGTCGTCGACGCAGTCCTGCACCCCCACCCGTCAACGATGTCATACCTCTACGGAGGCACCGGTGCCGCGGCCGTCCAGACGGCCGCGGACGGCACCCGCTTCGTGCATCTGGACCTCGCCCCGCATCAGTTCGTGATCCTCCGCTAGAGGCAATGCCGGGGAGTTAAGGCTGCGCCGGAGGGGTCAAGTACTGGTTGAGGGTGTGTCGTGGCCGGGAGAGTGAACGGAGGCCCGGTAGGACGGAATCGACCAAGATCACCGTCTGTGAGGACCTCCGTTGCGCGCCCAGTCTGCCATTGGTTCTGCCGTCGCGGCCATCACCAGCACGATTACGGTGGCGGCGGGGGTGTTCGCGCCCGGGCACCTGGGTGAGCTGACCCGGGTCGTGCCGTTCGAGTTGGTCGATGCGGTGGTGGCCGATCACCGCGCCGGGCAGCGGCGGCTGCGGCTGCTGCCCTCGCGGGTCGGGGTTTACTTCGTGCTGGCGCTGTGCTTGTTCCCCGGCGCCGGGTACCTGGGGGTGTGGGCGAAGCTGACCGCGGCCCTGGACGGGCTGGGTCTGGCGGTGCCCTCGTCGCGGGCGCTGCGGGACCTGCGTCGCCGGCTGGGGCCGGGCCCGTTCCGGGCGTTGTTCGAGGTGCTGGCTGGCCCGCTGGGTCGCCCGTCCACGCCGGGGGTGATGTTCGGCCGGTACCGGACGGTGGCCTTCGATGGATGCCGCTCGATCAAGGTTCCAGACACCGCCGGGAACCGGGGCTGGCTGGGCAAGCTGAACGCCGCCCTCGGGCAGACCGGCTACCCGGTGATCCAGCTGATGACCCTGTGCGAGACCGGCACCCGCGCGCTACTCGGCGCGAGCTTCGGCACGCCGGGCGAGGGCGAACTGGCCTGGGCCCGTCAGCTGCTGCACCACCTGGACCAGACGATGCTGGTGTTGATGGACCGCGGCTTTGACGCCGCCGAGTTCCTGCGCGAGGTGCACGCCACCGGGGCGGCGTTGCTGGTCCGGCTGCGGTCCACCCGCTGCCCGCCGGTTCTCAAGCGCTTCCCGGACGGGTCGTACCTGTCGATGATCGGCGGTGTGCAGGTGCGGATCATCACCGCCGAGGTGAGCCTCACCTGCCACGACGGCACCCGCTACGGCGACAGCTACCGGATCGCCACCACCCTGCTCGATCACCGCGCCTGGCCCGCCGAGGCGCTGATCGGGCTCTACCACGAGCGGTGGGAACACGAAATCACCTACCTCGCCCTGCGGCACACCCTGCTACACGGTCGGGTGCTGCGTTCGGCCGACCCGGCCGGCCTGCAGCAGGAGATGTGGGCCCTGCTTACCGTCTACCAGGCGCTGCGCATCGCCATCACCGACGCCGTGGCCACCATCGGCGGCATCGACCCCGACCGGGCCAGCTACCAGATCGCCGTGCAGACCGCCGCGGACCTGGTCACCGGCGCCCGCAACATCCTCACCGGCGCAACCGACCTGACCGGCCAGATCGGCCGCGCCGTGCTGGCCAACCTGCGCCGGCCGCGCCGGCCCCGCGTCTGCGCCCGCAGGGTCAAATCCCCGCTCTCGCGCTGGAACAAGCACCCGCCCGGCAAACCCACCACCAGCCTGCAAGTCACCAAGATCACCACCGTGATCGGCCACGACCACCAGCCGCCGGCAACACGCCGTCGGCGATCCTTGACACAGGCGCCCAGCCCTTAACTCCTCGGCATTGCCGCTAGGGGCTAAGTCCGACGAAGTCGGAGTGATCGAGTCAAGTTTCGGTTTTCTGGGTCAAGCTGCGAGCCCTGCCTCCCGGGTGAGGTCGTCGATGGCGATCTGGTAGGCGGTGGCGGTGCGGCGCAGTTTGCCGGGTGTCGTGGTGATCGCGAGGTGGGCGAGTCCGGTGGGCAGAACGCGGTCGTGCACGCGGGTGAGGAACATTGCGGTGTGCAGCCCGGGGTCGGTGACGCGGTATCGATGAGTCCGGGGAAGGCGTTCGATGAGGCCGTGGCTGCGCAGTCGGCGTAGGTCGTAGCTCATCTGCCCGGCGCTGAGGTCTGGGAGTCCACGTAGTTGGGCGACGTGGTCGCGTAGCTGGCGGTTGGTGAAGCCGCGGGGCAGTAGCCGGAAGATCAGTAGTGCGGTGAGTAAAGCGTGGCTGCGCGCACAGCCCAGGCGTAGGCCGGGAATGCGGGTGCCGCCGTCGGTGAGGGCAGGTCCGGTGACGGCGGCGAGCGCGTCGGCTCCGGTGATCGGGTCGTGGCTGAGTCGTTGGAGGCGCAGCAGGCGCCGGTTGGCGGAGAAGCCGACCTCCCGCAGGGCGGGCAGGTTGGTCAGCCGTTGCCGATCTGGAAGTCGCGGGTGTCGTTGATGGTGGTCTCGGTCCGTAAGGCTCTCCCTTCCTTGTGGTACTGCTTGATCGTGGCGTGCTTGTAGTCCACGTGCAGGCTCGGGGTGACGCCGTCGGTGATTACGCGGGTGCGGAACCGCCCTGGGGTTGAGCGTGGTCCGCGGCGCATCAGTCGCCGGTCGAAGACCAGGCTGACCTGGTCGGGGCGGCCGGCGTCGAGGTTGTCGCGGATGACGTGTTCGAAGAAGACCCGCCCGGACACCGGGCAGTCGAGCATCTGGGTCAGCGAGAACTCCGCCTGCAGGATCGAGATGTCGTAGCGGTAGCCGGCGGCACGGTCCGCGGCGGTGAACGGGTGCGGCAAGATCGCCAGCCACTTGCGTAGCAGCGCATCGATCTGTTCCGGGCCCAGTCGGTCGCAGATCGCCTGCAGCGCGGCCGGATCGTCGACCGTGGCGAAGCCGTTGTCCAGCGCGGTGAACCCGATCCCGGCCTTCGCAGCTTGCCGCTGTGCCCAATGGTTGCCGTTGATGCACAACTTCGCGTTGTAGGGGAAACAGGGGCAGAACTTGATGAAGAACGGGCCGAAATCAGCATCGACGCAGTAGACGTAGAACTGGTTGATCACCCCGGTGCTCGCCACGATCCACGGATAGGACTTGCCCTGAGCGTCGCGGCGCTTCTCGGTGCGGAACAGCTTGGTCTTCTCCTGCGCCCGGCCGATGAACACCACGCCCTCCTCGGCGGTGAAGACGGCCAGCTGCTCGTGCATCACGTCGTCCTTGCGTTGGCCCTTGACGAAGTCCACCCACGGGATCGCCCGGGTGGCGGCGAAGCGGTGCATCTCGCGAGCGAACCGATCGGTGATCTTGGCTAGCGGTGCGGTAGAGGCCACCGGTAACCCGAGCTGGCGTTGCACGTAGCCCAGCAGCCCTCCCGCATGCTGCAACTGCGGCACGTAGACGTTGCAGTACATCCGGTCGATGCACTCCACCTCGAACCGCACATGACCAGCAAGCACATCGGCGACGCTGCGCGCTACCGTCATCACAGGCTCCGGTCGATCAGGCGGCCAGCAGGCCAACCAACCGCTACGCGCGGTTCATACACCGGATCGGCCCAGCCGGTCACGGTCTCACCCGACCGGCCGGAGCCGCCCACCCAACGCGAGCACGCCGACATGACTCGTCGGGCTGGGGCGAAGCCCCGTTAGCGCCGATTTCCACGCAGCTTCTTCGGCCCTGGGTTAGCTGAACTCGAAGTGCAGGCGGTGGCCGTGCCACCAGGGGATGGTGGTGTCGGGCGGGAGGCTGGCTTGGCGCAGGACGGGTGAGTAGGCGCGTCGGTCGATCCGCACGGTGACCTGGTCGCTGGTGATGGTGATGGTGCCGGGGCTGTCGAGGAAGCGCCGCTGGAGGGTGTCGGGGGTGGCGGTGGCGTAGCCGGGGCCGAGGCGGGTCCGGAACGCGGCGAGCAGGGCTTGGGCCAGGACGCAGAGTGTGATGTCGAGGTCGACGTTGAGGTTCACGGTTGAGGAGAGGGCGTCGGCGCAGAAGGAGCGGATGATCTCGGCGAGCCGCTGCTCGATCGTCATGCGGCGGGCGTACTGGCTGATCAGGTTTCTGAGGGTGGCCTGCTGTTCGTTGGTGATGATGACGGTGGGCTGCTCGCGTCCCAGGCCGGTGACGATGAGCTGGCGGACGGTGCCGGGATAGCTTGTCAGGCGCGTGGCCTTGTCCTCGTGCACGCGGGGGTGGTTGTGCGGGCCGGGCCGGTCCAGGGCGATGGTCTTGTAGTCCTTGCTGGTCAGGCTGTTGATGTGGCCGATCAGGGCCGGGGATCGCATGCGCAGGGTGAGGAACTTGATGCCGCGGGCGTCGAGTTCACCGAGGATCTTCTGGTTGGTGACCTTCTGGTCCATGACCAGCATCGCCGGGTCGCTGCCGGATACGGCTTTCCAGTGGTCGCAGAACGCGATGACCTCCCGGTGCTGGGTGGCCTTGGAGATGTCGGCGTTGGCGTAGACCAGGTTGTGGGTGCCGGTGTCCTGGGCGAAGAAGGTGAGGACGGAGCGGGCGCGCTGGGACCGGGTGGGCACGTAGTGCTTCTCCAATGCCGGGTCGTGACCCCAGTGCATGACGGCGTGGAAGTCCAGGTCGAAGATCGCTTCTGAGCCGGTGGCCAGGCCCTTGCCGATCATCTGCTGGTCGAGGGCGGCCAGGAACTTCCGCTGGTGGTCGTGGGACAGCCGGTAGGAGTAGTCGGTGAGCGCGGACTTCTTCGGCAGGATCGCCAACCCGGCGAACAGCGCGCTGGCCGGGTCGTCGAGCAGGTCATCGACGTGGGAGACCCGCCGGGTGGCGGTCAGCTTGAGCGCGAGCAGGCTCAGCAGCCACGATGCCGCGGGGATAACTCTTGTGCCGGGGTAGCCGGCCGCGCGGGCCAGGGCGGGCAGGTCCAGGGCGACCAGGTCCGGCACGGTCAGCAGCAGCCCGGCGAGCCTGGTTGAGGCGCTGGCGGGCAACGACGCGAAGTCGATGACCCTGGCGCGGGGCAGCCGGGTGTCTCGCCCGGTGGTGGCCGGGCTGATACTGGCCTCGGGCTCGGGGTCGCGCAGCAGCCGCCCGAACCCTTCCTCGGCCAGGATCTGCCCGACCCCGGTGCGGTTCAGCGGCCTGCCCTCGGCCTGAAGCCGGGCGCTGATCTCATAGACCGACAAGCCCTGGCGGCGCAGTTCGATGACCCGGCCGCGGGCGGCGTCCTTCTTCGGCGCGCTCTTGCGGCCGGGCCTGCCCGGATCGGCGAACAGGGCAAGCTTGCCGGCCCGGAAATCGCGGACCAGCGACGCCAGCGCCGACGGGGAGTACCCGAACCGGCCCGCCGCCTCGCCGAGGGCGGCGCCTTCGTAGACGTAGGCGCGGACCGCCTCATACCGCCGCTGGTTCACCCCCGCTGGGCGGGCGAACGCTTCCCAGCCCCGCCTCGGGGCTGGTTTCGCTGCCATATGACAATTCTACTATGCTGACTGCTCAGGCTTCGGAAGGCGCGCCACAGCGGGCCGGCTTCGCAGTTGTGCCTGTTTCCGCTGCTCACACTGACTCTTCTCCAGCAGAGACAGGCCGTCTCTTCGCCGGCAAGGTGTCATGAGCGTGAGCAGTCGCCGCGATATGACTGATTTCTAGCAGCTATCCATACCCCTCCGAATGAGGACGACTCTCATGGCCGAGCGGGCGAATGCCCAGCTCCAACACGAGCTGCAGCCAGCCCCAGCCAAGGCGAACCCGATCAACGAAGGGTCAAAAGCGCTGCACGGAAGTCCGCGTTAGTGCTACAGCCGGTGCGCTACGAGCGCGGAGGGTGAGGCCGGCCCTGTTGCGTTGGTGGCGTGCAAATACGTAAGTGATGGTCGGCGATGAATTGTTTGCTGGATGATCCGGTGAGCGGGATTCGTCTGGGTGTGGTATTCGGCCAGGCCCGACTTCCGCAGATGGTAGGCACGCGTAGGCACTGAGGTGCCCGTGTTTGCTGGGCTGGGTGGGGTTGGTGGTGCTCAAGGCGTGTTACTACACGCCGTTGTTCGGTTCCGCGGCGGTCAGTCGCCGGTGGGGATGGTGAAGTCGAAGAACCGGGGCGGCTCGGGCAGGTCGAGCGCGGCGAGGATGGCCTGCTGCTCGGTGGTGAGGGCGGAGCGTTGCGCGGCGTGCCCGTCGGCGGTGGCGAGGGTGACCAGGTGCAGCCGGTCGAGTTCGTGGCGGGTGTTGCGCCAGGTGTCTGCGGTGGCGTTCTCGATGACGCGGATCAGCAGTAGCGCGAGCCAGCACAGTTGGATGTGGGCGCGGATGCGGTCCTCGCGGTAGTGGAACACCGGGCGCAGCCGCAGCGAGGTCTTCATGTCCCGCCAGCCGGCCTCGACGGCGACCAGCTGTTTGTAGGCGGCGGCCAGATCGTCGGGGGTCAGGGTTTGGTCGGAGGTGCGCAGCAGCCACTTGCCGTCCAGGTGCGCCTCGCGCTCGACCGCTGCCTGGTCGATGCGCAGCAGCCCGGACTTGGTGCGGCGCAGGTAGCGGCGTAGCCCGGGCTTGGCCTTGAGCGAGCCGACCAGCTCGTCACGGCGCCGCGCGCTCCACTGATCGGAACCGTCGATCAACTCGGCGAGATGCTCGACGAGCCGGGTCCGGACCTCGCCGTCACGGGCGGCGGCCTCAGGGTTGTGGCAGACCACGAACCGCTGCGCCCGCGCCCCGTCGCCGCCGACGCTGACCTGCTTCACGCGCAGGTTGTCCGCGACGGGCTTGTAGCGTCCCGACCGGGCCAGGGCTTGGGCTGCCTCGGTGTTGGTGTGCCGCAGCTTCTCGGCGTGGATGTAGTGTCCGCCGCCGCGGGTGAGGTAGGCGCGGTTGGTCGCGGAGGCGAAGCCGCGGTCGGCCACCCAGACCAGCCGGCGCAGGTTCCACCCCCCCAGGTCGTCCTTGATCTTCCGGATGATCGGCTGGTCGCCGGTGTTGCCGGGGAAGGTCCAGCACCTGACCGGGATGCCGTCACGGGTGACCGCCATCGCGATGATCACCTGCGGCAGGTCCGGGCGGTGGTCCTTGGAGTGCCCCCAGGTGCGGGTGCCCGACTGGGCCGGGCGCGACGTGTCGTCCTCGACCATGTCCTCGGCGAGGTCGGCAAGCTGATCGGCGCCGTCGATCTCCCAGTAGGTGGAGGTGGTGTCTCCTTTTACCGGCTGATCGGGTTCACTACGGTGATGCGACGCGCCGATACCATCGTGGTTCCCTGACTGAGACACCTGCTTGTGGGATACGTGTCTCATGACATCTGCGGGCGAGTACCGGGTCGAAGCGGCGGCCGGCGACTGGGTGGTGTCCGGCCCGCAGAGCGCGGGCCTCGCGCTGGTCAACGACTATCTGGGCTATCTGGCCGACCGGCGTTACGCGGCGGGCACCCGTCGCTCGTACGCGTTCGACCTGCTCGCGCTGTGCCGCTGGCTGGAGGACGAACACCTGCGCCTGGAGCAGGTGGACACCGCCACGTTGTTGCGGTTCCTCGCCTCGTGCCAGGGCTTGGCGGCGGCGACGGTGAACCGGCGACTGGCCGCACTGAGCGGGCTGTTCGGCTTCCGGATGATGCGCGACCCGGCCGCGATCAGCCCGATGCCCAAGGGTCCGGCGGCGCGCCGGGTCAGCGCGGCGCAGCGCGACGGGCTGCTGGGGCACCTGGCCCGCCCGCAGCCCCACTCGGCGTTGCGGGCCCGACAGTCGCGGCGCCTGCCGCGTGGGCTCGAGCACGCCGAGGTCAACGCGTTGCTGGCCAGCGTGCGGACCTGGCGGGACAAGGCGATCGCCGGGTTGATGCTGTTCTCCGGGCTGCGCAGCGCCGAGGTCCTCGCCCTGGACGTCGCTGACGTGGACATCGGCGCCGGGTGGGCGCGCGTGGCCGGCAAGGGCGGCCGGGAACGGCGGGCGCCGGTCGACGCGGAGGTGGCCGGTTGGATCCAGACATACCTGCTCGCCGAGCGACCCGACGCCGACGAGGCGGCGTTGTTCGTCGTCGCCAAGGGCCCGCACCGCGGTCAACGGCTGACCCCGGCCGGGCTCCGCACGATCTTCCGCTACCACCGGGCCAAGGCCGGCGTGCCGGACGCGCACCCGCACGCACTGCGGCATAGCTTCGGCACCGCCCTCGCCGAGGCCGGTCTTGATCTTGCGGTCATCCAGGCGCTGCTCGGCCACGCGCATGTCGACTCCTCGGTCGGCTATATCCACCTGGCGCCGGTGCGCGTGCGCGCCGCCTACGACACCGCTCGGGCCAGGCAACGTGCCCAGGCTTGAACGCCGGGCCGCGCAGGTGCCCGGTGCGGCCGAACTGGTGGCCGACTACGAGGCGTGGCTGGCCGTCGACGGACGCGGTTCGCGTGCCTACCGCGATGCCGCGTGGGCGTTCCTGGCCCGCTGGCCCGACCCGGCTCGCTTCGGCGCTGAACCCTACCGAGTGCAGCAGCGGCTGAGCGTCTCGCAGAGGCCGTTCGTCACCTACCTGATGGTCACCGGCCGGCTGCGCCCGGGCTACGACTACCTGGCCCGCAAGATCGTCGGACTGCTCACCCAGGCCGGCCGCGGCCCGTTCGGCGCCGACATCGCGGCATTCGCCACTGCCGCAACCGATCTGGACTACAGCGCTCACACGGTGCGCTGCACCAGCGAGCGGATCATCGTCCGGCTGCTGATCCAGACCGCGCGCCCGTTACGCGAACTCACCGTCACCGACCTGGACGAGCTGGCCGCCGCGCTGCGTCGCCGCGACGAGGCCAGTGGCAAACCCACCTCCTGGGCCAACGACCGGGCGATGATCAGCGCCGCGCACCGGGTGTTGTTCCACCTCGGCGTCCTCGACACGCCGCCACCGGACCGGCGGGCCCGGCCCGGGTTGCGCGGGCACTACAGCGGCGTGCCCGAACCGCTATGCGCCCTGTTCCTGGACTACTGCACCCAAGCCGCGACGACCCGCGCGCCTGCCACCGTCAAGGCGATCGCCAGCCACCTGGCCGGCTTCGGGCGGTTCCTGGCAGCCTGCGACCCGCCGGTCACCGACCTCGCGGCGCTGGACCGGGCCACCATCGAAGCGTGGCTCGCAGCCCTGGCCGCGCAACGACACCCGGACGGGACACCGATGTCGATCGGCCACCGCCGCGGCCAGATCCTGACCGTGCGCGGGTTCCTCGCCGACATCGCCGAGTGGGGCTGGGTGGCCACACCGGCCCGCACCCTGATCTTCTCCCGCGACCTGCCCCGACTGGCCCACCCGCTGCCGCGCTACCTGCCCCCTGACGCCGACCGCGCGCTGCACGCCGTGCTCACCGAGCTGTCCGCGAGCGCCCCGGCGACGCTGACCCGGCTGCACGCCGACGCTCTGCTACTCACCCGCGCCACCGGACTACGCATCGGTGAACTACGCGATCTCGAACTCGACTGCGTGCACCAGATCGACGGGCACGGGGCCTGGCTGAAAGTCCCGCTGGGCAAACTGGCCAGCGAACGCATGGTGCCCATCGACGAGGAAACCCTCGCCGTCATCGACCGCATCGCCGCCCGCCGCACCGCCGGCCGCGCGTTGCGACACCCCCGTACCGGCAAGGCCGTCGATTTCCTGCTCGTCTACCAAGGGCGACGCATCTCGGACCAGGCGCTACGCGCCGAACTCGCCCGCGCCGCCGCAGCAGCCGGCATCGACAAGATCACACCCCACGCACTCAGGCACTCCTACGCCACCGCCCTGGTCAACTCCGGCTGCTCGCTGCAGGCACTGATGCAGCTGCTCGGTCATGTCTCGGCGAACATGAGTCTCCGCTACGGTCGGCTGTTCGACGCCACCGTGCGTGAGGAATACGAACGTGCCCTGACTCAGACCAAGGCCCAACTCGCCGCCACACCCGCACCATCGGCGCAAGTGACCGGCCAGACGTTACCGCTCGTGGCGATCACCAGCGGGGCCGACTGGAAAGACACCGCCACCATCAAGTCCCGCCTGGCCGGCGGGTTCTGTCTGCGCGCCCCGGCCCAAGGATCCTGTTCCTATGCCAACATCTGCGAGCACTGCCCGAACTTCCGCACCGACGCCGGCTACCTCGCCGTCCTCGGCGCCCAACACACTGACACCCTCGCTCTGGTCGCTGACGCCGAAGCCCGTGGCTGGGGCACCGAAGCGCAACGACACCGCCGCCTCGCCGACCGACTCGACGAGTTGATCAGCCAAACCCGGGCCGAAACACGATGACCGACACTCCGACCGACCGGGTCCGTGCCGCCTGCGAACGGCTCCTCGCCGACGGACGCGACGTCACCTTCACCGCCGTCGCCGAACACGCCGGCATCAGCCGCGCCACCTGCTACCGCGACCGGGACCTGCGCTCGACCATCGACACCTACCGCTCCCGGCACGGCGACCTGCTCACCCTCACCCGCCTGGCCGACCGCGTCGACAACCTCACCCAAGCCCTCGAAGCCGTCGCAGTCAAAGTCCGCCGCCAAGAAGAAGAACTTCGTGCCCTCAAACGCAGCAACGCTGCCCGACAACGGCGGAGCCAGAGCCCCGATTAGCCGGAGAATCCACGAACACGATGTCCAGGTCCAGGTTAAGCAGGTGCGCCACCGACGCGAACACCTCGCCGGCGATCTCTTCGAGGGCGTCGAGCAGGAAGTCCATGCCCCGGTAGGCCTGATCGTCGCCCAGCGAACCCAGCCCGCCGATCGCGACCCGCTCGCCCACCCACCGGCACGCCGCAAGCTTGCTGCCCGGCTCGAGGGCCCGCTGCGCGACCAGCGTGAAGACCACCCGTTCCACGGCCTCCGCATCCAGCCTGCGCCCCGCGGCGGCCCGGCGCAGCGCCGCCCCGATCCCCAGCCGGGACCACACCTGGTCGAGCGTCCACGCCCCGCCCAGCCGGCGCGAGTCGAGGATCTCCACGTCGGCTCCCGAGGCGGCCGCTACCGCGTCGGCGGGGTCGAGGAAGCGGGAGATCGAGGAGACCAGCCGGGCCAGCGCGGCCCGGTCCACCAGCTCGGCCCGGCCGAAGTTATGGATCACCTTCGCCGTCGACACCCCGGTGCCCGGGTGCCGCTCGTTGTGCGCCAACTGCAGGTAGCCCACCACGCTGCCGTCCCGGTTGGTGCGCCGCGTCTCCCGCAGGTACATGCCCACAAGTCAAACGGTTAGATTCGCTGCTGTCGAGTGACACGCCCAAAGTCGTGTGCCTACACGATTCTGCCGCTCCGGACACGACACCCCAGCAAACACGGGGCCTTCAACGCCGATCAAGCCCAAATTTGCCTACCAACTGCGGAAGTCGGGCCAGGTGGCAGCCTGCGCCTACTGTTGTCGGATCGCGAGAAGGTTTGGCGGGGACGACGATGAGAGCGATTGTCCACGACAGGTACGGGTCGCCAGATGACCTGGAAGTGCGAGACGTCGACAAGCCGGTCGTCAACGACGATGAGGTGCTGGTACGCGTGCACGCGGCTGGCCTTCACGTGGGGGACTGCTTCGGGGTGAGGGGCGTGCCGCTGCTGATGCGGGTGGTCACCGGCTTGCTCAAGCCCAGATACGGTGTTCCGGGATTCGACGTGGCGGGAACGGTCGAGGCAGTCGGCCCCAAGGTCACCCGGTTCCGACCCGGTGATGAGGTGTTCGGGGTGTGCCACGGCGCCTGCGCGGAGTATGCGGGCGCCCGAGAGGATCAGCTCGCGCTGAAGCCGGTCAACCTCACGTTTGCCGAAGCTGCGGCCGTACCGACGTCGGCTCTGGCCGCCCTTCGCGCGGTTCGCGACGCGGGGAAGGTACAGCCCGGGCAGAGGGTCTTGATCAATGGTGCGTCGGGAGGCGTTGGCACGTTCGCCGTGCAGATCGCCAAGTGGCTCGGAGCAGAGGTGACCGGGGTGTGCGGCACGGCCAATGTGGGCACGGTTGGGTCGATCGGTGCAGACCATGTGATCGATTACCACCTCGAGGATTTCACGCACAGCGGGCAGCAGTACGATCTCATCCTCGACAACGTGGAGAACCGCTCACTGGCCGAATGCAGGCGCGCCCTGACGCCCGGCGGAACCCTCATCCTCAACAGCGGTACGGGTGCGCACGGTCTGCGAATGCTGGTTCGCCTCGTCACGCCGCTGGTACTGTCACCGTTCACGCGCCAGAACCTGCGCGGTATCTTTCGAGGCCGAATCATCGAGACCTGCTCGTTCTGAAGGACCTCGTCGAATCCGGGAAGGTCACGCCCGTCATCGACCGGACCTACCCACTGCCCGAGACCCCAGCTGCGCTGCGTCATATCGAAACAGGACACGCTCGAGGGAAAGTGGTCATCGCCCTGTAGCGCACCAACCTCAACGAAACCCTGGACTCGAACGTCCGAGAGCAGCCGCGCCGTGCGCCCGACCCGTCGTTACGGGTGGACGCCGGGCCATCGAGCAGTGCGTTCGACAGCGCAGATGAAGAATTGCGCGCCTGGTCGTGGCCATGAACGCACATGATCTCGGGGGGCCACGATCTCGGGTGCGCCGGGTTGCTCGCTGCGGTGGGCTCAAGGTCATCGTTCGGCGGACGCCTTTAGGCCCTAGGCGGCGGCTGTGTGTAGCCACGGCCGTCGATCAGCTCAGCTCAGCTCAGCTAACCGATCTCTGGGCCAATTCCAGGGGGTGTCAAGACGTTCTGGCTCCCACCGACCGGATCGCCGCCAACCCTGCCCTTGAACCGTCCCGGTTCTCATGCCGTCGTCTCGTTGGCGCCTTCACCTCGAGATCGCAGCGGGGTCGCTCGACTCGGGCGTCCACTGTTTGAGCCAGTGCGCTTCGACGAGACCCTCGATGACGAAGGGGTCACCGCGGACAGCGCGCTGCGCCGCCGCGGCGTCATTGGCGTCGAACGTGATCAACCCTCCCGTGCGATCTTCAAACGGTCCGCCCACGTAGTGAGCCAGCCGCAGCTTCCTCCAATAGGACGCGTGCCTCGGCGCGACAACACGCACGCGGTCTGGATCAGCCTTCATGAGGTAGAAGTACGCGTAGCAGCCCTGCGAATCGGCTCTGCCGCCCACGCTGGCGACCGGTCGCTCGGCTTCCATGATCGCCTACCGGCGAGGCATCTTCATCGAGTATTCGCTACGGCGGTAGAGCATGAGCCCGAGCATCGCCGCAATGGTGACTAGGCAATACGGGCCGCATTGCGCGCTGTTCGTGACGTCGAACCAGACCAGACACAGGAACGGGATGACGGGAACGGTCATCACCGCGGCCATCTCGTAGGAGTTCTTCCACCCCATGCCCCGGTACATCATCCAGGCCACCATCGGAACGGTCATGCCTGCGGCCATCGCCAGCAGGGCCTGCGTCGGGTACTGGGTGGTTACCTCGTCCCAGGTCTTGGCTCCCACGATGGTCAGGAAGATGGCGCCGGCGGCGATCATCCCCGCGACCATGGCTGCGAGCATCTGCAGAAAGTGCCGCCAGAACGGCGACTTGTCTCGCGTGCCATTCTTCTCAGGTGGCACGAGCCGAGGCGTGGATGCTTCATCTGCTCGCCTGACGGTAGAGACTCGATCCTTTGTGGAAGCTTGTCCTTTGACAATAACGACCACCTCCGCCGTTAGCTCAAATATCACGTCGGGGCATCGAGCTGATAGGGCAGAACGTCCCGTCGAGCTGGACCCGAAGGTCCTGCTGAGATCGCGGACGCACAGTACCTGAACCGGGCACTTCAAGATCACGTCGATGTGGCGGGCGGTAGCGGCAGCAGTGTGTGGGGTCGCGTCGGATTCCGCGGTCGCCTCCGGCCTCGGTTCCGAGGGACGCATTTGGCGGACGTGTCGGCCGAGGGAGCGGGAAGATCAACACACGATCTGTGCGCGCGCTCGGCAAGTCCGAGGGCGCTGCGGACGCGGTGATGCGCCGGCAGCTGTGCGGTGAGTTTGTAGGGCTCTGGCACGGATTTCGTGATGCTGGTGTTGCGCGTGTTGCCAATGAGACGGTGCTTGTCGGTGTGACCGTGATCGGCATGTGACTTCAACTGAGCTTCCCCTCGAATCGTGGAGGCTTCTTCAATGATGGATGGAGTTGCTGATCATGGGCAAGTGTTAGCTTGCGCCGGCGGTTCACCGGTGAGCTCGGCGATGATGATCACCTCCTCACAGCAGGGGCAGATGCCGCCTGGGCCGAGGCGTCGGCAGGGCCGTGAGCAGTCGGGGCACCACTGTTCGGCGAAGTAGCGCGTTTCGCAGTCCGGGCACTGGTAGACGGTGCCTTCCCGCCGTGACCGATTGCGCGCCAACGGGACCTCGCGCGTGTCTGGTTGGTGGCGTCGGCGGTAAGCCGCTTGGCGGCACGCCGGGGAGCAGAAGCGTCGGGATCGCCCTGCGGGCAGCCGCTGTCCGCAGGCTGGGCAGCCTGCTGCCGTCACGGAAACGTCACTCGACGGGGTCGGTGTGCTCATCAGGCCGCCTCCTGCCCCTGGCCAGGTTGTGCGGCGGCGTGCTCGTAGTCGTTCGGCGTCATCATCGCCGCCGAACTGTGCCGCCGGCTGGTGTTGTAGAACTCGTGGCACCAGGCGAGGACCACGGTGCGTGCTTCGGCTTTGGTGGTGAAGTGGTGCCGGGACAGGACCTCGTGCTCGAGGGTGGAGAAGAACGACTCCGCGGCGGCGTTGTCGAAACATGAACCGACCCTGCCCATCGACTGCCTGATACCGAGCTTGTCCTTACACAGCAAAGTGAAACTCGACGCGGTGTAGGTGGAGCCGCGATCGCTGTGGAAGATCACGCCGTCGATCTCGTCGCGGCCGCCGCGCACCGCAGCGGCGATCTTGATCGCGTCGCAGGCCAGCTGCGCGTTCGGATGCTCACTTGTCGGGCAGGCCAGCAACTTGCGAGAGAAAAGATCAAGGACGGTCGCGAGGTAGAGCTTGCCTTCATCGGTCGGGATCTCGGTTATGTCCCCGCACCACTTCAGGTTCGGCGCCGGGGCGGTGAAGTCGCGTTCGAGCAGGTCCGGGAACTTGGGTGCCTTCCTGTCTTGCTTCGTCAATCCCTTGCTGTGCCTGGGTTTGCGTCCCTGCAGTCCTTGACGGCGCATCGAGTCCGCGACCGTGTTCACGCTCACTGTCCAGCCGGCCTCCAGCAGATCGACGTGGATGCGCGGCGAGCCGTAGGTGCGCTTGGAGGCCTTGAACATCTTCAGCACCTCGGCGTCCAACGCGGCGCGGCGGCGTTGACGTGCGGTGGCCGGCCGGTCAACCCACTTGTAGAGCCAGGACACGCTGACCCCCAGGATCGCGCAGCACACCGCGTACGGGACGCGGTAGAAGGTCCTCTGGTCGGCGATGAAGCGTGCCACGCTCACCTCGTCGCCTCCTTCACCCACAGGACCACGGAGCGCTTGAGGACATCGCGCTCCATCCGCAGCTCGGCGTTCTCGCTGCGCAGCCGCTTCAACTCGTCGATGTCCGCGACGGACAGCGTGTCGGTGCCCTCCCGCTCGGCACGATCCTTGGCACACCAGTTGCCCAGCGTGCCCTCGTTGATCCCGAGATCACGGGCGACCTGCGCGATCGGTTTGCCGGTCTCCCGGACGATCCGCACAGCCCCCTCACGAAACTCCTTGTCGAACTTCCTTCGCGTCTCTGGCATGACTACTCCTCATAGCGCATGCCTTCACGGTTTTGGGGGAGGTTCAGCCGGGTTGTTGCCGGGCCTGGCTGGGGTGGTGATCGAGCAGATCGCAAGAGTGGGCGGTGTCGTGGAGATCGCGGCGCGGGCCCGCGGCGGTACTGCGCCGTGTCCGGGCTGCGGTGAGCGCTCGGGTCAGGTGCATAGCCGCTACGAGCGACGCTGGCCGATGCTGCGGTCGGTGGGCGGCCGGTGCGGATCCGGCTGCGTGTGCGTCCGGCGTATGGATGATCAGTGGCTGATCACCCACGAACACATCTCGTTCCCGATCAGTCCCGAGGGCTGGAGCGCGGTCGTTGATACCACGCCTTAGCCCGGCACCGGTCTGGTGGGCTTCCCTGCGCGCGACCCTGGACGGCGCCTCCTGGCAGCGGTGGCGCACCCACGACACGTTCTGCCTGATGGACATGACTTCAAGACGGGCTGGGGGATGGTTCAACGCGATGCTGCACTCGGTCTACGACCAGCCCGACGCCAAGGCCGTGCACGCCGCCCAGTTCGTCTGAGCCCGCGCGCTCGCTTCCTCCCCGTTGTCGCCAGAATGTGCGGAAATTGACGACATGGGGAGTAGCGGGAAGGGGGGCGCGCGTCATCGGCAATACAGTGTGATTGATCACGGCCGCGCTGCGCCAGAACGATCGATCGGTGCCGATAACGCGCGATTGCTCAGCGCGTGCCGGCTGTACCGGAACGACGGTTATTTGGACGGCAGGTCTCGTGCCTCAGTCACGCTGAGCGACGGATCCGCGCGGCTTTCGTGGTAAACGGTCCCGCCGATCACGGCGGACGACGACTATTGCTGTGTCGCCGTGGCCGGCACGACCGATCACCTCGACGACGGGGTGGGAGGAGGAGGCGGGTCGTCAGTAGATACTGCGGTGCATGCCGCCCACCACCCGTCTGCCCACTGGGGTTGTGCGTGCGCTGACCATCGCCCCTGCGGGTGGAAGCGCAGGCCCCGGGGCGGGCAGCGGTCGGCGGCGCGGGCGGCGACTGGGCGGCTGATGGCGGTGCTCGCCGAGGCCGGGTGGCCGGCGGCGGCGATGGCGCCGATCGTGGGGCTGACGCCCAGTGCGGTGAGCTGGCGGGATCCGGGCGGCTCGGCGGGCTGGGCTGCCGCCGGCCGGGGTGCTGGTGCCCGGGCGCGGCAGGCGGTGCCGCGGCGGATCGATGAGAAGCGGTGGCTGAGGCCGGGGGAGGCGGCGGCGTTGCTGGGGGTGCACCGTGGAATCGCCGATACCGACCCGATGTTGGCTGCCGGATCACCCGCTGCCGGATCGCCTATGTACGGTCGCGCGCGACCGCTTGATCTGCGTGTATCGGCAGGTAGCGACGAGCTTGCCCCTGCCGATACGTGGGGCGGCGCAGTGCCCGAGTCCGTTGCGAGCTTCACCCAGATTGGGTGGATGGTCATGCTCTGGGCCGCGGGCTGTCATGACCTGCGAAGCAATCAGCCTGGCCAGTGCCGACGTCCTGTATCACGATCGCCGTCCGGTGCCTCCGTAGGGCAGTACAGAAAGGCGCCGACATGGCTAGCGCAATGCAGCTCTCGAGGCTGGTTGTGATCGCGCCCGAGTCGCTGACCGGACAGACGATCCCGTTGGCGTCGGGGCGGGTGACGGTCGGTCGCGGACAGGCTGACGTGCGGCTGGATGACCCGCGGGTCAGCCGGGTGCATGCGGCGCTGACCGCGTCAAACGGTCGGGTTGTGGTCGAGGACCTCGGCTCGCTGTCCGGAACGACGGTCAACGGCGTGCCGGTCCGCACCTGTCAGCGGCTTCGGCTCGGTGACGTGGTGGGCTTCGGCCCGGTCGTTGCTCGGGTCGAGGGGGCGGCAGAAGGTCCGCCCACTTCGCGGATGGCGCCCGCCGCGCAGCCGCCTGTGCGGACATCCTTCACGGCCCGCGACCAGTACGCCGGCCAGCTGAACAACATCGGCGGAAGCCAATACAACGCCTACCTGCAGACAGTCGTGCAGCAGCGCAATAGCTTCCTGCGTGACATAGCCGCCACCCGCACCCGAGCGCGCCGACTGGTCTGGGTTGGTTTCACCCTGTTGGTCATCGGTCTGGCGGCGTTCGCCGTGCCATTGCTCAGGTTCCTGTCGCAGGTCGGTAACAGCATCGACAGCGCCGACCCCAGGCAGCCCATCCAGGACTCGCCGTGGTCGATCCACGGCTACCCGGTGGGGCTGGTCGGCTGGGCAGTCGCCTTGCTTGGCATGCTGCTGATCATTGTCGGCATCGTCCTGCACGTGGTCGCCGCGTCTCGGCGCCGGCGCATCGACCAGACCCTGCCCGTGACGCCGCCGCCCTGGCCTGAATACGGACAGCACCCACAGGGGACCAGCGGAGGGCGTTGAGATGACATTCAATATCGGAAACCAGCACGCCGCAGTTGTGAACAACGTCGCCGGGGATCAAACCGTGCGCGGTGGCCAGCACGGGTATGTCATGGCTCCGCCCGAGGTTATCGCCGCGGTCCGAGCCGTCCGTGCTCACCTCAGCGACCTGTCCCTCGACGCCGACGAGCACGCACGCGCCGACGCCGAGCTGGCCGACCTCGACCACCAGATGATCACAGGTCAAGCAACCCACCGCGACACCGCGGATCGCCTGTCAGGTCTACTCGCCGCCGCTCGGAAGGCCGGAGCGATCATCACCTCAGCGAGCAGCCTCGGCACCGCGATCACCACCATCGCGCACTGGCTCGGCCCAGTCGGAAGCACACTGCTCCACCTACTCGGCTGACCGATGGATGTCGTACCTGCTTGTACGCGGTGGTGCACTGCGCAGAGTCCCACTTGATCACGCCCGGCGCCTCTTCATAGCGCGCCGTGATCGTGGGGGCATCGTCGGGCGGCTGGTGTACCCCATGACCAGCCGGCGCAAAACTCTTGCACATGTGGCCCAACCATCCGAACCGCGTCGTTGGCGACCTCGCGGTGCTAACGGGACAGCCGGCAGTCCGGGCCACGGCCTCACCGTCTGCGTGGATCGCCCTGCCGATCGGTTGTCCGCGCCGGGTGAGGAGTGTCGGTGAGCGTCCGCGGACACCGTCGGAGCGGGCCGGTCTGTTGCGGTTGTCGGGGCCGAGTGCTACACCTGAGTTAGCACTCTCGTCTTGTGAGTGCTAATCGATCCCGATGAGGCGTCCAGCAATTGGGCGCCGTCCGTCGCGGGCATCGCCGGTCGGTCCACCCAGTGCTGATCTGGCACGAGATAGGCAAAGGACAACGACCATGGCCAAGATGATTGCGTTCGATGAGGAGGCCCGCCGCGCCCTGGAGCGCGGCATGAACATCCTCGCCGACGCGGTGAAGGTGACGCTCGGCGCGAAGGGCCGCAACGTGGTGCTGGACAAGAGGTGGGGGGCCCCCACGATCACCAACGATGGGGTGAGCATCGCCAAGGAGATCGAGCTGGAGCACCCCTACGAGAACCTTGGTGCCGCGCTGGTCAAGGAAGTAGCGAAGAAGACCGACGACGTGGCCGGTGACGGAACCACCACGGCGACCGTGCTGGCCCAGGCCCTGGTCAAGGAAGGCCTGCGCAACGTGGCGGCCGGCGCTAACCCGATGGCGCTCAAGCGGGGCATCGAGAAGGCTGTCGCGGCGGTGTCCGAAGCCCTGCTGCACGCCGCCCAGGACGTCGAGACGAAGGAGCAGATCGCGGCGACCGCGTCGATCTCGGCCGCGGACACCAGCATCGGTGCGGTAATCGCCGAGGCCCTGGACAAGGTCGGCAAGGAGGGCGTCGTCACCGTCGAGGAATCCAACACCTTCGGGCTGGAGTTGGAGCTGACCGAGGGGATGCGCTTCGACAAGGGCTACATCAGCCCCTACTTCGTGACCGACGCCGAGCGGATGGAGACGGTGCTCGATGACCCGTACATCCTGATCGTCGAGTCGAAGATCTCCAACGTGAAGGACCTGCTGCCGCTGCTGGAGAAGGTGATGCAGACTGGCAAGCCGCTGGCGATCATTGCCGAAGACGTCGCGGATGAAGCCCTGGCCACCCTGGTTGTCAACAAGATCCGCGGCACGTTCCCCTCGGTCGCCGTGAAGGCCCCCGGCTTCGGCGACCGCCGTAAGGCGATGCTCGGCGATATCGCGATCCTGACCGGTGCTCAGGTGATCTCCGCAACCGTGGGCCTGACGCTGGAGAACACCGGACTCGACCTGCTCGGCCGGGCCCGCAGAGTCGTCGTCTCGAAGGATGAGACGACGATCGTCGAAGGTGCCGGTGAGGCGGAGCAGATCCAGGGCCGGGTCAACCAGATCCGCGCCGAGATCGAGAAGAGCGACTCGGACTACGACCGGGAGAAGCTGCAGGAGCGTCTGGCCAAGCTGGCCGGCGGTGTCGCGGTGATCAAGGTCGGCGCTGCCACCGAGGTCGAGCTCAAGGAGCGCAAGCACCGCATCGAGGACGCCGTGCGCAACGCGAAGGCGGCCGTCGAAGAGGGGCTGCTGGCCGGCGGCGGCGTGGCCCTGTCCAACGCGGTCGGCACTGCGTTCGAGAAGCTGGACCTGACCGGTGACGAGGCGACCGGCGCGAACATCGTCAAGGTCGCGCTCACCGCGCCGCTCAAGCAGATCGCGATCAACGCCGGCCTCGAAGGCGGTGTGGTGGCCGAGAAGGTGGCGAGTCTGCCGGCCGGCCACGGTCTGAACGCCGAAACCGGCGAGTACGTCGACATGTTCGAGGCGGGCATCGTCGAGCCGGCCAAGGTGACCCGGTCGGCGCTGCAGAACGCCGCGTCGATCGCCGCGCTGTTCCTGACCACGGAGGCGGTCATCGCCGACAAACCGGAGAAGGGCCACGCGGCCGCCGGTGCCCCCGACATGGGCGGCATGGACTACTAAAACCCTCGAGGCGCCGTCACCGAAGGCGCAGCCCCCCGCCGGCCGCGGTCAACGGTGCTCATCCGTGTGGCGGCGTGACCCAGCCAGCCCGCCGGACGAAGCGCCCTGCCTGCGGCTACGACTGGGGATGGTTCGGTCGCAGGCTCTATGGCTTGACGTAGTACCGCAGCGTCGAGGTGGCCCCTCAGGGTGTCGACCAGGATGCGTCGCCGGTGCCGGCCAGCGACAACCGGCTCGTTCGTACACGGCGATGGCGTCCTGGGCGTCGTCGAAGACGTGGAGCAGCCGGCTGCAAGTCGCGCTTGACCGCGGACGCCGCCGCGCCGTCGAGTAGCAGTCGCCCCACGCCGCGGCCCCGCCCTGCCGGGTCCACGAACAGCCGGATGACCCGGCCAGCCCGGTGCTCTCAGCCCTGCGCCGCGGTGTGTTCCACTCCGTCCCGGACTTGATCGCCAAGATCGAGGAATACCTCACCGCGCACAACACGGACCCGAAACCGTTCGTCTGGACCGCAACCGCCGACGACATCCTCGCCAAGATCGCCCGCGGACGAGTCGCACTCCAATCAGTCAATCAATGATGAGACACACCACTGCACGGTGAGCATCTGCATATGGTCGTGGAGCCAGACCGCGTGGGTGCTGCCCTCATAGAGCTGTCCGGCGTCCTCACCGCATAGCGAGAGAAACGGCACGACGACGCTGTTCGCCGCGTTGGATGTGCTCACCGGCACGGTCATCGGCCAATGCCTACCTCGGCACCGGCACCAGGAGTTCCTGAAGTTCCTCCGCAAGATCGACCGCGAAGTACCCAAGGGCCTGCAGGTGCATCTGATCTGTGACAACTACACCACCCACAAGCACCCCGACGTCACGACCTGGCTGGCCAAGCATCCCCGCTTCCACCTGCACTTCACCCCGACCTCATCGTCGTGGGTGAACCTGGTCGAACGCTGGTTCCGGGAGCTGACCGACCAAGCACGTCCGGTCGCCTGCCGCGCAAGCCTGCTGTTCACTCCGCGGGTCACGGCGACGCGGCCGGGGACTGCGTCCTCCTGGAGGGCGACCCGCGACCTGAGCAGTCCCGCCGGGCGCAGCCAGCCTGCCGGGTTGCTCGGCCACCGCGCCGGATACCCCTGTCCGCCTGGTGAGCGCGCCGCAGCACGGCGACGCACGCGGGCAGGTCGGCCGCCGAGCGGACCCGAATCAGCACAACCCGGCAACCTGACCACCCCCAGCCGCCGTCCGACGGTTCAGACTATCGAGACGATCACCGCCGGCCGTTGGCGGCGACAGTGCGAACGGTATGCCGCCACGCTTCGAGGAGAAGCTGATCGACGTCGTCGGGTTGTATCTCAACCCGCCGCAGCAAGCGATCGTGCTGTGCCTGGACGCGAAGTCCTCGGTGCAGGCGCTGGACCGCACCCAGGCGTCGCTGCCCATGAAGAAAGGCCGGGCATCGACGATGACCCACGACTACTAGCCGGGGTGCGGAGGTTCATCGCCGTGCGAACGTGCGGGTACCAGTGTCGCCTCGGCAGACCACCCCCGCCAGCATCCGCGCCATGTGGGCCGCCGGTGGCAGTTTGCTTCCGAGGTGCACAAGAGCTCGCCCGCATCGGTGAGGTCGACGCTAGTCGGCCGGTGGCCGACACCGCAGCGGCCGGCTGCGCGTCGGGACTCGAGCAGCTCGGCGTACGGCGGCTCCGGCGCCACATTGCCGCAGCAGCCAACAACTATCTCTAGATCGCCGTGGACGGCACGACCGATCACATCGACGAAGGGCTGGGAGGCGCGTCGTCAGTAGATACTGCAGGCCCCGGTCGTGGGGCTGACGCCCCGTGCGGTGAGCTGGCGGATCCGGTCAGCCCGGCGGGCGGGGCTGCCGCCGGCCGGGCTGCTGGTGCCCCGACCGCCGCAACCGGTGCCGCGGCGGATCGATGAGAAGCGGTGGCTGAGGCCGGGGGAGGCGGCCGTGTTGCTGGGGGTGCACCGCAACACGTTGCACCGGTGGCGGCGGGACGGGCTGCTGCCGCACGCGGTGCTGACCGCGGGCGGCGGGCAGTGGCGGTACTGCCGGGATGAGCTACGGGACATCGTGCTGCGGCGCGGTGGCCGGCGAATTCTTCCACCGCGCCAACGCCACAGCGCCCTAGGCGAGGCGCGGGTACTCGATGTGCCAGACCACTGGCAACCCGACGCAGCGCGGCCGGTCGGTGACCGCTTGGGTGTGGGCGCTCACCGCACGGAGCCGACAGAACGGCACTTACAGTATTGCCGGGTGGAAAGCTCAACTCGACGCTGGCGAGTAGACCTTCGTGCCCGCCGTGATCGACAGCGAGCGTCCTGCTGAAGCCGCCCGGGATCGATTCGGCGCGGTCGACGTGCACTGCGCGTCAGCCGTCAGCGAGTACAGATCGTCAAGTTCGGGGTTCGGCCCGCACCGGGTCGGGGGTGCAGTCTCGGCGACGTAAAGGGGGTGCGGCGGCGACGTGATGCCCACCGCCAGTCCTCGAAGAACGCGTCGGGAGATCAACCGAGCGAAAGGCGCGGAAGCCGACCCCAGCGTTGCAAGGCTGGCTGCCACACCTGCGCGCACGAGTCCACATCGAGCGCTCGACTCGACGAGCGGGCCCCGGCTCGGGTCGGTCGGACCTGTCGTGTGGTCATGCGGCGAGGACGTCGAGCGAGGAAGTCGAGCAGGCACGGTTGGCCCTGTTCGGGGTGGCTCCAGATGGCGTTTGGGGGCGGCCCTCGATGGTGACGAGGTCACGATCTTCGATCGGGCGAGGCAGCGGTTTGCCAGCGGCGGCTGGCGTACGGGCGGCGACATGGTAGTTGTCCGGTTTGCGGAAGTTACGATCAGCGCCGCGATCGGTGGCGACGAAGGAGAGCTCGCGATGTCGAAGGGGAGGATGGTCGAAGTGGTCCAGGCAGCGCTGAGCGCGCGCGGGATTAGGGACGACGTGGTGGCTGCCGGTCAGTTCAACCCGGGCGGCCACACCGGTGGCCTGTTCGTGGGTGGCATGGCGGGCGACGCCGCGGGAAGCATGCTCGGTAGTGTCGGGCAGAGCGTGGGCACGGCCGCTGGCTCGCTGGCGGGGATGCGCGCCGCGGACGCCGCGTCCGGTCTGCCCGCGTACATGCTGGTCGGCGTTTCCGCCACGATGGTGTACGGCTTCGCCGGCCGCAGCAGGCGCAAGGAGCCCACCGCGCTTGCCTTTCAGGTTCCTCGTGTCGGCCTCACCGTGAAAGTTCACCGGCGGGTGAATGTGCGGGTGCTAGAGCTGATCGACAACGCGAGCGGGTCACGGATCGAGCTGGAGGGCAGCCGGCTGCCGGTGACGCACTCGAAGGATGTGATCGAGACGCTCAGCAGCTGAGCGCTCGCCGCGTCGGAGCCCCGTCGGCAATCGAGAGGTTCCTTTCTCAGGCCGTCCCGCATGTGTAGGGCTGAGCGCGGCGGGCGTGGCCGCCTCGCCGTCGCCGCCGCGGACGGAGTTGGGACAAGGCCCGGGCACCTTTCGCCGCTACCGGTCATGTGGTGATGGGCCCAACGGCTGGATCCGATGGACCCTGCTGCAGGACCGTCGGGCAGGGACAGCCGCCATGGGGCACTGGCCAGGTCAGCTCACTGGCCGAGATCGACAACGATCCGGATGACATGTCCGCGGAGATCGCGGCCGTGCGGAACATGATCAGACGCCCTCGGGGCGCGGCCGACTATCGATCCCTGTCGGGTCTTGACGCGGAACACGACGGACACACTTGCAGCGGCGGGCTCAACTCCACGCGAACACAGCGTCCGTCATGGCAGACCACTCGCGAGAGGGGTGAGGCGAACCTTCACGCCGCCAACCGGGTCGTCAACGATATGTGGCGTCTGCGGCTCCAGCCGTGATGCTGCGATCCAACCTCGAGTGGGGGCTGGTATGCAGGCCGTGGCTGCGCTGTGGCGCTATCCGGTGAAGTCGATGCTGGGCGAGGAGTTGAACGCCGCTGAGGTGACCGACCGTGGCCTGCTCGGGGATCGTCGCGCTACCTGCGGCGTGAGTGAGCGCGCCCCGGTACGGTACGGCACGGTGCGGCTGGCAGGAACGCGCTTGGGACGTGACGACAGCGGACGGCGATGCGGTGTGATGCCCACCCTCGAAGGGGGAGATTCTGGTGGCCGACGCGGTCAACCCGCTAAGCCCCCGGGATGACCTGAATGTGGCCCTGGCGGTGCAGGTGCTGCTCGCTCGCGGTGACGCGCTGCGGATGTTGATGGACTTGGACGAGCCGCCGCCTGTCATCTCCACGCTGGCGGGGGTGGCGACCCTCATTGGTGGGCGCTACTACGGCAGCACGGGCGCGTTCATGGAGGCGTTGGAGGTGTGGCAGCGAACCGGTGTGCTGCCGGAGCCGTCGACGCCCAACTACCTGCCGCGCCTTTTTCGCGACCTTCCGGAGATCGACGATCTGTCAGGTAGACACCGGGCCCGGCTGTGAGGCCGTCTTTCGCCAGCTGCTCGGCGGTTCGCGTTCGCCCGCGCGGGCACGAACGAACCGGCGACAAAGCCAGCGGCGGTGATGACCGCGGGTGCCGTTGGCCCGTGACGGCGATTTCACGGGTGGTCGCTACAGCAGCAGCTGAGTCTCGTCCTGCGGCATCCGGGAGGCCGGTCCTCCCGAGCACGGGATGCGGGACGGTGCCCTCACGGCCAGTGCCGCCACCCCGAGGCTTGGCGTCCCCCGTTGAATGTCAAGACCCCAGGGGATCGGCTGATACGCAGGGGACGCTGCCAGGTGACCGGGTCAACGGCTACCGGGAGTTCAGGGGCTGTCCGCTTGCTGCCAGGCCAGTTGTTCACTTGACGTCACGACACGGTCGCGTACCGTCCGAAGTGAGGGGCCCGTCTCGCTTCCCCCGTGGCGAGGACGGGCCTCTCGCCACATGTCGGCTGCGATGCGACACCGCGACGTTTGAGCACACCGACGCCGTCCAGGCGGCAGGCCGCGTGCTCGCCCAACTCAAAAGCAGGGCCGGCCCAGGATGAGCCTTGGCAGCGTCAAAGGATGGCGGCGTCGCCAGCCGACCGCGCGGTCAGGGCAGGTCGAGGATTGTCAGGAGGTCGCGGAAGTCCGTGATCGTGAAGTCGGGAGCGCAGTCGTGGTGGACCTTCGTTCCCTGGTCGGAGTCGAACATCACGGTAATCATTCCTGTCTCCTGCGCACCGAAGATGTCACGGTGCATGTCGTTGCCGACGTACAACGTGTTCTGGGCGGGCACTCCCATCTTGTCGAGGGCCGATTGGAAGAGTCGCCGGTCGGGTTTGCGGTAGCCGTAGTCGCCGGAAACGATGATCGGATCGAAGTAGTCGAGCAGACCGACCTTGTGCAGCTCAGCACGCGTGTACGCGGTCTGTGCATCGGTGACAACGGCGAGCGGGTATCGCTCACGCAGCACGTCCAGGGTCGCGCGTACATGGGGGTAGAGGCTCAGGCGGCGGCGCGCGATGCCGCGTGACATCTCGGCGAGGAACAGCGGGATCTGTGCGAGTTTCTCGGCCGGCAGGCTGCGCGTGAACGCCGTTTGGTGCGTGTCGAGGATGCTGCGCCAGATCGCGACCGCGTCGAATTCGGGATGCGTCTCCGGGCTGGCCTGCTGCTGCTCCTTCATGATCTGGAAGTAGAGATCCCGGACGTGGTCTCGGCGCAGGTCAATGCCCTGATAGGTGAGGAAGTGCGCCGCGGCGCGGAAGATCTGATCCATGTGGTCCTCGGTGAGGATCCTGACCAGAGTGCCGTTCACGTCGAAGGCGACCGCTCGAATGTCCATGCCCCGCTCTCATTACTCCTTGCTCTCGACATTTCAGCACGGTCAAGCTCCAGATGCTCAACGTCGGGGCAGGCTCCTGAGCTACCTGATGTCCCCGATGCCGGCGCCGCCAGCCTCTCACGGCGGAGCTCGTGGCCGGATTCACTGACCTGAGTGTTTCGGGCCGGTCCCAACCCGCTTGTCGGGTGAATCCCGCCGACCCGATCAGCGGCCGGGCAGCGCCTCAGCCATCACCCAGCGCGCTCCGGCATCTCAAGCGGCTCGAAGCAGCTTCTTCGCTCGCGCCACGAGCCTGCCCCCGTACCCCCGGTCGATGTAGTCATTGCGCGCGATCCGCAGCAGATTCAGCGCCATGTAGTACGGCACGCGCGCGGTGATCGACTCGAACGTCCGCAGACGGTCAGGGAAATGGCAGCTGTATTCCCACAGGAAATGCCCGATGAACGGCTCCGCACGGTGCCTGTCACCGACGGTGTTCATGAACGCATGCTGCAGCTCGCCGGCGACCCGCCCGACGTCGAACATCCGATCCCCGCGCTTCATGCGCTCCAGATCGATCGCAGCGACGTCCATGCCATGACCGAACAGGAAGTTCGCCGGCGTCGCGTCGCCGTGCAGCCACACCTGCCGGTCCTGCCACATCTGCGGCCGGTCCCGCCAGCGGTCCCGCAGCCACGACAGCTCGTCGATGTCCCACTGTCCGATCCGGCCGACCGTCTGCAACCTGGCGACCAGCTTGTCGAGGTACCTGCATTCGGGATCGAAATCGACGGTTGCCCCGTTGGCCGTTCGGTTGTGCTGCGTGGCCAGGAAGTAGGCCAGTGCGGTCAGCCGCCAGTAGAGATGAGCGTCGTCCCGGTACTGCGTCGCGCGCGCGATCGCCTGGCTGAATTCCTCGCCGGCGTAGTACTCGACCGCCAGCACACCGTTGATCTCCCGATTGAAGCCCAGCGGCCGAATCACGTGGTGCGGTGACCCGATCAGGTCGTACCGGCGCAGTGTCTCAAGGCCGTCGTACTCCCGGCGGGCCATCCCGGCTGCTTTATCCCGGTCCCAACCGAACCTCGTGCCGAAGAACTTGCAGATGATCTTCGTGCCGCTGGACTTCTCCTCGTACGCGTAGACCTCGTTGCTGCCGGACAAACGGAAGACACGGAATGCCGGCCGGGGCTCGCGCACTCCCATGCCATCACGGAGGATCCCGCACAAGAATGCGTGCAGCGGGTCATGACCCCCGACGTAGCCCACATACTTTCCGTTCATCTCGAGCCTCCCCCCGCTCCCGCAACGACGCCATCGAACAGTGCCCCGCCCTTCTGCGAGCGCAGCATTCCGTCACCCCGCAAGGGAAACCGCCGGCACTCGTCGCGCCGGCTCCGGCGAAGAACTGGCTGCGAGTTGGCGTGCCATGCGGCTTGTGACCCACGATTCCCCTGGACACGGCACGCTATTACCCCCTGGCCATTGCCGTCGGCCGCCCCTTCACTGACCTAGAGACGGCGACCTCGCCTCTGATACGTACCCAGCGAGCAGCCGCGCCATGGCGACGCCGAGCACGGCGGCGTGGCCACACTGCTGCGCTACACCTGCCGGGTCATACGGGCTCGTGCGCGAGCCAGACCACGCCGAGCGGAGGAAGGGTTCCGCAGACGGAGTACGGCAGGTCGTTCCATGGCACGGTCTCGGGGGTGGCTTCGCCGAAGGACACCCCGCTGCCGCCGAATTGGGTCGCGTCGCTGTTGAGGATCTGCATGCTCGTTCAGGGCTTCGGCAGGTGCCTTCCAGCCGAGTGTCTTGTGGGGCCGGCCGTTGAGCGCGGCGGCGACAGCAGCGACCTCTTCGATGCATCGTCGGACGCGCCGTGGACAACGCCCTGCGGTGGTCGGAATCTTCTTCCGCGTGCGACCGCGGATTGGTGCTGAGTCTGTACCCGGCGCTGCGGTAGCGCCGGTGGAGGTTGGCGTCGGTGGGGGAGTCGGCGAGCGCGGCACAGGCTGCGCGGGCGCGGGCCCGTACGCGGATGGTCGAACTGGAGCGTGAACGGCTGGAGCGGCGGCGGCGCGTCGAAGACGCGGCCACCACAGTGTTTCTTGCGATTGCGAGGCGCGCCAGTGCCGAGGCCGCGCTGGTTGAGGCGGAACGGGAGATCGGCGCCGCGCTGCGCGCGATTCTCGCCGAGGGGGCGGACGTGGATCGCGCGGCGATGCTGTGCGATCGGCGCTGTTGCGTTGATTGATCGGGCCCAGCGCTGCGGCCTGGCGCGTTGATGGCAGCGGTTAGAGGCAGAGGGCGAGCTCGGTGAACGCGACCTGGACGCGATCGTGGACGGGCAAGTCGACGGTGATTTCGTAGTGGCCGCGGCGCAGGTTCTGCACGAACGCGTGCCCGGCTGCGACTGTGCGCAGCGAGTGGGCCGTCTTCATCCCGCGCATCGGCCTCAGCCGGGCTTTGAGTCGGCCGCTCGCGGTAGATCTGGTCGCTTTCGGCGTGCCTTCGAGACGACCTGCCCGCTGCGGTTGCCGGCACCGGCCTGGCCTCACCAGCGCTGCACACACATCGACCGATCGGCGGCGAGCTGACCGAGCACCCGCCAGCGGTGACCGGTCGGCTCGCACGCCACCGTGGCACCGGCGAACCCGTTCGCCGCGGCGCGGTCGGCGGCCCAGTCCAACGCCAGGCCGAGGTCCCAGGCGCGGCACCGGAATGTCTTACGCGCCAGCACCTTCGAGTCGTGATCGGTCACCACCACCATCTGGTTCGCATCGGCCAGATCGATCCCGACGATGGCATTGGTCACCGGCACCAAACTGCGCAGCCGGGCCAGCCGCGCGTTGCGGTTGCGGTCACCGCGCGACACACCATTACCGTTGCTCGTGAACGTCCTCCTCATCGCGTGGGACACCAAGCCCGAAGCGCATCAGGAGGACGTTCCTACGTCGCGGACCGACACGCAGAACGTCTTTCTATGCCGACCATCGCCGCCTGGATCAGACCGGTGCGTCGAGAACTCAGCCGGCTGAAAACGGAGTCACGCCGTGTGTCACGAACGCAGATAGGAGTTGATCACGTGTAGGTAGAAGCTTCTTGATGCGGTGCTGTATGAGAGATGAAGGTTTGGCCCTTCGGAGCCGCCCTGCGGGGGGAGGCTCCAAACCGCCTCATGCTGCGTTGGCTGAAGACCGTCGTGGTGAGCGATGAGGAAAAGGCGTCCAGGAGGCGTCAGGTGGGGATCGGGAAGACGACTGTTGTCGAAGCATCGAAACTCTTTCAGATGACATCGAAACCGGGATGTGGTGTGTATCCCGGGATGAGCCAGGCGGGTGCCCGTCTATTGGCCTGGCGGTGTCCGGTGTGGAGGCGGCGTGAGCCTGATCTGCCGCTCTCGTACGGAACGTGAGAAGGCGTGTCCCGACACTGCCGCGCCTCAGCTGCGCGGCGACAGGGAGTGCCTCGGCGGTGGAGGGGACTCGGCCGCTTGAGGACGTGAGTACCGGCGCGGGACACGCCGACGGACCGGCTCGTAGTAGTGCAGAAGCCCCGGTAATGGGGGTGGAGCGAAGGGGCCGGGTTGTCCGTGATTTCGTCTGTTTGATCAACCGGAGTTCCGGGAGGAATCAGGTGGAGAAGTTGAAGTCGTCTGGCAAGCCGTTCGACATCTCGAAACAGGAGGTGTGGGACGCCTGGCTCAAGGTGAAGGGGAATCAGGGTGGGCCGGGGGTGGATGGGCAGTCGCTGGAGGCGTTCGAGGCGGATCTGAAGAACAATCTCTACAAGATCTGGAATCGGATGTCGTCGGGGACCTACTTTCCGCCGCCGGTGAAGGCGGTGGAAATCGCCAAGCCGCATGGACTGGGTACCAGAACGTTAGGGGTGCCCACCGTCGGCGATCGGGTGGCTCAGACGGTGGCGGCGGCCAGGCTGGAAGCGCGAGTGGAGCCGGTGTTTCATCCGGACTCCTACGGCTACCGGCCCAACCGGTCGGCGCTGGATGCGGTCGGGGCCTGCCGTCAACGATGCTGGATGTACGACTGGGGAGCGCCGGGATAAACCGGCTTAGAGAAGGGACATGGAAACGTCCTACATCGAAGGACTAGCGATCCACGGTGACCTCGAGTCATGCGTCGGCGCCCGTGAGGACGCAGGCGAAGCGTTGACAGAGGAAGACGTAGGCCGGGTCATTGAGCCGCGAAATCAACTCTCCGGGGTGCCGACGCCGTCCCAGTGGCCGGAAGGCAACATCGCTGGCCGCGTTATCGCGAGCTGTCAGCGGACCCCGCGCGGTCAGAGAGCCTGCGCATGCGTTGAGTCTCTAAGCACGAGAACCGGGAGATCCCACGGTTGCCCGCCACGCGGTGATGGCAGGGCGGGCCGCTCGGGGAAGGCGAAAGCCGCACGCCCGAGATGAACGACCGTGGGAAGTCTGACAGCCGTGTAGTACCTGTGAAGCGGGCGAACAACACCGGGCGACCGGTGGCGGAGCCGGTGGAGGAAAGACGGCTGGCCAAGGGGAACACGGACCAGCAAAACGCGTCGCGGACCCTGAGCCGTGATGTCGACGCGTCAAGTGCGCTGGAACGTGTGCGCCAAGCTGCACGAAAGGACAGGAACGCGCGGTTCACCGCGCTGCTGCACCACGTCACCGTCGACCGGCTCCGCAGGGCCTACCGGGCGATCAACCCGAAGGCCGCGACGGGGGTGGACGGGGTGACGTGGGGAGCCTACGGGCAGGACCTGGAGGCCAACCTTCAGGACCTGCACGCCAGGGTCCATCGCGGCGCCTACCGGGCGAAGCCATCGCGGAGGGCGTACATCGCCAAGGCGGACGGGCGGGCTCGCCCGCTCGGCATCGCCGCCGTGGAGGACAAGATCCTCCAGCGGGCGGTCGTCGAGGTGCTGAACGCAATCTACGAGGTGGACTTCGTCGGCTTCTCTTATGGGTTCCGGCCAGGGCGTAGCCCGCACCAGGCGCTCGATGCGCTGGCGGTCGGGATCGACAAGAAGAAGGTGAACTGGATACTCGACGCGGACATCCGTGGCTTCTACGACGCCATCGACCACGGGTGGATGCGCACGTTCGTCGAGCATCGGATCGCGGACAAGCGGGTCCTGCGGCTCATCCAGAAATGGCTGAACGCGGGAGTGATCGAGGACGGGTCGTGGTCGACAAGCGAGGAGGGAGCCCCGCAAGGGGCCACAGCATCGCCCCTGCTCGCCAACGTCTACCTGCACCACGTCTTCGATCTGTGGGCCCAGCACTGGCGGAAGCGGCAGGCGCATGGTGACGTGATCATCGTGCGTTTCGCCGACGACATCGTTGTTGGCTTTCAGCATCGCGCTGATGCCGAACGGTTCCAAGCGGACCTGGTGCAACGCTTTGCCAGGTTCAACCTGGAGCTGAACACCGAGAAGACACGCCTGATCGAGTTCGGGCGGTTCGCCGCCGAGAACCGCAGGCGGCGGGGCCTCGGTAGGCCCGAGACGTTCGCGTTCCTCGGCTTCACGCACATGTGCGGGAAGACGAGAGCGGGACGGTTCGCGCTGCGGCGCAAGACGATCGCGAAAAGAATGGCGGCCAAGCTGCGCGAGGTGAACGCCTTGCTCGAGCAACGTCGGCATTGGCCCATCGCAGAGCAGGGGCAATGGCTGGGCAGCGTGGTGCGGGGACATACCGCCTACTACGCGGTGCCCGGCAACATCGCGGCCGTGACGGCCTTCCGCAAGCAGGTCACGCGGCACTGGGGCCGGACGCTTCGGCGCCGGAGCCAGCGCCACCGCCTGACCTGGCAGAGGATGGGCCGGCTCGAAGCACGATGGCTGCCTGCTGCCCGTATCACGCATCCCTGGCCGAACGTCCGGTTCGACGCCCGCACCCAAGGCAGGAGCCCAGTGCGGTAGTTCCGCTCGCTGGGATCTGTCCGGGGGGCCACCCGCGAGGGCGGTCCCTACCGGGAACGATCGATTTGGATGTCCGGAAGTTCTTCGACACCGTCCGGTGGGACCTGATCGTCAAGGCCGTCGAGGCACACACCGATGCCCGTTGGGTGGTGTTGTACGTGAAGCGGTGGCTGGCCGCGGACGTGCAGCAGCCCGACGGGGTCTTGCTGAAGCGGGACCGGGGAACCCCACAGGGCTCATTATGCGCAGCTGCGCATAATCCGCCTTATGAACAGCGTTGGTTTATGCGCAGCGCCCGGCGGTTGCCGCGGGTGGGTGCGGTCGTGACGACGAAACGCTGCGCATAACGCCGGACGGGGTCAGAGGCTGGCGAGCCAGTCGAGCAGTTCGGGGTTCTGGTTCCATTCGGCCAGGTCGGCGGTGACGACGTCGGCGTAGACGGCTTCGAGGGCCTTGCGTTTGGCCTCGGTGGAGGCGCGGGCGTAGATCTCGGTGCTGGCTAGGTCGACGTGGCCGAGGATGTCGCGGATGTAGGGCAGCGGAACACCGCTGTCGTAGAGGTGCATGGCCCGGCTGTGCCGGAGGACGTGTGGACTGAGGTGGGCGTTGGCGAGTGCCGGGTCGGCTGCTCGGGTCTGGTACTTGTGAATGATCCAGGCGATTCCGCCGCGGCTGAGTTTGTCCCGACGCTGGTTGAAGAACACCGGGTGGTCCTCGTAGCCCTGGCCGTCGAGATGCCGTTCGGCGAGGTAGGCGGCCAGCAGCGCTGTCGTGTTGGCGCCGAGCGGGACGTGACGGGTCTTGCGTCCTTTGCCGGTCAGGGCGGCCATCGCGGGGTGATCCAGGCGAAGGTCACGCACGGTCAGATCGGCGAGTTCCTGAACCCTGGCCGCGGTGTCGTAGAGGGTGGCCAGCAGGGTCGCGTCGCGTCGGCCGTTGCGGGTGGATCGGTCGGGTGCGGCGAGCAGTTGCCGGGTCTGCTCGACGGATAGGTGAGCCACCGCCGGGCGGTCGTGTTTGCTGGCGGGGATCGCGAGGATGTCTTGGCAGCAGGCCATCCGGGCCGGGTCCTGGGTCTGCATCCAGGTGAAGAACGAGTCGATCGCGGCCAGCCGCTGGTTGCAGGTCGAGGCGCTGTTGTGCCGGCTGGTGCGCAGCCAGTCGAGGAACCCGGTGATGGCGGCGGCGTCGATCAGCTCGAGGGTGAGCTTGTCCGGTGGGATGGAACGCTCGTCGCGGAAGTAGCAGATCAGGAGTTTGAACGCGTCGCGGTAGGAGGCGATCGTGTTGGTTGAGTAGCCGCGCAGCCCGGCCAGGTGGCTGGTCAGGAAGCGGCGCAGGAAGACCGCGAAGTCAGTGGCCATCAGACGGTCCTGCCGTGACGGGCGGGACGACATCGCCGATCGCCTGTTGCACGCGGGTGGTGATGTCCGGGTAGGACTCGGCGGTCAGGTGCAGGTAGTAGGCGGTGTCGGCGATGGATGAGTGGCCCAGGTAGGACTGCAGCACCGGCAGCAGCGCGCCGACGTCGCGCCCCTGGGCGAACAGGACCGCAGGTTGTTCACCGCAAAGGTAGTTCGGAGGTCGTGAACCCGGGGTCCGTGCCCGGGTCCGCCGTGGGAGATGCCCGCCTGCCAGAGGAACCGGCGGAAGTTGTGGTAGACGTTGCCGAGCGTCAGCGGCTGGCCCGGCCTGGCGCCGGGGAAGAACCAGTCCCGCCGGTTCGGATGCCCGGCGACCTGGCTGTGGTAGCCGGCCAGCCTTTCGCGGAGCGGCTCGGAGGCGGGGACCTGCCGGTCTTTGCCGCCTTTCGCGTCGCGGATCTGCAGCACGCCGATGTCGATGTCGACGTCCTCGACGCGCAGCAGCCGGGCTTCTGAGCAGCGCAGCCCGCAGGCGTAGATCGTGCGGAACAGCACCGGCATGACCAGGTGCCGCAGCGGAACCTCCGCGCAGTAGTGGCATCGGTCGGTCTGCGCGAACAGCGCCGCCAGTTGCTGGTCGGTGTAGATGTGCGGGACGTACCGGGCCGGCCTGGGCAACGCGGCCCGGGGCAGCAGGTAGGCCGTCTCGCCGTGCCGGCCCAGCCAGCGGGCCAACTCCCGGACCGGCGCGGCCAGCCCCTGCAAGGTCGCCGGTTGGACCTGCCGCCGCCGGGCCGCGGCGATCCACGCCTGCACCGACGCCTCGGTGAGCGTGTCCGACTCGGGGAACTCGCGGCGGCTGAACGCCTCGAACCGGGCCAGCACCCGCGCCTCGGCGTTGTAGCGGTAGCCGACGGCACGCTTTTCGGCCACCAGCGCCGCGATCGCGTCCGGCAGCGTGAGGACCGCGCTCATCGTGTCAGCCCCGGCGTCGGTGCGTCCGGGTCCAGGGCGCACTGCGCCAACAACCGCAGCGACGATTTCAAGTACACGCCGGTCGACGCGACCGACTGGTGACCGAGGATGTCGGCGATCTGCTCGACCGGGGTGCCGTCTTCCAGCAGCCGGGTCGCCAGCGTGTGCCGCAGCGAGTGCATGCCGTGGCGGCGCTGCTCGCCCAGCGGCACGCGGGCGGTCCGGGCGTGCTTGGCCAGGATCTGGTGCAGGTGATCCTGGTCGGAGAACGGACCGATCGGGGCGGTGTGCCGGACGAACACCTGCGGGCAGTCGCATGCCGGGCGGCCGTGACGCAGGTAGTCGATGACCGCCCAGCCGACGTCCTTGAGCAGCGGCAGCGCCACCCGGTGGCCGGTCTTGGCCTGCACCACCGACAGCTGGTTACCGGGCCAGTCGAGGTCGGCGAACCGCAGCCTTTTGACGTCGATGCCGCGCAGCCCGAGCCGAGTGATCAGCAGGATGATCGCGTAATCGCGTTTGCCGCACGGGTTTCCGCGGTCGACCGCCCGCAGGATCTTGGCCACGTCGGCCGGATCCCACACCGACGGGATCCTGGCCTGTCTGGACGACTTCGCCGCCGGCACCGCCTCCAGCATCGTGCCGTCGACGAGTCCGTCGTTGCTGGCGAACCGCAGGAACGATCGGACGGCGCACAGTTTGTGTTCCACCGTCTTGGCCTGGTAGCCGGCCAGGGTGGCCACGAACGCGTCGATGATCCTGGCGTCCAGCCCGGCCAGCCCGCCCCTCGTGCCGGTGAATGCGAGGAATTCCCCGGCTACCGTGCCGTAGGCGCGCACCGTCGACGCGGCGCAGCCACTGTCCCGGAGCCATGCCTGGAACCGCGCCAGAACGTCGGCCTCGACTGCGGTCAGCTTGTCCACCGTGCGGGCGTAACGACGCAGCACCGCGCCGTGGACGGCGAAGTCGTCGAGCATCGCCGCGACCCGGAACAAGTACACGTCGGTCGCTTTCAGCGTGCCGGCCTGCTCCTTGTCGAAGAAGCCGCAGGCCTGATCGACCCACGCCATCGCGACATCCAGCGAGAACTCCTGCACGCCACGCGAAGCGAAGAACCCCTCCAGGCGGCGCCAGCAGCCCCTGTACCAGACCATCGTCGAGGGCTTGTAACCCAGACGGGCCAACTCGGCGTCCAACCCGGACACCAGTTCGGAAACAGCCGTCACGACGGTCGACCTCCAATCACGAAAGCCCGGCACCGTGCCGAGCCGCGTGATCAGAGTCCGTCCGGCGTTATGCGCAGCGTTTCGTCGTCACGACCGCACCCACCCGCGGCAACCGCCGGGCGCTGCGCATAAACCAACGCTGTTCATAAGGGTCAGCGATCTCGCCCGTGCTGACGAATCTGTTCATGCACTATGCGTTCGATACCTGGCTGGCTCGGGAGTTCCCGACGGTCGCCTTCGAGCGCTACGCCGACGATGCGGTGGTGCACTGCGCCACTCGGTGGCAGGCCAGCAAAGTGCTGGCCGCGTTGCAGCAACGGATGGCCGAGGTCGGGTTGGAGTTGCATCCCGACAAGACGAAGATCGTGTACTGCAAGGACAGTAACCGGCGTGGCGAGTTCGAGCACACGTCGTTCACGTTCCTGGGCTACACGTTCCGGCCACGGCACGCGCGGCGGGCGGATGGGGTGCACTTCCTGTCCTTCCTGCCCGCGATCAGCAAGGACGCCCTGAAGAAGATCGGGAAGCGGGTACGGTCCTGGCGACTGCACCGGCGGACCGGCAGCAGCGCCGAAGACCTCGCCCGGATGATCAATCCGGTGGTGAGGGGGTGGATCGCTTACTACGGGGCCTTCTACCGCACGGCGCTGTATCCCGTGCTCCATCGCATCAACACCTACCTGCTGCGGTGGATCATGAACAAGTACAAGAAGCTCAGCACCTGGAACAAAGCGATCCAGTCGATGAGCGGCGCGGCGGTGTCACAGCCGCGGTACTTCGCACACTGGGCTTGGGCGAAACCGGCCGCCAGATGATCAGGACAACAAGAGCCGTATGACGGGAGACTGTCACGTACGGATCTGTGGGAGCCGGGGGGTGCGATTCCCCCCGGCTACCCGACCTGCCGATTGTGCGCAGCCGGTTCGTCTGGGCGAAGTAGCGCTCGAAATGCTTGAGGTCGAACGACCCGGCGAGCGCAGTCGCCTGGTGGATGAGCACGTCCGGCTTCGCGGCGCCGACCGCGTCGATCACGGCATTGCGATCGAGAACGTCGACGACCGCTGGCTCGGCGCCCAGCGCGGCCAGATCGTCCGCTTTGGCCGGCGTGCGGGTCGTGGCGACGACGTGGTGCCCCTGCTCGACGAGTTGCGGCACCAGCCGGTGCCCGATCGCGCCGCTAGCACCTGCCAAGAGGATTTGCATCAGCCTGTCCTTTCTAGATGTGTTCTGTCTGATGTCGCCCGTTGAGACGAGACAGCCCTCGGGCCTGTGACACTGCGTGCTTGGATCGAGGGGTGACGGCGCTCACGCACGGCGAGCTGCGGCCGTTGATGTTTGGCATCGCGTACAGGATGCTCGGCAGCGTCGCCGAGGCGGAGGACGTCGTGCAGGACGCGTTCGTCCGCATGCACGAGAAGCGGGCGGAGCAGGTCGCCTCGCCGAAGGCGTACGCGGCGACGGTGACGACCCGGCTGGCGATCGACCAGCTGCGATCCGCTCGGCGGCGCCGCGAGCGCTACGTCGGCACCTGGCTGCCCGAGCCGTTGATCACTGGTGACCCGGCGCTAGACCCGCAGCGTAGGACGGAGCTGCGCGAGTCGATCTCGATGGCCTTCCTGGTGCTGCTGGAACGGCTCTCACCGTTGGAGCGCGCGGTGTTCGTGCTGCGCGAGGCGTTCGGCTACGGCTACGACGACATCGCGCAGATCGTCGGCAAGACCCAGGACAACTGCCGGCAGATCTTCACCCGAGCCAGCCACCACGTGGTGGAGCCGACCGCGCGCTTCGCGGTGGACCCCACGCGTCGCGCAGCGCTGGCGGAGCGGTTCTTCGCTGCGACCGCTACGGGCAATCTGGCCGAGCTGGAGCAGCTGCTCGCCGAGGACGTCGCGTTCTACGGCGACGGTGGCGGCAACGCCGCCGCGGTGCGCTGCCCGGTGCTCGGCCGCACGCAGGTGGCGCGGTTCTTGCTCGGTATCGCCCGGCAGGCGGTTCGCGAACGCGCGGTGTTTCAGCCGGTCGAGGTGAACGGCGAGCCCGGCGGCCGGATCATCGACGCAAACGGCCAGATCTACGGCGTGTTGGCGCTCGAGATCGACGGTGACCACATCGTGGCGATCCGGAACGTGATCAACCCCGACAAGCTGCGCCACCTCGCGGGTCCTGTCGCGTGAGAGCGGCACGCCGTGCCGTATGAGACGGCACCGCCTCGGAGACGCACAAGCGTGTGCGGTCTGTTGACCTCCGCATCCGGTAGCCAGCAGCGCGAGGCCGCCAGATCACGCGAGCTGCACTTGAGTATGCGAGTTGGTCGCGGCCCACGAGCGAGCTGCCCGACTCGAGTCCGTTCGTCAGGCCTACCTTGCCGCGCCGGACTCGGAGTATCTCGCCGAGACTGGCGACTGGGACCGCATGGCTGGCGACGGCCTCGAGCAATGAGTGTGTCGCTCCGCCGTGGCTCCATCGTCTGGGTGGATTTCGATCCGGCGCGCGGGCGTGGACAGCGCGGCAGCCGACCTCGGACGATCACCTACGAGCGGATCGTCCGGACTGCTGGCACCGCTGACGCCGCGACGATGGCCCTGGTCGACCGATGGCTACGAGACTTCATCGGACTCTGAGCAACCTGCGCCCGACCGGCCGCCTCAGGGCCGCTAGCCGAGGCCGGTGCGGAAGCCCTGCCGCCAGCTCGGATAGCCGGGGCGCCAGCCCAGCTCGCGCCTCGCCTTCTCGTTGGACGACCCGCGCGCCGAGGTCATCATCACGACGCCGAGTGCGCCGATCATCGGCCGAGCCAGCCAGGCCGGCACCCGCCTCGGCGGCTTTGCGCCGAGCACCTCGGCCAGCTCCGCCAGCCAGGCTGACACGGGCGCCGGATCGTCGTCCACGATGTTGTAGATGCCCGCCGCGCCGCGGTCGAGCGCCGCCACGGTCGCCGCGGCCGCGTCGTCGATATGCAGGAACGACCAGACCCCGCCACCTCCGCCAACGATCGGAAGCTTGCGTTTGCGTACCACGGTGGTGATCTCGCCGCCGGCCCCGAGCGAGGTGCCAGGGCCGTAGAAGCTGCCGTACCGCAGCGCCACGCCGGTCAGGTGCGAGGCACCGGTCACGGCCGACTCGAGGTGCACGATCGCATCCAGCGTCTCACGGGCGGCCGGTGGGACGTTGGGGTCCAGCGGGTCGGCCTCGGTCTTGACCGGCGATCCCGTCCGCGCGTTGGGCCAGCCCGTGTAGCTCTGCGCGATCATCCGCTGTGTGCCCGCGGCTCGCGCCGCCTCGATCAGGTTGTCGGTGCCGATTGGGGTGCGGCTCTTCTGGAGGGACTACGCGACGAGCGGTATGACGCCCATGTGGTAGCGAGACTGGTGGACACGGCGGCGTTCGCGGTTGAGGTGGTAGCGCCAGTAGGGCTCGAATGCTTGGTTGGCGCGCAGCGCTCGTAGCTTGAGTACGGCCTCGGCGCCGGCGACGCTCCAGCGTGCGCCGGTGATGTCCATGCGATCGGCGACCAGGTAGCGGCAGGCGCCTTCGATGACACCGGTGGCGATCGGCCAGCCGGCGGCCAGCGCGGTCGGGTAGTCGAGGTAGGGGGATTTGTTCACCAGGTACTTGGCGCATTCGTCGGCCTTCTTGCGCCTGGGTTTGCGCAACCCGGTGACGCTGGCTCGTCGACGGATGCCGGCGGCGACTTGGCGGGCGTTGCCCTCCAGTACGGCGAGCGCCCGGTCGGCGACCCAGGCCTCGGCGTCAGGGTCGCCCTCGGCGAAGAAGCACCAGGCAGCGCCCCACAGGTACTCCAGCACGTGGATGAGATCGATGACGATGGTGACGCTCACCGCCCTGGCCCGCGCCTCGGCGTTGATGCGGTCGATTTGGTGGTTGTTGCCGTCTACCAGGGCGACCCATCGGCGTTGGTGGTCCGGGTCGCGCCGGTCTGCCTCGTCGAAGACCTTGCCGAGCACCTCGGCTGCGTCGTCGACCACGCCGGCTGTGACCCACTTCGCGTTGGCTTCGGGCGCTGGCGGCGGGTCGGGGCCGTCGGCGCGGGCGAGCACGTCGGTGGGGCTGCGGGGTACGGGCGTGACGTCGTAGACGGCGCCCACCTCGGCGAGGCGCTTGCGGTTACGCTTCTCCCCTTTGGACAGTCGGGTCTGGAGCTTGGTCGTGCCCGCGGCTGCTGCTTTTGCGGTCGCAGGACGCAGCGAATCGGGCCGCATGACGATGCCCTTGCCGTCGGCGGAGATCACGAGCACGTCGGTGGGCACAGCCTGCGGTTGCTCCCGGGTGGCGTAGAAGTCCTCGACGTCGATCGCGGCTCGGGCGGCGAGGGTCTCGACCTGGCGCTTGCCGACGTGCTGGCCGGTGGCCCGCTCGATCGCCGCGGCGGCCTCCTCGAACGACCCTCGGCAGGCTTCGAGGGCGGCGAAGCGGCGCAGGCCGTGGGAGTGGCGCTCGACGGGCAGGTTGAGCAGGCCGTCGGCGGGATGCAGGTTCGGGTGGCCGCGGTGACGGTAGGCCATACGCTGCACGTCGACCTCACCGAAGATGCTCGCCAGGCGGCGGTGATGGCCGGCCTCGACGGCCCCGTGGGTGACCCCGTCGGAGTCGACCGCCGCGGCCAGGCGTCGCTCGGTTCCGGCGCGCACCGTGAGGTGATCCTGCAGCATCCGCCGCAGCAGCTCGCGGCCCCGGCGGTCGAGCTGGTCCTCCAGCTCGCTGTGCTCGAGCTCGCGAGCATCGGATCCCTCCAGCCACTCGAGTGTCTCCTCGAAGCATCGGCGCGAGGCGCCGAAGCCCGCCGGCGGCTCCGCGGCCGGCTTGTTCATCGGCGCCGGCTCCGCAACGTGGTCAGGCCCTCCGCCGCGCGCGCCTCCAACTCGCTGCGGGCCGCCTCGTAGCGAGCCAACGCGGCGCTCACCTCCGCGACCTCGTCGGCAGCCAGGGTCACCGTCTTGGTCCGGCCACCATCGGTATAGGTCAGCGCCGGGCTCTCGTGCGGCTCGCCGCTCGCGCACCGACACGTCGCCTTGCCGCAGCGGCGCCGGAACGTGATCAGGCTGCCCCGCAGCATCAATGGTCGGGCTCGTCGTGGGATGCATGGCATCGTAACTCCACTCTGTAGTCACCTACAACTACAGACAGACAAGCCCATCAGCCGCCGAAATTGCGGGATCCCGACGCGTCAGCGTGTCGCTGTCACAGAGGAGGCAGAGTCACTCCAGGGGAGCCGCACCGTGTGTCACGAACGCAGATAGGAGTTGATCACGTGTAGGTAGAAGCTTCTTGATGCGGTGCTGTATGAGAGATGAAGGTTTGGCCCTTCGGAGCCGCCCTGCGGGGGGAGGCTCCAAACCGCCTCATGCTGCGTTGGCTGAAGACCGTCGTGGTGAGCGATGAGGAAAAGGCGTCCAGGAGGCGTCAGGTGGGGATCGGGAAGACGACTGTTGTCGAAGCATCGAAACTCTTTCAGATGACATCGAAACCGGGATGTGGTGTGTATCCCGGGATGAGCCAGGCGGGTGCCCGTCTATTGGCCTGGCGGTGTCCGGTGTGGAGGCGGCGTGAGCCTGATCTGCCGCTCTCGTACGGAACGTGAGAAGGCGTGTCCCGACACTGCCGCGCCTCAGCTGCGCGGCGACAGGGAGTGCCTCGGCGGTGGAGGGGACTCGGCCGCTTGAGGACGTGAGTACCGGCGCGGGACACGCCGACGGACCGGCTCGTAGTAGTGCAGAAGCCCCGGTAATGGGGGTGGAGCGAAGGGGCCGGGTTGTCCGTGATTTCGTCTGTTTGATCAACCGGAGTTCCGGGAGGAATCAGGTGGAGAAGTTGAAGTCGTCTGGCAAGCCGTTCGACATCTCGAAACAGGAGGTGTGGGACGCCTGGCTCAAGGTGAAGGGGAATCAGGGTGGGCCGGGGGTGGATGGGCAGTCGCTGGAGGCGTTCGAGGCGGATCTGAAGAACAATCTCTACAAGATCTGGAATCGGATGTCGTCGGGGACCTACTTTCCGCCGCCGGTGAAGGCGGTGGAAATCGCCAAGCCGCATGGACTGGGTACCAGAACGTTAGGGGTGCCCACCGTCGGCGATCGGGTGGCTCAGACGGTGGCGGCGGCCAGGCTGGAAGCGCGAGTGGAGCCGGTGTTTCATCCGGACTCCTACGGCTACCGGCCCAACCGGTCGGCGCTGGATGCGGTCGGGGCCTGCCGTCAACGATGCTGGATGTACGACTGGGGAGCGCCGGGATAAACCGGCTTAGAGAAGGGACATGGAAACGTCCTACATCGAAGGACTAGCGATCCACGGTGACCTCGAGTCATGCGTCGGCGCCCGTGAGGACGCAGGCGAAGCGTTGACAGAGGAAGACGTAGGCCGGGTCATTGAGCCGCGAAATCAACTCTCCGGGGTGCCGACGCCGTCCCAGTGGCCGGAAGGCAACATCGCTGGCCGCGTTATCGCGAGCTGTCAGCGGACCCCGCGCGGTCAGAGAGCCTGCGCATGCGTTGAGTCTCTAAGCACGAGAACCGGGAGATCCCACGGTTGCCCGCCACGCGGTGATGGCAGGGCGGGCCGCTCGGGGAAGGCGAAAGCCGCACGCCCGAGATGAACGACCGTGGGAAGTCTGACAGCCGTGTAGTACCTGTGAAGCGGGCGAACAACACCGGGCGACCGGTGGCGGAGCCGGTGGAGGAAAGACGGCTGGCCAAGGGGAACACGGACCAGCAAAACGCGTCGCGGACCCTGAGCCGTGATGTCGACGCGTCAAGTGCGCTGGAACGTGTGCGCCAAGCTGCACGGACAGGAACGCGCGGTTCACCGCGCTGCTGCACCACGTCACCGTCGACCGGCTCCGCAGGGCCTACCGGGCGATCAACCCGAAGGCCGCGACGGGGGTGGACGGGGTGACGTGGGGAGCCTACGGGCAGGACCTGGAGGCCAACCTTCAGGACCTGCACGCCAGGGTCCATCGCGGCGCCTACCGGGCGAAGCCATCGCGGAGGGCGTACATCGCCAAGGCGGACGGGCGGGCTCGCCCGCTCGGCATCGCCGCCGTGGAGGACAAGATCCTCCAGCGGGCGGTCGTCGAGGTGCTGAACGCAATCTACGAGGTGGACTTCGTCGGCTTCTCTTATGGGTTCCGGCCAGGGCGTAGCCCGCACCAGGCGCTCGATGCGCTGGCGGTCGGGATCGACAAGAAGAAGGTGAACTGGATACTCGACGCGGACATCCGTGGCTTCTACGACGCCATCGACCACGGGTGGATGCGCACGTTCGTCGAGCATCGGATCGCGGACAAGCGGGTCCTGCGGCTCATCCAGAAATGGCTGAACGCGGGAGTGATCGAGGACGGGTCGTGGTCGACAAGCGAGGAGGGAGCCCCGCAAGGGGCCACAGCATCGCCCCTGCTCGCCAACGTCTACCTGCACCACGTCTTCGATCTGTGGGCCCAGCACTGGCGGAAGCGGCAGGCGCATGGTGACGTGATCATCGTGCGTTTCGCCGACGACATCGTTGTTGGCTTTCAGCATCGCGCTGATGCCGAACGGTTCCAAGCGGACCTGGTGCAACGCTTTGCCAGGTTCAACCTGGAGCTGAACACCGAGAAGACACGCCTGATCGAGTTCGGGCGGTTCGCCGCCGAGAACCGCAGGCGGCGGGGCCTCGGTAGGCCCGAGACGTTCGCGTTCCTCGGCTTCACGCACATGTGCGGGAAGACGAGAGCGGGACGGTTCGCGCTGCGGCGCAAGACGATCGCGAAAAGAATGGCGGCCAAGCTGCGCGAGGTGAACGCCTTGCTCGAGCAACGTCGGCATTGGCCCATCGCAGAGCAGGGGCAATGGCTGGGCAGCGTGGTGCGGGGACATACCGCCTACTACGCGGTGCCCGGCAACATCGCGGCCGTGACGGCCTTCCGCAAGCAGGTCACGCGGCACTGGGGCCGGACGCTTCGGCGCCGGAGCCAGCGCCACCGCCTGACCTGGCAGAGGATGGGCCGGCTCGAAGCACGATGGCTGCCTGCTGCCCGTATCACGCATCCCTGGCCGAACGTCCGGTTCGACGCCCGCACCCAAGGCAGGAGCCCAGTGCGGTAGTTCCGCTCGCTGGGATCTGTCCGGGGGGCCACCCGCGAGGGCGGTCCCTACCGGGAACGATCGATTTGGATGTCCGGAAGTTCTTCGACACCGTCCGGTGGGACCTGATCGTCAAGGCCGTCGAGGCACACACCGATGCCCGTTGGGTGGTGTTGTACGTGAAGCGGTGGCTGGCCGCGGACGTGCAGCAGCCCGACGGGGTCTTGCTGAAGCGGGACCGGGGAACCCCACAGGGCGGATTATGCGCAGCTGCGCATAATCCGCCTTATGAACAGCGTTGGTTTATGCGCAGCGCCCGGCGGTTGCCGCGGGTGGGTGCGGTCGTGACGACGAAACGCTGCGCATAACGCCGGACGGGGTCAGAGGCTGGCGAGCCAGTCGAGCAGTTCGGGGTTCTGGTTCCATTCGGCCAGGTCGGCGGTGACGACGTCGGCGTAGACGGCTTCGAGGGCCTTGCGTTTGGCCTCGGTGGAGGCGCGGGCGTAGATCTCGGTGCTGGCTAGGTCGACGTGGCCGAGGATGTCGCGGATGTAGGGCAGCGGAACACCGCTGTCGTAGAGGTGCATGGCCCGGCTGTGCCGGAGGACGTGTGGACTGAGGTGGGCGTTGGCGAGTGCCGGGTCGGCTGCTCGGGTCTGGTACTTGTGAATGATCCAGGCGATTCCGCCGCGGCTGAGTTTGTCCCGACGCTGGTTGAAGAACACCGGGTGGTCCTCGTAGCCCTGGCCGTCGAGATGCCGTTCGGCGAGGTAGGCGGCCAGCAGCGCTGTCGTGTTGGCGCCGAGCGGGACGTGACGGGTCTTGCGTCCTTTGCCGGTCAGGGCGGCCATCGCGGGGTGATCCAGGCGAAGGTCACGCACGGTCAGATCGGCGAGTTCCTGAACCCTGGCCGCGGTGTCGTAGAGGGTGGCCAGCAGGGTCGCGTCGCGTCGGCCGTTGCGGGTGGATCGGTCGGGTGCGGCGAGCAGTTGCCGGGTCTGCTCGACGGATAGGTGAGCCACCGCCGGGCGGTCGTGTTTGCTGGCGGGGATCGCGAGGATGTCTTGGCAGCAGGCCATCCGGGCCGGGTCCTGGGTCTGCATCCAGGTGAAGAACGAGTCGATCGCGGCCAGCCGCTGGTTGCAGGTCGAGGCGCTGTTGTGCCGGCTGGTGCGCAGCCAGTCGAGGAACCCGGTGATGGCGGCGGCGTCGATCAGCTCGAGGGTGAGCTTGTCCGGTGGGATGGAACGCTCGTCGCGGAAGTAGCAGATCAGGAGTTTGAACGCGTCGCGGTAGGAGGCGATCGTGTTGGTTGAGTAGCCGCGCAGCCCGGCCAGGTGGCTGGTCAGGAAGCGGCGCAGGAAGACCGCGAAGTCAGTGGCCATCAGACGGTCCTGCCGTGACGGGCGGGACGACATCGCCGATCGCCTGTTGCACGCGGGTGGTGATGTCCGGGTAGGACTCGGCGGTCAGGTGCAGGTAGTAGGCGGTGTCGGCGATGGATGAGTGGCCCAGGTAGGACTGCAGCACCGGCAGCAGCGCGCCGACGTCGCGCCCCTGGGCGAACCAGGACCGCAGGTTGTTCACCGCAAAGGTAGTTCGGAGGTCGTGAACCCGGGGTCCGTGCCCGGGTCCGCCGTGGGAGATGCCCGCCTGCCAGAGGAACCGGCGGAAGTTGTGGTAGACGTTGCCGAGCGTCAGCGGCTGGCCCGGCCTGGCGCCGGGGAAGAACCAGTCCCGCCGGTTCGGATGCCCGGCGACCTGGCTGTGGTAGCCGGCCAGCCTTTCGCGGAGCGGCTCGGAGGCGGGGACCTGCCGGTCTTTGCCGCCTTTCGCGTCGCGGATCTGCAGCACGCCGATGTCGATGTCGACGTCCTCGACGCGCAGCAGCCGGGCTTCTGAGCAGCGCAGCCCGCAGGCGTAGATCGTGCGGAACAGCACCGGCATGACCAGGTGCCGCAGCGGAACCTCCGCGCAGTAGTGGCATCGGTCGGTCTGCGCGAACAGCGCCGCCAGTTGCTGGTCGGTGTAGATGTGCGGGACGTACCGGGCCGGCCTGGGCAACGCGGCCCGGGGCAGCAGGTAGGCCGTCTCGCCGTGCCGGCCCAGCCAGCGGGCCAACTCCCGGACCGGCGCGGCCAGCCCCTGCAAGGTCGCCGGTTGGACCTGCCGCCGCCGGGCCGCGGCGATCCACGCCTGCACCGACGCCTCGGTGAGCGTGTCCGACTCGGGGAACTCGCGGCGGCTGAACGCCTCGAACCGGGCCAGCACCCGCGCCTCGGCGTTGTAGCGGTAGCCGACGGCACGCTTTTCGGCCACCAGCGCCGCGATCGCGTCCGGCAGCGTGAGGACCGCGCTCATCGTGTCAGCCCCGGCGTCGGTGCGTCCGGGTCCAGGGCGCACTGCGCCAACAACCGCAGCGACGATTTCAAGTACACGCCGGTCGACGCGACCGACTGGTGACCGAGGATGTCGGCGATCTGCTCGACCGGGGTGCCGTCTTCCAGCAGCCGGGTCGCCAGCGTGTGCCGCAGCGAGTGCATGCCGTGGCGGCGCTGCTCGCCCAGCGGCACGCGGGCGGTCCGGGCGTGCTTGGCCAGGATCTGGTGCAGGTGATCCTGGTCGGAGAACGGACCGATCGGGGCGGTGTGCCGGACGAACACCTGCGGGCAGTCGCATGCCGGGCGGCCGTGACGCAGGTAGTCGATGACCGCCCAGCCGACGTCCTTGAGCAGCGGCAGCGCCACCCGGTGGCCGGTCTTGGCCTGCACCACCGACAGCTGGTTACCGGGCCAGTCGAGGTCGGCGAACCGCAGCCTTTTGACGTCGATGCCGCGCAGCCCGAGCCGAGTGATCAGCAGGATGATCGCGTAATCGCGTTTGCCGCACGGGTTTCCGCGGTCGACCGCCCGCAGGATCTTGGCCACGTCGGCCGGATCCCACACCGACGGGATCCTGGCCTGTCTGGACGACTTCGCCGCCGGCACCGCCTCCAGCATCGTGCCGTCGACGAGTCCGTCGTTGCTGGCGAACCGCAGGAACGATCGGACGGCGCACAGTTTGTGTTCCACCGTCTTGGCCTGGTAGCCGGCCAGGGTGGCCACGAACGCGTCGATGATCCTGGCGTCCAGCCCGGCCAGCCCGCCCCTCGTGCCGGTGAATGCGAGGAATTCCCCGGCTACCGTGCCGTAGGCGCGCACCGTCGACGCGGCGCAGCCACTGTCCCGGAGCCATGCCTGGAACCGCGCCAGAACGTCGGCCTCGACTGCGGTCAGCTTGTCCACCGTGCGGGCGTAACGACGCAGCACCGCGCCGTGGACGGCGAAGTCGTCGAGCATCGCCGCGACCCGGAACAAGTACACGTCGGTCGCTTTCAGCGTGCCGGCCTGCTCCTTGTCGAAGAAGCCGCAGGCCTGATCGACCCACGCCATCGCGACATCCAGCGAGAACTCCTGCACGCCACGCGAAGCGAAGAACCCCTCCAGGCGGCGCCAGCAGCCCCTGTACCAGACCATCGTCGAGGGCTTGTAACCCAGACGGGCCAACTCGGCGTCCAACCCGGACACCAGTTCGGAAACAGCCATCACGACGGTCGACCTCCAATCACGAAAGCCCGGCACCGTGCCGAGCCGCGTGATCAGAGTCCGTCCGGCGTTATGCGCAGCGTTTCGTCGTCACGACCGCACCCACCCGCGGCAACCGCCGGGCGCTGCGCATAAACCAACGCTGTTCATAAGGGTCAGCGATCTCGCCCGTGCTGACGAATCTGTTCATGCACTATGCGTTCGATACCTGGCTGGCTCGGGAGTTCCCGACGGTCGCCTTCGAGCGCTACGCCGACGATGCGGTGGTGCACTGCGCCACTCGGTGGCAGGCCAGCAAAGTGCTGGCCGCGTTGCAGCAACGGATGGCCGAGGTCGGGTTGGAGTTGCATCCCGACAAGACGAAGATCGTGTACTGCAAGGACAGTAACCGGCGTGGCGAGTTCGAGCACACGTCGTTCACGTTCCTGGGCTACACGTTCCGGCCACGGCACGCGCGGCGGGCGGATGGGGTGCACTTCCTGTCCTTCCTGCCCGCGATCAGCAAGGACGCCCTGAAGAAGATCGGGAAGCGGGTACGGTCCTGGCGACTGCACCGGCGGACCGGCAGCAGCGCCGAAGACCTCGCCCGGATGATCAATCCGGTGGTGAGGGGGTGGATCGCTTACTACGGGGCCTTCTACCGCACGGCGCTGTATCCCGTGCTCCATCGCATCAACACCTACCTGCTGCGGTGGATCATGAACAAGTACAAGAAGCTCAGCACCTGGAACAAAGCGATCCAGTCGATGAGCGGCGCGGCGGTGTCACAGCCGCGGTACTTCGCACACTGGGCTTGGGCGAAACCGGCCGCCAGATGATCAGGACAACAAGAGCCGTATGACGGGAGACTGTCACGTACGGATCTGTGGGAGCCGGGGGGTGCGATTCCCCCCGGCTACCCGACCCAGCCTAATAAGATCATCTGTTTCGGCGGCCGCCGGCGGCGTGGCATCTCGATTTCGGAAAGCCAGTCATCATCGTCCGGAAAAACCGGCGCCACGACAAGTATTGAATACCCGGACTATCCCCTGGCGAGGCCCCTCGTTGACTCATCAAAAATGCGCGCATAGAGGCGTTCGTTGACTCACGAAGGAATGCGCGCGTGGGGCGCGCCTGCCGAACTGGATGACCTGGCGTCGATAGGCCCCGTCGATGGGAGCCGCTGAACGACCCGGATCGCGTGTCGGCCGGTTCACCGCTTGGACACGCGCTGTAGCGGTAACGTGCTTGGGGCACGCGTCGACGGTCCGTCCGTCTGAGAGGAGGGGAGCGGGATGACGATCCACAATGACGCTATGCCTCGCGCACGTCGTCTGCTGAAGCTGGCAATCATCGTCGTGATCAGCTTCGCGGCCGCGGTAGCAGTCGGGGTGGCGTCCGCTGACATCGCTCGTCTACGACAGCGCTGGCGAGAGTACTGGTGAGCTGATCCGCCGGGAGGACTGATGCGCCGGAATCGCACGTCGGGCGGTTGACCGCTTGGATGCGCGGTGTCTCGGCGTACCGTCTCGGGCACGCGGGGGGCATATTTGCGCTGGGCGTTGCGGATTCGCCATGCGTGGTAGCGGATTACCGAAGGGCCGCACTGGATGGGGACTGTGTCGGACACAAAGAGGCAGCATGGGCGGTACGGGGTCCCGGTCATGAGATGCGCCGCCCTGTGGGGCTCAATAACCTCGGTTCGGCATGATCGTTTCGGTGTTGTTGTCGATCGTGTATGCGCTTGCGCGGACGGTGTTCCGGCTGCTGGTGCAGCGTGGCCGTGGTGAGGCCGCGAAAGACATGGAGCTGCTCGTGTTGTGGCACGAGGTGCCGGGTTCGGTTGTAGGGGCGCCGTTCGGTGGTGATGGTGACGCGGGCGGCGCGGTAGAAGTGCCGCTTGCCGACTTCGATGAGCAGCAGGTAGATGATGACCATGCCGGTCAGCGCGGCGAAGAACCCGCCGGTCAGCGGGTCGAAGCCCAGCGTGTGCGCGAGCGGGGTGGCCGGCAGCAGTGCGCCGACGGTGACGACGCTGAGCGCGGCCAGGGTGAGCGGCAGGCTGGGTGGCTGCGGAAGAACGGGACGCGGCGGGTCCGGATGGCGAAGATGACCAGGGTCTAGGTGGCCAGAGAGTCGACGAACCAGCCGGAGCGGAACTCCGCGGCGTGGGCGTGGAAGACCCACAGCATGACGGCGAAGGTGAGGAAGTCGAACACCGAGCTGAGCGGGCCGAAGACGGTCATGAACCGGCGGATGAACCCGATGTCCCAGTGCGAGGGCCGGTGCGGCTGGTCCTCGTCGACGTTGTCGGTAGGGATGGCCAGTTGGCTGGAGTCATACAGCAGGTTGTTGAGCAGGATCTGGCTGGGCAGCATCGGCAGGAAGGACAGAAACAGCGACGCGCCGGCAGCGGAGAACATGTTGCCGAAGTTGCTGGAGGTGCCCATCAGCACGTACTTGATCCTGTTCGCGATGGCGAACCGCTGACCAGCAACACTCGGCTCAAATAGATATCCCAAACCGTGATGGCCGGAGGTGGGAGCCCGCCCGCCGTACGTGGAGCCGCGCCGGAAGATTCGTTCTGTGCCGCTGCCCTCATCCCCACATGTTGATGGCGGGACGGACGGATCTGTCATTAGTGCTTGGGCTTGGGAGCCCGGCGTGAAGTAACCGCCGGGCCCACCCGTTCACGATCACCTGCACATCAAGCATGAGAGCAGCGTCGACGGAGAACACGCGGACAGCAGCCCACACCCCGGGCGTCGATGTGCAGGTGCACGTCCGTCGACCAGCCACCCGGGTTACAGTTAGCCGTGCCGGGGACTCCTCATCGCTGACCTGCAGCCCAGTCCGCGGCGAACCGCATCCGACCCTATTGACGGGCCCCTACTGGACGTCACCATGAACACTCTCCGAACTGGCCGCACCGATGGCGACGAGGTCGAGCAGATCGAGGACGCGCAGACCATCACGTGCTGCGGCGCCTGCCCACATCCGCAGGACGCACACGACGCCACCGCTCTGCGTTACTGCGCAGCCACGCTGCACAACGGGCTCAGCCGGCGCTGTATCTGCCGGGGCGACATGGTCGATGTCGGTCAGCCACCCAACTCCGCTCAGCGCTTTCCCTAACCGACGGATTTCGGGCCTTGACCCTCCATCAATCCCGGGCGGTTCAGTCAGGCGGGCCGCGGTGCGGGTCCCGCAGATCCGCAGTGCCACCGCCGTGGTGTACGACGAATCATTGTCCAGCTGAGAGGCTCCCGCCATGTTAGCCCTGTGGATCGCCGTGGCGATCGTTGCGGCTGTGTTTGTCCTGGTTATGGTGCGCACTGTGCGGATCGTGCCGCAGGCGCGGGCGGCGGTGGTGGAACGGCTGGGCCGCTACATCCGCACCCAGGGTCCCGGCCTGGCGCTGCTGGTTCCGTTCGTCGATCGGATCCGGCCGTTGATCGATCTGCGCGAGCAGGTGGTCAGCTTCCCGCCACAGCCGGTGATCACCTCCGACAACCTGACCGTGGCGGTCGACTCGGTGATCTACTTCCAGGTCACCGACCCGCGCTCGGCGACCTATGAGATCCAGAACTACATCCAGGCGGTCGAGCAGCTGACGATCACCACGCTGCGGAACGTGGTCGGGTCGCTGAACCTGGAGCAGGCGCTGACCAGCCGCGACCACATCAACACCCAGCTGCGCGTCGTGCTGGACGAGGCGACCGGGCCGTGGGGGATCCGGGTGGCCCGGGTGGAGATCAAGGCGATCGACCCGCCGGCCTCGATCCAGAACGCGATGGAGGCGCAGATGCGCGCCGACCGCAACAAGCGGGCGGTGATCCTGGCCGCCGAGGGTCAGCGGGAGTCGGCGATCAAGACCGCCGAGGGCGACAAGGCCGCGCAGATCCTCAGCGCTGAGGGGCAGAAGCAGTCGGCGATCCTGGCCGCCGAAGCGGAACGGCAGTCGCTGATCTTGCGCGCCGAAGGCGAGCGGGCGGGGCGGTACCTGAGTGCGCAGGGCCAGGCCAAGGCCGTCGAAACGACCTTCGGCGCGATTCACGCCGGCAGACCCGACCCGGCGCTGCTGGCCTACCAGTACCTGCAAACACTGCCGCAGATCGCCCGGGGCGACGCGAACAAGATGTGGATCATCCCGAGCGAGTTCAGCCAGGCCCTCGAAGGACTCGGGAGGCTGTCCGGCGAGGACACCGGTGACGGCCGGCAGCCAGCCTCCTGGCTCACCGCGACCTCCGCCGACTTCCCCCCGCCGTCCACCGGCATCGACACCAGCGGCTGGTTCGACTCACAGCTGCCTCCGGCACACCAACAGCCGGAGGCGCTCAACCTGCGCGCAGCCGACCACGACCCAGACGCGCAGACCGCACACCAGGGACCGCCCGAGATCCCACAGCCCTGACATTCCGGCGAGAGCAACGCCACAGCGCACTATCACCCCACCGCCGATCAGCACACCCCGATCGAGGTCCGCGCACAGCCTCGGCACCCGAAGACGCGGTGCCAGCGATCACCGGAATCGGTTCGGGCGCACTCTGGTGCCGGATCGGCGCGGCCGCCGCGCGGCGGCACCGGCATCCGGCCTACGGTGGCGGTCGTGCGCGTGGGACGAGACGGCGACGGCGGCGAGCGCAGCGGGTCGGGCCTGACGGGTGCTGCGGCGGTGGCGGCCGGGTCGGCCGGTGAGGTTGCCGTGCTGCGCGAGCGGCTTGGGCGGCTGCAGGCGGAGAACGTGCGACTGCTGCGGTTACTGGAGTTGACGCCGGTGCAGGCGCGGCCGCCGGAGCCTGCGCAGACCGCGATCTTCGACGCGGTGCCCGGCGTGGTGCATGCCGGGTCGCCGTCGGCGGTGAAGGTGGCGTTCTACCGGACCCTGTTCGCGGCTCGCACCGACGTGTACGCGGTGCGATAGGACAACCCGCGCGACGGGCGCTCCGGGTGGATGCCGGCGATCCGCGGTCGGTGGCGCAGGGGGATGCGCGCCGCGGAGCGGCAGTATCTGTCGTTGACCGATGAGGTCATTGAGGCGCACTTGACCGGTGGGGCGGAGATCGGGCTGTATCCGATGCTGGACGGGGATCGGTGCCGCTGGCTGGCCGCGGACTTCGACGGGCCGTACGCGATGCTCGACGCACTTGCCTACCTGAAGGTTGCGCGGGCTGCGCAGGTTCCAGCCGCGTTGGAGGTCTCGCTCTCCGGGTTGGGCGGCACACCTGGGTCTTCTTCACCGACCCCGTGCCGGCTGCGACCGCACGGGGGTTGGGCAGCGGGCTGCTGCGGGAGGCGATCGGGCTGCGCGGGCGGATGGATCTGACCAGCTACGACCGGCTGTTCCCGTCGCAGGACGTGCTCCCGGCCGGTGGGCTGGGGAACCTGATCGCTGCACCGCTAGCCCGCCGGGCTCGGGACCGCGGAGCTTGCGCGTTCCTGGACCTGGGCACGCTCGAACCGCACCAGGATCAGTGGGCCTACCTGTCCACGCTGGGGCGGATGTTTCCGGGCGAACTCGACCGGGCGGTACGCCGGCTGGGCCGGCTAACTGTTGGCACGGCAGTCGACAGGCTCAGCGTGCCGACGGCCAGTAGAACCATCCCGCCCGTGGCGTCGGTGATCCGGGCGCAGCTCGGCGCAGGCATCACAATCTCCGGCGAGGACCTGACCCCGGCGCTGAGCGCGACGCTCAAGCTTGCCGCGTCGATGCCGAACCCGGACTTCTATGAGCGGCAACGCCGCCGCCAATCGACCTGGAACGTGCCGCGGTTCCTGCGCAGCTACGACGAGACCCTCAACGGCGACCTGATCCTGCCCCGCGGAATGTACGACACGCTCGCCCGGATCGTCGAGCAGGCCGGCAGCCGACTGCACACCACCGATCAGCGCGCCGCAGGGCAGCGGCGGGAGTTCACGCTCGGCACGGAGCTTGACACCGCCCAACAGGCCGCCCACGCCGCGCTGAGCGGGCACGAGCTAGGCGTGCTAGTCGCCCCGCCCGCAGCCGGGAAGACCGTCATCGCCTGCGCGCTGATCGCCACGCACGCCACCTCCACCCTGGTGCTGGTAGACCGCAAGGCGCTGGCCGACCAGTGGCGTGCCCGGCTGCGGGACCTGCTGGACGTGAAGGCCGGCCAGCTCGGCGGCGGCCGGGCCACGACCCGCGGCGTGATCGATGTGGCGATGCTGCAGACCCTCACCCGACGCGACGACATCCGCGCGCTCACCGCCAGCTACGGGCTGGTGATCGTCGATGAATGCCACCACGTGCCCGCCGCCGCGTTCGAGCACGCGATCAAGCAGATCCCCACCCGCCGCTGGCTCGGCTCACCGCCACCCCCTACCGGCGAGATCGGCTCGATGACCTCATCCCGCTGCAACTCGGCCCGATCCGGCACACCATGCCCCCGGCCCGACCCGGCACCCTGCCTGACTGCGCCGGGCAGGCCGTCGTACCGCACCGGGTGCTGCACGTTCACCACACCAGCTATCGATACTCCGGCGACGCCGATCCGTCCGCGCCCGGCGGTATCGCCGCGATCTACCGCGACCTGGCCACCGATCCCGCCCGCGTCAGGCAGATCTGCGACGACCGTGCTCACCGCGCTCGGCCACGGCCGGCACTGCCTGGTCCTCACCCAGTGGACCCGCCACCTCGACCAACTCGCCCACACGCTGCGCGAGCGTGGCCACGACCCGGTCATCCTGCGCGGCGGGATGGGCGCCAAAGCCCGCACCGCCGCACTGGCCGGCTCCAATCCGGTGACGGGCAGCCGCTGCTGATCCTCGCCACCGGCCCGTACATCGGCGAAGGCTTCGACTGCCCCCCGCTGGACACACTGTTCTTGGCCGCCCCAGTGGCGTCCAAACGTCTACTCGTCCAGTACGCCGGGCGGATCCTGCGCCCCCACCCTGGCAAGATCGCCGCGGAAGTCCATGACTACCACGACGTCCGCACCCGAGTGCTCGCCTCCTCCCTCGCCCGCCGTACCCCGGGCTACACCAGCCTCGACTTCCCCGACCCCCGAACCCTGCGACAGCACGGGCAACCCGGGCCAGCCGAACGCACGCCACATCGACCGGAGGTGTGAAACCCCAGCCGGCTGCTCCGGCGCTCGCAATCCGCACAGCACGGTGTCCCCGCCTGGCGCATCCTCTGCTGAAATCGTCATCCGACCGGGGGTCTTCGTCGTGAGTTTCGGCGACAGAGAGACTCGGCGGCCAGGTCGGCGCACTGATCGGACCTCGTCGTAGCAGAGTCCCTTATGCAGCGGCTCCGACGTGCGTTCCCCAGCGCGCACCGGACAGAAAGATCGCGACGAACATGGCGACCAGCTGGCCAGCTCCGCGTCCCCCCCGAACCCGGGCGGTATATCGGCAAAGTAATGCGTTGGGCCCACGTCGTGGCAGGGCGATCTACTAACTGTGCGACCCCTATCCAGGGCGGTGAGCGGGCGCGCCCATCACGGCGGCAACAACTATGGCTGTGTCGCCGTGGTTGGCACGAACTGCACGATCGTGGTGGGCGCCTGCCTGCTGGTGCTGCGCCGCTTCGGTTGCGGCCCACGCACTTGTGCCGTCGCCGGTGTGGCCGTGCTACTCATGTTCGTGGTGGTGGCTCGGCCATCACCGAGCGTGTTGCGGGCGGCTGTCATGGCGGCGATCGCGTTGTTCTCGCTAGCGTCGGGTCGTCAGCGAGATGGGGTTCCGTTGGTGTCCGCCGCGGTACTCGGCCTGTTGCTGTGGCGGCCTGCGCTCGCGGTCGACCTCGGGTTCGCAATGTCGGTGCTCGCGACCTTGGCGTTGCTGACAGTTGCTCCGGGTTGGGCGGCGACGCTGCGCCGCCGCCGAGTGCCACCGGTCCTCGCCGAATCGCTGGCCGTCGCCGCGGCGGCGCATCTGGTCACCGCACCCTTGATCGCGGTGATCTCCGGAAGCGTGAGCATCGTGGCGATTCCCGCGAACGTGCTTGCCGAACCTGTCGTGGCGCTCGCCACCGTGCTCGGCTTCTGCGCTGCGGTAACCGCTCCGCTGAGTCTCACCGTCGGGTCGATGTTCGCCCAGTTGGCAGGTTGGCCGTGTCGATGGCTGGCCTGGGTAGCCGAGTTCTTCGGCGGACTGCAGGGCGCCAGGTTGCCTTGGCCAGGCGGCATGGTGGGCGGGGCCTTGCTCGCTGGAGCGACGTGTGCTCTGGTCTGGCTGGCCCGGATGCGGCGGACGCGACGGATCGTGGCCGGCGGTCTGGTCGTCTGTGTCCTGCTGGAGATCCCGGTGCGGACTGTTGTCTCAGGATGGCCGCCGAGTGGGTGGATCTTCGTTGCCTGCGATGTCGGACAGGGCGATGGTCTGGTGCTGCCCGTTGGACCGCACACAGCCGTCGTTGTCGACGCTGGCCCGGATCCGGTTGCGATAGACCGCTGCCTGCATGACCTGGCGATCACGCAGGTGCCCCTCGTCGTGCTCTCGCACTACCACCTCGACCATGTCGGTGGCTTGGCCGGCGTCTTCCATGGCCGGCGGGTCCTGCAGGTGATCGCCGGTCCGCTGCGCGAACCGGCTTCAGGCGTCGCGATCGTGACCCAGCTGCTCACGGCGCACCGGATGACGGCGGGTTCGGTCGCGGTCGGGCAGCGGATCGAGGTCGGCGCGGTTGGGCTGGACGTGCTCGCGCCGTTGACGGTCTATCGCGGTACCCGCTCGGATCCAAACAACTCGTCTATCGTGCTGCGGGCGACCGTCGACGGTGAGCGGATTCTGTTGCCGGGAGATGCCGAGGTCGAGGCGCAGCAGGCCCTGCTCGCCGCGGGCACCGACCTGCGCGCCGACGTGCTCAAGGTCCCGCATCACGGCAGCGCGTACTCCGACCGGGCCTTCATCGCGGCGGTCGGCGCCAAGCTCGGGGTCATCTCGGTGGGTCTGCACAACGATTACGGTCATCCGTCACCGATGCTTCTCGCCATGCTCAGCGCGCTCGGCGTGCCGGTGCGGCGCACCGACCGCGACGGCACGGTGGCCGTCGTCGCGCATGACGGCGCGCTGTCGACCGTTGTCCACGCAGCAACGGCATGGGTGGGTAGCGGCTCACCCCGCACAGTGTCCGACGACCCGATCGGGGCGTCGGCGCACCATGCCACGATGACGTCATGCCTGATCCCGACCCGGACGCCGATCGTCCGGCCGCGGCGCGAGCCGGTACCGCTGATCGCCTGCCGCCCGTTGTCCTGCTCGTCGGCGACGAGGAGCTGCTCGTCACGCGCGCCCTCGAGCAGGTCTCCGCCGCCGCGCGTCGAGCCGACCCCGAGGCCGACATCCGGGAACGCGGCGGCGCCGAGCTCGATGTAGCGGAGCTCTACGAGCTGCTCAGCCCGTCGCTGTTCGGTGGCGGCCGGTTGCTTGTCGTGCAGGCGGCTCAGGATCTGAAGCCAGTCGCGCTCGAGGCACTCGCGCCCTTTCTCTCCTCCCCGGCGGACGACGTCACGGTGGTGCTGCAACATGCGGGTGGCGCCAAGGGCAAGACGGTTCTGGACGTCGCTCGATCGTCCGGTGCGAAGGAGATCGCCTGCAGCAGGCTGACCAGACCGGAGGAGCGGCTGGATTTCGTCCGGGCTGAGGTGCGGCGAGCCGGCGGCACGATTACGGCCGACGGGGCGGCTGCGCTGCTGGACGCCGTCGGCAGCGACCTGCGCGAGCTGGCGTCGGTCTCCGCTCAGCTCGTGGACGACTCGGGCGGCCGGATTGACGCCCAGGTCGTTGCCGCCTATCACCGCGGCCGCGCCGAGGTCACCGGGTTCGCTGTCGCGGATCGGGCCGTCGTCGGCGATGTGCCTGGCGCGCTCGAAACGCTGCGCTGGGCACTGGCGGTCGGCGTGCCCCACGTGGTGATCGCCGACGCGCTCGCCGATGGCGCACGATCCGTCGCCCGGGTGAGCGCCGCCGGTCGGCGGGGGAGCAGCACCTACGAGCTGGCCCAGCGACTCGGAATGCCGCCCTGGAAGGTCCGGCGTGCGCAGTCGCAGTCGCGGGGCTGGACCGAGGCCGGGATCCGCCGCGCCCTCATCGTGGTCGCTGGGCTCAACGCCGACGTCAAGGGCGTCGCCGTCGACCCAAGCTACGCCCTGGAGCGGGCGATCACGGCGCTCGGTGCAGCGCGGGCGGCGCGCTAGCGCGGATTCGCGCTATGGGGAGCGCAAGTGGGCCGACCTGTGCGGCGCACCGAGCCCGAGCGGCGGGCTTTGTCTGCTGGACGCGTGTGGTGGTGGTGGTGAGACGCGGCTTCGGCAGGCAAAGCGCGGCGAGCGGTCTACAGCGACCGATCAGGCGGTGAGCCGATCAGGCGGCGAGTGATTTACAGCGAGTTGACCCGCTGGGCCATGGCCGATTTCTTGTTGGCGGCCTGGTTGCGGTGGATGACGCCTTTGCTCACGGCCTTGTCCAGCTTGCGGGAGGCGGCCGTGAATGCGGTCGCGGCGGCCTCGCGATTGCCGGCGTCGGCGGCCACCCGGAACCGGCGCGCCGCCGTGCGCAGCGACGATTTCACGCTCTTGTTCCGCACCCGCGCGTTCTCGTTCGTGCGGATGCGCTTGATCTGCGACTTGATGTTCGCCACGAAGTAGCCTCGACGTCCCTAAGGTTTGCTGGATTGGATCATCCGGCGCCGATCCGGCCCGAAGCGGCGCATGCAGACAACCCCACCAGGCTACCAGCGGGGTTCGGGCGGCCCAAATCGCCGCGGCCTAGGCCAGCCCGCGGATGGTTACCAGCTCGAACTTCGTGTACAGGTACGTCCGCACGCCGTCGTCGTTGCTGACTATGTCGACCACCGGCTGGTCCTCCTCGTCGTCGCTCGACAGCGCCATGGCCACCCCGCCCTCGTAGTACACGTTGGAGTCGACCGGCGCGATATCGGTCAGCTCGACGACGACGTAGCGCCCGTGCAGTGCCTTGACCAGCGTGCGTACCTCCTCCGACGCGGTGCTGATCGTGGTCGGCGAGGGATAGACGCCGAGCACCTGCTGCCAGTCTTCGTCAGCGCCCGGAGACGTGTTGACCAGGTCACCGGGCTTGAGCTGCGCGGCGGGGATGCGCAGCTCGGCGGTGGCGCGAGAGTCCGACTGGGTCATGCGTTGATCCGCTCGGGGGAGGCGAACGCCGGGGTTGTTCGACCGAGGAGATGCGGACGCACAGCGACGGTCGAACAACCGGTGGAACGTTGACGAGTCATGCGGGCATCCTGCCTGATCGGGTCGACGCCGGTGCACGGGGTGAGTGTTCGGCCGCAAACGGGCGCCCCCGCACAACGCCGATCAGCACCATTCGCCGTGGGACGATTGTGGTGTCCGCCGCCCGACGCACGCACGGAAAGCCACTCGTTGACCGAGCCAGCCAGCACCGATATCGCCGGCCGCACGGATCCGGCGCGCATCCGCAACTTCTGCATAATCGCCCATATCGACCACGGTAAGTCGACGCTGGCCGACCGGATGCTGCAGCTGACCGGCGTGGTCGATGCCCGCCAGATGCGTGCCCAGTACCTCGACCGGATGGACATCGAGCGCGAGCGGGGCATCACGATCAAGGCGCAAAGCGTCCGCATGCCGTGGACCTCGCGCGACACCGGCGTCGAGCACATCCTGCACATGATCGATACCCCCGGCCACGTGGATTTCACCTACGAGGTTTCCCGGTCACTCGCGGCCTGCGAGGGTGCGGTGCTGCTGGTCGACGCTGCGCAGGGGATCGAGGCGCAAACCCTGGCCAACCTGTACCTGGCGCTCGAGAACGACCTGCACGTCATCCCGGTCCTCAACAAGATCGACCTACCGGCCGCCCAGCCGGAGCGTTATGCCGCCGAGCTCGCGCACATCATCGGCTGCGACGCCGGCGACGTACTGCGGGTGAGTGCCAAGACCGGCGAGGGGGTAGCGGAACTGCTCGACGTCGTCTGCCGGGAAATCCCGCCACCCGTCGGCGCTGCCGACGCCCCACCCCGCGCGATGATCTTCGATTCGGTCTACGACATCTACCGCGGTGTGATCACCTACATCCGTGTCATCGATGGGTTCTTCTCGCCGCGCGAACGGATTCGGATGATGTCCACCGGAGCAACGCACGAGTTGCTCGAGATCGGAGTGATCTCACCGGAGCCGAGGCCGACCGGGGGACTCGGTGTCGGCGAGGTGGGCTATCTGATCACCGGTGTCAAGGACGTCCGCCAGTCGCGGGTCGGCGATACGGTCACCGACGCGGCGAAGCCCGCGAAGACCGCCCTCGGCGGATACCGCGACCCCAAGCCGATGGTCTACTCCGGGCTCTACCCGATGGACGGCTCGGACTACCCGCTGCTGCGCGACGCGCTCGACCGGCTGCGGCTCAACGACGCTGCGCTGGTGTACGAACCGGAATCGTCGGCAGCACTGGGATTCGGCTTCCGGTGCGGGTTTCTCGGCCTGTTGCACCTGGAGATCACCCGCGACCGGCTGGAGCGCGAGTTCGACCTGGATCTGATCTCGACCGCGCCCAACGTCGTCTATCGCGTTGTGCTCGAGGGCGGTGCCGAGCACGTCGTCACGAATCCCTCGGACTGGCCAACAGGGCAGAAGATCGGCGAGGTCTTCGAGCCGGTCGTCAAGGCGATGATCATCGCGCCGAGTGAGTACATCGGCACGATCATGGAGTTGTGCCAGTCGAGGCGCGGTGCCTTGCAGGGCATGGACTACCTGTCCGAGACCCGCGTCGAGTTGCGCTACACGCTGCCGCTTGCCGAGATCATCTTCGACTTCTTCGACCAGTTGAAGTCGCGCACCCGCGGCTACGCGAGCCTGGACTACGAGGCGGCGGGCGAGGAGGTGGCCGAGTTGGTCAAGGTGGACATCCTCCTGCAGGGCGAGCCGGTCGATGCGTTCTCGGCGATCGTGCACAAGGACAAGGCGTACGGCTACGGGACGATGATGACGGCGAAGCTGCGCGAGCTGATCCCGCGTCAGCAGTTCGAGGTGCCCATCCAGGCGGCGGTCGGCTCGCGGGTGATCGCCCGGGAGAACATCCGGGCCATCCGCAAGGACGTGCTGGCCAAGTGCTACGGCGGCGACATCACCCGCAAACGCAAGCTGCTGGAGAAGCAGAAGGAGGGCAAGAAGCGGATGAAGATGGTCGGCCGGGTGGAGGTGCCCCAGGAGGCCTTCATCGCCGCGCTGTCGGCCGGCGACGTCTCCCAAATCGCCAAGAGATAGCGCGTGACCGAGGGACAATCCGCGCTTGTCCTGCGGGTGCCCGAAGTCGAAGCGGTGGTGAGTCGCTGGCGGCGACGCTACGACCCGATCGCCGCCTTCGGCGTCCCGGCGCACATCACTGTGCTTGCTCCGTGGCTCCTCGTCTCGGACGTGGCAGCGCAGGACCGCGATGCTCTGGTCAGCATGTGTGGCCGGACGGGCCCGATCGACGTGACCTTCACCCGGTTCGGGACCTTCCCGCGCACCCTGTGGGCTCGACCCGCAGCCCGCCGAACCGATCCGACAGCTTACGGTGGCGGTCTACGCGAGATGGCCGTCACATCCGCCTTACGGCGGTGTGTTCGACGATTCGGTCCCGCACCTGACGATCGCCGACCAACGCGATCCTGCCGAGCTCGGCCACCTCAGGGCGACGGTCGAGTCCGCCCTGCCGCTGCGTGTACGCATCGCCGAGCTGAGCCTGCTTGTGCTGCGCGACGACCACTGGGTGCTCGACGCGACGTTCCCGTTCGGGAGGGCGCAGCCCGGTCATTCGGCGAGCAGCGGCGCGTAGTCGACGTCGCCGGATCCGCCCACCAAGATCGTGGCGAGGGCGTCCACCCTGGCAGGGATGCGCGCATACCGATCGCGTACCGCGGCCTGCACCTCGCGTAGTTGCGGCTTGGGAATGCGGGTTGCCAGCGTGCAATGCGCCACCCACTGCAGGGGGTCGGTGCGATCGCCGAGGGCTCGAGCCCACCCGGCCGCGCGCAGCGCCGCGTCGGCGTCGCGCTGGAGCGCAGCGAGTCGCCCCGCTGGGTGGGGTGCGCCGAGCCATAAGACGCCTGGCCGGCCGAATCGCCCGACCTCGGTCAACGTGAGCGTGATGGGCTGGTGCCGGGTGGCAACCTCCCTGGCGACGGCGAGCACGTTCGCCAGCTCATCGCCCTGGTCGACTCGCGCAGCCGCCAGGCTGAGATGAGGGCGATGCGGCGGGCGATGCGGCAGCGCGATCCCCGCGTCGCAGACCAACTCGCGCACCGCGTAGATCGCGTCGTCGGTGGCCAAGTCGAAGGCCGCACAAACCACCGCGGTCACCCGGCCCATGGCGGGCACTCAGGGCTCGAGAACGATCTTGCCGACCAGCTCGCCGGCCTCCAGCGCGGCCAATCCCTCGGCCGCCGCGGACAGCGGGAGCACCCGGTCGATGGACGGACGCAGCCCGGTCGAGACAAGGAACGCGATCAGGTCGGTGAGCTCGCTCTTCGTCCCCATCGTCGAGCCGACGACCTGCAATTGCAGGAAGTAGATCCGGGTCAGCTCGGCGGGCGGGTTCGGGCCGGATGTCGCGCCGCAGATCACGATGCGTCCGCCGGGCTTGAGTGACTTCACCGAGTGCGCCCAGGTGGCCTCGCCGACGGTCTCCAGCACCACGTCCACCCGTTCGGGCAGCCGCGCACCCGAGGGGAACGCCGCGTGGGCGCCCAATGACACGGCGGCCGCCTGCTTGGCCTCGGTGCGGGCAGTAGCCCAGACGCGGTAGCCCGCCTCGCGGGCCATGGCGATGGCTGCGGATGCGACGCCACCGGAGGAACCCTGCACCAGCACCGTTTGCCCGGGACGGAGACCGGAGTTGACGAAAAGCATGCGATAGGCGGTCAGCCACGCCGTCGACAGGCAGGCGGCCTCGGCAAAGGACAGCTCGGCGGGCTTGGGGATCACGTTCGCCTGCGGGACGAGCACGTATTCGGCGAGCGTCCCCTGGTGCCTCTCGGACAGCAGCGATCGCCGGGTGTCGAGCGTCTCGTCGCCTGTCCAGCCATCACTCGCGATGACCGAATGGACGACGACCTCGGCTTCGGTGGACTGGTCGATGCCGGCGGCGTCACAGCCGAGGATCATCGGCAGCCGGTCCTCGCTGATGCCGACCCCGCGCAGCGTCCACAGATCATGATGGTTGAGGCTCGCCGCTTTGACGGCGACGGTGGTCCAGCCGGGCCGTGCGGCCGGGTCCGGTCGCTCGCCGACGACGAGCGCATCCAGCGGTTGCTCGGGGTTGGCCGAGGCGGCGTATGCAGCGAGCATGGACTGACCCTAGGTTGTCGACGCGGCCGGTGCCGAGGCCAGGGTGAGGTCGGCGCCCTTGCCGCTCCCGGTGATCTCGATCTTCTCTGTCGTGTAAGCGAACATGGTTACCTCAGGTGCTCCGCGAAGAAGGCGGCGATCCGCTGCCAGCCGTCGTTGGCGGCCGCGACCCGGTAGGAGGGTCGGTCGACGGCGAAGAACGCGTGTCCCGCGCCGTCGTAGCGGTGGAACTCGTAGCTCTTGCCGTGTGCGCGCAGCAGCGCCCCGAGCTCGTCGACCTGCTCCGGCGACGGCGCGGAGTCCTCGTTGCCGAACAGTCCCAGCAGTGGGCAGCCGAGGTGGGGGAGCTTGTCGACGAGATTCGTGATCGCCCGGCCCGGCGGCGGATTGCCGGTCACGAACGCCCCGTAACAGTCGACGACGGCGTCCAGCCGCGTGCTGCACGCAGCCAGCACCGCCTGCCGGCCACCCGAGCAGTGGCCGATTACGCCGACCTTTCCGTTGCAGGTCTCAAGCGCCCGCAGGTAGGCCGCGGCCGCTGCGACGTCGCCCACCAGCCGCTCGTCCGGTACGCCGCCCCGTGCGCGGGCAGCGGCGGCCGCATCGTCGGGGGCGGCGCCGGGCGCCTCGCGCCAGAACAGATTCGGGCAGATCGCGTCGTAGTCGAGTTCGGCGAAGCGACGCGTCATCTCCTTCGTGGCCCGGTCGTAGCCAGGCAGGTGGTGGATCTGCACGACGCCGCCGCGACGCGCCGCTCCGACCGGGCGAGTCAGGTAGGCCTCGATCTCGTCACCGCCATGAGCACGAAGGCGGATCGATTCGGCGCTCAGTGAATCGCTCATGTCTGGATGCAACCACGTCCTAGAGTTGCCCTTCGTGGCGGGCAGATCGTGGCGCCGGCTGCGCTGGCCGCAGCTTGCGTTGATCGTGCTGCTCGCAGTGCTGGCCGTCGGCTATTCGATCAACGCGTTGCGCGATCCTGGCACGTCCCCTCGTAGCGCCATCACGGTGTCGGCCGCGACGGCCGCGAACGGCGAGATCGCGCTCTCGTCTCTGCCCGCGCAGGCAGCGACCACGGTCGGGCTGATCGAGAAGGGTGGTCCGTTCCCATATCGACAGGATGGCGTGGTGTTCAACAACGCGGAGAGGCTCTTGCCGGCGCAGCCGCGCGGCTTCTACCACGAGTACACGGTCCCGACGCCGGGATCGCCCGACCGCGGAGCTCGCCGCATCATCACCGGAGAGGACGGCTCGTACTACTACACGGCCAACCACTACGAAAGCTTCGTGCGCGTGGACGTGAGCCAATGACCGTCCGGCCAATCGCCGCGGCGCCCACCAAACGTGCCGCGATCCGTGCCATCTACGCGGCAGTCGACGCGCCGGATTGGGCGGGCCCCAACCTCGATGGGCTCGCTGACGTGTTGCGCGACCTGTCCTGGCTGCCTCCCGGCCCGGTCACGCTAGCGTGGCGCCCGTCGCCACAGCTGCCGGTGGCAGACCGTCAAGCTATCCAGGACATGTTGCGCGCAGCGATCCGTGAGTCAGCCGGCAGCGACCACCCGTTAACGGTGCGCGGAATCGACTGAGAACGGCGGGTCGGACGCGCTTGCGCGACGCTGAACGGGAACACTGGACCGGTGCCTTCCGCGTTGCCTCTCGGCGAGCCTGCGCCACCCGACGGCCAGCTCCCGGCAACGGTGCGGGCGGCCGCCCGCACGCAGCCGTTCGGGATCTACGTCCACGTGCCGTTCTGCCAGACCCGATGCGGCTACTGCGACTTCAACACCTACACCGCCGAGGAACTCGGCCCCGCAGTGAGCCGTGGCAGCTACGCCGACACCGTGTTGCTTGAGCTGCGGCTGGCCCGGTTCGTGTTGCGGGACGTGGCCCCTCCCGTGTCCACGGTGTTCTTCGGCGGGGGCACCCCGACGGTCCTGCCCGCGGAACACCTGGGCCTGATCGTGCGCGAGATCGCCGAGCTGTTCGGTTTTGCCCCGGACGTCGAGATCACCACCGAGGCCAACCCGGAGTCGGTGACCCCTGCCTACTTCGCCAAGCTTCGGGCGGCCGGGTTCACCCGCGTTTCGCTCGGCATGCAATCGGCGATACCGCACGTGCTGGAGGTCCTTGACCGCAAACACCGGCCGGGCCGGCCCGAGCAGGCGGTGGCCGAGGCTCGCGCAGCAGGTATCGACCACGTCAACCTCGACCTGATCTACGGGGCGCCACACGAGACGGACGCGGATTGGCAGGCCTCGCTGAACGCTGCGATCGCAGCCGCGCCGGACCACGTCAGCGCGTACGCGCTGGTGGTGGAAGAAGGCACGGCGCTGGCCCGGCAGGTGGCAAGCGGTGTCGTACCTGCCCCGGACGACGACGTGCTGGCCGACCGCTACGTGCAGGCCGACGAGACCCTGCAGGCGGCGGGTTTCGGGTGGTACGAGGTGTCCAACTGGGCCCGTTCGGCGCAAGCGCAGTGCCGACACAACTTGTTGTACTGGCATGGTGCGAACTGGTGGGGCGCCGGCCCCGGTGCGCATAGCCACGTGACCGGCGTCCGCTGGTGGAATGTCAAGCATCCGGTGCGTTACGCGGCGATGCTCGAGGCCGGACGGAGTCCCGCGGCCGCCCGAGAGGTGCTGGGCGTGGCGGCGCGGCACAGCGAGCAGGTGATGCTGGGGGTGCGGCTGCGCGAGGGGTTGCCCGCGCTCGAGCTTCCGCAGGCCGCGCAGGCCAGACTGCCGCAGCTGGTGTCATGGGGATTGCTGGACGCTGCCGCCAGACAGCGGGACCGGCTAGTGCTCACCCAGCGCGGCCGCCTGCTCGCCGACGCTGTGGTGCGCGAGCTGCTTACCTGAGACGCGCATGGTTAGCCGAGGGCTTCAGCGCTTCTCATTGCCGCACACTATGGGGGGGCGATGGCCTCTGGTCTAGGCGCCAACGAGATCATCGTGGGGGTCTATTCGCGCTGTCTCTCGCGGGATTTCGTTGATATTCTTGGTGATTCTCTCTTGTGTTGTGTCATAGCTGACTGCTAGAATCAAACACATGTTCGAGAGTCCGGCAGCTGCGGTGACCGTCGAGGTGGCGGTCAAACAGCTGGCGGACGCCCTCGACCAGCTGCTCAGCGTCGACCTCACCGCCGCCTCGCGGGACGAGCTGCTGGAGCTGGCCCGTGGGGTGGAGGTGCAGCGGCGGCGGCTGCCAGTGGCGGATCACGTTGTGATCGGCGAGCTGGAATCGCGTGGGGTGGCCGGTGAGTTGTGCTGCCCGTCGACCGCGGTGCTGCTGTCCCAGCTGCTGGTCATCACCCGGGGTGAGGCCGCGGAGCGGGTCAAGGCGGCCGCCGAGGTCGGGCCGCGGCGCACGCTGGCCGGGCAGCCGGTCGACCCGATGTTCCCGCTGCTGGCCGCGGCGCAGGCCGAGGGGGCGATCTCGGCCGCGCATGCGGCGGTGATCCGCCGCACCGTGCACCGGCTGCCGGCCGCGGTGCGGGCCGAACACGAGGCGGCGGTGGAGGAGTTCCTCACCGGGCAGGCCCGGGTGCTGGATCCCGGGCAGCTGGCCCGGCTGGCGCAGCGGCTGAGCGACACGCTGGACCCGGACGGCATGCTGAGCGACGACGGCGACCACTCCCGGCGCCGGGACTTCACCATGCACACCCGGCCGGACGGGTCCGGGCGGGCCAGCATCGAGCTGACCCCGGCCGGGGTGGCGATCACCCAGGCCTGGCTGGACGCGTTGTCCGCCCCGGTGCCCGCCGCGGACGGCGAGCCGGACCGGCGCAGCGGCGGGCAACGCCGCTACGACGCGTTCGAAGACATCGGCCTACGCGCGCTGCGCACCGGTGAGCTGCCCGACGCCGGTGGCACCCCGGCCACCCTGCTGATCACGATCACTCTCGACCAGCTGGAGTCCCGGCTCGGGCTCGCCACCACCGCGCACGGCGGGCTGATCTCCGTCCCGGAGGCGCTGCGGCTGGCCGGCGAAGCCGAGATCATCCCGGTCGTGCTCGGCGACGGCGGCGGGATCCTGGCCCATGGCCGCAGCCGCCGGGTCGCCTCATCTGGACAGCGTCTGGCCCTGGCCGCCCGCGACCGCGGATGCTCCTTCCCCTCGTGCGACCGGCCCCCGGCCTGGACGCAGGCCCACCACGTCATCGCGTGGATCGATGGCGGGCCCACCGACCTGGACAACCTCACCCTCGTCTGCGGGTTCCACCACCGGGAGTTCGCCAGGCGCGGCTGGGCCTGCCAGATCACCGACGGCCTCCCGCACTGGATACCCCCAGCCTTCCTCGACCCCGAACAGATACCCAGACGCAACACCGCCCACGACACCCAGCTGCGCTGACACCCGACGCACTCATGGCTTCCTTCTATGACGCCGCTTGTCAAGAGGGGCCTCCGGGAAGCCGTGGATCGTACGGCGGTGCTCGGCGGTGTCAACGTCGTTCGTCCGGTGGGGCGCTCCACGTTGACACCGCCTGCGCTCGCCGGGAGGGGCGGCTGTTCCCGGAGCCTGGGGGCTGGCGGGTGCCGCTGGGACCGGTTAACGGCGCAGCCGCGGGTTCGGGTTGTGGCTGGCGAGGTTCGGTGACCGGCGTCGTAGGTCGCCAGCCGGGGAACCGTGCTCGGACGCGTCGGCCGGGTGCACATCAACCTGGAGGACGAGCAGGTCTCGGTGGGCGGCGACAGGCACGCGATCGTCTCCGGGGAGCGTCGCCCTCCGGCTCATTCGCGTTGCGTGGCAGTCCCCGAGCGCCTTAGCGTCGCCTCATGGGCAGGCAGGACGTGCCCTGTCTGCGGCTGGGAGTCAGCAGATCGGAGGTGCGGAGCGGGATGACGTGTCACCTCTTCGCGCTCTGCTTCGATGCGAACGACCCGCTGCGTCTCGCGCGCTTCTGGGCCGGCGTCCTGGGCTGGGAGATGGCCGACGACCCGCGCGACGGCATGGCGCTCCTGCCGAGTGATGACACCGGGTTCCGGATCCGATTTCTTTCGACCCAGCAGCAGAAGGCCGGCCAGAACCACATGCACTTCGATCTGACGAGCACGTCCCTCGAGGACCAGCAGCAGACGGTGGCGAGGTCGCTCGGACTCGGCGCCCGGCATATCGACGTCGGGCAACGCCCGGAGCAGGGTCATGTGGTGCTCGCCGACCCGGAAGGCAATGAGTTCTGCGTCATCGAGCCGGGCAACAACTTCCTTGCTGACTGCGGATTCGTCGGAGCGCTTGCGTGCGACGGTTCGCAGGAGGTCGGGTACTTCTGGACCGCAGCGCTGGGCTGGCCGTTGGTCTGGGATCAGGACCAAGAGACGGCGATCCGCTCGCCGCGCGGCGGTCCGAAGATCACCTGGGGCGGTCCGCCGCTGATGCCGAAGACCGGGAAGAACCGGTTGCATTTCGACGTCGCTCCACCCGTCCACGGTGATCAGCAAGCGGAGGTCGAGCGTCTCGTCTCCCTCGGGGCGACTCGAATCGAGATCGGTCAGGGCGAGGTCAGCTGGGTGGTGATGGCCGCTCCCGATGGCCATGAGTTCTGTGTGTTGGCCCCCCGATAGCGCGTCCAGATCCGCGTGGGCGCCGACCCTCCGATCGACCGCGGGGCGACGCCAGGTCGTTCGGCTCCCTCGGCTAGGTTCGCTCGGGCTCCGGCTCGGCCGTGGCTGCCGCAGCGCTACTCCTGCGTTGAGCGCGGCGATGTCCGGCGGATCGCATCGAGATCGAGGACTCGGACGTGCAGGGTGTTTCGCTGCTGCAGCGCCGCCCGAAGGGCCCGGTGCAGGCCGTCCTCGAGATAGATCTCCCCCTGCCACTGCACGGCATGCGGGAACAAGTCGCCGTAGAACGTGGAGTCCTCGTCGAGCAGCTGGTCCAGGGCGAGCTCTTTCCTGGTGGTGGTCAGCTCGTCGAGGCGCACGGCCCGCGGGGCGACATTTGCCCAGTCACGCGCCGAGAGCCGGTGGTCGGGGTACGGACGCCCCTCACGCACCGCCTTGAAAATCAGAAGATCACCCGCCCGGCTCCCGCCCCTGGCCGCACCGTGAATGCGACAAATCAGCCTTGGCGCAGCAGCGTACCGTGCGCGTCGCCAACTACGCTGGGAAGCGTAGAGGAAAGCCAGGAGGCGAGCGGTGACTGTCGAGGAACGCAAGCTCGAGGTGCTGCGCGCCATCGTCGAGGACTTCATCGCCACCAGCGAGCCGGTGGGTAGCAAGGCGTTGGCCGAACGGCACAACCTCGGCGTTTCGCCCGCCACGATCCGAAACGACATGGCCGCCCTGGAGGAAGAAGGGTTGATCGCCCAGCCGCACACCAGTGCAGGCCGGGTGCCCACCGACGCCGGTTACCGGCTGTTCGTCGACCGGCTGACCTCGCTCAAACCGCTCTCGGCGGCGGAGCGGCGGGCCATCGAGGTGTTCCTGGACGACGCGGTCGATCTCGACGACGTGCTGCACCGGGCCGTCCGCACCCTGGCCCAGTTGACCCGCAACGTCGCCGTGGTGCAATACCCGTCGCTGTCGCGCAGCCGAGTGCGACACATCGAGGTCGTCGCGTTGACGCCGTCGCGCCTGATGCTGGTGCTGATTACCGACACCGGACGCATCGAGCAGCGCGTCGTCGAGCTGCCCGTTCCGGTGTCCGACGAGGCCGTGAGCGACCTGCGCACCACGCTCAACACCAGGCTGCACGACCGGATGCTTGCCGAAACGCCGGAGATCGTCGGCGAGCTGCCCCTGTGGGTCGCCCCTGAGCTGCGCGGGCTGGTCGTGACCTTGACGGCGGTGCTGCTCGAGACGCTCGTCGAGCCGCACAGCGACCGGCTGGTGCTCGGCGGTACGGCCAACCTCACCGAACACGCACTGGACTTCCCGGCCATCCGGCCCGTCCTGGAGGCTCTCGAGGAGCAGGTCGTGCTGCTTCGGCTGCTGGACCAGTCCTTGTCGTCCGGCCAGATCGTCGTGCACATCGGCAACGAGAACGCGCACGTGGGGCTGGCGGCGACGTCGGTCGTCACCACCGGGTACGGCGCCCGCGGGGCACCGCTCGGCGGGGTGGGTGTGCTCGGCCCGCGCCGGATGGACTACGCATACACGATGGCTCGGGTGGCCGCCGTCGCCCGCTATGTCGGCGACCTGCTCAGCGAACGGTGAGCCGCCCGCCGATCCGTACACTGGTTCTGGCACTCGATGTGAAGGAGTGCCAGAGCGCAGGTTCACGCACAGAGAAAGCGAACATCCGTGGCTGACCCACCTCGCGACTACTACGGGCTGCTCGGCGTACGCCGCGACGCCACGGGCGAGGAGATCAAACGGGCGTACCGCAGGCTGGCCCGCGAGTTGCACCCGGACGTCAATCCCGACCAGGCAGCCCAGGACAAGTTCAAGGCAATCACGGCCGCCTACGAGGTGCTGTCCGACCCGGAGAAGCGGCGCATCGTGGACCTCGGCGGTGATCCGCTCTCGTCGGTGGGGGGAGCCGGCACGGCCGGGAACCTGTTCGCCGGGTTCGGCGGCTTCGGCGACGTGTTCGAGGCGTTCTTCGGTGGGGGTGGCGTTGGCGGTCGTGGTCCGCGCAGCCGGGTCCGCGCTGGCGCCGACGCGCTGCTGCGCATCGAACTGACGCTCGCCGAGGCAGCCTTCGGCGTTCGCCGCGAGATCAGCGTCGAAACGGCGGTGGTGTGCCAGACCTGCACCGGCACCGGCTGCGCGCCCGGCACGTCGCCCCGCACCTGCCCGACGTGCGGCGGCGCCGGCGAGATCCAGTCCGTCCAGCGCTCGTTCCTCGGCCAGGTCATGACCACCCGGCCCTGCTCGGCATGCGCCGGCACTGGCCAGCAGATCCCCTCGCCGTGCCCAACCTGTGGCACCGAGGGACGCGTCCGCGCCCGGCGCACGATCACCGTCGACGTCCCGGCGGGCATCGAGGACGGCATGCGGATCCGGCTGTCCGGGCAGGGTGAGGTCGGCCCGGGCGGCGGCCCGGCCGGTGATCTCTACGTCGAGGTGGCCGAGATGCCCCACGAGACGTTCACCCGCGACGGCTCGGACTTGCACTGCAGCATCGCGCTGCCGATGACCGCCGCCGCGCTCGGCACCGACCTGGTGCTGAGCACCCTGGACGGCGAGGAGAAGCTCGACATCCGGCCGGGCACGCAGAACGGCACCGTACTGACCATGCGCGGCAAGGGGGTTCCCCGGCTGCGTAGCAGTTCCCGCGGCGACCTGCTGGTGCATGTCGAGGTACGCACCCCGACCAGGCTGGACGAGGCGCAGGAGAAGCTGCTCCGCGACCTGGCCGCGTTGCGCAACGAGGAGGTTTCGGTCAACGGGACCCGCGCCGGGCTGTTCAGCAAGATGCGGGACGCGTTCGGCGGACGGTGAGCCGCGCTGGTCCGCGCGCCACCCCGCACAATCGGGCTGGGGCAGTGATCAGCTAGCGGGTCACGGCAGGAAACTGAGCCCAAATTCGCCCGAATCGCCGGTACAGTGGGCTGGTCAGCGCCCCCCAGCAGAGAGCCGAACTTGTCGGACCCAAACGGAACACCGCAGCGTCTTTCCACCACCCTCGTCGTCCCGGGTGAGCAGGCGATGGTCGCCCTCCTCGGATCACGCGACGAGCTGCTGCGGGTCATCGAGCAGAAGCTCGACAGCGACGTGCATGTGCGCGGCAACGAGATCACCATCACTGGCGCGCCGGGCGAGAACGCGATCGCCGTGCGCCTGTTCGAAGAGCTGATCGAGCTGATCAAGGCTGGGCAAAACCTGACGCCCGATGCGGTTACCCGGGCCTTCGGCATACTCACGGCCGACTCCGGAGAGCGCCCGGCCGAGGTGCTGTCGCTGAACATCCTGTCCCGCCGGGGCAAGAACATCCGCCCCAAGACGTTGCACCAGAAGCACTATGTCGACGCTATCGACAAGCACACCGTCGTGTTCGCAATCGGACCCGCGGGCACCGGCAAGACCTATCTGGCGGTCGCCAAGGCGGTGCAAGCGCTGCAGGCCAAGCAGGTCACCCGCATCATCCTGACGCGGCCGGCGGTCGAGGCCGGTGAGCGGCTGGGCTTCCTGCCCGGCACCCTGTACGACAAGATCGACCCCTACCTGCGTCCCCTGCTGGACGCGCTGCACGACATGCTCGATCCGGAGTCGATCCCGCGGCTGACCCAAGCCGGGACGATCGAAGTCGCACCGCTGGCGTACATGCGCGGCCGCGCGCAGCCGTACAGCGCCGCCGTGCTTACCCCGTGGGGGCCGCGTTCCATTGGGAGCCTTCGAGTGGGTGATCTTGTCATCGGTTCCGATGGAAGACCGACTCCGGTGCTTGGCGTGTACCCGCAGGGTGTCAAAGACGTCTTCAGAGTTACGACGCAGGACGGGGCGTCGACTCTGTGCTGCGGGGAGCACCTGTGGACGGTATGCACGCCGGACGATCGCACTCACGGACGGCCCCGCAGAACAGTCCAGACGATCGACATGCTCGGCCAGCTGCGGCGCGGCCGTGAGCATCGCTTCGAGCTCCCTCTAGTCCGTCCGGTTGAATTTGAGCCGCAAGAGATACCACTTGACGCGTACGCGTTGGGCCTCTTGCTTGGAGATGGCTGCCTGACCACGTCGACGACGCCCGCGTTCGCAACCGCAGACGAGGAGCTCGCCGACGCGCTCGAGTCCGCGCTGGTCGGAATCGAGGTACGGCACACGCGAGGGCACGACGATGTCCTGCGCAACGTCGTCCTGCGCAATGTCGAAGGCACACGCGGGGGCCTCATCACAGCCAACCCGGTGACGGCCATCCTCCGCGACCTGGGGCTCGCGGGGGCCCGTTCGGAGACCAAGTTCGTCCCTACCGGGTATCTGTTCAATTCGCCGGACGTGCGGCTCGGGGTCTTGCAGGGACTGCTTGACAGCGATGGCGGCCCGGTCACCCAGCTCGGCCGCAGCTGCCGCATCCAGTACACGACATGCTCGCAGCGATTGCGTGACGACGTCGTCTACCTCGTCCGGTCTCTCGGGGGAGTGGCCTATTGGCGGCGTCGCGCGGCGGCTGGTCGGCGGCCAGGACTTGTAAGCGGCCGTCCTGTCCTGCACCGGCATGACGCCTACGTGCTGGACATTCGGCTCCCATCGGACATCAACCCGTTCCGTCTTGCGCGCAAGCGCGCTAGCTACCTGGCGTTCGGCAGCGGTCGGCCGATGCGGTTCATCGACAGCATCGATCCGGTCGGGCGGATGGAGACAGTGTGCATCCAGGTGGCTGCGGCGGATTCTCTGTACGTCACCAATGACTTCCTAGTCACGCACAACACACTCAACGATGCATTCATCATCCTGGACGAGGCGCAGAACACGACTCCTGAGCAGATGCAGATGTTCCTGACACGTCTGGGATTCGGCTCCAAGATGGTGGTTACCGGTGACGTCACCCAGGTCGACCTGCCCGGCGACACCCGCAGCGGCCTGAAGGTCGTCCGGGAGATCCTCACCGACATCGACGATGTGCACTTCGCGAACCTCACAAGCGCCGATGTCGTGCGGCACCGGCTGGTCGGCGAGATCGTCGACGCGTACGCGCGCTATGACGCGCAGGCGCCGGTTGCCTCGCAACGCGCGAACCCACGCCGCTAACAAAGCGCGACGTCATGAGCATCGAAGTCAACAACGAGTCAGGCATGACGGTCGACGAGGCCGCGCTCGCCCAACTCGGCCGGTACGTGCTCGACGAGCTGCGGATCAATCCACTCGCCGAGCTGTCAGTGGTACTGCTCGACGCCGCGGCAATGAGCGCCTTGCATCAGCAGTGGATGGACGCGCCGGGGCCGACCGACGTCATGGCCTTCCCCATGGACGGAGCGGAATCGCCCCTCGACACGGCGGGCGGGGGCGCCGAGCCGCCCCGGTCGCCGGGTGCAGAGGACGATCCCGCCGCGGCCATGCTCGGCGATGTCGTGCTGTGCCCCGAGGTCGCGACACGACAGGCAGGTGAGGCTGGACACTCTGTCGAGTCCGAGCTCCATCTGCTGTGCACGCACGGGATCCTGCACTTGCTGGGCTATGACCACGGCGACCCGGACGAGGAGCGGGAGATGTTCGAGATGCAGGCGCGCCTCGTCTCGGGCTGGTCTACGCGGACCGGGCGACCGCGGATTCGCGCCCCGCTGCCGGGCACCGGCGGAGAAGCGCGCTCATGAGCAGTTCTAACGTCGCGCTGCTCGTCATCGCGATCTGCCTCGTGCCGCTCGGCGGCGTGCTTGCCTGCGTCGACTCGGCGCTGGCCCGCGTGTCGGTCGCCCGGGTCGAGGAAATGGTGCGCGAAGGGCGCCGGGGCGCACGTGCGCTCGCGGTCATCGTCGTCGACCGGGCGCGCTACACCAACCTGCTGCTCCTGTTGCGGGTGACGTGCGAACTCTCGGCCACCGTCCTGGTGACGATCGTGGCCCGGTCGGTGTTTGGTGGCCGCTGGCCAGTGCCGGTTCTGACGGTCGCCGTGATGGTCGTGGTCGTCTACGTGCTGATCGGTGTCGGGCCACGCACGGTTGGCCGCCTGCATCCGTATCGGGTGGCGCTTCTCACGGCGGGCGCCGTGCGAATCGTCGGGCGGGTGCTGACACCGCTGTCCTCGCTGCTGATCCTGCTGGGCAACGCCGTGACGCCTGGCCGCGGATTCCGCGACGGCCCCTTCTCGTCCGAGGTGGAGCTTCGCGAGCTCGTCGACATGGCTGAGCAGCGCGGGGTGGTTGAACACGGTGAGCGTGACATGATCCAGTCGGTGTTCGAGCTCGGTGACACGATCGCCCGCGAGGTCATGGTGCCGCGGACGGAGGTCGTCTGGATCGAACGGACGAAGACTGTCCCACAGGCGATGGCGCTCGCGCTGCGCAGCGGTTTCTCCCGCATCCCGGTCGTCGGTGAGAATGTCGACGACATCGTCGGGGTCGCCTACCTGAAGGATCTTGTCCGACGTGAACAGGACGCCGACCGCGCCAGGGTCACCCGGGTCGACGAGGTTATGCGCAAGCCCGTGCTCGTTCCGGAGTCCAAGCCGGTAGACGAGTTGATGCGCGAGATGCAGGCACACCGCACGCACATCGCGATCGTCATCGACGAATACGGCGGCACGGCGGGGCTGGTGACCATCGAGGACATTCTCGAAGAGATCGTCGGTGAGATCGCCGACGAATACGACGACGAACAGCCCCCCATCGAGCGTATCGACGACGACACAGCCCGCGTCACGGCCCGACTGTCTCTGGAGGACCTCGCAGACCTGTTCGATCGCGAGCTGCCCGAGCGCGACGATGTCGAGACGGTGGGCGGGTTGCTGGCGGAACGTCTCGGCCGGGTGCCCATTCCGGGTGCAACCGCCCGCATCGACGGCCTGGAACTGGTGGCCGAAAGCGCTGGCGGCCGCCGCAACCGCATCGACACCGTGCTGGTACGGCGCGTCCCAGCTGACGAGGCTGAGATCAGGCGCGACTCGCCGGAGTCTGCAGCAGAGGCTGGATGAGCCACGGTGTTGATCAGCTCTTCCCCGCGTTTGGTCGTTGGTTGCTCCAGCCAGCGCACAATTGCGGGGAAAACGTGATCGAAAATGACGGTCGGGGCCCGGTGACTGACCTGGACGCCGAAGATCAGAAGCTGGTCGCTCTCGCGCGGGCCGCCCGGGCGCGCACCGGGGCGTCGCAGGGCGCGGCCGTCCGCGACACGGATGGCCGCACTTATGCCGCGGCCACAGTCGTCGTGCCTGCGCTGCAGCTGTCAGCCTTGCAGGTCGCTGTGGCCATGGCCGTCTCATCCGGCGCGTCAGGGTTCGAGGCAGCCGTGGTGCTCAGTGAGGATCCGCACGACGGCGCCGGCGTCGCCGCAGTGCGCGCGCTGGCCCCTGCGGCGCGGGTGCATCAGGCTCGTCCAGACGGGTCGATTGTCGCGTCTGTGTGATCTTGGCTAACTACTTCGACCTGAAAAAGTCGGCGCGGATCTCATCGACTGGGTCAGCCGAAACCGGCTCGACTCCGTCCGGCTACTGATCAGATCTCCTTGTTTTGTAGGGGATTCGGCTCGGCGTGCCGTCGGGTTGGAGGTCTAGTCTTGCGGGATCATGGTCTCGGCGGTGGTCGGGTCGAGCCGGGAGTGCGGATGCTGCGGACGCGGGCGGAGCAGGTCAGCTTGTGGGAGGCGGTGCTGCCTGAGCAGGTGCGGCGACTGCCGGAGGAGCTGGCACGGGTGGATCGCCTGCTCGATGACCCGGCGTTCTTTGCGCCGTTCGTGGCGTTCTTCGACCCGCGAGTGGGCCGGCCGTCTACGCCGATGGAGACCTACCTGCGGTTGATGTTCTTGAAGTTCCGGTATCGGCTGGGCTTCGAGTCGCTGTGCCGGGAGGTGACCGACTCGATCACGTGGCGGCGGTTCTGCCGGATCCCGCTGGATGGGTCGGTGCCGCACCCGACGACATTGATGAAGCTGACGACGCGCTGCGGCACGGCCGCAGTGGATGGGCTGAATGAAGCGCTGCTGGCGAAGGCGGCCGAGGCGAAGCTGCTGCGCACCACGCGGCTGCGCGCGGACACGACGGTGGTGCCGGCGAACGTCGCCTACCCGACCGATTCGGGGTTGTTGGCCAAGGCGGTGCGGCGGATCGCGGCGACCGGCCGGCGGATCCAGGCCGCTGGTGGCGCGACGCGCACCAAGGTCCGGGACCGGTCCCGGGTGGCCGGCAAACGGGCGCACGGGATCGCGGCGAAGCTGCGCCTGCGCGCCGCGGCGGGGCGTGACGAGGCGCAGGCCACGGTGCGGCGGATCACCGGGGAACTGGCCGGGCTGGCCGAGAAGGCCGCCCGCGACGCCGAGCGGCTGCTCAGCAACGCCCGCCGGGCGCTGCGCGGTGCCCAGCTCAAGGCCGAACGGCTTGCGGCAGTGGGGGTGCGTGACGCGGCGGCGGGCCGGCGCCGCGGACGACTGCGGCGGGCGGTGAATGACCTGGTCGAGCTGCTGGAAGCGACCCTGCGCATCGCCGCGCAGACCCGGCAACGCGTCGCCGGCACAACACCGGATGGGGCGACACGGCGGGTCAGCCTGCACGACCCGGACGCCCGCCCGATCGCCAAGGGCCGCCTCGGCAAGCCGGTCGAGTTCGGGTACAAGGGCCAGGTCGTGGACAACGACGACGGCGTCGTGCTCGACCACACCGTCGAGCCTGGCAACCCCGCCGACGCGCCGCAGCTCGCCCCCGCCGTCGGACGCGTCATCCGTCGTACGAACCGCCGCCCCCGCACGGTAACCGCGGATCGCGGCTACGGAGAGAAGAAGGTCGACGACGACCTGCACGCGCAAGGTGTGCGCACCGTCGTCATCCCCCGCAAAGGCAGACCCGGCACGGCCCGCCAGGCCGAGGAACGCAGGCCCGCGTTCCGGCGGACCGTGAAATGGCGAACCGGCAGCGAAGGCCGGATCAGCAGCCTCAAACGCGGGTACGGATGGGACCGCACCCGCCTCGACGGCACCCAGGGAGCCCGGATCTGGGCCGGCCACGGGGTCTTGACCCACAACCTGGTCAAGATCGGCAACCTCGCCAGCTGAAACCACCCACCGGCGACGATCAACACCATCCGACCCACCCGCCGGCCAGCCGCCCGACGACCACACTCACCGACGCCCGACTTTTTCAGGTCTAAGTAACTACAGTCCAGCCCATGTCTACCGATGCGGCGCAGAGCGAAGCCCCGCCGGCTGTGCCAGCACACGATCGGTGGGCTTCTTTCGCGCCCGGACCTTGAACCGGTGGCCGGCGCGGCTGCTGTCGCTGGTTGGTGGCGGCGTTCATCAAGGTGCTGCTCGGCCGGCTGGTGGCCGCCGGCTGGGTCGTCGCCGTGGTCGGTCTGCTGCTGGCGTTCGTGCCGGGACGCGACGGCGCCGACCTGCCGACCAGGTATCGGCGGCTGCGGGACTGGTTCGTCCGATCGCGTACCCAGCGTGGCTGGCAGATCTTCGGCGGAGTGCTGCTGATCGCCGCGCGGCGGCGCTGATCACCAAGCCGGGTGAGATGTTCTATTGGGCGGCGCTGATTGTGGCGGCGCTGGCGGTGTTCGCCGCGCTGGTGCTCATCCTGCGGGCGATGGGGGTGCTGGTCACCAACCCGCGACGCGGCCGCTGCGCAAGCGGCAGGTCGGCGGCGTGCTGGCGGCGATGGTGGCCTGCGTCGCGTTGACAACCGCGGGCACCTCGGCGGTCGTCGCCGCGACCAACCCGACCGCGCGCGCCAATCCGAAGGCCGACGGCTGCAACGGCTACGTCGAGCTGTGCATGCAGCGGCTGAACCAGATCGTCTGGCCGGGCAGCCACAACGCGATGTCGTCCAGCGCGTACAACTTCTTCGGCGCCGAGCACACGCTGAGCGTCCCCGACCAGCTCAACCAAGGGGTGAAGGCGCTGCTGCTGGACGTGTACTACGGCTACCCGGAGAGCGGCATCGTCCGCACCAACCTGGCCGGCGGGATCAGCGCTGCGCAGATCCAGCAGGACTACGGCAAGGACGCGGTCGACGAGCTGAACCGGGTGGGCGCGCTGACCGGGGTCGCCGACACGTCGGGCAGCAAGAAAGGACCTCTACTTCTGCCACGACCGCTGCGAGCTGGGCGCGGTGAAGGCAGTCACCGTGCTCAAGCAGGTTCGCGAGTACCTACAGCGCAATCTGACCGACGTGCTGATCCTGGATTTCGAGGACTATGTCGAGCCTGCTGACCTGCAAAAGGCGCTGGAGCAGGCCGGATTGTGGGATCGCGTATACATCCCGGACCTGACCAAGCCGCTGCCGACGCTGCTGGACATGACCACGCCGCCCGAGGGTCAGAACGAGAACAAGCGGCGGCTGATCGTCACCTCCGAGCGGCATCCGGCCAGGCCAGCTGGCTGGTGGGCAGCTACCAGCTGATGCAGGAGACCCCGTACACGTTCACCGCCATCCAGCAGTTCAACTGCAAGCCGAACCGCGGCGGACCGACCAACCCGATGCTGCTGGTCAACCACTGGCTGCGCCCCAACGGTCCGCCCGACCCGGTAGCGGCGGCGAAAGTCAACTCGCAGGCCACGCTCACCGACCGGCTCGAGCAATGCATCGACGTGCGTGCCCGGCTGCCCAACGTCCTCGCCGTCGACTTCGTCGGAATCGGCGACCTGGCCAAGACCGTGAACTACTTCAACTCCGCGGTCGCGGTAGCCACCGGGACGACCGCCTTCTGGGACCAGGCGATCCAGGACGTGCAGAACGACAGCAGCCTGTCCACCAAGGAACGCACCGACGCCGGGCAGCTGCCCCGGCTGCCGTTCGTCACCGCCGAGCAGTCCCTTGGTCTGCTCGGCGCCCCGTTGTCGGACAAGCTGGAGACCCCATAACTCCTCAAGCTGCTGCAGCAGATGAACGACCTGGCCAGCATCACCGACGAGCCCACTCCCAAACCGACCCTCACCCCGGGCAAACCCAGCTGACCGCGCCCTCTCGCGGTTTTGGTCAGATCTGGCCGCTCGGCGATCAGATCTGACCAAAACCGGCGGACGCAGTCGGCGGGCGGTGAGAGGATCGGATTCGTGGCAGCCAACCAGGGCGATCTGCCCTTCCGGGCTGGCTTCTGTTGCTTCGTCGGCCGCCCGAACACCGGCAAGTCCACGCTGATGAACGTCCTTGTCGGAACGAAGATTGCCATCACCAGCGCCAAGCCGCAGACCACCCGGCGCGCGGTGCGGGGCTTCGTCAATCGGCCGCATGCCCAGCTGGTACTGGTCGACACGCCGGGGCTGCACCGGCCCCGCACGCTGCTGGGGGAACGGCTCAACGACGTGGTACGCACCACCCTGTCCGACGTCGACGTGATCGGTTTCTGCGTTCCGGCAGACGAGAGGATCGGGCCGGGGGACCGGTTCATCGCGGCCGAGCTGGCCGCGCTGCGCGCCCCGGTTGTCGCGATCGTCACCAAGTCCGACATTGCGAGCCGCGAGCAGGTGGCCGCGGCGCTGCTCGCGGTGGCCGAGCTGGGCGACTTCGCCGACGTGGTGCCCGTTTCGGCCGCTGCGGACGTCCAGGTCGATCTGCTCGCCGATCTGCTGATCGCGCAGCTGCCCGAAGGCCCGCCGCTCTATCCGGGCGATCTGGCAACCGACGAGCCGACGCAGACGCGAGTCGCCGAGCTCATCCGCGAAGCCGCGCTAGACGGGGTGCGCGACGAGCTGCCTCATTCCATCGCCGTCACGGTCGAGGAGATGCACGAGCGTCCAGGGCTCACCAAGATCTTCGCGACCCTGCACCTGGAGCGGCCCAGTCAGAAGGGCATCGTCATCGGGGCGCGGGGCGCCCGGCTGAAGGCGATCGGCACGGCGGCACGCGCGCAGATCGAGACGCTGCTCGGCGCCCGGGTCCACCTCGACCTGCACGTCGCGGTGATGGGCGAGTGGCAGCGAGATCCCAAGATGCTGGACCGCCTGGGATTCTGACCATGTTCGACACCTACCGCGCGGCGTTCCGCGCGCCGGGCACCCGGGCATTCTGTGCGGCCGGGTTCGTCATGCGCATGCCGATCGCGATCTATCCGCTCGGACTGGTGTTGCTGGTCTCGCTACGTACCCATCATTACGGCTTCGCCGGTTTCCTGGGCGGGCTATACGTGGTTGCTAACGGGGTGGGCAACCCGGTGCTGGGCCGGCTCGTCGACCGGTTTGGCCAGTCGCGCATCCTGCTGCCGGCCGCGGCCGCCCACATCACCGGAGTTGTTGTCATCTGCGTCCTGGCGGCGCTCGAGGCTGCGGACTGGACGCTGCTCGTGCCCACCGTGGTCAGCGGTTTCTGCTATTTGCCGGTGGGGTCCCTGGTGCGGGCGAGATGGTCTTACCTGCTGGCCGATAGCCCGCAGCTCGGCGTGGCGTACTCGCTCGAATCCACGCTGGACGAGGTGATCTTCACGGTAGGCCCGCTCATCGTCACCCTGGTGGCAACGCAGTTCGACCCGGTTCTCGGCCTGCTGCTGGGCGCCGCGCTGGTTGCCGCCGGCTCGTCGTTGCTCAGGCGGCTGCGGACCAGTGAGCCGCCGCGGCACCCAGTCGGGGGGCCGCGGCACCGCTCGGCGGTCCGCTACCGAGGCATCGTGCTGATGACTGTGGTAGCGGCGGCCATGGGTGGGGTGTTCGCCAGCGCGGAGCTGACGATGGTGGCGTTCTGCGGCCAGCGTGGCGCCACCGGGGCGAGCGGGCTGGTGCTCGCGTGCTTCGCGTTCGGCAGCGGAGTGTCCGGTCTGACCTACGGTGCCCGGCAGCGGGCGGCGAGCGTGCTGGACCGGTTCCGGCTGCAGGCGCTCGTCTTGGGCGTCCTGCCGCTGGTGTTGCTCGCCGCGGTCAACGTCGGCGTGCTGGCCGGATGTGCCTTCGTGGTCGGCCTCGGCATCGCGCCGACACTGATCACGGCGTTCGGTCTCATCTCCCGGATCGTTCCGGCGACAGCCTTGACCGAGGGCATGTCGTGGCTGACCACTGGGCTGTCCGTCGGTTACGGCATCGCGGCAGCGATCGTTGGCCGGCTGGCGGACGCACACGGTGCACGTGCCGGATTCGTCGTGACGATCGGCTGCGGGCTGGCCGTCGGCGTCCTGGCGCTGGTGCTGCACCGCCGCGTCGCCGGCAGCCGGGGCGCAGCCAGACGCGAACTTGCCGGCTTGGTCTCCAGTCGTTAGAACGCCCACGCTCCCGCCTGATCGACCACAGGCGACATAGCCGGTCGCCTGCGCTGATCAAGTGCCCGCCACCAGGCAGAATCGCCCGGTGCGGGGCTCATGATCATGAAAGGAGTTGGCGGTCAAGTAGGCGGGGAACCGGCCCGCGTCGGCGTCGGGTGAGTGAGCATCAGCGACGAAGGGCGGCTCGAGTGCGGGGTCCCCGCGAAATCGTGTCAGCGATTCGTGGGGTGCAGGGGCGGAGCGAACGTTGCGATGAGCCGCTTGCGCGAAGAGCAGAGAAGACAGTGAAATGATCGTCAGATGCCGCTCTACCGGGACGAGGCGGTCGTGCTCCGGGTGCACAAGCTCGGCGAGGCCGACCGGATCGTCAGCCTGCTCACCCGCAGGCACGGGCGGGTACGCGCGGTCGGCAAAGGTGTGCGACGCACGTCATCGCGGTTCGGGGCCCGGCTGGAGCCGGGTAGCCACATCGACGTCCAGCTGCTGACCCGCAACCCCGAGGGCGCCGACGCGCCGGCGCGGCGCAAGCTCGACACCGTCACGCAGACCGAGTCGATCAACGCCTACGGCGCCCGGCTGTCCGGCGACTACGCCGGCTGGACGGCCGCATCGGCGATCTGCGAGACGGCCGAGCGGCTCACGTCCGAGGAGGGCGAGCCCGCACTGCGGCTGTACCTGCTGGTCATCGGTGCTCTGCGCACCTTGGCCGACCGAGAGCGCGACCCCAGCCTGGTGCTCGACGCGTTCCTGCTGCGGGCGATGTCGACGGCCGGCTGGGAACCCGCCCTGCGCTCGTGCGCCGCCTGCGGGGCACCCGGCCCACACACCGCGTTCCACGTGTCCGCGGGCGGGGTGGTCTGCGAGGCCTGTCGCCCGCCCGGTGCGGCCCGTCCGCAACGCGGCACAGTCGCGGTGATGACCGCGCTGCTCGGCGGCGACTGGGCCGCCGCCGAGGCCAGCAAGGCACCCGAACGCCGGGAAGCCAGCGGGCTGGTCGCAGCGCACCTGCAGTGGCATCTCGAACGCGGTCTGCGCTCGCTACCACTAGTGGACCGTTAACGTGAAGCCGTGACGTTCGCTCGCACCATCACCAGCTGGCCTGACCCGCCGGCACATCCGTCGGGCGCCACTCCTCCCGCGATTCCCGCGCAGTTCGTCCCCAAGCACGTGGCGATCGTCATGGACGGCAACGGGCGGTGGGCACACCAGCGTGGCCTGCCCCGCACGGAGGGCCACCGGGCCGGTGAGGCGGCCTTGATGGACGTGCTGCACGGCGCGATGCAGCTGGGTATCTCGACGGTGTCGGCGTACGCGTTCTCGACCGAGAACTGGCGCCGGTCGCCCGAAGAGGTGCGCTTCCTGATGGGGTTCAACAAGGACGTCATCCGGCGTCGCCGCGACGAGCTCGCCGCGCTAGGCGTGCGCATCCGCTGGGCCGGGCGTCGTCCGCGGCTATGGCGTTCGGTCATCGACCAACTCGAGGACGCCGAGCAATACACCCGCGAGAACGACCGGCTGACCCTGCAATTCTGCGTCAACTACGGAGGCCGGGCCGAGATTGTCGATGCCATCCGAGCGATCGCCCGAGACGCGGTCGACGGCAAGCTCAACCCGGCCAAGATCGACGAGCGGACGATTGACGGCTACCTGGACGAGCCGGGGCTGCCCGACGTCGACCTGTTCATCCGCACCTCCGGCGAGCAGCGCACGTCGAACTTCCTGCTCTGGCAGTCCGCATACGCCGAGCTGGTCTTCGTCGACACGCCGTGGCCGGAGTTCGACCGGCGCCATCTGTGGGAAGCCTGTCTCACGTATGCCCGCCGCGATCGCCGCTTCGGCGGCGCCGGGCCGGTCGCCGCCCCGGCATGATCTCCCGCGCCGCTGCGAAGCGGCCGGAGCTGGGTCAGCCGAGGGCGGTGGCGATCACCTGGTGCTGTTCGGCCTCATGGACGCTCGTGGAGCCGACGGCGGGCGAGGCGGACGGCATCCGCGACGCCCGCAGCAACGGACGCCCACCCAGATGCTCCGGCAGATTGAGCGCGATGAACGACCAGGCGCCCTGATTGGCCGGCTCCTCCTGCGTCCATACCAGCTCGGCTTGCGGGTATCGCCGCAGCGCTGCGACGATCTCGTCTGCCGGCAACGGGTGGAGCTGTTCGACGCGCAGGAGCGCGACATCGCTGCGGCCCTGCTTCTGCCGCTCTGCGGCCAGGTCGTAGTAGATCTTGCCGCTGCACAGCAACACGCGTCGCACGCCGGCCGGATCGACGGTGTCATCGATCACCGGACGGAACGAGCCGGTGGTGAAGTCATCGAGTTCGCTCACCGCCGACTTGAGGCGCAGCAGCGACTTGGGGGTGAACGCGATGAGCGGCCGGCGTATCGCCGACAGTCCCTGCCGGCGCAGCAGGTGGAAGTAGTTGGCCGGCGTGGAGCACATCGCCACCGTCATGTTGCGCTCGGCGGCCAGCTGCAGGAACCGCTCCGGGCGCCCGGAGGAGTGGTCCGGGCCCTGGCCCTCATGGCCGTGCGGCAGCAGCAGCGACAGCGCCGACCGCTGCCCCCACTTAGCCTCACCGGACGCGATGAACTCGTCGACGATGGTTTGCGCGCCGTCGGCGAAGTCGCCGAACTGGGCCTCCCAGCAGACGAGCACATCCTTGCGGGCGACTGAATAGCCGTATTCGAAGCCCATCGCGGCGTACTCACTGAGCAGCGAGTCGTAGGCCCAGAACGGCGCCTGGTCGGTCGACAGGGACCGCAGCGGCGTGTATTCGGCGCCTGTCCGCCGGTCGATGAGTACCGCGTGGCGCTGGGTGAACGTGCCGCGGCGGGAGTCCTGGCCGGACAGCCGCACGGCGTGCCCGTCTATGACCAGCGAGCCGAAGGCGAACAGCTCGGCGGTCGCCCAGTCGACGCCGCCGTTGCTGGCCATCGCCACCCGGCGGTCTGTCTGCGGTTTCAACCTGGGGTGGATGGTGAAACCCTCAGGCGGGTTCGCGTACGCGTCGGCGATCCGCTTGATGACCTCGATGCTGACCGCTGTGGCGTCCGCGGACGACGGCATGGCGTCGTCCATCACCGGCTCGCGCATCGGACGGCCCGTGGCATTGCGAGTCTCGACAAAGACCTTTTCCAGCTGCTGCTGGAAATCCTTTAGCGCGGCCTCGGCGTCCTCGATGGTGATGTCGCCGCGCCCGACCAGAGCTTCGGTGTACAACTTCCGGACGCTGCGCTTGGTGTCGATGATGTCGTACATCAGCGGTTGCGTGAACGACGGGTTGTCGGCCTCGTTGTGGCCGCGCCGCCGGTAGCACACCATGTCGATCACGACGTCCTTTTTGAACTCCCGCCGATACTCCACAGCGAGTTTCGCCACCCGGACACACGCCTCCGGGTCATCGCCGTTCACGTGGAAGATCGGTGCCGCGATCATCCGCGCGACGTCGGTGCAGTACAGCGACGAGCGACTCGACGACGGCGAGGTCGTGAAGCCGACCTGGTTGTTCACAATCACGTGGACGGTGCCGCCGGTGCGGTAACCGCGCAGCTGCGACAGGTTGAGCGTCTCGGCCACGACGCCCTGGCCCGCGAATGCCGCGTCGCCGTGCAGGAGCACGGGCAGCACGGTGAAGCCGTCCTCGCCCTTGTTGAGGGCATCCTGCTTGGCTCGCACGATCCCTTCCAGGACAGGGTCGACGGCTTCCAGGTGCGACGGGTTGGCGGTCAGCGATACGGCGATCTGGTTCCCGCTCGGCGCGTGGAACGTCCCGTCCGCGCCCAGGTGGTATTTCACGTCGCCGGAGCCGTGCGCGGTGCCCGGGTCGATGTTGCCCTCGAACTCGGTGAAGATCTTCGCGTAGGGCTTTCCCACGATATTGGCCAGCACGTTGAGCCGGCCGCGGTGCGGCATGCCGACGACGACCTCGTTCAGGTCCTGGTCGGCGGCCTTGGCGAGGATCGCGTCCAGTAGTGCGATGACCGTCTCGGCGCCCTCGAGGCTGAATCGCTTCTGCCCAACGTATTTCGTCTGCAGGAAGGTCTCGAACGCCTCGGCGACATTGAGCCGGCCGAGGATGTGCAGGTGCTCGTCGCGGGTCGGCTGGGCGTGTTTGACCTCGACCCGCTCCTCGATCCACTTGCGCTGCTCGGGATCGCTGATGTGCCGGTACTCGACACCGACCCGACGGCAGTAGGCGTCGCGGAGCACGCCGAGGATGTCGCGCAGCTTCATCAGCTTCTCGCCGGCGAAGCCGCCGACTGGGAACTCGCGGTCGAGGTCCCACAGGGTCAGCCCATAGCGGGTGATGTCGAGGTCCGGGTGGCTGCGGACGGTGTACTCGAGCGGGTCGGTGTCTGCCATGAGATGGCCCCGCGTGCGGTACGCGTTGATCAGCTCGATGACGCGGGCGTTCTTGCCGATCTGTCCTTCGTGGCTCCACTCACTGTCAACGCGCCAGCGCACCGGCTCGTACGGAATGCGCAGTGCCGCGAAGATCTCGTCGTAGAACTCGTCGGCCAGCAGCAGCTCGTGCACCCGGCGCAGGAACTCACCAGACTGCGCGCCCTGGATGATGCGATGGTCGTACGTCGACGTGAGCGTGATGATTCTGCTGATCGCCCGTTCGGCGAGCTTCTCCTCGCTCATCCCGCTGAACTCCGCGGGGTATTCGAGCGCGCCGACGCCGACGATCGTTCCCTGCCCCTGCATCAGGCGGGGAACTGAATGATTGGTGCCGATCGTGCCGGGATTGGTCAGGCTGATCGTGGTCCCGACGAAGTCATCGGCACCCAGCTTGCCTGCACGGGCACGCCGGATGATGTCCTCGTAGGCGCTCCAGAAGCCGGCGAAGTCCAGGGTTTCGGCGGCCTTGAGGCTGGCCACCAACAGTGAGCGCGCCCCGTCCTTGCCGGCCAGGTCGATGGCCAGGCCGAAGTTGACGTGCTCGGGGCGGACCAGGGTCGGCTTGCCGTCGACCTCGGCGAAGTGGTTGTTCATCTCCGGGTGGTCGGTGACCGCCTTGACGACCGCGTAGCCGATGATGTGGGTGAAGCTCACCTTGCCGCCCCGGGAACGGCGCAGATGGTTGTTGATGACGACGCGGTTGTCGGCGATCAGCTTGGCCGGCACGGCGCGCACGCTGGTGGCCGTGGGAACCGTGAGCGAGGTGGTCATGTTGGCGACCACGCGGGCCGAGGCGCCCCGAAGCGGAGTCTCGGCGGCCTGGTTCGCTTTCGGGGCGGGAGCGGCGGTGGGCTCGGCGGGGGCGGGCTTCGGCTTCGGCACGACCTGCGGTGTGGTCGTGGGTGCGGCCGCTGGCGACACCGGCGCCGCCGCTGTCTCGACCGGACCGGTGTCGAGTTCGGGCGCCGGCTGAGACGGGGTGGCCTCGGCGGCGGCCGCGCGCGTTGGAGCGCCCCTGCTCGGACGGTAGTCAGCGAAGAAGTCGTGCCACGCCGGGTCGACGCTCGCCGGGTCCGCCTGATAGCGGTCGTACATCTCCTCGACGAGCCACTCGTTCGCCCCGAAGTCACCGACAGTGCCGGTGTCCCTGCTCGTCGACTGCTCCGTCGTCGCCACTCTGCCCGGCCGCCTTACGCCTGTCCGTCTTTGTCACGGTCTCCGATATCGCTGCTTCACAGTCTACGGGCGGCGGGGAACGGTCAGGTGATGTCGCGGCGCATGGTGATGCCGGCGCCGAGCACGGCCAGGCCCACGCCCCACACCACCAGGACGACGACGCCGCCCCAGACCGGCAGCAGGTGCACGTCGTTGATCACCCGGTCGGACTGCTTGGAGATCGTGATCGCACTGGCGGCCCCGGCCGGCAGGTAGGCGTAGGCGTACTTGACGCCGGGGATGATCACCACCAGGTTCTGCAGCACGAGCAGCACCAGCAGGCCTACGGACACAGCGACGATCTGGTTCTTCATGAGCGCGCCCAGGCCCATGCCGACCAGTCCGTAGAGCGTGACCACCGCGAACACTGCCGCCGCCGCGCCGGCATAGTCGCCGACCGACACGTCGATGTTTCGCGCCGAGAGCCAGGGCAAGCCGATCGCCAGGGACAGCACGATGCAGGCGACCGCGTAGATCGCGCCCACCACTACATAGGTGATCAACTTCGCGGTGATCAACCGCCACCGGGACGGCGTGGCCAGCACGGTCGGTGTGATGGTCTGGTACCGGAACTCTGTCGTCACGGCGAGCACGCCGAGCACGAAGACGGCAATGTCGGCGCCGGCGGCTGCGGTGAACATTCCGCGGACGTTGTCCGCGAGGTCCGCGTCGGTGGACCCGGCGAGCGTGCCGATCACCCCGAGCGCCGTCAGGGCCAGCGACGCGAGCAGCAACCAGAACCACACCTGCGTCGAGCTGAGCTTGCGGACCTCCGACCGGATCAGGGCGATCACGGCTGCGCTCCGGCCGCGGCTGCAGACCGGCCGGGCGCGACGGCGAACTCGCCCTGCGTCAATGTGAAGAACAGCTGCTCCAGGTCGAACTTGTCCACCCGCAGCTCATGCAGCTCGATCCCCGTGGTGAACGCCAGATGGCCCACCTGCGCGGCGTCACCGGTACGCACCCGCAGCACCGCGCCGTCCTCCTGCGTCGCGTCCAGGCCCTGGCCGGCCAGTACCTGGGCCAGCTGTGCGATGTGCGGCGAGCGCACGACGACGGTGTCCGAACCGGCGGTGAGCTCGGCGATTGACCCGGACCGAATCAGCCGGCCGCGGTCCAGGATGACGACCCGGTCGGCGAACTCCTGCACCTCGTTGAGCAGGTGGCTCGAGACGAGCACGGTGCGTCCCTCGGATGCCAGGTAGCGGAAGAAGCCGCGCAGCCAGCGGATCCCCTCGGGATCCAAGCCGTTGGCGGGTTCGTCCAGGATGAGCACCCGCGGATCACCGAGCAGGGTGGCAGCGAGCGCGAGCCGCTGACGCATGCCCATCGAGAAACCGCGCACCTTGCGCTTTGCCACGTCGCGCAGGCCGACCAGGTCGAGGACCTCGTCGGCGCGCTGATCGGGGAGCGACGCCGCGGCGCAGTAGACGCGCAGGTGGTTGCGGGCCGTCCGGGCGGGGTGGAAGCTCGCGGCCTCCAGGGCCGCACCGACCACCGTGAGGGGTGCGGGCAGTTGCGCGTAGGGGACGCCGCCGATCGTCGAGCGCCCCGAGGTGGGGTTGACCAGGCCGAGCAGCATCCGCAGCGTCGTCGTCTTGCCCGCGCCGTTCGGGCCGAGGAACCCGGTCACCGAGCCGGGTTCGACGGTGAAGCTCAAGTGGTCGACCGCCCGCACCTTGCCGCCGAAGACCTTGGTCAGCTCGTCAGCCACGATGCGGCCGTCCCGGCTTTCCGTCGGCGTGCGGGTGGCTTGAGCGTGGGTCATGATCTGCATCAAAGCACGCGACCCTGAGCCCGCCGGGTAGTCGGCTCAGCGATCCGCAAGCCGGGCTAGCGCGCCGCCGCCTCCAGCCGTACGACGACCGCCTTGGACGTTGGCGTGCCGCTGCGTTCGGCCTGGCTGTCCAGCGGCACGAGCGGGTTTGACTCCGGGAAGTAGGCGGCCGCGCAGCCCCGCGCCGTCGGGAACGCGACGACGCGGAAGTCGTCGACGTGCCGGTCGACTCCGTCGGCCCACTCGGAGTGGATGTCGACGTGGTCGCCGTCGGCCAAGCCCAGCTCGGCCAGGTCACCGGCGTGCACGAAGACGACGCGCCGCCCCCGCCGGATGCCCCGGTAGCGGTCGTCCAGGCCGTAGATCGTGGTGTTGAACTGGTCGTGCGAGCGGACGGTCTGCAGCAGCAGCCGCCCGGCCGGCACTCGGGGCCATTCCAGCTCGTTGACGGTGATCTCGAGCCGGCCGCTCGCGGTCGGGAAGGTGCGCGAGTCGCGTGGGCCGTGCGGCAGCACGAACCCGCCCTCTTGACGGATCTTGCGGTTGTAGTCCGCGCAGCCGGGCACGGTGCGCGAGATCCGGTCCCGGATCCGGTCGTAGTCGTCGACGTAGGACAGCCAGTCGACAGGTGCCCGATCGCCAAGCGTGCGGGCGGCCAAGCCGCACACGATCGCCACCTCGCTGCGCAGCCGCGGCGACGCGGGTGCGAGGTGGCCGTGCGACGCGTGCACAGCGCACACGGTGTCCTCGACACTGACGAACTGCGGGCCGCTTGCCTGCTCGTCGAGCTCGGTGCGGCCGAGCGTGGGCAGGATCAGCGCCTGCTGGCCGGTGACGGTGTGCGAGCGGTTGAGCTTGGTCGACACCTGGACGGTGAGCCGCGTGGTGCGCAGCGTCGCCTCGGCCACCCGGGTGTCCGACACTGCCGAGACGAAGTTGCCGCCGAGCGCGAAGAACACTTTGGCCCGCCCGTCGCGCATGGCCCGGATGGCCTCCACCGTGTTGTACCCGGGCGCGGGCGGCATCGGGACGCCGAACTCTCGCTCGAGGCCACCCAGGAACTCTGGGCGTGGCCGCTCCCAGATGCCCATCGTGCGGTCGCCCTGCACGTTGCTGTGCCCCCGAATCGGCGCGAACCCCGCGCCGGGCCGGCCGACGTTGCCGCGCAGTGCCTGCAGGTTGACGATCTCGCGGATCGTCGCCACCGCCGCCTTGTGCTGGGTCAGCCCCATGGCCCAGCAGACGATCGTGCGGTTCGACCGGATGTAGCGTTGCGCCAGCTCGTCGATCTCGGCGCTCGTCAGGCCGGTGGCATCGAGCACGTGACGCTCATCCAGATCCTCCAGGTGGCGGGCGAACGCGTCCAGTCCGACGGTGCTCTTGTCGAGGAATTGCCGATCCAGCACGGTTCCGGGCGCGGCCGCCTCAGCCGTCAGCACCCGCTTGGACACCGCCTGCAGCAGCGCCATGTCGCCGCCGACTCGGATGTGCAGGAACTGGTCGGCGAGCTCGGTGCCCGTGCCGACCCATCCGCTCGGGCGCTGCGGGTTCTTGAATCGCTGGAATCCCGCCTCGGGCAGCGGGTTGATCGCGACGATCGCGGCGCCGTGCCGCTTCGCTTCCTCCAGGGCGATGAGCATGCGCGGATGGTTGGTGCCGGGGTTCTGCCCCATGATGACGATCAGGTCGGCCTGCGCGAAGTCTCGGTAGCTGACGCTGGCCTTGCCGACACCGATGGTCTCCGCGAGCGCGACGCTCGTCGACTCGTGGCACATGTTCGAGCAGTCGGGCAGGTTGTTCGTGCCGAAACAGCGCACGAACAGCTGGTACATGTAAGCGGCTTCGTTGCTGGTGCGGCCCGAGGTGTAGAAGATCGCGCCGCTCGGGTCGTCCAGGGCGTTGAGCTCGCGGGCCACAACGTCGAACGCGTCATCCCAGCCGATCGGCTGGTAGTGGTCGCTGCCCGCCGGCTTGTACACGGGTTCGACCAGCCGGCCCTGCTGGCCGAGCCAGTACTCGGTGCGCTCGGCCAGGTCGCTGATCGAGTGCTCGGCCCAGAACGACGTCTCGACGCGTTTGCGGTCGGCCTCCCAGGCGACGGCCTTGGCACCGTTCTCGCAGAACTCCACCAGCTTGCGGTCGGGCGGGTCCGGCCACGCGCAGGACATGCAGTCGAAGCCGTCCTTCTGGTTGAAGCGGCGCAGGATGCGCGCCGTGCGTACTGCGCCCGCCTGCTGCAAGGTGTGCTGCATGGCGTGCAGCACACCTTGCAGGCCCGCCGTCGAGGTCTTTGGTTTGCCGACGTCGAGCTGGCTGTCGTCGACGTCCTGCTCCGGCGCCCTGCGCTCAGGCATCGCTTCATCTCCTCGACCGCCGCTGATCCGACCGTAGGCTTCGACACGCAGGCGCGGCAACGACGGTGTGTCAGAGCGCTATAACCAGGCAGCTGCCGGACGCCGTGGCGAGCAGGTTGCCGGCCGAATCCCGGACGTCTCCCTCGGCGAACGCCGCGCGGCGGCCGGGCCGGGTCACCCAGCCGTGCGCCCGCAGCTCACCGCTCGTCGCGTGGATGGCACGCAGGTAGTTGACCTTGATTTCCAGGCTGGTCCACCCGGTCCCAGCCGGCAGGGTGCTGTGCACCGCGCAGCCGATCACCGAGTCGAGCAGCGTGCACACCAGGCCGCCATGGACCACGCCGATCGGGTTGTAGGCGGATTCGTCCGGCTCGGCGGTGAATTCGACGTCGCCGGCATCGACCCGGGTGATCCCGAAGCCGAAGTGGGCAGCGATCGGCGGCGGTGGGTACCGGCCCTCGGCCATCGCCCGCAGGTAGTCGATGCCCGCCATCGTCGGGGCCGCGGCCGCCCCGACGAGGGGGTCGTACCAGGTGATGGTCTTGGACCGCGGCTCTCCCCACGGACCGGGTGTCTGTGCGACGGACTCGCTCACCCGCCAGACGGTAGCCGAGGATCGGCGAGGCTCCGCGAGCCCCTCGGGCGGGTGCGACACAATTGGGCTGTCGCCGGGCACCCGTGCGGAGTCAAGATGGGACAAGATGGGAGTGGAGCGGGCCCGCGTCGGTCAACGTTCATTCGCAGGGGAGACAACCAGCATGATGACCGCGAGTCACGGCATCGACCAGCGAGCGACCAGCGGCGTGCTCGTCCACCCCGGCCCGCGCACCGTCTGGCTGATGTTCTACATCCGGCCGCTGCCCACGGAACTCCCGGCGGACGTGCAGTACCTTGCGGAACCCGTTCACGGTCGCGACGGCCAGGTGGTCGACTGGCAGTTCGGCCCGCGACCGCGCCCCGACGAGCAACCGGTGACACCGACCGAGGCCTTCGAAACCTACCGCCGGTGGCGGGCCCAATGGGCGAACGAGCGGGCCGTCGGCGACGCCGCGACGGTCTGGGCCTTCGTCGAGTGGGCCGAGCGGCATATCCGCGCGCCGAGACTGCCCGTGCTGCGTTCGCGGCTAGGACACGTGGATCCGAAGCACGTGCCGGAGCTTGGCTGGGAGGCGAAGCTGGCTGCCGCGGCCTGCCGGCGTAGCAGCGAACTCGGCGTCGCGGTCGTCGCGCAGGGCACTGGCCAGGTGATCCGCGGCTTCGTCCCGGCCGGTTCGCCGGTGAGCGTGCTGGCCCATTCCGCCGCGCGGGTCGACGCTACCTCGGACGGGCTGCTGCTCAGCCAGCACGGACCGATCATCCTGGACGAGCTGCGCGTACAGGGCTGGCACACGTCCGATGGCGGGATCACCGTAACCACCCCCAACGGCGACATCGATCTCGGCCAAACGCCTGCCGCTCGGCTGCTCGAGCAGGTCGCGGCCGCAAGCGCCGCTGTCAGCGTCCAACCGATCCCGTTGACCAGACTGTTCTCTTACCTGACGGCAAGCGTCGCCGAGATCGCCCAACTGGCGAGCGTGGCCCGGCAGACGCTGTACATCCGTACCAGCGAGATCTAGCTCGCGGTTCGCCCGGCGTCGGTCAGAAGCCGCGAACGCGGCGGATCTGCACGCGGACCGCGATCGGGTAGGACGCGCTGAACGCCTCGGGGCTGCCGCTGACCCGGATCATCGCCCGCCGGTACTTGTCCAGGTAGCCGCGGTGTTCGTGCGGAGTCGGCTCATCCGGCGCCAGTCCCGCAGCACCGCTCAGGACGACGATATCGCCGCCGTGACCGTTGCCGTCGAAATGCAGCGTCACATGCGGGCGCCGCCGGATGTGGCTCAGTCGGTGCGCATCGGGACGGTTGTACACCAGCAGGCTGGCCGGTTCCTCCCAGAGGAACCAGACCGGGTTGGGCTGCGGCGTGCCATCTGCACCACAGTCGTGAACCAGATCACCTGCTCGCTGCGCAAACGGTCCCGAACATGCACACCGAACGCGGACTGCGGACTGGGGAGGGGCCCCCCGAGGCCCAGGCGCTTGGGCAAACTCGGCATCTATTGACGATCCTGCGCGCGGATCGGCAGCGAGAAGTGCTGCCGGATCATGCGCTGAACGTCGGGGACCGGGAATGTGGCGTCGATCGTCGCGACGAACTCCTTGCGCTGGAAGATCTCGATCAGCGGCTTCGTCTGCTCGTGATACTCGGTCAGTCGCACGGCGAGCGCCTCGGGGTTGTCGTCGTCCCGTGGGGCCAGCTTGCCGCCGCAGACGTCACAGACGTCCTCGACCTGCGGACGATGGGCGATCAGGTTGTAGTCGAGCCCGCACTGGGAACACAGCCGGCGTGCCAGGACTCTGCGCTGAACCTCCTCGTCCGGGAGGTTCAGGTTGATCACGCCGTCGATGTCGTAGCTTTCCAGGAAGAACTCCGCCTGCCGGGCGCTGCGCGGGAACCCGTCGATGATGAAGCCGTAGTTCCAGTCGTGTTCGGCGAGGCGCTGTCGGACCACCTCCTCGGCCAGATCGTCGCCGACCAGTCGGCCACTCGACACGATGCGTCGAACCTGCGCACCGAGCTTGGTGTGGTGCTGCACGTTCCACCTGAACACATCGCCGACGCTGATGTGCTCGAGATCGAGGTCCTCGGCCAGCAGTTTGGCCTGGGTGCCCTTGCCACTTCCCTGGATCCCCATAATCACGAACTTGCGCATGATGACTCCGCTCGGCGTGGGTGATTCAGGTTGCCGAATGCCGCGTACTTGCTGGCCTGCGTCGTGTTGCTAAGTGCTGGTCGATGTTAGCCCGGGACGGTCGGTTCGGGAATTCCTCTTGTTACCACGACCACGAGCAGCAGGTCGTCGTGGACGGTGTAGATGATCCGGTAGTTGCCCACGCGCGCTCGTAGTCCGGCACGACCTTGCAGTGCTCGCGCTGCCGGGGGTCGAGGGTCCTGAGCGCGCAGCGCGATGGCACCTTGGATGCGGCCACGCATCTGCGGGTCGATCTTGCGCAGGGCGCGCACGGCGGCAGGCCGCAACTCGATTCGGTAGCGAGTCACTCCCAGCCGAGATCGGCCTTGGCCTGGCGCCAGGGGATGTTGGGTCCTTCTTCTGCCGCGGTCGGGGCGGAAGCCCTCTTGCCGTCGGGCTCCGACGCTGGTATTCATCAACTGTTGAAGAAATCACCCAGGGAGTGGGCCGTGTGGGCGATCGTCGTCAAGGAATTTCAGGAGGTCCGGCGAGACCGTCGTCTGGTGGCGTTGATGGTGCTGATTCCGCTGCTGCTGCTCGTTGTGTTCGGGTACGCCGCGAGCTTCGACGTGAAGTCCGTGCCGACCAAGGTGGTCGGCCCGCTCGCTGAGCAGACCGCCGCCCGCCTTCCGTCACTGTTCGACGTGTCGAGCGTGCGGGTGGCTGAAGATCGCGCGAGCGCGGTCGCCGATCTTCGCACCGGCGACTACGCGGTTGTTGTCGTGACTGGGGCCGCGCTGGCCTCGACGGAGATGCTGGTCGACGGAACGAGGCTGTTCGATGCGCAGGCGATCAGCAAGGTGGTGGCCCAGTCCGGCCAGCCGATCAAGGTCAGCGTCCTGTTCAACCCGACGCTGGCGACCTCGGCGGTGATGGTGCCGGGGATCATCGGGATCTTGCTGGTGTTCGTCGGCACGCTGGCCACCGCGCTCGGGGTGGTGCGTGAGCGACAGTCAGGCACGCTTGAGCAGCTGGCGGTGATGCCGTTCCGGCCTCGTGACGTGTTCGTCGGCAAGGTGGCCCCGTACTTCCTGATCGCGGCGATCGACACGGCGATCGTGGTGGCCGTCGGCCTGGCGGTGTTCCACGTGCCGTTCCGGGGGTCGATCCCGGTGTTCGTCCTCGGTGCGCTGCTGTTCTTGTTCGTCACCTTGTCGATCGGCGTGCTGATCTCGTCGGTCTCCGAGAACCAGGGTCAGGCGATCCAGTTGACGATGATGACGCTGCTGCCGCAGATCCTGTTGTCGGGCTTCATCTTCCCGGTCTCTTCCATGGCAGCGGGCGTGCGCTGGATCGCCTATCTGCTGCCGCTGAGGTACTTCGTTGACGTCTCGCGGGGAGTGATGCTGCGGGCGGCGCCGCTGAGTTCGCTGTGGTTCCCCCTGCTGATGCTGGCAGTGCTCGGAGCCGTCGCATTCACGCTGTCGCTCGTCCGCTTCCGCCGAGATCTGGCACCCAACGTAACGGCATCGGCAGCACCGCCTGACCCGTTCGTCGCGGTCGCGCCATGAGCTGGGGCATCTCTGGCGTCACCGTGCGCTTCGGCGACCGGGTCGCGCTCGACGAGGTGAGCCTCGACGCGGCCTCTGGCGTCGTCACCGCCGTTGTCGGTGGCGACGGGGCCGGCAAGACGACGTTGCTGCGGGTGCTGGTGGGCGTCGTCCGCCCCGACTCGGGTAGCGTCCGGCGGCCGCCGACCAATCAGCTCGGCTATTGCTCCGCCGCGTCCGGTGTCTACGCGGACTTGACGGTCGCCGAGAACCTGTCCTTCGCGGCCACCGCCTACCACGCCCACGACCCGCACCGGCAGGCCGAACTGCTCGACGCCGCCGGGCTGGCGCAGGTCACCGACCGGCTCGCCGGGCACCTCTCCGGCGGCATGCGGCAGAAGCTCGGCCTGGTGATGGCGATGCTGCACGGGCCAAGGCTGCTCGTGCTGGACGAGCCCAGCACGGGCGTGGATCCGGTCAGCCGCACCGAGCTGAGCAGGCTCATCGTGCGTGCCGCGGCGACCGGCACCGCAGTCGTGCTCAGCACCGCCTATCTCGACGAGGCCGAACGCGCCACCACCGTGCTGGTTCTCGACGACGGGCACGCGCTGCGCTCGGGGCCGCCCGACGAGATCGTCGCCACCCTTCCCGGCCGGGTCCTGTCCAGCCGGACGCGGCCCGACACCGACCAGTCGTGGCGGCGCGGCGCCGGCTGGCACGAGTGGCTGCCGCCGGGCGCCCATGCGCCGCAGGACACCGTGCCCGCGCGCGTCGACCTCGAGGACGCCGTCATCGTCGCCGCGCTCGAACGCGGCCTGTCATGACGCCCACCAACCTGGTCGACGCGGTCGGCGTCACCGTCCGCTTCGGCCACTTCACAGCGAACGACTCGATCGACCTGCACGTCGCCGCTGGCGAGGTGGTGGGGCTGCTCGGTGCCAACGGCGCGGGCAAGAGCACGTTCATGCGACTGGTGCTCGGGCTGCTGCGACCGAGCGAGGGCCGGGTCGAGATGTTCGGGGCAGCGCCGACCCGGGCCGCGCGCCGCAAGGTCGGCTACGTGCCGCAGGGTCTTGGCCTGTACGAGGACCTGACGGTTGCCGAGAACCTGCGCTTCAGCGCGGACGCATACCGCACGCGCGACGCGGCCCTGGACAACGACCCCAGCCTGCGGGTCGAGGCGAACACTCTGGTGAGCGACCTCCCGCTCGGCCTGCGCCGCCGGCTGGCGTTCGCGGCTGCCCTCGGCCATCACCCGTCGCTGTTCGTGCTCGACGAGCCGACCTCGGGCGTCGACCCGCTGGCCCGCAGCCGACTGTGGGACACCATCCGCGCCGCCGCCGATCGCGGCGCCGGCGTGCTCGTCAGCACCCACTACATGGAGGAGGTCGAGCACTGCGACCGGATCGTCGTGCTCACCGCCGGGCGGGTGATCGTATCCGGCACCGTCGCGGACATCATCGCCGGACGCGACGCGCTGCAGATCACGACCACACGTTGGGACACCGCGTTCCAAGCCCTCGATGCGGCCGGCCTGCCCGCGTCGCTGCACGGACGCACCCTGCACGTGATGGGCGCCGGCGAGCAGCAAATAGCCGCCCTGCTGCGATCGGCCGGCGTCGCCGCCTCGCTCGCCACAGTTCCGGCGACCTTCGAAGAGGCCTTCGTCGACCTCGTGGCCCCGGCAGCACCACGGTGACACGTCCCGGCCGCCCGCCGGGAGACTCCGGCACACGGACGGCGATCCTCACCGCGGCCAGATCGCTGTTCGCCGAGGTGGGCTACGACAGGGCCAGCATCCGTGCCATCGCGCGACGCGCCGGAGTCGACGCAGCCTTGGTCCACCACTACTACGGCACCAAGGACGACCTGCTCACCGCCGCCGTCCGACTACCCGGCGCCGCCGGCCCGCTCCTCGCCTCGGCGTTCACTGACCCGGACCGCGTCGGGGACGCCCTCATCCGCGCGTTTCTCGGCCTGTGGGAGTCACCGACCGTCCGTGACCACATGCTCGCCCTCATCCGCACCGCGCTGACGCACCCCGCCGCAGCCGCCATCCTGCGCGGCGTCGTCACCCGGGAGGCCATGCTGCCGATCTCCACCCACCTGGCGCTCCCGCACGCGCAACTGCGCGCCGAGCTCACCGGCACCCACCTAATCGGTCTCGCGCTGGGCCGCTACGGGCTCGGCCTCGAACCGCTGGCAAGCGCGGACATCGACACCATTGCGGCAGCCGTCGGACCCACCCTGCAGCGCTACCTCACCGATCCAGAGCTCTTACCGCGTTGACCACCTGTCCGCGGCGTGTTCAACCCCGGCAGTGCTGCCCCGCTTTGGACCACGGAGTGAGCATTCGGGGTCAGCGAGCGCGCCGCGACCCAGGGGGCGCCGACACCCTCGGGGTGCCATTCGAGTTCGAGCTGGGGACGCCGATCTGCTGCCCCCTGAGCGGTCGACGAAACGCCGCAAGTTGCGACGTTTGGTGCCTGGTCTTAGCCGAAGTTGACGGAAGCGGTGTTCACCGTCCCTGCGTGTCGTCCGGGAGCGGTGTGGTGCTGCCAGTAGAGGTTCGTGTGGTCGATGACCTTGTCGGGTGTGGGGGCCCCCCACTGGCTGAGGTCTTCGGTGGTGTGGGCATCGCTGACAAGCGTCGCGTCGTAGCCTCGGACGATCGCTCCGTGGAGTGTGGACCGGATACATTCGTCGGTCTGCGCCCCGGTGACGATCAGGCGCCCGACCTTGCGCTGTGCAAGCACGGCCTCCAGGTCGGTGTCCTCGAAGGAGTCGCCGTACCGCTTGTCGACTACCGGCTCAGACCTGTCCTGCGTGAGCTCGGGAACGTAGAGCCAGCCGTCGCTACCAATGGGCATGTCGTCGGAGGAGTGCTGCACCCAGACGACGGGCACATTCTCAGCTCTGGCCTTGTCCACCAGCAAGGCGACATTGGCGATGACACCGTCACGGTTGTGCGTGCCAGCCATGATGTCGTTCTGGACGTCGATGACGAGTAGCGCGGTGTTGGGGCGGTCGGTCAGGGTAGTCATGACGCTCCTTGGCCTTGGGTTCTGCGTGCACCCACGTTATGCGCGACCACGGACAGCCGTGTAGTGTGTCACGGCACCGCAGCCCGATACCGGATCCTCGCGCTAACAGTTGATGATCACCGGCACGGTTAGGCCGTGCGGTTCATGCGTCGCGCGCCTGCAGCGTCAACGCGCCGGCGAGCATGCCCACGCCAGCCCAGGCGGCTAGCACGCCGAGGCCGGCCCAGGGGCTGACGGGCACGTTGTGCAGGTCGGTGGTGGCCTGGATGGCGAGGCCGGCGGGCATCGGGCCGACCTGTTGCAGGTGCCGCTGCCAGTGCGGGTCCGTGACAACGCCGGCGATGATCGGGAACAGGTAGAGCAGGGCGAGCACGACGCCAGGATGTCGACAAGATCAACGCGATGACTGCGGCGAGGGCGACCAGCGCCCACAGCTTCGCGCCAGAGGACATCCCCGTGGCGACGATGCCCATTGCCGACAGAGCCGTGCCGACCAACACGAGGCCGAACCGCATGTTGCGCCGCGCGACGTCTTGCGGCCATACCGATGTGAAGGGGTTCGCATCGCTTATCGACGTGGCCACGGGACGGCGGAAGACGACGAGGATGAGCCCGATGATCAGGAACGCAGCCGCCACAACGAGGAATCCTCGCAGACGGCCGGACGGGGTGCTTCGTCTGAAGTTCAGGTCACCGGCCAGCCGTTAGGGCGCGGATGGATGCGGCCCGGCCGCTGGATCGTCCATAATGACTGGCAGCAAGAGTGATCCAGGCCTGCACCGACCAGCGACATCGCGTGAAGTGTTGCGCGGAGCAGTCAGGCCGACGAGGGATCCAGGCTGAGCGCTTCACGCAGTTGACGGCCGTTTGCTCCGCGCGAGCCTGATTCGCCGAGGTATACGGAATGTCGAGCGCGGTCAGGCTAAGGGGGACGGAGCCCTCGGCGCGCAACGACGATGCCCACCCTCGCATACCCGAAGCCGCGACGTCGCCGAACTGATCGTCACGGCCGCCCGCCCAGCGCGGCCGAGGGAGAGGTGCGTTCGTGGCCGGTCGTCCGCGAAAGCAGGCAGCGAAGCCGGCCAAGACGCTGGAGCAGCGGCTGTGGGATGCCGCCGACGCATTGCGCGGCAACCAGGAGCCGAGCGAGTACAAGCACGTCGTGCTCGGCCTGGTGTTCTTGAAGTACATCTCCGACCGGTTCACCGAGCGCCGCGCGGCGATCGAAGCCGAGCTCGCGGCCGACGGCATCGCGAAGGAACGGCGAGCGCAGTTCCTGGAGGACCGCGACGAGTACGCCGGGCACAACGTGTTCTGGGTGCCGGCCGACGCGCGGTGGGACACGATCCAGGCGCGCGCCAAGCTGCCGAGCATCGGGCAGGTCCTCGACACCGCGATGGACCTGATCGAGAAGGAGAACCCGGTCATCCGGGGCGTGCTGCCGCGCAACTACGGCCGCGAAGGTCTCGACAAAGGACGGCTCGGGCAGCTGATCGACCTGATCGGCTCGATCGGCTTCACCGAAACCGACGACCACGGCAGCGATGACGTGCTTGGCCGGGTCTACGAGTACTTCCTCGGCCAGTTCGCCGGGAAGGAGACCGGCAAGGACGCCGGCGCCTTCTACACGCCGCGTTCGGTGGTGCGCACGCTCGTCGAGCTGCTCGAGCCCTTCGAGGGACGGGTCTACGACCCGTGCTGCGGCTCGGGCGGGATGTTCGTCCAGTCGGCGGAGTTCGTGAAGGCGCACGGCGGCAAGCGCACCGACGTCGCGATCTACGGCCAGGAGTTCACCGACACCACGTGGAAGCTGGCCAAGATGAACCTCGCGCTGCGCGGCATCGAGGCCGACCTGGGCGAACGCTCGGCCGACTCCTTCGGCTCCGACCTACACCCGGACCTGCGCGCCGACTTCGTGCTCGCCAACCCGCCGTTCAACGTGTCGAACTGGTGGGACCCCAAGCTCGCGACGACCCGCGCTGGACCTTCGGCGTGCCGCCACAGAGCAACGCCAACTTCGCCTGGGTTCAGCACTTCGTCTACCACCTGTCCCCTCGCGGGACGGCCGGGTTCGTGCTCGCCAACGGCTCACTGTCATCCAAAAGCGGCGGCGAAGGCGACATCCGCCGCTGACGTACATGGGCACCAATAAGCTGCCCGAGGCAGTGCTGGCCGGGGCGGCGCCTTCGGTGCGTGCTTAATCGGTCTTCACCAGCTCGTGGAATGATCCGCGCTGATCTCACGGTCGGGGGATATTCCAAATCACGACCTTCGCTCGCTATTTGGAATACACTGGTCTCATGTGGGTCACGACGCTCGAGGACAACGGCATCGCGGTGGTGCCCGTCGACAGTGAGCATGTGCGACTGACCGACGACAACCAGTCGGCGATCTTCTTCGTCCTGACCATCCCACGCATGGCTCGGACCCACGACATCAAACCCGCGCCCGATCGCCGAGCATTGCTCGTGGCGCACAGCATCACAAGCGACGCGCTCGAGCGTGCATGGACGCAGGGGTGGTCTGTCGTCACCGACGACGGAATCGGAAGGCTTCGACTTGCCAGGCGGAGTGTGGAGTTGGGCTCAACTGACACTCCGCAGGCAGCGACGCGACCCCGCGGCCGACCCGGTCGAGGCGTCTTCTCCGTCATGCGCGTGCTGTTTGCGCTGGAGAACGGAGCACGACAGGACGAGATCGCCGAGTTCGCCCACGTCGGTCAGGCCGCGGTCTCGAAGGCGCTCAACCGGCTCGCCGAGCGAGACCTGGTGGCGCGCGGCGAGCACGGTTGGCAGGTGACGGATCGTGCCGGTGCGGTCTCCTGGTGGCTGGCGCATTACCGGGGACCGGGCGGCATCGAGACTCACTGGTTCGGGGTCGACCCGATCAACGAGCAGGCCTACCGCGCTTACGTGGCGCTCGACCGCGAGCGCGCGAGCCCGGTCGTCTCCGGCGATGTCGCTGCCGACCTCGTTGCGCCGTGGCGAACTCCGCGCCGGGCCACGCTGTACGCGCAGCGCGGTGCCGACTTCTCCGCCATCGGCTTGACGCCGAGCGATGCCTCGGCGTCGAGGTTGACCGTCGTGCTGCCCGACGACCCGGGAGCGTGGCCGATCTCGAAGACTCCGGTTCTGATCGAGATGCGCGGCCACGGCGACGTCGCGAGAGCCAACGCGTTCCAAGTGCTTTACGACCTGTCGCGCAGCCCCGGCCCAGATGCCGGCGAAGCGCTGGAAGCCTGGCGTACCTGGATGATCGAGTCAGGCGCGGTGCTGTGACCGCCCTTCGGCTCAGCGCGTCATCTCAGGCCGAGGAGGCCGGCTTCCTGGCGATGCGCGATCTCGCCGCTGTTGCCGACGAGGTAGGCATCGAGTACCGACTCGTCGGCGGGCAGATGGTCCGCCTGCACGTCGCTCTTGCCGACGTACCGGAGCCGGTCGTCAGGATCACGCAGGACGCCGACATGGGTGTCGCGGCGGCGTCGGCCCGCAATCCGGCGCTGGTCCCCGGGCTCGAGGCGCTCGGATACACGAGACCAGGCGCGTCCAACCGATTCATCCGGAGGACGGACGACGGCCTGCGTCTCGTCATCGACGTGCTCGCCCCGGCATGGGGGCGGCGCCTCGTTCCGAACCAGCAGCACGGCGACATCGTGCTCGACGAGATTCCCGGCTTGGCCTTCGCGCTCGCTCGTCCCGGCGAGCAGATCGACCTCACCGTGACAATGCTCGATGGCACCGCGGTGTCATTTCCGGCCGTCATTCCCGAGAACAACTCGGCGCTGTGTTTGAAGGCGCTCGGCTGGTCGAGCCGACTGGCGGCGAAGGACGCCGTCGATGTCTGGCGACTGCTGCGCGCGCACCGTCAGCGCATTCCGGAACCCGTCGAGTGGCGCGACTCCGGCGTTCAGGGCGACGCCGCGGCCATCCTCCGCGCCGACTTCGCCCGACCGGCAGGTGGCGGCGTCCGCGCCGCGACGACGGATCGCGCCGAGCAGGCCGAGATCCGAGCGCTGACGCTTGCCGTGCTGCGCAGCTGACGCACGAGGATGGGCGATAATCGAACACTCACCGGGCGAAGATCAACCCGTCCAAGATCGCTGTTCGATTCGGCCTCTGCGCCTTGATCCACTTCGTTTTCGAACGGCGTCAAGAGGTGAGCTCGGCGCTCGCGCTTGCCCAGGCGTCTGCGACCACGTGCAGGGCTTCGGCCGCGCCGACTGTCAGGCGGGTTTGGCCGGCGAGTTGGGCCTGCCAACGCTCCTCGGTCGGTGCTGATATGAACATCCACGGCTGGGGTGCCTTGCCGATCGGCCCGTGGGCGACGAACAGCTCGGCCGCCTGTTTAGTGATCTCGCCGAGTTCGGCAGTGCCCAGAGGTCCCAAAGATCGCGCGGAGCGCCTCGGTCATGCCAGGCGACCGTCTTCCACGCAGCGAACGCGGGCGCCGTCGGCACACGGAGGGTCGCCGGGCCCGCGTCGGCATAGCGCTGCTCGATCGGGTGGAACTCGGCCCGGCCAGGGCGGGTAGCCGAGGTGATCGAGCAGTTGAATCCGGACTGCCAATTGCCCGTCGCTCGCGAGCAGTACGGCCGCGTCGGTGTCGCGTACCGCGGTCAGCCTTGGCGCCCACGAAATCCGCCCGTGGCTGCGGCGTAGCGCGCGTTCGAGCGCCTGCTCGGTCGCTACCCCGAACCTGTCAGCGACCGCACGCGCTTCACTGTCGGCGAGCCCGAAACCGGTCACGACGTGCGCGCCCAGTCCCGCGCACGGCGCAGCGAGGCGCGTGCGCGCTGCATCGTCGCGAGTTCATCGAGCAGGTCGTCGTCAGCGCGAGCGATCAAAATACGGACCGCATCGCGCACCTGATCCTCCGCGCCGCCGAGATCGGGACGGCGCGCCAGGTCAAGGACGGTCTGCTCGGGTGTGGTCACCAGGGTCGGGCCGAGCTCGGTGTTCATTCGCTCGGCATCGAGCCGGGCAGTGTCGCGCTTGACGAACCGAACGGTCGCTGCCCGGTCAGCCAGTGTGATCGCATTGCGCTGTGCGGGCACGGCGACGACGGCTGTGCCGATCGCGCGCGGGATCGCACCGTGCAACCGAGCCGCCGACACTCCCATCAGGATCGCGTTGGCTGGCCCGAAGTCCGTGGTGGCGATGCCGGCTGCGGCAGCCTCGAGCGCGGGCATCCACCCGGTGCCGGTGTGCTCCTGCGGCACGACCACGTAGTAGCCGTGCGCCAGCCGGTGGAGAACGCCGCGTCGCTCGAGACGACGCATCTCGCCACGCGGCTGCGCGTAGACGCTCGCGGCGTCCTGCGGGCGCAGCGTTCGTAGCGGCACGGCGGCAAGTTCTCGCGGTACCGCCGTTGTCGTTGTGTCGGGCATGCCACAAGAGTAAGTCATTAGTTGGCTCAGAGCCAACTAATCGCGTACTTATATCCCCTCGGGTTGTCGAGGAGCAACAGCCGTGGTCCAGAAGTTCACGCCTGACGCGAGTTGTTGGATCCGCGCTGTCGGAGCCGCGCGGTAGCCAGCTCGATCGGCCGGGCGTAGTCGCCGTCTCGGTTGTGCAGGATCCGCCGTTGCTCGCGGTTGAGCTCCTCGATGTTGCAGCGGCCCAACCCACCGGCATCGGCGATCACGTACTCGGCGATCCTGGCCATCTCGTTCATGAATCCCAGCATCTGCCGGCTCGCCGTCTTCGCCAGTACGACCGGAGGGGAGAGATCGCCGAGCACGTGGCCGGGCAAGCCTTCGGCGTCCAGCTCGCGCCGCACCACGTTCCCCAGCCACAGGTCGAGTGGAGTCAGGTCGGCCTTGCGCACGTCCGGGACGAAGACAGGGAACAGCGTGCCGGCGTGTGCCAGCAGCAGGCACTTGCGGCGGTCGAACCAGAGAAGGTTGACGTACCAGTCGTCGGCGGTGGGATCTGGGTCGGCAAGCTGTCGAACGCCGAGCAGCGCCCGAGCCTTCGCTGTGCAACGCAAGATCACGATGGTGCCGCCGACCCGCTCGGTACGACCGTGGATCCCCGCTCGTGGAGACTCTGCAGATCGGCAAGGGCAGCAACCAGTACCTGGTGCGCGATGCGTGCCGTTTCCATCCGCGGTTCGAACCGCTCGCGGAGCTGCTGGCGCGGGTGAATGTAGTTGCGGAAGTTCCGCACCTGGTCGGCGTGCTTCGACACGTCCTCACCGAGGACATCCAGGGCTCGGGACACTGTGATCAGTTCGGCGAGCGTCCATGTATCGATGGGCTTCGCCGATCCCTTGTGGTTCGGTGCGGAAGCGCTCGCTGTGTAAGTGGGTGCGTGGGCGAGCGCGAGCTCCATCAGGAGACCCTCGAGCGTGCTTCCGACGAGGAAGATCACTGCGAGGGGAGCCTCGGCGCTCAGGCATCGTTCGATCTCGTCGAGACGGGCCTGAACGATCTGCTGGGAGGTCATCTCGCTCGGCAGCGCGGCGACGTCGACATCACCGAAGTCCCTCTCGAGGAAGGCCAGCGTCTCGGGGCTCGGCCGGTCCGGCTGCGCTGAGTTGAAGAGTGCGACCAGCCTGTCGTGCGCCTCCTGTTCGAAGGTCGTGATGGCTTCCTCGTTCGCCAGCTTGTTGATACGCCAGCGTTCGAGTAGGTCGAGGTTGAGCTTGGCGACCACGGAGGGCGGCTCCTGGAGCCAGATCTGTCGCAAGATGACCGCCTTCGAGCCGTTGTACCGCTCGTACGGGTCGAACCCAACCGCCGTGTCCACGAACGACGCGAAGGTCGAACTGCTGAAGTCGAGCACGTAGCCGGTCGCCATGCCGAAGAGCCGCTCGAGGAGCTGCTTGGTGGTGTTGTCGAAGCCCGAGGTCAACCCGCTGCTCCTGAACTCGCGAACAGTTCGGCTTGTTGCAGGACGAGTTCGACGGCTCCTCTTCAAGGTCTGGCGGGTATCCATGCTTGGCGAGCAGCCGGCGCACCTTGGATCGCATGGCGGCGCGCACCGACTCCTTGAGTGACCAGTCGATGGTGGCGCTCTGCTGCACCGCCCAGACGAGGTCGACGGAGACCTTCTTCAGCTTGTCGTCGCCCATCTGCAGGATCGCCGCGTCGTTCTGGACCACCGCGTCGTAGAAGGCTGCCTCGGCAACGGACGGGCCCGATGTGTACCCGCGGCCGATCTCGCGATCATGGATTGAATCCAGAAACAGCTACGGGCCCCAGAAAATGGGACCTGCAGCGTGGTGCCCCCGACAGGATTCGAACCTGCGCTCCCGCCTCCGGAGGGCGGTGCTCTATCCCCTGAGCTACGGGGGCCGTCGGCCCGATGGGCCGACCAAGATTAGCAGTCCAGCGGGTGACCGCAGCCCGGCAGAGTGGTTGTCGCAAGGTTCCCAACCAGGGGCCACCCAGCAAGAGCGGCAGGACTAGAACTGCGGAGCTGGCAAGGGCGCGGCGCCCCGTTCCCGCAGCATCTGCTCCATCGTGACGATCTCGCTGCTCTGCGCCTGGACCATCTTCTCGGCCAGGTTGCGCACGTAATCGGTTTCCGCATGCGTCGCCGCGTACTGCGCCATCGCCACGCCACCCTGGTGGTGGCGCAGCATCAGCTGCAGGAAGTCTATGTCCAGCGCCTTGCCGGAGAGTGTCTGGAGCTTGGCCATCTCCGCGGGGGTCGCCATACCCGGCATCAGCCCATCGGCAGACAGGTGCACGTGGCCCATCCAGGCCATCTGCGGCACGTTGGACGTTCGCCCCAGGCCCCACGAGGTGAGCCAGCCGTCCATCTGGCCGATCTGGAACTGCTGGGACGTCTCGATATCGAACCCCAACGCCTTGACGGCCGGGTCCGTGCTGTTGTCTCGTGCGATGCCCGCCATCGACACAGCCTGGGTGTGATGTGTCGCCATGTCCCGCGCGAAGCCCGCGTCGACGGATGCGACCCCAGGCGTGGACGTCGACGAGCCGCCGCGGATCAGGTAGCCGACTGCGCCGGCAAGCAGGAGGCCGGCGATGCCGATCACCACGATCAGCGCGATGCGCAGCCGTGAATTCGGCGACGGCATAACGTCTCCCACCGCGGCACCGGACTCGGTCAGCTCGGTCGTCATCCGTTGAAGGGGTGCCCGGGCGTGCTCTTGCTGGCCACGAACTGCGGGTCGTTGCAACTCGCGCCGTACTCCGGAATCGTGGTCGGGTTCAGCCGCAGATCGGCGATGAACTGGTCGATGCGCGGATCGTCAGCCGAGTTTACGAACAGCTGGAATCCCCACCCTTGCAGGGAGATCGGCGTCTTCAGCCCGGCGTACGGAGTCATCAGCATGTAGTTGCGGCCGAGCACCTTGTTGGACAGTTTGGTGATGCTCGCAGCGTCCAGGCTAGGGCGGTAGGTGATCCAGATTGCGCCGTGCTCGAGCGTATGGACGGCGTTCTCGTTGGCCAGCTGGTGGTCGTAAACGACGCCGGTGCATTGCGCCCAGTACTGGTTGTGGTTGCCGCCGAATGGCGGTGAGTCCGATCCGTAGTTGACCACCCCGGTGACATGACTGCGGCTCGTGATGTTCTTGTGCACGATCCCGGGGATCTTCTCGATCTCGGCCACGCTCGCCGTCGCGGGCTTGACCGATCCGCCGCCCGCGGAGGTGGACGAGCCGCTCGAACGGGTGACCGCATACGTGATTACGCCGGCCGCGAAGACGACCACGACGACCGCCGCGATGATCATGCCCCACGGCGTCTGGCGCTGGTTGACGATCGACTTGCCAGGCTTCTTGCCGGGTGTCCGCGGACCGGCGAGTGGCTTGGCGGCCGGCTTGCCGGACGCCGGGCGCGCCGACTTCGGCGCAGGCTTCGGGACCGACTTGGGCGCAGACTTCGGGACCGACTTGGACGCCCCGGCACGTGATGGTGCGGAGGACTTGCGCTGAGCCATGAACCTGCCTTCTGGCGGGGCGTGGGGAAACGATCAGGGGACCGCGAACGACGAGCCTCCGCAGACAAGTCTAGGCCAGCGAATCTGAGGATCAGGTTTGTGGCGGCGCAGGCCGGAAATCCGGGCAGAACCGGCCCACTAGCATTGCCATGGTGAACCCCGTCGAGCTGTCTGCCGCCGTGTCTGCGGCGGTGGCGGCCTGTCTCGACGCAGGGGAGTTCGAAGGGACGCGGCCCGCTGAGGTGGTGGTGGAGCGTCCCAAGAGCCGGGAGCACGGCGATTACGCCACCAACGTCGCGTTGCGGCTGGCCAAGGCAGCGGGTCGTCCGCCGCGCGAAATCGCGGGGTCGATCGCGACGCGGCTCCGGCCGATCAACGGTATCGCGAGGGTCGAGGTAGCCGGGCCGGGCTTCCTCAATATCACGCTGGCGGCGGGCGCGTTCGGGGAGCTCGCCGCAACGATCGTCAGGGCCGGCGAGGCCTACGGGCGCAGCGACACCCTCGTGGGGCAGAAGCTCAACCTGGAGTTCGTGTCGGCGAACCCTACCGGCCCGGTGCACATCGGCGCGGTGCGCTGGGCAGCCGTCGGCGACGCCCTCGCCCGGCTGCTGCAGGCCTGCGGCGCGCAGGTCACCCGCGAGTACTACTTCAACGACGCAGGCAGCCAGATCGAGCGCTTCGCGCGCACCCTGCGCGAGGTGGCGAACGGCGGGACGGTTCCCGAGGACGGGTACGCCGGCAGCTACGTCGACGAGATCGCCCAACAGGTGCTCGACCGCAATCCGGGCGTGCTCAACCTGCCCGACGAGGAGCAGACGGAGATCTTCCAGCGCGACGGCGTCGAGTTGATGTTCGCCGCGATCAAGTCCTCGCTTGCCGAGTTCGGTGTGATCTTCGACGTCTACTTCAACGAACGTGACCTGCACGAGAGCGACGAGCTCAACGCCGCGCTGAAACGGCTACGCGACCAAGGCAACACCTACGAGGCCGACGGCGCCACATGGTTGCGCAGCACGGCGTACGGCGATGACCGCGATCGGGTGCTCGTCCGCGGCAATGGCGAATGGACGTATTTCGCGGCCGATTGCGCCTACTACCTAGACAAGCGCGAACGCGGCTTCGACAAGGTCGTGATCATGCTCGGTGCAGATCACCACGGCTACGTCAACCGGCTGCGGGCGATGGTGACCTGTTTCGGTGATGACCCCGACGAGACGCTCGAGATTCTCGTCGGCCAGATGGTCAACTTGGTCAAGGACGGCGAGCCGGTGCGGATGAGCAAGCGGGCCGGGACGCTGGTGCTGCTGTCCGATCTGGTCGAGGCGATCGGTGCGGACGCCGCACGGTACGCGCTCGCCCGGTACTCAACCGACCAGAGCATCGACCTGGACCTGGACCTTTGGGCGCGGCAGACGAGCGACAACCCCGTCTACTACGTGCAGTACGCGCACGCGCGCCTCGCCTCGCTGCAGCGCAACTCCGCCGAACTCGGCATCGTGCGCGCGCCGGATCCGGATCTGGGGCTGCTTGATCACGACCGCGAGACGGATTTGCTCGGCGCACTCGGCGAGTTCCCGCGCGTCGTCGCGTCTGCCGCCGAGCTGCGTGCCCCGCACCGGGTCGCGCATTACCTCGAGGCGCTCGCCGGCACATATCACCGCTTCTACGACGTGTGCCGGGTGCTCCCGCTGGGCGATGAGCCGGCCACGCCGCTCACCCATGCCCGGCTGTGGCTGTGCGAGGCCACCCGCGTCGTGCTCGCGAACGGCCTCGGCTTCCTCGGCGTGCACGCGCCCGAGCGGATGTGACGGTGAGATGAGCGAGCGCAGCGAGCGAATCGATGGGCACAGCGGGCTTGGTGCAGCATGGCCGTTGGCAGCGAAGCGTGAACGGACATGAGCAGGTCGGCACATCCGGCCGGGCCACGGCACGCGGACGTGCTGCCCGAGGCGTCGCCGTCGGCAGCGCCGGACGATGTCAACGGCCTCGACCCGGCCATCTGGCCCACCTCGGCGACCCGAATCGACGGGATTCTGCACCTCGGCGGCGCTGCGGTCCCCGAGCTGGTGAGGGCGCACGGCACACCCACCCTGCTGCTGGACGAGGACGACCTGCGGCACCGCGCCCGCGCCTACGCCGCCGCGTTCGCCGGCGCGGACGTCTACTACGCGGGCAAGGCCTTTCTGTGCACGACTGTAGCCCGGTGGATTGCGGAGGAGGGCCTGGGCCTCGACGTCTGCACCGGCGGGGAGCTAGCCGTCGCGCTGGCCGCGGGCTTTCCGCCGCATCGCATCGCGATGCATGGCAACAACAAGTCGGTGCGTGAGCTCGAACGTGGGGTGGTTGCTGGCGTTGGCACGATCGTCGTCGATTCCCTCACCGAGATCCAGCGGCTTGCGGCGCTAGCGGACGCACGGGGGACGCGCCAGCGCGTCCTCGTCCGGGTGACGGTTGGTGTCGAGGCCCACACACACGAGTTCATCGCGACCGCGCACGAGGACCAGAAGTTCGGCTTCTCGCTCATCGGTGGCGCGGCAGAAGACGCCGTCGAGGCAGTGCTGGCCGCCGACTTCCTCGATCTCGGCGGCCTGCACTCCCACATCGGCTCGCAGATCTTCGACACCGCGGGCTTCGAGGTCGCGGCGCACCGTGTCATCGGATTGGCGTCCACGATCCGCGACCGGCACGGCATCGAGATCGCTGAAGTCAACCTGGGTGGCGGCCTCGGCATCGCCTATGTCCACGCGGACGATCCCGAGTCGCCGAAGCAGATCGCCGAGCGATTGCAGGCGATCGTCGAACGTGAGTGCCGAGCCGCGGGCCTGCCCCCGCCGAGGCTGACGGTCGAGCCCGGCCGCGCGATCGTCGGGCCGAGCGCGATCACCGTGTACGAGGTCGGCACCGTCAAGGACATCGCGCTCGACGGGAATGTGACCCGGACCTATGTCTCGGTCGACGGCGGCATGAGCGACAACATCCGCACCGCCCTGTACGACGCCGCCTATACCTGCACGATCGCCAGTCGGTCCTCCGACGCAGCGCCGAAACTCGCCCGGGTAGTGGGCAAGCACTGCGAGAGTGGCGACGTCGTCGTGCGCGACACCTGGCTGCCGTCCGACGTCGCACCGGGCGACCTGATCGCCGTCGCCGCGACGGGCGCGTACTGCCGCAGCATGGCCAGCAACTACAACTACCTGCCGCGCCCGCCGGTTGTGGCGGTTCGCGACGGGATCGCATCGGTGCTCGTCCGCCGGGAGACCGAGGCCGACCTGCTCCGCCTGGACGCGGGCCTCCGTCCCCCAGACTTGTTCGACCCTCGGAGTGCTCCAGCCCACTTCGGGTCGAACAACTCGGAAAGAGGCAGCCAGTGAGCAAGCCCGTGCGCGTGGCGCTGCTCGGCTGTGGCGTCGTCGGAAGCCAGGTGGCCCGGCTGATAGGGGAGCAGGCCGGTGATCTCGCCGCCCGGGTAGGGGCGCCGTTGGAGATCGCCGGGATCGCGGTGCGGCGTCCCAACCGCCACCCGGAGGTCCCGCAACGCCTGCTCACCGGGGATGCCGCCGGACTGGTCGCCCGCGACGACGTCGACCTGGTCGTCGAGGTGATCGGCGGTATCGAACCGGCCCGTTCGCTCTTGCTGTCTGCCCTCGCGAGCGGCAAGAGTGTCGTCAGCGCCAACAAGGCGCTGCTGTCCGAGGACGGCGCCACCCTCCACGACGCCGCGGCCGCCGCCGGGGTGGACCTCTACTACGAGGCGGCCGTGGGGGGCGCAATCCCGCTGCTGCGCCCGCTGCGGGAATCCCTTGCGGGTGACCGGATCACCCGCGTCATGGGCATCGTCAACGGCACCACGAACTTCATTCTGTCCCGGATGGACGCGACCGGTGCGGGCTTCGACGAGGCGCTGTCCGAAGCGACCACTCTCGGGTATGCCGAGGCCGACCCGACCGCGGACGTCGACGGCTTCGACGCCGCGGCCAAGGCGGCCATCCTTGCCGGGCTGGCCTTCCACACCAGGGTGACCGCCGCCGACGTCTACCGCGAAGGCATCGGCGAGGTCACCGCCGCCGACATGGCCAGCGCCACGGCGATGGACTGCACGATCAAGCCCCTGGCCATCTGCGAGCGCGCTGGCGAGACCGTCTCGGTCCGGGTTTACCCCGCGATGATTCCGCGCCGCCACCCGCTGGCCGGGGTGGGCGACGCGTTCAACGCCGTGTTCGTAGAGGCGGACGCCGCAGGCTCCCTGATGTTCTACGGGCGAGGCGCGGGGGGAGCCCCCACGGCCAGCGCCGTGTTGGGCGACGTCGTGGCGGTAGCCCGCAACCGGCGTACCGGGCGCCGAGGGCCCGGCGAGAGCGCGTACGCGTCGCTGCGGGTGCTGCCGATGGGCGACGTCCACACCCGCTACCACGTGGCACTCGACGTCGCCGATCGGCCCGGTGTGCTCGCCACCGTCGCCGGTGCGTTCGCCGATCAGGGCATCAGCATCCAGACCGTGCGTCAGGAGGGCCGTGGTGACGCGGCCACCCTGGTGCTCGTCACGCACAGCGCACCGGATGCGGCGCTGGCCAAGACGGTCGATCACCTGGCCAGCCGGGAGTTTGTCCGGCGCGAGCCGAGTGTGATGCGCGTCGAGGGGATGCCGGCGGACTGACGTGAAGTCCGACCTGACTGACGCCAAGACCCGCCAAGCCGCCGGGCTCTGGCCGGGCGTGATCGAGCGCTACCGCGACCGGCTGCCGGTCACCGACGACACGCCGGTGGTGACGCTGTTCGAGGGCGGCACGCCGCTCGTCCGGGCCCAGGTGCTGTCCGAGCGGACGGCCTGCAGCGTGTACCTCAAGGTCGAGGGGGGCAATCCCACCGGCTCGTTCAAGGACCGTGGTATGACGATGGCGATCTCCAAGGCCGCCGAGGCCGGTGCCAAGGCGGTCATCTGCGCCTCGACGGGCAACACGTCGGCGAGCGCGGCGGCGTATGCGGTACGCGCCGGGATGACCTGCGCCGTGCTCGTCCCGAAGGGCAAGATCGCGCTCGGCAAGATGGCTCAGGCGCTGGTTCATGGGGCTCGGCTGCTGCAGGTCGACGGCAACTTCGACGACTGCCTGGAGCTTGCCCGTAAGCTCGCCGTCGACTATCCGGTGGTGCTGGTGAACTCCGTGAACCCGGATCGGATCGAGGGCCAGAAGACCGCGGCGTTCGAGATCTGCGACGCACTTGGCCGCTGCCCCGACGTCCACTGCATACCGGTCGGCAACGCGGGCAACATCACGGCGTACTGGAGCGGCTATCGCGAGTACGTCCGTGACGGCGTCGTGGACGCCGCGCCGCGGATGTTCGGGTTCCAGGCCGCGGGCGCCGCGCCGATCGTTATCGGGGCACCGGTGTCGCACCCGATGACGATCGCGACCGCGATCCGAATCGGCAACCCGGCGTCCTGGCATGCCGCCGAACGCGCCCGCGACGAGTCGGGCGGCGTGATCGACGCGGTGACCGACAAGCAGATCCTCGAGGCCTACCGGCTGCTCGCCCGCAGCGAGGCCGTGTTCGTCGAGCCGGCGTCCGCAGCCAGCGTCGCGGGCCTGCTGATGACGGTGACCGATGGGCGTATCCCACCCGGGTCCACAGTGGTCTGCACGCTCACCGGCAACGGCCTCAAGGACCCGGAATGGGCGATCTCCGCCGCGCCGAAACCGGTCACCGTGCCCGTCGACGGCCATGCCGCAGCCGTCCAACTCGGGCTGGCTTGACGTGGGAGCGACCCGCGCGGCTCCCGCGGTCAGTCGGCCCGCCTTTCGCGGCGGCCAGGTCCACGTCCGGGTCCCGGCCACCAGCGCCAACCTCGGCCCGGGTTACGACACGCTCGGTCTCGCCCTAACGCTGCACGACGACGTCGTCGCGAGAATCGGCGACGACGGAGTGCTCGTCGACGTGGCCGGCGAAGGCGCCGGCGAGGTGCCAAGAGACGAGTCGCACCTGGTCGTGCGTGCCATGCGTACGACGTTCGACCGCCTCGGTGGTCAGCCGCGCGGAATCGAGGTGGCCGCCGCCAACCGCATTGCGCACGAGCGCGGGCTTGGGTCCTCCGCGGCTGCGATCGTCGCCGGCGTGCTGCTTGCCCGGTCGCTCGTGCTCGGCGGGGAGCGTGCCCTGCCTGACGCCGAGGCGCTCGCCCTGGCGAGCGAGCTGGAGGGGCATCCCGACAATGTCGCGGCGTGTCTGCTGGGTGGGTTCACGGTGGCCTGGACGGGGGATCGGGGTGCGGCTGCGGTCCGCGTCGAATGCGACCCGTCGATTCGGCCCGTGCTGCTCATCCCGCCACTGGGCGCGTCGACCGTCGCTGCCCGCGACCGGCTACCCGGGCGGGTGAGCCACGCCGACGCCGTGTTCAACACGTCCCGTGCGGCCCTGCTGGTGGCTGCGCTTAATGGTGCACCGGACGCGTTGCTGGCGGCCACCGACGATCGGCTGCACCAGCCCTACCGCGCAACCGCGATGCCGCAGACCGCACAGCTGGTCGCGCGGCTGCGTGCCGAGGCCATTCCGGCGGTGGTCTCCGGCGCCGGGCCGACAGTGCTCGCGCTCGCGCGGACACCGCGTGAGGTCGGCGGCGCGGTGGCCCTCACCCCGGACGGCTGGCGCAGTGAGCAGCTCCAGGTCGACCTCGCGGGCGCCCACCTGGTGCAGCCGGCGAGATGAGCGCCATGCTGGAACACGTGCGCGGCTATCCGTGTTGCTACGATGTGAGCGAGCGTCTAGGCTCGTAGCCGTCAGTCTCGGCGCCAGACGTCGCCAGTGTCATCGAACCTCCGCGAGCAGACAGCCGCGCGAGAAGTCGGCCGACCGACTGGCTCATCACAGATTCACGATCAGCCGGGCGCATGACGCGCCCGGAGTGCACCAAAGGTCGCGACGCGGGTGCTATCAGCGCTGAGCGCGACCCCCCTCGGAAGGATCCGACATCACAGTGACAGACATCCAAGAGCCGACGCTGCTCGCGGTAGACGCCGTCGACCCCACGCAGACCAATGACACCGCCACCTCCGGTCGCGCGGCCCCCGGGCGGAAGACCGGCTCGCTGTCGTCCATGCTTCTCCCCGAGCTGCAGGGCCTGGCGAGCAGCCTCGGCATCAACCCGGCCAAGCTGCGCAAGAGCGAACTCATCGCGGCCATTCAGGCCACCCGAGCCGGCCAGCCGACGGCGCCCTCAACGCCGGTCGAGGCAGAGCCAAACGGCCGAGTCGCGGCTGACGATGCGCAGTCCACCCGGCGGGAGCGCCGCGGCGCCAGCCGGCCGGCGGGCAGCGCGTCCGTGTCGACCGGGTCCGGCGAGACCCGGCCGGTCACCGCGGTGGAGCCGCCGAACCAGACCACGCGCACCGATCGCCCCCCCCAGCGCGAACCCGGCCAGAGCCGCCCGGCGCAAAACGGCCAAGGCGGCCAGGGCGGCCAGGGCGGCCAGAGTGCCCAGGGCGGCCCGCGGCCAGCCAACCAGAACGTCACCGCACAGCAGGGCAGCCAGTCGGGCGAGCGCGACGACGACTTCGAGGGTGGGCGCCGTCGCGGCCGCCGTTACCGCGACCGCCGCGGCCGTAATCGCGACCGGATCGGGCAAGGTCCCGGCGCGAGCGCCAACGACGCCGAACCGATCGTCGCCGAAGACGACGTGCTGATCCCCGTCGCGGGCATCCTCGACTCGGTCGAGGACAAGAACACCTGGTTCGTCCGTACCGGGGGCTACTTCGCGAGCCCCGACGACGTCTATGTGGCGAACAGCTTTGCCCGCAAGTTCGGGCTGCGCCGTGGCGACGCGGTCACCGGGGCGATCCGCCAGCCACGCGACGGTGAGCGACGGGAGAAGTACAACCCGCTGGTGCGCCTGGACACGGTCAACGGACGCGACCCCGAACAGTCGAGGGACCGGGTCGAGTTCACCAAGCTCACTCCGCTGTATCCGCAGGAGCGGCTGCGTCTCGAGACCGAGCCGCACATCTTCACCACTCGCGTCATCGACCTGGTGATGCCGATCGGCAAGGGCCAGCGGGCGTTGATCGTCTCACCGCCGAAGGCCGGCAAGACGATGGTGCTGCAGGCGATCGCCAACGCGATTGCCACGAACAACCCGGAATGCCACCTCATGGTCGTCCTCGTCGACGAGCGGCCGGAGGAGGTCACCGACATGCAGCGGTCGGTCAAGGGCGAGGTGATCGCGTCGACCTTCGACCGCCGCCCCCAGGACCACACCATGGTCGCCGAGCTCGCCACCGAGCGGGCCAAGCGCCTGGTCGAGCTGGGTCACGACGTCGTCGTGCTACTCGACTCGATCACCCGGCTCGGCCGCGCCTACAACCTGGCCGCGCCCGCCAGCGGGCGGATCCTGTCCGGCGGTGTCGACTCGACGGCGCTCTACCCGCCCAAGCGGTTCCTGGGCGCCGCACGCAACATCGAGAACGGCGGCTCGCTCACGATCCTGGCCACCGCATTGGTCGAAACGGGCTCCGCTGGTGACACGGTGATCTTCGAGGAGTTCAAGGGCACCGGCAACGCCGAGCTGCGTCTGGACCGCAAGATCGCCGACAAGCGCGTGTTCCCCGCCGTCGACGTCGACCAGTCCTCGACGCGCAAGGAAGAGCTGCTGCTCAGCCCGGACGAGCTCGCCGTCACGATCAAGCTCCGTCGTGTGCTGCACGCCCTGGAGCCCCAGCAGGCGATCGACCTACTGCTCGACCGGCTGAAGAAGACGCGTACCAACCTCGAATTCCTCATGCAGATCGCCAAGACCACGCCCGGCCAGGACTGATCACAACTTGATTGCGGCTGGCCCCGCGAGAGAAGGGATTGCGGCATTCGTCGGTCCGCGCGTAGCGTCTGATCAAGATTCGCAAACAGAGGCGTGGCGAAGCCGGCCGAATACGCGACTGACCCGCGCTCCTATGAGCGAGGGGAGAACGGCCCGTGCGTATCAACCGGCCGCCGGCTCGCCGGATGAGGCCTGAGAAGCTCCGCCGATCCGGATCCCGGTCTCGCGCCCGCCGTTTCCTCGCCGTCGCGATCGGCGTGCTGATGGCGGCGTCGGCCCTCGCCGCGTGCGGGAGCAGCGGCGGCAGCAGCGGCCGGGTTACGCTGAACTTCTACAACTTCCCGGACAACTCCGGCGCGATCCAGCAAGCGGCCGACACCTGCAGCCAGCAGAGCGGCGGGCGCTACGTCGTCAAGTACAACAAGCTGCCCAACGACGCCGACGGCCAACGCCAGCAGATGGTGCGCAGGCTGGCGGCCCGCGATAGCGCGATGGACATCCTCGGGCTCGACGTGACCTGGGAGGCCGAGTTCGCCGAGGCGGGCTGGATCCTGGAATGGACCGGCACGAACAAGGACAAGGCCAGCGAGGGAACGCTGCAGGTGCCGTTGGAGACAGCGACTTGGAAGGGCAAGCTGTACGCGGTGCCGTACAACAGCAACACCCAGCTGCTGTGGTACCGCTCCGATCTCGTCCCGACACCTCCGCAGACCTGGGACGAAATGATCAACGACTCGATCCAGCTGGCGAAGGAAGGCAAGCCGCATCTGATCGAGATCCAGGGCGCGCAGTACGAAGGCGTCGTGGTGTGGTTCAACACCATGCTCGCCAGCGCGGGCGGAAGCGTCCTCAACCAGGACGCGACGCAGGTGTCGATGGGCCAGCCCGCGATCGACGCCCTCACAATCATGCACACATTGGCCACCTCGGTAGCGGCCGACCCGTCGCTGCCGGTGCAGATGGAGGACGCGAACCGCCTCGCGATGGAGAGCGGAACTGCGGCGTTCGAGCTGAACTACCCGTTCGTCTACCCTTCGATGAAGGCCAACAAGCCGGACCTGTTCAAGAACTTCAAGTGGGCGCTCTACCCGCGGGTCAAGGCCGACGAGCCGAGCCACGTGACGATCGGCGGCATCGACCTGGCGATCAGCAAGTACTCGAAGCACCCGGACCTCGCCTTCGAGGCCGCCCTCTGCCTGCGCGATCGCGATAACCAGAAGGTGGCGGCGCTCAAGGGCGGTCTGCCGCCGACCATCGCCGATCTCTACGACGATCCCTCACTGCAGGCCGACTATCCCTTCCGCGCCGACATCCGCGCGGCACTGGAAACAGCCAGCGTGCGGCCGAAGACGCCCGCCTACCAGAACCTGTCCATCGTCATCTCGCACGCGGTGTCGCCGCCCAAGGGGATCAACCCGGTGAGCACGGAGAAGAAGATGACCAGCCAGCTCAACGATGCACTGAGCTCCAAGGGGCTGATCCCGTGACCAGGTGTGGAGTTCAGTTCGCTGCAATAGCGCGGGAAGGTGGAGGGCGATGAGCATCAACACCGAGACGGACACCGCCGCCGAGGTCGAGGCCAAGCCTGCCAAACGCAAGGCCCCGCTGTCCGAAGGTGCGCGGGCTGAGCGCCGGCTGGGCTGGCTGCTCTGTGCCCCAGCAGTGATCGTGATGATCGCCGTCACCGCATATCCGATCGGCTACGCGATCTACCTGTCGCTCGAACGGTATGACCTGCGGTTTCCCAACCAGGCCAAGTTCATCGGGCTCAGCAACTACTGGGCGGTGCTCAAGTCCCCGTACTGGTGGCACGCCCTCTGGGTCACGCTGATCATCACCGTCATCTCGGTAGCGATCGAGCTTGTGCTCGGCATGTTGCTCGCCGTGCTCATGCACCGCACGATCTTCGGGCGCGGCACCGTGCGTACGTCGATCCTCGTGCCGTACGGGATCGTCACAGTCGTGGCCGCATTCAGCTGGCAGTACGCCTGGACGCCGAGCACGGGCTATCTGTCGGCGATGTTCAGCGACGCCGCACCGCTGACCCACACCGCCCAGGCGATCGCGGTCATCATCCTGGCCGAGGTATGGAAGACCACGCCCTTCATGGCACTGTTGCTGATGGCCGGGCTCGCCCTGGTGCCCGAGGACCTGCAGAAGGCGGCGAAGGTCGACGGGGCGACTGCCTGGCAGCGTTTCACCCGCGTCACCCTGCCGCTGATGAAGCCGGCGATCCTGGTGGCGTTGCTGTTCCGGACGCTGGACGCGTTCCGGGTCTTCGACAACATCTACATCCTGACCCGGGGCAATCAGAACACGGGTTCCGTCTCGATCCTCGCGTACGACAACCTGTTCACGGCGCTGAATCTGGGTATCGGGTCGGCGTTGTCGATCCTGATTTTCATCTGCGTCGCGATCATCGCGTTCCTGTTCATCAAGGGCTTCGGCGCGGCCGCGCCGGGCTCGACGAAGTGAGGCGCTGATGCCTGCCACCGCCAAGCAACGGACCGGCTGGGGGACCGCCAACGTGGTCGCCATACTGCTGGCGATCATCCCGGTGCTGTGGATAGTCTCGTTGTCCTTCAAAGACCCGTCCACGATCACCGACGCGACGTTCTGGCCGAAGAAGTGGACCTGGGAGAACTACCGCGGAATCTTCAAGACCTCCGAATTCACCCGGGCCCTGATCAACTCGATCGGCATCGCTGTGATCTCGACGTTCATCTGCGTCGTCCTCGCCTCGATGGCGGCCTACGCAGTGGCCCGGCTTGCCTTCCCGGGCAAGCGGGTGCTCATAGGCATGTCGCTGCTCATCGCGATGTTCCCGGCGATCTCGCTGGTGACGCCGCTGTTCAGCATCGAGCGGGCGCTGCACATATTCGACACCTGGGCCGCGCTGATCATTCCCTACATAGCGTTCGGTTTGCCGCTCGGCATCTACACGCTGTCGGCGTTCTTCCGCGAGATCCCGTGGGAGCTGGAGAAGGCCGCCAAGATGGACGGCGCGACGCCGTTCCAGGCGTTCACCCGGGTCATCGCGCCGCTTGCGGCGCCCGGGATGTTCACCACCGCGATCCTCATCTTCATCTTCTGCTGGAACGACTTCCTGTTCGCGATCTCGCTGACATCGACGACCCGGGCCCGAACGGTGCCGGCGGCGATCGGGTTCTTCACCGGCAGCTCGCAGTTCACGGCACCTACCGGCTCGATCTGCGCCGCGGCAGTGATTATCACGATTCCGATCATCGTGTTCGTGCTGTTCTTCCAGCGTCGCATCGTCGCCGGGCTGACGTCCGGCGCCGTCAAGGGTTAAGGAGCAGACCGTGGCTGAGATAATCCTGGACCAGATCACCAAGCGCTTTCCTGATGGGGCGCTGGCGGTCGACAAGGTCAGTCTCGACATCGCCGACGGCGAGTTCGTGATCCTGGTCGGCCCGTCCGGCTGCGGGAAGTCGACGACGCTGAACATGATCGCGGGCCTTGAGGACATCTCCGAGGGCGAGCTGCGCATCGGTGGCCAGGTTGTCAACAACAAGGCGCCCAAGGACCGCGACATCGCCATGGTGTTCCAGAGCTACGCGCTGTACCCGCACATGACGGTCCGCGAGAACATGGCGTTCGCCCTCAAGCTCGCCAAGACGCCGCAGTCGGTCATCGACCAAAAGGTGAACGAGGCGGCACGCGTGCTCGAGCTCGAGCCGCATCTGGATCGCAAGCCGGCCAACCTATCCGGCGGGCAGCGGCAGCGGGTCGCGATGGGCCGGGCGATCGTGCGCGATCCATCCGCCTTCCTCATGGATGAGCCGCTCTCCAACCTGGACGCCAAGCTACGGGTGCAGATGCGCACCCAGGTGTCCCGCCTGCAGCGGCGCCTCGGCACGACGACCGTCTACGTCACCCACGACCAGACCGAGGCGATGACGCTCGGCGACCGGGTGGCCGTGATGCGCGGCGGCAAGCTGCAGCAGGTCGGTGCCCCGCAGGAGCTATATGCCCGTCCGGCGAACCTGTTCGTTGCCGGGTTCATCGGCTCGCCCGCGATGAACTTCATGCCGGGCACGGTGGACCAAGGCGTGCTGCGCACGAAGCTCGGCGCCGTCCCGCTCGGCGATCAACTCCGCCGCGCGCTCGACAGCGCCGACGTAGGCCGCAACGTACTGCTGGGCCTCAGGCCGGAGAGCTTCGAGGACGCCTCGCTCGTTCCCGCAGATGCAAGAGGAAACGGCATCGTCTTCCGCGCCACGATCGACGTCCTGGAGTCGATGGGCTCGGACGTATTCGTCCACTTCACCAAGGAAAGCGAGCACGTCTCCACCGCCGAGCTGGACGAGCTGGCGCGGGACTCGGGCGTAGCCGATTCCGGGGCGAGCGTGGACGAGGTGGTGGCGCGGCTCGATGCGGCGACACACGTGCGCGAAGGCCAGGAGGCGGAGTTGTGGGCCGACGTGCGGAAGATCCACGTCTTCGACCCGGCCAGCGGCCGAAACCTCAGCCTGGACGGAGGCGCCGCCAGGCCGAGCCACGCTGTGGTCAGCTGAGTTCCCGGCGCAGCCGCTGGATCACCTCGTCGTTCCATTCGTGCGTCCGCATCAGCCGGTACCGCTCGCGCGCCACCCGCAGGTAGGCCTCCGCCTCGGTGCCGGAGCCGAGGAGGTCGGCTTCGCGCAGCATGCGGACGACCGGCGTGTACTCCTCGGTGAACCATCGACGTGACACTTCTGCTCGATCGCGGTAGCCGCCCTCCTCCTGCATGCAGCGGAAGCCCCACGCCTCGACGGCTTCGCCGAGCTCGGCGAAGCACCATGGATCGCGCAGCGCGATCTGCGCGTAGGCCTGCGCGGTCAGCGGGACCCGCGACCGGAACATCCGCTCGTAGCTCTTGAACAGCAGATCGCCACGCCGCCGGATGCCCTTGGCCGGCAAGACGGTTAGCACCTCGGTCACATACGCGTCGATCGTCTTCTGGCGGGTCGCCAGCGCAATAGACACCCGATGGTGACCGTCCTTGACGAAGTGCAGATCGCCGATGCGATATACGTCGATAGGTGGAATCGACTCGCCACGCCGCTGGGCCAGCGCGAGCCGCTCCCAGCGCTCCCGCACCCTGCCTGAGGTCGGCCGGAAGCGTCGGTCGAAGTCCCGGCGTGAGTCGAGGGTGCCGACCACGGTCTCCAGCCGGATGGTCTGCAGGCCGAGGTAGCTCTCACCTTTCAGTCCCAGTGCCGCGACGACCTCGTCGTACGGAAGAATGATGTTGACGTCGTCCGGCTCTCGCCGCAGCCGGCTCGCGAGCCGGGCCAGCACCTGACGACGTCGAGCCCGCAGGAAGTCGTTCTCGACGTCGGCCCGTGGAAATCCGGTCTCACGGGGCACGGGAATCGGTATACACCCGCTGGTCGATCTCGAACACGTGCCGCCCAACGATGTTGCGCACGAGGGTCCGGGAGCCCATCGTCAGGTCGGGTGTGGCCACCCCGAACGGGTGGACGTGGCCGTGCAGCAGCAGCGACGGCTGCAGCCGGTCGACCAGGCTGTGCAACGCTGCGAATCCCCGATGTGCCGGGTCGTGCCGTCGCCGACACCGCGGGGCGGGCCGTGGGTGAGCAGCACGTCGACTCGCCGGCCATCGCGTCGTTGCTTCCAGCGGGCCCGTCTGGCCAGCGACCTGGCGCGCCTTCCCTGTTGGTGATCCGTGTACTGGTTGGGTCCGTCGTTGTAACGCAGGCATCCGCCGAGGCCGGCGAGGCGCAGCCCGGCGCAGTCAGCCACCCGCCGGTCGAGGTTGATCGCGCCGGGCGGCGAAGGCGGCTCCGCCGGCAGTCCCGCCAGCAGGGTCAGTCCGGCCCGGGAGGTGTGGTAACCGGACAGGTCGGGGTCGTGGTTGCCGGGGACGAAGGCCAGCGGAACGTCGAGTGCATCCATCAGGTAGCTCAGGTACTCGAACGGCAGGTCACCGCAGGCCAGGATCAGCTCGACGCCGTGCGCTGGGCTCGCGTCCGTCGAGAGCACTTCGTCGACCTCGTCTGAGACCGCGAGTACCCGGACCATCTCTCGATTGTCCGCCCCGCTTGGCCTGCAGCGATCAGGGTGTGGCGGTCTCCCGGACGTCCAGACCGCGTTGCCGAAGCGCGGCCTCGACTCGATAGATCTCCGCCCACGGCAGCCGATCAGCCTGCGCATCGATCGGCGGCGTGACGTCCAGCCGCTGGCAGGCAGTTGTCAGCGCGTCGACGTACGCCCCGCGCACGGCCTCCAGATGCAGGTTCCGGCCCGGACCGGCCGGCCCGTTCTCGGTCACGTCCAGCTGAGCATGCAGCCGGCGCAAGTCCTCGCCGAGCCGTTCGATGGGCTCGACGGTGGCCGCTCTGCGGCGGCGACGTTCGGCCAGCCAGCGGGCTGCTCGGACGCTGCCGAGTATCGCGTACCCAAGGGCGGTCGGGAACGCGATGATGCCTACCAGCTCGAGAGCCGTGCCCACGTGCTCCAGTGTCTGCCCCTGCTCCGGCAACCTCAAGGCGGGACATGTTCTGGCTCAGAGTCGAGTAGGTAACATTTGCGTATCGCGTCCTGTCATCCTCTCCACAATGGGGTGCCAGCATGCAATCGTTCGTCCGGGTGAAAGCGGTACCAGACAGCGACAAAGGGGATCTCTATGCAAAAGCGAACGATCGGCCTAGCTGCGACAGTTGCCGCTGCAGCTCTCGTGGCCGCGGCGTGTTCGAGCAGTAAGAGCAGCAGTGGCAGCACTGGCAGCGGCAGCGCCAGCGGTGGCAGGGGGCCGATCACGTTCGTGACGGGCAAGGACACGAGCGGGGTGTGGCCGGCGGCTGCCTCGATGTGGAACGCCGCGCATCCGACCGAAAAGGTCACCGTCAAGCAGCAGACCGAACAGGCCGACCAGCAGCACGACGACATCGTCCAGCACATGCAGGCCAAAGATCCCGGTTATGACATCGTCACGGTCGACGTCATCTGGACCGCCGAGTTCGCGGCGAAGAACTGGCTGGTACCGCTCAAGGGCAGCTATGCCCTCGATACCAGCAACATGCTCGCCGGCCCGGTCAAGGCGGCCACTTATAACGGCACGCTCTACGCGGCGCCCTTTGCCTCGGACGGCGGGCTGCTGTACTACCGCAAGGATCTGGTGCCTACGGCACCGACCACCTGGGCGCAGCTGATCGCGGACTGCCCGAAGAAGACGGCAGGTATGGCCTGCTACGCGGGACAATTCTCGAAGTACGAAGGCCTGACGGTGAACGCGTCCGAGGCGATCAACTCGGCCGGTGGCGAAATCGTCAAGGCCGACGGCAAGACCCCGAACGTCGATACCCCGGCCGCGGCGACTGGACTGAACTTCCTGGTCAACGGCTTCAAGCAGGGCTACATCGCCAAGGAGGCCATCACCTACACGGAGGAGCCGAGTCGCGAAGCCTTCCAGAGCGGCAAGCTGTTGTTCCTGCGCAACTGGCCTTACGTCTACGCCCACCTGACGAACGACGCGGACTCGAAGGTGAAGGGCAAGTTCGGCGTGGCGCCGCTGCCCGGTCTAAGCGGACCCGGCACGTCCAGCCTCGGCGGGCACAGCGCCGCGATCAGCGTCTACTCGAAGCACCAGGCCACAGCGCTCGACTTTTTGAAGTTCATCGAGACCCCGGCCGTGCAGGGTGATGTCTTTCTCAAGGTCGGAACGCTGGCACCGGTGGTCAAGGCGCCGTACACCGACGCGGCCTTGATCGCCAAGTTCCCGTACCTGCCGACGCTGGAGAAGAGCATCGACACCGCGATCCCGCGGCCGGTCACCCCGTACTACCCGGCCATCACCCAGACGATCGAGACCAACGCGTACCAGGCGCTGCAGGGAACGATCTCCACGGAAGCCGCCTTGAAGAACATCCAAGCCGGCATCACGAAGGCCGCCGGCGGCTGATCGGCACGCGCTCGGTGGGTGGGCTACGACTGACGGTCCACCCACCGGGAGCTTCAGGGTCGGTCACCGCAATCGGTGCGATACCGTATCTCTGATTCGACTGGAGGCCGCGATGAGCGCACTTACCGGTCAAGTCTCGGAGGAGGCCGAGCGTGCCTCCATGGAGCCGAGTCGACGCAAACGGCGGGCCCGGGCGAGCCGAGGCGACGCCCGGTTAGCGTTCTGGCTGATCATCCCGGCCATGGGCCTGCTGGGCGCGGTGATCCTCTACCCGGTCGTCTACGCGGTCATTCAATCGCTTAAGCTCGACAAGGCCGACGCCGGTCTCAACTCCCAGGGCTTCTTCGAGCAGGGCGGAAAGTTTGTCGGCCTCAAGTACTACCGGTACTGGCTCACCTGCGGTAAGTCCTGCCCCAACGGGACCCTCGGCCACGAGTTCTGGCCGGCGGTGCAGACGACAGTCATCTTCACTGTTGCCACCGTGGTACTCGAGGTGGTCATCGGCATCATCATGGCGCTGGTCATGCACCGGGCGTTCAAGGGCCGGGCCTTGGTGCGGGCGGCGATCCTTGTGCCGTGGGCGATTCCGACCGCGGTGACCGCTCGGATGTGGGAGTACATGTTCCAGCCCCATGGCGTGGTCAACGCGGTGTTCGGTACGCACATCATCTGGACCGGCAGCGAGTGGCCGGCGCGGTGGGCGGTGATCATCGCCGACGTCTGGAAGACGACGCCGTTCATCGCACTGCTGCTGCTCGCCGGCCTGCAGGTGATCCCGGACGAGCTGTACGAGTCGGCGAAGGTCGACGGCGCGTCGGCGTGGCAGCGCTTCTGGAGCATCACCCTGCCCCTGGTCAAGCCTGCCCTGCTCGTGGCGGTGCTCTTCCGCGTGCTGGACGTGCTGCGGATCTTCGACCTGCCCTACATCCTTACGCACGGCGCCAATAACACGACGACGCTGTCGATTCTCGTCGTCGACGAACTGCGATCTAGCCAGAACTCGGCGGCGGCACTGTCGACGATCACCTTCCTCTTCATCTTCGTGGTCGCCTTCATCCTGGTGAAGGTGTTCAGTGTGAACGTCGTCGAGACTCAGGCAAGGACGGTAAAGAAGTGACCGCCGCAACCGCCGAAGCTCAGGCCGCTGGTTCGGCCACCGCACCGCGGCTTCGACGGCGGCGGTCGTTCAACAGCAGCGGGATCTGGCTCGGGCTGGGCATAGCGGTGATCGTTGTGTGGTGTCTCGTGCCGTTCTACTGGATGGTGGTGACGTCGCTGCGCCTGGTCGACTACACCTTCGTCTCGACGCCGTGGCCAACCCATGTGACGTTTGACAACTACAAGGCTGTCTTCCAGGGGCAGAACCACTTCGGCCGGGCGTTGCTCAACAGCGTGATCATCGGCGCAGTGGTGACCTTCTTCGCGATGATTGTCGGCGTCTTCACCGCATACGCCCTGGCGCGGCTGCACTTCCGCGGCAAGTTCGCCGTCCTCGGGCTGATTCTTGCAGCGGCTATGTTCCCTGGCGTGGCCTTGGCGACGCCGCTCTTCCAGCTGTTCACGAACATCGGCTGGTTGGGCACCTATCAGGCGCTGATGATCCCCGACCTCGCGTTCGCGCTGCCGCTGTGCATTTACGTGTTGACCAGCTTCTTCGCCGAGATGCCCTGGGAGCTGGAGCAGGCGGCCAAGGTCGACGGCGCGACACCGGCTCAGGCCTTCCGGCTGGTGATCTTCCCGTTGGCGGCGCCAGGGCTGTTCACGGCGGCCATTCTCACCTTCCTCTCCGTCTGGAACGAGTACCTGCTGGCCAGCCAGCTGTCCAACGGCAATGCCAACGTCGCTCCGGTCACATATGCGATCGCCAGCTTCACCGGGTCGGACCCCAAGGTCGTGCCCTACACCTCGATCATGGCGGCCGGCGTGGTGGTGACCATCCCGCTGGTGATCGTCGTGCTGCTGTTCCAGCGTCGCATCGTGGCTGGCCTCACTGCGGGCGGCGTCAAGGGTTGACATCAGGGGGCTGATACGGAATGTCCGCCGCCCTGGGCGCGTTACCCCCACGTTTGGTTGCCTGGCATTGGTCGCTTGCGACCGTGCCTGGCAGACTGGGCTCGCATCCACCCGGCTCCGGTTCACACCCCGCTGACCCGGTGCCACAACAACTGCGCGCGGCTCGCAAGATGTCGCGGGCGAAAGGGACCCAGGAAAGTGAAGAACGGCATCCACCCCGACTACGTGGTGACCCAGGTGACCTGCTCCTGCGGCAACACGTTCACCACGCGTAGCACCGCCAAGTCCGGCGTGCTGCACGCCGACGTCTGCTCGGCCTGCCACCCGTTCTACACGGGCAAGCAGAAGATCATGGACGTCGGCGGCCGCGTCGACAAGTTCGAGAAGCGCTTCGGCAAGCGCGTCCGCACGTCCTAGCTTCACCGACGGCGTCCGCCGTCCGCGCGTGATTGCGCGGCGGCGGGCGCCGTCGCCCTGTCCGGCCGGGCAAATCGTGCAACTTTCGGCCGTGTCAGGCGGCCCAGGGTTGCACAATCGCGGAAGGAGGGAGCGCACATGAGCGAGAGCACGGGCAGATTGCCCGAGCTACGGGCCGAGTACGCCGCGGTCGAGAAGGAGCTCGCCGATCCAGCCGTGCACGCCGACCAGTCCGCGGCGCGTCGTCTGGGTCGCCGTTTCGCTCGGCTGGCCCCGGTCGTCGCGGCTGCCGACGAGCTCGACGCGGCTCGGGCAGACCTGGCGACTGCGCGCGAGCTGGCCACGGAGGATGCGTCGTTTGCCGACGAGGCCGAGACGCTGCAGGCGCGGGCCAGCGAGCTGGAAGGCAGGCTGCGCGAGCTGCTGCTGCCCAAGGACCCCAACGACGGCAAGGACGTGATCCTCGAGGTCAAGGCGGGCGAGGGCGGCGACGAGAGCGCGCTGTTCGCAGCCGATCTGCTGCGCATGTACCTGCGCTACGCCGAGCGGCGCGGCTGGGCCACCGAGACACTCGACGAGGAGCCGACGGCGCTTGGCGGGGTCAAGTCGGCCACTATTGCAATACGAGCGGACCGGGCTGCGACATCGTCGGCTCGCGAGCTCGCCTCCACAGACGACGTCTGGGCCAGGCTGAAGTACGAAGGCGGGGTGCATCGGGTGCAGCGCGTTCCGGTAACCGAGTCGCAGGGGCGCATCCATACGTCGGCGGCCGGCGTGCTGGTCCTGCCCGAGGCCGAGGACGTGGACATCGAGATCGACCCCAACGACCTGCGCATCGACGTGTTCCGCTCGTCCGGGCCGGGCGGGCAGAGCGTCAACACCACCGACTCGGCGGTGCGGATCACCCACGTCCCGACGGGCACCGTGGTGTCGATGCAGAACGAGAAGAGCCAGCTGCAGAACCGCGAGGCGGCGCTGCGGGTGCTACGGGCCCGGCTGCTCGCCGCCGCCCAGGACGAGGCGGACGCCGCTGCTGCCGACGCCCGCCGCTCCCAGGTGCGCACGGTCGACCGGTCCGAACGGGTCCGCACCTACAACTTCCCGGAGAACCGCATCAGCGACCACCGGGTCGGCTTCAAGGCCTACAACCTCGACCAGGTGCTCGACGGCGCCCTCGATGACGTGATTGACGCCCTGCGCCGTGCCGACACCGAGGCCCTGCTCGCCGGCACCGGTAGGTCCTGACCGATCAGAGATGGTGACGAGACAGCAGTTGGTCGCCGACGCGGTGGCCACCTTGTCCGCGGCGGGCGTGGCATCGCCTCGCGTCGACACCGAACTACTGCTAGCCCACGCTCTGGGAGTTCCGCGGACAACGCTGGCCACTGTCGAGGACGTCGACGATGACGCGGCAGCGCTGTTCCGCGAGCTGATCAAGCGGCGAGCTGATCGGATGCCGCTGCAGCATGTGATGGGCAGTTCGGCGTTTCGTTACCTCGAGCTGGCGGTTGGCCCGGGCGTGTTCGTGCCGCGTCCGGAGACCGAGCTGCTCGTCGATGCCGTGCTTCCGGTGCTGCGCGATCTTGTCGAGCCGGTCGTGGTCGACTTGGGCGCCGGATCCGGCGCGCTGGCTGTGTCGATCGCCCACGAGGTGCGCACCGCGCGCGTATACGCCGTGGAAAAGGCCGCGCCCGCGCTGTACTGGCTGCGGCGCAACGCCGCGGCTCGTGCGGCCGTCGGCGACCGGCCGATCGAGGTGATCGCTGACGACATCGCCGCACCAGGGCTGCTCGCCGGGCTATGGGCGGGCGTGGATGCCGTCGTCAGCAACCCGCCGTACGTACCCGCATCGACGCGCGTCGATCCGGAGGCTGCGGCCGATCCCCCCGAGGCGCTGTTCGCCGGCCCGGACGGTCTCGCGATGATCCCCACCGTGATCGCGGTTTCCGCGGATCTGCTGCGGCCGGCCGGCGTCCTGGCGGTCGAGCACGATCAGACGCACGGCGCCTGCGTACCCGCCCTGTTGCAGGCCGACGGCCGCTTCACCGAGATCGACGCGCACCGCGACCTGAGCGGCCGCCCTCGGTTTGCCACCGCACGCCGCCGCTCAACGCAAATTGGGCCGTGGCCAACCAGATCTTGATGCCCCTGTGGTGCCCTGGAGCCTGTTGCATATTCGGCAATCGATGACGTCGAGCAGGATTTTCGCCGATCCAGTTAGCAGGCTTCGCCCTGGTGCGGCAGGATGTGCCCCCGTGACTCTGCTTCCCGTCGGCCTCCTCGCTGTGCTCCTGTGGTGTGTTCCCACCCCACGAAATCGCTCCACGCTTTCGCGGGGACCCCGGCGCTCGGAGGCCGACTCGTGACCCTGTTCTACGACTGCGCCGACCCCGACGTCCGCGACATCGCGATCAGCGCGGCTGCGCGCAGCGTCCAGTCCGGCCAGCTCGTGGTCGTCCCAACCGACACCGTCTACGGCGTCGGCGCCGACGCCTTCGACAGCACGGCGGTCACCGCGCTGATCGAGGCCAAGGGTCGCGGGCGCGACATGCCGGTCCCGGTCCTGGTCGGTTCGTGGGACACGATCGACGGGCTGGTGAGCTACGTCCCGGCCCACACGCGTGCTTTGATCGAGGCGTTCTGGCCGGGTGGCCTGACCCTAGTGGTCGAGCACGCGCCGTCGCTGTCCTGGGACCTCGGCGACTCGCGCGGCACGGTGGCGGTCCGTATGCCGCTACATCCGGTGGCCCTCGAGCTGCTCGCGCGCACCGGGCCGATGGCGGTGTCCAGCGCGAACCGGTCTGGCCAGTCGCCGGCGCTGACGGCTACCGACGCCAGGGATCAGCTGGGCGACCTGGTCGAGGTCTACCTGGACGGCGGGCCCGTGCGGATGGGTGTCGCCTCGACCATCGTGGACGTGACGACCGAAACGCCACAGGTGCTGCGCGCGGGTGCGGTGAGCCTGGCAGCGCTGCGCGAAGTCGTGCCGACTACCGTGGGTTGACGATCACCCATAGCCAAGTTGGGTAGCCTGCAGGTGCCCCAGCAGCCGCGAACAGCGTTCAACGAGGAGCGAGTCGCCGCCAAGTGCATCCCAGTCTCGAGTACGCGCTCGTCTGCTGCCTTGCGGCCGCCGGGAGTTTCCTGCTGACCCCGCTGGTGCGCCAGGTCGCGATCCGCTGGCATGCGGTCGCCTCGCCACGTGACCGGGACGTCCACGCCGTCGCGATCCCGCGGATGGGCGGCGTGGCGATGTTCGGTGGCCTGGCGGTTGCGATCACCGTGGCGCGCGAGATGCCGACGCTGAAGAGCACGTTCGCCAGCGGCCCGGACTTCCGCTGGGTGATGATCTCCGCTGCCTTGATCTGCCTGATCGGCGTGATCGACGATCGGTACGAGTTGGACTCGCTGACCAAGCTGGCCGGCCAGGTCGTAGCCAGCGGCGTCATGGTCACCTTGGGCGGGGTGCAGCTCACCGCGATCTACGTGCCCTGGGGCAACACCGGCACGTTGACCCTCGGCCGCGACCTCGGCATTCCGGTGACGATCCTGCTCACCGTCGCAACGATCAACGCCGTCAATTTCGTCGACGGTTTGGACGGGCTCGCGGCAGGCGTTGCGGCGATCGCTTCCCTGGCCTTCTTCGTGTTCTGCTATCACCTGGCCTCGGCGCACTTCGTCGAGGTCTGGGCGGCGCCCACGCTGCTCACCGCCGCCCTGGCTGGTGCCTGTCTCGGCTTCCTGCCGCACAACTTCTGGCCCGCCCGGATCTTCATGGGCGACTCCGGGTCCATGCTGATCGGCCTGATGCTGTCCGCCGCAGCCATTACTGCGACGACGTACACAGATCCGCAGGCCTACAGCGGGTTGCTGGGTTCGCTGCCGATCTGGCTGCCCCTGATGATCCCGCTCGCGGTGCTGGCCATCCCGCTCGTCGATCTGCTGCTTGCCGTCGCCCGCCGAGTGCGCCACGGGCAGTCGCCGTTCACTCCGGACAAGCAGCACCTGCACCACCGGCTGCTCGAGCTCGGCCACACCCATCGGCGGGCCGTGCTGCTGCTGTACTTCTGGGCTGCCTTGCTCGCCTTCGGCGGAGTCGCGTTCTCGATCGCCGCAGGGCCCTGGGCGGTTGTGGCGGTGCTGGCGGCGCTGGCGGCGGTCGGCGTGGTGCTCTCGGCGGTGCCCCATTTCCGGCCCGTCCGGGTGACCGGGCCGGCAATGACGACCGAGTTGCGAGCTGCGGCGCCGACCCTGCCCCCGGTGATCGAGATCGACCCGTCCGTGCCGGTGCGAACCCGGCCGCCAGCCGTCGATCGGCGCTGAACGGGTGTACCGAACCCAGTGGACGGCGCTGCTGGTCTTGGCGGTGGTCGGGTTCGCCGGGTACCTGGCCTTCTCCGGCCTTCGCGCAGGGGTGAGCTACACCTGCGGGGTGGTCGTCGCCGGCCTCGCCTTCACGGTTGGGATCGCGGCGGTGCGGTGGGCCGACCGGGTGACGCCCGCACTGTCCATGGTGGTGGCGCTGCTGACGTACGCGATGATCGCCGCCGTCCTCGCGGCCGTCTTGGCCCGGTCGAACCCCGAGGTCGTGGACGGTCCAGCTTTCGCGCTCGGCCTCGTCGTGGCCGTTGTCGCGTGGATCGCCGAACAGCTGCGCGCGGCCCGGCCTGGTGACGGGCGTTAGACGCGACAACTGTTAGAGTTCGCTGGGCGATGACCAGTCACACGTCGCCAGATCGCACTGGACCAGGTGGCCAGGGTGGTGGTGATCCGTGGGTTGCGTTCGGATACCTTGTCGCGGGGATCGGGTTCTACGGATTCCTGGGCTGGGCACTCGGCCGCTGGCTGTCCATCAGCTACTTGACCCCGCTGGGAATCGTGCTCGGCGCGGCGTTCGGGTTATATCTGGTCTTCCACAGATACGCGGGGGTGCCTGCTTCGCACGACACACCCACTGACCGCACGACGAGTTCCGAGACCACCGACGAGGCCGGCCCCCCCGGTGAACCCGACCGATGATCGAGGAGAGACCACGTGACACACGGTGGCCTTGCTGGCCCTTGGGAGATCTTGGCCGCCCCGAATCCCGGGTTCAACGCGCCCGGCCCGGCAGACTTCGAGTTCCCGGACATCTTCCACGGCAACAACCTGCTGCTGACCAAGCCTTCGCTGCTGTTGGTGCTGGCTGCGGTCGTCGTGTTCGTCTTCTATTACTCGACGTCGCGCCGCCGTGCGCTCGTCCCGTCGCGGGCACAATTCCTTGGTGAGCAGGCGTACAGCTTCATCCGTAACGGCGTCGCACAAGACAGCATCGGGGCCAAGGACTACGCCAGGTTCGTCGCGCTACTGCTCACGCTCTTCTCCTTCATCCTCGTCAACAACCTCTTCGGGCTGATCCCGTTCCTGCAGTTCGCGCCGTTCGCCCGGGCGAGCTTCGCCTACGCGCTTGCGGCGATGGTGTGGATCACCTACAACGCGGTCGGTATCGGACGGCACGGTTTCCTCGGCTACCTCAAGCTCCAGACGGTCCCACCGGGCGTTCCGTGGGTCATCTTGCCGCTGCTGATCCCGCTCGAGTTCCTGTCGAACATCCTGATCCGCCCGATAACGCTGTCCCTGCGGTTGTTCGCCAACATGTTCGCCGGTCACCTGCTGCTTCTGCTGTTCGCGACCGGCGGCGACTATCTCCTGCTGCACGCCACCGGGTCGTTCCTGGTCAAGCCGGTCGGCGTGCTCTCCTTTGCCCTCGGGATCTTCGTCGGGTTCCTGGAACTCATCGTCGCGATCCTGCAGGCGTACGTGTTCGCCCTGCTCACCGCGCAGTACATAGGCGGGGCGCTAGCCGAAGAGCATTGATCTTTCCAGCCGCGCATCAACCGGCCACTGTGCAGAACAGGGCCAAAACCAACGAGAGGACACATCAATGTCAGCAGTACTGGCGGCGACGTCGGGCGGCACGCTCAACATGGTCGGCTATGGCCTGGCGGCCATCGGTCCTGGCGTCGGTATCGGGCTGATCTTCGCGGCCTACATCAATGGCACGGCCCGTCAGCCGGAGATGCAGAGCCGGCTGCAGCCGCTCGCGATCCTCGGGTTCGCGCTTGCCGAGGCGCTGGCCATCATCGGCATTGCGCTTGCTTTCGTTCTCTAGCATCCCGCCGAGTTCTAAGGTCACGCCATGACAGCGATCCATCTCGCAGCGGAGAAGGAAGTCAACCCGCTGTTGCCGCACTGGTCGGAGATCATCCTCGTCCTGATCATCTTCGGCATCCTGCTGTACCTGCTGGCCAAGTACGTGGTCCCGCAGTTCGAGGCGACGTTCGCTGCCCGGCGGGACGCCATCGAGGGCGGGATCGCGCGGGCCGAGGCCGCGCAGGCCGAGGCCAGGCAGGCGCTGGCGCGGTACCAGGCGCAGCTGGCCGACGCCCGTGGCGACGCGGCCCAGATCCGCGAGAACGCTCGCGCTGAGGCGCAGCGCATCGTCGAGGACTTGCGGGGACAGGCGCAGCAGGAGTCCGCCCGGATCGTCGCCCGCGGCGAGTCACAGCTGCAGACCCAGCGCAGTCAGATCGTGCGCGAGCTGCGCAGCGAGATCGGGACGTTGGCCCTCGAGCTGTCGGAGAAGATCGTCGGCCAGCGGCTCGCCGACGACGCGCAAGTACGCGCCACGGTCGACTCGTTTCTGGCCGGGCTGGAGGCCAGCGATGCGGCGAGCAGCGCGGCCGGTGCCGGGAGTGATCGGCCATGATGACCGGGGCGAGCCGCGTGTCGCTGGCCGTCGTGCGCGAGCGGCTGGACGGGCTGTCGGGACGTTTCTCGACCACCGAAGGCCGCACCGGGCTCGCCGCAGAGCTCTACGCCGTCGCGGACCTGCTGGCCTCCCAGCCGCGGTTGCGGCGCGCGGTAGCGGACCCGGCCAGTTCTACGACGTCCCGCGGCGAGCTCATCGACAGCCTGCTCTCGGGCAAGGTGAGCGCGACGGGCCTGGACATCGTGCGGACCGCGGCCCAGCAACGGTGGGCGTCGCCCTGGGACCTCGGCGACGCGCTCGAGCAGGTGGCTGACGACGCGCTGCTCGCCTCCGCCGCGGCCGACGGTTCGTTGGGCGAAGTCGAGGACGAACTGTTTCGGCTCGAGCGGATCCTCGGCGCCGAATCCGAGCTGACAACGCTGCTTGACCAGGCCGACCTCCCGGGCGAACCGCGTGTCGAGCTGGTGCGAACCCTGCTGGCTGGCAAGGCCTCGCCGGTCACCCAGGAGCTCGTCGAGCATGCGGTGGCGAGCCTGCGCAAGCGCAGCGTCGAGCACGCGATCGCCGCGCAGCTCGAAGCGGCGGCCGCCCGTCAGTCGCGTTCGATCGCGCGGGTCATCTCGGCCGTCGCGCTGACCGACGCCCAGGAGGAGCGGATCGCGACGACGCTGAGCGCGATGTACGGCCGTCCGATTGCGGTACGCACGTTCGTCGAACCTTCCGTCCAGGGCGGGTTGGTGATCCGCGTCGGCGACGAGGCGATCGACGGCAGCGTCGCGAGCCGGATCGCCGCGGCGCGCAAGGCAGTGGCCGGTTGATGCCGGACAATGATCTGACAGTGACCAGGCAACCTCGAGACACGCACGAGACAGGATGAACCATGGCTGAGCTGACCATCTCCGCGGACGAGATCCGTAGCGCCATTGCCGGGTACATCGCGTCCTACACGCCGGAGGCCGCCCGCGAGGAGGTCGGCGTCGTGGCGGAGACATTCGACGGCATCGCGATCGTCGAAGGCTTGCCCAGCGCCATGGCCAACGAGCTGGTGGAGTTCGAGGACGGCACCCTGGGCGTCGCCCTCAACCTCGACGTGCGCGACATCGGCGTCGTGGTGCTCGGCGACGCGACACAGATCGAAGAGGGCCAGCAAGTCAAGCGGACGGGGGAGATCCTGTCGGTCCCGGTCGGCGACGCCTACCTCGGGCGGGTCGTGGACCCGCTCGGCAACCCCATCGACGACATGGGCGAAGTGGAGACGGACGAAAGTCGCGTGCTGGAGTTGCAGGCGCCGTCGGTCGTCCAGCGCCAGGACGTCAAGGAGGCGCTGCTCACCGGCATCAAGGCCATCGACTCGATGACGGCCATCGGCCGCGGTCAGCGTCAGCTGATCATCGGCGACAGGCAGACCGGCAAGACCACGGTCTGCCTGGATGCGATCATCAACCAGCGCGCCAACTGGGCATCCGGCGACCCGCAGAAGCAGGTGCGCTGCGTCTACGTGGCGATCGGCCAGAAGGGCTCGACCATCGCCGCGGTACGGCGCACGCTCGACGAGGCGGGTGCGCTGGAGTACACGACGATCGTCGCGGCGCCCGCGTCGGACTCGGCCGGCTTCAAGTACCTGGCCCCCTACACCGGCTCGACGATCGGCCAGCACTGGATGTACGACGGCAAGCACGTGCTGATCATCTTCGATGATCTGACCAAGCAGGCCGAGGCGTACCGCGCGGTGTCGCTGCTGCTGCGCCGCCCTCCCGGCCGGGAGGCCTATCCCGGCGACGTGTTCTACCTGCACTCGCGGCTGCTCGAGCGCTGCGCCAAGCTGTCCGACGAGATGGGCGGCGGATCGATGACCGGCCTGCCGATCATCGAGACGAAAGGCAATGACATCTCGGCCTATATCCCGACGAACGTCATCTCGATCACCGATGGGCAGTGCTTCCTGGAGACGGATCTGTTCAACGCCGGCGTACGTCCGGCCATCAATGTCGGCATCTCCGTGTCGCGCGTCGGCGGGGCAGCGCAGAGCAAGGCGATGAAGCAGGTCGCCGGTCGCCTTCGGGTCGATCTGGCCCAGTACCGCGAGCTGGAGGCGTTCGCCGCCTTCGGCTCGGACCTGGACAAGGCGTCGAAGGCGCAGCTGGAGCGCGGCGCCCGTCTGGTCGAACTGCTCAAGCAGCCGCAGTCGAGCCCCTTCCCGCCCGAGCGAGAGGTCGTGTCGATCTGGGCCGGCGCGTCGGGCTCGCTGGACGACATCCCGGTGGACGACATCCGCCGGTTCGAGGCAGAGCTGCACGAGTACATCCAGCACAACGCGAAGCAGATCTTCGACACGATCGCCGAGACCGGCCAGCTGCCAGACGACACGATCGAGGAGCTGCGCAAGGCGGTCCAGGAGGTCAAGGAGGAGTTCACAACGACGGAGCAGGCCGCCGCGGAGGAGGCGGAGGCCGAAGCCATGGACGCCGAGGACGTCGGGCGCGACAAGGTGACCAGGGTACGCCCGGCGCCACCACCGAGCGGCTGAGCGGTCCGCCATGGGAGCGCAGCTGCGGGTCTACCGCCGGCAGATCAAGTCGGTGCAATCGACCAAGAAGATCACCAAGGCGATGGAGCTCATTGCCGCTTCGCGGATCCTCAAGGCCCAGGCGAGGGTGACGGCGGCCAAGCCGTACGCCCGAGAGCTCACCCACGCGCTGACGGCGCTGGCCAGCAACGCCAGCCTCGACCACCCGCTGCTCGTCGAGCGGGAGAATCCACGCCGCGCCGGCGTCCTCGTGGTGACCTCCGACCGTGGGCTCGCCGGTGGCTACAACGCCAACGTGCTGCGGAGCGCGAACGAGCTCGGTGAGCTGCTGAACGACGAGGGCAAGGACGTCCGGCTCGACGTGGTCGGCCGCAAGGGCGTGAGCTACTACTCGTTCCGTCAGCGGCCCATCGCGGCCAGCTGGACAGGGTTCTCCGAGCAGCCTGCGTACGAGAACGCGCGCGAGATCGGCGAGGAGCTGGTCAAGACGTTCCTGACTGGAGCGGACGACTCGGCGACCGGCGAAGGGCCGCAGGGTGTCGATGAGCTGCACGTCGTGTACACCGAGTTCCGGTCCATGCTGACCCAGACGCCCGTGGCCTTGCGCATCGCACCGCTCGTGGTCGAGGAGACCGAGGCGGCCGCCTACGAAGGTCCGCTGCCGGCCTACGACTTCGAGCCGGACGCCGAGAAGTTGCTCGAGGCCATGCTGCCCAAGTACGTGAACACCCGCATCTACACAGCGCTCCTCGACGCCGCCGCCTCCGAATCTGCGTCGCGGCGCCGCGCGATGAAGTCGGCCGCGGACAACGCGGACGAGCTGATCAAGACCTACACCCGACTGGCCAACCAGGCCCGCCAGGCAGAGATCACGCAAGAGATCAGCGAGATCGTCGGCGGCGCCGACGCGCTCGCGGCGACAGGGAGCGAAGAGTGAGCGAGCATCGCAGCGAGCGTCAGCGAGCAAGGAGCGCAGCGAGCGGCGTGATGAGCGCTCGCGCGAAGAGCATCGAGGGGTCAGAGTGAGCATCACCGACGAGATCGCCACCGCGAGCGAGCACCACACCGGCACTGGCCGGGTCGTCCGGGTTATCGGTCCGGTCGTCGACGTCGAGTTCAGCCGCGACACCATGCCGGCGCTGTTCAACGCGCTCACCGTCGAGATCGCCCTCGAAGAGGTAGCCAAGACGATGACCCTCGAGGTCGAGCAGCACATCGGCGATGACATCGTGCGGGCCATCGCGCTGCAGCCGACCGACGGGCTGGTCCGTGGGGCCGTCGTCACCGACACCGGCGGGCCGATCACGGTTCCGGTCGGTGACGTGACCAAGGGTCACGTCTTCAACTGCCTCGGCGAGCCGCTCGACGTCGAGGCCAGTTCGCTCGAGATCACCGAGCGCTGGCCGATCCACCGCGATCCGCCGCCGTTCGCCCAGTTGGAGAGCAAGACCGAGATGTTCGAGACCGGCGTCAAGGTCCTCGACCTGCTCACCCCGTATGTGCTGGGTGGCAAGATCGGGCTGTTCGGTGGGGCCGGCGTGGGCAAGACGGTGCTGATCCAGGAGATGATCTACCGGGTCGCCGAGAACTTCGGCGGCGTGTCGGTGTTCGCCGGAGTCGGTGAACGCACCCGTGAGGGCACTGGGCTGATCGTCGAGATGACCGAGACCGGCGTCATCGAGAAGACCGCATTGGTCTTCGGGCAGATGGACGAGCCGCCGGGCACCCGGCTGCGAGTGGCTCTCTCGGCGCTGACCATGGCCGAGTATTTCCGGGACGTCCAGGGCCAGGACGTGCTGTTGTTCATCGACAACATCTTCCGGTTCACCCAGGCGGGTTCGGAGGTGTCGACGCTGCTCGGCCGGATGCCGTCCGCGGTGGGTTACCAGCCGACGCTGGCCGACGAGATGGGCCAGCTGCAGGAGCGGATCACCTCGACCCGTGGCCACTCGATCACCTCGATGCAGGCGATCTACGTGCCGGCCGACGACATCACCGACCCCGCGCCGCACACCGCGTTCGCCCACCTGGACGCCACGACGGTGCTGTCCCGGCCGATCTCGGAGAAGGGCATCTACCCTGCGGTCGACCCGCTCGACTCGACGTCGCGGATCCTCGATGCGCGCTATGTCGGCGAGCAGCACTACCAGGTCGCCCAGCGCACCAAGGAGATCCTGCAGCGTTACGCCGAACTGCAGAACATCATCGCGATCCTGGGAGTCGACGAGCTGGCGGAGGAGGACAAGATCCTGGTCGGCCGGGCGCGGCGCATCGAGCGGTTCCTGTCGCAGAGCACCTTCGTGGCCAAGGTCTTCACCGGGCTGGACGGGACGTTCGTGCCGGTGAGCGAGACGGTCGATGCCTTCAAGCGGCTGTGCGACGGCGAGTTCGATAGCTATCCCGAGCAGGCGTTCTTCATGTGCGGCGGCCTCGAAGACCTCGAGCGCAAGGCCGACGAGCTGAAGAAGACCTGAGCGGAGGGACACGTGATGCACGTCGAGGTGGTCGCGGTCGAATGGCCGATCTGGTCGGGGGAGGCCACGATGGTCATCGCCCGAACGCCCGAGGGCGAGATCGGCATCCTGGCCGGGCACGAGCCGTTGCTCGCGGCGCTGGAAGACGGCTGGCTGGTTCGCGTCGTGCGCGACGGCCACGACGACCTGCGGGTGGCCGTCAACGGCGGCTTCCTATCCGTCCGCGAGGACGGGATCGCCATCATGGCTGAGACCGCCGAGGAGGCCAGCGAGATCGACGCGGCCCGGGCCCGAGATGCCCTCAGCCGCGCGGGGGCCGAGTCACCCGCCGGCGAGGAGACCGATACGGCGGCCCAGGACGCGCGCAACCGGGCTCTGGCGCGGCTGCGCGCCGCCGGCGAAGCGGTCTGATCGGCAGCTACGGGGGAGCGCAGTGGCCGTCGTCGATCTCATCTTCGCCATCGCGTTGATCCTCGTCGTGATCGTGCTGGCGTCCATCGTGGCCCGGCAGCGGCAGATGCTGCGCAGCGCCGGCGCTATCCCGCTGGCCACCCGCCGCGGCAGCCGGTGGCTGTACGGCGTCGGGCGATACGCGGGCAACGAACTGCGGTGGTACCGGGCGATCGGCATCGGCACCCGGCCGTCGCGCGTCATCCATCGCGACGACCTGCAGGTCGTGGGCCAGCGCCCACCGACCGGGCAGGAGCGTTCGTCCCTGCCGGCCAGCGCGATCATCGTCGAATGCCGTGACTCCGCGGGCGACGTCACGATCGCCTTGGCCGACGGCGCCTACACCGGCTTCGTCTCGTGGCTGGAGTCCTCGGCCCCGCCGTCCTGACTTCGGGAGTTTCTGGCTCAGGGCCTGGATCAGATACTCCCGAAGTCGTGGACGTCAGTCGCCGCCGGGGCGCCACAGCACGTCGCCGCCGGGGTTGGCCGTGCGGCTCAGGATGAACAGCAGATCCGACAGACGATTGAGATACCGCAACGCCTCGCGATTGGTGTGCTCGGGGTCGACCGCGTACAGCGCCCAGGCGCTGCGCTCGCCTCGCCGGGCGACAGCGCGGGCCTGATGCAGCAAGGCGGCACCGGGTGTGCCGCCCGGCAGGATGAAGCTATCCAGCTTCGCCAACTGAGCATTGAACTGGTCGCACCAGCCTTCCAACCGTTCGACCTGGGCAGCGGTGATCCGCAACGGCGGGTACTGCGGGTTCGCGACCACCGGCGTGCAGAGATCGGCGCCCACATCGAACAAGTCGTTCTGCACCTGGTGCAGCACCGCGTTGATCGGCGGGGGCAGCTCACCGAGGGCGATCGCGACACCGATCGCCGCGTTGGTCTCGTCGCAGTCGGCGTAGGCGGCTACCCGCGGATGCGTCTTGTCGACCCGGGACATGTCGCCGAGCGCGGTCGTGCCGTCGTCGCCTGTCCTGGTGTAGATACGGGTCAGATGCACGGCCATGCCTTCACGCTAGCGTGGGCCCGATGCAGGTGTTGCGAGTGACCGGCGGTGCCCGGTTGCGGGGCGAGGTCGCCGTCGTAGGTGCCAAGAACAGCGTGCTCAAGCTGATGGCGGCGGCGCTGCTCGCGCCCGGGCAGACCACGCTGCGCAACCTGCCCGCGATCTCCGATGTGTCGATCATGCACGAGCTGCTCGGCCGGCTGGGCTGTGACGTGGAGCAGGACGCCGAGGATCCAGCCGAAACCGCCGACAGCGTCCGCATCACCGTGCCGGACGACCCGTCCCGGCTGCTGTCGCAGGCGCCGTACGACCTGGTCCGCCGCATCCGCGGCTCGATCTGTGTGCTGGGCCCGCTGCTCGCGCGCACCGGACGCGCGAGGGTGGCGCTGCCAGGGGGTGACGCGATCGGTTCACGTCCGCTGGACATGCACTTCGCCGGCCTCGAGCGGATGGGCGCGCAGATTCGGGTCGAACACGGCTACATCGTGGCCGAAGCGGGGCAGCTGCACGGTTCGACGATCTGGCTGGACTTTCCGAGCGTCGGTGCCACGGAGAACCTCTTGACGGCCGCGGTGCTCGCCAAGGGCAGCACGGTCATCGACAACGCGGCGCGCGAGCCGGAGATCGTCGACCTGTGCCGGATGCTGGTCGCGATGGGCGCGCAGATCGACGGCGTCGGATCGTCCACGCTGGAGATCGACGGCGTCGACTCGCTGCGACCCACGACCCACGCGGCGGTGGCTGATCGGATTGTGGCCGGTACCTGGGCGTTCGCGGCTACTGCCACGCGCGGGGACGTGACGGTACGCGGCGGGCGTGCGGAGCACCTGGAGATCGCGCTGGACAAGCTGGTGCGCTCGGGTGCCGACATTGACGTGCTGCCCGACGGGTTTCGGGTTCGGATGGACCAGCGTCCGAAGAGCTTCGACGTCGTGACGCTGCCGTATCCGGGCCTGGCCACCGATCTGCAGCCGCTGGCCATCGCGTTGCTGTCGATCGCCGATGGCACCGCGCTGATCACCGAGAACCTGTTCGAGGGCCGGTTCATGTTCTGCGACGAGATCGCCCGCATGGACGCCGACGTGCGAACCGACGGCCATCACGCCGTGGTGCGCGGCAAGCCGCGCCTGTCGGGCGCACCGGTCCGGGCTACCGACATCCGCGCCGGGGTTAGCCTGGTGATCGCTGGACTCGTCGCCGAGGGGGTCACCGAGATCGCCGAGATCCAGCACATCGACCGGGGCTACGTCCGCTTCGACGAGCAACTGCGTTCCCTGGGCGCCGACGTGCGGCGGGTCGAGTCCGACGTGTTCTAGCCGAGGACGCCGCGGGCGCGCTCCGCGTCGGCGTGGAAGACGAGGACGTCTAGCTGGCCGTCGTGGCGGTGCGACAGGGACGAGCGGATTCCCGCCTCACCCAGCGCGGCTCGCAGCGTGATCGCCTCGCTTCGCGAACGTCCCGCGGCTACCACGTCGAGCATGCCCAGATCAGTGGACTCCGCGGCGTCGACCAGTGCGCCGGTGCGCGCGCGGGAGGGCTTGAACGTCCAGCGCAGCACCAGCCCGAGCAGGCAGACGACGACCACGGCCACGATCAGCGCCGAGATATCGTTCGTCACGGACCCATCCTGACACTCGGCCATTACTCTCGCGAGGTCAGCAAACCGAGGCGAGGAGTGGCTGTGGCTGGACAGAAGGTGGCGGTCATCGGTGCCGGGTTGATGGGCTCGGGCATCGCGCAGATGTCCGCCGTCGCGGGCTGGGACGTCGTCCTGCGCGACATCACCGACGAGGCGTTGTCGAAGGGAGTGGCCGCCATCCAGGAGTCGCTGGGCAGGTTGGCGGAGAAGGGCACGGTCGAGCCGGCGGCCGTCGAGTCCGCGCTGGCGCGGATCGCGACGACAACGGATCTGGCCGCCGTCGCCGACGCCGATATCGTCATCGAGGCCGTCTTCGAGAACCTCGACGTGAAGCGGGAGCTGTTTGCCACCCTCGACGGACTGGTTGGCCCGCACACCGTGCTGGCGTCCAACACCAGCGCCATCCCAATCACCCAGATTGCGGCGGCCACCACGCGACCGGAATCGGTCGTCGGCGTCCACTTCTTCTCACCGGTGCCGATGATGGCGCTGGTGGAGCTGGTGCGCGGCTACAAGACGTCCGACGAGACGCTGGCCCGGGCGCGCGGGTACGCAGAGGGGATCGGGAAGACGTGCGTCGTGGTGAACCGAGATGTCGCGGGATTCGTTAGCACACGGCTGGTGTTGGCGCTGGCGAATGAGGCGGTGCGGCTGGTGGAGTCCGGCGTCGCCAGTGCTGAGGACGTCGACAAGGTCTGCAAGCTCGGCTTCGGCCACCCGATGGGCCCACTGGCGACGCTCGATCTGGCCGGCGTCGACATCATGCTGCACGCCACCGGCCACGTCTATGCCGACACCCGCGACGGCAAGTTCGCGCCGCCCGAGCTGCTGCAGCGCATGGTGGTGGCGGGTGATCTCGGCCGCAAGACCGGCCGCGGCTTCTACGACTACTGACGGGCTAACCGCAACGGTGGCCTGGCTCGGCTCGCTCCGGCGTGCCTATCCGTCCACCGTCGGCGCGGCCGCCTGGGCCGCCAGGTGACGGCGCAGCCCGCGCGCACCCTCGCGCATCATCACGTCGTGGTTGAAGCGCAGGATCGGGCGGACCAGCAGGCCAGCCCGGCGCACGAGCGCCTTGCGCACCGTGACGTCCTGGGTGAATCGCGCGGTCGTCACCGCACCATCCGACTCGACGGTCCACCGGCTCCGGCCAACCAGATCGCCGTCCAGACGGGCCTGCAGGACGCGCCCGTCGGCATCCTCGATCTCACGGCGCACCACGAAGACCAGGTCGTAGGGCAGCCAGCTGCGGCAGGTCAGCTCGCCGGACTCGTCGTCGATGCGCCGGACCTGCCGAACCTGCGCCCACCACGCCGGATAGCTGGCCACGTCGACCAGCGCAGCGTAGACCGCGCCCACGCCCGCGGGCACGATCCAGTGCGCGTCGAGCCGATAGTCGGCGCTGCCCACCTCAGCCGCCCGGGTGCGCCGCGGGTGCAGCGATCGGCGCCTGCACCGACCAGGGGAAATCGATCCACCGATCCGTCTGCCGCCACACGTACTCGCACTTGACGGTCGAGGCGGCCTTCTCGTAGATGACCGCGCACCGCACCTCGGCCACGTGCTCGGCGCAGAAGTCCTTCACGAGCCGCAACGTGGCGCCGGTGTCGGCGATGTCGTCGGCAATCAGTACTCGCGCACCGGACAGGTCGACGGGCTGGGGGACCGGCGGCAACACGACCGGCATATCCAGCCGCTCGTCCACGCCGGTGTAGTACTCGACGTTCATCAGGTGCAGGTTCTTGACACCCAGTGCGTAGCCGAGCGCTCCCGCTGGGAACAGGCCGCCCCGGGCGATGCCGAGGATCAGGTCCGGACGGAACGCGTCGGCGTCGACCCGTGCGGCGAGTTCCCGGCTGGCGATCCCGAAATCGGCCCAGCTGAGCGGTTCGTGCCCATCGTTCTCCACTCGTCGAGCGTGCCAGAGAAGGCGCGCGGGTCGACGGGCTGTGCGAAGTCGGCCACAGTTGTTACCAGAAGATGTCCGGCGCATGGGATCGTCGGACCATCCGTGGAGGTGACGCCGTGCCGTATCCGGGCGACGAAACACGCGATCCCCCCTGGGTCATGCGGACCTATGCGGGCCATTCCTCGCCGGACGAGTCGAACGCGCTATACCGCCGCAATCTGGCCAAGGGCCAGACCGGACTCTCGATCGCCTTCGATCTGCCCACGCAGACCGGCTACGACCCGGACGCCGACCTGGCGCGCGGAGAGGTGGGCAAGGTCGGCGTCCCGGTGACGCACATCGGCGACCTTCGCAGGCTGTTCGACGGTCTGCCGCTCGACCAGATGAACACCTCCATGACGATCAACGCCCCGGCGATGTGGCTGCTGGCGCTGTATCTCGCGGTCGCCGAGGAGCAGGGCGCGGACTTCGGCAAGCTCGCCGGCACCACGCAGAACGACATCATCAAGGAGTACCTGTCCCGGGGCACGTACGTCTTCCCGCCCGTGCCGTCGCTGCGCCTGATCACCGACATGATCGTGTACACGGTCGCGCACGTGCCCAAGTGGAACCCGATCAACGTCTGCAGCTACCACCTGCAGGAAGCGGGTGCGACGCCGGTGCAGGAGGTCGCATTCGCTTTGTGCACGGCGATTGCCGTGCTGGACTCGGTGCGGGATTCCGGGCAAGTCAGCGAGAGCCGGTTCCCGGACGTGGTCGCGCGTATCTCCTTCTTCGTGAACGCCGGCGTGCGTTTCGTCGAGGAGATGTGCAAGATGCGGGCGTTCGGGCGGCTGTGGGACGAGATCACCCGCGACCGGTACGGGGTGACCGACGAGCGGCAGCGCAGATTCAGGTACGGCGTCCAGGTGAATTCGCTCGGGCTGACCGAGGCCCAGCCGGAGAACAACGTCACGCGGATCCTTCTCGAGATGCTGGCCGTGACGATGTCGCGGGATGCCCGGGCCCGTGCCGTGCAGTTGCCGGCGTGGAACGAGGCGCTCGGCCTGCCGCGTCCCTGGGACCAGCAATGGTCTCTTCGCATGCAGCAGGTGCTGGCCTACGAATCGGACCTGCTGGAATACGCCGACCTGTTCGACGGGTCGCCGGTCGTCGAGGCCAAGGTGGCCGAGATCGCCGACGGCGCCCGAGCCGAGATCGCCAAGGTGCTCGACATGGGCGGCGTGGTCGCCGCCGTCGAGTCGGGCTATCTGAAGTCAGCTCTGGTGTCCTCGCTGTCCGAGCGGCGCCGGCGCATCGAGTCCGGCGACGACGTCGTTGTCGGCCTGAACCGGTTCACCGAGACCGAGCCCAATCCGCTGCTCACCGAGACCGATGCGACGATCCAGGCCGTCGATCCCGCAGTGGAGGCGGCCGCGATCGGCGCCGTCCGGGCTTGGCGCGCGGGTCGGGACCCCGCGGCGGTCGACGAGGCGCTGCGAACGCTGCGCGACGCCGCCAAGACCGACGCCAATCTGACACCCGCGTCTGTGGCGTGCGCTCGGGCGGGCGTGACGACCGGCGAATGGGCCGGCGTGTTGCGCGAGGTGTTCGGCGAGTACCGGGCACCCACCGGGGTCAGCGGGGCCGCGTCGGTCGGCGGCGACTCCTCGGCCATCCGCGACCGGGTGCGCGCACTGGCCGCCGAGTTCGGCCGTCCGCTCCGCTTCCTGGTCGGCAAACCGGGCCTGGACGGGCACTCCAACGGCGCCGAGCAGATCGCGGTGCGGGCCCGCGACGCCGGCTTCGAGGTCATCTATTCCGGCATCCGGCTCACACCCGCACAGATCGTGACGGCCGCGGTGCAGGAGGACGTCGACGTGGTGGGGCTGTCGGTGCTCTCCGGTTCGCACTTGTCGGTCGTGCCGGAGGTCGTCGACGGGCTGCGCGCCGCCGGCCTGGCCGACGTGCCGGTGGTTGTCGGAGGGATCATCCCGGAGGCCGATGCCGGGCGCCTGCGCTCGGCCGGCGTGGCGCGGGTGTTCACGCCCAAGGACTTCGCGATCGCCGACGTGTTGGGTGAGGTGGTCGACGCAGTCGTCGAGGCCCGTTCCTGACAGTCAGCCGAGTTTGTCGGGGTCCGGGCCGGTGCGCTCCCCGCGGTCGAGGCCGCTGATCGCGTCGAGGTCGTCGCCGGCCAATTCGAAGTCGAACACGTCGATGTTCTCGGCGATGCGCGACGGAGTCACCGACTTCGGGATCACGATCAGCTCGTTCTGCAGGTGCCACCGGATCACCACCTGGGCCGGCGACTTCCCGTACTTCTCGGCGAAGCTGGTGATCAGTGGATCGCGCAGCAGGCGTCCGCCCTTCGCCAGCGGGGACCACGACTCCGTGGCGATGCCGTGCCGGTCGTGGAACGCCCGCAACGGTACCTGCGTCAGATACGGCGACAGTTCGATCTGGTTCACCGCCGGGACGATGTCCGTGTCGTCGAGCAGCCGCTGCAGATGCGTGATCTGGAAGTTCGACACGCCGATCGCCCGGATGCGCCCGTCGGCGTACAGCTTCTCGAACGCGCGCCACGTCTCGACGTACCGGCCGCGCCGCGGCTGGGGCCAGTGGATCAGGTAGAGATTCACGACATACAGGCCCAGCAGGCCGGCGCTCTTGTCGAACGCGCGCAGGGTGGCCTCGTACCCCTGGTCCGGGTTGCCGAGCTTCGTGGTGACGAACAGCTCGTCCGGTGAGATGCCCGATGCGGCGACGGCCGCACCCACGCCGTGCTCGTTGGCGTAGAGGGAGGCTGTGTCGACGTGGCGGTATCCGCTCTGCAGGGCGATGGTGACCATGTGCGCGGTCTGCCCGGGAGGCACCTGGAAGACTCCGAACCCCAGCTGGGGGATCTCGACCGAGTTGTTCAAGGTGATCACCGGTAGATCGGCCATCTGGCGCTCCATGGTGACTGCAGCTGCGCTTGGGACGCTACTCGCCCGGTAGCCTGCTGCTTCGTGCGCCTGGTGATCGCCCGCTGCTCGGTCGACTACATCGGGCGGCTCACCGCCCACCTGCCACTCGCGACGCGCTTGCTCGTGGTGAAGGCTGACGGATCCGTGCTGGTGCACGCCGACGGCGGGTCGTACAAGCCGCTGAACTGGATGTCAGCGCCGTGCCGGCTGGAGATCACGGACCGCACCTGGACGGTGACCAACCGGGCCGGCGAGCAGCTGATCATCTCGATCGCGCAGATGCTGCACGACTCGACGCACGACCTCGGCGTGGACCCCGGGCTGGTCAAGGACGGCGTCGAGGCGCACCTGCAGGAACTGCTCGCTCGGCACATCCAGACGCTCGGCGACGGATACCGGCTGGTGCGCCGCGAATATCCCACCGCGATCGGCCCGGTCGACATCCTGGCCCGCGACCAGGCTGGCCTGGCGGTGGCCGTTGAGATCAAACGTCGCGGGGAGATCGATGGGGTCGAGCAGCTGACCCGCTACCTCGACCTGCTCAATCGCGATCCGCTGCTGGCGCCGGTTCGGGGGATCCTCGCGGCGCAGGAGATCAAACCGCAAGCGCGGGTGCTCGCCGAGGACCGGGGCATCGCCTGCCTGGTGCTCGACTACGACGCGCTGCGCGGCATTGCCCGCGACGACACGCTGTTCTGACCCCGGGTCCGCCGTACGGTGATGTCATGCGTGAGCATCGCCGCGGCGATGAGCGCTTGCGCGAGCCAGGAGATGTGATGAGGACGACAGCCGACGCGGCAACGTTCGACTCGCTCGACCCGATCACCGGCGAGGTGGTCGCGAGTTTCCCAGTCCACACCGTGGCCGACGTCCGGGCGGCGGTCGAGCGCGCGCGCCCGGCCGCGGTCTGGTGGGCGGAGCTCGGCTTCGCCGGGCGCAAGAAGCGGCTGCGCGGCTGGCGCACGCTGCTGGCCAAGCGCATCGACGAGCTGGCCGCGCTGATCTATCGGGAGAACGGCAAGCCGGTGGCGGATGCGATCGGCGAGCTCGCCATCGCCATCGCCCACCTGGACTGGGCGGCTGGCAACGCCGCCAAGGTCCTGGGCCGCCGAAGGGTCGGGGCGGGACTGCTGGCGGTGAATCACGCGGCGAGCGTCGGTTACGTACCGCGGGGCGTGGTCGGCGTGATCGGACCGTGGAACTACCCGGTGCACACGCCGCTGGGCTCGATCTCCTACGCCCTCGCGGCGGGCAATGCGGTGGTCTTCAAGCCGAGCGAGTACACGCCGGCGATCGGGCGCTGGCTGGTCGACGCGTTCGCCGAGGTGGTGCCCGAGCAGCCGGTATTCGCGCTGGTCACGGGATACGGCGCGACCGGCGACGCCCTGTGCCGGGCGGGCGTCGACAAGCTCGCGTTCACCGGTTCGACGGCGACGGGCAAGAAGGTGATGGCCGCCTGTGCCGACTCGCTCACGCCGGTGATCATCGAGTGTGGGGGCAAGGACGCGCTGATCGTGGCGGCCGACGCGGATCTCGCGGCCGCCGTCGACGCCACTGTGTGGGGCGGGCTGTCCAACGGTGGCCAGACCTGCGCGGGCGTCGAGCGCGTGTACGTCGTCGAGAGCGTGTACGAGCAGTTCCTGGCCCGGCTGGCCCGTGCGGCGGCGTTGATCCGCGCAGGCGGCGACGACCGAGCGCAGTACGGGCCTATTACGATGCCGGGTCAACTCGATGTCATCAGCCGGCACATCGACGACGCCCTGACCCGCGGCGGCACGGCGCTGGTCGGCGGGCGGGACTCCGTGGTGCCGCCGTACGTCCAGCCGGTCGTCCTGGTCGACGTCCCGGAGGACTCGGCCGCGGTGCGGGAGGAGACGTTCGGCCCGACCCTGACGGTCGCCAAGGTACGGGACGAGGACGAGGCCGTGCAGCGAGCGAACGACAGCCCGTTCGGTCTGGGCGCGGCCGTTTTCAGCGCCAAGCACGGCGAGCAGCTCGCCGGACGGCTGTCCTGTGGCATGGTCAGCATCAACTCGGTCATCACCTTCGCCCTCGTGCCCGCGCTGCCGTTCGGCGGGATGCGCAACTCGGGATTCGGCCGCGTTCACGGTGCGGACGGCCTGCGGGAGTTCGCCTGGCCCAAGGCCATCACCCGCTACCGGATGCCGCCGCCGCTGAAGCTCACGACGTTCGACCGTCCGGACAATGCCATCGACCGGCTCAGGACGCTGGTCAAAACCCGCTGGGGTAGGTGAGTATTGCCTCATCAGACGGGTCGCAAGCGCTGCCAGGCGCGCTATTCTGCGACGGACTACCGAATGGGAGAGGATGGACATGGACATGTCTAGCGAGTTCCAGCAGGTAGGTGTCATCGGGCTCGGCACGATGGGTGCCGGCATCGCCGAGGTCGTCGCCCGCACCGGCGTCGCAGTGGTGGGGGTCGAGGTCGACGAAGCGGGGATCGAACGCGGCCGCGGCCACCTCGAGCACTCCACGGCCCGTGCTGTCGCCGGCGGAAAGCTCACCGCGGACGAACAGACCCAGCTGCTGACCCGCATCGACTACGGCACCGACCTCAAGGCGCTGGCCGACGTGGACCTGGTCATCGAGGCAGTGCCCGAGCACCTCGACCTGAAGCGATCGATCTTCGCCCAGCTCGACGAGATCTGCAAGCCGGCGGCTATCCTCGCCACCAACACCTCGTCGCTGCCGGTCACCGAGATCGCGGTGGCCACCCGCCGGCCGGGCAAGGTCGTCGGCCTGCACTTCTTCAACCCGGCGCCGGTGATGAAGCTGGTAGAGATCGTGAGCAGCGTGCTCACCGAGCCGGAGACTCTCGAGGCCGTCGAGGCTTTCAGCCAGAAGCTCGGCAAGGTCGATGTCACGACCGGCGACCGCGCGGGGTTCATCGCCAACGCGCTGCTGTTCCCGTACCTCAACCACGCGGCGGCGATGTACGAGGCGAACTACGCCAGTCGCGAGGACGTCGACGAGGCGATGAAGCTCGGCTGCGGCCTGCCGATGGGCCCGCTCTCGCTGCTCGACCTGATCGGGCTCGATACGGCCTACGAGATCCTCGACACGATGTACCGGCAGCGGCGCGACCGGCTGCACGCGCCGACCCCGATCTTCAAGCAGATGATCAGCGCGGGGCTGCTCGGCCGCAAGAGCGGGCGGGGCTTCTACACCTACGATCAGCCTGATTCGCCCACCGTCGTCGACGACGCGCAAACGCCGGCAGCCGCGGCAGTCGAGGCGGCCGTGCGGCCGGTCGAGCGGGTCGGCGTGGCTGGCTCGGGGACGATGGCGACCGGGATCATCGAGGTGTTCGCCAAGGCGGGTTTCGACGTGATCTTCCGCGCGCGCAGCGAGGAGAAGGTCGCCAAGGTCATCAGTGTCATCACCCGGTCCATGGAAAAGGCGGTGCAGCGTGGCAAGCTCGCGGAGGCGGACCGCGACGCCGCGCTCAGCCGGATCACCGGCACCACGCGACTGGAGGATCTCGCTCCGGTGCAGCTCGTGGTCGAGGCGATCGTCGAAGAGCTCGGCGTCAAGCACGCCCTCTTCGAGAATCTGGACGAGATCTGCGCGCCGGGTACGGTGCTGGCTACTACGACGTCCAGCCTGCCGGTGATCGAGTGCGCGATGGCCACCTCCCGCCCGGCAGACGTCATCGGGATGCACTTCTTCAACCCGGCCACGGTCATGAAACTCGTCGAGGTGGTGACGACGGTATCGAGCGCGGCCGACGCCGAGGCGACGGTGCTCGACGTCACCCGCAAGATCGGCAAGCATGCGGTGCGCTGCGGGGACCGCGCCGGATTCATCGTCAACGCGCTGCTCGTCCCGTACCTGAACGACGCGGTCAAGATGCTCGAAACGCAGTACGCCACGGCCGATGACATCGACGCGGCAATGAAGGTGGGTTGCGGCTACCCGATGGGCCCGTTCGAGCTGATGGACGTCATCGGCAACGACGTAACGCTCGCCGTCGAGCGCACGCTGTTCCAGGAGTTCCGCGAGCCGGGGTACGCGCCGGCGCCGCTGCTGGAGCAGCTCGTGACGGCCGGCCGGCTCGGCCGCAAGACCGGCAAAGGCTTCCGCGACTACACCTGACCTACCCTGGGCTGATGCCCAGGCAGAACCGTCGCCGCGCCGAGGACGTCGACGTGGCTCGGCCGCCGATGTCCACGGTGGGCGAGCGACGCGACGACTGGCGTGGCCAGGTGTACGTCGTCCGGTCGGTCGCGCGGACTTCTTCGGGCAGGGTGTACCGCTGCCCCGGCTGTGACCAGCAGGTGCGCTCCGGGCAGCCGCATGTGGTCGCCTGGCCCGCTGATGACACCGACGCTGGTGACCGACGGCACTGGCATACTGCGTGCTGGGCGAATCGCGACCGCCGTTCCCCCGGCATCCAGCGCAGCCGGTCGGCTCCGCGTTACTGAGGGCCCGGTGCCGGGGGAGCGGCATCGGCGATCACCTTCGCGAGCCGCTGATGCAGTTTGCGCAACCCGGCGTGCGCATCGGCGCGCTGTCCCTCGAGATCGCGGACCTCGGCCGCCGCCGCATCGGTGAGCCGACCGGCCTGCTCGTGCGCGTCACGCACGATCTGCTCGGCCTCCTGCTTGGCCCCAGCCAGGTGCGCTTCGGCCTGCTGCCGCAGGCCCACCGCTTCGGCCTCGGCGTCGGTGACGATCTGCTCGGCCCTGACCTGCGCGGCGGCGATCTGCTCAGCCGAGCGCCGCTGCTCCTCGGTACGTCGTGCGCGCAGCGCGATCTCGAAGTCCTCAGCCGCGGTCGCGCGCTCGGCTGCCGCCTCGGCGTCCAGGCGCTGACGTAAGGCTTCCGCCTCGCGGGTGATCTGCGCCTCTTGGGTACGGGCCAGGTCCAGCTGGGCGTTCGCCTCTGCGGTGACATCGGCGTGATGCCGTTCGGCCTCGGACAGCCGGCGACGGAACGTCTCGTCGGCTTCCGCGTGCCGTTGGGTCGCTTCGCCAAGAATCTGGTCGGCCTCGGCCTGCGCGGCCGCTCGGACCCGCGCCGCTGCCTCGTCGGCGCTCGTCCGGGTGGTCACGGCGTACGCGTCGGCGTCGGCCCGCAGGCTCTGCGCCGTGGCCTTCGCCGACTCGAGCAGCTCGCGCACCCGTGGGGCTACGTTGTCCTCGTTGACCTCCTGGGTCGCGATCTGCAGCTGCCGGCGCAATGACTCGATCTGCGCCTGCGCGCTGCCGATGTGCGCTGCCAGGTCGGCGCTGCGCGCCTCGGCGGCGCTTCGCGCGGCATGCGCGGCCCGCACTTCCTCGTCCAGCTGCGATACGTACTCCTCGACCTGACGGCGGTCGTATCCGCGCATCGCGATGTCGAAGCCGCGGTCGTCCAGGATCGGCAGGGCATCCGTCGTGTTGTCGGCTGACATGATCCCATCGTCGCACTAGATCGTCGGCGCGCCCAACCAACGACTCACCGGTCGCGGAAGCGGTTGATCTCGTCCAGGTGCTTTGCGCGCAGTTCCTCGTCACGTACGCCAAGGCCCTCGCGGCGGGCGAGGCAGAGAACCCCCACCTTGCCCTGGTGCAGATTGCGGTGGACGTCGAAGGCCGCCTGGCCCGTCTCGGCCAAGGGGTAGACCTTCGATAGCGTCGGGTGGATGTGGCCCTTGCTGATCAGCCGGTTGGCCTCCCAGGACTCGCGGTAGTTGGCGAAATGCGAGCCGACGATCCGCTTGAGCGTCATCCACAGATAGCGGTTGTCGAACTCGTGCCAGTAACCCGACGTGGACGCGACCGTCACGATCGTGCCGCCGCGCTTGGTCACGTACACGCTCGCGCCGAACGTCTCGCGGCCGGGGTGTTCGAAGACGATGTCCGGGTCCTCGCCGCCGGTGAGGTCGCGGATCCTGCCGCCCAGCCGTTTCCACTCGGACGGCTGCTGCACGCCATCCTTCCAGAATTGGTAGCCCTCGGCGTTGCGGTCGATGACCAGCTCGGCGCCCATCGACCGGCACAGGTCGGCCTTCTCGGGGGAGGAGACCATGCACACCGGGATAGCGCCGCCGTTCAGCGCGTACTGCGTCGCGTAGGAGCCAAGCCCACCGGATGCGCCCCAGATCAGCACGACGTCGCCCTGCTTCATGGCCGCTCCGTGGTGCGAGACGAGCTGGCGGTAAGCGGTCGAGTTGACCAGTCCGGGGACTGCCGCCTCCTCCCAGGTCAGGTGCGCCGCCTTGGGCATCAGCTGGTTGGACTTGACCAGCGCCAGCTCGGCCAGCCCGCCGAAGTTGGTTTCGAACCCCCAAATGCGCTGCTGCGGGTCCATCATCGTGTCGTCGTGGCCCTGCGGGTCCTCCAGTTCCACGGACAGGCAATGCGCCACGACCTCGTCGCCCGCCTTCCATTTGGTTACCCCGGGCCCGACGCGCAGCACGACGCCGGAGAGGTCGGAGCCGACGACGTGGTAAGGCTGGTCGTGCTTGGCGGCGAGCGCGGACGACTTGCCGTAGCGCTTGAGGAAGGCGAACGTGGGGACCGGCTCGAAGATCGAGGTCCAGACCGTGTTGTAGTTGATCGCGCTCGCCAGCACGGCGATGATCGCCTCACCCACGCCGAGTTCGGGGGTGGGCACGTCCTGGACGTGCAGGCTCTTGCGGGGGTCCTTCTCCCTGGTGCTCAGCCCCTCGAACATGTCGACCTCGTCGGCGCGCACGACGACGCCGCGGTAGGACTCCGGGAGCGGCAGCCGTTCGAGCTCGCTGCCCGGCGCGCCGGCCAGGATCGCGGTGCGAAAGTCTTCCACGTCGGTAGCCTCACAGCTTCTTCCACGCCAGTGGCCTCCGGCATCGAGTAGCCGGTGCCACGCATGGTAGCTAAAGTTTACCAGCTTTCAGCTAACTTGCGTCGGCCGGTTGGACGAGTTCGACCAGCACGCCGCCGGCGTCCTTCGGGTGGATGAAGTTGACACGGCTGCCGGCCGTGCCGCGTCGTGGGGCATCGTAGAGCAGGCGCATGCCGCGGTTCCGCAGTGCCGTTGATGCTGCCTCGATGTCCTCGACGGTGTAGGCGATCTGCTGAATCCCCGGGCCGTTGCGTTCGATGAACCTGCCGATGGCCGACTCGGGGGACAGCGGAGCGAGCAGCTGGACGCGCGTAGCCCCGTCCCCGACGGCGAGCATCGCCTCGCGGACCCCCTGCTCCTCATTCACCTCTTCATGCACGCTGACCACGCCGAACGTGTCGCGGTAGAACGCGATCGCGGCGTCGAGATCGGGTACCGCGATACCCACGTGGTCGATCCGGGTGAAAAGGCTGTCAACCCTCATCCGATCATGGTGGCGGTTGATCTGCGCTTACGGCGACCGCCGTGCCCGGATTCACATCGAGGGTCGGCGCCGCCTGGTTACAGTGGGGCCAACGCGGTCGTCTGGAGGTCTGCCATGGCTGGATCAGTGATCGTCAGTGGTGCCCGTACGCCGATGGGCAGGTTGCTCGGATCACTCAAGGATTTCTCCGGCGCAGACCTCGGCGGCATCGCCATCAAGGCAGCGCTCGACCGTTCTGGGGTGCGGCCCGATCAGGTGCAGTACGTGATCGTAGGTCAGGTCCTGCAAGCAGGCACCGGGCAGCTCCCAGCCCGCCAGGCCGCGTACAAGGCGGGCATTCCGCTCAGCGTGCCGTCCCTCACGATCAACAAAGTCTGCCTGTCTGGGCTGGACGCCATCGCCCTCGCCGACCAGCTCATCCGCGCCGGTGAGTTCGACATCGTCGTCGCGGGCGGGCAGGAGTCGATGACCAACGCCCCGCACCTGCTGCCGAAGTCGCGGGTGGGCTACAAGTACGGCGCCATCGAGATGCTGGACGCGATGGCCCACGACGGGCTGACGGACGCCTTCGAACACATCCCGATGGGCGAGTCAACCGACAAGTTCAGCGCCAAGCTCGGCCTCACCCGCGAAGCCCAGGACGAGTTGTCCGCCCGCTCGCACCAGCGTGCCGCGCTCGCGCAGAAGAACGGCGTCTTCGACGAGGAGATCGTTCCGGTCTCGATTCCGCAGCGCAGCGGCGATCCTCTCGAGTTCCGCGAGGATGAAGGAGTGCGCCCCGATACGACCGTGGAATCCCTCGCCAGGCTCAAGCCGGCGTTCAGCGAAGATGGGACGATCACCGCGGGTTCGGCGTCGCAGATCTCCGACGGCGCCGCGGCCGTGGTCGTGACGAGCAAGGCGAAAGCGGAGGAGCTGGGCCTGTCCTGGCTGGCCGAAATCGGCGCGCACGGCAACGTCGCAGGGCCGGACAACTCGCTGCAGTCGCAGCCTTCCAATGCGATCAACGACGCGCTGCGCAAGGAGGGGCTCCGCGTCGGCGACCTCGACGTGATCGAGATCAACGAGGCATTCGCTGCTGTGGCCATCCAATCGATGAAGGACCTCGGCGTGGGTCAGGAGATCGTCAATGTGAACGGCGGAGCGATCGCGCTCGGCCACCCGATCGGGATGTCCGGCGCGCGCGTTGCGCTCACTCTGGCGCTGGAGCTGCGCCGCCGTGGCGGCGGAACGGGCGCCGCGGCGCTGTGCGGTGGCGGGGGTCAGGGCGACGCCCTGATTCTGCACGTTCCCGCGGCCGGCTGATCGACAAGCGTGTCCGCCCGTCCCGTTGCCGCCGACCGCCGTGCGGTCGATCTGGACGATCTCGTCACCCGCGCGCGTAGCGGCGACCCGCGGGCCGTCGCCCGGTTGATCTCGTTGGTCGAGAACGATTCGCCGCTGCTGCGTAACGTGGCGGCGATGCTCGTCCCACTCATCGGCCGGGCACAGGTCGTCGGGCTAACCGGGTCGCCAGGGGTGGGCAAGTCGACGTCGACGTCGGTGTTGGTCAGCGCCCTGCGGGAGCAGGACCAGCGCGTCGGGGTCCTGGCCGTCGACCCGTCCTCGCCATTCTCCGGTGGCGCGCTGCTAGGTGACCGCGTGCGGATGCAGGAGCACGCGACCGACGACGGCGTGTTCATCCGCTCCATGGCATCCCGGGGGCATCTGGGCGGGGTGTCGTCGGCGGTGCCGCAGGCGCTGCGGGTGCTGGACGCGGCCGGGTGCGACATCGTGCTGATCGAGACGGTCGGCGTGGGCCAGGCCGAGGTCGAGGTCGCCTCCCTCGCCGACACCACAGTGGTGCTGCTAGCTCCCGGGATGGGCGACGGGATCCAAGCCGCGAAAGCGGGCATCCTCGAGACCGCGGACATCTTCGTCGTCAACAAGGCCGACCGCGACGGTGCCGACCAGGTGGCCCGCGACCTGCGTTTCATGCAGTCGCTGGGTGGCCCGCATTCGCAGCGCGGCAGGTGGCGAGCGCCGATCGTCAAGACCGTCGCCACCCGGGGTCAGGGTGTCGGCGACGTGCTCGCGGCGCTGCAGAAGCACCGCCACTGGATGGTCACGCACGGCGAACTGGGGCGCCGGCGAGAGGCGCGAGCCTCGGCTGAGATCGAGGCGATTGCCGTGGCCCAGATGCGTACCCGGTTCCTGGAGGTCCACGGCTCGGTCGCGCTCGCGGCCGCAGCGCGGCGGCTGGTTGCCGGCGAGATCGACCCGTACACGGCTGCGGACGATTTGGTCGCCTCGCTGGCGGGCTGACTACTCGCCGCGGTCGAGTTCGCGCAGACCTATGGCCAGTCCGCTCAGCCGGTCGGTTTCCTCCGCGACGCGGTGCAGCGCGACCCGGTCGGGCGGTCCGGAGCTCGCGGCCACGGCGTCGGCAGCGGCAGCGACCAGCCGGCCGTGCGCGGTGACACCGGACTCCAAACGCGAGACGAGTGCCCCCACGGCAGCGTCGACGTCGCGGCGCTGTTCGCCTGACGCTGCCGGCCGAGCAGCCTCTATCGCGACGATGCGCTCGCTGTATTCGCGCAGGGCGATAGCTGCCGCATCGGCCTCGGCCGCGGTGTCCGACGCCGACGGACCGAGCAGGTCGACGAGCTGGTCGAGGGCCCGCTGCTGAGCGACCAGGCGCTGCATCGCCGGCCGGGCGGCCGATCCCCTTCGTGGCAGCGGCGGCATCCTTCGCGGGACGGGTAGCCGGTGCAGCCGCCAAGCGCGCCGGGCGGCCACGCCGGTGACCCACAAGCCGCCCGCGGCGACCGCGGCCACGGTGCCTCCAAGCACCGGGCTGCCGCCCACGATCGTCTCGGCGGCCACGACGGACAGGGCCGCCGTCGGTACCGCGCGGATCCCGACGCCCCACCGCGCGCGGCGCTGGCGACGGCGCAGCCGGGCGGCCGGATCGCGCCAGCTCGACACGCCCGCGCGCACGCCGGCCACGAGCGAGGCCGCGCCCTGGGCTGTGCCCATCGCGCGTCCACGCCTGGCGGTCATGACCTCGATCATGCCCGATGCTGGAGGGTGACCACTCTATATGTCGGCGGTGAGGTCCAGGATCAGCCGGGTGAGCCGGATCCGCTCGGCCAGCCGCGCGGCGTCCCAGGCCGGCGGCAGCGGGTCGCGGAGCAGCTCGAACGGCAGGGCCGTGAAGCCGGCGCGAAGCAGTAGCGACCCGAGGTAGCCGAGGCGGACGTCGTCGGCGGTGACCGTCATGCCGTCCTCGCGCACACCCGCGAGGTAGGCGGGGAGGCAGGGCCACGACCAGCTGCGCGCCAGCCATCGCCGGCTGCTGACCCTGATCCCTCCCGAGGGCGAGCGAATCACCGATCTCGCGGCGCGGGCCGGGATGACCAAGCAGGGAATCGGCCAGCACGTCCAGTATCTGCGGGCGCGGGGCCTCGTGGGGGTCGAGTCGAGCCCGGCTGACAAGCGGACTCGCGTCGTCCGACGTACGAAGAACGGGGATTCCGTCGCCGATGCCGCGCTGCGGACCATCACCGCGCTCGAGGAACGCTGGCGCAACGAGCTGGGTCCACGCCGCTACGCCGCCTTGCGGGCAACCCTGCGCGACATGGCCGCGAACAGTCGGCCCGACGACGTGTCGTGACACCTGCCGCGGCCCGGCTCGCGGCGTCACGCCTCATGCGCCGCCGCCCCGACATGGGCGGCCTCTTCGACCTCCAGCAAGGACTCCCCACGCTGCGCCGCGAGATAGGCGCGATGCCCGCCCCGGATGCCGAACAGCCGCTTCGACACGAGCAGGTAGACGACGGCCGCGACGTTCACCACCAGGGCGAGAACCCGCAGGATGGTCACCTTCTCGGTCAGCTCGTAGACCTCGAGCGGAATGAACAACGAGGTCGCCACCACCGCGAAGTACTCGCCCCACCGCTTGAGCAGCCACAGCCCTAACCCCTCGACCAACTGCAGCAGCCCGTAGAAGATCAGGAATGCCGCGACCAGGTTGAGCGTCGTGTGGCTAGCGTTGAGCGCCTTCTCCAGTGCGCGCACCAGTCCGGAGTCGGACACGTTGAAGTTGATCTGGTCGAAGAAGGGTTTGAGCGCGCTGAGGTCCTTCTCGATCAGCGCCTTGATGCTGACCTGGCTGCTCTCGAAGCGCAGCACCGCGATCCCGAGCAGGAGCACGATGAGCCCGCGAACCCAGCGCTCGACAGCCAGCAGCCGCAGGATGAACGCCGATCGCAGCTCCCGGCCGCGCAGCAGCACCGGAGCACGGTCGGCCGGCCCACTGCCCTGCGGCGCCCCGAGGACGTATGTGCCGCAGCGCAGGCAGCGCCAGGCATCGCCGAGCGGAGTGGTGGCCTCGAGCTTGGTGCGGTAGGCCGGCTCGTCTGGCGCGTAGGTCACGTGCCCTCTGCGCGAGCAGGTCCGCAGGCTCCAGTCCACGGTGGCTCAGCGAAATGCGTCCAGGCCGGTCAGCTGCTGCCCGAGGACGAGAGTGTGCACCTCGTGCGTGCCCTCGTAGGTGTAGACGGTCTCCAGGTTGAGCGCGTGGCGCAGCACCGGGTATTCGGTCGTGATGCCGCTGCCGCCGAGGATGCTGCGCGCCTCGCGGCAAATGTCCAGGGCGGCGCGCACGTTGGCGAACTTCCCGAAGCTGACCTGCTGCGGGGTGATGCGGTCCGCGTCCTTGAGCTCGCCGAGTCGGATCGCTGTCAGCCGCGCCTGGTTCAGCGATACCGCCAGCTCGGCCAGCTTGCGCTGCGTCAGCTGGAACGCCCCGATCGGCTTGCCGAACTGGGTCCGCGTGGTGGCGTAGTCGATGGTTGCGGCCAGCGCGTCACGGGCCGCCCCCGTCACTCCCCAGAGGATGCCGTACCGAGCCTCGGTCAGGCAGCCCAGGGGCGCGCGCAATCCCATGCCCTTCGGCAAGATCGCATCGGCCGGCAGCCGCACGTCGTCGAGGTTGAGCGAACTGGTCACCGATGCGCGCAACGACAGCTTGTGGTGGACGTCCTGCGCGCCGAACCCCGGGGTACCCCGCTCTACCAGGAAGCCGCGGATGCCGTCCTCGGTGCGCGCCCAGACGACGGCGACATCGGCGATCGAGCCGTTCGTGATCCACGTCTTGGTGCCATTCAAGATCCAGTCGTCCCCGTCGCGAACGGCGCGCGTTCGCATAGACCCTGGGTCGGAGCCGGAGTCGGCCTCGGTCAGGCCAAAACAGCCGAGTGCATTGCCGTCGGCCATCGCCGGCAGCCAGCGCTGTTTCTGTTCCTCGCTGCCGTAGGCGTAGATCGCGTACATCGCGAGCGATCCCTGGACGCTGACGAGCGACCGCAGGCCGGAGTCAACCGCCTCGATCTCCGTGCAGGCGATGCCGTACTGGGTGGCCGTCGCGCCATGACAGCCGTAGCCGTGCAGGTGCATGCCGAGGACGCCCAAGGCGCCGAACTCCTGTGCCAGCTCGCGCGCCGGCAGCTCGCCTGACTCGAACCAGTCGCGAATGTGCGGGCGCAGCCGGTCGTCGGCGAACTTGCGGACCGTGTCGCGCAGCAGGCGGCTCTCGGCGTCGAGCTCGTCGTCGAGGTCGAGCAGGTCCAGCCGCTCCAGCACGTCGGTCATGAGGGGCCGCCCTTCGCGAGCCTCGCAGGGAGCACCGCAGGTGCGCACCGAGGAGCGGAGCGGAGGGCGGCGACGGGGGGCAGCGTCATGTCCGCAGATTACCCGTCGCGGCGGCATGGCGGATTACTCTGCGAGGGTGCCGCCAGCGTTGTCCTTCGATCCGATCGAACGTGCGAGTCAGCTGTGGCAGGAGCATTGGCCCGACCAGCCGGACGAGGTCTACGCGGCGATGCGCGCGGTCACGTCGATCATGCGCACGCAGCAGATCCTGATCGGGCAGCTGGATGGTCTGCTGAAGCCGTACGGGGTGACGTTCAGCCGGTACGAGGCGCTCGTGCTGCTCACGTTCTCCAAAGCCGGGTCACTGCCTCTGTCGAAGATCGGCGAACGTTTGCAGGTGCACGCGACGTCCGTGACGAACGTGATCGACCGGCTGGAGGCTGCGGGACTGGTACGCCGCGAACCCAACCCGCGCGACGGGCGCGGCACGCTCGCGGTCATCACCGACGATGGACGACGTGTCGCCCAGCTGGCCACGGCGGAGCTCAATGCTGCCCGGTTCGGGCTCGGTTCGCTAGATGTCCGCGACCTCGATCGGCTGTTTGGCATCTTACGCACTGTGCGGGTCGCCGTGGCGGACTTCGTCAGCTAACGGCTGCCTCCAGAACGCGGATCGTTCGCGTCTGCGGGTCGACCCGGGCCCGGCAGCCCAGCGGCAGCACACCCATCGGCGAGCTGTGCCCGTAGTCCAGGTTGGCCACGACCAGCAGATCGGCACGACCGGACTCGGCGAGCACGCGTTGCACCGTGTCCCAGAGCTGGAAGGTGCGCTGCAGCGAATAGTTCTCCGGCCGCGACAACAACAGCGCGCCGATCCGAGCGAGGACGCCGCTCGCCGCATAGTTCTGCAGCCCATAGCCGACTGTGCTTGGCGCCGGCGCCTCCTCGGACAGCTCGAGCGCGAAGATCGCACCGTCCCACGCCTCGCTGGCTGGCCAGATCGCCGTGCCCTTGGCCATCTCCAGGCTCTCGAAGCAGCCGCCGATCAGGTCGCCCTCGACCGCCTGCTCGCCCTGCAACCAGGCCCAGCCCGGATTCGGCCACCAGCGGCGGCGGCGGTCGGCCACTGATGGATCGCGCCAGTCGATCACCTCGTCGGTCCACTCCGCCGCGGCGCGCAAGTCGAACGGCTCGGCCGTGAAGACCGCCTGACGCACGCTCGCCTCGACGTACGGGCGGATGCCGCAGTTCTCGGCGAACCCGGCGAGCAGCGAGGGGCCGTAGAACGAGACGATGCCGGCGGCGCGGTTTACCAGATGCTGCACGGTTGAGTCGGAGAATCCCATGAATACCTTGGGATTCGCGCTGATCAAGTCCAGGTCCAGGTAGCGGACCGTGCGGATCGAGTCGTCGCCACCGATCGAGGTGATGATTGCGGCGATGTCGTCGTTGGCCACCGCCCAGTGCAGATCGTCCGCCCGCGCCTTGGGATTCGCCCGCAGGAACGCATTGTCCCGGCGGGCGTTGGGCGCGTCCACGGCCCGCAGGCCGAACGTCTCGGCGAGCTGCCGCATGCCAGCCTCATGCCGATGCGGCACCGCCGCCGACAGGCCGGCTGACAGCGAGACGACCGCAACCGTGTCGCCGGCTCGCACCGCCCGCGGTTTCGTCAACGGCATGCCGCCGAGGCTGCCCGCTCAGCCGCGGGCGGGCAAGCCGATATCGCGGTGTGCTAGACCCCACCGCGCGCTGAGCTCAGTCGTCCTGGCCATTTACTAGGACGTCCTAGTAAAATGCTGACATGAATGTCGAGGACATCGCCGCCGGACGGGCGCGCTGGCAGGCCCGCTACGAGCAGGCTGGCAAGCTCGACCGTGATTTCACCACGCTGTCGGGTGCCGACGTCGAGCCGCTGTATGGGCCGACGGGTGCCGACGACCGGTTCGACCGGATCGGCTGGCCGGGCGAATACCCGTTCACGCGCGGCATTCACGCGACCGGATACCGCGGCAAGCCGTGGACGATCCGGCAGTTCGCGGGTTTCGGCAACGCCCGGCAGACCAACGAGCGTTACAAGATGATCTTGGCCGAGGGCGGCGGCGGGCTGTCGGTGGCGTTCGACATGCCGACGTTGATGGGCCGCGACTCCGACGACCACCGCTCGCTCGGCGAGGTCGGCCACTGTGGCGTGGCTGTCGACTCGGCCGCTGACATGGACGTGCTGTTCGAGGGCATCGACCTGGCCGGCACGACCACGTCGATGACGATCAGCGGCCCCGCCATCCCGATCTTCTGCATGTACGTGGTGGCGGCCGAACGGCAAGGCGCCGACGTTAGCCGGCTCGACGGCACGCTGCAGACAGACATTTTCAAGGAGTACATCGCGCAGAAGGAGTGGATCTACCCGCCGGAGCCGCAGTTGAAGCTGATCGGCGACCTGATGGAATATGTGGCCGCAGAGATCCCCGCGTACAAGCCACTTTCCGTATCCGGCTTCCACATCCGCGAGGCGGGGGCGACGGCCGCCCAGGAGCTCGCGTACACGCTCGCCGACGGCTTCGGCTACGTCGAGCTCGGCCTGTCGCGGGGCTTGGATATCGAGCAGTTCGCGCCGGGTCTCTCGTTCTTCTTCGACGCGCACCTCGATTTCTTCGAAGAGATCGCCAAGTTCCGGGCGGCGCGCCGGATCTGGGCCCGCTGGCTGCGTGACGTCTACGGCGCAAAGACCGATCGCGCGAAGCGGCTGCGCTTCCACACGCAGACCGCAGGCGTGTCGCTCACCGCGCAGCAGCCCGACAACAACATCGTCCGCACCGCGCTGGAGGCGCTCAGTGCCGTACTCGGCGGCACGAACTCGCTGCACACCAACGCCCTGGACGAGGTGCTCGCACTGCCCAGCGAGAAGGCCGCCCAGATCGCCTTACGCACCCAGCAGGTGATTGCCGAGGAGACCGGCGTGCTCAATGTGGCTGACCCGCTTGGCGGGTCGTGGTATGTCGAGGCGCTGACCGACGCTATCGAGGCCGAAGCGGAGAAGACCTTCGCCCGTATCCGCAAGCTCGGCGGGGACGGCACGATGATGTCCGGGCTGCTGCGCGGCATCGAGGACGGCTGGTTCATCACGCAGATCGCCGACTCCGCGTTCGTCTACCAGCAGCAGCTGGAGAAGGGTGAGAAGAAGGTCGTCGGCGTCAACACGCTGACCGGAGACGCCGGCGACGAGTTGGAGATCCTCCGGGTGTCGCACGAGGTCGAACTCGAGCAGCGGGCGCTGGTCGCGGCACGGCGGGACGCCCGTGACCAGCAGGCCGTCGGCGAGGCGCTGGCTCGGATGGTCGAGGCGGCCAAAGCGGATGCCAATACGGTGCCGCCGATGCTCGACGCGGTGCGCGCAGAGGCGACGCTGGGCGAGATCTGCAACGCCTTCAAGCCGCTCTGGGGCGAGTATCGGGAGCCCGTCAGCTTCTGATGCGTCGGGCGCCACGGGCGCCGCAGAGGCTGCAGGAGGAGGCATACCGGGCTCCGAGCGCGAGTTCCGTGATCACGACCGGAGGGCCGGTGAGGCGTCCCGATGGTCGCGGTGACGGCTTGCCGTGACGATCTGGGAAACTGAAGGCATGCGTCCTGATGCACCACGCCGCCCAGCCCAGCCCAGCCCGGCCGTCGTCGCCGCGATGGCGGGAGCGGTGGATCTGGCGGCGGTGAAGGCGCGGTCCGAGGCGGCCGCCCGCGCGGCCGAGACGCCCCCGCCGCAGCCTGGTGCGTCCGTCGTGGACGTCACCGAGGCGACGTTCCAGGCCGAGGTCATCGACCGCTCGTTCCAGGTGCCGGTGCTGATCGATCTGTGGGCCGACTGGTGCCAGCCGTGCAAGCAGCTCTCGCCGGTCCTCGAGAAGCTCGCCGCGGAGGGCAACGGCGCGTGGGTACTGGCCGAGATCGACGTCGACGCAAACCCGAGAATCTCCCAGGCGCTGCAGGTGCAGAGCATCCCGACGGTCTTCGCGGTGATCGGTGGGCAGCTGGCTCCGGGCTTTCAAGGTGCCCTGCCCGAGCCGCAGGTGCGCGAGTTCGTCGCAGCCGTCCTCGAGGCAGCCCAGCAAGCGGGCCTGACCGGCGCTCCGGCCGCGCCGGAGGGAGCCGCGATGGAGGGTGCGCCGGAATCTGAACCGGCGGCCGATCCCCGCTTCGTGGCGGCCGAGGAGGCGCTCGAGGACGGCGACTACGCCCTGGCCACCCAGCGTTACCAGGCAATTCTCGACGCCGAGCCGGGGAACACCGAGGCCGCGTTGGCACTGCGCCACGTCCAACTGCTGCTACGCGCCGAGAAGCTCGATCCGTCCGTCGTCGCGCGCGCCGACGCAGCGCCCCACGACGTCGAGGCTCAGCTGGCAGCGGCGGACTTCGCCCTGTCGGGCAATGAGGTCGACTCGGCGCTCGGCCGCCTGCTAACGCTCGTCAAACGCGCCTCCGGCGAGGAACGCGACGCCGTGCGCGAACGGCTCATCGAATACTTCGACATCCTCGGCCCGGACGACCCTCGGGTCGGCCCAGCACGCCGCGAACTGGCCGCCGCCCTGTTCTGATCCTGCGTGTCTTATCGGCGATCTTGAGGCTGACGTTCACCTGCAGGTCAACGTCAGCCTCACGATCACGCCACTTGGGGTGCCGTGGGCTCAGTTGGACGTGTGGGGCATGATGGCGTTCGCCGGAATCACGCCGAGTCGCCCAGCCTGGTAGTCCTCCAGCGCCTGTACGAGCTCCTCGCGGGTGTTCATCACGAACGGGCCGTAGTGTGCGACCGGCTCGCGGATCGGCTGGCCGCCGAGCAGGAGGACCTCCAGGGCGGGATGGTTCGAGTCCTGGTTGGCGTCCGCGCCGATGGTGATCCGATCACCCGGCCCGAAGGTCGCGAGCTGGCCGGTGTGGATGGGCTGACCCTGCGGCCCGACCGTCCCCTTGCCGGACAGTGCGTAGCCGAGCGCGTTGTAGTCCGGCCGCCACGGCAGCGATACGCGGGCTCCGGGCGCGATCGTCGCGTGCGCGAGGGTGATCGGGGTATGCGTTGAGCCCGGGCCGGTGTATTGGCCGATCGAGCCGGCGACGATCCGGATCAGCGCGCCGCCGTCCGCGGACGAGACGAGCGTTGCGTCTCCGCCTTCGATGCTCTGATACCTCGGCGGCGTGAACTTGTCCTTCGCGGGCAGGTTGACCCATAACTGGACGCCGTGGAACAGGCCACCCGACATGACGAGCTCCTCGGGTGGGGTCTCGATGTGCAGGATGCCGGCGCCCGCCGTCATCCACTGGGTGGCGCCGTTCTGGATCACGCCTCCGCCGCCGTGGCTGTCCTGGTGCAGGAACGTCCCGTCGATCATGTAGGTGACCGTCTCGAAGCCTCGGTGCGGGTGCCACGGCGTGCCCTTGGGCTCGCCCGGTGCGTAGTCCACCTCGCCCATCTGGTCCATGTGGACGAACGGGTCGAGGTCGCGCATGCTCACCCCGGCGAACGCGCGCGTCACCGGGAACCCTTCACCTTCGAGGCCTTTGGGGCCGCTGGTGATGCGGGCCACCGCGCGCTCGGTGTCGCCCAGCGCGGGTGTCCCGACACGGGGCAGGGTCAGCGTGTCACCCGTAACGGCGGGCATGGCAAACCTCCAAGTGGTTGCGTATGCAACTTCATGACGGGAACGCAACGGCTGCCATCGCCATTCCCGCGCCATATGCACGCTGTTCGACCGTCTGTGTGCTCCGACTCGCCGGCGGTCGAACAAGTCGGATTGGGGTGGGGGCGCGGTGCGTCAGCCGGCCGATCCGGCATAGCGCAGCCACACCGCGCCGAGTGGCGGCACCCGTAGGGTCACCGAAGCCGGCTCGCCGTGCACCGCACCTTCGACGGCCTCGACGCCGCCGAAGTTGCCGACGCCGGATCCGAGGTAGACGTCCGCGTCGGTGTTGAGCACCTCGTCCCATCGACCGGCCATCGGCAGGCCGAGCCGGTACCACTCGTGCGGTACGGCGGAAAAATTGGCGATGCATGCGAGCACCGAGCCGTCGGTGCCGCGGCGAATGAACGAGTACACGTTTCCAGCGGCGTCGTTGGCGTCGATCCACTCGAACCCCGCCGGGTCGAAATCCTGCGTCCAGAGCGCCGGAGTTTCACGATAGACCCGGTTCAGGTCGGTGATCAGTCGCTGGACGCCGCGATGCTCGGGCGAGTCGAGCAGCCACCAGTCGAGCGATTGGGCCTCGTTCCACTCGTCGCCCTGGGCGAACTCCTGGCCCATGAACAGCAGCTGCTTACCCGGATGCGCCCACATGTACGCGTACAGCGCGCGCACGGTGGCCAGCTGCTGCCAGCGGTCGCCAGCGATCTTGTAGAGCAGCGAGCCCTTGCCGTGCACCACCTCGTCGTGCGACAGCGGCAGGATGTAGTTCTCCGTGTAGGCGTAGATCATCGAAAACGTCATCTGGTGGTGGTGGTACTTGCGGTGGATCGGTTCACGGGAGATGTAGTCGAGCGTGTCGTGCATCCAGCCCATGTTCCACTTGAAGCCGAAGCCGAGTCCGCCCAGGTGAGTGGCCCGGGTGACGCCGGGCCAGGCCGTCGACTCCTCCGCGACCGTGATGATGCCGGGCACCCGCTTGTACACGGTGGCGTTCACCTCCTGCAGGAAGGCCACCGCCTCCAGGTTCTCCCGGCCGCCGTACCTGTTCGGCGCCCACTCGCCGTGCTCGCGCGAGTAGTCCAGGTAGAGCATGGACGCGACCGCGTCGACGCGCAGGCCGTCGATGTGGAACTCCTCCAGCCAGTACAGGGCGTTCGCGACCAGGAAGTTGCGGACCTCGCGGCGACCGAAGTCGAAGACAAGCGTGCCCCAGTCCGGCTGTTCGCCCCGTCGGGGGTCGCCGTGCTCGTACAGCGCCGTGCCGTCGAAACGGGCCAGCGCGAAGTCGTCCCTGGGGAAGTGCGCCGGAACCCAGTCGATGATGACGCCGATGCCCGCCTGATGCAGCCGGTCGACGAGGTAGCGGAAATCGTCGGGCGTGCCGAACCGTGCGCTCGGCGCGTAGTAGGAGCTCACCTGATAGCCCCACGAGCCGCCGAACGGGTGCTCGGCTACCGGCAGGAACTCCACGTGGGTGAAGCCGGTCTCCCGGACGTGACCGACCAGTTCGTCGGCCAGTTGCCGATAGCTCAGCCCCTGCCGCCACGAGCCCAGATGCACCTCGTAGATCGACATCGCTGCGGCGTGCCACGCCGTCTGGGCACGGCGTTCCAGCCAGTCGGCGTCGCTCCATTCGTGGCGCCCGGTGAAGACCACCGAGGCGGTGGCCGGCGGGACCTCGGTGGCGAAGGCCAGCGGATCGGCCTTGGTGCGCCACACGCGGTCGCGGCCGAGCACCTGGAACTTGTACAGCGTGCCGTCGCGGACGCCGGGGATGAACAGCTCCCAAACCCCGGACGAGCCGAGCGAGCGCATTGGGAACGCCTGGCCGGACCAGTAGTCGAAGTCGCCCAGCACCCGGACGCCTTGCGCGTTCGGCGCCCACACCGCGAATGACGTCCCCGACACTGGCCCACCTGGTGTGTCGTAGCTGCGCACGTGCGCACCCAGCACGTCCCAGAGATTCTCGTGCCGGCCCTCGCCGATCAGGTGCAGGTCGACCTCGCCCAGCGTTGGCAGCCAGCGATACGGGTCGTCGACGGTGTAGGTGTCGCCGCCGTAGGTGACCTGCAGCCGGTAGTCGGTCGGCGCGCCGTCGATCGCACCGGCGAAGACACCTCCGTCGTGGATGCGGCGCAACGGTGTGCGCGTCGCACCGATGAGGACCGATACGGCCGCGGCGTGCGGTCGCAGCGTCCGGATGACCGTGCGCCCTCCGGCCGTGGGATGAGCGCCGAGGATCGCGTGCGGGTTGTGGTGCGCGCCGCCGACGAGCCGATCCAATGGCTCGCGGTCGACGGCTGCCGGATCTCTGGCAGGCGCTGGCGATCTCTTAGCCATTCTGTGACGCACCTCCTGCGAACAGCCGGGACAGTGACGCGAGCGGGATGCCGAGCCAGCCCGGGCGGTGACGGGCTTCGTAGACCGCCTCGTAGACGGCCTTGTCGGCTTCGAAAGCGCGCAGCAGTGCGCCGTCGTCGCGTGGATCGCGACCCGCTGCCTGCGCGTATCCGTCGCAGAACGCCGCGCGATTGCGCTCGGACCACTCGCTGGCGCGATAGAGCCGCTGCGCATCGCCTTGGACATCGACGATCTGGTGGTTTGCCGCGTAGTCGAACGAGCGCAGCATCCCGGCGACGTCGCGCAGCGGCGAGTCAAAGGCCCGGCGATCCGGCAGGGCCTTTACCGGCTCGCCCTCGAAGTCGAGAAAGACCCAGCGCAGCGCGGTCCGCAGTACTTGGCCGAGGTGCAGATCGCCGTGAATGCGCTGGGTGGTAACCGGCTTGGGCTCCTCGGCCATCGCAACGAACGCGGCACGCAGCGACTGCTCGACCTCGGCCAGCCGTGGCACCACAACCAGCGCGGCATCCAACCGCATGTTCATGGTGGCGGCGCGGGCGCTGAGTTCCTCGCCGGTGACAGTTTCGGTGCCGAATGCGTTCGCCAGGTCCGCGTGCACCTCTGCCGCGGCCACGCCGAGGCGCTCGGCCTCGGCAGCGAAGTCTCCGCCCGCCTCCTCGGCGTGCAGGTCGGCCTCGGCCATCAAGTCCCGGACACTGGTTTTGGCCAGCTCCCAGCCGTCGGTGGCCGTGGTCATGTATTCCTGCAGCATCGCCAGGCTGAACTGCTCGCCGTCGATCTCGGCGGTGAGGCTGCCCAGCAGCTTCGCGATGTGCCGGGCGCCGAGTTCGGTGAGCGCTTCGTGGATCTCGATGTCCGGGTTGATGCCAGGTTCCAGGCGCCGGAACACCTTGAGTATCGCCCGGTCGCCGAAGACCAGCGAGGTGTTGGACTGCTCGCCGATGAGTGCCAGGCTCGTCTCGCCGACTGGCAGCGACGTCGGATCGCCGACGCGGTGGAAGCGCAAGGCGCCTGTCACGCGTTCGTCACGGAAGCCGGTGAGCCACCACTGGGTGACGTCCTTGTCATGCAGCGCGTCGTAGATCCAATGCGGTCGTCCGCCGATCTCGATCGACCCGAGCAGCACGTGTTCCAGGCTGCCCTGCGGCTTGGCACGCAGGACCAGCGGCAGCTGGTAGGTCTCGGGCGTGTCGGCGTCCGGGAAGCTCGCCGTCACCAGCCAGACCGACAGGGGCGCGACGGTCTCGACGACCTGGGCGAGCTGCCGGACCGACACCGCCATGGGCCGGCCTTTGCCGGCGAACCAGCGCTGCGAGGGCAGCCAGCTAGCTACCAACGGCTGCAGGTCGGCCGGTTGCAGCGTCATGGACGGACCGCCCGCTCGAATTGCGACTCCGGCTGCGTGCCCGCCACTTGGTGTCGCGGGATGCGCAGCCAGTAGAAGCCGTGTCCGGCGAGCGTCAGCAGGTACGGCAGCTCGCCGATGGCGGGGAAGCGCGAGCCGCCGATGAGCTCGATCGGCTCAGCTCCTTCCCACCGCCTCAGGTCCAGTTCGACCGGCTGGGCGAACCGGGACAGGTTGTTGACACATAGCACGATGTCGTCACCGAACGTCCGTACAAAACTCAGCACGCTGGGATTACTACCCCCCAGGTCGATGAAGCTCCCTAGGCCGAACGCCGGATTGGCCTTGCGCAGCTGGATCATCCGGCGCGTCCAATGCAGCATCGAGGAGGTGTTGCGGGTCTGCGACTCGACGTTGGTCACCTGGTAGCCGTAGATCGAGTCCATGTTGACGGGCAGGTAGAGCCGCCCCGGATTGCAGCTGGAAAAGCCGGCGTTGCGGTCGGGCGTCCACTGCATGGGCGTCCGCACCCCGTCGCGGTCGCCGAGCCAGATGTTGTCGCCCATGCCGATCTCGTCTCCGTAGTAGAGGACCGGCGAGCCCGGCAGCGACAGCAGCAGCGCGGTGAACAGCTCGATCTGGTTGATGTCGTTCTCGAGGAGCGGGGCGAGTCGCCGGCGGATGCCGATGTTCGCCTTCATCCGCGGGTCCTTGGCGTATTCGGCCCACATGTAGTCGCGTTCCTCGTCGCTGACCATCTCGAGGGTGAGCTCGTCGTGGTTGCGCAAGAAGATGCCCCACTGGCAGTTGGCCGGGATGGCTGGGGTCTGCTCCATGATCTCACTGATCGGATACCGCTGCTCGCGCCGTACGGCCATGAAGATGCGCGGCATCACTGGGAAATGGAACGCCATATGGCACTCGTCGCCGTCGGTGGCCGGGTCGCCGAAGTACTCGACGACGTCAGCCGGCCACTGGTTCGCCTCGCAGAGCATGACTCGGTCGGGGTAGTCGCGGTCGATCTCTTTGCGCAGCCGCTTGAGGAACTCGTGGGTCTCGGGCAGGTTCTCGCCATTCGTGCCGTCGCGGACATAGAGGTAGGGCACGGCGTCGAGGCGGAACCCGTCGACGCCGCGGTCGAGCCAGAACCGCAAGTTGTCCATCACCGCCTGCTGCACGTCGGGGGAGTCGAAGTTCAGGTCGGGCTGGTGGCTGAAGAACCGGTGCCAGTAGTACTGCTTGCGCAGGGGATCGAACGTCCAGTTCGACGGCTCGGTGTCGATGAAAATGACCCGCGCATCGGGGTAGCGGGTGTCGTCGTCCTCCCAGATGTAGAAGTTTCCGTACGCGCCCTCCGGGTTGCGGCGGGAGGCCTGGAACCACGGGTGCTGGTCCGACGTGTGGTTCATGACGATGTCGATGATCACCCGGATGCCGCGCTTGTGCGCCTCGCGCAGCAGCTGCTCGAAGTCGCCGATCGTGCCGAACTCCGGGAGCACGTCGGTGTAGTCGCTGACGTCGTAGCCGCCGTCGCGCAGCGGAGAGGGGTAGAACGGCGGCAGCCACAGGCAGTCCACGCCGAGCCACACCAGGTAGTCGAGTTTGTCGGCGAGACCGCTCAGGTCTCCCGTCCCGTCGCCGTCGGAGTCGTAGAACCCGCGGACGAGCACCTCGTAGAAGACGGCGCGTTTGAACCAGTCGGGATCCGCCGGCAGCCGATGCATCGGACCGGACTCGGTGTCGCCGTCGGACGCGCTGGGCAAGCCAACCTCCCTTGGACTCACCACGGGATCGGTCGCACGGTGAAGATGTGTGCAGGTGTCGCATGCGGATCCAGCCGCACGAAGTTGTGCTGGCCCCACTCGTATTCGGCGCCGGTGAGTTCGTCATGAACCAGGAAGCGATCGTTCCATTCGATGCCCAGCGATGGCAGATCTAGCGACGTCCATCCGTCACGGGCAGAGTGCGGGTCGGTGGAGCAGATGACGAGAACGGTGTCGCCCGTGACGGCGTCCCGCTTGCTGTAGGCAATCAGCCCGTCGTTGTCGATCCAGTGCAGCCGCAGGTTGCGCAGCCAGTGCAACGCCGGGTGTTCCCGGCGGATCTCGTTGAGGCGGCTCAGCAGCGGCGCCAGCGATCGCCCGTCGGCCTGCGCTGCGGCGAAGTCCCGCGGCCGCAGCTGGTACTTCTCCGAGTTTAGGTACTCTTCACTGCCCGGACGCACGGGCACGTGCTCGTAGAGCTCGTAGCCGGAATACACGCCCCAGGTCGGCACGAGCGTCGACGCGAGCACGGCGCGGATGCGAAACGCCGCGGGCCCGCCATGCTGCAGGTACTCGCTGAGGATGTCCGGGGTGTTGACGAAGAAGTTCGGCCGCATGTAGTCGGCGGCGCCGACGAGCTCCTGGGTATAGGTCTCCAGCTCGTCTTTCGTGTTGCGCCACGTGAAGTATGTGTAGCTCTGGGTGAAGCCGAGCTTGGCAAGCTGGTGCATCATCGCGGGCCGGGTGAACGCCTCGGCTAGGAAGACCACCTCCGGGTGCTTCTGCTTGGCCGTCGTGATCAACCAGTACCAGAAGTCGAGCGGCTTGGTGTGCGGGTTGTCGACCCGGAAGATCTTGACGCCGGCGTCCATCCAGACTTCCAGCACCCGCAGACACTCGGCGTAGATGCCGGCCGGGTCATTGTCGAAGTTGATCGGATAGATGTCCTGGTACTTCTTCGGCGGGTTCTCGGCGTAGGCGATGGTCCCGTCGGGCTTGGTGGTGAACCACTCCGGGTGCTCGGTCACCCAGGGGTGGTCGGGCGCGGTCTGCAGGGCGAAGTCGAGAGCCACCTCCAGGCCGAGCTCGTGCGCGCGGTCGACGAGCGCGGCGAAGTCGGCCATCGTGCCGAGCTTGGGATGGATGGCGTCGTGGCCGCCGTCCTTGGATCCGATCGCCCATGGCGACCCGACGTCCCAGGGCAGCGCGATCAGGGTGTTGTTCGGCCCCTTGCGGTTGACCTCGCCGATCGGATGGATCGGCGTCAGGTAGACCACGTCGAAGCCCATCTGGGCGATGTACTCCAGATGCTCTGCGGCGTCCTTCAACGTCCCGTGCCGTAGCGGCCGGGCGGGCGCCTGCGGGTCCTGTGCCAGCTGCGCGCCGATCGAACGCGGGAAGAATTCGTACCACGAGCCGTACAGGGCGCGCGGGCGGTCGACCAGGATGCTGTAGCGGTTCGACCTGGTGGTCATCTCGCGCACCGGATTGTCGTGCACCAGATCGACCAGGAACGGATCGACGGCTGGCCCCACGCGATGCGCTACGTCCAGGGTCTGGTCGCGAAGCGCCGCCGCGGCGGCTGCCGCCCGCGGCCGCTCGGGCTTCGGCAGGGTCCCGGCGAGCTGGTCGAAGATCCGCGCTCCGGTCTCCAGGTCGTTGGCCAGGTCTTCGGCGCCCTGGCCCGCCTCGATCTTGACTGTGACGGCGTGGTGCCAGGTCGAGAACGGATCACTCCAGGCCTCGACGACGAACGTCCACAGACCTTCCTGGTCGGGGACCACGGTGGCGTGCCAGCGGTCCATGCCCGCAGCGCCCGGACTCATCCGCACGAACGGCATCCGCCGCCCGTCCGGCGCTCGGGCGCTGACGCTGGCGCCGACGGCGTCGTGACCCTCCCGGAACACCACGGCCGACACGGGTACCTGCTCGCCGACGACCGCGCGGGCGGGGAACTCACCACCGTCGACAACCGGTGTCACCGCGGTAAGACCCAAGCGTCCGACCATGACCCAAACGTTACCGAGGGGCGGCTGAGTCAGTAAGCCCTTACGGATTGGTTACCGGGACCAAGTACGCTCGCACGCCGTGAAGGCATTGCGGCGGCTCACTGTCCGGGCGGCGTTCCCACCGGAGCTGGTCAAACTCGGCGACATCGTCAACAACCTACGCTGGTCCTGGCATCCGGACTCGCTGGACCTGCTGGAATCCGTCGATCCGGAGCTGTGGCGGGCGTCGGGTGCCCACCCGGGAAGGATGCTCGGCGAGGTCAGCGCGGACCGGCTCGCCATGATGGCGCGAGATCGCCGGTTCCTGCGCCGGCTCGCCGATGTCTACGACGACCTGACCGACTACCTCGAGCAGCCGCGGTGGTACCAGCACCGCCAGGCTCTGTCGTCTCCCGGCAGTGCGGATCTTCCGGATTCGATCGCGTACTTCTCTCCGGAGTTCGGCATCGCCGAGGTGTTGCCGCAGTACTCGGGCGGCCTGGGGATCCTCGCCGGCGACCACCTCAAGGCCGCCAGTGACCTGGGGGTGCCGATCGTCGGCGTCGGGCTGCTCTACCGTGCCGGGTACTTCAGCCAGTCGCTGTCCCGGGACGGCTGGCAGCTCGAGCGGTATCCGTCCCTCGATCCGCAGGGCTTGCCAATCAAGTTGCTGGAGGACGGCGACCGTCCGGTCCGGATCTCGCTGGCGCTGCCGGAGGGCCGGGCGCTGCACGCCCAGGTGTGGGTGGCCACGGTGGGGCGGGTGCCGTTGCTGCTGCTCGACAGCGACATCGAGGACAACGACGCCGGCCTGCGCCAGGTCACCGATCGCCTGTACGGCGGCGGCAAGGAGCATCGCCTCGTGCAGGAATTGCTGCTCGGGGTGGGCGGCGTGCGGGCCATCAGGGTGTATTGCGCACTGACCGGTATGTCCGCGCCCCAGGTCTTCCACACCAATGAGGGACATGCCGGCTTCCTCGGCGTCGAGCGGATCCGCGAGCTAGTGGAGTCGGCCGGGCTGACCTTCGACGAGGCGCTCGAAGCGGTCCGGGCCGGCACGGTGTTCACGACGCACACGCCAGTCGCGGCGGGCATCGACCGGTTCCCGCGGGAATTGGTAAAACAGCACCTGGCGGGGGCGCCCGGCGTGCCGGTGAAGCAGGTGCTCGACCTGGGCGCCGAAGAGGATCCGGCGATCTTCAACATGGCGCATATGGGCTTCCGGCTGGGCCAGCGGGCCAACGGGGTCTCCCGGCTGCACGGCGAGGTGAGCCGCCTGATGTTCGCCGACCTGTGGCGCGGGTTCGACTCCTCCGAAGTTCCGATCACCTCGGTGACCAACGGCGTCCATGCACCCACCTGGATGTCGCGCCAGATGCTCGACATCGCCGAGCGCGAAGCCGGCCCGGACGCGCTCGACGAGGGCGTCGGCTGGAAGGCTCTCGACCGGGTCACCGACGCAGAGCTGTGGAGTGTCCGCCGCGACCTGCGCGAGCGGCTCGTCGGAGACATTCGGCGCCGGATACATGCCTCGGCGCTGACTCGCGGCATGTCCGAAGCCGAGCTCGGCTGGACGTCGTCCGCGTTCGACCCCGACGTCCTGACGATCGGCTTCGCCCGTCGGGTGCCGTCCTACAAGCGGCTCACCCTGATGCTGCGCGACCCCGAGCGGCTCCAGTCGCTGCTGCTGCACCCGGAACGCCCCGTGCAGATCGTCATCGCGGGAAAGAGCCATCCGGCCGACGACGGTGGCAAACAGCTCATCGCGCAGATGGTGCAGTTCGCCGACAATCCGGCCGTCCGGCACCGGATCACGTTTCTGCCGGACTACGACATCGGCATGGCCCGCTATCTGTACTGGGGTGTCGACGTCTGGCTGAACAACCCGCTCCGCCCATTGGAGGCATGCGGCACGTCGGGGATGAAGGCCGCGCTCAACGGAGCGCTTAACCTGTCGATCCGCGACGGCTGGTGGGACGAGTGGTTCGACGGCGAGAACGGCTGGGCGATCCCGTCGGCCGGCGGCGTCACCGAGCCGAACCGGCGCGACGACGTAGAGGCGAGAGCGCTGTACGACCTGATCGAGCACCAGGTATCGCCGCGCTTCTACGACCGCGACCCGAGTGGAATCCCGGTTCGGTGGGTGCAGATGGTGCGCCACACCCTGAGGTCGCTCGTCCCGAAGGTGCTGGCGACCCGGATGGTCCGCGACTACGTGCACGAGCTCTACGCGCCGGCGGCGGTCTCGGCGGCCCGGCTCGCGGCAGACGGGTACGCCGCGGCGAAGGAGCTGGCGCGGTGGCGCGCGGCGGTGCTCGCGGCCTGGCCTGGGGTGTCGGTGCTGCATGTGGACTCCCAGCTCGAGGGCGACCCCACTCTGGGTGGGGTGCTGTACCTGCGCAGCGAGGTCGCACTCAACGGCCTGGATGCGTCCGACGTCGACGTCGCCGCCGTGTACGGCCCGGTCGACGCCGAGAACCAGCTCACCGAGGTCCGCAGCACATCGCTCACCCTCGCCGGGCCGGTCGACGGGACGAGCCGGTTCGAGGGGCAGATCCCGCTCGACCGCACCGGAGCCCTTGGCTACACGGTGCGGGTACTCCCGAAGAACCCCCTGCTGGCGACACCGGCCGAGCTGGGGGTCGTCACGACGGCCTGAGCCAGCTCCGCTCTCCACACTTCGGGAGTATCTGGATCAGCAGGCGAACCACATACTCCCGAGGTCGTGGGAGACCGCCCTTAGGCGCGCAGGACGCGCAGCAGCAGGACGGTCCTCGCGTCGAGGACGAGGGGACCGGTGGCCGGGAGGACGACGGTCGCGTCGGGCTGGCCGCCCTCGGCACGGGTGTCGACCACCACCTGGTATTCGTCGGCCCATGGTCTTCCCGGCAGGGTCAACGACACCGGATCGTCGCCGGAATGCAGCAGCAGCAGGTAGGAGTCGTCAATGATCACCTCGCCACGGCTGCCGCGATGCCGCAGGCCTCGACCGTCCAGGTACATGCCCAGTGTGCGCAACCCGGCGTCGAACCAGTCCGCGTCAGTAAGCTCCCGGCCGTCTGGATGGAACCAGGCCAGGTCCTTGGAGCCGTCGCCGCCTGGTACCGGGATGCCCGCGAAGAAGGCGCGTTGGCGCAACACGGGCGACGAGCGGCGCAGCTCGAGCAGCGTCTGGACGAGCGCGTACAGGTCGTCAGCTTGGCCGGACGGCGACCAGTCCAGCCAGGAGATCTCGTTGTCCTGCCCGTAGGGGTTGTTGTTGCCGCGCTGCGTGCGCCATCGCTCGTCGCCCGCCACGAGCATCGGAGCGCCGGTCGAAAGCAGCAGCGTCGCGAGCAGGTTGCGTGCCTGGCGCAGCCTGAGCGTGACGATCGCGGAATCATCGGTTTCACCTTCGACGCCACAGTTGTAGGAACGATTGTCGCCCGTGCCGTCCTGGTTGCCTTCGCCGTTGGCCTCGTTGTGCTTGCGCTCGTAGGAGACCAGGTCGCGCAAGGTGAATCCGTCGTGGGCGGTGATGAAGTTGATCGAGGCGAATGGCAGGCGGCCGTCGTCGGCGTAGAGATCGGACGAGCCGGTTAACCGGTAGGCGAGGTCGCGGACCCCGCCCGCGCTGTGCGCCCAGAACGAACGCACCGTGTCCCGGTACTTGCCGTTCCACTCGGTCCACAGCGGCGGGAACTCACCGACCTGGTATCCGCCGGCGCCGACGTCCCAAGGCTCGGCGATGAGTTTCACCTGTGAGATAACGGGATCCTGGTGGATAGTGTCGAAGAACGATGACAGCTTGTCGACGTCGTGCAGGGAACGGGCCAATGCCGACGCGAGGTCGAACCGGAACCCGTCGACGTGCATCTCGGTAACCCAGTAGCGCAGCGAGTCGGTGATCATCTGCAGTGGGAAGGGCAGCCGAGCGTCAAGGGTGTTGCCACAGCCGGTGTAGTCCGCGTAACGACTGGGGTCGCCATCCACTGCCCGGTAGTAGGCGACGTTGTCGATGCCGCGCAGCGAGAGGACCGGGCCGTTGGGGCGGCCCTCCGGCGTGTGGTTGTACACGACGTCGAGGATCACCTCGATGCCCGCCGCGTGCAGCGCGCGAACCATCGCCTTGAACTCCCTGACCTGGTACCCGCGTCGCGACGAATACGGCTCGTGCGGAGCGAAGAAGCCCAGCGAGTTGTACCCCCAGTAGTTCGTCATGCCGCGGCGCTGCAATGGCGGCTCAGAGATGAAGTGGTGAACCGGCAGGAGTTCGACGGCGGTGACGCCGAGCGAACGCAGGTAGTCGATCGCCACCGGGTGGCCCAGGGCCGCGTACGTGCCACGTAGCTCCGGCGGAATATCGGGGTGCTGCTTGGTGAAACCTCGCACGTGCAGCTCGTAGATGATCGTGTCGTCCCACGGGGTGCTGGGGCGATGATCGTCACCCCACGGAAACGCGCCGTGAATGATCACGCAGCGCGGGACGTAAGGCGCGGAGTCCGCGGGGTTGTCGGCGTAGACGCTCGGGTGGTCGACGAAACTGCCATCGATCGCCCGCGCGTACGGGTCGACGAGCAGCTTCGCCTTGTTGTGCAGCAGGCCGCGGGCGGGGTCGTACGGGCCATCGACCCGGAATCCGTAATGTTGCCCCGGCCCCACACCTGGCAGGTACCCGTGCCAGACGCGGTATGTCGAATCGGCCAACGGGATCTGCGTTTCGTGCCCGTCAGCGTCGAAGAGACAGAGGATCACGGCAGTCGCGGTCGATGACCAGAGCGCGAAGTTGCAGCCTTCGCCGTCCCAGATCGCGCCGAGCGGGAACGGCCGACCGGGCCAGGCACGGTCGAGCCGAGAGGCGAGTGCGGCGGTCATCTGTTCGGGAAGCATCGAGGCGGACTCTAACGCTTGCTGGTCGCGTGCGCTGCTAATTGGCTAGCCTCTTCGCGCGCGCGCTCATCGGTCGCTCGTTCCGCACCTGCACCCCACGAAATCGCTTCGCGATTTCGCAGGGGCCCCGCACAAGCTCGGCGCTGGCGCGCCTGTGATGCTCGCTCGCTGATGCGTGCTGTTTGATAGGCGAGTGCCGGAGATCAACCGCGATGCCGTGCTGGCGTTCGCCGCGGTCACGGTGCGCAGGGGGCAGAAGACGCTGCTGGACAGGATCGACTGGACGGTCGAGCTCGACGAGCGGTGGGCGATCCTGGGCCCGAACGGGGCGGGCAAGACCACGCTGCTGCAGATCGCGGCTGCCTCGATGCATCCGACCTCCGGGGAGGCGTACGTGCTGGGCGAACGGCTCGGCAGCGTCGACGTCTTCGAACTGCGCCCGCGGATCGGGTTCGCGAGCGCGGCGGTTGCCGAGCGCATCCCACCCAACGAGCGCGTGAATGATCTGGTCGTGAGTGCGGGCTACTCGGTGCTCGGCCGATGGCGCGAGGCGTACGGGCGGCTGGACGTGCGCCGGGCAACCAGGCTGCTCGAACGTCTCGGCGTGGGTTCGCTGGGCGACCGGACGTACGGGACGCTCAGCGAGGGCGAGCGCAAACGGGTGCAGATCGCGCGGGCGCTGATGCCCGATCCCGAGTTGCTGCTGCTCGACGAACCTGCTGCGGGCATGGACCTCGGCGGCCGCGAGGACCTCCTGCGCCGGTTGTCGCGGCTCGCGGCCGACCCGGACGCGCCCGCGTCCGTGCTGGTCACGCACCACGTCGAGGAGGTTCCGCCGGGCGTGACACATGTCCTGCTGCTGCGCGAGGGTCGCACGGTCGCGTCTGGTCTTGCCCCGAGCGTGCTGACGGCTTCCCATCTGTCGGCCACGTTCGGCCTGCCCATCGAGGTGTCGCACCGGCGAGGCCGCTGGTCCGCCCGTTCCGTCAGCTAACCACGGCGCAACTGCGGCACGATGGGCAGGTGGGCGCGGACGAGGGCTATCTGCTCGACAATCGACAGCCCGAGGCCGGGGTTCGCTTCGATGCCTTGTCGACGCTGTTCAATCCGTCGACGTTCCGGCATATCGAAGACCTCGGCATCGCCGCCGGGTGGCGGTGCTGGGCGGTGGGAGCCGGGGGACCGACCGTGCCCGCATGGCTAGCCCAGCGTGTCGGCGCGCGCGGACACGTGCTAGCTACGGACCTCGATACCTCGTGGATGCGGGACGTTGGTTCCTGCGGGTATGAGATCCGGCGCCACGACGTCGGCACCGATGCGCCGCCGTCCGAGCGTTTCGACCTCGTGCATGCGCGCCTCGTGCTGGTCCATGTTCCGCAGCGTGCTCGGGCGCTGGCCGCACTCGTCGACTCGCTTGTTCCCGGTGGCTGGCTGCTTCTCGAAGATGCCGATCCCGTGCTGCAGCCGCTCATCTGCCCGGACGAATACGGTCCGCAGCAGCGGCTGGCGAACAAGCTGCGTCGAGGCTTCCGGGCGTTGCTTGCGCAGCGCGGCGTGGATCTGGCCTACGGCCGGACGCTGCCTCGGCTGCTTCGTGACGCCGGCTTGGTCGACGTCAACGCGGACGCTTACTTCCCCATCACGTCGCCCGCGTGCACGCTGCTGGAGAAAGCGACCGTCGAACAGGTCCGCGGGGCGTTGGATGCCGCCGGGCTCGCCACCGAGGACGAGATTCACCAGCACCTCGAGAACGTCTCGACCGGACGTCTCGACCTGGCGACCGCACCGATGATCTCCGCCTGGGGCCGGAAGCCGCTGAGGCCGTGAATGCATATCGTCTCAGTCGGCGCCGGCCTCGGCTTCCGCGACGGAGTGCGGGAATTTGGCTGGATGGAACGACATGGCGCCGGCGGGAACGATCCAGGGCATGACGTGCAGGCTGAACCTACCCGCGCGGACCGCCGGATCCTGCTCCTCGAGCCTGCGAGCTTCGTCGGGCTCGACGTTCAGGATCGACAGGCCCCGCAGCCTCTCGTCGAGCGAGGGGCCCGCCGCGAGCAGGTGTCCAGCTTCGTGCAAGCCCGCGAGGTATGCCCTGTGAGCATCCTGCAAGGTGGTAGCCGCTGCGGCATCAAGCTGCGGAGCGTCGTCTCGCAGCACCAACAGGACGACGCTGAACCGGTCGGATTCCACGCTCGGATCGTAGGCGTCTGGTCACCGGCCCGCGCCGTGTGGCCGGGTTGCAGGAGGGGCTCGTGAAGGACTGGGTGGCGTGGCATGCGGCCTACGACGACCCTGCGTCGTCGCTGGCCGCGCGGCTGCGCTGCGTACAGGAACACCTGGCGTCGGCGATCGATCATGCGCCAGCCGGGCCGGTCCGAATCCTGAGCCTGTGCGCCGGGCAAGGACATGACGTGCTGGGCGTCCTTCCCGAACACCCCCGCCGGGGGGACGTTCACGCGGTGCTGATCGAGACCGATCCGCACAACGTCCGGCAGGCCCGCCGCCGAGCCGCCGACGCCGGCCTATCGCAGGTCGAGGTGCGCCAGGTTGATGCGAGCCGGGTCGCCAACTACGCCGATGTGCTACCGGCCGACGTGCTACTGCTGTGCGGCATCTTCGGGAACGTCAGCCCCGCTGACATCAAGCGCACCGTCGGAGCAGCGCCTGCCCTGTGCGCCGTTGGCGGCACTGTGATCTGGACTCGGCACCGCCGGCCACCCGACCTGACTGGCGAGCTACGCGGTTGGTTGCGCGCCGCCTGCTTCGACGAAGTCGCCTTCGACGCGCTCGACACCGCCACCTACGCCGGCATCGGGGTCTACCGCCTCCGCCATGCGGCATCGTCCCGACTGCCCGATCGGCCGCTATTCACTTTCAGCTCCGCCGCATATCCGTAGCCGCGGCGCCGGAGGCCCGAGAGTCTCACCGCTGATCGGTCTCGTGGCACTCGGAGCGCCGGTACCGAGAAATCCGCTGGCGGAAGCAGCTGTTCTCGGTACCGTGAAGCGCATGGCCAAAATGAGCATGAACCGCGTCATTCACGGCGCTTTCCGTCGAGATCTGGACCGCTTCGTTACCGCGCTGACCGCGTTCCCGGATGGGAATGCCGAACGTGCCGCGGATCTCGAGACCGCCTGGGCCAACTTCGACGACCAGCTGACCCACCATCACCTGGGCGAGCACGAGATCGCCTGGCCGGCGCTGAAAGCCGTCGGAGTCAGCCGAGACCTCATCGCCCAGATGGACGCGGAGCACGACCGACTCGCCGCGGCATTGGCAACCGCGAACAGAGCAATGTCGATCCTTGATCGATCTGCCAGCGCCGCGGACGCCAAAGAGGCGGCTGATGCCGTCGCCGCGCTGCGTACGGTGGCCGGCGAACACATGGATCACGAGGAGGCCGAGATCGAGCCGGTTTATCTGGCGAAGCAGGACACTCCCGAGATCAAGGCGATGGGACGCAAGTTCGGCCGCGTTAGCCCGATGGCGGCAGGCACCCTGTTCGCCTGGATCGAGGACGGCGCCACGGCGGATGAACAGGCAGCGTTGCGGCAAAATGTTCCGCGCCCCATCGTGGGCACCTTCAACTTCGTCTTCGGCCGTACCTATCGGCGGACCATCGCACCGACGTGGCGCACCAGATAGCAGCGCACGCGTCAACTGAGACCGACGGCTACAGGTGCGTGGCGTTGATCGGCTAGTGGCACTGTTAGATCGGTCGTGGCATACTAGAACAATGGATGCCACGTTAGTGCTAGGGCAGCAGGGTCGCTTGGTGATACCAGCCGAGGTCCGGGCAGCACTTGGCCTGGCCCCGGGCGATCGGCTGCATCTTCACCTGTCCGGCCCACGGCTCGTGCTCGAACGGCAGCAGGACGCTGTTGCCGAGTTGCGCGGGCTGGCAGCGAAGGTTCCGAAGAGCCGTTCACTCGTCGAGGAGTTGCTCGCCGAGCGTCGCCTTGCCGCCGCCGACGAATGACGGTGTTTGACGCGTCCGCGATCTTGGCTCTCGTGCACGACGAAGCAGGTGCAGACCTTGTTGCGGCTCATCTGGACTCCGGCGTCCTCGGCGCGGCGAATCTCGCCGAGGTGATCGGCAAACTCGTGGACCATGGCATTGACGTTTTTCGAGTGCGCGAGTTGCTCGCAGCCGCGGGCGTCACGATCGAGCCCGTTCTCGAACAGGACGCCGAACTCGCCGGCGCGCTGCGTTCGCTCGCTGGTGGACGCACGCTCTCCCTAGGCGATCGCTGCTGCCTTGCCTTGACCGTGCGCAGCAACCCACCTGAGGTCTTGACCGCTGACCGAGCATGGGCAGGCCTCGACCTGCCGATCCGTGTCCAACTCATCCGGTAACTGACCGGCAAGGACATGTGCACACATGGCGGCAAGTGAGCGCGTTCATGACACCGCCTTGAGTCCTGGCGCTTGCCCGCCGCGCGAGATCTTGGTTGCGGCGCGCGTCGATCAAGGTTCGGCGCGCCGCGCGACCTCGATGATGCTGCTCTCGTTCTGGTCGCCGAGGCCCGCGGCCAGGAGGTGATCTAGGCCATCCAGCGCCGCCTGACCGAGCGGGTGCCGCCGGCGTCGGGCAGGTCACCGCCGCGCAGCGCGCGGCGGCCGATGTCTTCCAGCGCGTCGTGGCGGCGCTGCCCGCCGCTGCGCCGGTCCGGCTGGCCGTCCGCGGCGGGCACCGGGGCTGCCAGCGCGTCCAGCCAGGCTTCGGTGACCGCGGTGCAGCCGGGGGTGAGGTAGCCGGTCAGCCGGGCCGACCCGTCCGCCATCCGGTGCAGGGTGAGGTCGCGGCGCCGGGCGTGGTCCGCGTCGTCGGGCCGGGTGCCGTCGGGGTCCAGGTAGGCCAGCAGCCGGCGGGCCGCCTTGCCCAGCTGGTCCGGGTCCAAGTGCAGCGCGTGCCCGGTGAGCGCCCGCTCGACCTGCTCGGCCTGCCCGGCCGCGGCGGCGGGCAGCGCGTGCACCGTGTGCCGGATGATCGCGGCGTGCCGGTCGCAGATGGCGCCCTCGGCCTGCGCCGCCGCCACGGCCGGGAACACCGGCGGCAGCAGCTGGCCGGTCAGCGTGCGCCGCGCTCCCAGGTCGGCAGCCGCGCGCACCCGGGCCCGCGCCTCACCCGGGCTGAGCCGCAGCAGCTGCATCAGCAGCGCCGGGGTGGACACGCAGGCCAACTCCCCGGCCACCGCCCGGGCGTCCAGTTCGCCGATCAACGCGTGGTCGGCGGCCGGCAGCCGCCGCCGCTGGGTCTCCAGGCCGCGGGCCAGCTCCAGCAGCTCGTCCCGCGACGCGCCGGTCAGGTCTACCGCCAGCAGTGCGTCAAGGGCATGCGACAGCTGCTTCACGGCGACGTCGACAGCTATCGGGAATGCGAATATAAGTTCGATAATAGTCAAGATTCGCCCACAAGGCAAGGGGATTCTCCAGGAATTCAAGCGAAACGGAGCGTCCGTCACATCCAGGAGCACGCCCGGATAGGCTCAGCAGCTGGCAGGGCGGACCGAGCAGAAGGGCACACCGTGGGCGAGCTGGTCAAGGTCGAGATCGGGGATAACGGCGTCGCGACGATCCGGCTCGACCGGCCGCCGATGAACGCGCTGAACACTGAACTGCAAGAACAGCTGCGAGCGGCCGCTACTGACGTCGCGGCGAACCGGGACGTTGGCGCGGTCGTGCTGTACGGGGGCGAGAGGGTGTTCGCCGCGGGGGCCGATGTCAAGGAGTTCGCGGCCATGAGTCACGCCGACATGGTGCGCGATGCCGAGCGGCTGAGCTCCTCGTTGCACGCACTTGCCCGCATCCCCCAACCGGTGATCGCGGCGGTCACCGGCTACGCACTCGGCGGCGGCTGCGAGCTCGCCCTTACCGCCGACCGGCGGGTGAGCGCCGACAACGCCAGGTGGGGCCAACCCGAGATCTTGCTCGGTATCATTCCGGGCGCGGGAGGCACCCAGCGGCTGCCCAGGTTGATCGGCCCGGCGAAGGCGAAAGACCTCGTGTACACCGGCCGATTCGTCGATGCGACCGAGGCGCTCCAGATCGGTTTGGTCGACGTGGTCGTCCCGGCAGCCGACGTGTACCAGACCGCCTTGACGATGGCGGCAAAGTTCGCCAAGGGCCCCGCGCTCGCCCTCCGTGCTGCCAAGGCCGCGATCGACGGCGGCTTGGACACCGATCTGGCCAATGGCCTGCGCCTCGAGTCGCACCTCTTCGCCTCGCTGTTCGCGACCGAGGACCGGACGATCGGCATGCGGTCGTTCCTCGAGAACGGACCGGGCAAGGCCGCGTTCGTCCGGCGCTGAGAGCGCCTGCCACCACGGGACTCGCGTGAAGATCCGCTTTGCGCTCTTCGACCTCGATGGGACGCTGTCGGACTCGGCGACTGGCATCTTGGGCTCGCTGCGCCAGGCGTTCGACGACGTCGGCGTCGCCCGGCTCGATCCGCTCACCGAACGCGGATTGCTGGGCCCACCGTTCCACGAGTCGCTGCCGCCGATCGTCGGCACCGAGCGGTTGCCCGAGATCGTCGAGCGTTACCGGACGCATTACGCGACGCGCATGTATGAAAGCCAACCGTACGAGGGGATTCTCGAGGTGCTCGCCGATCTGCAGAAGCGCGGGATCGCGATGGCCGTTGCAACGAGCAAGCCCGAGTTCCACGCCGAGCCGATCGTGGAACACCTCGGCATGGAGGGCTTCTTCGCCACGGTCGGCGGCGACACTCTGGACGGTGCCCGCAGCGACAAGCTGATGGTCGTGGGCGAGGTGCTGCGCCGGCTAGGCGAACCCGACCCGGCCGCCGTTGTGATGGTCGGTGACCGATCTCACGACGTGCACGGCGCCCGCGCCCATCGCATCGCATGCCTTGGCGCCGGATGGGGATACGGCGGCCTGGCGGAGTTGGTTGACGCCGGAGCGAGCGAGGTGTTCGCCACCCCCCTCGAGTTGCTCGCGGCGCACGACCGGCTGTTTGGCGATGCATGAGCAGACGCCCGCCGCACATGAATGATTCAAGACTTGAATGATTGTTGAGTGCTACCGTCTGCCGGGTGTCCCGCTCCGAGGAGCCCGCCCTGCCGGCGGGCTGCCGGGCGATGACATCCGACGACCGAGACGGGACCGCCGACCCCACCGAGCACGGACGGCCGTGACCGAGAAGCGCTCTACGGGATGGGCTCCCGCGGCTATGGCAGCGGTCGTGCTGCTGATTGCCGCCGTCCTCTGCTTCGGGCTGTCTGCCTCGTTCAAGGCGACCGGGCGGCACGCGTACAACTCCGGGCAGCCGGCCTCGACCGTGGCGCTGACGGCCGGGAAGCAATACCAGCTGTCCGTGCGGGGCGGACGCTCCGCGCTCACGGCGCGCGGGCTGTCGGCGGACCAGTCGCAGTGTTCGTGGTCCCTGGGCAACGCGGTCGCACAGGCACTTACCGTCAGCCCGCTGCCGGCGGACACTCGCTCGGTCAACGTGGTGGCGACGTTCGTGGCACCCGCCACGGGCCGACTGGACATCGGCTGCGCGACGTGGGGCGCCGTGTTCGTCGACGACTCCGACGACTCGGCGTTCGATCGGGCCGGGCTATTCCTGCTCCTCGGGATCGTCACGTTAACGTGCGGGCTGGCGCTGGGGCTGGCCACGCTTTATCGCCGTCCGGCCGCTGCGGTCCCGTAAACCCACGGTGGCGTGGCAGTCTGGGACCCGGCGAGACGACAGTCATATTGCTACTGCTTGGTAACAAAGGCAGAGTGGAGCGCCAGGACGCGTGCGCCGTCGGCGATTTTGGAGCCGGCGGCGCATCCCGCACCGGGCATGAGAGCGCGGAGGTCAGCGAGGTATGAACATCGTGGTGCTGGTCAAGCAGACGCCCGACACCGAAGGCGATCGCACCCTGAATCCGGCCGACAACACCGTCGACCGCGACAAGGTCGATCCGTTGATCAACTACATCGACGAGTACGCGATCGAGGAAGGGCTGCGGCTGAAGGAGGCCCATGGCGGTGAGGTGACGATCCTGACCGTCGGCCCGGAGCGCGCCACCGAGTCGATCCGCAAGGCGTTGTCGATGGGCGCGGACAAGGCGGTGCACGTCAGCGACGAGGCGCTGCACGGCTCCGACGCGATCCAGACGGCCAGAGTGCTGGCCAAGACCCTCGGCACCATCGAGTGGGACATCGTGATCGCGGGCTCGGAGGCGACCGACTCGCGTATGTCGGTCGTCCCGGCGCTGCTCGCCGAGGTCACCGGACGCCCTCAGCTGTCCCAGGCGCGGAAGGTGACGGTGGACGGCTCGGCGGTGACGATCGAGCGGCTGACCGACGACGGTTACGAGGTCGTACAGGGGTCCTTGCCTGCGATCGTCAGCGTCGTGGAGAAGATCAACGATCCGCGCTACCCGTCGTTCAAGGGGATCATGGCGGCCAAGAGCAAGCCGGTTCAGAAGCTCACCGTCGCGGATCTGGGTCTCGGCGCGGACGAAGTGGGCCTGGCCAACGCCACGACGCAGGTTGTGTCCTTCGAGCTCGCACCACCGCGGCAGGCTGGCGTCGTCGTCAAGGACGAGGGAGACGGTGGGGTCAAGATCGCCGAGTTCCTCGCGTCGAAGAAATTGGTCTGAGGAGCGTAGGCATGGCAGAGGTTCTGGTTCTCGTCGACTCCGCAAACGGGTCGCTCAAGAAGTCCACGCAAGAGTTGCTGACGGCAGCGCGGGCGCTCGGTGAGCCGAGTGCAGTCGTCGTCGGCGTGCCAGGCACCGCCACGGGACTCAGGGACGGCCTGGCCGAGTACGGCGCGGCCAAGGTGTACGTCGCCGAGGGCGACGATCTCGAGGGGTACCTGGTCGCGCCCAAGGCGGAGGCGCTGGCGGCAGTGGTCGAGCAAGCGTCACCGGCGGCCGTGCTCGTGTCGTCAACCGCGGAGAACAAGGAGATCGCCGCGCGGCTGGCATTCAAGATCGGCAGCGGCGTGCTCACCGACGCGATCGGCGTCGCGGCCGACGGCACCGCCACGCAGAGCATCTTCGGTGGCTCGATCACCGTGCAGTCCAAGGTGAGCACTGGCGTGCCCGTGATCACCGTGCGCGCGAACTCGGTCGCCCCGCAGCCGGCCAGCGGCGCGGCTGAGCAGATTCCGCTGCCGGTTACCGTGTCCGACGTCGCGAAAACGGCCAAGGTGGTGGAGCACGTGGTCGAGGAACGCGGCACGCGCCCAGCCCTGACCGATGCATCGGTGATCGTCTCCGGTGGTCGCGGCATGGGCGGCCCGGAGAACTTCGCCCTCCTCGAGAAGCTGGCCGACACGCTCGGCGCGGCGGTGGGTGCCTCCCGCGCGGCCACCGACGCGGGCTGGGTACCGCACCAGATGCAGGTCGGCCAGACAGGTGTCACCGTGTCGCCCCAGCTCTACATCGCCGTCGGCATCTCCGGAGCCATCCAGCACCGCGCCGGCATGCAGACGTCCAAGACGATCGTCGCGATCAACAAGGATCCCGAGGCGCCGATCTTCGAGCTCGCGGACTTCGGCGTCGTCGGCGACCTGTTCCAGGTAGCGCCCCAGCTGACCGAGGAGCTCGCCAAGCGCAAGGGCTGAGTGCTCGGCTCCCTCCATCTCGAGTCGGCGAGATGTGGTCAGCTGGAACCTTTTGCCGGTTCCAGCTGGTCCAGTCAGGTGACATCTCGAGCAGGGGGCGGCGATGCAGCATCCGGTCCCACCACGGCACCTCGTCACAGTGGGTGCGCTGCTGATCGCAGGTGTCGCACTCGCCGGCTGCACCGGCAGCGCCGGGAAGAGTTCGTCGGATGTTGCGGCAGGACAATCGGCTCGCCCGGCTGCCGGCGCACCGGCCGAATCAGCCCAGGCCGGATCCGCCAAGTCGGCGGCCAGCGCCCCGCTGCAACAGCGTGACATCGTGCGCACCGCCACTGTGGAGCTACAGACCAAGCAGGTCGACCATGCTGCGGACTTGGTCGTCCGAATCGCCGACACAGCTGGCGGACGGATCGATGGCGACAACCGCGCCACCAGCAACCGTCTTCGTACCGCCCAGATCGTGGCCCGGGTGCCGCCGGCCGCGCTCGACGCGGTGATCCGGCAGGTCGACGGTTTGGGCGAGGAGACCAGCCGAAACGTCCGCGGGCAGGACATGACCGCGACCAAGGTCGACCTGGACGCCCGGACGTCCGCACTCGCCACCAGCGTCACCCGGCTCCAGCAGTTGATGGCGCACTCGGGAACCATCGGCGACCTCGTCGCGCTGGAGAGCCAGCTCACCCAGCGCGAGTCGGACCTGGAATCCATGCAGGCGCAGCGGCGGGCTCTCACCGACCAGGTCGCGCTCGCCACCCTGACCGTCGACGTGACCGCACCAGCCGCATCGCCACCCAGCAGACCGGCTCCCGGGCCGACCGGCTTCGGGGCGGCCTTCGTCGCCGGCTGGCACGCCGTGGTGATCGCATTCCGCTGGCTGCTCGCCGGACTCGGTTACCTCCTGGCGGTCCTGGCCCCACTGGGCGCAGGCGCGCTGGCCGTCGTCCAGATCCGCCGCCGCCGCCGCCGGCGAGCGCCGGTGGCTGCCAACTGAGCGGCTTGACCTCAAGTCGGCTTCAACGGGCATCCTGGGCGGGTGACGACCCGCCTGTCGGCCGACGGCCACGCACTCGCGCCGACGGACGAATCGATCTTCGGGCCACGCCAGCGCATCACGAGCGCGGGGATCCTCATCCTGGTTACGCTGATCGCCTTCGAGGCGATGGCGGTGGCGGCAGCGCTGCCGACCGCGGCGCGCGAGCTGCACGGGTTGGGGGCGATCGGCTGGGCGTTCACCGGGTTCCTGGTGGCCAACGTGCTCGGCATGGTCATCTCGGGTCAAGTGTCGGACCAGCACGGTCCCAAGCGGGCGCTGGCCGCCGGCCTCGTCGCGTTCGCGCTGGGCCTGCTGGTCGCGGGAACGGCCGCCTCTATGGCGCAGCTCGTCGCCGGACGGTGCGTCCAAGGGCTCGGCAGCGGCCTGCTGATCACCGCGATCTACGTCGTGCTCGGCGAGGCATACCCGGACGTCACCCGTCCCAAGATCTTCGCGGCGATGTCGTCGGCCTGGGTGCTGCCGGCGCTGATCGGCCCGCTGGTCGCGGGCACGCTGGCCCAGCACGCCAGCTGGCGGTGGGTGTTCCTCGGCTTGCTGCCCTTCGTCCTGGTCGGGAGCGGGCTGATGGTCCCGGTGCTGGGACGGATGAACCTGCCAGTCGATCGCCCAGGGTCAGGCCTCGCGGACCCAGGCCGGGTCGTGCGGGCGCTGGGCGTAGCAGTCGGCGTCGCGGCGCTGGAAGCCGCTGGCCAGCATCCGTCGGCGGCGTCGATGACCGCGGGCGCCCTCGGGGTGATCGCCCTGGTTTGGGGGCTGCGCAGCTTGCTACCGGCTGGGACGGTGCGGGTCCGGCGCTGCGCCGATCGCCCTGCGCGGTCTGCTGGCCGGTGCGTTCTTCGGAGTCGAGTCGATGGTGCCGCTGACGATGACCCTGCAGCACGGGTACGGTGCGATCGCGGCCGGTCTGCCGCTGGTGGCGTCCGGTGTGACGTGGGCGCTCGGTTCGTGGTGGCAAGGGCGTGATCGGCACGCCAGGTCGAATCGCGTCGGGCTGATCCGGGCCGGTTTCGGGTTCATCGCTGTCTCGGCTGTCGCGACGGCGATCGCGTCCCACCCGCGCGTCCCCGGCTGGATGATGTACGGCAGCTGGGCGCTGGCGGGGATCGGCGCGGGCCTGGGGATGTCGAGCATCGCCGTGCTGCTGCTGCGATTCACCACTGACGCTGACCGCGGCGCCGACTCCGCGGCCCTGCAGCTGTCCGACACCGTGGTCAGCGCGATCACAACCGGCATCGCGGGCGTCCTGGTCGCTGCCGCCGCTCGCGCAGCGATCGGGTACACCGCGGCCTTCACTGCGCTCGACTTGACGATGGGAGCCGTGGCGCTGGTGGGCGTGGGGGTGGCTGGCCGGGCCCGTGCGTCGGCACACCCGGCGTGATCTTGAGGCCGGCGTGGACCTGGGGAGCCTGTTGCGTAATCGGATCGCGATGATCAGTGAACTCGGAGTGAAGCTCCCAAGTCGCTTCTCCCGGCCGAACATCGCGGCTCCCCGAAAATGTGGCGGGCCCGAATCGGCGAGAACTGTGTTCCACGTCATCGATGGTCGAATATGCAACAGGCTCTGGGGGTAAACGTCAGCCTCAAGATCGGCGGTAAGACCCGGACGGCCCTTATCTGGCGAGCATTTTGCCCACGATCAGCTCGGCGATCGGGAGCGCTGAGGTGGCCGCCGGAGACGGGGCGTTGCAGACATGCAGCATCCGGTCGGACTCGGCGAACAGGAAGTCGTGCACCAACGTGCCGTCGCGCCGCACGGCCTGAGCCCTGATCCCGGCGGGTTCGGGCAGCAGATCGGCGAGCGTGAGGTCGGGAACGTACTTGCGGCACTCGCGCAAATATCCCCGCCGGAATAGCGAATTGCGCAGCTCGCGCGCCCCGGTGCGGACGTTGGCTCGCGCCATCCGCCACGTCCCGGGAAAGGTGGCGTACTCGCGTACGTCACGCGCGGCGAAGGAGAACTTGCGGTATCCCTCGCGGGACAATCCGAGCACCGCGTTCGGGCCGACCGTTATCCCGCCGTCCGTCGTGCGGGTGAGGTGCACGCCGAGGAACGGCAGGTCGGGGTCGGGCACCGGATAGATCAGGTGCCGCACGAGGCCCGCCCGCGACGGCGGCAGCCGGTAGTACTCGCCGCGGAACGGCACGATCTGGAAGTCGACGTCCAGGCCGGCCAGCCGGGCCAGCCGGTCGGCCTGTAAGCCGCCGCACACGACCAGCCGGTCTGCGGTGACCGCTCCGTGGCTGGTGACCACCTCGACACCGTCGGGCGATTCGCAGATCCGGGTCACCGCGGCGCTGCGGCGCACCTGACCGCCGAGCGATTCGACCACGGTCGCCATCGCCCGGGCGACGCGTGTGAAATCGACGATGCCGGTGCCGGCGACGTAAAGCGCGGCAAGCCCCGCCACGTTCGGCTCGCGACGGCGCAGTTCGGCGGCGTCGATCCGCTCGACGTTTACCTTGTTGTCTCGGGCGCGTTCGAACAGCGCGTCCAGTCGAGCCAATTCAGCCGTGTCGGTGGCTACCAGCAGCTTTCCGCAAATGTCGTAGGTGATGCCGTGCTCATCGGCGAACCGCCGGGTGCTGTCGGCGCCGCGGCGGCAGAGCTCGGCCTTGTGGCTGCCGGGCGGGTAATAGATGCCGGAGTGGATCACTCCGCTGTTGTGGCCGGTCTGGTGCGCGGCCAGCCGGTCCTCCTTCTCCAGTAGGACCAGGCTCGCGCCGGGCCGCTGCTGCAGGATCGCCATCGCAGTGGCCAGCCCGACGATGCCACCGCCGATCACGCAGAAGTCCGAGGCCATCGCGGTGATCGTAGACTGGACTGCGATGCACTACCTCGACCACGCGGCGACGACGCCCATGCTGCCTGAGGCCATCGACGCCGTGACCGCGACGATGGCCGAGCTCGGCAATCCCTCGTCGTTGCACAGGTCGGGCCGGCGAGCGCGGCGCCGGGTCGAGGAGTCCCGGGAGCAGCTGGCCGCGGCTGTGGGCGCCCGTCCCTCAGAAGTGATCTTCACCAGCGGCGGTACCGAGTCCGACAACCTCGCCGTCAAAGGTATCTATTGGGCGCGCCGGGCCGCCGCGCCGCGGCGTCGCCGCGTGCTGGCCAGCGCCGTCGAGCACCATGCCGTGCTGGACGTCGTCGAGTGGCTCGCCGCAGCCGACGGTGCCGAGGTGACCTGGCTGGAGGTCGACGCCTATGGGCGGGTTGACCCCGACACACTGCGGCGGGCGCTGGCCGCCGACCCCGATTCGGCCGCTCTGGTCACCGTCATGTGGGCGAACAACGAGGTCGGCACGATCGAGCCCGTCCGGGACCTGGCCGAGATCGCCCACGAGTACGGCGTGCCGATGCACACGGACGCGGTGCAGGCGGTCGGCGCGGTGCCGGTCGACTTCGCCGAGAGCGGCGTCGATGCGCTGACCATGACCGGGCACAAGCTGGGCGGTCCGTACGGAGCCGGCGCGCTGCTCCTGCGGCGTGACGTCTCCTGTGTCCCACTTCTGCACGGCGGGGGGCAGGAACGCGACGTCCGGTCGGGCACCGTTGACGTGCCCGGGGCGGTGGGACTTGCCGTCGCGACCGTCGCCGCAGTCGAACGTCAGCCGGTCGAGTCCATGCGAGTGCGAAAGCTGCGCGACCGGCTCGTGACGGGCCTGCTGCGGGCGGTCGACGACGCCGTGCTGAACGGCGACCCCGCCGACTGCCTGCCGGGCATCGCGCACCTGACATTCCCCGGCTGCGAAGGGGATTCGCTGCTCATGCTGCTCGACGCCCGTGGCATTGAGTGCGCGACTGGCTCGGCCTGTTCAGCCGGTGTCGCGGAGCCGTCCCACGTCTTGCTCGCCATGGGCGCCGACGCGGCCCGAGCCCGCGGCTCGTTGCGCTTCTCACTCGGGCACACCTCGACGATCGCCGATGTCGACGCGGTGATCGAGACGATCGGCCCGGCCGTCGAGCGGGCCCGTCGTGCCGGCCTCACCTCGGTGTTGACGTGACGGTCCGGATGAAGGTGCTCGCCGCGATGAGTGGCGGCGTCGATTCCGCCGTGGCGGCTGCCCGTGCGGTCGACGCCGGCTACGAGGTGACCGGCGTGCACCTCGCCCTGTCGGCGCGGCCGAAGACGCTGCGCGAAGGCGCCCGTGGCTGCTGTACGCGCGAGGACGCAAACGATGCCCGACGCAGCGCCGACGTGCTCGACATCCCCTTCTATATCTGGGATCTTGCCGAACGATTCCGCGCAGACGTCATCGACGATTTCGTCGCGGAATACGCGGCCGGTCGCACCCCGAATCCCTGCCTGCGCTGCAACGAGAAGATCAAGTTCGCGACGGTGCTCGATCGTGCTCTGGCCCTGGGCTTCGACGCCGTCGTCACGGGCCATCACGCGCGGCTGGTCGACGGACGGCTGATGCGATCGGTCGACGCGGCGAAGGACCAGTCGTACGTACTCGCCGTGCTCACCCCGCGGCAGTTGGCTCACGCGATCTTCCCGCTGGGCGACTCGTCCAAGGCGCAGGTGCGGGCCGAGGCTGCGGCGCGCGGTCTGTCCGTCGCGGCAAAGCCCGATTCGCACGACATCTGCTTCATCGCCGACGGCGACACCCGGGCGTTCCTGGGGCATCAGCTGGGCGAACGGTCCGGGCCGATCGTTGATGTCGCTACCGGGCAGGTCGTGGGGCGGCACGGCGGATCGTTCGGGTACACGGTGGGCCAGCGCCGTGGCTTGCGGCTGGATCGGCCGGCTCCTGGTGGCGAGCCCCGCTATGTGCTGTCCATCCAGCCGACGACGAACACGGTGGTGGTCGGTCCCGGCGAGCTGCTTGACACCGATGAGGTGGTAGGGGCGCATCCGGTGTGGACGCTGGGCGATGCGCCGGGAGCCGCGTTCGACTGCGCCGTCCAACTGCGTGCGCACGGAATGGTCAGCCCTGCCACCGTGCGGGTGAGCGACGCCGAGGTGACGGCGCGGCTGGAGCGTCCGCAGCGGGGGATCGCGGCTGGTCAGGCGATGGTCATGTACGACGGCGACACGGTGCTCGGCTCGGCCACCATTTCAAGCACTACCTCCTGTTGTTCGACCGCCGGCGCGCCGCGGGTCGCCCTGGGTCGAACAACTCGGTGAGCGCGCAGCGGATTTGGCCGCCCGGGTCGGCCACTGGGATCGGCTCACTGCCCGGCACGCACCCCGGGGAGGCCGTCCGGCTGGTGTTCGATGAGCTGCCGGACCTGCCGCACCTACCGGAGCTGCCGGCGCGCGGCGCGGGCGCTGACATGGTCGGCCGGTCGGCGGTGATTCTGGCTGAACTTCCCGTCGAGATACAGCCGTCGGGATGGCGACTGACCTCACGTCCCGGCAGCGATCTGCGACGTGCTCGCGACTACCTGTCGCGCGACCTGGACGCGCTCCAGCAGCACGCGGAGGGATACACCGGACCCCTCAAGGTGCAGGTCGCCGGGCCGTGGACACTCGCCGCCTCGGTCGAGCTGCCGTCCGGCCATCGGGTGGTGTCGGACCCCGGGGCGACCCGCGACCTAGCTGAGTCGCTGGCCGACGGGCTGCGGGCACATCTGGCCGGGGTCAGGCAGCGCGTCCCCGATGCGCGACTGGTCGTCCAGTTGGACGAGCCGTCGTTGCCCGCCGTGCTGGCTGGTCAGACGCCGACGCCGTCTGGTTACGGCACGGTTCCGGCCGTTGCCCGACCGATCGCGACCCAGACGCTCGAGTCGCTGCTCGCGGTCGCGCCGGAGGGGGCCCGCGTCGTGCACTGCTGCGCCGCGGACGTCCCGGTTGCTCTGCTGCGCGACGCCGGCGCCGACGCGATTTCCCTCGACGTGGCCCTGATCGATGACCAGGACGCGCTGGGTGAGGCGATCGACGCGGGCTTGTCGCTCTGGCTGGGCGTGGTTCCCTCGACCGACTCGGCGATCGCGGTGGACTCGGCTCGTGATCCGATCCTGCAGCTGTGGAAGGCGCTCGGCTTCCCCGTCGAGCAGCTCGCCGGCTCCGTCGTACCCACCCCAGCCTGCGGCCTTGCTGCTGCGAGCGAGGCGTACGCCCGCCGGGCGTTATCGATCATTCGCGACGTGGGGCGCGCGCTGCGAGACGTCAGCGGCTGACCGCCTCGGTCGAGCCGGCGCCTCGCTAGACCGGTCAGCCGACTGCGATCTTCAGTCCGGGCAGCGCAGCCGACGCTTGGATGTCGCCTGCCGCGCTGAGCTGAACGTCGAGCGGAGCACCGCCTACCTGCAGCCCGCGCACCGTCAGCTCCCCAACGGGGGACGGGCGCAGCGGATGCAGCGCCAGCTTTCCGTTCGGGACGTCGGCGTCGAGACCTAGGACGGCCGAGAGGATCGCGACCGCCGCAGCCGCGGACCAGGCCTGGGGCCGGCAGGCGGCGGGATAAGGCAGTGGCACCCCACCGTCCTGCGCCGCTTCGCCGCCATGCAGCTCAGGCAGCCGGAACCCAAACGCGGGCGCGACGGTGAGCAGCCCGCGCACGAGGCTGGCGACAACGGACTGCGCGGCCTCGCTGCCGACCCGCGCCAAGCCATGGATCGCGATCGCCGTGTCATGCGCCCAGACCGACCCGCAGTGGTAGCTGAGCGGGTTGAAGCCGCGCGCCAGCGACGACATCGTGCGAAGTCCGTAGCCGCAGTCCATGTCAGGCGCGGCCAGTCGCTGCACGACCTGGTCCGCCTCGTCCGCGTCGAGCAGCCCGGTGCCGAGCAGGTGGCCGATGTTCGAGGTGACCGTGTCGACAGGCCGCCCCGAGCCGTCCAGGGCCATGGCCGGGTACCCGCCAGCCAGGTCGTCCACCCAGAACCGGTCCCGGAACCGGGCGCGCAGCTGGGCAGCCCAGTCCCGCCAGAATGCGCCGCCGGGTCGGTCGAACGCGTCGAGCACGTCCGCGCCGTGCAACGCCGCCGCGTGCGCGTACCCCTGCGCCTCGCACAGCGCGATCGGTGGCTTCGCGAGCGTCCCGTCGGAGAACTGGACCGCATCGACGGAGTCCTTCCACCCCTGGTTGGCCAAGCCGTGCTCCGACTCGTCCACGTACTGGACGAACCCGGACCCGTTGACGGCGTGGTCGCGCAGCCAACCGAGCGCTGCTTCCAGCTGTGGGGTCAGCTGGGCCACCTCGGACTCCGGCATGCCCCACCGCCAAGCGTCGTGCAGCAGCGAGATCCACAGCGGGGTGGCGTCGACCGAACCGTAGTACAACGGCGGCAGGGCAAGGTGGCGTCCCGACCGCGTCCACGCGCCATGGTCTACCGCGGCCCGACGTACTTCGTGCAGGATCTTGCCGGGTGCCTCGGCGGCCTCCGGGTCGTGCCGCTTGCCCTGACGCCGGGCGAGGCTGCGCAGTGTCCCGGCCGCGACGTCTGTGCTCACCGGCAGCAACATGCGCGCGGCCCAGATCGAGTCGCGGCCGAACATCGTCAGATACCACGGCGCGCCGGCGGCGAGCAGGTGATCGGCGGGATCGAGGGGATCGGCCACCAGCAGGGCGTTGAGGTCGGCGATGCTCTGCGCCACCAACGCCGGCATGCGGTGATCCCCGGCCTGCACGTCGGGCGAACGCACGGATCGGCTCGCGGGCAGGATCACCGCGGGCACCGGGTCGTCGACAACCGTCACGTCCATCGTCGCTGACCAGCTGCCCGTCGCAATCGAGACCGCCCATTCGAAGGATCCGTCGCTAGTCACGGTGTCCGCAGCCGGGGTCAGCGTGGCGACGACCGTCGTGCCGTCCGGCCCGGTCCAGCGCGCACCGCCGGACCGGACATCGCCCTGCAGTGGTGCCGTCGGTGTGCCAGCCTTGACCGCGTGGATGTCGGCGAGGTCGCTGGCCAGCGCGACGGCAAGCGTGCAGGTGAGCCGGTCCCGAGCGTGCGAGACCAGCGTGATGACTTCGCGGACGCCCCGCCCCGACACCGAGCGGTCGCGCTCGACGAGAACCGTGGGATCCGGTCCCGGATCACCGAGGTTGCGGGCAACCGACACGAACGAGGCCGCCATTGCGCCGACCGGTTGGCCCTGCAGGGGCTCGGGTTCGCGGCCTTCGACCGTCACGATCAGCTGGGAAACAGCCCGCCGGTCGGCGAGGTATAGGCCGCTTGCGCCGGGGCCGGGCAGCTGCCCGTCCGCTCGCGACAGGGCCATGGCGGGCGCGCTGACGGCGGTCACCAGGTCCTGCAGGTAGGGCAGGTACCCGCGCTGCGGCGGGCGATTCGCGGTCATCACGCGACTGTAGGTTGTCACATCAGGTCGGTAACGTCGCCGTCGTGAGCGAACCACCAGCGGCGATGGCCGACGCACGCGAGGAGCACGGTCGGCTGTCGCAGCGCGTGGACGAGGACGCGTACCGGTACTACGTGCTGGACGCGCCGACGTCCAGCGACGCCGAGTACGACCGGGCCATGCGCCGGCTGGAAGAGCTGGAGGACACTTACCCCGAGCTACGCACACCCGAGTCGCCGACGCAACGGGTGGCGGGCACGTACTCCACGCTGTTCACCGCGGTCGATCACCTCGAACGGATGCTCAGCCTCGACAACGCGTTCACCACGGACGAGCTCGCCGCCTGGGCGCATCGGGTCGAGCGCGACGCAGGCGCGGTGCCCGGCTATCTGTGTGAGCTGAAAGTCGACGGTCTGGCGATCGACCTGGTGTACCGCGACGGCCGCCTGGTACGAGGCGCGACCCGGGGTGACGGGCGCACCGGCGAGGACGTCACACCGAACATCCGCACGATCGATGGCATCCCCCACGAACTGCGTGGTCCGAATGTCCCGGCGACGCTCGAGGTGCGTGGCGAGGTCTATTTCCCGGTCGCCGCGTTCGAGGGCCTCAACGAGTCGCTCGTGGCGGCCGGCAGGGCCCCGTTCGCCAACCCGCGCAACGCCGCGGCTGGCTCGTTGCGCCAGAAGGACCCCCGGGTCACGGCGACCCGGCCGCTGCGCATGGTGGTGCACGGCGTGGGCGCGGTCGAGGGCGGACCGTCCGTCACGGCACAGTCGCAGTGGTACCAGGTGCTGCACGGCTGGGGGCTACCGACGGCGGCGCGGGCCGAGGTCAAGCCGAACCTGGCCGAGGTGCAGGACTTCATCGACTACTACGGCGAGCACCGGCACTCGGTCGAGCACGAGATCGACGGCGTGGTGGTCAAGGTCGACGATCTCGCCGTGCAGCGCCGGCTCGGGTCGACCAGTCGGGCCCCGCGCTGGGCGATCGCGTTCAAGTACCCGCCGGAAGAGGTGAACACCAAGCTGCTCGACATCCGCGTCAATGTCGGGCGCACCGGACGGGTCACCCCGTACGGCGTCATGGAGCCGGTGCGGGTGTCCGGGTCCACCGTCGAGATGGCCACCCTGCACAACGCGAGCGAGGTCGACCGCAAGGGCGTGCTGATCGGCGACACGGTGGTCTTGCGCAAGGCCGGCGACGTCATTCCCGAGATCGTCGGACCGGTGGTGGCCCTGCGCGACGGCACCGAGCGCCGGTTCGTGATGCCGACGGTGTGTCCCGAGTGCGGCACTCCGCTGGGTCCGGAGAAGGAGGGCGACGCCGACATCCGCTGTCCCAACACCCGATCCTGCCCGGCGCAGCTGCGCGAGCGGATCTTCCACCTGGCCGGGCGCGGCGCGTTCGACATCGAGGTGCTGGGCTACGAGGCGGCGGTCGCGCTGCTCGAGGCGGGCGTCGTCACGGACGAGGGCGACATCTTCCGCCTGGACGCCGACCGGCTGCGCCGCGTCGAGCTGTTCCGGCTGACCCGCGACAGCAAAGTGCAGGGCAGGGTCCGCAGGGCCGGCGACCTGAACGCCATCGGCGAGCGGCTCTTCGAGAACCTCGAGGTCGCCAAGCACCGCCCGCTGTGGCGGGTGCTGGTAGGGCTGTCGATCCGGCACGTCGGACCGACCGCAGCGCAGGCACTCGCGCGTGAGTTCCGTTCGGCCGACCGCATCGCGGCGGCGTCCACCGAGGACCTCGCCGCAACCGACGGGGTCGGCCCCACGATCGCCGAGGCGATCCGCGAATGGTTCGCGGTCGACTGGCATCGCGAGATCGTCGAGAAGTGGCGTGCTGCGGGCGTGTCGCTCGCCGACGAGTCGGCCGATGAGGGGCCGCGTCCGCTCGACGGGCTAACGGTCGTGGTAACCGGGTCGCTGACCGGTTACTCACGGGATTCCGCCACCGAGGCCATCACGGCACGCGGCGGCAAGGCGGCGAGCTCCGTATCGAAGAAGACCTCGTTCGTAGTGGCTGGCGACTCGCCGGGCAGCAAGTTCGACAAGGCCGTCCAGCTCGGAGTTCCGGTCCTCGACGAGGAGGGCTTCGACGTGCTCCTCGCCGATGGCCCGGAAGCAGCCCGAAAGGTCGCCCGCGCTGCGGGATAGACGATCGCCACTAGATCGTGACGCGGGCGGCGGTGACGCTGGCGGCGATCCCGGCGAGGTGGTTGAGTCGGATCAGCTCGCCGGGCAGCCAGCGCATGGCCGGGCGGCCGAGCAGCAGGGCGCCCGAGCCCAGTGGCGCCACGGCCAGCTCGGTGTCCAGCTTGGCCCAGTCTTCGGGTGCCCAGCCGCTGTCATCAGCCGCCAACGGCCGAGCGGGGTGCGGGGGCCACCACGGAGCGGCCACGTCCTCCATCTCGGGAGCGGCCACGCTCGCCGCAGCCACCACTGCGGTGCCGTTGACCGGCGGGTGCAGGACCAGCGCCCAGCCTGCCCGGAAGATACGAGCGACGCCCTCGGCGAGCACCTGTAGCGAGTGGTCCGGCCGCGCGGCGAGGGCGTCGAGCAGCTCGAGTTCGCGATGCGGGTCGATCTGCCCGGCGTAGGAGCGGATCGACTCGACCCGGACGCCGTCCACGGCTCCGGCCGCGCTGACCAATGTGTCGGGGAGTTTGCCGGGCGGCAGTTCGAGCACCAGGTCATCGACCGCGTGCCCGGACGAGCGTTCGATGACGTCGACGCTGAGAATGTCCGCGTCGACGACCCCGAGGGCCGTGGCTACCGCGCCGAGCGCACCCGGACGATCGGGCAGCACGAGGCGCAGGAGAAAGGCCACGAAGACAGCGTCCCCGCCTGATGTGTCCATGAGGTAAAAGCCAGCGGCAACGCTATTGCGTGTCGCGGGCGCCCGGCGGCTCGTAGACTCCCGGCACGTGTCCGATGATTCTGGTGGAGGCAGCCCGCACGTCAGCCGCGACGACGTCGCGCATCTCGCCCGGCTGGCCCGCCTCGCGGTCACCGAGGAGGAGCTGGACACCTTCGCGCAGCAGCTCGACGTCATCCTGGGCGCCGTCGCGCGCGTCGGCGAGGTCGCGGCCGCCGAAATTCCGCCAACCACACACGCGGTGCCGCTGACCAACGTGCTGCGGCCCGACGAGGTGCGGCCGTGCCTGCCCCGCGAGGTCGTGCTCGCCGCCGCCCCGGCCGTCGAGGACGACAAGTTCCGGGTGCCGCGCATCCTGAGCGAGGAAGCATGACCGACCTTGTTCGGCGCAGCGCTGCGGAGATCGGCCAGCTGATCGCGTCGGGGGAGGCCTCCGCTGTCGAGGTCACCCAGGCGCACCTCGACCGCATCGAGGCCGCCGACACGTCGGTGCGCGCTTTCCTGCACGTCGACACGGACGGGGCGCTGGCCGCAGCCGCGGCTGTCGACGCGCGACGCGCGGCCGGCGCCGACCTGGGGCCCCTCGCCGGGGTACCGCTGGCAATGAAGGACGTCGTCGTCACCGCGGGCCTGCCCACGACCGCCGGCTCGAAGATCCTCCATGGCTGGGTGCCGCCCTATGACGCCACGATCACCCGACGGATCAAGGACGCCGGCGTCGTCATGCTGGGCAAGACGAACATGGACGAGTTCGCCATGGGCTCGTCCACGGAGAACTCGGCGTTCCACCCGACGCACAACCCCTGGGACTTGTCACGCATCCCAGGCGGTTCCTCGGGCGGGTCCAGCGCAGCCGTCGCCGCGTACGAGGCGCCTCTGGCGATCGGCACGGACACGGGCGGCTCGATCCGCCAGCCCGCGGCAGTGACGGGCATCGTCGGGCACAAGCCCACCTACGGCGCGGTGTCGCGGTACGGGCTAATCGCCTTCTCGTCCTCGCTCGACCAGGCCGGCCCACTCGCCCGCACGGTCCTGGACGCGGCGCTGCTGCATGAGGTGATCGCGGGGCACGACCCGTGCGACTCGACGTCGATCCGGCAGCCGGGGGCGCCGGTGGTCGATGCGGCCCGAGCAGGCGCCCGAGCCGGTCTGTCCGGCGTGCGAATCGGCGTAGTGCGGGAACTGGGGGGTGAGGGTTACCAGGTCGGGGTGCTCTCGGCGTTCGAGGATGGGGTGTCCACGTTGCGCAAGCTGGGCGCCGAGATCGTCGAGGTGTCCTGCCCGCACTTCGGCTACGCGCTCGCGGCGTATTACCTGATCGCGCCGAGCGAATGCTCCTCGAACCTCGCGCGCTTCGACGCGGTGCGCTACGGATTGCGGGCCGGCGACGATGGGACGCGGTCGCTGGAGGACGTGATGTCGCTGACCCGGGAGGAGGGCTTCGGCCCCGAGGTCAAGCGGCGGATCATGATCGGCACGTATGCGCTGTCGGCGGGGTACTACGACGCCTACTACGGGCAGGCGCAGAAGGTCCGCACGCTGATCTGCCGTGACTTCACGGCTGCATTCGAGTCGGCCGACGTGCTGGTGTCGCCGACGTCACCCTTCGTGGCGTTCGGCATCGGCGAGCGGGTGGACGATCCGATGGCGATGTACATCAACGACCTGTGCACGTTGCCCGCCTCCCTGGCCGGCACGCCGGCGATCTCGGTGCCCTGTGGGCTGAGCGAGAATCTGCCGGTCGGACTGCAGATCATGGCTCCGGCACTGGCGGACGACCGGTGTTACCGGGTGGCCGCCGCGTTCGAAGCAGCTGTCGAGCCGCTGACGCCGCCGGCGATTGGGGCGGGGTGATATCGGTGACGATGGCCTACGACGACGTCGCAGCCCGCTACGAGCCGGTAATCGGCCTGGAAACGCACGTCGAGCTCGGTACCGCCTCGAAGATGTTCTGCGGCTGCTCGACCGAGTTCGGGGCGCCGCCCAACACCCAGGTCTGCCCGGTCTGCCTCGGACTGCCCGGGTCCCTGCCGGTCGCCAACGAGGCGGCGATCGAGTCGACGATAAGGATCGGCCTGGCGTTGAACTGCTCGATCGCGGCCTGGTGCCGTTTCGCGCGCAAGAACTACTTCTACCCGGACATGCCGAAGAACTTCCAGATCTCGCAGTACGACGAGCCGTTGTGCGTCGACGGTTACCTGGACGTCGAGCTAGGCGATCGCACCTACCGAGTCGGGATCGAGCGGGTGCACCTCGAGGAGGACACCGGCAAGAACACGCACGTCGGGACGTCCGGACGCATCCACGGCGCGGACTACTCGCTGGTCGACTACAACCGGGCCGGCATCCCGCTGGTCGAGATCGTGACGAAGCCGATACCAGGTGCGGGCGCGCTGGCTCCCGAATTAGCTCGAGCGTACGTGACCGAGCTGCGCGAGATCTTGCGGACGCTCGGCGTCAGCGACGTGCGGATGGAGCAGGGTTCGTTGCGTTGCGACGTCAACACTTCGCTGAATCTCCCCGGCGAGCCGTGGGGCACCCGTACCGAGACCAAGAACGTCAACTCGCTGCGCAGCGTGGAACGCGCCGTGCGGTCGGAGACCCTGCGGCAGGCGTCGCTGCTCGATGCCGGTGACCGGGTGAGCCAGGAGACGCGGCACTTCTCCGAGACGACCGGCGACACCCGTCCCGGTCGCAGCAAGGAGGAGGCCACTGACTACCGGTACTTCCCGGAGCCCGACCTCGTGCCACTGGCGCCGGATCCCGCGTGGGTGCAGGAGATTCGCAGCTCGCTGCCCGAGCTGCCGGCGGCGCGTCGCGCGCGCCTGCGCGATGCGCTCGGTGTGTCGTCGGAGGACATGCGGCAGATTGCCAACGCCGGCGTCGTCGATCTGGTGGCCGCGACCGTCGAGGCCGGTGCTCCGGTCAGCGAGGCACGCAACTGGTGGCTCGGCTACCTGGCGCAGCGGGCCAACGAGCGCGATGTCGAGCCGGCCGATCTCGGCGTGACCCCGCAGCAGGTAGCGCGCGTCGTGGCGCTGGTCGGCGCGGGAACGTTGT
>CAWIXH010000012.1:0-214527 GCA_963839995.1 uncultured Actinomycetota bacterium | reverse complement strand
GATCATGGTCTTCTGATGGTCAGCGACGGACCGGCCTGACGCGTTTCCCCTTCCGACACGCCGGTGTTGGTGTTTGACTGGCTGCTGGAACCAGCGTATGACCTAAATTGTGGCGAGTCTGTACCCGAAGAAGATCAGCGGGAAGACGTACTGGTACCTGCGGGAGATGGCCCGCGTCGGGGGCAGGCCGAAGATGGTGTCCGAGCGGTACGTGGGCACCGCCGCCGAGGTGGCGGCGCTGCTGGATGCCCGCGAGCAGGCGGCCCTGCCCGACCGCACCCGGCACCTGGCCTTCGGGGACGTCGCCGCGGTCTGGGGAATCCTCGACGATCTTCGCGGTGGCCGGGCATCATCGACGAGGTGGCCGGGCCGGGCCCGACCGGGATGCCGCTGTCAACGGGCAGCTATCTGGCGGTGGCGGCACTGAACCGGCTGGTCGCCCCGCGCTCGAAGGCGGCGTTGGCCACCTGGTGGAAGAGCACCGCTGCCGACCGGTTCACCAAGATCAGCGCCTCGGCGTTGGACCACCGGCGGTTCTGGGACGCGATGCACGCCGTCTCGCTGGATCAGCTGGAGCGGATCAGTCAGGCGGTCGCGTTGCGGCTGATCGAGGTCTCCGGCGTCGACACGTCCTCGGTGGCGCTGGACATGACCAACTTCGCTACCTTCATCGCCACCGGCAACGCGAAGGCGCCGATCGCGCAGCGGGGTAAGGCGAAGCAGAAACGTGCCGACCTGCGCCTGGTCGGCCTTGGGCTCGTGGTCACCCGCGACGGCGGCCTCCCGCTTGCCTGGCACGCCTACCCCGGCGACCGGCCCGACGTCACCCAGTTCCCGACGCTGATCGACCAGCTGCGCGGCCAGTATCAGGCGATCACCGCCGCGGCCGGGCGCACAGCCGGCGCCGGCGTCGACATGACGGTGGTCTTCGACGCCGGACAGAACAGCCAGGACAACTTCGCCCACCTGGCCGAGCAGGGCCTGCACTACATCGGGTCGGTGCCCGCCTCGGACTGCCCGGAGCTGACCGCCCTACCCGCGGCCGTGCGCACCATCGTCGACCCCGACCGGTTCGGCGGACTGACCGCCTACGACACCCGACGCGAGGCCTACGGCGCGCCACGGCGGGCGATCTTGACCCACTCACCCGAACTGCACCAGGCCCAGGCGGCCGGGTTCGACGGCAGCACCCTGGCCAAAGCCGGTAAGAAACTGGACGAGCTGGCCGCCACCCTGGCCCGCGGCAAGACCCGCCGCCCGAAAGCCAAGGTACAAGCCGACATCGAAAACATCACCCGCAAACCCTGGGTACGGCGCGTGCTCAGCTGGCAGCTGACCGGCGAGCAGCCCCAAGACCTACGCCTGACCTGGAGCATCGACACCGCCGCCCGCACCGGGCTGGAAGACGAACTGTTCGGCAAACACGTGCTCATCACCGACCACGACCACTGGCCCGTGCCCGACGTCGTGGCCGGCTACCGCTCCCAGAACGGCGTCGAATCCGGGTTCCGGCAGCTCAAAGACCCGCACGTCGTCTCGTTCTCCCCGATGCACCACTGGACCGAGCACAACATCCGCGTGCATGTGTTCACCTGCGTGCTCGCCCTGCAGATCGCCCACCTGATGCGGCACAAGGCCCGCCAGGCCGACCTGCACCTCAGCGTCCGGGCCCTGCTCGACCAGCTCGCCGGCATCGGCGAGACCGTCCTGCTCTACCAAGGCGAGCGAGGCCGACCCAAAGCACGCCGCATGCTCACCGAAACCAACCCCGTCCAGGACACCCTCACCGAGGTCTTCGGGCTCGACCGCTACGCACCCCGCCGATAGCGACGCCCCCACCATCACGCAACGACCGGCCGCCGGCCCATCGTTGGGTCATACACCCCCCAAGACCCACAACCCCCGCGATACAAGGGAAAACCGCAACCCGCGCCCATGATCATCGGTCGGGTAGGAGGCTGGCGCGGTGGCGGTGATCGACGGTAGGTCCCGGCGCTCGCACCCGCCGTTTCCCGCGGGCACCTTTCGCCGCCGACCCTGGCCGACGCCCCGTTTCCAGCCTCCCCCCAAAGAACCGTGCATGACCTACTAAGTCACACGGCTCAGCCGCACCTCTTCACCGGACGGCATGCGCAGGGTCGTGCCGGACGCTTCCCACCAGGCGGACCAGCCCCAGGCACTCGTGATCGATCAGGACCCGCAGCCCGTAGCGGCGTCCGTGGTGGCCGTGCTTGTTCGAGATGAAGCGGGCCAGCCGCTCCATCGTGAACTGGTCGAGGTCGTGGAACACCGTGGTCGAGTTCCCGTACCGGAAATAGCCACGCCATCCGATCAGGAATCGATTCAGGTTCCGCACGACGTCCTCGACGGGCAGCATCAGCCACCGCCGGTCGGTATGCAACCGGATGCGGTCCTTGGCCCGGCCGACCGAACGGTCGGAGGGCCATCGGCTCAGAAAGTGCCTGCCCTTGCGGGTAAAGCTCTCCACCCGGCGATGGTGGAAACCCAGAAACGTGAAACTCGACTTGGCCTCTCGCAGGTTCACCAGCGAGGTCTTGGCCGGAGCCAGGGACAACCCCAGCCCGGTCAGTATGCCGGTGAGCACCGCGAGCGCCTCCTCGGCCCGTTCCCGGGTCGGCGAGAGGATCACCAGATCATCCGCGAAGCGGATGATCTGGCCCAATCGGCGGTGATCCTGCTGCCACCTGCGATCCAGGCGGTGCAGCACCACGTTCGCCATCAACGGACTGATCACCCCGCCCTATGAACAGCGCTGGGTTATGCGCAGCGCTGCGGTGGTTGCCGCGGGTGGGAGCGGTCGTGACCGTCGAACGCTGCGCATAACCCCGACGGACTCTGATCACGCGGCTCGGCACGGTGCCGAGCCGTCGTGGTTGGAGGTCAACCGTCATGGTGGCTGTTTCCGAACTGGTGTCCGGGCTGGATGCCGAGCTGGTGCGTCTGGGCTACAAGCCCTCGACGATGGTCTGGTACCGGGGGTGCTGGCGTCGAATGGAGACGTTCTTCGCGTCCCGTGGCGTCCAGGAGTTCTCGCTGGACGTGGCGATGAGCTGGGTCGACCGGGCCTGCGGCGGGTTCTTCGACAAGGAGCGGGCCGGCACGCTGAAGCCGACCGACGTGTACTTGTTCCGTGTCGCGGCGATGCTCGACGACTTCGCCGCCCGCCGGGCGGTGCTGCGCCGCTACTCCCGCAGCGTGGACAAGCTGAACGCCGATCAAGCCGACGTTCTCGCGCGGTTCCGGGTGTCGCTGCATACGGCTGGCTGCGCCGTGTCGACCGTGCGGACCTATGTCACGGTGGCCGGGGAATTTCTCGCGTTCACCGGCACGAGGGGTGGGCTGGCTGGCCTGGACGCGGCGGTCATCGACGCGTTCGTGACGACGCTGGCCGGCTACCAGGCCAAGACGGTGGAACAGAAACTGTGCGCTCTACGGTCGTTCCTGCGGTTCGCCGGCGGCGAGAGGCTGATTGAGGGCACCGTGTTGGAGGCGGTGCCGACAGCGAAATCGAGCAGGCAGGCCAGGATCCCGTCGGTATGGGACCCGGCCGACGTAGCCAAAGTCTTGCAGGCGATCGACCGGGGCAACCCGTGCGGCAAACGCGATTACGCCATCATCTTGCTGATCACCCGGCTCGGGCTGCGCGGCGTCGACGTCAAACGGCTGCGGCTCGCCGACCTCGACTGGCCCGGCAACCGGCTGTCGGTGGTGCAGGCCAAGACCGGGCGGCGGGTGCAGCTGCCGCTGCTCAAGGACGTCGGCTGGGCGATCATCGACTACATCCGGCATGCCCGGCCGGCAAGCGAGTGCCCGGAAGTGTTCCTGCGGCATACCGCCCCGATCGGCCCGTTCTCCGACCAGGATCACCTGCACCAGATCCTGGTCAAGCACGCCCGGGCCGCCCACGTGCCGCTGGGTGAGGCGCGTCGCCACGGCATGCACTCGCTGCGGCACACGCTCGCCACGAGACTGCTGGAGGCAGGCACGCCGATCGAGCAGATCGCCGACATCCTCGGCCACCAGCAGGTCGCATCCACGGGCGTCTACCTGAAATCCTCGCTGCGCCTGTTGGCTCAGTGCGCCCTGGACCCGGACGCGCCGGCGTCGGAGGCGGGACGATGAGCGCCGGCAGCATCACACTGTCCGGCGCGATCACGGTGTTGGTGGCCGAGAAACGCGCTGTCGGCTACAAATACGACGCCGAGGCGCGGGTGCTGACCCGATTCGAGGCGTTCAGCCGCAGCGAGTTCCCCGGCCTGGACGAGCTGACCGAGGCGTCGGTAACCGCGTGGATCACTGCGGCACGAGGCCGGGACCTCAAGCCTGCGACGCTGGCCGGCCTGGTCGCGCCGATCAGGGAGCTGGCCCGCTGGCTGAGCCGGCGAGGCGTGACGGCCTACCTGCTGCCCCGGGCCGCGCTGCCGCGGCCGGCCCGGTACGTCCCGCACATCTACACCGACACCGAACTGGCCGCGCTGTTCGCCCAGACCGACCGCTGCCACTACTGTTCGGAGGTTCCGCTGCGACACCTGGTCATGCCGGTGCTGTTCCGCACGATCTACGCCTGCGGGTTGCGTTGCTCGGAGGCCCGCCTGCTGCGCGTCGAGGACGTCGACATCGACACCGGTGAGTTGCAGATCCGCGACGCGAAAGGCGGCAAGGACCGGCAGCTGCCCGTGGCCGAGCCGCTACGCGAACGCCTCGCCGGCTACCACGCGCAGGTCGCCAGACGGGCGGACCCGGCCGAGTGGTTCTTCCCCGGCAGCAGGCCCGGCCAGCCGCTGACGTTGGGCAACGTCTACCACAACTTCCGCCGGTTCCTCTGGCAGGCGCACATCTCCCACGGCGGACCCGGGCATGGCCCCAGAGTGCACGATCTACGTCACACGATGGCGGTGAACAACCTGCGGTCCTGGTTCGCCGCCGGCCGCGACGTCGGCGCGCTGCTGCCGGTGCTGCAGTCCTACTTGGGCCACTCGTCGATCGCCGACACCGGCTACTACCTGCACCTGACCGCCGAGTCCTACCCGGACATCACCACCCGCGTGCAACAGGCGATCGGCGATGTCGTCCCGCCGATGGCAGGACCGTCTGATGGCCACTGACTTCGCGGTCTTCCTGCGCCGGTTCCTGACCGGCCACTTGGCCGGGCTGCGCGGCTATTCGCCGAACACGATCGTCTCCTACCGTGACGCGTTCAAACTGTTGATCTGCTACTTCCGCGACCAGCGCTCCGTCCCACCGGACAAGCTCACCCTCGAGCAGGTCGACGCCGCCGCGATCACCGGGTTCCTTGCTTGGCTGCGCACCAGCCGGAACAACAGTCCGTCGACGTGCAACCAGCGGCTGGCCGCGATCGACTCGTTCTTCACCTGGATGCAAACCCAGGATCCGGCCCGCATGGCCTGCTGTCAGGACATCCTCGCGATCCCCGCCAGCAGAGTCGACCGCCCGGCCGTGGCCCACCTGTCCGTGGAACAGACGCGGCAACTGCTCGCCGCACCCGACCGGTCCACCCGCACGGGACGACGTGACGCGACACTGCTGGCCACCCTCTACGACACCGCCGCTCGGGTTCAAGAACTCGCCGATCTGACCGTCCGCGACATCCGCTTGGATCACCCGGCGACGACCGCACTGACCGGTAAGGGCCGTAAGAGTCGTCACGTGCCGATCGATGACAACACCACGGCGCTGCTGGCCGCCTACCTCGCCGAGCGGCACCTGGATCGCCCCGGTCGCGAGGACTATCCGGTGTTCTTCAACCAGCACGGGGTCGAACTCAGCCGTGGCGGGATCGCCTGGATCCTTCGCAAATACCAGACCCTGGCAGCCGATCCGGCGCTCGCCAGCGCCAGCCTCAGTCCACACATTCTGCGCCACAGCCGGGCCATGCACCTCTACGACAGTGGCGTTCCGCTGCCCTACATCCGCGACATCCTCGGCCACGTCGACCTATCCACCACCGAGATCTACGCACGAGCCTCCACCGAGGCCAAACGCAAGGCCCTCGAAACCGTCTACGACGACGTCGTCACCGCCGACCTGGCCGAATGGAACCAGAACCCCGAACTGCTCGACTGGCTCGCCAACCTCTGAACCCCGTCCGGCGTTATGCGCAGCGTTTCGTCGTCACGACCGCACCCACCCGCGGCAACCACCGCGCGCTGCGCATAACCCAGCGCTGTTCATAGGGGTCATCGATCTCACCCGTGCTGGCAAACCTGTATCTGCACTACGCGCTCGACATGTGGCTGGTCCGGGAATTCCCGACCGTCACGTTCGAACGCTACTGCGATGATGCGGTGATCCACTGCGCCAGCGAGGAGCAGGCCCGCCAGGTGCGGGCGCGGCTCGCGCAACGATTGGCGACGGTCGGTCTGGAATTGCATCCGGACAAGACGCGCATCGTCTACTGCCAGGACGCCGACCGGCGTGACGATCATGAGGTCACGTCGTTCACGTTTCTGGGGTACACGTTTCGTCCACGACTGGCCAAGAACAGGTGGGGAAAGCACTTCGTGAACTTCCTGCCTGCGGTCAGCAAAGACGCGATCACAGCGATGGGCCGGGAGATCCGTTCCTGGCACATCGCCCGGCGCAGTGACAAGTCCCTCAACGACCTGGCACTCATGTTCAACAGCATCGTGCAAGGTTGGATCAATTATTACGGGCGCTTCTACAAGTCCATGTTGTATCCCCTCCTGCGGCGCATCAACGAGCACCTGATGCGCTGGGCCATGCGCAAATACAAACGGCTACGACGACGCGAACAGCGAGCACGCGAACTGCTGGCGGCCGCCTCCCGGCGATCCCCCCAGTTGTTCGCTCACTGGCGCATCGGCCTCAAACCTGACGGCTGGACGATGGGAGCCCGGTGAGTCGAGAGGTTCACGCCGGGTTCTGTGAGCGGCGGGAGGTGCGATCCCTCCCGCCGACTCGCCCCGTGGTCCACTGTGTGACCGAGCGGCAAGCCCGCGAGGTCTGGGCGGCGCTCGATGCGCGGCTGGCGGGTCTGGGGTTGAAACTGCACCCGGACAAGACCCGGATCGTGTACTGCAAGGACGACCGGCGGCGTGGCTCGCATGAGCACACGTCGTTCACGCTCCTCGGCTACACGTTTCAGCCCCGCACGGCGAGGACCCGCGACGGGAAGCTGTTCGTCAGCTTCTCGCCCGCGGTCAGCGCGCAGGCGCTGGCCAAGATGAGCCGTCAGCTGCGTCGCTGGCGGCTGCACCTGTGGAGCACACGCAGCCTGGACGAGCTCGCCGACTGGCTCAACCCGGTCGTGCGCGGCTGGATGAACTACTACGGCCGGTTCCGCCGGTCGGCGTTGTATCCCCTCCTGGCACGCATCAACACCTACCTGATGCGTTGGGCCAGCCAGAAACACAAGCGATTGCGCACCTTCAACAGGCTCCACGCGTGGTGGTCCGGGATCCTCGATCGAGACCCCGAGCTATTCGCGCACTGGCGCTGGGTCCGAACGTCCGCCGCATACAGATGAGAAGAGCGGAGTGACGGGAGACTGTCACGCTCCGTTCTGTGGGAGCCCGGGGGTGCGATTCCCCCGGGCCACCCGACCGGCCCGGTCCGTGTCATTTGAGGATCCTGGCGCGGGACGCGCTGAGCGATCCCGTTGCGGTCGGAGCTCGTCTTGCCGCCACGCGTGCTTGGTTCGTTCAGGCGGACCCGCTGGCGGCACGAGCTTTGGTGAACGGCTGCCTGTCAAATATGATCATGATTCGGGTGATCTTGCCGTGATCGACGGTATGACATTCTGCGCCCGGCGCGTTCGGTACCGGGACGGTGTCCGTGTCGTAGATCAGCACGGACGTGCCGTCGTCGCCGAAGGCGGCCACCAACTCGCTACGCGTGACGATCTTGGTGAATGGCTCCATGAAGCCCCGAAACGCCTCGGCCCCGTCCAGCTTGCCGCCTGGCGTGTCGCAGACGATGTCGTCCGCGACGAAGGTCATCGCGCGATCAAAGTCGTTGGCCGTCCACGCCCGGTAGTACGCGAGGCTGACCGCCAGTGCGCCGTGCGCGCCTGTCGCAGCATCAGCCATCTCCACCACCTCCAGTTGCCCATGGCCGGCCGTTGCGGCGGCTGTGTGTGCCCAAGGATCACGCGGGCTACCGACAACGTCCCGCTGGTGATCGGCAAGGGGCATTTGAGCGGCCGTGCGGGCAGGCCGAGGCGCCGGATCACCCCGGCTGCTCCGTCACGTCGTTTTCAGCGCCCAGGGCCGCCTCGCGTGCGGCTGCGGCCTCGGCCCGGCCGTGGTGTCGCCGAGCGGAGCGTGGGCCGCGCGGTCTCCACCAGCGCCCCGTGCCGCCGATCCCGATCGGCTGTTGCGCCCGCAGCCTGTTGCGCTCGGTGATGCGGCCGGCCAGGCGTAGGCGGGCGAGTTCGAGGTGTTCGATGCCGACGTAGGGGTGCTCAAGCGCGTCGGCCTCGTGCTCGGCCGCCCGCAGCAGTTCATCCGAGACCTGCCCGGCGCGCATCAGCTGCCGCAGCCGACGGGTCGGTCCGCGCGTCACCGCCACGCCCCTCTCACGCACCGCGCCCCCCTGGCGGGGCCCGCTACCCATGTGGGTCAGCTTCCGCCACAACCGGGGCCACGGCGGTGACGGGCGGCAGAGCAGCAGCGGCAGGCCGTGCTCTTGATCGTCCAGGCCGGCGGCGTTTTCGACCCGGCCCACCGTGGCACAGGCGACGAAGTCGGGGGCGGCCGCGGTGGTCGAGTCGTAGCCGACCAGCAGGACGCGGGTCGCGCTCGCGGGTGGCTGACCCCAGGTGGCGTAGCTGTTGTGACCGCTGTAGGCGCGGGGCAGCCCGGAGCGGCGGCGAGCAGGTCGATCGCGCCGGCCTCGCCGTAGTTGTCGGTGACGATCACCGTGCGGCCCCGGTGGTCGGCCGGGATCGACCGCCATGCTGCCGTGACAGCGTGGATGAAGTCGGGCCAGCCGACCGTCTCGCCCTGGTCGGGGTCCAGCGCGAGGATCGCGCTGCCGCGCAGGTCGGCGGCCGGCAGCAGCGGCAGCGCGACGAACCCGCTGATCAGCGCCGACACGACGACGGCGACAACCAGCACAGGCATGCGCAAACCATGGTAGCGGTGGCCCACGACGCCGACACGGCGGCGCAATGCCCACGTCGCGGCCGGGATCGCGTCGCCGCCAAGCAGCGCCGGGTAGAGGCTGGCCAGGTAGTAGGCCTTGCCGTCGCCGGCCAGGTACAGCACCGCCAGGGTGAGGTAGGAGACGGTCAGGAACCGCACCGGCCGCAGCTCGGCGTCACGGTAGGGGCCGAGCTCAAGCCGCGACGAGCCCCACCTGCGGCTTGAGTTCGACGCCGACACCGACCGTGATCCCGGCGGGCGAGCAGGCTGGGGCCACTGTTTCGCGTGACGGCGCGGATGATCAGCCAGCACAACACTGCGGTGCTGAGCAGGTCGAAGGTGGTGGTGGTGGTGGTGGTGGTGACGAAGTGGCCGGTCGCCAGCGTGATCGCCGACGCGGCGGTACAGGCGGCGGCGAGGACTTGGGGCTCGGGCGGCGCCGCCGAGTCCGCGGCTGATCAGCGCCGCGACCACTACGGTCGCCGGTGCGGACGGCAGGCGCAACACCAGCAGCGAGCCTGGGGCGAGCTGCTGCATCGCGTGACACAGCAGCGCGACCAGCGGCCGGTTGGTCGGGGTAGCCGAACGCCGGATCGCCGCCGGCGGCGATGAAGTACAACTCGTCACGGTGATATCCGTACCGGCTGCTGGTCGCGACCAGGACGGCGAACAGGCCGCCAGCGACCGCGAACGGCCAGGCGGACAGACGTGTCACGGCTGGCTGCACAGACGAGGGCGGCTCGTGCGGATCGCGCTGTTCCGTTTGCGCTGACATCGGCGTCCGCCTCCCTCGGCTTGGCGATAATGCGCGGATGGCTGGCGGCAGGTACGCGCCCATCGTGGACAGCGATCGCGACATCGTCGCGGAATGTTTCACGAGTCGACCCATATTGGGTACCGGCGGCGCTCAAGCGCCGGCAGGGCAGGTGTTGTTCGTCAGTCAGGCGACCTCTGCCCACCCCCGCACGGGCTGGGTTTGACTGAAGTTGGCGATGTCGGCATAAACCGCTGCGGCGTTCGTGGCCAGGGTCGCCCCGAACGCCTCCGCTGAGGTCACCCAGAAATAGGCGGCAGCCACGAACGGCGGGGGCGGGGCGCCGCGGGTCGCGAGTCCTCGATGCACCTCGAATCGCTCGCAGTTCTCGCCGAGCAGTTCGGCGAACATGGGTGCGTGTCGGTCGCGGAAATAGTCGAAGTCGAAGCCCTCGGCGTCGAGCGGGTAGGCCACCGATGCACAAAACATGCTCTCCTCCTTTGTCGTCACGACATCATCACCGGTGCAGAGCAACGGACTGACTCATCGGCACTGCTGGAAAGCCCTGCCACCGCGGCGCCGGTCGCGGCCGTTGGACTCATCCGACGTCGGAACGGAGTTGTTCTAGGCATCGCGGCGCCCGATCAACTGGTCGGCGAAGCAATCTCCTTCGGCGGGTTCCTCCTCGGCCAGGCCCTGCTGCGTTCTCAGCACCTCGGCGCCTCACTGCACGCCCCCGGTGTCACCCGCGCGGTCGCGGGCGGCGGGCTGTACCTCGCCGCGATCGGGCTACTCGGACTTGCGCTGGGTGCCGTGATCCGCCACACCGCCGGCGCGCTCACCGTGTTCTTCGCGCTGCTGTTCGGCACCTCCCTGGTCGCCGCGCTGCTCCCCGGCACCTGGCGGGCCCACACCCTGAAGTACGCCCCGGCCAATGCCGGCAGCCAGATCCTCACCACCCACCCCGGGGCGAACGCACTGGCGCCATGGACCGGCTACGGCATGCTCGTGCTGTACACCGCCGCGATCCTGCTCCTCAGCTACCTCCTCAGCGTCGCCGCGGTGAACACGATGATCTTGGCGGTGAGCAGCGTGCGGCGTTGCGGGGTGGCGGTGAGGGTGGTTCTGATCAAGCCGGTGCCGTACTCGGCGGTGAGGATGAGGACGCCGAGCGCGCCGATGGCCACCTGGGCGATGTAGACGCCGTTGAGGCTGTAGGCGACGGGGTCGAAGCCGGCCTTGTCCTGGGTGACATGTGTGGGTAGTGGGCGGCGTAGTTGGCGCAGAACAGCGCCGGCAGGACGATGCCGGACAGCAGCGCGGCCGTGAGTGTCCAGTAGGTGGAGCGCACGCCGCGCAGCTTGGTGGTCTCACCGACCATGACGGCGGTCAGTATTGCCCCGGACGGCGGTATGGCGCGGGCGGTCGCTGCGGTCATGACCGTACCGCCTCGGCGCTGGTGTGCGCGGCGGGCAGGCCGGGTCCGGCGTGGTAGTCGCCGGCGCCTGCGGTGAGTTCGAAGAACGCCGTTTCCAGCGACGCGGTGTGGGCGGCGAGCTCATGCAGGGTCACCCGATGTTCCGCGGCGAGGTCGCCCACGGCCTCGGCCGTCATCGCGCGGACCTGCAGACCCGCCTCGGTCGTAGCGACACGCGCGCCGGCTTGCTCCAGCACGGCAGCGAATCGCGCCCGCTGCGGGCTGCGCACCGACAGGTAGCTGCTGTCGCTGGCGTCGACCAGGTCGGCGATCGGGGCGTCGGCGATCAACCGGCCCCGCCCGATCACGATCAGGTGGTCAGCGGTCAGGGCCATCTCGCTCATCAGGTGCGAGGACAAGAACACCGTGCGTCCTTCATCGGCCAACTCGCGGAGCAGGCCGCGGATCCACTGGATACCTTCGGGGTCCAGGCCGTTGATCGGCTCGTCGAACAGCAGCACCGCCGGATCGTCGAGCAGTGCGGCGGCGATACCGAGCCGTTGCTTCATGCCGAGCGAGAACCCGCGCACCCGGCGCCGCGCGACCGTGTCCAAGCCGACCAGGTCGAGGACCTCGCGCACTCGGGCGCGGGGGATGCGGCTGGCCTGGGCGAGGCTGAGCAGATGGCTGGCGGCGGTCCGGCCGCCGTGCACCGCCCCGGCATCAAGCAGCGCGCCGACCTCGTGCAGCGGGAACCGGTGCTGGGCATAGCGGCGCCCGAGGATCCGGCAGTCCCCGGCCGTCGGGCGGTCCAGGCCGAGGATGAGCCGCATCGTGGTCGATTTCCCCGCGCCGTTCGGGCCGAGGAAACCGGTGACCCGGCCGGGCTGAACGGTGAAGGACAGTCCGTCCACGGCGAGAGCGGTGCCATAGCGCTTGCTTAGCCCGTCGACCTCGATCACGGCGTCCCCTCCTCGCTGGTGTGCATCACGCGGGTGTGGTGCGTCAGGCGGCGGCGGTGTGGCCGCGGGCCGGAACGTCGCGGCCGGTCGTGCTGCGGAGGTCTCGGAGCATGCGCCAGCCGAATACACCCGCGGCCGTCAGGGCCACCGGAGCCGCGCTGAACCACTGCCCGGACCCGTCACCCCGGGCGACGACGACCGCATCGATTCCCGAGCCGAGGGTCCAGACCCCGGCGAGCAGGAACAGGAGGAACGCCGCCGTGTCCAGAGCGAGGGCGGGCAGCATCGCCGTGGCGCGCGTCGCGGCGTCGCGCCGCCGCCACACCACAGCCAGGACCGCAAGCGTGACCAGACCGAGGACGCCGACCGCGAGACGGTAATAGACGGCCTCGGCCGCCCAGTCCGACAGCGCCGCCGCCCGACAGCTCGCCGCGTGCGGGTCCGCTGCCAGCCACCTCGCGCAGTCCGCCGCGCCGAGCAGCTGCCCGGGCGCAGCGGCGGCGACCAGCCGGTCCCCGCCCGCCGCCCGCAGGATCGCCGCGAGCACGGATTCGAGGCTCCCCATTCTGCGGCGCTGATCGAGGATCGCCTGGATGCCCTGTTGGGTCGGGCCGCTGGTCCGGTGAACTGGCGGGCATTACCGCCAGATCGGGTGGCGGAGCAATGGCGGGCGTTGCGGGGCTGGGTGCTGTGGTTTCGCACCACGTTCGGTTACGACCATCGGGTCGTGCCGCCGTGCTGGTACCGGCACCCGGCGCTGGTCGAGCTGCTGTCCGCGCTGCGTGATCACTGGCTGGCCGGCTACGACCCACTCAACTCGCCGACCGCGGCCTCGGAGTGGCATCGGGTGCTGGCCCAGCTCGAGCCCCGGCTGCGGGAGTGGGCCGCGCGCACCGGCTGCACCCCGGCCGAGCATCGCCCCGATCTGCCGCAGCCGTATCCGGATGACGTCGAGCAGTGGCAGCGGCACGTGCGTGACGACGTGGCCCGCCGCGCCGCGAACGGGCCTGACATGGAGGAACGTGTTAGATGACGTCGGCCATTCGGCACGAGCCGCGCACCGGCTGGGTGCACACCCAGGTCGAGCTAGTCGAAGCGCTGCGAGACGCCCGCTTCGGCGAGGTCGATCACGTCGTCATCGACGCCCCGCCCGAGGCCGGCACGCTGCTGCTATCCGACTCCGGCGCGGTTGCCGTGTCGATCGAGGGCCGGTCGAAGGTGCACGTCACCGGCCATGCCCGCGTCGAGGCCCACGACCGGTCCGCGGTGTTCGCCAGCCAGTTCGCCGAGGTGCACGCCCACGACGATGCCGGGGTGATCGCGGTCGACTTCGCCACCGTCGAGGCGGCCGACCACACCTACGTGGAGGGGCACGACGAGACCAGCGTGGTGCTGCGCGGCGCATCAGACGGCTATGTGCGGGACCGGGTGCGCGGCGCCGCGCACGACCACGCTCGCCTGGAAGGGCATGGCGCGGCGACGATCGCCGGGCACGGAGGCGCGCATCTCGCCGCCTATGACCGAGCCACGATCACCGCCGCGCCGCCGGCCGGGTCGGTCGTCGTCTACGGCGATCGGGTCCGGCAACTCGACCCAGCAGGGCACCTCGTCCCCCTGCCCGGCTGCCTGGAGCCGGCACCGTCACCGGACGGGATCGGCCTGTGACCGCAAGCGATCCGTGTCCCCGGGTTTGGCTGATCCGGTTCTGCTGCGGTCACCGGCAACGCCGCAACCTCGGCACAATTCCAGCCGCCGACCGGGCCAACCGGGCCGCGCTGATCGCCCGCGGCCTGTGCCCGACCTGCCGCCGCATCGTCGACCACGCCCGACACCGAACAGGACAGCCACGATGACCACCGCCAGCACGCGCACTCGCGCCGCCGGGATGCTACGCACCGCCGCCCGCGACGGCCACGCACGCCACCGCGCACGCCTGCATTGCCTGTATGCGGCCGACCTGCTCGACCCGCACACCGGCATGCCCGCCACCGCGGCCGAGCTCATCGATTCGCCGGCCTTGATCCGCGGCGCGTTGCGCATTCTCGCCGCCCTGCCCGCCGAGCAATTCACCGACGATGTGCGCGCCGCCACCGTCCACGCCCGCCGGGCCCTGCGTGAACTCGACGTATCCGATGGCCACCTCCCTGGCTGACCTGCTCGATCTCACCAGCGGTACCGCCCGCGTCCTGCCCACGACCGCCGATACCTGCGCCGACGTGGCCAGCGCGCTGCGCTACTACGCCACCGCGTTGGCCCGCTGCGGCATCGCCGACGGCTCGCACCCCGGTTACGCGTGCGCCGAAGACCTGGCCGCCGCGTGCGGCAGCTTCGCTGCCAGCACCCACCAGCGACGCCAGCGGCTCGGCGATCTCGCCGGCGCGACCGCGGACACGATCGCGATGCTGCAGCCGGAACTGACCACGCCCGGACGTTGGGCAGCCGCCGTGTCGATCGCCGACGCCGCATCCGACCTCGTGTCACTCGTCGCCCGCGCTGGCACGCTGCGACATCTGGCCGCCGCCACCGCGCTGCGCCATCTGGGCGGCCGAATCCTCGACACCCAGCGCCTCGCCACCGCACACCCACCCACCAGCGTGGCGGCGGCCATCCTCGACCGGCCCATCCCCGCGAGCCTCTCTACCGGACAGCGTTCGCACATCGAGCAGTACTTGCCGAACGCGGCCGCCGGGATCGTCCACCACACCCGGCCCGGCCAGCCCGTAGCCCTGTGCGAATTCCTTGCCGTCATCATCGCTCTGCAGTCGCTGAACCAGACCGCCGCACGTCTCGCCGCGGCGCTCGGCGGAAGCCCGCCGGAGCGGCGCACGGTCAGCGCCTGGAGGACCGCGCAGCAGCGGCTGCGCCCATTCAACGACGGAACCCGCCGCCGACAGCTCGCCGCACCGCCGCTCGTCGGATACGCGCTCGACCTGTACCGCGCGCTGCCGCGGCCAGCCGAACGGCCAACCCGCCGCGCGGCGCAAGCGCTGCGCGACACGTTGAACCACGTGCCCGCGATCGGCCGCAACCTGCTTACCGCAGTCCAGCGCTGGTCGGACGCGAATGCGCTGCTCGTCTTGGCCTGCGACACTGACGCCGGACCCAGGCGCCCTGCCGAGTACCTCGCCGGGCACCGCCCCGAAGGCCTCATCCCAGCCGGGCCGCGCGAACTGGCCCCCGTCATGGTCGCGATCGCCGACGCCGTGACCTTCAGCGCCGAACTCGGCTTCCGGCTGGGTGACCATCTCGGCACCGCCCGCTGCGACCGGAGCCGCCGGTTCGCCGCGCACCCAGGGTGTGAGGAACCGGCCATTCCCACGGCGCCACTGGCACCGGCCCGTCCCCTGTAGAGGAATGTGAACGTGCGTGACGACATCTACCGCGCCAACGAGGAAGCACTGGATTACTGGGCTTCCGGCGCCAACCATCACGCTGCCACCAGCTACCTGCGCCGCCGCGGCATCGACGTCGCGGCCCTGCCGGAGCGGTACCGGGTTGGCTACGCCCGCCCCGGCTGGACCAACCTTGTCCACCACATCGACCCCGCGCAGCGGGTCGCCGCGCTCGCCGCCGGGCTCATCGTGCACACCAAAGACGGACGACTCATCGACCGGTTCCGCGACCGGGTCATGTTCCCTGTCCGCGAACCCGACGGCAACATCGCGGGATTCATCGGTCGCAGCCTCGCAACCGGGCCGGACACCCCGAAATACCTGAACACCGCCGCCAGCGAAGCGTTCAACAAGTCAACCCTGTTCTACGGGCTGCACGAAGCCGACATGGCCGGCGGATTCCGGCCTGTCCTCGTCGAAGGCCCCCTCGACGCGCTCGCACTCGCCGCGACCTGCAGCCTCACCCGCGCCCGGGACCTCCTGCCGGTCGCTACCAGCGGCACCGCGCTCACCACCCACCATGCGGAACAGCTCGCCGCCTGGTGCCACCAGCACAGCGCCGACCCGGTCATCGCCTACGACGCGGACCCGATCGGCCACGCCGCCTCCATCCGCGCCGGCGAACTACTCCGCGGCCATGAGCTGCACCCGCACATCGCGACATTGCCCGCCGGGCTCGACCCCGCCGAACACCTCGCCGTAGCCGGCGACCTCGCCCCGTTCCGTGCCCGCCCGGTCGGCACCGCAATTCCGTTGGCCGCAGCTATCGCCGAACAGATCATCGACCAGCACCACCAGCGGGCGGACCCCGGTTGGCCCGAAACCAAGATTCAGATCATCAGCTCACTCGGCCGCTACGTACGCACCTACCCCGAAGCCGAGCGTCAGACAGTTGCCGGCATCGCCTGCAGCATCGCGGTCAGCAAGGCCGACATCCATCCCGACACGCTCCTCGCCCGCGCATCCGACCTTCTACCTGGGAGCCTGCCCGAGCCGACGCTGGCGATGAGTCGATAGAACGCGACGAGGGCGGACCATGGACGGAGAAGGGAACAACGTCACATGACGCAGACGAGAGACGTCGTGATCCGACCGAAGTGGTACACGATCGCCGAGGTCGCGCAAATGCTCGGTTACGGCCTGTCCAAGACCAAAATGCTCGTCGCCACCGGCGAACTGCGGTCGCTCAAAGACGGCGGCAGCCGACGCATTCTCCCTGAGTGGGTTGAGGAATACGTCGCTCGCCGGGTCAGCGAAGGCGTGGCTTGACGCGCACCCGCACCCGGGCGAATCGCGAGGGTTCGATCTTCCCCTATCGCAACGGGTTCGCCGCGTATTGCTGGGTCACGACACCGGTCGGTCGCAGGCAGCGGAAGTACGTCTACGGCCGCACTCGTGAAGCCGTGCACGAGAAGTGGGTCAAGCTGCAGAGCGAGGCCCGCCAGGGCCCGGTTTCAACGAGATCACCGACCGTAGCTGGATATCTGGAGTACTGGCTTGATCAGGTGGTGCAACCCAACCTGGCGCCGGCAACGACCGCGAAATACGAGATGTTCTCCCGGCTGTACATCATTCCGACGCTCGGCGATCGGAGGCTGGACAAGCTCACGCCGCGCGATGTCCGTGAATGGTTGAACCGGCTGCGGACAACCTGTCAGTGCTGCGCGCAAGGCAAGGACGCACGTCGTGACAAACCGCGATGTTGCGCCGCAGGCCGATGCTGCCGCCAACTCGCATCCGACCGGACCGTACGTGACGCCTGGACGGTCCTCAGAACCGCTCTCGGCAACGGTGTCCGCGAGGAAGCGCTATCTCGCAATGTCGCGGCGCTCTTGCGCGTACCGAAGGCGCGAACGCGCAGGCCGAAGCCGTGGTCCGCTGAAGAAGCGCGCCAACTCCTCGAGTCGGCTCGGCGCGCCGGTGATCCGCTGTACGCGGCATACGTGCTCATCCTCGTGCTCGGCCTGCGCCGCGGCGAGGTGCTCGGCCTCCGCTGGGACGCCGTCTACCTGGACACCGCAGAGATCCGCGTCGCCTGGCAGCTGCAACGCATCGACGGGCAACTGCTGCACAGGGAGACCAAGACGGAGGCGTCAGATGCCGCCCTGCCGCTACCCGACATCTGCCTGACAGCGCTACGTGAACGAGCGAAGCGGCAGGGCGAGTGGCAGGCCGCCGCGGTCGGGGCCTGGGTCGAGACGGGATTCGTCTTCACCACCCGGCACGGCACCCCGATCGAGCCGCGCAACTTCCACCGCCACTTCAAGGCCCGCTGCCGGAAGGCCGGCGTCCGGGAGATCCCCGTGCACACCACGCGGCGCACCTGCGCCTCGCTGCTCGCAGCCCTCGACGTCCACCCCCGGGTCGCGATGCAGATCCTTCGGCACAGCCAGATCGCGGTCACCATGGACCTCTACACCGAGATCTCATCCGAGCAGACTCGAGCCGCGCTGCGCCGGCTCGGCGAGGAGCTCAGCCGGTGACTACTGCTGTACTTTGCTGCTGTACTTTGTGTACTTTGCTGCTGTACTTTGCTGCTGTACTTTGCTGCTGTACTTTGCTGCTGTACTTTGCTGCTGTACTTTGCTGCTGTACTTTGCTGCTGTACTTTGCTGCTGTACTTTGCTGCTGTACTCCCTGGGACCGGGAGCCGTTAGAGGGACTGAGGCCCCATGTTTGCTGGTGGAGCTGAGGGGATTTGAACCCCTGACCCCCTCGATGCGAACGAGGTGCGCTACCGGTCTGCGCCACAGCCCCAGGGCCCCTGCGGGCCAGCGACCAGATTAGCAGGCAGGTCGGGGCGATCAGCCTGCTCGGCGTTGGGCGGTGACGACGGTGGTCTCGTCATAGAGGCCGGTCAGGTCCATGGTGTCCATGGACTGCAGGGCCAGGTCATCGTCGTCGATCGGGACCGCGGAGCCCGGGATCGGGGCCGGACGAGACAGCCGCACGGGCTCGATGTCCCCCCGCACGCGGCGCGACTCGGCGCGGTTCTCGCGTGCAGCGCGGCGCTCACGGTCGCGGCGCGCCCGGCCGCGCAGGAAGTACAGGTAGCCGGCCAGGCCTCCGACGAACGCGATGGCCACCGGCCAGATGACGCCACCGCGCATCAGGGCGAGCGGCGCCGACAGGGCACATCCCGCGATCAGGATGGTGAGCGAACGACGTCGTCGGGCGATCATCTGCCGCCGCGCATCGGAGAATTCGGGGCGGTCGGTGTTGTGCACAGAGGCCTCCTCGGCGGTTGGCACCCGGGCCGATCCGGGTCCAGCGGGCCGGCGCACGATCATCGGCACGACCACGATCAGCCACATGACCGTCAGGCCGACGACCAGCGTCATCGGAGACAGCATCGCGACCCTCCCGTCGTCACAGCAGCCACACCAGCCACACGCCCGTCAGGTGCACGGTAGTCACGGTCACCGGGACCGCCCCGCACGTCGTCCGGCGTGTCGGAGGGTTGACCTGAGGTTCAGGCAGGCGCAGAGGTCGCCGTTGGCGGAACCGGCAGCGACGAGAGCCGCGAGAGCACCGTCCGTCCGCCACGCTCCTCGGCCGTGATCGCGAACGCCACGTGGTCGCGCCAGCCCCCGTCGATGTTGAGGAACCGCTCGAAATACGCCTCGCGCCGGACGCCGAGCTTTTCGACGACGCGCAGACTCGCCCTGTTCTCTGGGCGGATGTCGATCTCGACCCGGTGCAGGCCCACTGCCGTCAGACAGTGGTCGATGACCAGGGCGAGCGCGGTCGGTGCGATGCCGCGGCCGGCCACCGCAGCGTCGACCCAGTACCCGACGGTGCACGAGCGCAGGGCGCCGTGCACGACGTTGGAGACGTTCATCTGGCCGACGAGCCGCCCGCCGTAGGTGATGACGAACGGCAGCATCGTCCCGTTACGGCCGGCCTTCCGCAGCGCGGCCAGGACGGGGGGCCAGGCGGACATGATGTGTCGGTCGGCCCAGCCCAGATGAGAGGTCGGCTCCCAGGGCGACAGCCACTGTTCGTTGCGCAGCCGCGCCTCGCTCCACGCCCGGCCGTCCCGCAGCCGCGGCGGTCGCAGACCCACTGGGCCGGCTGACAGCCGGGCCGGCCATCCCGGGTGCTCGCTCACCGATGCGAGAGGAGCAATGGGATGACCGGCACCTGGGCACCCGTGTCGATCTCGGTGACGTCTTCCTCGAGTACGAGCAGGCAGTTCGACGCGGCGAGCGAGGCGAGCAGGTGCGAGCCGGCGCCGCCGACCAACGAGACGCTGTACCCACCGCTCGCCTCGCGGTGCAGCACGCCGCGGCGGTACTGGCGTACGCCCGGCGGGCTCTGCACCCGTTCCAGCGAGGATGCCCGGACGGTGGCCCGCTGAATCGACCGCTTGCCGAGAAGCTTGCGAATGGCCGGCCGGACGAACACTTCGAACGACACGAGCGCGCTGACCGGGTTGCCGGGCAGGCAGAAGATCGGCACCTTGTCGCCACCACGGGCGAGGTGGCCGAAGCCCTGCGGTTTGCCGGGCTGCATTGCGACCTTGGTGAACTCGACCGTGCCGATCTCGAAGAGCGCCTGCTTGACGATGTCGAACGCCCCCATGCTGACGCCGCCGCTGGTGATCAGCACGTCCGCGCGCAGCAACTGGGTCTCGAGCACGTCAAGCAACGCAGCATGGTCGTCGGGCACGATGCCGTAGCGATAGGCGTCGGCGCCGGCATCGCGAGCGGCCGCGGTGAGCAGGTAGGAGTTCGCATCGGTGACCTCGCCGAACCCGGGCTTCGTGCCGACGTCGACCAGTTCACTTCCCGTCGAGATGACGATCACCCGCGGACGCGGACGTACCGTGACCCGGTCGCGCCCGATCGCGGCGAGCAAGGCCAGTTGCTGCGGGCCGAGTGCCACTCCAGCGCTGAGGGCGGGCTGGCCGACTGCGATGTCCTCGCCTGACCGGCGAACGCATTCGCCGCTGCGCACGGGCCGCCGGATCGCGACGCGCGCCAGGCCGCGGTCGGTGTCTTCGAGCGGGATCACGGCATCGGCCCCGGCCGGGATGGGCGCGCCGGTCATGATGCGCATGGCCAGGGTCGGGCCCATGCCCGACTGCTTCTTTGAGCCCGCGACGACGTCGCCGACCACCGGCAGCACGGCGGGTTCCTCGGCAGAGGCCGACTTTGTGTCGATCGCGCGCACCGCGTAGCCGTCCATGGCCGAGTTGTCGAAGCCGGGCAGCGACACGTCCGCGACGACGTCGTCGGCGAGCAGCAGGCCCTGGGCGTCGAGCAGCGTCAGGTCGATGGCACCGAGCGATCCGATGCCGTCGAGCACGACCGCCAGGTGCTCGTCGACGGATCGCAGTCCGTCAGCCGCCGGACTCACCTCTCGCCCTCCCGTCGTTCGCGTCACTCGCCTGCACATACTCCCTCAGCCATGCGCCGAAGGCCGCGCCGACCTCCGGGTGTCGCCCGGCCAGCTGAACGACCGTCTGCAGATAGTTGAGGGGATTGCCGGTGTCGTAGCGGCGTCCCCGGAACACGACGCCGTGGACGGGCACGCCGTCATGTGCCAGCCGCCGGATGCCGTCGGTGAGCTGGATCTCGCCGAGCGCACCAGGTTCGGTCGCTCGCAGCGCGTCGAAGATCTGCGGCGGCAGGACGTAGCGGCCGATGACGGCCAGCGTGCTCGGGGCTTCGTCGGCCGCTGGCTTCTCGACAAGGTCGGCGATCGGGATTACGTCGACAGAAAGGTCGGCCCCGGGGGCGGGCTGGATGCTGCCGTACATGCTGATGTCCGTTCGGGGGACGTCGAGCAGCGCGAGCACCACCCCGCCGAGTTCGGCATAGGTATCGAGCATCGGGCCGAGCAGCTGATCGCGATCGTCGATCAGATCGTCGGGAAGCAGCACGGCGATCGGCTCGCCGGCCGCGAACTGCTCGCCTTGCGCCACCGCGTCGCCGAGACCGCGCGGCACGAGCTGCTCAGCCTGGTGAATGCGCGCCAGTGTCGCCGCGCGGGTGATGCTCGCGAGCTGTTGGGGTTTGCGGGCCACTGCCTGTTCGAGATCAGGATCAGCGGCGAAGTAGTCGACGACGCCCTGCTTTCCCGGGCTGATCACGAGGGCCACGTCGGCAATGCCGTTGGCCGCGACCTCGGCGACCACCAGCTCGAGCGCCGGTGTGCTCACGATCGGCAGCAGCTCCTTCGGCACCGTCTTGGTCACCGGCAGGAAGCGGGTACCCCGTCCGGCAGCCGGAATCAGGGCTTTGCTGACGCGGGGTCTGGTCATTGACGCGACACTAGTGGGGTGGACGACGCGACGGTGACGCGCGAGGTCAAGCACACCTTGCGCGCCGGGTTCCTCTCGGCGCGCAGAGACCTCAGTCCGGACGACGTGGAAACGGCCCGGGCCGGAATCCGCAACGCGGTGCTGGCGCGATGCCGGGCGTGGCGGTGCGTCGCCGGCTATCGTCCGCTGCGGACCGAACCCGGATCCATCGAGCTGCTGGAGCAGCTAGACGCATGCGGCGTGCGGGTTTTGGTGCCCGTGTTGCGCGAGGACCGGGACCTGGACTGGGCGCCGTGGTCCGCGCCGGATCAGCGGCTGGGCGTCGCGACGATCGGGGAAGCGGACGCGGTGCTCGTCCCGGCGCTCGCCGTCGACCGAACCGGCGTGCGGCTCGGGCGAGGGGGCGGTTCGTACGACCGGGCGCTGCGCCGGGTGCGACCCGGCGCGGCAATTGTCGCACTCGTATACCCGAGCGAGATCATCGAGCAGCTGCCCGCCGACGCCTGGGATGTCCCGGTGACCGCAGCCGTCACCCCGTCGGGCTGGCGTGACTTCCCCGACCTGAGCTGACGATGACTGGACGCGGAATGCGGTCATCCCGCACCATTGTTAGCAGTCGATAGAGTCGAGTGCCAGCTAGCCGGAGGACCGCCCGCGATGCCCACCTACCAGTACGCCTGTACGAACCCGCAGTGTGGCAACCGCTTCGAGCTGGTCCAGTCGTTCGCCGACCCCTCGATCAGCGCGTGCCCGGCCTGTGCGCAGCCGGTGCGCAAGGTCTACGGCTCGGTAGGGGTGGTCTTCAAGGGGTCCGGTTTCTACCGCAATGACAGCCGGTCGGATAACGGCCGATCGGAGAGCAGCCGGTCCGATGGCGGCCGGTCGGATGGCGGCCGGTCGGAGAATGGCCGGTCGGAGGACGGCCGGTCGGAGAATGGCAAGAAGGCAGCGGCCGACTCCGGCTCCGCCAGCAGGACCGATACCCCGTCGTCGACGCCGTCCGAGTCCCCGGCTACCGCGGCGTCCGCTGGCGCCAAGAGGCCGGCCGCTGCCGTCTCGTAGCAGCTATCCACAGGCTGGATTCGTCGTCCACAGATCGCTCGGACGTCGCCCGCGAGCCCACCCACCTTCCTACCGTGACGGACATGTCTTCGTCGCGGCTCTCGGCGCTTTCCTATCGTCTCGGCGGATGGCCTCGTCGGGTGGCCGCGCTGCTGTGCCTGTTGCTCGCAGCCGGTAGCGCGCTCGGTGCCCGCTCGGCCGCCTCCAAAACACCCGCCGTGCATCCCGTGGTGGTGGCCGCGCGCGACCTCGCCGCCGGCACCGTGCTCGCCGCTGCCGACCTGCGGGTCGCCTCGTGGCCCAGCGCAGTCCGTCCGGCGAACGTCGTCGACCGGGTGCCGAGCGTCCTCGGCCGTCAGCTGGGCGGGGCGATCAGCGCCGGTGAGGCGATCAGCTCCACGCGGCTGATCGCCGGCGACATCGCGGCCGGCCTGCCGCCGGGCATGGTCGCTGCGCCGGTCGAGCTGACGAGCAGCGCGGCCGGCAGCCTCGTCCAGCCCGGTGACTGGGTCGACCTACTGTCCGCGGGCCGACCGGCAAGCAGTTCGGACGAGGCGACGTCTCTTACGCCGGCGCAGATCGTGGCAGAGCGAGTGCGGGTACTCGCTGTGCGGCCGTCCTCGGCAGACGCGGCGAACGAGGGCACCCCGATCGTCGTCGCCGTCGATCGAGCGACGGCGTTGCGCCTCGCCGGCGCTCTGGGCGGCGCCCTGACCGTCACGGTCCGCAGCCCACCCTAAGATCGGGCGCGGCGATGCCCGTCGCCGCACTCGATCCTCGGAGGGGAGCACATGCTCAAGGGCTTCAGAGAGTTCATCATGCGCGGCAACGTGGTCGACCTTGCGGTCGCCGTAGTCATCGGCGTCGCGTTCGGGGCGGTCGTCGACGCCCTCGTCAAGGACATCCTCACGCCGCTGATCGCCGCTATCGCCGGCAAGCACGATTTCAGCTCGCTGACGTTCACCATCCACAGCAGCACGTTCAGATACGGCGACCTCATCAACAGCGTGGTCAGCTTCCTGCTGATCGCGGTGGCGATCTACTTCTTCGTCGTCGCTCCGATGAACAAGCTCGCCGAGCTGCGTGCCCGTCGCCTGGTCGACGGGCAGGAGGCCGTCGACGAGGCAGAAGCGAAGGCCGAGGAGGTGGTCGTACTCGAGCAGATCCGCGACCTGCTCAGCGCGCAGCGCAGTGCCTGACCCGCGCCGGATCAGTGACGCGGCGCCGCATCACTCATGGTGCGGCGGCCGTTCCTTCAGGTACCACTCGTCGCTACGCTCAGCTTCGTCCTCTTCCCAGCCGACACGCCGCTCCTCTCGGGTTACCTCGGGCAGCACCGGCTCGTCCGCGGGCGGCTTCGGCCGCTGCTGCGCCGGCCGTCGGGCGTCCGGGTCAGGGGGCATGCGCGTAAGTTTGCCGAATGCTTGGATGAGGCGAGAGTCCGGGCAACCCGAACCGTCATCGAGAAGGAGTCCGCAGTGACCAAGGACAGCGAGGAGAAGCCGGCCGGCGCCTCCGACTTCGCCGACCAGGCCAAGCAGCGAGCTGCGGAGCTCGCCGACCAGGCGAAGGAACGCTTCGAGGAACTGAAAGAGAAGGCGGGACCCTTCGCCGAGCAGGCCAAGGAGAAGGCGAGCGAGCTGGCCGAGAAAGCCGCCCCGATCGCGGCCCAGGCCAAGGAGAAGGCGGGCGAGGCCGCGGAGAAGGCCGGGGACCTTGCCGCAACCGGCGTTCTCGCCGCAGCCAGTCAACTGGACAAGGTGACCGGTGGTCGGTGGAGCGACCAGATCAAGGCGGTGACCGAAAAATTCGCCCATCTGCTCGATCCCGACGACAGCACCAAGCACGAGCCGCCGAGCGAGCCGCCGAGCGAGCCGCCGAGCGAGCCGCCCACCGAGCCGTCGTCCTGACCGATCCCGAGCCACCGGCACCGACCGTGACGGTGCGCTTCTGGGCCGGAGCGCGGCGGGCAGCCGGCGTCGATGAGCAGGCCCTGTCGGCACGGGACCTGGCTGGGTTGCGGATTGCGCTCGCCCGGCTGCCCAGTCTCGCGCCCGTCGTCGAGGTCGCATCACTGCTGGTCGACGGTCAGGCCACGGGCGACCGCGTTCCGTTGCGGGACGGCGCCGTCGTCGATGTCTTGCCCCCCTTTGCCGGCGGCTGCCGGTGCGCGTTCAGGGGCAGTTGACCCACTCGTCGGTGCCGTCGGCGAACAGTTGCCGTTTCCACACCGGCAGGCGGTGTTTCACCTCGTCGACGAGCCGGGCACAGATGTCGAACGCCACGCTGCGGTGCATCGCGCTGACAGCGACGACGAGCGCGACGTCACCAATCGCTAGGCGTCCAACACGATGGCTGATCGCCAGGGCTACCACGTCCGGCTCGGCGGCATAGCTCGCCGCTATCTCGCGGAGGACGTCCTCGGCGGACGGGTAGCCCTCGTATACGAGCTCTACGACCCGACGGTCCCGGTCGGTGTCGCGCACCACTCCGCAGAAGACCACCTGGGCGCCCGCCGACGGCCGGGTGACCGCCCGCTCGTGCGCCGCCACGTCAAGCGGCTCGTCGCTGATCGCCACGATGCTCGGCATGGTCCCAGTCATGTGCCACCTCCCGGTCGATGGTCTCCACCGGCGAGTTGGTCCACGGCGTGCCCGAGCAGGGGCGCGAGCACCGTCATGCCGTCTCGTACGCCACCCGGCGAGCCGGGCAGGGTGACAACCAACGACACCCCGATCGCGCCGGCAACCCCCCGCGAGAGCACCGCCGTCGGCACCCGATCGCGGGAGGCCAACCGCAGCGCCTCAGCAATGCCGGGGATCTCACGTTCGAGCATCGGCCGCACCGCCTCCGGCGTGACGTCGGCCGGTGTGAGCCCGGTGCCCCCCGTCGTCAGCACGACCTGCGCGCCGTGTTCGATCGCCTCAGCCACGGCCCGCCGGATCGCCGGAATCTCGTCGGGCACGACTGTTCGGCTCAGCACGTCGTGACCGCTCTCGGTGAGCAGGGTGGCGAGCAGTTCGCCGGAGTCGTCCGGACGCCCACCTTCGGCGCAGCGGTTGGAGCAGGTGATCACGGCGGCCTTCACGCCGCGTGCCAGTCGCCGGAGCGGCCACCGGACTTGGCCAGCAGCCGGACGTCCGTCAGCGTGGCGGCGCGGTCGACTGCCTTCACCATGTCATAGAGGGCAAGTCCGGCCACGACCACGGCGGTCAGCGCCTCCATCTCCACGCCCGTCCGGTCGGCGGTCCGTGTCGTCGCAGTGATCTGCACGCGGTCGTCGGACAGGTGCAGGTCGACGGTCACCCCATGCAACGCGATCGGGTGACAGAGCGGGACAAGGTCGGGCGTGCGCTTGGCGCCCGCGATACCCGCGACCCGGGCGACTGCAAGCGCATCACCCTTCGGCAGGCCGTCCCGCCGGATCAGCCCGATCACCTCGGGCGTGGTCTCGAAGCATCCCACGGCGACCGCTTGACGCACCGTGACGTCCTTCGCGGAGACGTCGACCATGCGAGCCGCGCCCGACTCGTCGACGTGCGTCAGTTCCATGCCAACGAGATTAGCCGCGCCTGAGGCGACGAGCGGTCGGGACAACCCCGAGCACCACCATCGCGGCGCGGGGCGGATACGCCGGCGCCGTCACGCCGAGGCCGCGATTCGCGGGTTGATGGCGGGAATGACTGTCTCACCGTAGGCGGCCAGCGTCGCGTCCTTCGCGTCGTGCTGCAGGTAGAGCGCAAACTGGTTTACGCCGAGCGCGCCCAGCTCGCGCAGCCGCGCGGCCTGCGCCTCGGGGGGCCCGATGAGGCAGAACCGGTCGACGATCTCATCAGGCACGAACGTGGAGTGCGCGCTGCCCGCCTTGCCGTGCAGGTTGTAGTCGTAGCCCGCTCGGCCGGCGATGTAGTCGGTGAGAGCGGCAGGCACGGCGCCGCCGCCTTCGCCGTAGCGCGCGACGATGTCGGCCACGTGGTTTCCGACCATGCCGCCGAACCACCGGCACTGGTCGCGGGCGTGGGCGAGCGCGGCAGGCGAGCCGTCGGTGACGTATGCCGGGGCAGCAACGCAGACCGTGACCTCACTCGGGTCGCGCCCAGCCTCGGCGGCCGCCTTGCGCACCGCCGCGATGCTCCACTCGGTGATGTCCAGGTCGGCCAACTGCAGGATGAACCCGTCGGCGATCTCTCCGGTCAAGGCCAGCGCCTTGGGTCCGTACGCCGCGACCCAGATCGCCAGCCGGGAATCCGCTCCCCACGGGAAGCGCAGCGATGTCCCGTTGTAGGACGCCGCTTTCCCGTTGGTCAGCGGGCGGATGACGTCGATCGACTCGCGCAGCGTGGCCAACGTCGCGGGCTTGCCCTTGATCACCCGAACGGCGGAGTCGCCCCGCCCGATGCCGCAGATGGTGCGGTTCCCGAACATGTCGTTGAGGGTGGCGAACAGCGATGCGGTGACCGTCCAGTCGCGGGTGGCCGGATTGGTCACCATCGGGCCGACCATCACTTTGCGCGTCGCAGCCAGAATCTGGCTGTAGATGACGAACGGCTCCTGCCACAGCAGGTGCGAGTCGAACGTCCACACGTGACTGAAGCCGTACAGCTCAGCTTGCCGGGCGAGCTCCACCACCCGCGCCGCGGGCGGATCGCATTGCAGCACCACGCCGAAGTCCATCGTCAGATGAGATTCTGCGAGAGCCCGCGCTTGACGAAATTGCCGTACCCGGTGCGGCCGAGGAACTCGCCGCCGTCGATGATCACCTGACCGCGGGAGAGCACGGTGTCGACGTGCCCGTCGATCTCGTAGCCCTCCCACGCCGAGTAGTCCATCCGCATGTGGTGCGTCTTGCCGACACCGATGCTGGTGTGCCCTGCCGGGTCGTAGATCACGACGTCGGCGTCCGAGCCGGCCGCGATCACGCCCTTCCTCGGGTACATGCCGAACATTCGTGCCGGCGTGGTACAGCAGACGTCAATCCATCGTTCGAGGCTGATCCGCTTATCGGCGACGCCCTGGTAGATCAGGTCCATCCGATGCGCGACCCCGCCGATCCCGTTCGGGATCTTCGCGAAGTTGCCGATGCCCATGTCCTTCTGGTCCTGCATGCAGAACGGGCAGTGATCGGTGGACACACCGGTGACGTCACCCGTCCGGATGTACTGCCACAGCGCGTCCTGGTGGCCCTCTGCGCGTGAGCGCAATGGTGTCGAGCAAACCCACTTGGCGCCCTCGAAGCCGGGCGCGCCGAGGTTCTCCTCCAGCGACAGGTATAGGTACTGAGGACAGGTCTCGCCGAAGACGTTCTGCCCGTCGCCGCGCGCCTCGGCGATGCGGGCCAGCGCCTGCTTGGCCGACACGTGCACCACGTAGAGCGGCGCACCGGTGAGATCGGCCAGCATGATCGCCCGGTGGGTGGCCTCCTGCTCGGTCTGCCATGGCCGGGTCAACCCGTGGTTGATCGGGTCGGTCTCGCCACGAGAAAGTGCCTGTTGCACCAGGACGTCGATCGCCGCACCGTTCTCGGCGTGCATCATGATCAGGCTGCCGTTGGCCGACGCCGCCTGCATGGCGCGCACGATCTGCCCGTCATCGGAGAGAAGGACACCGGGATAGGCCATGAACAGCTTGAAGCTCGTGACGCCCTCGTCGATCAGCGCGTCCATGGCCTTGAGCGAATCGTCGTCGACACCGCCAATGATCTGGTGGAAGCCGTAGTCGATCGCACAGTTGCCGTCGGCCTTGTCGTGCCAGGCGGCGAGCGTGTCGAGCACCCGCTGGCCCTGCGACTGCACGACGAAGTCGACGATCGTCGTCGTGCCGCCCCAGGCCGCGGCCCGGGTGCCGGTCTCGAAGCTGTCCGACGCCGTGGTACCGCCGAACGGCATCTCCATGTGCGTGTGCGCGTCGATGCCGCCCGGGATGACGTACTTGCTGGTGGCGTCGATCACCCGGTCGGCGTTGATGGTCCCCAGCGCCGCCGAGCCAGGTGACAGCACCGCGGCGATCGTTTCCCCATCGATCAACACGTCCTGCTTCGCGGCCCCGGTCGACGACAGCACCGTCCCGCCGGTGATCAAGATGGTCATGGCTTGACGAGTAGGTCGTAGGCGTCGGGCCGGCGGTCGCGGTAGAACGCCCAGCGGTTGCGAACCTCGACGAGCAGCTCCATGTCCAGGTCGCGTACGACGAGCTCGGGTTTGTAGGCGTCCGCCACGTCGCCGACGAACTTGCCCTCTGGGTCGACGAAGTAGCTGGTGCCGTAGAAGTCGTCGTCGCCGAGATCCTCGATGCCGACGCGGTTGATGGCTCCGACAAAGTACTCATTGGCGACGGCGGCGGCTGGCTGCTCCAGCTTCCACAGGTAGTTGGACAGCCCGCGGCTGGTGGCCGACGGGTTGAAGACCAGCTGCGCGCCGGCCAGGCCGAGCGCCCGCCAGCCCTCGGGGAAGTGCCGGTCGTAGCAAATGTAGACCCCGACCTTGCCGACGGCGGTGTCGAAGACCGGCCAGCCCAGGTTGCCGGGCCGGAAGTAGAACTTCTCCCAGAACCCGTTCACATGCGGGATGTGGTGCTTTCGGTACTTGCCAAGGTAGGAGCCGTCGGCGTCGACCACGGCGGCGGTGTTGTACAGGATGCCGGGCTGCTCCTGCTCATATAGCGGCAAGATCATCACCATGCCGAGTTCCCTCGCCACGGCCTGGAACCGCTCCACCGTCGGCCCCGGCACCGACTCGGTGTAGCTGTAGTACTGCGCGTCCTGCACCTGGCAGAAGTACGGGCCGTAGAACAGTTCCTGGAAGCAGATGACCTTGGCGCCCTGCGCGGCAGCCTGTCGGGCGTATTCCTCGTGTTGGTCGATCATTGACTCCTTGTCGCCCGTCCAGGCGAGCTGAGTCAGTGCGGCTCTGATGACGGTCATGACCTCAACTTAACCCCGACCGGGTTTCCGCGCGCTAACGAAGTCCGAGTGCCCAGCCAGCTGGCCAGCAGGGCCGCCGACAGCTCGTCCACGGCGGGGGGCGGCGCGGCCCATTGGGCGAGCGAGCATTCCCGTACCCAGCGCAGCCCGGTCAGGGACCCGCAGATGGCGAGCCCATCGGCCTTCGCCAGATCATCCAGCAATATTGGGCGATACTCGACCGGACGGCCCTGATCCGACGCCAGGTCGAGCACCGCGCGACGGGTGACGCCCGGCAGGATCCGGCCGTCCAGCGGCGGCGTGATGACCCGGTCGCCGAGGAAGGCGAGTACGTTGCCGCGGGTCGATTCCAGGCAGTACCGCCGCTCGTCGACGGCTATGACGACTCGTCCAGGATGCGTCCGCTCGAGCCGGTCCAGGCGATCGCGCTCGGCGATCTTGTGCCAGCCGAAGCCGTCCGGCACGGTCACGAACGCGGCGACGAGTCCAGGTTGCTGGCCGACCGCCAGCGGGGCGGCGGCGGGCGTGCAGTGGAACCGCAGACGTCCGTTCGCCGTCAAATCCAGTCGCAGCCGAGCGACTGGCGGCGCGCCACGCGCCGCGGCGTGCGCGAGCACGTCATCGCGCACCGTCGGCGGCAGTTCGCTGCCCCAGAGCTGACGGGCCGATCGGGCCATCCGGTCCAGATGCGCCGTCAGCTCGACCACCCGCCCGTTGTGCACGAGCATCGTCTCGAACACCCCGCCGGTCGACACCGGACGGCGCCGGTGTCCCGGGACGTCGACGAGGGCGCCAGCAGCGGTCGCGACCGGGGCGGCCTTGTCGAAGCACTCCCACCACTCCTCGGCAGGGGTCGACCCGGCGGTGATCCCGGCCCCGACACCGAGACTCACCCGGTCACCAGCGATGCGCAGGGTGCGAATCGCCACGTTCAATTCCAGCCCAGCCACGGGGCTGACATAGCCGACCGCACCGGTATACACGCCACGGAGATCGGGCTCGAGCGCGTCGATGATCGCCTGGGCGGCAAGTTTCGGTGCACCAGCCACCGATCCCGGCGGGAAGGTGGCGCGGAGCAGCGCCTCGTCAGTGATCGCGCCCCGCACGGTGGCCGACACCGTGCTGATCATGTGCCACACGCCGCACTGCTCCGCCACCTGGAGCAGAGACGGCACTCGGACGGACCCGATCTCGGCGACCCGCGCGAGGTCGTTGCGGATCAGGTCGACGATCATGACGTTCTCGGCTCGCTCCTTCTCGGATGTCTGCAATGCCTGCCGTTCCGGGTCGGCCTCGGGCTGCAGCCCGGGCGTTCGTGGCCGGGTGCCCTTGATCGGTGCGGAGGTGACCGTTCGTCCACGCCGGTGCAGGAACAGCTCCGGGGACAGGCTGACGACCGCGCCGGCGTTGTCGCAGACCAGGGCGGCGTACGCGGGATCGAGCGCCTCCAGTAGATCGGCGAACAGACCGGTGACGCTGCCTTCGAAGGTCGCGTCCAGGCGCAGGCAGATGTTCGCCTGGTAGACGTCTCCCGCACGAATGTGGTCGATGCAGCGTTCGACAGCTGCGGTGTACTGCTCCGTCGACTGGTTCGCCGTAAAGCGTCCGACCCGGTAGCGCTGATCGATGGGGTTGCAGTCCGCCGCCACCAGTGCCGCCAGGGATCGGCGCCGGTCGTCGAGCTCTGGCGCGTCGACCACTCCGCTCAGCGCCTCGTCGTACCAGCATTGCTCCGCCTGGCTGTAATGCAGGACGTTCGGATAGCGGCCGAACCAGGATGCCGCACCGTCCGGGTAGCCCAGCCAGCCGAACCAGCCGCCGCCGATGCCCAGCCCCTCGTTTCCCAGCGTCGTCGATCCGCCTCTCGGCGTCGTCGATCCGCTTCCCGGCGTCGTCGATCCGCTTCCCGGCGTCGTCGATCCGAAGACGTGGGCCAGGGCGCCGGAGCCGGTGGCGACCTCGACCGGGTCGTCCGCGATCACAACACCGCCGCCCACCCAAGCCCCGCTCAGCACGACCAGCCCAGGCTTGGCGGCCAGCCGGCGCAGGGCGCTTGCGGGACTCGGCGCCCCGGGAACCGGACGGGCGGTCAGATGCACCCCGACCGGCCGGACGAGCGCGGTCGAGTCCACTCGCTCACGGTGCTGGCTAGCTCAGTGAGCGTCAAGCCAAGGAATGATGCGACGAAGCCTTGGCTATGCCGCCGGTGCGGTGAATAATGCAGGGCAGGCGACGTCACCATCGAAAGCAAGGGCCGATCGCGATGGTTAGACCTGATGCGCCAGTTGGGCATGAACGCGACCGTGAGGTGCACAACACCTCGATCGATGAACAGGTCGCGGCGGCGGAACTGTGCGGGATGACACATCTTCCGAGCGGGCGTACCTGTACCCGGCCGGCGAACCATTCCGGTGGATGCAGCTTCGAGCCCATCGACGAGGCGCGGAGGCAGGCCGCGACACACGAAGCTCACCGGTCAGACCATTAGCCTTGTCGACGAGTTCCACCCCGCCGCTCGCTGGCTGATCAGGTTGAGCACGCGCAGCAGGCTCGTGGTATGGACCTGGACCGGCCAGTCGAGCGCGGGTTCGGCCATCGTGACGTGCAACGACGTCGGCCCCGTCCATCTCGCTGTGGGCGACGACGGCGCAGGCCGGCCCGTAGTAGCGCGGGCACCCGGTCCCCAGCGACCCTGGTCGTATTCGGCGATAGCGCGCGGCTGGGCGACTGGCCCGAAATGGGTCGCGCTGTCTGGCCTGGCCGGCGACCTCGTCGTGCGCCGTTCGCGTGGTTGCGCGCGGTCACCGCGGAGTGCGGATGCGGAGTCCGGGCACCCGTTTGAAGTCACTGACGTTGCGGGTGTGCACGCTCAGGCCGTGCACCAGTGCCGTCGCAGCGATCAACGCGTCCGGCAGACGGATGCCAGCCTCGTGCCGGATGCGGCCGGCCTCCTCGGCAACCTGACGATCCACCGGGTACTCGGTCATCGCACCCAACAGACGACGGACCTGCTCGACCTCCGACTCGCTGCGCGCGCCGGCCCGCAGCTCGGCACGAGTGATCACCGAGTACCCCAAGCGGGACCGGCGCCCAGAAATCCTTCCATGACCCGCGAGATGGTCGATGCACACATCGGTATCGACCAGCACGTCAGCCATCGCCCTACTCGCCCGCGCCGCGGTGGTGCGCCGTGCGTACCCACTCGTCTCGAGACGGCACCTGCCCACCTAGATCTGGGCACGCACCGAAGGTCTCGCCCAGCAGCCGCTCGCGTTCCTGATCATCCATGTCGTCGGCCAAGTACCGATCCACCGCATCCCGAATTACATGAGCCAGCGTCTTGCGTTCCGACTGCGCGCGATGATCAAGCGCATGACGTTGTTCAGTCGTCAAGTAGATCTGCGTCCGCGTCGCCGACATACAGCACATTCTACAGCACCGCGATCTGTAGCGTGGCGGTATTCACCGCCATGTGGCGACGGGCGACGGCCAGGCCGCGCATAGGCAGCGGATGCCGATGACGGAGTTGATTCCGGTTGGTGTGTAGGGGTGCCCGGCTAACCGTCCGACGTGAGCAGTCGGAAAGCACCGATCGCTCAGGGCGAGGCGCGCCACCGAGCGGCCCGATGCGCATCAGGCTGACGTCCGGCCCGCACGCCGGCAATCATCTCTCCCGACAGCTCCGCAGCCCCACGATCCCCGGACCTTTCCTCGGTATTGGACCGCGTCTTCGCTCCGGCGCCCGTCCAGCGTCCGTCTCACGCGGACGCCGTGCGGACACGGCAAGACGTGGCCGGGCGTCATCGAACGCACACAACCCCGGTAATCTCGGGCCTGCAACATCCCCGCCCTCGTAGCTCAGGGGATAGAGCGCCGGACTCCTAAGCCGGGCGTCGCAGGTTCGAATCCTGCCGGGGGCACCCCGTATTTGCTGGTCTGTAGTGGTGATCATACTTCTCAGACCATCGTCGTGGAATGGTTCGTGGAATATGGCTCCGTAGCCTGGATCCATGCCGCCCCGCAAGCACCGGCCACGTGGACACATCGAGGAGCTCTCCTCTGGCAACTTCCGCGCGGTCGTCTATGCCGGCATCGATCCGCTCACCCGGCGGCCGCGACGCCTGAAGGAGACGGTCAAGACGTACGCGGCGGCCGAGGTCGCGCTGACCAAGCTGCAGGACCAGGTCGACGACAAGCGGCACCCGCAGACGAACATCACCGTCGCCCAGGCGCTCGACCAGTGGCTGGACGTCGTGAAGCTCGCGGGAGACGACGCGCGATCGCTACGAGGACCTGATCCGCATCTACATCAAGCCGGCGTTCGGCGATCTGCCTGCGGCCGAGCTGGACGCCGAGACACTAAAGCGGTTCTACGCCCGCCTGCAACGCTGCCGCGCCCTCTGTGATGGGCGGGCTCGCCGCGGGCATACCTGCCGTCCCTGACGCGAAGCACGGTGCGGCAGATCCACTACGTCATCAGCGGCGCACTCGAGCGGGTAGTGCGGTGGCGCCACCTCGGACTCAACAAGGCAGCCTTCGCGGTGCCTCCATCGCCGAATCGACCGGACCCAGATCCGCCGAGTCCAGAAGAAGCGGCGCGCCTGCTCAACGCGGCCTGGGAGAACCCGGAGTGGGGTCTGCTGCTGTGGCTGACCATGATCACCGGCCGCCGCCGCGGCGAGGTCAGTGCACTGCGCCTAAGCAGCGTCGACTTCGACCGGGCACAGCTGATCGTCGGCCGCAGCAACGTGCATCCCAAGGCCGGCGTCGTGCAGAAGGAAACCAAGAGCGGCAGCCATCCACGCGTCGCACTCGATCCGCACACGATGTCACTGCTCGCGGAGCATCGCGACCGCATGCTAGAGCGCTGCGCCGCGATCGGCTGCGAAATGGGAAGCGACGCTTACCTGTTTTCCCTCTCTACGGACGGATCGACGCCGTACAAGCCGCGCTCGATCAGCCAAACGCTACCGACGGCAGGCAAAGACGCTAGGCCTGCGAAGCACCCGATTCCACGCGCTGCGGCACTACTCCGCGACCGGGCTGATCGCCGCCGGCGTTGATGTCCGGACGGTCGCCGGACGGCTCGGGCACAGCGGCGGCGGAGCAACGACCTTGCGCGTCTACGCCGCCTGGGTCAACGAAGCCGACCGCCGCGCCGCGGCAACCATGGCCGATCTCATCCCCAGACCTGTCGTCGCGCCCCCGCCACCGCGCGGGCCTTACGAGATCATCGCCGCCCAGCTACGCGAGCAGATCGCGACCGGCCAGCTGCAGCCCGGAGACCAGCTGCCAACTGTCGTCGAGCTCGTCGCCGCGCATTCGGTCTCGGTCGGCACCGCCCCTCGCGCCGTTGATCTGCTTCGCCAGGACGGATTGATCGAGATTTCACGGGGCCGAAGGGCAGTCGTCCTCGGCTAGCTGGATCTATGCCTGCGAACCTCGTGGACGAACCGCACCGCTTATCGGGAAGGAAGCCTTGCCTCGTAGCCGCAGACCATGAGACGGCTCCGGGCCGCGCGCACGCGCGAAGAGCGACTCCATCGCCGCGTTGTCGACGGGCAGTCGCCGGCCCGTGCCCGTCGAGCAGCGCCCGCGTGCTCGCAAAATGTGGACGTAGGCGTGGGGGCGGAACTCGCCGCTCGATCGGCATGTGCCCGCTGGCGAGCGCAGGACCACAGCGTTGCGCGGCGCGCCGACGGCCAGCTGCCGTTCAGGCCGCGCTTGAGGGCGTGGACCGACCAGATCCGCTGCTGTCGAGTACTGCCTCTGGCCTGGGCGCCGCCTTTCGCGATCAGCGAAAAGTGCCTCAGTTACTCGGCAAGCTCGCGAAGTTGCCAAGCGTGCCGGTGACAATGCCGAGAGCGATGAGAGCCACGGCGGTGACGCGCCGCGGCGTATAGCCAAGCAGTCCGATCATGACGCTGTTTAGGACGCGATGCTGCCCCCATGAACCTTCGGCGTTGTTCTCCGGATTGGCGTCAATCCAGGCCCGCAGCGCACGTCGACTCTCGCGGACTTCCCATACACGATACGACGAGAGAGGCCGCCGCTTTCGGCGAGCGCGGCGACGACGTAACAGAAGATCGCCCAGGTTCGCATGTCAAGAAGTTTCGCAGTTCCACCTTGAACCCGGTCTGAAAGGCGACGCACGCGTCGGCTTCGTGATCTCGTGCGCTCCCAACGGCGCCATCATGCTCGTAACGGCGAGCCACCAAGAAGACCAGGCCGGCGGCGATGCCGCCATCACCGTCACGCGCACGACCCAACCAGGCCAATGCTGACAAGCGGCAGTGCCTGGCTCCTGATCAATGACGGATGCTCCGGGGAGCCTCGACCATGCCCGACCGGCGTCAGCACGGTCCGGGGTCGAGGGTGTCGGGGGTGACGTTGATCCTGGCTTTGTCGTCTTCGATCACAAGTTGGATGTACCCGACCGGCTTGCACCTGACCTCGAAGCCGATCAGCGCGTCGCCGACCGTCCCGGGGCTCACGACGTCGGTGTATGGCGAGAAGCACGTTGGGGCGAACTCCCGTTGGCCGACGATGAGGCTGTTATAGCGGTAGTCGCCGTGGTACCAGTCATCTGGCGTGGCGTTCTGCATGCTCGTGGCGAGGGTCACCTGCCAGGTTGTCCCGTGCGTTCGCCAGTGGGCGTCTTTCACTGTGAAGACCAGCGATCCGCCGGTGACCTTGTCCTCGCCGCTCGGGTTCTTGCTGAGCTGAATCGGAGCCCACCCCTCGGCGTTTGGTGGCGTGCAGGGTGCGATTGTGGCTCCAGATCCCTGGCTGGTGCCATTTCCGCCAGTGGATCCCCACAGCCACCACGCCCCTGCGCCGAGCCCGAGGGCCACGACCGCGACCGCCGCGGTGAGCAACCAGCGGCGGCGGCGGCGCCTGATGGGCACCACCGGCTCGCCCCGCAGCGACCGGATCAGACCGTCGACGTCTTGGTGCCAGGTTTCGTCGTGCAGCACTACGGCTTGTCGTTGCGCCAGGCCCTGCAGGTCGTCGGGCAGGTCGGCGCCCGGCGGCAACGAGGCGCCGCCGACGAGGATTGGGATTATGCGCACGTCGCGATTTAGCGCCCTAGCCATCTCCAGGCGCACATAGTCGTCAGCTTCGAACAGGCGAGGTGCGCCGCGCGAGGTTGACGCGGTCAGCCAGCCCGGGCCGATGACCGCCAGCACCGCGTCCGACTCATCGATGGCGCGATCGATGACCGCCGTGTAGTCCTCGCCCGGGGCGATCGCGGCCACGTCTTGGAACACGCTCTTCGGCCCGAGGCGTTGGTGCAGCGCGTCGGCCAGTCGCCCGGCATATCCCCCGACGTCACCGCGCCGGTAGCTCAGGAAAACCCGCACCGCACGGCCCATGTCTCATGCCCCCCGGGGACGCCGGTAGCCCCCAACAGAGCATTCCACGGCCCGCTGCGTTGCGCCATTCGGCGGTCCGCTCAAGCCTCCTGTTCAGTCGCGCAGGGCCGACGCGATGGCGCGGCTGACCGTGCCCGGTTCGTCCGGCAAGACAGTGACCAACGGTGACCGGGCGATGTTCAGCGCTTGGGACTGTGCTGAATCTGTTGCGGCCGCATGTGCGATCTCGTCTGCAGTGCGGCCTGTTCCAGCCAGCACGAAGACCCTGCGTCCTGCCGCCAGCGAGGCCTGTACGTCGCGATACGCGATGTCGCCGCCGTTGGCTAAGAGCGTGATGGAAGGCGCATGGCCGGCGATGGCTGCGGCCACCGCGCTGAGCCACGGCACCTCGTCGCCCCAGTCGGCGCCGGGCACGACGACGACGTGAGTGTGGTTCGGTTCCAACACAGCGGTGCCGCTGGCGTCCGGTTGGTCCGGCCAGGCGACGGTGCCGGCGGGTACCACGCCGACGTGCTGCCCGGCCGCGCCCGCCCGTCGCCGGGCCTCGCCAACGAGGTGAGTAATTCCGGCGTCAGTTCCGCCGTCGATTACCGTCGCACCGCTCGCGGCAAGCACAGGTATCAGCACTTCGGCGAACAGACGTTCGCAACGGATGGCGTAGATGGGTTCGACTCCGCCGGCGCCGCCGACCACGACCACTGTTGGCACTGGCGAGGCGATACCCCCCGCTTTCAGCCGGCGGCCGAGCGCATCGTTGGCTGTGCCTTCGGGTACCGAGACAACCGCTATCTCGCGGCCCGCGACGACGACCCGGCTAGGTTCGTTCATCAAGACAGTTCCGGCTGCGGTTGGCGCTGCCGCAGAGCGTCGATGATTGCGGACAGGCGGGTGCCCTCGTTCGCCGCGTAACTACCGCCGCGCTGATTGAGTCGCGGTGTGTCGACAGCCCCAGCGTGATGCAGTGCGATCAGCGCCCAATCGTTGTCGAAGACGGGGCTGCCGGAGCTTCCGGGCTCGGTCGGTGAGCGGTAGTGGACGTGGGTGCTGTCATAGTCCAGCAGCAGGTTGTCCTGCAAACTGAACTGTGGCTGGTTGAGGCCCCGCGGATGACCGATCACGTATGCGCGCTGGGGTGCATCAGCATCAAGGCTGGGAAGTCGTGCGGCCAATGGAATGGGTTCGATGGCCTCAGGAACGCCGTCGAGCTCGAGGATCGTCGCATCCAGACCCGGGCTTCGCGATGGGTCCTGCCACCAGACCCGGGCTACCCGGAATCCCTGGGCGGCAACGGCTGCGTCCAACCCTCTGAAGAAGACGATGGCTTCCCGGTACGGCAGGCCTTCGGGAACAACGTGGCTGTTGGTAACGAAAACGCGGTCCGGTAGAGCCAGATGCAGGCCCTTGCCGCTCACCACAAACCCGGTGCCGATCCCGTCCTGGTTGACATTCTCGACCTGCCCGACCGCCCGGCAGCGGCTCAATCCGTTGCGGTACCAGGTCAGCGTCTTGAACCGCTCGTACCCGAATACACGCTCCAGATGTTCATCGGGCATCTGCCCAGGTCGGGCAGGACCGACCTCCTCACCGGTGACCTTCACTGTGCCGCCGTCCTGTTCCAGCAAAGCGGATCTAAGAAACGGCAGCAACGTGTCGCCCGGCGCAATGGTCGTCCGCAGCTTCCAAACTTCGCTGAGCTGGCGCAGCGTCGAGGCGATCTTGAACGAATCCGCGGAGCGGTCATCGACGAAGCTGACCGCACGCTCGAGCACCTCCTGGCGATCGCCGAGCGCAAGGCATGCCTCGATCGCGGTGGCCTTCGCCCAAGCGTCGGGGTCGGGGGCGTCGTCGATCAACCGAAGGATCCGCTGCGAGAGTCGGCGGGCGTCGCCCTCGGCATCGATGTGGTCAGCGAGGCCGATGCGGTCGCGGGCGGCGGCGAACAGCATGGCGACGACATTGATGCCTTGCCATACCCGAGAAGGGTTCTGCTGATAGGCCCGCTGATAGGCCGCGAGCGACAGCTGCAGGTGCCGCGACCGTAGGCCGGCATCCTGGCTCATCACATACAGCTGCTTATAGCAACGTCCGAGACCGCCCAGGGCTTCAGCGCGTTCGTCTTCATTGATCGCTGGATCGTCGATCAGCGAGCGGAATACGAGAGCGGCCGCGGCTGGGGTGTCCCGGTCGACCAACGCCTGGGCGAACTGCCGTCTCACGAAAGCGTCCTCAATCCCCTGGCCTAGTAGGCCGTCGGCTACCACGAGCAATTCCTGGTACCTGCGGTTCTCGCGCAGTAGACCCAGAATCGATCTCGCCTGCCTCGACTTTTCGAGAGTGGGTGCACCGCGCAGATGGTCCACATAGCCCTGGGCAGTGTCGGCGACGAGCCGCCAGTCAAAGTCACGAGCGGCCCGCGCGAATCTCTGTTCCCAGTTGATCGAGGTCATGACAGCGCCAGCTGCAGCGCATTTCGTAACGCGGACTGGCCCAGGTACTTGGCGATCCCGTGACGCCAGCTGCCAGAATTCGACACCTCGATATCGCTGATGCGCTCCGCGCCGCGCCAGCGGTAGTCGTTCGCAATCCTGGGATCGAGGCCACAGACCGGGTCCAGCCGGTCGTAGATGTTGGCCCAGTAGCGGTCGCCGAGCTGAGCACTCGGCCAGCCGTTCGCAGCAGTCCACGGCGGGGTGAGCCCGGCCTGCACCTCGGACAACCCCAGCGGGCTCCCCACAGTGATCATCGCGTCGACCGGTGGGACCTCCGCACCGCCGGTGAGCACGTCGTAGCCGATCACGGTGCCCATGCTGTGGGAGAGGATGACGTGCGGTCCGCGGTTACTGACGCCATCGTGCAAGGCCTCCACCGTGCGCGAGCGCACCTCGTCCCGGACCTGATACGTCTCGCCCGGCCGAGGGCTGAAGGTCGTGTTGAACAAGTAATGGTGGACGTCCCGCAGAAACACGCGCATCAGTCGCCGCTTGAGCGGCGCGGGCAACGGCACAGCCTCCAGCGGCGAGTCGGGAGCGATCAGATCTGGCTGGTCACCCGGACCGGGAACGACGCTCTCTAGACCGACATCTGCAGCCAACCGAGCAACGAAGGCCTGCTGCTCCGATGAGGCGGCGAGCAGCCAGGTCAAATCGGTGGCCTGCTCATCGATACCCTGCTCCAACTCCAGTGCGTTCGACTCCTGCGCCGCACCCGCCGGCGCGGGATGCGGATACAGCACGTCGGCCCAGTACACCATCGACAAAGAGACTCCGAGCGCGGCCAGGTCGATGCCATCGTCGTCAAGCAGCGCGACACGCCACTGCTCGAGCAGCGTCGCCGCATCGGGCTTGTTCGAGATCCCGTGAATGAACGTTACGTGCGCCACCAGACCTCCCCGCCCGACATTCCCGCCCGAGTCGATCAAAGTCCGCACCGTCACCGGCCGCAAGCTGACCTTTGGCCCCGCGGTCGCGCAATCGAGGAGAACCATCCGGCAGGTTCGGGCCTCCGGCACGATGCGGTGTGGCCTTTGGGTCTCCTGCGAGTTGGCGGGTGTCGGTCGAGCTCACGTCAGCCCAAGCACACATTGGGTGACTCGTCCGACGACGCGGCGTGGCCGACGGCCCGGTATCGGGAAGGGCCGGCCGAGCCGTTGTCGCCGCGCGCGCCTGCTGCGACTATTCGTCAAGGGCGCGGCGGGCGGGCTCGTCGATGAGGGAGGGCCGGGCGGTGCGGGTCTTCCTCAGCTACCGGCGCAACGATGTCGGCGGGTACGCCGGCCGTCTGTCTGACGACCTTCGCCAGCGCCTGGGAGCCAAGAGCGTGTTTCAGGACGTCACGGCGATCGCCCTCGGCGAGGCCTTCACGGCAGCAATCGACCGCGCCCTCGACGAGTCCGACGCGGTGGTGGCGGTCATCGGCCCGGGCTGGGTCACCGCGTCGACGCCGGAGGGCAGTCCTCGTCTGCTGGATCGCGACGACTACGTGCGCCTGGAGCTGGCCAGGGCGCTGCAACGTGAGGTCCGTGTCGTGCCCGTCCTTGTCGGCGGCGCGTCTTTGCCGACCGCCGACGCCCTGCCCGAGGACCTCCGCGGGTTGGTGGAGCGGCAGGGCATGGTGCTGCGTGACGAGTCATGGCATCAGGACGTCGAGAGCCTGGTGCGGTCGCTCCGCGGCGAGCCGGCCGTGCCGACCATGAGGCGTCGCCGCTGGCTAATCTCCGGGGCGGCGGCCGTCGTGATCGGACTGGGTGTGGGGGCGTGGTGGTTGTGGGGACCCGCAAGCGGCAACGGCACCGGCCAAGGGTCTGGACTAACACTTGAGATTAGGCCAGATCACGGGCAGCCAAGCGCTGCCTTCGTCGTTTCCGGTACTGGCTGCCCCGGCCTGATATTCGTCATCTTCGACTCAAAAGGAGTCGGTTCGGCGACGTGCCAGGCGAACCACACTTACCTGATCTCATACAGTCCCGATAATGGCCTATTGCCCTGGTATGACGCGATGGGAAGCGAGCACAAGCTGACCTTGTCCCCAGGCACGACCTACATGGTCTACGCCCAGACGGCCGGCGGAGATTTGGTTTCGCCCCGCGTGACGTACCGGGTCGAATAGCCAGCTGGCTGAGCAAGAACCACCACCCTGATGGAGGCGCGCGGCTAGAGCAACCGTCCGATGTGTGCGTGCAGCTCGTCAGCACTCAGCCAGGTGATGCGGCGGACGAGCCCATCGTCGATGTCCGGCAGCCGACGATGCGCAAGGTGGTTACGCAGCCTGTACAGGTTGTCCCACGGCTCCGCCGCCATGACGGGCCTGCCGATCGCTGTTGTGTACGCGAGTGCCTCGTTGCCGACCGCGATCCACAACCGGTGCAGCACCCAGTGATAGCGATGATCGTGCTCGAACCGATCACCGTCGCCCTCGTCGCGAAGGGCGATGATCTCTTCGAGCAGCGCGTCGAGTTCGAGCAGGGCGTGTCGATCCGGCCTGACGTCGGCGCCGCTCACAGCGGCGACGCAGTAACCAGGTCCGGGCTCACGTGCTCGTTGCGCAGCACCTCATCGGAGAACAGCTCGATCTCGGCGCCGAGCAACTCGGTCGCGGCTCGCTCGAACTCGAACGGCGCGAACGGATCGCGGTCCTCCGATATGTGACCGCGCAGCCGACCCATGCTGGCGAACGCCAGCGCGCTGATGCCATGCTCGGCGGCGAGCTCAACCAGTTCGGCGGCGTGCGAGCGCACCTGCGGCTCTGTGGCCAGCGGCAGGTGCGGCGGCTCGGTCAGTGCTTCGCCCACCTGGCGAGTGTATCCGCGTGGGCCTGCGAGAATCAGGCGTGGTGAGCCTGCACGGATGCGAACGGGCTGAAGCCCGGACTGGTCCGGGCTTCACGTCTTCATGGAACGGTTCGTGGAATCAACTGCAGGCAACAAGCGCCAATAGGGACAGGGAAGACAGGACAAATGACGCAAGAATACATCACAGACAGTACAGATCGGACTATCAGCGGTTCTCCTAAGCCGGGCGTCGCAGGTTCGAATCCTGCCGGGGGCACTCGATAATCGTTGGGGCTCAACATCTTGCCTCGCGTCCCGCTGCGTGTCGTGGGATGAATCGTGGGAGGAGCGGTCATACGCAGCTGATCAGGCCGAAACGCAAACGCCGGCCTCCCGGCTACATCGAGGAGCTCCTCCGGCTCGTTCCGCCGGTCGCGTACGCCGGCGATTGGCCAGCGCCACGGTGCGCCAGATTCACCAGGTCATCCACAGCGCGCTCGAACGGGCTGTCCGCTGGCAGCACCTCGGGATCAACAAGGCGGCCTTTGCCGCAGCGCCCTCCCCAGCCGACCGAATCCGGATCCGCCGAGTGCCGCCGGGGCAACATGTCGTCACGGCCTTCCAGGCGGCTGCCGGCGAGGCGCGGGAAGAACATCGTCCGAGCACGGTCCACAGACGATCTTCTTAGCAGTGGACGCGGCCGGGAGCCTGCGTCGTACGGCGTCACGTCGGCAAAGTCGAGGATCGGGTGTCAGCCGAACACGACGTGCGAGGGAGGGCCCGGAACGAAGAATCAGACGTGCCAGGTGTCTCGCGTCTCGCCGTCAATCTCGACCTTCCACGCGAAACATGCCCCCGGGGGGCAACGGGATGCCGTTGGGGAAGTTCAGCACGACCTGGCTATGCGCCCACAGCTTGCCCTTCGGCACGTTGAGCTGCGGGAGGAAGGCTGGCTCTTGAATTCGCACCACCTGTGCGACGCGCAACGCTGATAGGCTGCCGGCTGCGTCAGGTATCTGGACCAGCTAACCATGTGAGTCTTCCAGTGTCAGTGTCAGCGAGAACTCGTCGCCGTACTGTTCCGGCGGACTATCGATCATCACGGCTAGCGCCATGGGACTTGGTCGTGCCGGTAGCCGGGTTCAACCCGGTGATCGGCCAGCCAGCGCCAAGATGTTCAGCTTCTGCAACGCGTCGGCGGCCGCGTAATCCGCAAGTACCAGCGTAACGCGCGCTTTCTCGTAGACGGCGCTCACTGTCCGACAGGCACGAGTCCGTTGTCACTCGCGAGGGTCAGACGCCGCAGGTCTCGCGGCACGGCGCCATGGGTCACCTCCAGCGACCACATGGAGGTCTCCTGCCGCTGCCGCGGAATAGCCGGCAGCGGCTCAACCTGCTGCCAGCTCTCGTCGAGCATGTGCTCGCGGATCTCGGCCTCGGCGAGGTCGTCACGGTCCAGCCAGTCGCCCATGGTCTCCATCATGCACTGTCCATCTGAGTCTCGGAATGCGTCGGTCAGGACCGCCTACCCGGTTTGATTAGGGATTCATCAGCTTCCAGACACCGTCAGCCGGGTCAATGGGCACGAACGCAGCGAACAGTCTGCGACCCGCGAACGTGGTATTGAAACCGGCGATGGTTCCGTCCTCGCGTTGTTTCAAATCGGCATCTGCTCGCAGCCGGAAGGCTTCCCTGACCTCATCGGGGGTGCAGCCGCCGCGGGCTCGGTGGGTAATCTTCCATGCCACCGCGTCATCGATCAGGATCACGGCGATGTACACCCGGCGCGGCACGCCCGAGATGCTGCCAGACCTGCCCGGTGGCGGTGGCAAATAGGCGGCCCTCGCTATGCCGAAGATGACCTGTCAGATCGGCGGCGCGCCTGGCGCCGGCCAGGAATCGCCGGTCGGCTGCCGAGCCGACCACCGCGGCGGCGAACGAATCCACCCGAGCGCGCACCCACGCCACGGAGGCCTCCCGGTCGGGCGGCCGTGATCACAGCCGATGTCCCGACGAGGGCGACGGCAGAGCACAATCGGAATCTGCCTGGTGATTATACGGAATCTGCACCGCAGGGGGTTTAAAGATCTTTCGGATATGCAGCATGTCTGTGACAGGGATTGGCTGGCTCAGCATTTGGTCATGGCGTGTCGGCGGTCTGCGCGTGGTAACGGTGCGAGTCGGTTTCGAAGGTGGCGGCGCAGTGCGCAGAGCAGAAGTAGGCGGTGCCTGTGTCGGTGTTGCGGTACTGGGTGCGGTCGCCGGGTCTATCTGCATGCCACAGATCGGATCGACGGCGAGATCGCCTGGCGGCGATGTCTCGGCATCGGGTGACGCTTCGCGCTCGGCGCCGACCTCGACCTGCGGCTGTACGTCGATCTCGCCGGCCGCGGGGGGTAGTGGGGCGGTTCGGTAGCGGCGCAGCCGGTTCGCGTTGCCGACCACGGACAGCGAGGACAGTGCCATGGCGGCGGCGGCAATCATCGGGCTGAGCCGGATGCCCAGCCACGGATAAAGGACGCCGGCGGCGATGGGGATGCCTATGGCGTTATAGGCCAGGGCGAAGAACAGGTTCTGCCGGATGTTGCGCATGGTGGCGCGGGACAGCTGGATCGCGGTGACCGCGCCGGCCAGGGAGCCGGAGATCAGGGTGATGTCGGCGGCCTCGATGGCGACGTCGGTGCCGGTGCCGATGGCGAGGCCAACGTCGGCGGCGGCGAGCGCGGGGGCGTCGTTGATGCCGTCGCCGACCATGCCGACCCGGCGGCCGTCGGCTTGCAGGCGGCGGATCTCGTCGGCTTTGTGGTGGGGCAGCACCTCGGCCAGCACGCGGCGCATGCCGACCTGGGCGGCGATGGCGGCGGCGGTGCGGGCGTTGTCGCCGGTGAGCAGGACCACGTCCACGTCGAGGCAGTACAGGGCGGCGATGGCGGCGGCCGAGTCGGGCTTGACGGTGTCCGCGACGGCGAGCACCCCGGCCGGCTGGCCGTCAATCGCGGCCAGGATCGGCGTCTTGCCGTGCGCGGACAGCTCGGCGGCGAGCGGGTCCAGCCCGGCGATGTCGATGCCCGCGTCGGTGAGCAGGCGGGCGGTACCAACGAGGACGGCTTCCCCGGCGACGGTGGCCTGCACGCCCTTGCCGGTAATCGAGTCGAACCCGGCCGCCGCGGGCAGGGCCAGGGCACGGGCCCGGGCGCCGGCCACGATCGCCGCGGCGAGGGGGTGTTCGCTGTCGGCCTCGGCAGCCCCGACCAGCCGCAGCAGCTCGCTCTCGTCCCAGCCGCCGACGGGATGGACGTCGGTGAGGGCGGGTTTCCCGGCGGTGACCGTGCCGGTCTTGTCCAGCACGACGGTGTGGAGCCTGTGCGCGGTCTCCAATGCCTCGGCGGAGCGGATCAGGATGCCGGATCGGGCGCCCTTCCCGGTGCCGACCATGATCGACAGCGGGGTGGCCAGGCCGAGCGCGCAGGGGCAGGCGATGATCAGCACCGCCACCGCGGAGACCAGCGCGAGGGTGAACGCGGGCGACGGGCCGGCGATGAACCAGACGGCGAAGGTCACCAGGGCGACGGCGATCACCGGGACGAAGAACCCGGACACCGCGTCGGCGAGGCGCTGGATCGGGGCCTTGGAGGCTTGGGCCTGCTGCACCAGGCGGATGATCTGGGCCAGCATGGTGTCCGCGCCGACCTTGGCCGCGCGGACCCGCAGCGACCCGGTGCCGTTGATGGTCGCGCCGACGACGGTGTCGCCGGCGTGTTTGGTGACCGGGATCGGTTCGCCGGTGACCATCGACTCGTCCACCGCGGAACTGCCGGAGAGCACCACCGCGTCGACCGGGATCTTCTCTCCGGGCCGGATGACGATCTCGTCGCCGACGACGACGTCCTCGATCGGGATCTCGGCCTCGGCGCCGCCGCGAATGACCCGCGCGGTGCGGGCCTGCAGGCCGAGCAGCGACCGGATGGCCTCGCCGGTGCCGGCCTTAGCGCGGGCCTCGATGAGCCGGCCGAGCAGGATCAGGGTGAGGATCACCCCGACCGCCTCGAAGTACACCTCGCGCACGTCAGACGGCAGTAGCCCGGGCGCGACGGTGACCAGCAGGCTGTACCCGAACGCGGCAGTGGTGCCCAGGGTGATCAGGCTGTTCATGTCCGCCGCGCGATGGCGCAGCGCCAGCCAGCCGGTGCGGTGGATCGGCCAACCGGTGTAGGCCATCACCGGGGTGATCAGCGCGAGCTGCAGCCAGTGGTTGAGCAGCCACCCCGGCACCCAGCCGGCGTTGAACACCTCGTGCGCCATCACCGCGAACAGCACCGGCAACGTCAACACCGCGCCGGCCAGCACGCGGCGGGCCCCCCGTACGCCGGAGCAGCTGCTCGCCGAGCGATTCGCTCGCGGGGAGATCGACGAGTACGAATACACCCACCGGCTCGACGTCCTACACGGAAAGGTTCGGTCATGACCACCCGAACCACGGTCACTCCGACCTGGCGCACGGTGAACATCAGCCCCGGTGAACGCGCCGGCCGCATCCCGCACCCACCCCTGACCCCGACCCAGCAGCCCGCGCGCGGCGGGCACGGTTGGATGATGGTCGCCTGCTGCGTCCCGATGCTGGTCATCGCCATTGCGCTGGTCGCGGCCGGCGCTGTCAGCGCGAGCTGGATGATCGCCGCCCGGGCCTGCACCGCGATGATGGCCCTCATGATGCGCGGCATGCACGACAGCTGACCAATCCGGAAAGCCGGTGCCGGGCCAGCTAGTACCCCTGTGGGGTATAGATACGGCACCGGTCATCTGAATGACCCGAGGGATTCGATCGTCGAGAGGAACGGGACCAAGCCGTGCATGGGTACACCCAGAACAAGGACGCCTACCTCAGACGGTTACGCCGCGTCGAGGGCCAAGTCCGCGGCATCGCCAAGATGGTCGACGAGGACAAGTACTGCATCGACATCCTGACCCAGGTCAGCGCTGCCACCCGGGCGCTGCAGTCGGTGGCGTTGGGGCTATTGGAGGAGCACATGGGCGGCTGCGTCGTCGAGGCCGCACGCGCCGGTGGTTCCGAGGCCGAGGTGAAGGTCAAGGAAGCCGCCAACGCGATCGAGCGGCTGGTGCGTTCCTGACCTCCTGGCTACACGTGCGGCACCCGCGAACCTCTTCGACGAGTCCCGGCTCGGATCGCAACTCCACGGCGGTACACGTCTTGCGCACGTCCAGTGTACGATACGTGTATGGCCAAGGTGCGCACCAACATCGAGATCGAGGACGACTACGTTCGCGTCATCATGGACCGTTATGGCGTGCACACCAAGACCGACGCCGTCGATCTTGCGCTGCGTCACCTCGCCGGGCAGCCGATGGCGCGCGAGGAAGCGCTCGCTCTGCGCGGCGCCCAGGCGATCGCGGAGATCCCAGCCGACGTGGCCCCACGCGGCGCCGCGTGATCCTCGCCGACACTTCGGCGTGGATCGAGTACGACCGCGCGACCGGTAGTCCTGTCGACGGGCGGATCACAACGTTGATCGCCGCGGACGGCCCGCTCGTCGTCACCGAACCGGTGATCATGGAGGTGGTGGCCGGGGCACGAAGCACGGCACGCGAGGACGACCTGCGGCGGCTGATGTTGCGCGGTGGCCTCCTCCATTTCGACGCGGCGACTGACTTCGACGCAGCGGCGCTGATCTACCGGCGCTGTCGGCACGCAGGAGCCTGTTGCATATTCGACCATCGATGACGTGGAACACAGTTCTCGCCGATTCGGGCCCGCCACATTTTCGGGGAGCCGCGATGTTCGGCCGGGAGAAGCGACTTGGGAGCTTCACTCCGAGTTCACTGATCATCGCGATCCGATTACGCAACAGGCTCGCAGGGATCACGCCGCGCGGGATGATCGACTGCATGATCGCAGCGGTGGCCTGGCGCCGTGGCGCTGGCCTGCTCTGTTTCGACGCTGATCTCGAACGCGTCGCGACCGTAATCGGTATCGAGCTCGACGAGGCATCAGTGCGTAGATAGCGGCTCGGCCAGCGGCCCGTCGACCACCGCAGCCCGGCGACCGTTACCCGTCTCGATCTGCGCTGCGGCGGGACCAGCGCGCGCGCTGCCGCGTGTGCAGGTCGTTCGGTACCCGCCGCGCCTAGGTCGTCAGACCGTACCCAGGACGAAGCTCGGGGCCCAGCGCCGCCGACCTGCACCACAGTCAGCGCGTCGATGAACAGGCCCCGCTGATATTCCGTGGCGGCGAGCCGCATCGCGGTTGGCCGGGGCAGTGCCGCGCGACGTGGCGTCGCCCTAGCGGCTTCGGTCATGGTCGTCGGGTCCTCCTCAGTCGTGGGCCAGGCACGCCCACTTCGTCGGCGTACATGTCGACGAGCCGGGGAAGCTGGCGGCGCCAGCCGTCGCCCGTCGGATCGTTGGCAAGTTGCTGGTCGACGAATCCCGCGACGATCGCGGTGTTCAGATCGACGTCGGCCTGGGACGTGATGCCGATCTCGGCGAGCCGCAGCCGGAACAGTGCCATCGCCTCCAGCGACGGTGCATACGCCTCGTCGGTCGGCCGGAAATCCGGGATGGTGCGCTGATTCATCAGCTGATAGCGCGCGAGGTCGGCCATGGCGAAGTCGAAGAACTGCTCGGCAAGCGCCAGCAACCGCCGCCGAGGAGCCTTCGGCAGCAGCGTCTCGCGCGACAGCTCCAGCAGCCGCTGCCACGCCTGGCCGAACATCGCGTCGTAGATGGCGTTCTTCGACTCGAAGTGGGTGTACAGGGACGGCGACCGCATGCCGATCCGCTCCGCGACGGCGCGCAGCGTGAGCGCGGCAAGGCCGTCACGGTGGGCAATCTCCCAAGCCGCGTCCAGGATCTCCCGGCGCGTTGCCTCACGCCGTTCGGCTAGCCTATCGCGATTAGGCAAAGCGGTCATGGCTAGGCACTGTGCACCCCGGCAGCGCTGGTGTCAAGGGACGGACGGCGGCCGGGATCGCCGACCACGCGTACGCGCGGCCGGGCCGTGAGCGAACCGGCGATGATGGCCACACCCACGACGGTGAACGACCAAGCGAGCAGCCAGTCGCCGAACCGCAGATACGGGGTGGTTCGGCTGGCCAGCGCAACGGTCACCGCGATACTTCCGCGGTGGTGGGTATCCAGCCAGGCCAGGCGGACGCCGCGAGCGGTGAATGCCGCTGAGGTGCCGGTGAGGGTGGCCTGCACGGCGGGTCGTCCGGTCTCGACGGCGCGGACGGCGGCGAGGCTGGCCTGCTGATCCGGCGCCCAGCTGCCCTGGAACGTGCTGGTTGCCGATTGGTAGACGACCAACTGCGCGCCGCCCAGGACGGCGCGGCGGCTCATGTCCGGGAAGGTGACCTCGAAGCAGATCAGCGGCGCGAAGTCGACACCGGCGGCGTGCATCTGCACCAGGTGCGTGCCGCGGTGGCGGTTGACGCCGGCGGCCTTGGTGATGTCGGACAGCCACCCGAGCGCGCTGCGGAACGGGATGACCTCGCCGAACGGGACCAGTCGCATCTTCTCGTAGCTGCCCAGAATTCCCTGCGGCCCCATCAGCACGGCGGTCTTCTCGATCGAGCCGCCCGCGGTTGTGGCGTCGACGTTGACCAGCAGGTCGCTGCGCTCGGCGACGACCAGGGCCTTCAACCGGGTCTGCAGGTCGGGGCGGGCGAACAGATCGAAGCCGACGCTGCTCTCCCCCCACACGATGAGGTCGAAGCGTCCGGGTGGTAACGCCCGGGTCAGCGCTTCTTCGGTGTCGAATCGCTGCTGCGCGCCGGAGATGACGCCGGGTTGCACCAACGCCACCTGGAGCTGGCCCGGCCCGGTCGGCCGGGGCTCTGCCCAGTACCAGGCTGGGCCGGCGGCCAGGATGGCCACCGCCGTCACCCCGGCCACCGCCCGCAGCAGGGGGCGCGGGGCCAGCAGCAGGGCGGTGATCGCCGTGTTGGCGGCGACGATCAAGTAGCTGACCAGCCAGACGCCGCCCAAGGACGCCGGGGCGAGCAGCGCGGGAGCGCGCCACTGGCTGGCACCGAGCAGGCCCCATGGGCCGCCGAGCGCGGACCAGGACCGGATCGCCTCGATGATCACCCAGCCGGCCGGGAGCACCACCACTGCGGCAACCAGGCGCAGCCCGGACAGCCGGGCGGAGAGCACGGCCCACACGGCCGCCGACCATGGCATCCAGAACAGGCCTAGCAGCCCCGCGACGAGCAGCAGGAACGGGCCCGTGGTCGGGAGCAGCCAGTAGTGCATCGCCAGCAAGAAGCCAAACGCGCTCCACCAGCCGCGGACCGCCGCCTCACGGCCGGTGGGGGCTGCCCGCACGATCAGCAGCCACGGCACCAGGGCCACCCAGGCCAGCCACCACAGCGTCGGCTGAGGGAACGACAGGACGGGCACCGCCCCGACCGCCGCGGCGCCGGCACGCCACCGCCACCGCCGAGGCACCGCGGATCGCGGCGTAGGGCCGACCGGGAAGGGCCAGGACCGAGTGATCCGAGCGAATACCAGGAACGCCGCGGCGAAGCCCGCAGCCAGCCACCACAGCAGTTGCCGCTCACGGCCAGGCTGCCACAGCGGGACCATCGCCAGGCCGGCGAGGACGAACGCCACGTTGTACAAGACGTCGTAGACGGCGAATACCCGTCCCCGAAGACGGTCGTCGGTCGCCCGGCCGACCAGCGCGTCGGTGAGCACCTTGAGGCACTGGAACGACACCGCAGTCACGGCAAGAGCGGTGAGCAGACCGGCGAGGGTCGGGGCGTAGCCGGCGACGACGGCGGCAACGGCCGGGGGCACGAACGCGAGCGGCAGCAGCGTCTGGGGCGGCCACCGGCCCGTCAGCCAGGGGGCGAGAAGCGTTCCCGCGAACGCGGCCACTCCGGTCACCGCGATCGCCAGGCCATACCCGGACGTCGACAGGTGGTAGCGCTGATCTGCCACGAGAACGAGCAACACGAACCCGGCGCCCAGCAAGAAGCGGTGCGTCCACACAGCGCCGAGCGGTCGACGTATGTCTGCGGTGGTCGCTATCGTCTGCAGCCCGTCGCGCATCTCGCGCAGCACTCGGCGCAGGCCCGCCCCCACGGTGGTTCGGCCCCTGCCTCCGCCAACCCACGGCAGACGGAGAAAGGCCACACTTGCCGCCAGATATCCCGCCGCCGCGGCGGCGAATCCAGCCACCACCGAATGCGATACGAACGCCGCCGCGCCAACGGCGCCCACGAACGCCGCGGTCATCCCGATGAGCCCCGAGATGGCGTTCGCGCGGACCAGATCCGACGCCGGAACGGTCCGCGGCAGGACGGCACCCTTCGCGTCCAGAACCAGGCGGGACGACGACAGCAACAGCAGCACGCCTGCATACGCGAGCAGCTCGGAACGCGCCAGCGCCACGCCGACCGCGGCGACCGCCACCGCGCCGCGGAACAATGAGGTGATCACGAGGGTGCGCCGACGGTCCCAGCGGTCGATGAACACGCCTGCCAGCGGCCCGGCCACGCTGAACGGCAACAGCGTCGCGGCGAGCACGCCTGCGATCCGTTCCGGCGTCGCGCCCTGCCCGATGTCGAAGATCACCAGCTGAGCGAACGACACCTGGGCGATCCCATCGGCCAGCTGGCCGAGCCCCTGACCGGTAACCAAGATGCGCAGCGGGCCACGCAGCAGCCCGGCCGCTCCACGCCACCCAGGCCGGAAGTCGGCCCGCCGCGGCTCATCCGCACCGGCGGCCGGCTCGTTCGTCAAGCGATCGCCCGGTGAAAACGAGCCTCGCACCATGGTCGCCTAGCCTCCGACCTCAGCCGTCCTACACCGACGGGCAGGGACCCGTCAGCAGATGTGACGGCGCGGCGCTACCCCTGGCCTGGGGGGCGCAACCGGTCACGACAAGCCGGCCGTTGTCATACCTGAAGGTCTGCCAGTAGGTGTGGCCCTGGGCGTAGTTCGGCCGGTAGTCGTTCGTGCTGCCGATGACGTCGAGGTAGCCGTCACCGGTCAGGTCGGCCGCCGACATCCCGACGGAATTCGTGGTCACCTGCGCATCGGCCGGGTGCACCAGGCGGCCGCCGCGCAGGATCACCATCTCGGCGACTCCCGCGTGCATGCCCACGCTGTCGAGCAGGTCGCAGTTCGGCTCGGCCCCACTCGTTTCGCAGGTGAGCGAGCCGGTCCAGCCGTCGCCCTGTGGCGAGATCCACCACTGCACGGCGACACCTCGATCGAGCAGCTCGACGACCGGCCGGCTCTGGTAGTCCTGCGGATTACCCCCGAGCCACAAGGTCACCGTGTGGTGGTCGGGCAGGTCGACCGTCTGGCGCGCAACGCAGGCCCACTGGTGACAGGACGCGGGTATCGGTGCCGCAGAACGCTGCGAGCTGCCGCATCCCACGGCTAGGACGAGCGCGCCCGCGATCAGAATCCAGCGCAGCAGCCTGCCATCCCGCACCCCTGCGCGCGTCGACCAGGCCGCGTTCTCGGGCATTGCCGCTCCCTGTGCGGGGGGGCGACATCCGGGCCCCTCCACCAGTGGACGCCGATCCCGCTAAGCCCGCCACCTGGAGAGAGGAAGAATAGGAGGATGCGCGCTTGGGTGGTCGACCACGTTGCACCGATCGACGACGGCCCGTTACGGCGCGTCGACCGTCACGAACCGCAGCCGGCAGTGGGACAGGTACGGCTACGGGTGATCTGTTGCGGCGTCTGCCGTACCGACCTGCATCTCGCCGAAGGCGACCTGGCGCCACGCCGACCGGCGGTCGTGCCCGGTCACGAGATCGTCGGCCGGGTCGACGCACTCGGCCCAACGGCGCATCGCTTCGCCATCGGCGATCGCATCGGCGTCGCGTGGCTGGCCACTACCGACGGGACGTGCCGGTTCTGCAGGCGCGGCGACGAGAACCTGTGCGAATCACCGACGTTCACCGGGTGGGATTCCGACGGCGGCTATGCGGACGCCTGCCTGGTCGACGAGCGCTACGCCTACCACCTGCCCGAATCGTTCGGCGATGAGCAGGCTGCTCCGCTGCTGTGTGCGGGCATCATCGGCTACCGGGCGCTGCGGGCAGCCGCCGTGCCGACAGGTGGACGGCTCGGCATCTACGGCTTCGGCGGCAGCGCGCACCTGACGGCACAGGTGGCACTGCACCTCGGCATGCGGGTGCACGTCCTCACCCGGGGTGAGCACAACCGCCAACTGGCCGGGGCTCTGGGGGTCGACTCGGTCGGCGAGGCCGATGCCCAGCCGCCCGAGCCGCTCGACGGCGCGATCCTGTTCGCGCCAGCCGGCGAGCTGGTCCCGGTCGCGCTGCGTGCGCTCGACGCCGGCGGAACACTCGCCGTCGCCGGGATCTGGCTCTCCAAGATCCCGCCGCTCGACTACGAGAGCGAGCTGTTCCATGAGCGGCGATTGCGCAGCGTCACCGCCAATACCCGCCATGACGGCGAGGAGTTCTTGCAGCTCGCGCACCGGTTCGGGGTCCGGGCAACGACCGTCGGTTATCCGATGGACCAGGCCCCAGCCGCGCTGTCCGACCTCGCCCACGGCCGCTTCGGCGGGGCAGCCGTCCTGCACAACTGACCTGGGCAGTGCGTCGCGGAAGCGTGCGCCGACCGTAGGTCCAGGCGCCTCCGGAAGCTCCGAACCGCGAAGGCAGGCCGCGACGTAACCTGAAGAATGAGCTCGCTGCGCCGGTGGGCGGTCGTCGCTACAGGGGTGCTCGTCCTGGTTGCCCTGCCGGCCGTCGTAAGCCGGTTGCCGACGTCGACCAGCTCGATCAGCGCCGGCCAGCTGCTCGAACGCATCCAGTCCTCAGCCGGCGTCGGCTACTCGGGGTTCGCCGAGTCGTCCGGAAACCTCTCGCTGCCGGTGACCACCAGCCAGATCAGCGAGGTCAGTGATCTGCTCTCCAGCAAGACCCGGCTGCGGATCTGGTGGCGTTCCGCGGCCGACTGGCGGGTCGACGCGATCAACCTCACCGGCGAGCTGGACACGCATCGCGGCGCATTGGGCACCTGGACGTGGGACTACGAGGCGAACACCGCCACCCTGGTCCTGAATGCGGTCGACGAGCCCATCCGGCTGCCCCAGGCCGTGGATCTGGTGCCCGCCTCGCTCGCCCGGCGGCTGCTCGGCCAAGCCGACCCGGATGAGGTGCGACGTCTGCCTGTCGCCCGCATCGCCGGCCACGACGCGGCCGGCCTGCGTCTCACCCCGGGCGACGCGCAGTCGAGTATCGATCACGTCGACGTGTGGGCGGTGCCGGGCAGCGGGTTGCCCGTCCGGGTGACCGTATACGCCAAGGGCCTGTCAGCGGCCGTGTTCACCACGTCGTTGCAGGACCTGTCGACGACGACACCCGGCCCGTCCGTGACCGCGTTCGCGCCTCCAGCTGGCACGCGGGTCCGCCAGCAGGAAGCGCCCGACGTGGTCGCATTGATGGATCGGGTCGCCGACGTGCAGCCACCCGCGCAGCTGGCCGGGCTACCCACTAACGACGCGATCGGACACCACGGGGCGGTTGGCGTCTACGGCCGCGGGCTGACGGTCCTGGTGGCAATTCCGCTGCCCTGGCGGGTGGCCGGCCCGTTGGGCGATCAGCTCGGCAAGCTGGTTGGTGCGACGAAAACCCACAACGGCGTCGGTGTGACCGTCGCCCCCGTCACCGTGTTCCTCACGAACCAGGACGCCGAAGGGCAAGCCTGGTTGCTCACCGGCACGGTCACCCCGTCGACGCTGGCCACCGCTGCCGGGCAGCTCCCCCCGATCGACGAGGTGTCGCGGTGATCGTCACGCACGGCCTCACCAAGCGGTTCGGCTCGGTACGGGCCGTCGACACGATCGACCTCGACGTGCGGCCTGGCGACATCTACGGATTCCTCGGCGCGAACGGATCGGGCAAGACCACGACGGTGCGGATGATCTTGGGCTTGGTGCTGGCGACCGCAGGCAGGATCGAACTGTTCGGCCGGCCGATGCCGAGCGGCGGCAAGCAGGTCCTTCCTCGCGTGGGCGCGCTCGTCGAGGGACCCGCGGCGTACGGGCATCTCTCCGGCGCGCGCAACCTCGCGCTGCTCGACGCCAGCGGTCCTGGCGGTGAGCGGCGAACACGCAGCCGGCGCATCGCCGACGCCCTCGACCAAGTGGGCTTGGGCGGAGTAGGGCGCAAGCCGGTCAAGGCGTACTCGCTCGGCATGCGGCAACGCCTGGGCCTCGCGATGGCCCTCATGCGTACGCCCGAGCTGCTCGTCCTGGACGAACCGACGAATGGCCTGGATCCGCAGGGGATTCACGAGATCCGCGAGCTGCTGCTGCGCCTGCACGCGAGCGGCACCACGATCTTCCTGTCCAGTCACTTACTGGCCGAGGTGGAGCAGATGTGTACCCGCGTCGGCGTGCTCGACAGGGGCCGGCTGGTCGTCCAGGACGATCTCGCCAGCCTGCTCGCCCCGACCGGACGCACCGTCATCCGTACGCCCGATCCCGCTGCGGCCGTCGCCGCCCTCGACGGGCGGGTGGAACACCGCGACGGCGACCTGCTCATCGTGCGCGGCGAGAGGCCAGAGCAGCTCAACGCACGGCTCGTCGCCCACGCCGTCGCCGTCAGCGAGCTGCGCGCCGAGCGGCCCAGCCTGGAACAGGTCGTGCTCGAACGAGCCGGGCGCAGCAGCGACCGGGTGGAGCGCCGGCCATGATCGCCGTCGAACTGTCCAAGCTGCTGCGCCGTCCCCGCACCTGGTTGACACTGGCCCTGCTGGACCTGTTGCCGACGTTGGTCGCAGTGCTCGTCGCGATCACACACGTCGGGCCGCGACCGGGACAGGGGCCGGCCTTCCTGTCGGCCGTGCTGTCTGACGGTTCGCTGTTCTCGGTGGCCGCGCTGGCGATCGTGCTGCCGCTGTTCCTGCCGGTGGCGGTCGCGGTGATTGCCGGCGACAGCGTGGCCGGCGAGGCGCAGGCGGGCACGCTGCGGTACCTGCTCACCCGGCCGGTCGGGCGCACCCGGCTGCTGGTCGCCAAGCTGGTGTCGGTGTTCGTGTTCGTGGCGATCGCCGTCGTCGTGGTGGCGGGCACCGGGTTCGTCGTGGGAAAGCTGCTGCTCGGCCGGGAGCCGCTGACGGCCGCGACGTCGGTGGCCAGCGTGTCCGGCACCACGCTGACGCCCGGCCAGATCGCGCTGCGCACGGTGCTGGCCATCGGCTACGTTGCGCTGTCGATGCTGGCGGTGGCCGCCATGGCCCTGCTGCTGTCGACGTTCACGGACTCCCCGCTGACCGCGAGCCTCGGCGCGCTCGCCTTCCTGATCGGCTCGTCACTGCTGCTCACCCTGGACGCTGCCCGGGCGTTGCAGCCCTACCTGCCGACGCGGTACTGGCTCTCGTTCGTCGACCTGTTCCGCGATCCCATCCTGTGGCGCGACGTCGAACGCGGGGTGGCGCTGCAGGCCGTCTATGTGCTGGTGTTCCTCGGCGCGGCCTGGGCCAACTTCATGACCAAGGACGTCAAGAGCTAAGCCGGATCCGCGTGGCGATCGTTGAGTGATCGACACGACAGGGCAACAATGACCGCAGCGCACTCACGACGAGTGCCACGGCAGAAAGCAGGGTGGTCCTCGTGGGCCTGCTCGACAAACTGAAGGGGATGCTCTCGGGTCACAAGGACCAGGCGAGCAGCGCCATCGACAAGGCCGGCGACGTCGTCGACGACAAGACCGGCGGCAAGTACGAGAGCCAGGTCGACACGGCGCAGGAAAAGGCCAAGGACATGCTCGGAGACGACGAGCAGAAGTAGTCAGCTCAATCCGGCGCAGTCGGCCGCCGTGAAGGTCACCGGCGGCCCTGCGCCGAGTTCGCGGATCACCATCGCGCCGACGATCGGGTCACTCGGCAGATCGCTGTGGTCCACGCGCGACGACGAACACACACTCTGCACCGAGATATCCACCGCACCGTCCAGCACGGCGGATGACGGCGGGATGACAACCCTGTCGGCGGTCGTCCAAATCGACACGAACTGCGGTCCGCTCGGCGTCTCGTCGCCGGCATTCAAGGCGGCGAGCAACGCGCTGTCCGGGGCAAGTTGCTGGCAGGCCGCCGGACACGCGTCGGGCAACCACTCGGCTATCCCTGCCAGGCTCGTCCCGTGATGGGGCGAGCCCAACGTGACGACGCGGCGGGCGACCTGCGCACCGCCGTACTGGCGCACCCACAGCCGAGCCACCACCCCGCCCGCCGAGTAACCCACGATGTCGACCCAGGCCGCCTTGGTCTCGGCCCGCACCGTCGTCACCTCGCTGGCCAATGCGCGAGCCTGCTGGTTCAGATCGCCTCTGCCGTCGCCGACCGGTGTCATCGTCCGGGCGTCCCGGCCGGCGGTACGCAGCTTGCGGGCCAGGACGTCCAGCGAATTCGTCGAGCCGCCATACCCCGGTACCAAGATGATCGGGACCGGCGTCTGCACCGCCGCTGCAGGCTGGGAGCTGCCGCTGCCGCGGGTGAGGACGATCCCGGTGAGCGTTCCCCCGACCACGAGCACCGCCGCCAGCAGGCCGAGCGCCAGCCTGCGACGGGCGGGCGCCAGACTCGCGAACACTCAGCCAGTGTGCACACTTGCGCTGAGCGTGCATCCGGTATTACTCGAGGGCGCGCAGCCGCGGCAGCAGGTCCTCGGCGAATTGGGTCAGGAACCGGTTCTGGTCCTCGCCCGGCCCGTGGAACACCAGGTGGTTGAGCCCGGCGTCCAGGTACGGCTTGATCGCGGCGACGGCCTCGTCCGGGTCGGACGAGACGATCCAGCGGGACGCCACCTGGTCGATCGGCACTTCGTCGGCGGCCCGCTCCATGTCGATCGGGTCCTCCAGCCCATGCTTCTGGTCGGCCGTCAGGGCCAGCGGGGCCCAGAAATGCGTGTTCTCCAAGGCCTGCTGCGGATCACGGTCGTAGGACAGCTTGATCTCGATCATCCGGTCGAACCTCGCGGGGTCGCGCTCGGAGACGGTCAGCCCCTCGTGCACGGCCGGCAGCAGCTTGTCCGTGTAGAGCTCCATGCCTTTGCCGCTGGTGCAGATGAACCCGTCGCCGGCGCGGCCCGCGTACTTGGCCATCTGCGGGCCACCGGCCGCGATGTAGATCGGCACCGGGTAGCGCGGCTGGTCGTACACGGTGGCGTTGGTGGTCTGGTAGAACGCGCCGTCGAAGGTGACCCGCTGCGCGGTCCACAACGTGCGGATCAGCCGCACCGCCTCGCGCAGCCGGGCGTACCGCTGTTTGAAGTCCGGCCACTGCAGCCGTGCCACCGCCACCTCGTTGAGCGCTTCGCCGGTGCCGAGCCCGAGCATGATCCGCTCCGGGTACAGGCAGCCCATCGTGGCAAATGCCTGCGCGATAACGGCCGGGTTGTAGCGGAACGTCGCGGTCATGACGCTCGTGCCGATGAGCACCCGCGACGTCCGCTCGCCGACGGCGGTCATGACCGCGATCGCGAACGGGGCGTGCCCGCCGTTGTGCCGCCACGGCTGGAAGTGGTCGCTGACCGTCACACTGTCCAGGCCCAGCTGCTCGGCCTGTACCGCGAACTCGACGAGCTCGCGTGGACCGAACTGCTCGGCGGACGCCTTGTACCCGATCTTGAGGTCCATCCCCCCATCTTGTCATCGACGGACGCGCGCTTCGACGGAGCTAGCCCGGTCGGGGGGCCAGCGCCACCGGTGGTACCATATATGGCATGGAGAAGACGACCGTGTACCTACCTAGTGATCTCAAGGCCGCCGTCAAGCGGGCGGCCCGGATGCGCGGCGTCTCCGAGGCCGAGGTCATCCGCGACTCGATCCGCGCAGGCGTCGCGAAGTACCGACCCAGGCCCACCCCGGGAATCTTCCACAGCGACGAACAGATCTCGACCCGAGTTGACGAATTGCTCAAGGGCTTCGGCGAGCGTTGATCATCGACACAAGTGTGCTCTTCGCCTTCTTCGACAGCGGCGACCGCGAGCACGAACGGGTGCGACCGGTCGTGCTCGAAGCGGACGAACCCCTGATCCTCTCTCCGTACGTGGTTGCCGAACTTGACTACCTCGCAACGACACGCCTCGGGACCAGAGCTCGGGTCGGCGCACTGCGCGATTTGATAACCGGCGCCTGGGAGCTTGCGGATTTCGATCTCAGTGACCTTCAGTCGGCGGTCAACGTGATCGAGAAGTACGCCGAGCAGAACATCGGCCTGGCCGACGCGTCGATGGTCGCGCTGGCCGACCGGTACCGCACCCGCACCATCGCCACGCTGGACCGTCGGCCCTTCGGTGCGGTTCGTCCTTTGTCCGGCGGACGATTCCGCATCGTCCCCTGATCAGGCGAGTGCGGGAATGACCTCGCGCTCGAACAGCTCGAGGCTGGATGTGTCGTAGGCGGCGTCCACGAAATAGGGCGCTTCCGGGTTCTTCGTGGGTCGGGTCTGGGTGTGACGGGCGCTTGGCGGCAGGATCTGTCGCATGCGCGACACCGAGTTGTACCGCCATCTGCTGGGGTTGGTCGCGCCGTGGGAGGTTGATCGCGTCGAGCTGTCGGCCCCCGGCGGGCGGGTGGACGTGTGGGTCGGGCATCCGGGCCGGACGCGGTTCGCGTGCCCGGACTGCGAGCGGGAGCTGGCGGTCTACGACCACGCCGAGGAGCGGGCTTGGCGGCATCTGGACTCGTGTGCGTTCTTGACGTTCCTGCACGCCCGCCCGCCGCGGGTCGAGTGCCCCGAGCACGGGGTGCGGCAGGTGCGGCTGCCGTGGGCTGAGCCGCACGCACGGTTCACCGTGTTGTTCGAGCGGCTGGCCATCGACGTGCTCGCCGCCTGCGACGTGGCCTCCGCGGCCGGGTTGCTGCGGGTCAGCTGGGATGAGGCGTGGCACCTGATGGACCGCGCGGTGGCCCGGGGCCTGACCGCGAAACCACTGACCGCCCCGGCGCATGTCGGGGTCGATGAGAAGGCGGCCGGGCGGGGACAGGACTACATCACCGTGGTCGCCGACCTGGACACCGGCACCGTGGACTACATCGCCGACGAGCGACGCCAGGCCAGCCTGGACGGCTACTTCGAGAAGTTCACGCCCGAGCAGCTGGCCGGCATCCAGGCGGTCGCGATGGACATGTGGGAGCCGTTCGCCAACTCGGTGCGCGCGCACCTGACCGACCCGGACGACAAGATCGTGTTCGACCGGTACCACCTGATGGGCTACCTCACCGGCGCGGTGGACACCGTCCGCAAGCAAGAGAACCGGGCGCTGGTCGCGGCCGGTGACAAGAGCCTGGCCGGTTCGAAGTACCTGTGGCTGTACTCGGCCGAGAACCTGCCCGACCGTCACGCCGACCGGTTCGCCACGCTGCAGGCCGGCGACCTGCGCACCGCGCGGGCGTGGGCGATCAAGGAGAGCCTGCGGCACTTCTGGTCCTATAAGCGCCGCGGCTGGGCGGCCAAGCACTTCAACCGCTGGTACTTCTGGGCCACCCACTGCCGGCTCAAACCGATCATCGACGCGGCTAAGACACTCAAACGTCACCAGGCGGGGCTGCTGTCCTACTTCGCCCACCGGATCACCAACGCCGGCGCCGAAGGCCTCAACTCCCGCATCCAGGCGATCAGAGTCTCAGCGCGTGGCTACCGCAACCGCGAGCACTTCAAGACCGCGATCTACTTCCACCTCGGTGGCCTACAGCTCTACCCGGCCACACCATGACCCACGGACTTCCCGGAAGCGCCCGAAATAGGTGATCGCGTACGTCATGCCGAGGCCCTGCAGCTTCGTCAGCGTCTCGACGATCTGCTCGGGCGTTCCGACGAGCGGGCCGGTCCGGAACAGCTCGGCCGTCCTGGCCAACTGCCGCGCCGAGGCGAGCGGCCCGTAATGGCCATGGATCCACGCGAGCCGGTCAGCGACCTCCTTGTCCGTCGCACCGATGACAACGTTGTAGTTGGCCGACCGCACGATCGCCCCGTAGTCGGTGCCGATGTCCTCGCAGTGCCTGGCCAGCACCTCGGACTTATGCGCGAACACCTCCGGCGTGCCGTCGAAGTTGGTGTACTGGGCGTACCGCGCCGCGATGCGCAACGTCTTATGCTCGCCGCCGCCGGCGATCCACAACGGGATCCCGCCGTCTTGCACCGCCAGGGGCCGGCCGATCGCGCCGTCGACCTGGTAGTACTCCCCATCGAGCGTTGCCCGGCCGGACGTCCACAGCTGCCGCATGATCTGCACGCCCTCGTCCAGCCGGCCGAGCCGCTCGCCGGCGGACGGGAAGCCGTACCCGTACGCCCGCCACTCGTGCTCGTACCACCCGCCGCCGATGCCCATCTCGACCCGGCCGCCAGAGATGACGTCGACGGTGGCGGCGACCTTGGCCAGGTAGGCGGGATTGCGGTAGCTGACGCAGGTGCACATCTGTCCAAGGCGGATCCGAGCGGTCGTCGCAGCGAGCGCGGCAATCAGCGTCCACGCCTCGTGCGTCACCTCATCCGTCGGCTCTGGCACGGTGTGGAAGTGGTCATAGACCCACACCGACTCCCACGGTCCGCTTTCGGCACGCCGAGCAACCTGCAGCATCGTCGGCCATTGCTGGGCCACCTCGATGCCAGCGAGATCCAGCCGCCAGCCCTGCGGAACGAAAAGTCCGAATCGCATGATCGCCAGCCTACGGCGACCAGTCGCTCGGCTGGTGAACCGGGCAACCGTCCGCTCCGTATCGATAGGTAGTAGTTCCCACCCGGAGGTCTTCATGTTCAGTACCCGCTTGAGACTGGCCATGGTCGCCGGCGCGGTCTCGGCAATTGGCGTGCTCGCCGCCTGCAGCAGCAGTAGCAATAGCGGCAGCGGCAGCCAAACGAGTGCCGCCGCACAGGGCGCCGGCAGCGCACCGGTGTCGGTAACCTCGTCGCCGCTCGGCTCGATCCTCGTCGACAGCCAGGGCAAGACGATCTATTTCTTCGCCCCCGACTCACCCAACCACTCGACCTGCAACGGAACGTGTCTGCAGTACTGGCCGATCGTGTCCGCGCCGGCCACGCTGCCCACGTCGGTGTCTGGTGTGACCGCCAAGCTCGGCTCGCTGACGCGGTCGGACGGGTCGCATCAGCTCACGGTGGCGGGCCTGCCTGTCTACACGTACGTCGGCGACTCGGGACCGGGGACGACCAAGGGCCAAGGCCTGAACCTGTCCGGCGGATTGTGGTGGGTCGTCTCCCCCGCCGGCACGCCGGTGACCTCGAGTGCAAGCTCGAGCAGCTCGACGTCGAGTAGCTCGAGCAGCTCGAGCGGGTACGGCAACGGGTACTGACCCTGCACCGTTCGGCGCTCAGCGGGCCAGCGCCCGGGCGAGCCGCGGGAATTCGGCGGCCGTCGGCGCGGTGATCCGCAGCCCGGATACGCGGCCTGGCTGCGAGCCGGAGAACACCCGAACCGCGATCCCATCGTCGACGAGGGCTCGATGCACCGCCAACGGCTCGTCCGTCGCGACGAACCGGTAGTGCACCGGCACGCCGGTCACCACCCCCGGATGCCGATCGGACAGCAGCGACTCCATCTCGGTCGCGGTCGACAGCAGCGCAGCGCGGGTCCGTTCCACCCAGTCGCGCGACCGCAAGGCGGTGCTCGCCACCAGCGCGTCCAGGTAGGAGATTGACCAGTTCAGCCGCCGCGCGGCGATCGCCTCGCGCAGCGCGGCGTTGCGCGTCCACATCGCACCGGTGCGGGTACCGGCGATGCCGAACAGCTTGTTGGGTGAGAGCAGGACGACGACGTTGGGCAGCTCGGTGTGGATCATCGACCGTTTGGGGCCGTCGGCGGTGAAGTCGACATATGCCTCGTCGACGACCAGGGTCGAGTAGGGATGCGCCCGGCACACCTCGGCCAGGTCGTCGGCGCCGATGTAGATGCCGAGCGGGTTGTTCGGATTGGAGCAGAAGACGTAGTCGTAGCGCCCCATGGCGACGTCCATGCGGGCCAGCCGGGAGGTGGGCGTGTCGATGACGTCAGCGGGTTCGGACAAGTGGTTTGTGAACAATTTGATCGTGTCGGTGTAGTCAGGCGTGAGCACCGCGACACGCTCTGCGGGCAGCACGTCGGCGAACAGCCGGAAGAACTCGGTAATCCCGCGGCCGGCGATCAGCTCGTCCTCGCTCGAGCCGAGGTAGTCCGCGTACGCATCGAGCAGCAGGTGCTCCGCGTCGTAGGGATGTGCCCGCAGCCTTGCCAAGTCAAGCGTCTGCAGCGCCTCGGCCACCGCAGCGGGTGGCCCGTAGCGGTTGACACAGGTGCCGAGATCGAGGTAAGCGCGGTCGGCCGACAGGCCTCGCAGGTCACCGCCCTGCCACAAGGTCGCGTCCTGCGACAAACTGCCCACCACGACTCCCATCACCGCACTGCCGTCAGCCTCGTAGGGTAAACGACGCGCCGCCGACTCCCGCGGACCCGCGCCTAGCCATGAGCGGGCTGAGCGTCGGCGAGGGCGCGGACGACGTTGCGCCGCGTCAACGCGGCGAGCTCGGCGTCCGACCAGCCGCGGTCGATCAGTTCGGCGATCAGCGCCGGATAGCACGAGACGTCGGCCAACCCCTCGGGCAGCGCGGAACACCCGTCGTAGTCGCCGCCGATCCCGACGTGCTCGACACCGGCGACAGTGCGAACGTGCTCGATGTGGTCGGCCACCTGACCCAGCGTCGCGACCGGCATCGGCATGGCTACCGCCCGGACGGCGGTGGCGGCCATGTGCGCCGACCAGTCGCGGAAATCCTCGCCGCGCGCCCGCATCCCGGCGAGCACCTCGGCGTCCCAGGCTCGGCATTCCTCGCAGATGAACTGGGGCACGAACGTGACCATGCATACGCCACCGTTGCTACGCAGTGCCTCGAGTACGTCGTCGGGGACGTTGCGGGGGTGGTCGCAAAGCGCCCGCGCGGACGAGTGGCTGAAGATCACTGGGGCGTTACTGGCGGCGAGCGCGTCGCGCATGGTGTCGGCCGACACGTGGGAGAGGTCGACAAGCATGCCGAGCGCGTTCATCTCCCGAACGACATCGCGGCCGAAGTCGTTCAGCCCGCCGAGGGCGGGAGTATCGGTTGCGGAATCGGCCCACGGCACGTTCTCGTTGTGGGTGAGCGTCAGGTAACGGACGCCCAGCGTGTGGAACATCCGCAGCACGCCCAGCGACGAGTCGATGCAGTGGCCACCCTCGGCCCCGATCAACGAGGCGATCCTTCCGGCCGCGTGGGCCCGCTCGATGTCATCAGCCGTCCGGGCGAACGCGAGCAGGGAGGGGTAGCGCGCGACCAGCCGATGGACGAAGTCGATCTGCTCCAACGTGGTCGTCACCGCCTGCGACCCGGCAAGGTTCGCCGGCACGTACACCGACCAGAACTGGCCGCCGACGCCACCCTGCGCCAGCCGGACGAGGTCGGTGTGGGTCTTGGCCTGGCGCACCGACACGTCGTAGTCGTCCAGCTCGCAGCCAAGCTCCTTCAGCGCATACGGCAGGTCGTTGTGCCCGTCGACGAGCGGATGGGCGGCAAGCAGCTCGCGGGCGCGGCCAACTGAGGTGGTCACACGCTGACGGTCTCACGGGCGCGCAGGTGCCGGAACTCGGTGCCATGCCAGCCGCCCACGCGCGACACGTGCCCCTCGGTGAACCCCAGCCCGGTCTCGTTCAACAGGCCGTCGTGAATCTGGAACGCCTGCGGGGCACGCACCGACACCGCGAAGTCGATCACCTCGGCCACCTTGGACCACGGCGCGTGGATCGGCACGAACAGCGTCTGCACCGGCTTGGCCGGGACGATCAACGAGTCGCCCGGATGGAAGACCGTGCCGTTCACCAGGTAGCACACATTGGCCACGATCGGGACCGTCGGGTGGATCAGCGCGTGCTGGCCGCCGAAGGTCTCGATGCTGAACCCGGCCGCCTCGAACGTCTCGCCGGGGGCGGCGGCGCTGACCTGGTCGCCCAGGTCGGCCAGCGACTCGGCCACGCCGCGCGGTGCCCAGATACGTAGTCGTGGATTCGCCGCCGCGGCGGAGCGAAGCGCGCCGGCATCGATGTGGTCGGGGTGTTCGTGGGTGATCAGCACAGCGTCGGCCCCGTCGAGCGCCTCGGTCGCCTCCGATAGCACGCCGGGGTCGATCACGACGGAGCTGGTGCCGTCGTCGAACCGCACGCACGAGTGCGAGTACTTGGTCAGGCGCACCGTTCCTCCTCGACGATCTGCACGAGCCGGTCGAGACGCCGGCGCGTCTCGTTGTCCGCCGGGGTGTACATGAGCAGCCGCATGCCGTGCCGGGGTTGCAGCCAGGTGTTGGTCACGTCGAAGCGCAGCATGCCGACCAGCGGATTGCGGAACCGCTTGCCCTTGTTCTGCACGCCCGCGACCTCGTGCCGATCCCACAACGCCGCGAACTCTGGCGATGCCCTATGCAGCCGGCGCAGGTGCGACTTCCAGGCGGGCTCCGCGACGTGCTCGGCCATCAGCGCGCGGAATTGTGCGACCATGCGCGCGGCGACGATGTCCCAGTCAGGACATGCCTTGCGCCAGGCCGGATTGGTGAACAGCAGCCACATGCAGTTGCGGTCCTCGACAGGCAGCGCGTCGATGTCGTCGATCAGCCGCGCATAGGCGGTGTTGTAGGCAAGCAGGTCGTACTTGCCGGTCTGCACACAGGCCGGGAAGGGCATCAGCTGATCCAGCAGCGAGAGCACAGTCGGCGTGACGGGCGAGCAGTCACCTCGAGGGGCCTGCTCGGTGGATCCCGCGAGGGTGAACAGGTGAGCGCGCTCGTCCGGGTCCAGCAGCAGCGTCCGGGCGATGGACTCCAGCACCTGGTCCGACACCTTGATGTCGCGACCTTGCTCGAGCCACGTGTACCAGGTGACGCCCAGGCCGGCGAGCTGGGCGACCTCCTCCCGGCGCAGACCCGGTGTCCGGCGGCGCCCGCCAAGCGGCACGCCGGCCTGGGACGGCGAGATCCGCTCCCGCCGGCTGCGCAGGAACGCCGACAGCTCCGCCCGGCGGATGGCCCCAGGATCGGGGTGCCGCAGTGCCGCTGCCTTCGGCGGGGCCGCGGCTGCCGTAAGGGACGTCATGTGCTCAGCCTGCCTCATCCGGCGACACGTTTCCAGGTACCCCTTATACCTGGATAACTGGGCTCTTGCTACCAGTCTAGGGCAAGGCGCACCGTCAATGCCATGACGACTGCATTGCGCGCCGCACCGGTCCGGACGATCCCGGCCGAGGCGTCCACCCTGAGCCCGGCGGGGCTGATCGTCCTGCTGATGGGCGCCTTCCTGCCCATCCTCGACTTCTTCATCGTCAACGTCGCCCTGCCGACGATCGACACCGATCTGCACGCGTCTGCGCCGGTCCTAGAGCTCATCGTCGCCGGCTACGGCACCGCGTACGCATTGATGCTCGTGATCGGCGGACGGCTCGGCGATGCGATCGGGCGGCGGCGGATGTTCGTCTCGGGTATGGCGGGCTTCACGCTGGCCTCGTTGGTGTGCGGCATTGCACCCAACGTCGACGTGCTGATCGCCGCACGCATCGCTCAGGGCATGACCGCTGCGGCGATCGTGCCGCAGGTGCTGGCGAGCTTCCAGGCGACGCTGGAGGGACAAGCACGGGCCCGGGCAATCGGGCTGTACGCGGCCACCGGCGGGCTCGCCGCCGCGGTCGGTCAGCTGCTCGGCGGGCTGCTCGTCAGCGCCGACATCGCCGGCCTCGGCTGGCGGCCTATCTTCCTCGTCAACGTGCCGGTGGGCCTCGTCGGCATCGCGCTGGCAGCGCGCGTGGTGCCCGAGACGCGCTCGCCGGCTCCGGCCAGCGTGGACGTCCCCGGCACCGCGCTGCTCGGGATCACCCTGGTGTCCCTGCTCATCCCGCTCACCGAAGGCCACGCCCTCGGCTGGCCGGTCTGGACGTGGCTGCTTCTCGGGCTGGCTCCGCTCGCGGCCGCGGCCGCGTTCACCGTCGAGCGTCGCTCGGAGACGGCCGGGCGGACGCCGCTGATTCCGCCGTCGCTGGTCGGCTTGCCCGCGATGCGCCTCGGGCTGGCGATGGCCGTGCCGTTCTTCATGGGATTCGGCGCGTTCATGTTCGTCTTCGCGATCACGGTGCAGGACGGGCTGCGCCAGAGTGCCCTGCACGCTGGCGTCGCGATCACGCCGATGGCGGTGGGTTTCTTCCTGGGCGCGCTGGCGGTTGCTCGGCTGGTCACTCGGTACGGACGGCGGGTCATCACCGTGGGCCTCGCGCTGCAGGCCGTGGGACTCGCCACCTTGATCCCGCAGTTGCTCGGGCACTGGCCGCACCTTGACGTCCTGGCCATGACGCCCAGCCTGGCCGTCGCTGGCGTTGGGCAGTCCTTCGCGCTGGGCGGGCTGTTCCGCACGATCCTCGCCGACGTGCCACCGCGGCTGGCCGGTATCGGCAGCGGCGTGCTGGTCACCGTGCAGCAGGGCTCGCTCGCGTTGGGCGTCGCCGCCCTGGGCACGCTGTTCACCGCGCTGTCGGCGACGAACATGCGGACGGGGTTCGCGGTCGTCGTGGGAATTCAGGTGCTGATTGCGCTCATCGTGGGCGCGGCCAGCCTGCGCCTTCCGTCGCCCGCGGCTACTCCTCCTCGATGACGTGGACGGCCGCCTCTTCGGCACTGGCCGCGTCCCCAGCACGCCCGACGTCGTAGGCGACTTCGTCCTTCTCCTCGTCCTCGTGCGCACCCTCGTCGGGTGCGACTAGCCGGCCGGCCCGCTCTTCGGCGGCGCTGAAGGTGACGTCCTCGACGGTGATGTCCGGCTCCTCCTCGGCGAGCAGCTGGTCGAGCGACTCGCCGCTACGCTCCTCCTCCGCCGTTGTGCCGAAGCGGGTGGCCTTGGGTTCGTAGTCGGGCGGCGAGTATCCGGCGTCGAGCGGGTCTTCGGTGTTGTCGCCTGTCAACGTCTCGGACGGGTCGAGCTGATCGTTGCCCTCGAAGCTGTCGTTATAGATGTTGTCGCTCATGCACCAACTCAAGCATGAAGTCACGCGTTCACGAAGGCGTGCTCCGCCAAGCCGTGCCGTCCGTCGGGCTTCGCCGTTGTGCGGGTGACCAGTTCAGCCAGGTCGTCGCGGGTGGGGCCATCCGGTGTCGCCGGGCGCCAGCCGCTGGCGAAGATCTCTCGAACCCGGGGCTCGATGTCGTCCAGGCTGCTTGGCAGGGCCTGCATGGCGAGGTACGGCCCGACCACCGGCAGTAGCTCCGGATGGGTATCCGCCGCGGCGGTGATGAGATCGGACGGCAGCCGGCGGGTGAGGTCGACGTCCTCGCCGGCCCAGCGCCGTTGCAGGTGCGCGTCGGTGTAGACGTGATCGTCGAACCACGGCTTGATGTTGTCCCGGCACCAGTCGTCGAACGCCAGCGAACAGCTGCCGAAGTCGCGGCCGTGCACGGCTAGCAGGTCGAGCAGCTGGCGGGCCTGCATCAGCGAGGTGGCCACCCCGCGTCCCAATGCCGGGTTGGTGGTGCACACCGCGTCGCCGAGGGCGATCAGCCCGGGCAGCGGGACCCTGCCGGCATCGTCGAGCTGACCGCGGTAGCCGTTGTACAGGTTCCCGCCGGCCAACACGTCGGTGATGGGGTGACTCCGCTGCGGGTCGGTCCAGATGGCCATCGGTGGAATGGCCCGGGTGGCCGCCTCGAATGCCGAACTGATGCGCAGCCCGGTCAGGTCCCGGTCGCTGCTGGCCCGCGCGATGAGCGTCGAGAAGACCCTGTTGTCGTGCGGAAACACGATCACCAGGTAGCCGGGATAGCCGGTGATGAGTCCGGGCGGGGCATTGGTCGGCCCCTCCTCCGCCCCGGTGCGCAGCTGGTACTGGCGCGACACGTAGGAGATACCGCAGTCGCCGCCTTCGGCCGGTTGCAGCAGCGTCCGGGTCAGCCGCCCGGCTCGGCCGGACGCGTCGAGCACCAGGTCGGCCATCACCGTGCCGTCGTCGAGGCGGATCCCGGTGGCGCGCCCGCGTTCGTGCGTCACCGCCGCGGCGTGCCCGGTCAGCAGCGCCACGCCTGGCTCGGCCTCGGCGACCGAACGCAGCGTCCGCTCGAACAGAATCCGGCGACAGCGAAGCGCGATCACCCGGTTCGGTTGCTGGGGTGCCGAGACCGGGACCGCCCCAGCGGCGAGCAGCGCGTCCCAGGCCTCGGGGATTTCGGCCTGCAGTGCCTCGATTACCTGCCACCGGAACGAGTGCGGATGATGGAACTGCATGACGCCCTTGCGCTGCCACGGCCCGTGGCCGTTCGGACCGCGGTCACGATCGACGACCGTGACGTGATGACCGCGCCTGGCCAGCGCAACAGCTGTGAAGAGACCCGTCGGCCCGGCGCCGATGACGGCTACGCGCATAGTGATCCCCCCGGCATGCAGAGCGGTACTGGCAGCTATAGCCAGGTGGAGCACGTCGGCCGAGTGCAGATACGTCCCGAACCGTTGACTCAATCCAATTCAGATGACGCCGCGGTTACCGTCAGCGTGTGTTGACGGCGTTGCGCTCGCGTGATTTTCGGCTGCTCTGGCTGAGCCAGTCGGTGAGCGTGGTCGGTGACGCACTAGTCATCGTCGCCATCGGGCTGTTCGTCACCCGGCTGACTGACCGTTCCGCCGACGTCGCGTATGTTCTTGCCGCCTACGCAGCCCCGCTGGTGACCTTCGTTCTCGTCGGTGGCGTGGTGGCCGATCGGCTCCCGCGCCAAACGGTGATTGTCGTGTCCGACCTGAGCCGAGCCGTGCTGCATGGCATCCTGGCCCTGCTCATCGCGACCGGCACGGTGCGCATCTGGCAGATGGTCGTCATCGGATTGCTTTACGGCACGGCGGAAGCCTTCTTCCGCCCGGCATATACCGGCCTGATTCCGCAGACGGTCTCCTCCGACGACGACATCCAGGGCGCGCAAGCACTCGGCGGCGTTAGCGCCGAACTGGCCAACTTCGCCAGCCCCGCCCTGGCCACGGCTCTGGTGCTGGGCGTCGGCGGCGGCTGGGCCTTCGGGCTGGACGCGGCGACGTTTCTGGTCTCCGCGGCACTGGTGGCACGTGTGCACGCGCGTCCGCGTGGTCAGCAGAAGGCACGCGAATCGATGCTGACCGAGCTGCACGAGGGCTGGCGGGCGGTGCGCACCCGGCCCTGGGTGCTGGTCACCATCATCTGCTTCTCGGCGGCGTTACTGACCGCGCTTGCCCCGTTCTTCGTACTCGGGGCTGCGGTGGCCGAACAGACCTACGGCACGGAGGCCGTGTACGGCCTTGCCAACGCAGCGTTCGGCGTCGGCACCATCACCGGCGCGATTGTCGGATCGCGCTGGCGACCCGTCTATCCGATGCGGGTCGGTGCGGCCGTGTCCGTGCTGTGGCCTGGCGCGCTGGCGTTGTACGCCTTCGGCCCGCCGTTACCGGTCTTGTACCCGTTGATGGCGGTAGCCGGCGCGGGCATCGGGCTGTTCGCCGTGCTCTGGGAGGCCGCGCTGGCGCAACGGATCCCGCCGCACCTGCTATCCCGGGTGTCGGCCTGGGACTGGATGGGCTCGCTGGCGCTCTTGCCCGCCGGCTACCTGCTCTCCGGCTGGCTCAGCCGGACGGTGGGCGACGTGCGCCTGCTCGAGATCGGCGGGGCGCTCGGATCGATCGCGCTGCTGCTCACCCTGCTGCCGTCCTCGACCCGCAACCTCACCCGGCTCTCGGAAACCGGCCCGACTCGGCCGCACGAACCGGCCGAGGCGCCTGGCGCCCTCGCAGGTCGGCCGTGACCCACTGCCGAAGGCAGCGACCGGCACGCCGCACACGCGCCACCACTGGCCAGCTCGGCCACGGGCTGATCCGAGGAGCCCGGCTGCAGCTGTATGTTGGCGCAGAGGCCGCCTTTCCTAGCCGTCATCGCGCGCCGCCGCGACGAGTTACTCGACCTGCAGCCCGGGGATGCGCCGTCGGCGGTGTGGGCCTTCGATGCCACCGTGATCGCCGGCCCAACCGGACCCGACGTACGCGGTCCCTACATGCAGGGCGGGCCCGGGCAGCGGTTCATCTACCTGTCCTGGGGCACCGTCGATGCGGACGCGACGTTCACCCTGTTCCGGCGCGCCAAACTGTTTCTCGACGATGTCGAGCCCAACGTCATTGCGGCTGCCGAGCGTTCCGGGCGTCTGGTGGCCCGGCTGGGGCTCACCGACGCGAAGGGCCACCCGGTGTGCGCCCGGCTCAGGCCGCCCGCGGTGCAATGGTTGCCGGGTGAGCCCGCTGATGCCCCGGCCGTGATCGGCAGCGGCCCGGCCTCATCGGCGGGAAAAGGCGCGCGCTGCCGGCGCGGCCGGCGTCGATACGCCAGACGGTGTCGGAGAGCACTGGTGGCCGTTGGCATTTCGCTCTCGACATTGGCGATGGGGGGTGTGGCGGTGCCTGACAGCGCCCACGCCAACGGTTGCGCGCTCCCAGCCGCCGAATTCCCGACGACCCGCCAAGTCACCAACCGTCAGGTGAAGCGATCAACCGCAATAACCGTCCCGCCTGATTGCGGAACGGTGCCGCGGACACACGTACCGGCATGGCGTGCAGCCTGGTGCGCATCAGCAAACGCTGAGAAAACCCGTGAAAATAAGCTGATTCTCTCTCGACAGAACCTGTTCAGGTCGGGTAGACTCGTACGTATGTTCGATGATGGGTGGGTCGACCGGGAGCCGCCGGCCTGGCTGGACGAGCCGGCCGGGGTGACCGGGTTCGATGCGGTCACCCGGCCCGGCGATGCGGTGGCCGCGGCGGCTGCCGCCGCGCCTGGGGCGGTGGTGACCGCGGCGTTGGCCGCGGTGGACCTCGCCCGGCTGGACGCCGCTGGACAGGTCGATGTGCTGGCCGGGATCGAGCGGCAGATCGGCTGGTTGCAGGGCCTGCAGCAGCGGGTGCTGGCCGACATCGACACGCAGACACCGTCTGGTGGCCGGCCGGGGCAGCAGAAGGACCGGAATCTGGCTCGGGAGACGGTGGGCTGCGCGCTGCGCCTAGCGGGTCTGACCGCGGAGGCGCGGCTGGCGGTCGCGAGCGCGTTGCGGGACCGGCTGCCGGACACCCTGGCGATGTTGGAGGCCGGGGAGATCACGTACTGGCACGCCCGGGCGCTTGCTGAGGCCGTGGCGGTCCTCGACGAGACAGCCGCGGCGGTGGTGGAGGCCCGGGTGCTGCCCCGGGCCGGGCGGCAGAGTGTGGGTGAGTTCCGGGCCAGCGTGCGCCGGGCGGTGCTGGTCGCCGACCCGGCGTCGGCCGAGCAGCGACACCAGCGGGCGCTGGGCGACCGGTGCGTGCGGCACACCCCAGCCGAGGACGGCATGGCGACGCTGTGGGCCTTACTGCCCGCCGAAGGCGCAGCCGGGCTGATGGCCGCGGTCGACGCCTTGGCCTCAGTCACCTCGGCGGATGACACCCGCGCCATGGATCAGCGCCGCGCCGACGCGCTGGTCGACCTGGGCGTGGCCGCGTTGCACGACCCGCTGCTGCCCCGGTCGCAAGGGCTGCGGCCGAACGTCGAGGTCACCATCGCGCTGTCCACGTTGCTTGGTCTGGATGAGCATCCCGCCGAACTCGGTGGGCACGGCCCGATCACCGCTGAGTTGGCCCGGCGCATGGCAGCCGATGAGACCGGTACCTGGCGGCGCCTGGTGCTCGACCCGGTGACCGGGAAAGACATGTGGATTCCCGCACTGCCAGCGGCCCGCGCCCCACTGCGACCTCGACCACCGGATCCGCCACGTCGACGGCGGGCCGACCAGTCAGCAGAACATCGCACCCCTCTGCCCACGGCATCACGCGGTCAAGGACGAACACGGCTGGCAGGTGCAGCGCGACCCGGCCGGCGGCTACACATGGACCAGCCCCACCGGCCACACCTACCACACCCACACCTCCAGCCATCCCAACCCGCCGCCGCCAGAACCCGCGCAGAGTGCGGACGTCGACCCAGCCCCGTTCTGATCAACCAGACCGGGCAGCCTGAGCCGGCTGGCGGGTGAGCCGATGGTCGACGTACATGAACAGCGCGCCGACGCCGACGAGCAGCACGATCAGTCCTATCCCGTTGCGGATCACCGTCAGGTAGCCGAGCTTCGTGACGTCGACGAATGGGTACGGATACCAGTCCGTCGCGGCGCCGTGCGCGAAGGTGTAGCTCACGTAGAGGGTCGGCCAGATCAGCGACAGCAGCAGCGTGTTCTCGTCGATACGCGGGCGTGGCCCGAACAGCAGCCAGCCGATCACCGCCATCAGCGGGGAGACATAGTGCAGCAGCGTGTTGGTTACCGCCGCGGCGCCATGCAGATCGACCACGCCGCGCAACAGCGTGGAGTAGACGATGCCGGTGACGGTGATACCGAACAGCGCGTCGAGCCGCAGTACCCGCCAAGTACGCCCGTCGCACTTCGGCCGCCAGGCGAGCGTGGCTGCGGTGAAGGCAACCAAAATGTTGGACTGCACGGTGAAGAAGCTCAGGAACCGGATGATCCGGGTCGACACCCCCGGCAACTTGCCGCTCGGCAACACCAGCACGTTGACGCCCTGGATCACCAGGACTAGTTGCCAGATGAGCCCTACCAGAACGGCGAGCGCGGTCAGCGCATGCCACCAGGATGCCGAGCGGACCAAGCGCGGTGCGGGTGCGGGCACGCGCGGATCGTAGCGATCATGGCCGCGCTCTGTGCCGATGAACACAGCGAATGTCGGCGCGGCTAACGGCGCCGTGGCGTCCGCATCGGCCGCCGGCGGACCGGCTCGGGCAGCGGCGTGATTCCCCAAGTGCCTGTCCACATCCCGCCGGGCTCGAGCACGATCAGATCCACCCCTGAATTGAACGCGTCGGGCGGGCAGGTCATCGGCTCGATCGCGATTGCCGGCTCGCCGCCGGCGACGTCGGGGGTGAAGACTTGCAAATACCGAAACGCCGAGTCGAACCAGAGCGCGGCCCTGTCGGACTTCGTGCGTACCTCCGCCGACCCGCGGCCATCTACAAGCGCCAGCCGGGTGAACCCATCGTCGAGCCGGATGCCCCGCAGCCGGCGGCCGCGCCGGAAGTCGTGAGGCGTGCCGCCGACCGCCTGCTGGCCGATCGGCAACTGCGCCTCGTCGGTGACGATCCGCTCCGCCGCCGGAAGGCGCAGCGTCACGTCGTCGATCGGCTGCCCGTGCAAGGACAGGTAGGGGTGGAATCCGGCGCCGAACGGCGCCCGGTCGGCACCCGTGTTGCGTGCGACGCCGGTGACGGTGAGCCCGAGCTCGGCGTGCAACGCGTAGGTCACCTCGACGCGTATCTCGAACGGCCAGCCGTTCTGCGGCACCAGGTCGATCCCGAGCGTGACGGATGCGGGCTCGACCGCCAGCGGTGTCCAGCGCACCCAGCGAGCCAGGCCATGGATCGCGTTGCCCTTGTCCGGCTCGGTGAGCGGTAGCTGATAGACCACCGCGTCGAACGTGAATCGCCCGCCACGCAGGCGATTCGGCCATGGCACGAGCACGGCGCCGGAGCCCTTGGGGGCGATCTCGTCCTCCCCGTACGGCGAGGTGACGTCCACTCCGCGCAGGGTGTAACGGCGCAGCGAGGCCCCGACCTCCGCGATCGTCGCCTCGTGTTCGCCCGCCCTGATCGTGTACTGCTGCCCGGACAGCGCCATTGCGTGAACCTATCGCGCCGTCGAGATCACGCTGGAGTCGTAACGCCAGAACGGCCGCACCGCGCATCCCTCGATCAGCACGACGACTGCACACTGCGGGCCGCAGGTCCGCCGCTCCACGCCGGCCGAGACATCTCACTACGTTCGCTCACGGCGCGAGGCGCTCGATGACCCACACCGTGCCGTCGCGTCGGTACCGAATCCGGTCGTGCAACCGGTCCTCCCGTCCCTGCCAGAACTCCACGGACTCGGGACGGATCAGGTAACCGCCCCAGTTCGGCGGCGCTGGCACATCCTGCCCAGCGAATCGAGCCTCGACCTCGCGTATTGCAGCCTCGAGCACGGCACGCGATGCGACGACGGCCGACTGCGCCGACGCCCAGGCGGCCAGCTGCGAACCCCTCGGGCGGGACGCGAAGTACGCCTCCGTCTCGGCTCGGCCGACCCGGTCGACCATCCCGGTCAGCCGGGCCTGACGCTCGAGTGCGAGCCATGCGAACACGGCTGCGGCGTACGGGCGGCTCGCCAGGTCGCGGCCCTTCGCCGAGTCGTAGTTGCTGTAGAAGACGACGCCCCGCTCGTCGATCGCCTTGGCCAGGACCGTGCGGACCGACGGCCTGCCGGCCCCGTCCACGGTCGCCACCTGCATAGCGTTGGGCTCGACCATCGCGTCGTTCGCGAGGGCCTCGTCGAACCAGGCCCGCAACTGCTCCAGCCAGGTGGGCGCAACCATGCATTGAGCCAGTTGCGCGCGCCGGTACGCCTGGCGCATCCCCGGCAGATCTGCCACGCGGTGATCCTCCCACCTCGCCTGTCACGTCACGGATGCCGCGGGGCACAATGACGACGTCGGCCCACATAACACCAGCAACCGAACGGAGAAACGTCTGATGCCAGGCGACTACAGCCCGGGGCTCGAGGGTGTCATCGCGTTCGAGACCGAGATCGCCGAACCGGACAAGGACGGCGGGGCGCTGCGCTACCGCGGCGTCGACATCGAGGATCTCGTCGGGCACGTCACGTTCGGCAACGTCTGGGCGCTGCTGGTCGACGGCAAGTTCGGCCCTGGACTGCCACCGGCCGAGCCTTTCCCCATCCCGGTACACACCGGCGACGTACGTGTCGACGTGCAGGCCGCTCTCGCCATGCTCTCGCCTATCTGGGGATACCGTCCGCTGCTGGACGTCAGCAACGACGAGGCCCGCGAGCAGCTGGCGCGCGCCTCGGTCATGGCCCTGTCGTACGTGGCGCAATCCGCACGTGGTGTGGGGATTCCGGCCGTCCCTCAGTCGCGGATCGACCAATGCCGCACGATCATCGAGCGTTTCATGACGCGCTGGCGCGGCGAGCCGAATCCAGAGCACACCAAGGCCGTCGATGCCTACTTCGTCTCGGCTGCGGAGCACGGCATGAACGCGTCCACGTTCACCGCGCGCGTGATCGCCTCGACCGGTGCCGACGTGGCGGCGGCGATCTCTGGCGCGGTCGGCGCGATGAGCGGCCCGCTGCACGGCGGCGCACCAGCCCGGGTGCTGCCGATGATCGAACAGGTCGAGAAGACGGGTGATGCTCGCAAGGTGGTCTCGGGCGTACTCGATCGGCAGGACCGGCTGATGGGCTTTGGCCACCGGGTGTACCGCGCCGAGGATCCGCGCGCCAGAGTGCTGCGCCGCACCTGCAAGGAGCTCGACGCGCCGCGGTACGAGGCGGCAGCCGCGCTGGAGCAGGCGGCGCTAGCCGAGCTGCGCGACCGTCGTCCGGATCGCCCCATCGAGACGAACGTGGAGTTCTGGGCGGCCGTCATCCTCGACTTCGCCGAGGTGCCGCCGCACATGATGCCCGCCATGTTCACCTGTGCCCGAACCGGCGGCTGGTGCGCGCACATCTTGGAGCAGAAGAAGACCGGACGGCTGGTGCGCCCGTCCGCACGCTACATCGGGCCTGAGCCGCGCAAGCCGTCCGACGTCGCGGGATGGGGCGACATCGCGCATATGGTCTGACGCGTCGAGCGCAGCGCGAGGCAGGAGGAACACGTGTCGGGGCTGCTGCGCAACGAAGACGAGCTCGCCGCCGAGCTGCTGAGTGGTCTCGGCGTCACTCGGGACCGGGCCGAAGAGTGGCTGCGCGTCGAACCTGCCGCCCTGCAGGCAGCAGCCAATATCCAGAGTCCGGACTGATCTCACCCCGTCGAGCGTCCGATCGGGTTCCGCGTGACAAGATCGGGACTCTCAGCCTGCCGCTGTGATCTTGCAGGTTGATCTGCGGGCAGTACATAGGAAGGCGACCGCCACCCGCGGGGGGTCGGGTGGCGATCGCCTGCGCCCTTCGCTGACGCGAAGTGCCAACATCAATAGTGACACAGCCAAGTTGTTCTCCGCGTAAAGGCTGCCGCGTTCTTTCCAATTTCTCAGACAGCCGCATTATCGGTCGACGCGGGATGCGAACATTGCTCGCGTGAGCACACCGATCTCGATCCCCGCCTCGCTGCGGCCCGCCGATGGCCGCTTCGGATCCGGGCCGTCGAAGGTGCCGCTGGCGGCGCTCGAGTCGCTTGCCGCCACTGGGACGACGCTGCTCGGCACCAGCCACCGGCAGAGCCCGGTCCGATCGCTCGTCGGGCGGATCCGGGACGGGTTGCGCGAGCTTCTCACGCTTCCGGACGGGTACGAGGTGGCGCTCGGCAACGGCGGTTCGACGGCGTTCTGGGACGCGGCGGCGATCGGCCTGATCGACGCTCGCGCGCAGCATGTCGTGTGCGGCGAGTTCTCGGCCAAGTTCGCGGCGGTCACCCGGCAAGCGCCGTTCCTCGGCCAGCAGTCGGTCCGCCGGGCCGAACCGGGAAGCGGCGCGGCACCCGTCGCCGAGGCGGGCATCGATGCCTACGCCTGGCCGCACAACGAGACCTCCACCGGGGTGGCGCTGCCCGTACGCCGGGTCGCAGGCGGCGACGCCCTGATGCTGATCGACGCCACCTCGGCGGCTGGCGGGATGGCCGTCGACGTCGCCGAGGCGGACGCCTACTACTTCGCGCCGCAGAAGTCTTTCGCGTCGGACGGCGGGCTGTGGCTCGCCGCGCTCTCCCCCGCCGCAATCGAGCGCGCCGGACGGATCAAAGCGTCGGGCCGCTGGATCCCGGCGTCGCTCGACCTGACCATCGCCCTCGACAACAGCCGCCGGAACCAGACGTACAACACGCCGGCGATCGGAACGCTCTTCCTGCTGGCACATCAGCTTGACTGGCTGCTCGGGCAAGGTGGCCTGGACTGGGCGGCCAAGCGCACGGGCGACTCGTCGCAGCGGCTGTATGCCTGGGCCGAGGCATCCCCATACGCCACGCCGTTCGTTGCCGACCCGTGGCTGCGCAGCCCGGTCGTCGGCACGATCGACTTCGTCGGCGTCGACGCCGCGGCTGTCGCCGCGACGCTGCGCGCGAACGGCATCGTCGACACCGAGCCGTACCGGGCGCTGGGCCGCAACCAACTGCGCATCGGCATGTACCCGGCGGTCGATCCAGACGATGTCGAGGCACTCACCCGCTGCATCGACCACATCGTCGAACGGCTGTAGCCCTGCGGCGATTGTGCAACCCTGGGTCGCCTGACACTGCCGAAAGTTGCACGATCTGGGCGGCGGACAGCGACGCCGGCGCGCAAAGTTGCCCGGCGTGTGCTGCCGGGATTGCCGGCTGGTGCTCCGTATGGTCGTGCGCATGCGCGAGCTTCGCTACGTCGGGCCCGGGTCCGACGGCGATCATGTTGTCGTCGCGGCCGTCGACGGCGACGAGAAGTTCAGCCTGCTCCTCGATGACGACCTGCGAGCAAGGACCCCCGCGGCGGCGGCGGAGACGGTGGATGCTCCGACAATCAGCCCCCGTGAGATCCAGACGCGGGTGCGCGCCGGCGAGACCCCGCAAGCGTTGGCCAGCGAGGCCGACCTGCCTGTCGAGAGGATCCTCGTGTTTGCCGGCCCCGTCCTGGACGAGCGCGAGCGCGTCATCCACGAGGCGCGGCGCGGACGGGCTAGCCGGTCGGACGGTCACCTCGTGGTGTTCGGTGAGGCGGTCGACGGGCGGTTCACCGCGCACGGGATCGACCCTTCTGCCGTGCGCTGGGATGCCTGCCGCCGCGAGGACGGCCAGTGGCTGATCTCGGCGACCTGGCGTGGCGGCGACATCGACCGGACCGCGCACTGGTCCTTCGTGCTCGCCGGGCGGACGCTGACAGCGGTGGACGAGACAGCCGGCGATCTGCTCTCCGATCGGCCGATCCGGCCCATCGCGGCACCGATCCCCGACCCCACGCCCGCGGCGCGAGACGCGAAGGTCCGTCCCGACGCAGACGCCGACACCGGCCCGCTGCCGCTAGTGGCGGGTTCCCCAGCGCAGGCGCCCAGTGCAACCCGGCAACTGAGCGATGAGCGGGCCGACCAGCCGCTGCCGCTGCACTTCATGGCCGAGTCCGCCGCAGAAGCCGCAGAACCCGCCATGACCGGCGCGCCACGGCGTTCTGGCGCGCGCCGGCCCGTCCCGATGGTGCAAACAACCGCGGCCGAGCAGGAGACCGACGAGCAGAAGGCGGCTCGCGCTCGCATCCCGTCGTGGGACGACATCATGCTGGGCGTGCGCCGCAAGCGAGACTAGTAACTTCGGATTAGTCCCCATACCCCCTGCGGGAGGCGCCGCGACGGCGTGAAAATGATCGCGGGGCTGTCCGCCGACGCCGTCGTTTCCTTGGCACTCGAGGCCGCTGGTTAGTCAGGCGCCGGGGCCCTGCCTGAAGGGTCGCGCACTGTCGCTACGAGCACGCCGGTCAGATTTTCGGTTCCCTATCGGACCCCCGGACAGCCCCGCTGAACCCCATTCAACCGGGGAGGGGCGAAGGAGGCCAGCGGTGCAGCAGCCGATCGAGATCGACGTTGACGAACGGGAACAGGTGGTGGCTCGGGTGGCCGGGATCGATGTGGCCAAGGCCAGCGGGATGGTGTGCACGCGGGTGCCGCACGAGTCGATCCCGGGCCGGAGGGTCACCAAGGTGTGGCCGGTCGGTTCCGACACCGACGCGCTGCTTGAACTTGCAGACCACCTGGTCTGCGATGGCATCGAGCGCGCGGTCTTGGAGTCGACCTCGGACTACTGGCGTCCGTTCTACTACATTCTCGCCGCGCGCGGACTGACGGTGTGGCTGGTCAACGCCACCCAGGCCAAGAACGTCCCGGGCCGGCCGAAGACGGACAAGATCGACGCGGTGTGGCTGGCCAAGCTCGCCGAGAAGTCGATGGTCTCACCGTCGTTCGTGCCCGCCGAGCCGATGCGCCAGGTGCGAGACCTGGCCCGGACCCGCTTCGACCTGGTCGCCGACCGCACCCGGGTCAAGCAGCGGGTGGAGAAGCTGCTGGAAGACGCCCCGTTGACTGAACTACTGAGGCGTTCGTTCGTGTCGTGGTGTCGTGGTGTTGGGTGCGTGGCTACGGTCCGGTCCCGTGGGTGGAGCAGCGGACATGCCGCGGGATCTGGGGTCGTTGGTCGTGCCGCCGGCCGGGTCGCTGGTGGCGACCGGCGAGGTCTTCGAGCCGTATCGACTCGTGGACGGACACGGTGTGGTGGTCGCGCCGGTCGCCGCGTTCCTGCGGGATCTGCAGGCGTGTGGGCGCCTGCCGGGCACGCTGCGCTCCTACGGCATGGATCTGCTGCGCTGGTTCCGGTTCGTGTGGGCGATCGGCGTGAGTTGGGACCGGGTCAGCTCGGTCGAGGCGCGCGATTTCTGCTGCTGGCTGCAGTTGGCCGACAAGCCGGCCGGGGTGCACTGGCGTCGCCGGGACGGTGAGGGGGCGTCGACGCTGGCGAGGCCGGCACGTCGGCCGGGATTGACGCCGAACCCGGTGACCGGCAAGCCGGCGCCGGGTGTGAAGTACGCGCCGGCGACGGTGGCGCACTGTGAGACGGTGCTGCGCGGCTTCTACGAGTTCCACCTGGAGGCGGGCACCGGACCGATGGTGAACCCGTTCCCGCTGGCACGGCATCGCCGGCGCGGGCGGGCGAACGCGCACCACAATCTGATGGACACCTTCACGCCCGGGCGCAGCGGCCGGTTCCGGCCCCGGCTGACCGCGCGGGTGCCGCGCCAGATCCCGGACGCGATGTTCGACAAGCTGTTCGCCGGGCTCGGCTCCCATCGGGACCGGGCGCTGCTGGCGTTTTGGATCTCGACCGGTGCGCGGGCCTCGGAACTGTTGGGCGCCACGGTCGCTGATGTCGACCCGGGTCAGCAGCTGATCAGCGTGATCCGCAAGGGGAGCCGGGCGGTGCAGACGCTGCCCGCCTCGCCGGACGCGTTCGTCTGGTTGCGGCTGTATCAGGCGCAGCTGGCCGGTCTGGTGCCGCCCGGGCCCGATCAGCCGCTGTGGTGGACGCGGCGACAGCCGTTGCGCGCGTTGACCTACCACGCGGCGCGGGCGATGTTCACCCGGGCCAACACGGCGTTGGGATCGAACTGGACGCTGCACGATCTGCGACATTCGGCCGCCTACCGGATGGCCCGCGACCCGCAGATGACCCTGACCGACGTGCAGTGGGTCCTTGGCCACGCGCACCTGTCCACGACCCAGCTGTATGTGACCGCATCGGCCGAGGACATGATCGCCGCCGTGCTGGCTCACCACGACCGGCGCGCCAAGGCCGCCCCGGGCGATCCGCCGGACGGGACGAGCGGCAGGTTGCGCTACCGGCCCGAGTCGCTGCAGGTGCTATTCGGCGAGCGTGTCCAGTGAGCGAGGTCAGGCAGGTGAGCACGACGGCGGTGGGCGGCTTGTATCAGGGAGCCCGACCGGCCGCGCGGCTCGAGTCGAGTTCGTCGCCGAACGCGATCGCGCTCTCGCGCCGATTCCCGCCGCGCGCACTCGCCAGCGACTGGCCGGCGACCGTTGCGCCGCGGGCACAGCTCATGGCCCGGCTACTCGGCGAGCCGTTCAGCGTGGCATTAGCGTGCCGGCACACCGAGAGGCGCCGCGGACTGGATTGGGTGCTGGACTGGCTCGAGCTCCAGCCTGGCGACAGTTGGCAAGACCGCTGGCTGGCCTCCGGCGCCGACGCCGAGGGCAACATCGCGTGGCGGCGTCTCCCGACCGCCGCGCTCGCCGCCACCGGCCGCGAACGGGCGGACACCGAACACGGCCGTCTCGCGCTGGCCCGGGGCATGTCGCTGCTGGTCGCCGGCGATGTCATCCGCCCCAGCCTGGGCTGGCTGCTCACACCGGCCACGCCACGGGAGCTGGTCACCGCGATCGCCTCCGGCCGCGACCCGGATGGGTTCGCGCGGCTGACCGCGTTGGTCGACGGAGCGGGCGTCAACGCGCACACCGTCCAGTTGGCGCTGCGCCGGATCGCGGTCATCGTGGCCGCCAAGGGCGGCGGGGTCGGCGACATCACGGTCGGCGACTGCCTGCAACTGCTGCGCGCATTGGACGATCAGCCGGCCGGTCGGGCCGCGCGCAGCCCGTACTTCTACCAGCTGTTGCGCGCCGCCGACGTGCTCGATGAGACGACACCAACGGCGCGAGGCTTACGCACGCAAGGACAATTGAGCTGCGAGCAGCTCATCGACCGCTATCGCATCGCCTGCCGGCCGGTGCGTGACCTGCTGGTGGATTATCTGCGGGAACGCCGCACCGGCCTGGACTACGCCAGCCTGCACAAGCTCTCCTACACCCTGGGCCGGCTGTTCTGGCGGGATCTGGAGATCCACCACCCAGGCATCGCCTCGCTGCACCTGCCCGCCGAGGTCGTGACCGCCTGGAAACAGCGCATCGCCACCAAGACCGTCCGCGCCACCGTCAACGGACAGCTCACCACCCGGCAGCTGCCGCGGGTCAACGCCGCCGACCACCTGATGACGGTGCGCGCCTTCTATCTCGACCTGAGCCAGTGGGCGGCCGACGATCCGTCCCGCTGGGCACCGTGGGTAGCGCCCTGCCCGGTGCGAGACAGCGACGCGGCGGCGCAGAAGAAGAAACGCTCCCACCGCAAGTCCCGGATGGATCAGCGCACCCGCGAACGCTTGCCGGTCATGCCGGTGCTCGTCGACGCCGTCACCACCGCCCTGCACGCAGCCACCGAACGGCTGCAGGCGGCACAGTCCACCGAGCCCGGCGGGCTGTTCACCGCGGCGGGTCAGACGCTGCGCCGCGCGGTCACCAGCCACGCCACGGTCGGCAAGACCTGGGCCGACGAACCCGACACCGGCGAACGGCGCGATCTCAGCCACGAAGAACACCAAGCGTTCTGGACCTGGGCCGCGGTCGAGGTTCTTCACCACACAGGCGTGCGGATCGAGGAGCTGACCGAACTCTCGCACCACAGCCTGATCCACTACCGGCTACCGGCCACCGGGGAACTCGTCCCGCTACTACAGATCGCGCCGTCCAAGACCGACGCCGAACGGCTGCTGGTGATCAGCCCAGAACTCGCCGACGTGCTCTCCGCGATCATCAGCCGAGTCCGTAACCAGCACGGGACCGTCCCACTCGTCGTCGCCTACGACTACCACGAACGAATCTGGAACCCGCCGATGCCGCTGCTGTTCCAGCGCCGCTTCGGCGGTGAACACCGCGCGATCACCGGGCCGGCGATCCGTGAGCTGATCACCGCCGCGTTGGCTGGCACCGGGCTCACCGACGCCAGCGGGCAACCGCTGCGCTTCGTGCCCCACGACTTCCGCCGGATCCTGATCACCGACGCGATCATGCACGGCATGCCGCCGCACATCGCCCAACTGGTCGCCGGTCATCGCGACATCAACGTCACCATGGGATACAAGGCCGTCTACCCCGACGAGGTCATCACCGCCCACCGTGCGTTCATCGCCCGCCGCCGCGCGCTGCGTCCCAGCCAGGAATACCGCACCCCGACCGACGAGGAATGGGAGGAGTTCCTCGGCCACTTCGAACGCCGCAAGCTCTCCCTCGGCACCTGCGGGCGTGCCTACGGAACCAGTTGCATCCATGAGCACAGTTGCATCCGCTGCCCACTGCTACGACCAGATCCCGCTCAGCGAGCCCGGCTGATCCAGATCCACGACAACCTTGTCGACCGCATCGCCGAAGCCCGCCAAGAAGGCTGGCTCGGCGAGGTCGACGGTCTGCAGGTCAGCCTTGCCGCCACCCGCAGCAAGCTCGCCCAACTCGACGCCCGCGCCAACCATCACGCGAGCGTGCAGATTGGCATGCCTCGTCCACGTTCCTGAACCGCGGATCCCCACACACCATGGCTGCCGAACAAGATCATTTAGTTCAGAAAAGCCCTGATCAAGATCGGCTCGGTGCTCACCGACATCCACGGTGTCACCGGGCGGGCGATCCTCGACGCGCTGATCAGCGGGCAACGCAACCCGAAGCTGCTCGCCGAACTGGCCAAAGGCCGGGCCCGAGCCCGGCGCGGCGACCTGCAGCGCGCGCTGCACGGCCGCTTCACCGAGCACCACGCCCGCCTGGCCCGGCTGCTGCTCGACCAGATTGACGAGCTGAACAACCACATCAACCAGGTCACCGCGCTGCTCGACCAGGCGATCGGCGCACTACCAGAGCTCACCGTCCCGGCCCCTGCCGGCACCACGATCAACACCGGGCCGGACGGCGTGAACGCCGCCGTGCAACGGCTATGCCAGATTCCCGGCGCCGGACCGGATAGCGTGCGCGCGGTGATCGGCGAGATCGGCCTGGATATGACCGTGTTCGGCACCCACCAACGGAGCTTGTCAAGTCTTCTGTGTGTGGGGTGCTCCTTGTTGATGTTGGTGGGTGTTCAGAGTTGGGCTTGTTCGGCTCGGTGACGCAGGCGTGCTGCGAGCGCGTCGGTCCAGGAGGCGATGCTGATCGGGTCGTCGGTCTCGCCGAGGGATAGCGCGCGGGTGCAGCGGGTGATCGCGGCGGTGTCGGTGCCGGTCAGCAGCCAGTTGGTGAGCCGTTCGAGCACTTCGGCGCTGTGGTCGACGACGCCGTCCTCGACGAGCACCCAGGGTGATCGCAGCGTGCTGTAGGCGGGCCGGTGATCGTTTCCGGTCACGTCAGTTCACTCCTTGCGGCAGGCGGCCGGGGTAGGCGATGTCGAGGGCGTTGAGGGCCTGTTTCCAGCCGGTGACGAGTTGGCCCTCGACGAGCCGGCCGGGTGCGGTGCGGTGGTTGACGGGCTTGCGGCGGCGTTCCTTCTCCCGGGCGCGCTTGTCCTCGATGTCGCAGATGGCCAGCCAGAGCAGCTTGACCACCGCCTCGTCGGAGGGGAAGTGCCCTCGGTTCTTGATGATCTTGCGGAGTTGGTAGTTCAGGCTTTTCGATGGCATTGGTCGTGTAGATGATCTTCCTTACTTGCGGTGGGAAGGCCAAGAACGGGGTGAACCGTTCCCAGGCGCGTTCCCAGACGCCGACCGCGCCGGGGTAGCGGCGGCCCAGCTCGCCTTCGGTGAACGCCGCGAGGGCCTCGAGGGCGGCGTCTTCGGTGGCCGCGGTGTAGATCGGTTTGAGGGCGGCGGCGACGGCCTTGCGGTCGCCGTAGGACACATACCGCATGGCCGCCCGAATGAGGTGGACCACGCAGGTCTGGGTCACCGTCTTGGGCCAGACGGTCTCGATCGCCTCGGGCAGGCCTTCAAGCCCGTCGCAGCAGGCGATCAGCACGTCGCGCACCCCGCGGTTGCGCAGCTCGGTGAACACCTGCAGCCAGAACCTCGCGCCCTCGGCGTTCTGCACCCAGATGCCCAGCACGTGCTTGATTCCGTCGGTGTCCACGCCGACGACGATGTGCGCGGCCTTGTTCATCACGTGCGCGCCGTCGCGGACCTTCACCACCAGCGCGTCGACGTAGATGATCGGGTAGATCGCATCCAGCGGCCGGGCCTGCCAGGCCTTGACCTCTTCCAGCACCGCGTCGGTGATCTTGGAGATGGTCTCCCGGGACACCTCGACGCCCAACGTGCGCACCAGGTGGTGTTCGATGTCGCGGACCGTCATCCCGCCCGCATACAAGCTGATGATCATGTCGTCGAGGCCGCCGGCGAGTCGCCGCTCACCCTTGGGCACCAGCCGCGGAGTGAACGTGCCGAGCCGGTCGCGGGGCACCTCCAGCCCGATCGGCCCGGCCTCGGTGAGCACCGTCTTCGGGGTGGTGCCGTTGCGCGAGTTCGGCGCGCCGCGCCCGGCCGGGTCTCCCTTCTCATAGCCCAGGTGATCAGTGCGTTCGACCTCCAGTCCCCGCTCCAGGACCCGCTTGATCAACTCCGGCAGGAACCCGCCCTCGCCGGTCAACCGCAACTCGCCCGCCCCGGCGGAGGCGATCAGCTGGTCCAGCCACGCCTCGTCCACCAGCTCGTCGGCCAGCTCGGCGGCCGTCCGGGCGCGAGTCTGCTCGCACGCCCACGGGGGCGGCGCCGGTGGTGTCGCCCGGCCCGGCATCGACGACTCCGGCCCCAGATCGGTGATCATTGCTGCGCACATGCTCGGTGTCTCCTTCCACCTGAAGCCACATCAGTCACTTCAGGCTCTCAGGCACCTCCCGTACACAGACCATCTGACACGCTCCACCAACGGTTATGCGCGTGGGCCAAGACCTCCCCGCGCACCAAACAATCCGGCCGCAGAAACGGCAAAGCCAGCACCGGCAAGGGCAACCCCTACCTGAAAGCCGCCCTCGGGCAGATGGCCACCGGCGCCGCCAAGACCGACACCTTCCTCGGCGAACGCTACCGACGCCTGATCAAACGCATGCCCAAGGCCAAAGCACGCAGCGCCCTCGAACGCTCCATCCTCGTGATCATCTTCCACATGCTCGCCGACCCCCGCGTCGAGTTCGTCGACCTCGGCGCCGACTTCTACACCCGTCGCATCGACAAGACCCGCCGCACCCACCAACTCACACGCCAACTGCAGGCGCTCGGCTACACCGTCACCCTCACCGCCGCGGCCTGACCACCAGCACCCCGCCGACCCCGGTCACGTCACCACCCGGGTCACCTCATGCTGCCCGCGTCACCTCGGATTTTCCGGTCAGGGCTGCTTCGCGCACCGGGAAAACCGTTCGCCTGACGTCGGTGCACCGACGTAACGTGAAGCAACGTGACTACCCAGGATGCCGTACATCAAACTGGCGTCCAGGGTTCAATACGGACGCTGCTCCGGCTGCGCCGTTGGACGCGCCCGCACCGGGTCGCGATCATCGTGATGATCTTCACCGCGTCGGGCGCAATGCTCGCCCAGTCGCTGGTGCCGCTGGTGATCGGACGGGTCATCGACGGGCCGATCAGCCATCACGACACGGGTGGCATCTGGCCGCTCGCCGGTCTCGCGCTCGGCCTCGGCGTCGCCGAGGCGGTGCTGTTCTTCGTGCGCCGCTACGCGATGGCCAGCGCCGCCCTCGGCATCGAGACGGATGTCCGCCGCGACCTGTTCAGCCACCTGCAGCGGCTGCCCGTCGCATTCCACGACCGCTGGCCGTCCGGCCAGCTGCTGTCGCGGGCGACCACTGATCTGTCAACGATCCGCCGTTTCATCGGATTCGGCTTCGTCTTCCTGATCGCGAACTCGGCCACCACCCTGGTCGTGCTCGGCCTGTTGCTGTCGATCCAGTTCTGGATCGGGCTGTTCGTCCTGGCGGCAATGACTCCGCTTGTCGTCTTCACCCGCCGTTTCGAGCTGCGCTACAGCCAGGATGCCCGCCGGGCCCAGGACCTCACCGGAGACCTGGCCACGTCCGTCGAAGAATCCGCGCTCGGTATCCGGGTGATCAAGTCCTACGGCCGACGTCCGCAGATGCTCCACTCGTTCAGCCGCGACGCCGCCGTGCTGCAAGAGGCCGAACTGACGAAGATCAACACGCTGGCCAGGTTCTGGGCGCTGCTCGAGGGACAGCCGCAGCTGATCCTCGCCGGCGTGGCGCTCGGCGGGGTGTTGTCGGTTGCGCACGGCACGCTGAGCATCGGCGAGCTGGTCGCGTTCCTCACTCTCTATCTGCGGCTGATCTGGCCGATCATCTCGCTGGGCTGGCTGCTGGCGCTCACCGAGGAGGCGGCGAGTGCGGCCCGCCGGGTGTTCGAGGTGCTCGACACGCGGCCCTCGATCGTCGACCCTCCGGCGCCGAGGCACATCAAAGGCGGCTCGTCGGTCCGGTTCGGAAACGTGCGATTCCGCTACCAGGACGCGGGCGAGGACGTGCTGCGCGGCATCGATCTGACGATCCGCGACGGCGAGACGATGGCGCTGGTGGGCGCAACCGGCTGCGGCAAGACCACCCTTACCGCCCTGGTGGCCCGGCTGCACGACGTCACCGGGGGGCGAATCACGGTCGGTGGCCGCGACGTGCGTGACGTGTCACTGGACGAGTTGCGCAGCGTGGTAGCCACGGCGTTCGAAGAGGCGACCCTCTTCTCGGCGAGCGTCCGCGAGAACCTCACGCTCGGCCGCCCGAGCGTCACAGACGCCGACGTCGCCGAGGCAATCGAGATCGCGCAGGCGGGCTTCGTCGACGAGCTGCCGTTCGGGCTCGACACCCGCATCGGGGAGCAGGGGCTTTCGCTGTCCGGTGGGCAGCGCCAGCGACTGGCCCTGGCGCGAGCGGTGCTCGGGCGGCCCCGTGTGCTGGTGCTCGACGACCCGCTCTCGGCCCTGGACGTGCAGACCGAGGCACAGGTCGAGGCAGCGCTGCGTCGGGTGCTTGGCACCACGACGGCGCTGGTCGTGGCGCACCGTCCGTCGACCGTGCTGCTGGCCGACCGGGTAGCGCTCATGGCCGACGGGCGGATCGCCGCGGTCGGCACGCACAGCGAGCTGCTCGCCACGGTGCCCGAGTACCGGGATCTGCTGGCGCAGACGTCCGAGCTGGAGCCCGTGCCGTGAGCGAGCGAAGCGAGCGAACCATGGGCACAGTTCGTCCGGCGCGGTGCGCCGGACCTGGGGCCCGCAGCGCCGAGTGGAGGGTCCCGTGACCGAGTTTATCGACGCCGGGCAGCAGGAGGACTGGCGCGGCAAGCTGACCCACGACGCCGCGGCAGCGCAGCAGGACGACGACCAGGTCGTGCCGATTGGCCGGCCGAGGCTACGTCGCGAAGCGCGGGCCTTGCTGCGGGACCTGGTGCGCCCGCACCGCCGAGCGATCGTGGGCGTCCTGGCGATCGCCGTCGTCCAGACGCTGGCCACCATGGCCGGCCCGTGGCTGATCGGCGTCGCGATCGACCGGTCGCTGCCCGATGCCACGCACGGCGACTACATGTCGATCATCACGATCACCGCTGGCCTGGCGGTGTCGGCAGTGCTCTCCGGCTGGCTCCGGGCGGTATTCGTCCGGCGCAGTGGGCGCATCGGGCAGGCGATCCTTTTCGACCTGCGCCGGCGCACGTTCGACCACGTGCAGGCCCTGTCGGTCTCCTTCCACGAGCGGTTCACCTCCGGACGCGTGATCAGCCGGCTGACCTCGGACGTCGACACGCTCACCGAGCTGCTCGACTCGGGCCTGGACGGGCTGCTCACCGCGATGCTCAACATCGCCGCGATCACGGTGATCCTGCTCGTCCTGGACGCGCCGCTGGCCGGCATCGCGCTCGCCTCGTTGGTGCCGCTGTGGCTGCTGTACCGGTGGTTCGCCTCCCGGGCCAGTGCGGCCTTCCGGCGCACCCGAGAGACCGTGGCCACGCTGATCGTCAACTTCGTCGAGACATTCAACGGCATCCGCGCGGTGCAGGCGTTCCGCCGTGAGAGCCGCAACGACCGGCTCTTCGGCGCGCTGAACGCGGACTACCGCGACGCGAACGCCGTCGCGTTCCGGCTGCACGCGGTGTTCATCCCCGGCACCGCGCTGATCGGCAACGTCGCCACGGTGGCCGTCCTGCTGGTCGGTGGCTATCGGGTCTCGGCAGGTGGTCTCGAACTCGGCGTGCTGACCGCGTTCCTGCTGTATCTGCGGCAGTTCTACGACCCGATGGAGGACGTCGCGGTCTTCTACAACTCGCTGCAGTCGGCCACGGCGGCACTGGAGAAGATCGCGGCCGTGCTCGCCGAACCGCCCGCCGTGCCCGAGCCAGCCGCGCCCACGGCGGTCGCCCGGCCGCCCCGCGGACGGGTCGAGCTGTCGCGAGTCGAGTTCGGCTATCGCACCGACCGGTCGGTGCTGCGCGAAATGGACCTGGTCATCCCGGCCGGGCAAACCGTGGCGCTCGTCGGCGAGACCGGCGCCGGCAAGTCGACGATCGCGAAGCTGATCTCCCGGTTCTACGATCCGACCACCGGCTCCGTCCGCCTCGACGGGGTCGACCTGCGCGACATCGCCGAGGCCGACCTGCGTGAGGCGATCGTCATGATCACGCAGGACGGCTTCCTGTTCTCCGGATCGGTCGCCGACAACATCGGGTTCGGCCGTCCCGGCGCGACGCGCCACGAGGTCATCACCGCGGCTCACTCCGTCGGCGCGCACGAGTTCATCAGCCGGCTGCCCGAGGGGTACGACACCGACGTGCGCAAGCGCGGCGGACGGCTGTCTGCCGGGCAACGCCAGCTGGTGGCGTTCGCGCGCGCGTTTCTGGCAGACCCCGCCGTGCTGATCCTCGATGAAGCGACGTCCTCGCTGGACGTCCCGACCGAGCGGGCCGTCCAGCGCGCGCTGCGCACAGTGCTGCGCGACCGCACCGCGTTGATCATCGCGCACCGGCTGTCGACGGTCGAGATCGCCGACCGGGTGCTGGTCCTCGACGCCGGCCGGGTGGTGGAGGATGGATCACCGGCCTCGCTGATCGCCTCCGGCGCCGGCGAGTTCGCCGCCCTGCACGAGTCCTGGAGGGATTCGCTCGTATGAGCGAAGTTCCAAGCATGAGCCGGGGAGGACCGCGTGACGCGTGAGCACAGCTACGCGCTGGATCTGGTCTGGACGGGAAATACCGGCTCCGGCACGTCCGGCTATCGCGACTACCGACGCGAGTACGTGATCACGGCCGACGGCAAGCCGCCGCTGACCGGATCGGCCGACCAGGCGTTCTTTGGCGACCCCGCCCTGCACAACCCGGAGGACCTGCTGGTGGCCGCGCTGTCGGGCTGCCACCTGCTCTCCTACCTGGCCCTCGCAGCTGGGGCGGGCATCGTCGTGACCTCCTACCGCGACCACGCCGAGGGGAAGATGACCGAGAACGGCTGGGGCGGCGGGCGGTTCACCAAGGTCGTGCTGCGCCCGGACGTGATGGTGGCCGAGGCCGCCGACGTCGGGCGGGCCACCGAGCTGCACGAGGACGCTGCGAAGGCCTGTTTCATCGCCGCGTCGGTGAACTTCCCGGTCGAGCACGAGCCGGTGGTGCACAGCTGATAGCAATGGGGCCGTGACCGGTCCAGCAGACACCGTCATCGCCGTGGACGTCGGGGGCACCGCCATCAAGGCCGCCCTGCTCACCCACGACGGCTCCGTGACGCGCTCGACGACGGTGGCTACCGGTGCCGCGCCTCTCGACACGATGACGGCGGTTGCCACCTCGCTGGCCGAGCAGGCCGAGCGGAGCACCGGAGCCAGGCCGCTGGCCGCGGGCGTCGCGGTGCCCGGGGTGGTCGACGAGGCCGCGGGGATCGTGGTGAACTGCGCGAACCTGGGCTGGCGGCACGTGCCGCTGCGTGAGCTACTGGCCGAGCGGCTGCGGTTGCCGGTAGTGATCGGGCATGACGTCCGGGCCGGTGCCCTGGCCGAGGCGCGGCTCGGCGCGGGCCGGGGCTGCCCGGTGTTCAGCTTCGTCGCAGTCGGGACGGGCATCGCCGCGGCCGTGGTGATCCACGCCACGGTGCTGCGCGGCGCGCACGGCGCAGCCGGCGAGCTCGGCCACCTGATCGTTCGCCCGGACGGCCTGGAATGCACTTGCGGCCAGCGTGGTTGCGTCGAGACCGTGGCGTCGGCATCTGCGATCGCCCGACGCTATGAGCAAAGCGGCGGCGACCCGGTGAGCGCGGAGCGGATCGCCGCCCGGGCCGCCGACAGCGAACCGCTCGCGGTCGAGGTCTGGACGGAGGCGGTAGCGGCCCTGGCCGACGGGCTGGTTGCCAACCAGGCGCTGTTCGACCCCGAAGTGGTCGCCATTGGCGGCGGATTGGCTCGAGCGGGCGAGCAGCTGTTCGGCCCGCTGCGCGGTGCAGTCCGCGTGCGCCTGACGTTCCACGCGATGCCGCAGATCGTTCCGGCGCAGCTGGGCTATCTGGCCGGCTGCCAGGGCGCCGGCCTGCTCGCGTTCGATGCCCTGCCCAGCTCATGATCGACTCCACAGAGGTGGGCTCACGTCAACGCGGCGAACGCAACGGCCGCGGCGGTTGCCACGTTCAGCGAGTCGACATCGCCGGCCATCGGGATCCGCACCTGCTCGTCACATCGGGCGAGGGCAGCGTCGGTCAAGCCCGGGCCTTCGGCGCCGAGCAGCACCGCCCAGCGCGGCGGCACCGCTACCGACCGCAATGGGACGGCGTCCGCGCGCGGCGTCAGGGCCAGCAGCCGGAAGCCGGCGCGCCGCACGGTGTCCAGCGAGTCCGGCCAGGCGCCCGCCAGCACGGCGAACGGCAGCTGCAGCACGTGACCCATCGACACCCGCACGCTGCGCCGATAGAGCGGGTCGGCGCATTTCGGGTCGAGCAGCACGCCGTCGATGCCGAACGCCGCCGCGTTGCGAAACAGCGCCCCGAGGTTCTCGAAGTCGTTCATCCCTTCCAGCACGGCGAGGCGGCGGGCCGACGAGAGCAGGCGCGGCAGGTCGCCGGGCGCGGCCCGATCGGCCGACGCGAGCACCCCGCGGGTGACGCGGAATCCCACCACGTCCGACAGCAGCCATTTGTCGACGACGAACACCGGCACGTCGAGCGGGTCGAGCACCTGGCGCAGGGCGGCGATTCGCGCCTCGACCCCGACGACCACACGCGCCGGGTACTGCGAGGCGATGAGCCGTTCGACGACATTGACGCCTTCGGCGATCACCACGCCACGGCGGTCCGGGCGCACGTCGGCGTCGGAGAGGTCGCGGAAGTCGTCGAGTCGAGGGTCGTGGGCGTCGGTCAGCAGCTCGGGAATCAGAGCAGCAGCCCAGATTCGCTCAGCTGGTACTCGACCCGGATCCGTTCGAGCTCGCGCCGAGTATCGGGCAGCTTGGCCAGGCAGGTCTCGATACCGAGCTGCGAGCAGACGATCGCCAGTAGCTCGTCGTAGGCGCGGTGCAACCCCGCGACCCGGACGTAGGAGGTGCCCGGCGGGAGAGACGCGATCATCTCCCGGACCCGCCGGAGGTCCGCTGCGACTCGCTCGAACGGCGGGCACCGGACGGTGGCTGCCACCGGGTCGACGGCCGAGTCGAGCTCTGCGTTCCACAGCCGCAGGTCGCGACGGTGTGAGAAGAGTCCCACCACGTCACGGTAAGCGATACGTCAATGCCTCCGCACGTGCCTGCTCGCGCATCTCGTCCAGCCGCCCGGCAATTTGCGTCAGCCCCATGCCGCGCCGCCGGGCGAAGACCAATCCGAGCACGACCGCCGCCGCAGCCGAGACGACGCCGCCGCCGATCATGCCCCAGCGCGGGCCTAGGGTGCCGGCCAGCCAGCCGACGATGGGCGCGCCAAGCGGCGTGCCGCCCATGAAACAGATCAGGTACAGCGCCATGACCCGCCCGCGCATTGTCGGCTCGACGCCGAGCTGCACGGAGGTGTTCGCCGCCGTGGTCAGGGTGAGCATCGCGAACCCGGCGGGCACGAGCAGCACCGCCGTGGCCCAGAACCCGGGCATGACGCCGGCGAGGACTTCGCAGACCCCGAACGCTATCGCGGCCAGGATGAGGAACGCCGTCGTCGGTCGCCGGGTACGCCGGGTGGCGAGGATCGCTCCGGCACACGCGCCGAGCGCGAGCGACGTGGACAACAGCCCGTAGCCGCTCGCGTCGCGGTGGAAGACCTGTTTGGCCAGCAGCGCCGTGGTGATCTGGAAGTTCAACCCGAACGTGCCGACGACGAAGATCAGGATCATCGTCAGCAACAGGTCGGCGCGCCGCCGGACGTACCGCAGCCCGTCGCGCAGCTGGCCCTTGACCCGGTCCAGTTGGGGCGACGGATGCAGCTCGGCCGTCCGCATGAGCGCCAGCGCGGTCAAGACGGCCACGCTCGAGGCGGCATTGGCGACGAACGCCCACCCGGTGCCGACCGCGGTGATCAGGATGCCGGCCGCCGCCGGACCGAGGATTCGGCCGGTGTTGAAGATCGTCGAGTTGATGCCGACCGCGTTGGGCAGATCCTCCTTGCCTACCATCTCCACAACGAACGACTGGCGCACCGGCGAGTCGACGGCTGCCACCACACCGAGCGCAGAGGCGAGCAGCAGCACGTGCCAGTACCGCACGACCCCGCCGAGGTCCAGCACGCCCATAACCAGGGCGATGAGAGCCAGGCCCGTCTGGGTGGCAAGGAGCAACCGGCGCTTGTCCCCGCGGTCGGCCAGCACGCCGCCCCACATGCCGAACAGCAGCGACGGGCCGAACTGCAGCGCGGTGACGATCCCGAGCGCGGTGCCCGAGTTGGTGAGTTGGAGGACCAGCCAGTCCTGAGCGACCCGCTGCATCCACGTCCCAGTCAGCGAAACCAGCTGACCAGACGCGTAGAGCCGGTAGTTGCGGACCCGCAACGAGCGGAACATGCCCCCGTGGGTGGCCGGCGGGGTAGGCCGGGGTCGAGCTATGGTGGCGGGTTCGCCGACCGCCGTCACTGCTCTGCCAGCTTGTCGAGCACCGGGATGATCTCACGCAGCTGTGCCCGCTCGTCAGTGCTGAGGTCGGCGAGCCGCCTTGACAGCCACGCGTCTCGCGCGCGCCGCTCGGAGTCGAGCAGCGCCACCCCCGCGTCGCTCAGCGCGATGACCGCTTGGCGCTTGTCGGCCGGGTGCGGCGCGCGTCGCACCAGCCCGTGCTGTTCGAGGCTGGCCAGCACCTTGGTCATCGACGGGGGCTGCACGCGTTCGTAAGCGGCCAGTTCGCCGGCGCTCATCGGGCCGCGCTTGCGCAGCGTCCCCATCGCCGAGAGCTGCGTCAGCGTCACGGACATATCGACGCGCTGGTTGCGGACAATGCGGGTCAGCCGCAGCAACGAGGGTCGCAGTAGCGCGGCAAGCTCGGCTGCGGGGGAACGGGTTGCCGAGGTCATAATCGTTAGTCTAGCTAACAGTCTCGCCGCGCGCTACCGTGCTCGCATGGCCGAGACGTCAGGCCCGCCGCCCGCGGACGAGGCGCCGCAACCGATGCAGGTGGATTCCGGGCGCATCGTGCTGATCGGCACCGGGCTGTGGCTGATCGCGCTGATCGCCCTGCTGCCGTTCTGGGACTGGCTGGGCCGCCACGACCACCGGATCTGGCTGTGGACATGCGTCGCGGGCGTGGTACTGGGCGTGATCGGCAGCCTGCTGGTGCGCAAACACCGCTCCGAGGGCCGGACGCGCTAGGGCCCCTCGAACACCACGCCGTCGTCGTAGATCTCCCCGATTGGCTCAGCAAGCGGCGGTGCGTCGACGACGGCCTCCGAATGAGCGCCACAGCCGTAATCGGCGGTGACGACCTGGCCGTCCGATGCGGTGATCTCGTTGCCGCAGACGCCGAACGCCGCGCGCAGCGAACCCGCGAGTGGCAGGTAGAAGCCGCACGTCCCGCAGTGCGCGGGGGCGTTGCGCGCCATGGCGGTGCGAGGGCCGCGGTCGCCCGCGTTCCAGCGATCGGCGGCGGCCAGCCGGGCTTCGCGGGAGAGCACATGAACGCGCCCCAGACCCAGTTCGAAGGCGACCTCCTCGACGGCGGGGTCGTCGGAGTAGACATAGGCCGGAACCAGCCGCGGGTCGTCGGCGATCACCGGAACCAAATCGCCCGGGCTCAGATCGCCGGGACGCAGCCGTTCGCTCCACGGCACCCAGGGCGGCGCGAGCAGGGCGCCGTCGCCGGGCAACAGCACGACCTCATCGACCGTCACCGTCTTGGCTCGCGGCGCCCGGGCCACCGTGACCGCCCAGTACCAACCGACGTAGCCGGGCACGGTCGCGGCGAATGCGTGGGTCGCCACCCGCTCGGCCTCGGCGCGGACGTCCAGGTGCTCGCCTACCGTGTCGCCGCCGGACTCGACCGCGGCGGCGCGCGCCAGGTCTACGGCGGCCGCGCAGGCGGCGTCGAGCTTGCCGGCGGACACTGTGCTGCTCACCGCACCGCTGCTCACTGCACCGCTGCTCACTGCACCGCTGCTCACTGCACCGCTGCTCACCGCACCATTGTGCCCGGTCCCGGACGCTGCATTGCCGCCGTGTCGTCTCGGTGCGGCAGGATATGAGCGTGGGACGCAAGACTCCGGGAGACAGCGGCCGGCCGGGCCGCTTCGCCAAGTCCGGCCATACGTCTCATCGGCCCCGCATGCCGTATTACCCGCCACCGCCCACGGCGCAGCAGCCGCCCCCGCCTCCGGCAATCCCCCCGCCGTACCCAGCCGCCGCGCCCCCACCCGATGGATTCCCCCAGCCCAGCCACCACGACACCCGGCCGCACGAGCAGCCGGCCCGGGGTGTGGTCGCCCGCGGCAACCATCTCGCCAAGAACGTCACCCGCAAGGTCATCGACGCGAGCAAGGCCGACGGTGCGCACGAGTCGGGGCTCACCGCGCTGATCTGGAACCAGGTGCTGTCCTACGGCACCGACGCGATGATCACGGTGGCGCTCGCCGGCACGGTCTTCTTCGGCGCCTCCCCGCACGCACAGCGCGGCAACGTGCTGCTATACCTGCTCGTCACCATGGCCCCGTTCGCACTGGTCGCGCCGGTCATCGGACCGGCCCTGGACCGCGTGCAGCACGGACGTCGCTACGCCATGGCCGCCACCGCGATCGGACGTGCGGTGCTCGCGCTCGTCATGGCCGCCCATCCGACCGACCTGCTCGTGCTGTATCCGTGCGCGCTGGGCTCGCTGGTGCTCTCCAAGGCCTACAGCGTCATCCGTGCGGCGGCGGCACCCCGGCTGGTACCTGCGGGCATGACCCTAGTCGAGGCCAATGCCCGATTGTCCATCTTCGGTCTTGCCTCGGCGTTGATCGGCGGCGGCGTGGTGGCCGTCGTCATCAAGGTCACCGGGTCGTACACCGCTGGCCTGGTGGTCACCGCTATCGCGTTCGGGGTCTGCGCCTTCTTCGCGTTCCGGCTGCCCAAGTACGTCGACTCGGCAGCACCCCCACCACGCCAGCGACAGGAACCCACGCGCCAAGCCGGAGCGCAGCCGACGAACCGGGTCGCGCGCATCCACCGGCTGCAGGCGTGGGCCAAGCGGGGGTTCGAGGCGCAGGTCGTCACCTCGTTGCAAGGTGAGTCCACCCTGCGGTTTCTGTCCGGCCTGCTGACGATCTACCTCGCCTTCTACGTAGAGTCGACGTGGCGCGGGTGGACGGCGGCCCTCGCGCTCGGCGGGGTCGTCGTGGCCGCCGGAGCCGGCAACTTCACCGGCACGGCCATCGGCACCCGGCTCAAACTCGCCCACCCGGAGGTGCTGATCCTGATCGGCTGCGGCACGGCCGCGGCGTGCTGCCTGCTCGTGGCCCTGCTGTTCTCGATCACCCTCGCCGTCCTCGGGATGTTCGTCAGCGCGGTCGCCAACTCGATCTCGAAGATCGCGCTCGATGCGGTGATCCAGCGCGACGTGCTCGAGTCCCTGCGGACCAGCGCCTTTGGCCGATCGGAGACGTTCCTGCAGCTGGCCTGGGTGCTCGGCGCGGCTGTCGGCGTGCTGCTGCCCTCGCACGACGGCACGCTCGGCTTCTGGGTAGCGGGCGGTGTCGTCGGGCTCGTGTCGGTCGTGCTGCTGCTGCGCAACCGGGCATTGCGGCGGGCCACATCGCACAGCAGCCGGTCGGCGGTCCCGGGCAACCTGCCCGCGCAGCCCGCCCCCGACCCGCGCCACCCGTAGCAGTCCGATGCCCGGCCCGGCCGCGCTGCTGGTCGTCACTGCCGTATCGGCCGAGCAGGCCGCCTGCCCCACCCTGCCCGGCGTCGACGTGATCGTCGGCGGTGTCGGCCCGGCCGCCGCCGCGGCGTCAACCGCCAGGGCCTTGGCGACGCGGGTCTACGGCCTGGTGCTGTCGGCCGGCATCGGCGGCGGATTCGCGCCGGTCGCGGCCGGCGACGTCGTGGTAGCCGACTCGATCGTGTTCGCCGACCTCGGTGCCGAGTCCGCGGACGGCTTCTCGGCCCTGTCCGAACTCGGCCTGGGCGACGAACGGTTCGCCGTGCAACCCCGGGTCTGCGCCCAGCTCGCGCGCCGAACAGGTGCGCGGGTCGGCACGATCCTGACCGTCGCAACCGTCACGGGGACGGCGGCGACCGCGGCCGCCCGTTCGGTACGGCACCCGGCCGCGGTCGCCGAGGCCATGGAAGGCGCCGGCGTTGCCGAGGCGGCGCGCCGGGCCGGGGTGCCATATGGGGAGCTGCGGGCGGTCAGCAACCTCGTCGGCCCGCGCGATCGCTCGTCGTGGCGGATCGCCGAGGCGCTGCAGGCACTGGGTACCGCGATCGGCAAGCTGGCCGGTGCAGACTGGACGACGTGACCCAGCTTGACCTGGCCTTCTCGCCGTGTCCCAACGACACGTTCGTCTTCCATGCCTGGACGCACGGACTGATCCCCGGCGCCCCGCCCGTCCAGGTGACCTATGCCGACATCGACGTCACGAACACGGCGGCCGAACGAGGCGAGTTCGACGTGGTCAAGGTGTCCTACGCCGCGCTGCCCTGGCTGCTCGGCCGCTACACGCTGCTGCCGTGCGGGGGGGCGCTCGGGCGCGGCTGCGGGCCGCTCGTCCTCACCCGCGACGAGCGGCCCGACCTCACCGACTGCACAGTCGCCGTCCCCGGCGAGCGCTCGACCGCGTATCTGCTGATGCGGCTATGGGCGGCGGGGCAAGTCCCCTCCCGCATCGACGTGCTGCCGTTCGCCGCGATCATGCCGGCCGTCCGCGACGGACGGTACGACGCCGGACTGGTCATCCACGAGGCGAGATTCACCTATCCCGACTACGGATTGCGTGCACTAGTCGATCTCGGCGCCTGGTGGGAGGACGACACCGGGCTGCCCATCCCGCTGGGCGCGATCCTGGCGCGACGCGGCCTGGACGCAGCTTCGCTGGCCGCGACGGTGCGGGCGTCCGTCGAGCACGCCTGGCGCGACCCTGAGGCGTCCGCGGACTACGTCGCCGAGCATGCCGCCGAAATGTCACCCGAGGTGCAGAAACAGCACATCGCCTTGTACGTCAACGAGTTCACCCGCGACCTGGGCGACGAGGGCTACGCCGCCGTGTCGGGCCTCCTCGACCGCGCGTATGCAGCCGGCCTCATCCCCCAACGGCACTTCGGGAGTTTGCGGTCCAGGGGGTGAACCAGAGACTCCCGAAGTTGCGGACGCCAACTCAGGCGTCGAGGTTGTCGGCCACTGCGCGAAGCACCGACGCCACCTTGCGCGCCTCGCCACGCTCGGGATAACGGCCGCGACGTAGCGAGTTCGACACGCCGTCAAGCAGTTTGATCAGGTCCTCGACGATCGGGGTCATCTCGTCGGGGGGTTTGCGCGTGGCCCGGACTACCGACGGCATCGGCTCGAGCACCCGAACGGACAGGGCCTGGCTGCCCTTGCGCCCCTGGACGATGCCGAACTCCACGCGCTGGCCGGGCTTCAGCTCGGTGACCCCCGCGGGAAGGGCGTCGCGATGCACGAAGACGTCGTCGCCTTCGTCATCGGACAGGAAGCCGAAGCCCTTGTCCGCGTTGAACCACTTCACCTTGCCGGTAGGCACCGGACGCTCCCTAGTTCGTCGAACTTGCACTGGTAGGCACCGACACAAGCGAAGGCACCGCACCGCGGTGCCTTCGCTGCCTAGGTTACTGGCCCGCGCCGGTCATTGCGCAAGAATTCTGATGCCTGCACCGAGCATGGCAGACTGGTGAGTCGGCATGTCACCGGTCGAAGGGTGCCCAGATGGCGAGCAGGACGTCGAATCTCCCCGAACCGTACCGGGCTACGCGTCTGGACGGGCAGCCGCAGATCATCGCGGATTTCCACGTCGACGAGCTCGCGGGCGACATAGCGGGACCGTTCTCGCCGTTCGGCCAGGACGTCGAGTTCCCGTTGCCCCTCGACCGCATCGCCTACACGCACCCTGGCCCGGCCGATCGACCCCACCTCGCCGGCGATTGAGCCTTGACCAGTAGGGCCGCCCGCTCCGCCGAGAGCGAACCTCCGGCCACACTGACCGAGTGGCTACGCCGGCGCAGCGACACCGAACTCGCCGAGCTGCTGCGCCGCCGCCCCGATCTGGCCCTGCCCGCCCCGGGCGACCTGGCCGCGCTGGCCAGCCGGATCGGCGTCCGCACGTCCGTGCAGCGGGTCGTCGACGGCCTCGCGGCCTACCCGCTGCGCGTCTTGGAGGCGGTCGTGCTCGCCGCGGAGGACGATCGGCCACTGCCGATCGCCGCGCTGACAGCGCTGCTACCCGACGTGCCGCTGCGGCCTGCCCTTGACGAGTTGCGTGCCGTCGTCCTGATGTGGGGTGACGACGACGCGCTGCACCTGCTGGGCGTTGCGCGTGAGGCGATCGGCCCGTACCCGGCCGGACTCGGCCGGCCCGCTGCGCTGCTGCTGCGCAGCGTGTCCGACGTGACGATCGCCGGTGTGCTGCGGTGGCTCGGGCTACCGCCGAGCACCCAGCCACGAGCCGGAGCGGCCGTCGCCGACGTACTGCGCGCCCCGCTCATGCTCGCCCGGCTGCTGGCCGACGTGACGCCTGCCGAACGGGACGTGCTGGATCGGCTGGCGGCCGGCCCGCCGATCGGTGCGGTGCGCGATGCGCTGGGTTCAGCCGAGCCCACGTCGCCCCCGCATCGGCTGATTGGCCGCGGGCTGCTCGTACCGATCGACCCGCAGACCGTCGAACTGCCGCGCGAGGTGGGGCTGGCAGTACGCGGCGCCCACCCGCTCGGCGAGATCAGTCCCGCGCCGCCACCGATCGAGCTGGTCGAACGGCCGTCTGCGGAGCTCGACCGGCTCGGCACGACCGCGGTCCTCGGGGCACTGCACCTGGTCGAGTCGCTGTCGCAGGAATGGACGCGTCGGCCTCCTGCCCTGCTGCGCACCGGCGGCGTCGGCGTCCGGGAGTTGCGGCGGACCGCTCGCGCGATGGACGTGGACGAGGCGAGTGCCGCGCTGCTGATCGAGGTCGCGGCCGCCGCCGGGCTGCTGGGGGCGACACCCGGACCGGCGCCGGTCTACCTGCCGACGCCGGACTACGACGACTGGCTGCGGCGGGAGCCAGCCAGACAGTGGACCGCACTGAGCGCGGCCTGGCTTGCGATGAGCCGTCAGCCGAGCCTCGTCGGCCTGCGCGACGACCGGGACCGGCTGATCACCGTGCTCGGCCCGGACGCCGAGCGGGGCACCGTCCCAGCACTGCGCGCGCAGGTGCTGGCCGTGCTCGCCGGCCTGCCACCCGGCAGCTCACCGGCCGAGCCGGTCGCCGTGCTCACCCGGCTGGGCTGGCAGGCGCCCCGGCGGGCCGCCGCGCAGCGGAACGCCGCTGCAGCGGTGCTCGCCGAGGCGGCACTGCTCGGCGTGACAGCGGCAGGTGGTCTCACCGGCTACGCGCGAGCGTTGCTCGCCGGTTCGCCGCATTCCCACGGCACCGCCGAGGACGCGCTCACCGAAAGCCTGCCCGACCCCGTCGGGCATTTCCTGGTCCAACCCGACCTGACCGTGGTCGTGCCCGGACCCCCGGAGCCGGACCTCGCCCGCGAGCTGACGCTCACCGCAGACCTCGAGTCGACGGGTGGCGGCCATGTGTACCGGGTCACCGAAGCATCGGTGCGCCGCGCACTGGACGCCGGTCGAAGCGGCGCCGAGCTGACCGAGCTGTTCGCCACCCGCTCCCGCACGCCGGTGCCGCAGGCCTTGAGCTATCTGATCGACGACGCCGCGCGCCGGCACGGCCTGTTGCGTTCCGGTGTGGCGTCCGCGTACCTGCGCTGCGACGACGAGGCGTTGTTGTCGCGCGTCGTGGCGGAGCGGCCCACCGAACCACTCGGGCTGCGCCGCATCGCCCCGACGGTCGTGGTGTCCACGGCCCCGGTCGCCCGCATCGTCGACGTCTTGCGGGACGCGGGCTACGCGCCATCAGCGGAGTCCCCCGACGGCGGCATCGTCTCGCTCGACGCGGACGCTCCCCGGGCGCCCTCCCGGCCGATGTCGCGGCTGTCACGGGCCCGCAGCGCCGGCGACTCGCCAGCCCACCTGGCCGAGCTGATCCGGCGGATGCGAGCCGGCGATCAGCTCTCCCAAGTGCGCAACGTGCGCAGCCGGGTCCGCCCGACTGCCCAGCAGATCCCGGGCGTGACCACCGCCGCCACGCTCGGCCTGCTGCGCAATGCGATCCGGTCCGGCGTTCAGGTCTGGCTCGGCTACGTCGATAGCCACGGCACCGCCTCGCAGCACACGATCGAGCCGATCTCGATGGCCGGTGGCATGCTGCGCGGCCACGACGTGGCGACGGGGAGGCTGGAGTCGTTCGCATTGCACCACATCACCGCTGCGGGCCTGGTCGACGACCGCCCGGCCGAGGGAACACCCGAGTGACCCTCCGACGTTTGACACTCGACATGGTGACCAACATATGAGCGACGGCCCGCTGATCGTCCAGTCCGATAAGACACTGCTGCTCGAAGTCGACCATCCATCGGCGCCGGATGCGCGAGCCGCCATCGCGCCGTTCGCCGAGCTGGAACGCTCGCCGGAGCACGTGCACACATACCGGCTTACCCCGCTGGGACTATGGAATGCCCGCGCCGCCGGGCACGACGCGGAGCAGGTGGTCGACGCGCTGGTGCGCTACAGCCGCTACGCGGTGCCGCACGCGCTGCTCGTCGACGTCGCCGACACAATGGACCGCTACGGACGGCTGCAGCTGGTCAAGCACCCGACCCACGGGCTCGTCCTGATATCGCTGGACCGCGCGGTGCTGGAAGAGGTGCTGCGACAGAAGAAGATCGCGCCGATGCTCGGCGAGCGCATCGACGACGACACCGTACTGGTCCACCCGTCCGAACGGGGGCGGCTCAAGCAGGCGCTGCTCAAGGTGGGCTGGCCCGCCGAGGACCAAGCCGGCTACGTCGACGGCGAGGCGCACCCGATCGAACTGCGGCAGGACGGCTGGCACCTGCGCGACTATCAGCGGCAGGCCGCCGACTCGTTCTGGGCCGGTGGCTCGGGAGTCGTCGTGCTGCCGTGCGGCGCGGGCAAGACGCTGGTCGGCGCCGCGGCGATGGCCGAGGCCATGGCCACCACGCTGATCCTGGTCACGAACACCGTGGCCGGACGGCAGTGGAAGCGGGAACTTCTCGCCCGCACGTCGCTCACCGAGGACGAGATCGGCGAGTATTCCGGAGAACGTAAGGAGATCCGTCCCGTTACGATCGCCACGTACCAGATCATGACGACCCGCCGCAAGGGCGAGTACCGGCACCTGGAGCTGTTCGACTCGCGCGACTGGGGCCTTATCGTCTACGACGAGGTGCACCTGCTGCCCGCACCGATCTTCCGGCTCACCGCCGACCTGCAGTCCCGCCGGCGGCTCGGGCTCACCGCGACGCTGATCCGCGAGGACGGCCGGGAGGGTGACGTGTTCAGCCTGATCGGCCCGAAGCGGTACGACGCGCCGTGGAAGGACATCGAGAACCAGGGCTGGATCGCTCCGGCCGACTGCACCGAGGTGCGGGTGACGCTCACCGACGCCGAACGAATGTCGTATGCGACGGCCGAGCCCGAGGACCGCTACAAGATCGCCGCCACGGCCCGGACGAAGTTGCCCGTCATCGAGCGAATCGTCGACAGGCACCCCGACGACCAGATCCTCGTCATAGGCGCGTACCTCGAACAGCTCGGCGACATCGCCGATCACCTCGGCGGTGTCCCGATCATCCAGGGTTCCACCACGAACCGCGAGCGCGAACGGCTATACGACTCCTTCCGCGCGGGGGAGACGCGGGTGCTGGTGGTCAGCAAGGTGGCCAACTTCGCCATCGACCTGCCCGAGGCCGCGGTGGCGGTGCAGATCTCCGGGACGTTCGGCTCGCGGCAGGAGGAGGCGCAGCGGCTCGGCCGGGTGCTGCGCCCCAAGCACGACGGCCGGCAGGCGCATTTCTACACCGTCGTCGCCCGGGACACCCTCGACGCCGACTACGCCGCACACCGGCAGCGGTTCCTGGCCGAGCAGGGCTACGGATACACGATCATCGACGCCGACGACCTGCTCCGGCCGCTGTAGCGCCACGCCACCCCCACACCCCACGTCCCCACGTCCCCACGTCCCCACGCCCCCACGCCCCCACGCCCCCACGCCCCCACGCCCCCACGCCCCCACGCCGAGTTGTTCGACCCCGGGCGGGGCAGGGCGCGCCCGGGGTCGAACAACTCGGGTAGGTGACCTGCGCAACGCCCCCGCGCTCGTCAATCCCTACCGCGCCAGCCGTGCCGCGAGCGCGCGTGCCCGGGTGAAGTAACCGCCGCCGAAAAGCACCGCGTGCACGAGCAGTGGGAACAGCTGCCAGAGTGCGATCCGGTCCCGCCAGTCGTCGGCGAGCGGCGCGATCTCCTCGTACGCCGCGACCGTCCGCTGCGGGATGTGCCCGAACAGGTCGAGCATCGCAAAGTCCACCTCGCGATGCCCGCCGTAGGCAGCCGGATCGATCAGCCAGGGCAGGCCGTCGCGGCCGGCGAGGATGTTGCCCGACCACAGGTCGCCGTGCAGCCGGGCTGGCGGCTCGCCAGGCGATTCGACGCGGACCCGTTCGATCTCGGCCACCACGCCCAGCCGTTCGGCCAGCGGCAGCAGCCGGTGCTCGAGGTAGTAAGCATTCCAGTCGCCGCCCTCGGGTGAGGGTAGCTCGCAGCGGCCCACGAAGAACCGGCCCGGCGCGGGCAGCGACCCGAAGCGCGGTGCGCCGGCGCGGTGCAGCATGGCGAGCATCCGGCCGAGGTCCTCCTCGCCGGCCGTGGTCAGCGTGCCCGGCTCGATACGTTGCAGCACCAGCAGCCCGGGCCGCTCCTCGAGGACCCGCGGCACGCGTGCGCCCGCCTCAGCCAGCCAGCGCAGGCCGGCCGCTTCCAGCGGCGCCGGGTCACGCTTCACATAGCTCATCGAGCAGCCTTGCGCAGGCGTCGGTGACGAGGTCCAGGACCGTCTCGAAGCCGCGGGCGCCCCCGTAGTAGGGGTCGGGAACGTCGACGTCTGCCAGGCGCCGGATCTTGTGCGCGGTGCCCGGCGGCGCGAGCCTCCGCAGCTCCAGGGCGTTCTCCTCGTCCATTGCAAGCAGCAGGTCGAACTCGGCGAAGTCGCGAAACGTCACCTGCCGCGCTCGGCCGGACAACGCGATGCCGCGTGCCCGCGCCGCTTCGGCAGCGCGCTCATCGGGAGAGGCCCCGACATGCCAGGCGCCGGTACCGGCGCTGTCCACTTCGACGTCCCGCCGGCAACCGCGCTTGGTGATGAGATGCCGCAGCACGCCCTCGGCCGTCGGCGAGCGGCAGATGTTGCCGAGGCACACGAACAACACTCGGGTCGCCACAGCCTTGAACGCTAGGCGATGCGCGAACTACGCGGCAGCCAGCCCGATGACACTTCCGTCCTCGCTCGGTTGAGGGACGGGAGCGTCTGCGGGCTGAGCTGGTCGCTGGCGGCGTCACGTTGCGCGAGTTCGTAGCCGGCGTGATGCCCGGCGCGGGCGTGAAAGACGCGGACGACGTGCCGGCGCCCCGCTCGGCGGGGCGTTCCGCTGCGGCGTGCAGCGGTCGTTCTGCGCCTGGTCCGACGACTCCACTGCCGGCGCACTGTTCTACTATCAGCCGCGCCCCCCACGGGCACCCTCGCGGCGACGGCTCTGCAGTTCCGCTCCGACGCGGAGTACTGACCCAGGTCACCGAGCCCGTTCGAACCGCCGAACTGCTCGGGGACCAGGTGGCTGAGCCAGGATGATGTAGCGGTGCATATCGCGGTTCAGATCGTTGGGCTGGTCATCCTGGTCGGGCTCGTGGCCGGAGGTGGCGAGCGGCTGGGCTGGTCGCCGCCACTGCTGCTGGTCGTGGTGGGCGTGGTCATCTCGTTCATCCCCGGCATGCCGAGCTTCGAGATCAACTCCGACCTGGTGCTGTTCGGGCTGCTCCCGCCGCTGCTCTACGCGTCCGCGATCCGCACGTCGCTGGTCGACTTTCGCGCCAACCGCAGGCCGATCCTGCTGCTGTCAGTGGGAGCGGTGGCGTTCACCGCGGTCGCGGTCGGCCTGGTGGCCTGGTGGATCGCCCCCATCGCGTCGCTCGCGGCGTGCTTCGCCATCGGCGCCGTAGTCGCGCCCACCGACGCGGTCGCAGCGAGCGCGGTCGCCCGACGGGTAGGCATGCCGCGGCGCGTCGTGGCCATCCTGGAAGGCGAGAGCCTCGTCAACGACGCCACGGCGCTCGTCGCACTCAACGTCGCGATCGCGGGGTTGACCCGGCACATCACGGTGGGCGAGGTCGCCTGGCGGTTCCTGCTGGCGGCCGTGGGCGGCGTCGTGATCGGGCTTGTCGTGGCCCTCGTCCTGGCCAAGATCCGCTCGCACATCACCGATCCGATCCTCGACACCACGCTGTCGTTCGTCGCGCCGTGGATCGCCTTCGTACCGGCGGAGGAGATCCACTCGTCCGGCGTGCTGGCGGTAGTCGTGATGGGCCTCTACCTCGGGCACCGCTCGCCGGTGCTCCAGACGGCCGCATCCCGGATCGCCGAGAACACCAACTGGAGCACGATCGCGTTCGTCCTCGAGAACGCGGTGTTCCTGCTCATCGGCCTGCAGCTGCGCAGCCTCGTCGAGGCGATCGACAAGACCGACCTCACCGCGTGGCAGATTGTCGCCACCTGTGTCGGGATCCTGCTTGCCACGATCCTGGCGCGCGTCGTGTGGGTGTACGGCTCAGCGCTTGTGTTCCGGATCGGCTCGCCGCAGATGCGCCGGCGCGCCTGGGCCTGGAATGTGTCGGCGGTGATCTCCTGGGCCGGCATGCGCGGCGTGGTGACGCTCGCCGCGGCGTTCATCCTGCCCGAGAGCACTCCGCAGCGGGCCCTCCTTCAGCTGTCCGCGTTTGCGGTAGTGGCCGGGACGCTGCTGATTCAGGGCACCACGCTGCCCTGGCTGGTCCGCCGGATGCAGCTGACCGGTCCCAACGCCGCAGAGGATGCGTTGCAGGGCGCATCGTTGCGCAATACGGCGACGAGCGCGGGACTCGAGCGGCTCGAGCGCGTCCGGCTGCCCGAGGACCCATCCGACGTCATCGACCAGCTGCGCGACAAGGCCGACTACCGGGCCAATCTCATGTGGGAACGCCTCGGGCGTTCGCAGGGCGAACTGGAGACGCCATACGCCACATACCGGCGGCTGCGGCTGCAGATGCTCGACGCCGAACGTGAGGCGATCATCGCCGCCCGCGACGAGGGCAACTACGACCACGAGGTGCTGCGCGGCGCGCTGCGCACAATCGACGTCGAGGAGGCGATGCTCGACCGCATCGACGACGCCGAGGCGCGTCTGGACGAGGAGCTGACCGCCCCCACCCGCATCCGATCAGACTGCGAGCACCTGCGCGACGCGCCGCTGGTGGCGACCCCGAATACTCCCGGCGCGTGCGAGGACTGTCTGCGCGAAGGGACGACATGGGTGCACCTGAGGCTGTGCCTGTCCTGCGGGCACGTCGGCTGCTGCGACTCGTCCGTGCGGCGGCACGCGACTGCGCATTTCCACCAGACCAAGCACCCAGTGATGCGCAGCATCGAGCCGGGCGAGGCCTGGCGCTGGTGCTACGTCGACGAGCAGCTCGGTTGACGGGCCCTCCCTCGTACTGCCTCGCGTGGTCAATTATGAGGCGAGTGGTCAACCGCAAATGTCCACGCGGAACGCAACCGACCACGAGAGGCGTACCCGCACGACGCAGGAGAAAGGGGCGGGCCCGTGGGTGGGCCCGCCCCGCTCCGTCTTGCCCTGGACCTAGAAGTCCATGTCACCGCCGCCGGGCATTCCAGCGCCGGCGCCGGCCTTCTCCTTCTCCGGCTTGTCGGCGACGACCGCCTCGGTGGTCAGGAACAGCGCGGCGATCGACGCGGCGTTCTGCAGCGCCGAACGGGTTACCTTGGCCGGCTCGACGATGCCCGCCTTGAACATGTCGACATACTCGCCGGTCTGGGCGTCCAGGCCGTGGCCCGCGGGCAGCGAGTTGACCTTCTCTGCGACGACGCCGCCCTCGTGACCGGCGTTGATCGCGATCTGCTTGAGGGGCGCGGTGAGCGCGACCTTGACGATGTTCGCGCCGGTGGCCTCGTCACCGATGAGGTCCAGCTTCTCGAACGCAGTGCCGACCGCGTTGGACAGGGCGACGCCGCCACCGGCCAGCAGGCCTTCCTCGACGGCCGCCTTCGCGTTGCGCACGGCGTCCTCGATGCGGTGCTTGCGCTCCTTGAGCTCGACCTCGGTCGCGGCACCGACCTTGATGACCGCAACACCGCCGGCCAGCTTCGCCAGACGCTCCTGCAGCTTCTCCCGGTCGTAGTCCGAGTCGCTCTTCTCGATCTCGGCGCGGATCTGGTTGACCCGGCCCTGGATCTGCTCCGCGTCACCGGCACCTTCGACGATCGTCGTCTCGTCCTTGGTGGTGGTGAACTTGCGCGCCCGGCCTAGCAGGTCGAGCGTGGCGTTCTCCAGCTTCAGGCCGACGGTCTCGCTGATGACCTGACCTCCGGTCAGGATCGCGATGTCGCCCAGCATCGCCTTGCGGCGGTCACCGAAGCCCGGGGCCTTGACGGCGACCGACTTGAACGTGCCACGGATCTTGTTGACGACCAGGGTGGCCAGCGCCTCGCCCTCGACGTCCTCGGCAATGATCGCCAGCGGCTTGCCGGTCTGCATGACCTTCTCGAGAAGCGGCAGCAGGTCCTTCACGTTCGAGATCTTCGACTCGACGATCAGGATGTACGGGTCATCGAGCACGGTCTCCATGCGGTCGGTGTCGGTGACGAAATATGCCGACAGGTGACCCTTGTCGAACCGCATGCCCTCGGTGAGCTCGAGCTCCAGGCCGAAGGTGTTGCTCTCCTCGACGGTGATAACGCCTTCCTTGCCGACCTTGTCCATCGCCTCGGCGATCAGCTCGCCGACGCTGGTGTCCGCGGCCGAGATCGACGCGGTCGCGGCGATCTGCTCCTTGGTCTCGACGTCCTTGGCCTGGTTGCCCAGCACCTCGGACACCGACTCGACGGCCTTCTCGATGCCGCGCTTGAGCGCCATCGGGTTGGCGCCGGCCGCGACGTTGCGCAGGCCCTCCTTGACCAGGGCCTGGGCCAGCACGGTGGCCGTCGTCGTGCCGTCACCGGCGACGTCGTCGGTCTTCTTCGCTACTTCCTTGACGAGCTCCGCCCCGATCTTCTCCCACGGGTCCTCGAGCTCGATCTCCTTGGCGATGCTCACGCCGTCGTTGGTGATCGTGGGGGCGCCCCACTTCTTCTCCAGCACGACGTTGCGGCCCTTGGGCCCGAGCGTCACCTTCACGGCGTCGGCCAGGATGTTCATGCCGCGCTCGAGACCGCGACGAGCCTCCTCGTCGAACGCGATCAACTTTGACATACGGTGTTGTCCTCACTGCTAGGTGGGTAGGTCTTACTGGCTGTTCAGCGCCCGGCCTACGATGCCCGCGACGGACGGCGCCCTGCGGCACCTCATCTCGGCTGGTACGTTGGCACTCAGCCTAGCCGAGTGCCAATTCGGTTTTAGCACTCGGGGTCGGCGAGTGCAAGGCCAGGTGGGTCATAGGCTGCGGTGCCGTGGCCTATACCGACCTGAGCCTGCCCGAACTGCGCACGTACACCTCGTCGGTGCACGTCCCGGCCGACTTCGACGCGTTCTGGTCCGGCACGCTCGACGAGGCGCGACGGCACGAGCTCGCGCCCACGTTCACACCCGTCGACAACCGGCTCGCGGCCGTGCGGACGTACGACGTGTCGTTCGCCGGCTTCGGCGGCAGCCGGGTGGCCGGCTGGCTGCACCTGCCCGCCTCGGCGTCCAGCCCGACGCCGCGCGTGGTCCAGTACCTCGGCTACAGCGGCGGGCGTGGCCTGCCGCACGAGAACGTCCTTATTCGGCGGCGACGCCGGGGTTGACCCGATGGACGAAGGGGGCCAGGGGTCGCACCGCCGGCGGCTCGGCCAGCAGGTCGGCGAACTCGAGCTGCAGGGCCCGGAAGAAATCATGCTGAAAGTGATCGCGGACCGCCGCGCCGTCGGCGAACTCCTCCCACAGCCAGACCATTCCGGCGTCGTTGGGGTCGGCCGCCACGGCGAACAACGTGGTGCCCGGCTCGCCGTCGAGCGTGTTGACGTAGTTGCCCAGCACCCGAAGCAACTCGTCACGCCGCCCGTCGAGCGCCGTCAACTGCAGCAGCGCGCCGAATGGCGCGGTCGCCTCACTCATATCGAAATGAACGTCTCGGCCGGGGTGCGCCATTCCCGTCCGCACAGACGAACCGGCCCGGTTCGCGTGATGCGAACCGGGCCGGTAGCCTGTGTGGTTCAGCTGACGACGCGTACGCCGTCGGCCTGCGGACCCTTGGGACCTTGGGCGACCTCGAACTCCACCCGCTGGCCTTCGTCCAGCGAGCGGTAGCCGTCGGACTGGATGGCCGAGTAGTGGACGAAGACGTCCTGCCCGCCATCTACGGCGATGAAGCCGTATCCCTTCTCGTTGTTGAACCACTTGACGGTGCCCTGTGCCACGTGCACTCCTTGCTCTGTGCCCTGCGGGCCGATTCCGGCGCCACCCTTCGTGAGGCCGGGGTCTTCGCTCCTCGGTCCCGCTTCACTGCAGTGCACGTGGACCTCCCGGGAAGGGCGGCGCACGTAGTACTTCGCTAGTCGAAACGCTCGTAACTACGACCAGCGCGAAACGTACACGGCACGCTCTGAAAGAGCCAGATGGCCGGCCCAAAATTGGTCGTCGCCACACGCCTACCAAACATGTGAACGTTCCGCGAGGAGTGGTGGCGTGATTGGTGGTCGCCTCGTGTGTTGACCGCGTCTTCCCCGCAATTCGACGCTATGGCCGACTCGCAGCGCACATCTGCGGGGAAGACGTGATCAAGGCGAGTCGGCGTCGGCCCGATGCTGGCTGGCCGCCAGGCGGCGCTGGTTGTCCACAGGGCACCGCGCGCGTCCACACATTCGCTGAGCTATGCCTGCAGGTCTCCGAACGCCGATGTACTAAGGCCATGCGACCGCTCCCCCGCCCTGAAGTCTTCGACCGCTCCGAGGCGTTGGGCGCCGGATGGACGGACTCGGCGCTTCGCCACGCCGTCCGATCCGGCCGCATCCGGCGAATCCGTTCCGGCCGGTTCAGCCCGACAGCAACGACGCCCGACGACCCCCGTGCCGCCGCACTCCTGAACGCGCGGCTCGCCGCCATCGCTGCCCAACGCGCCTGTCGTGGCAGCGTCCTAAGCCACGCCTCCGCCGCGATCGTCCACGGGCTTCCGCTGCTCGGGCCGGTGCCAATCCCTCCGACCGTGACGGTGCCGCCGAACGGCACCGGAGATCTCGTTCGCGCGAGTCTGCATCGGGCGACGCTGGCCGACAGGGACGTTGTCGTCCGGGACGGCGTGCCAGTCACGTCGGTGGCGCGGACGCTCGTCGACCTCGGCCGCAGCTCGTCCATCGCGTCCGCGGTCGTGGTTGCGGACGCGGCGCTTCATGGCGGCATGGTCACCGCATCCGAACTGGACGCGGTGCTGATCCGCTGTTGGAACTGGTGTTAGCGGCAACGCTGTCTATGCATTGGTCGGCCGCGTTCGGTGGTGATGGTTCGGCCGGGCTTGGTGTGGCCGGATGCGAGGTCAGGTGGGCCAGGGCCACCTCCCGTCGGCGATGGGTGAGTTGGGGTCGAAGCGCAGTCGGGCCTCGTCGTCGCTGGTGCCGATGAGGACGGCGATGTCGTTCCAGCTGGCGCCGTTGGCGCGGGCTGTGTCCACGGCCGCGGGTAGCCAGCGCAGTGCTTGGTCGATGAGGCTGGCGAGTAGGTGGATGAGGATGAGTTCGTCGCCGAGCCAGAGGCCTCGCCGGTGGGCGAGGTCGGCGATCGCGTCGTCGAGCACGTCGTAGGTGTCGGCGTCGGTGCGGGGCGTGGGTAGCGGGGTCACGGCCGTTTTCCGTTGTCTGGTAGGGCTGTTCTCGTGCGTGTGGTTGGGTGGCCGGTTCCTCCGCCGGGGAGGGTGTGCCGGTGCTCGGCCCGGTCAAGACCAAGTCGTGCGGCCTTCGGCCGGTCTTGACCGGGCCTGCGCTCCGGCAGGGGTGGCGGCGGTGGAGGAACCGGCGAGTGCGAGGAGCCGGCGAGCACCGTCTGAGCTGGTGCGGGGCGGGGGTCAGTCGCGGGTGAGTTCGGCGGCGGCCTTCTTGGCGCAGGCGTCATCGACGAGGTCTTTGCCGTCGGCCGCGGCGGCGATCAGCGCTGCGGTGGCGGCGTTGTTCAACGCGCGGGGCAGGCCGTTGGCGATGCGGTGCAGCCGGGCGATGGCATCGTCGGCGAACAGCGGCTCGTCGCGGCCGGCCAGCGCCAGGTGGTGGCGCAGGTAGGCGGCGGACTCGCCGAGGTCCATCGGCTTGATCGTGAACCGGGTGGCGATGCGCTGATCGAGCGCGGCGAACATCCCCATCCGCAGCTGCCGTGCCAGGGTGGGTTGGCCGAGCAGGATGCCGGCAAATGGCGACGCCGCGTCCATGTCCAGGTTCGTGAGCAACCTCAATTCCTCCAACTGGTCCGGTTGCAGCAGGTGCCCTTCGTCGACGATCAGCACCACCCGGCGGTGCCGTTCCTCGGTTTCGGCGGCGAGCAGGTCCCCGGCTTGGGCCATCAACTCAGCGCGTTGGTAGCGGGGTTCGCCGCCGAGCGCGCGGACGATGGTGACGTAGAGGCCGCGGGTGCCGAACGCCGGGTTGGCGACGTAGATGACCTGGTGCCGGGACGGGTCCAGCCCGGCGACCGCGGCGCGGACGGCCACCGTCTTGCCCGCGCCGACGTCGCCGGTGAGCACGCCGAGGGCGGCCTCGACGACGCAGAAGTTGATCCGGGCCACGGCTTCCTGGTGCGCCTGCCGGGAAAACAGGTCCTTCGCGGCGATGGCCTTGCCGAACGGGGTGCGGGACAGCCCGAAGTGCGCCACCCACGGCGCCCGGCTCACCACGGCACCTCCCCAGCGTCGCTGGCGCCGTGGCCGTCGTCGTCACTGGCAGGTTGGTCCAGCCGGGCGAGGTGGGCGTAGTCGATCGGCCCGGCCACGCCGGTGGCCTCCTCGTGCAGGGCCTGCACCAGGCCGAGGTAGTCGATACCGGTGATCGGCGTCGGCTCCGGCCGGAACGCCTGCGGCACCGACGGATGGACGTGGCGGCGGGTGACGAACGGCCGGGCCACCCCGGCCGGTTGCCCGTCGAGGAACACGTCGATACGCGTCAGGTCCTCCGGGTCGTAACGCAACTCGACCCGCCGCCCCACCAGGGCCGGGTCGACGGCGTAGTTGTTCCCTTCCAACGGAACCGTCGCGGTGCGGGTGACCTTACGGGTCACCGACCAGCGAAACGCCTCCCGCAATCGATCCGGGTCAGCGGAGCGTGGTGGGCCGCCGGCCTCCCACCGGTCGATCGGCGCCTGACCGGTTTCGGCGTGCCGACGCCGATTGGCCACCTGCTCAGCCCACGCGGCGAACCGGTCGTTCAACTCCTCGATCGATTCGATGCCGTGATGGCACGCCTCGGCCAGGAATGCCTCCCGGATATAGCGATTCAGCCTTTCCTGTTTGCCCCTGCCTTGCGGCGAGTACGGCTTACTGTGAACCAGCCGGATTCCCAGCAGCGCGCAGCTGCGCGCCAGCCACGCATTAGCCCGAAGTTACGACGGGTCTGAGGGCTGATTCCCCGTGTTTGTTGGGCCGTGGGAGTTTCACGGATCGATTGTGTAGCCAGAATATGTGGCGTGTCGTCCGCTGGTCTGCGCATGAATCAGATATTATCTAGGATATGCCGCGGTCGAGTGGTGCGATGCATGTGGCCAGGATCAAGTCGAGTCACGTGGACAAGCAGGGCCGCCGGCGGGAGTACCAGTCGGTGTATCTGCGCCGCTCCTACCGGCAGGCCGGCACGGTGAAGCACGAGCAGCTGGCCAACCTGTCCGCGCTGCCGGAGGCGGCGATCGGCGCGATCGAGGCGGTGCTGCGCGGGCAGGTGCTGGCCCCGGTGGGCGAGCAGGTCCGCATCGTCCGCGCGGTGCCGCACGGGCATGTCGCCGCGGTGTGGGCGCAGGCCGCGGCGCTGGGCCTGCCCGGGCTGCTGGGACCGCCCTGCCGGGAACGGGACCTGGCGCTGGCGTTGATCGTGTCCCGGGTCGCCCGGCCGGCGAGCAAGCTGGCCACTATCGGCTGGTGGGCCGACAGCACCCTCGGCGCGGACCTCGGCGTGGCCGGGGCGTCCAGCGACGAGTGCTACCAGGCGATGGACTGGCTGCTGGACCGCCAAGACGGCATCGAGGCCAGGCTCGCGGCGCGGCACCTCGCGCCCGCGGCGAACCCGTCCCGGCTGGCGCTGTTCGACCTGTCCTCCTCCTGGGTGGAAGGCTCGCACTGCCCACTCGCCGCGCGCGGCTACTCCCGCGACGGCAAGAAAGGCAAGGCCCAGATCGAGTACGGGCTGCTCACCGACCCCGAGGGGCGCCCGGTCGCGGTGCGGGTGTTTCCCGGCAACACCGCCGATCCCACCGCGTTCGTCGAGGCGGTCGAGGCGGTGCGGGAGAAGTTCACGCTGCGCCAGATGGTGATGGTCGGCGACCGCGGCATGATCACCTCCGCCCGGATCGAGGCGCTGCGGGAGCTGGGCGGCATCGGCTGGCTGACCTGCCTGCGCGCCCCCGCGATCGCCAAACTCGCCGCCGACGGCGGCCCGCTGCAGATGAGCCTGTTCGACACCGCCGACCTGGCCGAGATCACCCACCCCGACTACCCCGGCGAACGGCTCATCGCCTGCCGCAACCCGCACCTGGCCACCGAACGGGCCAGCAAACGCGACGCCCTGCTCACCGCCACCGAAACGGCGCTCGCTCCGCTGCGCGAACGCGTCGCCGCCGGGCGGCTGACCGGCGCCGACAAGATCGGCCTGGCCGCAGGACGGGTGCTGGACAAGTACAAGATGGCCAAACACTTCCACCTGGCCATCACCGACACCACCCTGACCGTCACCCGCAACCAGCCCAAGATCGACGCCGAGGCCGCCCTGGACGGCATCTACCTCATCCGCACCAGCGTCGCCGCCGACCGGCTCGACCCCGCCGGCGCCGTCACCGCCTACAAGCAGCTGGCCAACCTCGAACGCGACTTCCGCACCCTCAAGATCGACGAGCTGGAACTGCGCCCGATCCGGCACTGGACCCAACACCGGGTCCGCGCCCACGTACTGATCTGCACCCTCGCCGCCTACCTCGTCTGGCACCTGCGCAAAGCCTGGGCGCCGCTGACCTACACCGACGAACACCCACCCCAGCGCGACAACCCCGTCGCCGCCGCGAAACGCTCACCCGCCGCCGAACGCAAAGCCTCCCGCCGCAAAGACGACCAGAACCGACCACTGCACGACTACCGCGGACTGCTCGACCACCTCGCCACCCTGACCCGCAACACCGTCACCATCGGCGGCGCCGACCTCGACCTGCTCGCCGAACCCACCCCCACCCAACGACGAGCCTTCGACCTACTCGGCGCACCCATCCCAGCCACCCTCACGTAGCCAGAACCACCACCCCACACACGGCGAAACCCCCCTCAACACGGGGGCTTCACAGCATCAAGATCACGTAACTTCGGATTAGCGAACGGCGCCCCGTTATCCGCATACAGGACCGTCGGGATGCCGCGGCGCACGATCGCCCGGCGCAGCAACGCCTGACAGGCCCGGGCGTTCTCGTGCGCGAAGAACTCGCCATCCACCAGCAGCCGGGAATGGTCATCGACGATGAGGAACAACCGGGCCCGCACCGACCCCTCCCGCCGCGGGTAAGGCACCCAGGGACCGACCAGCACGTCGGTGATCCACCGATCGTTCGGGTGCTCGGCCTCATAACGGCCGAACACCTTCGGCTCCGCCTGCAACGCCTCCCGGTGCAGCCCGGCCCGGCGCAGCTGCGCCCGCACCGTCCGCTCAGACACCCGAACCCCGTGCCGGTGGAACAGGATCGCGGCGATCTGCGCCGCCGAGCGGGTCGGGAGTTCCAGCCGCAGCGCGGCCCCCTCGGTGAACAACTCCGGATGCGCCCGCACCACCCCGGCGTCCGCCCGCGGCGCCGGACGCAGCCCAGCCAGCCCGTCCTTGCGCCAGTCACGCAGCCAGCGGTCGATCGTCCCGCGCGAATACCAGCGCACGGTCCCGTCCGGGTGCGCGTGCGCCCGCGCGGCAATCGCCCGAACCAGAGCACCACGCTCCGCCGGCCTCAATCGCGGATTGGCCGCCTCGGCGATCACGCCCCAGCGGTGCAGCGCCACCTGCTCGATCAATTCACGGTCCATGTTCGCCTCCGATGTCGTGGTGAACCGTCGGAGGCAGAAAACGACGTTTGCCGACCACCAGATAGGGCGAGATCGTGTTGGCCGCCAACAGACTCCCGCCGCTCACCGCCGAGGCGAACCGCCACCGCGACAGCGACGCCCAGCCCGGGAACTCACACGCCACGCTGAACGCCGCCCCGATCGCGGCCACCGCACCGTCGGCGGCGTCCGTCATCGGGCGCAGCACCGGCCCACCCAGCTCGGCACACAACGCCGCGAACGCCGTGCCCAGGTCCTCGGCGCGGGCGGCGAACCGACGGCACCACTCCCGCGCCGTCGTATACGGCACCCCGATCCCGGCCGCGGCTGGGCGCATCCCGACCGCATGCGACGCGATCGTCTCAAGCACCTGCCCGATACCGGTCACCGCGTCCAACCGGTCGCAAAGCAGGAACGCCGGCAACAACGCATGAGTCACTCGGCAGCGGCGGCACCGAGCCCGCGGCACGAAGACCCGCAGACACCGGCCACCTGCCCGGACCCAGCGGCGATACCCCGACCAGAAACACATCGGCACCGCGCAGCGCGGGCACTCCGGGCGCGGCACATCGACATCTCCTCCCGCCGCCACATACGCATCGACCGACAGCGGGCACGGCCATACCATGGCCACGGGCCCACACCCCGCCTCGGACCCCTTCCCGCACGCCGCCGTCAAACAGCAGCGAGAAGGGGTCCCTCGCGTTCCAGGACCCGGCAATCCTCTCGCCCAACCCGAGCCGGGCGCGGCCGCATGGCCAAACAGCGTTGCCGCACGCTACGCGGCGAACCTCACCCAGTCACGCCGTCAACAACTGGCCGGGCATCCGGCGGGCGATACGGGCGATCGATCTGGCTGATGGCCGAGCAGAGTCGCCGCTGGAATCGGTGAGCCGACTGGTCATCCGCTGGGTTCGGCTGCCGCAGCCCGTGCTGCAGCAGAGCGTGGGAGACGAGAACGGTCGTTTTGTCGGGCGCCTCGACTTCTACTGGGACGCACTTGGCGTAGGCGGCGAGGCGGACGGCAGGCTCAAGTACCGCGAGCTGGGGTTGTCCCTGGTGGGCGAGAAGGAGCGCCAGGAGCAGCTCGAAGAGGCCGGGCTGGTCGTTGTCCGATGGGGCTGGGCAGAACCAACCACGCGCCCGAACCGGCTGCGCACACGATCACGTCGGCGTTCGCCCGGGCCGCCGCGCTCCGCCGATCAGGTTCTCCCCGGAATTGGTCGCTGCTATGACGCCACAGCGCACAATCGCGGGGAAAACGTGATCGAGTGCCGCTGAAACCTGATCGAGTGCGGCTGAGGACGTGATCGAGCGCGGCGGCACCGCCCGGTCAGGGTCCAGATCGGGCGGTGCTAGGCGCTAGAGCAGGCCGGCGTCGCGCATGCCTTTGAGGGTCGGCGGGATTACCGCGGTCGGCCGGGCGCCGTCCGCCACCGCCTCCAGCGTCTTGAGCCCGTCTCCGGTGTTGTAGACGACGGTCTCGGCGGACGTGTCGATCGCCCCGGACGTGACGAGCTTGCGCAGCACCGCGACGGTCACCCCACCCGCCGTCTCGGCGAAAACACCTGTGGTGCGCGCGAGCAGCCGGATCCCCTCGCGGATCTCGTCGTCGGTCACGTGCGCCATGGCGCCTCCGGTCCTGCGGACCGCGTCGAGCGCATATGGCCCGTCGGCCGGGTTGCCGATGTTGAGCGACTTGGCGATGCCCGTCGGCTTCACCGGCCGCACGACGTCCCAGCCGTTCTCGAACGCGGTCGCGATCGGGGAACACCCGGCGGACTGGGCGCCGAACATCCGCCAGTCAGACGACGGCACGAGGCCCGCCGTCACCAGCTCCTTGAACGCCTTGTGCACCTTGGTCAGCAGCGAACCCGATGCCATCGGCGCGACCACCTGGGCCGGTAACCGCCAGCCGAGCTGTTCGGCCACCTCGAAGCCGAGCGTCTTGGATCCCTCGGCGTAGTACGGCCGGACGTTGACGTTGACGAAGCCGGTGGTCTCGAACTCGTCAGTCTCGGCCAGCTCGGAGCACAGCCGGTTGACGTCGTCGTAGGAGCCCTCGACGCCGACCAGAGTGCCGCCGTAGATCGCCGACTGGACGATCTTGGCAGGCTCCAGGTCGGCCGGGATGAACACGATCGAGGCCATGCCGATCCGCGCGGCGTGCGCGGCCACAGAGTTGCCCAGGTTGCCGGTCGACGCGCATGCGATCCGCTCGAAACCGAACTCACGCGCGGCGGTGATCGCCACGGAGACGACGCGGTCCTTGAACGAGTGGGTGGGGTTGGCCGAATCGTCCTTGACCCAGACCGGCGCGGTGAAGCCCAGCTCGCCGCCCAGCCGATCGGCGCGGATGAGCGGCGTCATGCCGGTGCGGGAGTCGACCCGGGTCGACGCATCCTGCCCGACGGGCAGCAGACCGGCGTACCGCCAGATCGATTGAGGCCCGGCCTCGATGTCAGAGCGGGCAACCCGCGCGAGCGCGTCGGCGTCGTAACCGATCTCGAGCGGGCCGAAGCACTCGAGGCAGGCGTGCTGAGCCCCGAGCGGGTATCGGGCGCCGCAGCTGCGACAGACCAGGGAGCTCGCCGGGGATGCTGGGATCGCAGCGCGATCGATGACGGCAGTCACGGAGTGGAGGCCTTTCTCCTCATCTTTCCCCGGGACGGCGAATCGGCCGGGGACGGACTTGGCACCTGCTGCGGCGGCCTCGTCGAAACGAATCGAGTGCATCGCAGTGGTTGCCGGGGCTTCATCGGGCCGTATCCCTCTGCCCCTCTGGATGAGCGGGTTCTTCAGTTGTGGCGCCAAGTGTCTCATACGCTCCTTGCCGGGTTTCAAACCACGATCGCGCTGCAGACCCGATGGGGTGCTTCGCTCTCACGCGGCTGCCGTTCGCTTTGCTCGGCAATGCGCAGCCGACCAGGTGGGTAGTCACCTTGGTTGTTGGCTCACGCTCGCGGGCGGGTTGCTGTCCTTGCGTCAGCTGTAGTCGCTGGTCAGCACCACGACGATGGGGCCGGCCGGCAGCTCGGCGAACCTGGCAACCACCCGTTTGATGGCCGGGAACTGTTGCTGTAGCTGCAGCGCCGCCTGCTGCGCCCCCGCAGAGGCGGGATCGAAGTACGCGACGGTCGACAGGATGTCGTTGGTCAGCTCGTCGGTCGACGTCACCGTCCAGCCGCCAGCCCGAAAGCGGCCAGCCGCGGTGCCGGCCAGGGACGGGTTGCCGGTGCTGTCCAGCACCACCAGTGGCACCGGATGCTTCGCAGCGCTCGGGCTCGTCAAGGTCGCTGTCGGGCTGGTGCCAGACCGGCTTGCCGAAGGCATCCGGCTCGGCGACGCGCCGCCGGACGAGCGAGCGGCCGAACTGGAGACCGTCGCGCTCACCCTGCTCGCCTGACGACCCTTCGGGTTCTGCAGGGCGATGACCGCAACGACGGCGACCGCCAGGCCGAGCACCGCGAGCACCACGCCGACGATGCGATCGAGCCGCCGTCTCCTCGGCGGAACGGGTGCGTGGTGCGACACGGGTGGCAGGCTATTAGGCGCGGCTGTGCGCGCTGGGCTAGCGCTCCGTCAGACGTCGATACCGAGTCGCCGGGCCGACCGTTGCCGCTGGCGGCTGGCTCGCAGCCGGCGCAACCGCTTGACCAGCAGGGGATCGGTGGCGAGCGCCGCGGGAGTATCGATCAACGCGTTGAGCACCTGGTAGTAGCGCGTGCTGGACATGTCGAACAACTCGCGGATTGCCTGCTCCTTGGCGCCTGCGTACCTCCACCACTGGCGTTCGAATACCAGGATCTCGCGATCGCGTCGCGACAGCCCGGTGACGCCCAGGTCGTCCGGGGCGCTGTCACTTCCATCCGGCTGCATTGGAGCGGGTGCGAATTCCATGCTGCGTGCTCCTCAACTGACCTCGGTGTGATCGAATTGGCAGTCCAGCAGCGACACTTGTGCGACGTTTCTCGGCTGTCGATCGCTGCGGTCAGTCAACCACGGCCTGTCTCACGGGAGCGGGATCGGCACGCTGTGGATACCCGATTCGGTTATCCACAGATCGTCCGCAGAGGCCACGGCCGAACGATCAGATGGCCGATTCTGCATGGCATGTCGTTCCTGCCCGATGCTGACCGGCTCGTTCGCCTGGCCGGCCATATCAGCGGTCATGCGGATGAGATGCGGCGTCGGGCGGGCGACCTGGCCGTCGCCGCTGAACGGGTCGCCTGGCAGTCCACCGCCGCCGATGCGTTTCGCGACCGAGCCCGCGACCTCGCCGCGGATCTGCGCCACGCCGCCTCGGGCGTCGATGAGGCCGCCCAGTCGCTGCGCAGCCACGCGGCTAACGTCCGGCACGCCGAGTCGATCGTCAATGACGTCGCGAAGCCCCTCGGCCGCGCCGTCGCGATCGTCGAGGCGATCCTGTGACCGCGCCGATCTCCGTTCGCGGCGGAGCCGGCGGCATCGAGGCGCACTGCGACGACATCGTGGCCACTGCTCGGCTGTTCGGTCGGTGTGCGAGCGACAGCGCCGACGAGGCGCTGCGCCTGCACGGCTACCTGGTGCGCCCGGAGCTGGCGGAGACCGCGGCCTTCGACCCGGTCGGCGCTGGCCGGTTCGAGGCGCGCTTGCTCGCTGCCCTCGACGGGCCCGGCGGTGTCACTCCGCTCGCGGCCCGGTGCGCCGCCCTCGACGTGGGGTTACGTGTTGCCGCGGACGCCTACCTGGGCGCCGACCGGCTCGCCGAGTCGCTCACCCCCACGATCGATTTCCTGCGCGACGCGCCGCATGCGGGGTGGGACGCGATGAGAACTCTGGTCTCCACCGGCGACGTGCGCGCCGCCGCGGAGCGATGGATCACCAACAACCCGCAGACGGCCGATCTGTTCTCCGGCGCGGTCGCGGGCTTCCTCAGTGGTGGATCCGTCACCCGAGGGGCGGCGCTGCTCGGCCGCGTGTACCCAGACGGGCGGGCCATGGTGACGGCGCTCGGTCGTGACGCGACGGTCGACGCCGGCGGCCCACCCCGCTCGCTGGCCGCGGTGATGAGCGGGCTGGCTCGGCGCAACGACGGCAAGCACGGTGAGGTCGACATCCGCATACTCGACGCTGCGTCCACCGGCCAGCGTCGGGTGATCGTCGACGTCCCCGGTACGAAGGACTGGTCCCCAGCCAGACACAACGGCGACATCACCAGCATCGCCACGAACCTGCGCGCGTTGGCTGGCACCTCCACGTCCTACGAACGCGGGGTCTTGCAGGCCATGCGGCAGGCCGGGGTGCGGCCGACCGACGACGTCATGCTGGTCGGACACAGCGAGGGCGGAATGGTGGCCATCAACACCGCGATCCATTCAGCAACCTCCGGGCAGTTCCGCATCAGCCACGTCGTCACCGGGGGCGCGCCGATCGGCGCCGCCGCGGCCAAGGCCCCGCGCAGCGTCCAGGTGCTTGCCCTGGAGAACGAGCGCGACGTCGTCCCGCACCTGGATGACGCCGAGAACCCAGACCGGAGCAACGTCACCACAGTCGTGGTTCACCACGACCACGGCACGATCGGCGAGAACCACGACATCGCCGAGAGCTACCTCCCGGGCGCGGCCGACGTCGACGCGAGCGACGACCCGTCCACCCGCGCCTACCTCAGCGGGCTGCGGCCATTCCTTTCGGCCGACAAGGTCACGACCCTGACCTTCCAGGTGACCCGGGAGTATCCATGACGGCTGCCTGTTGCCCCGCGAACCGCCGCGGGGCACCATCGCGGCATGGACGGACTCATGCAGCACCTGCCGCTGTCCACCAACATGATCTTTCGTCGCGGGGAGCAATACTTCGGATCCAGGACGGTGGCCACCCGCACGGCCACCGGGATTGCCCACACGACGTTCGCCGAGCTCGGCGTCGAGGCGCGGCGCATCGTCGGCGCCCTCGACTCTCTGCGCCTGCGCGACGACGCCCGCATCGGATCGTTCGCGTGGAACACCGCCCGGCATCTCGCGCTGTACTTCGCCGTGCCCGGGTCCGGCCGGATCCTGCACACGATCAACATCCGCTACTTTCGGGACCAGGTCCTCTACAGCATCGAGCATGCCGAGGATGAGGTGGTGTTCGTCGACCGGTCGCTGCTCGCCCTGTTCAGCACCATGATGAGCGAGATGCCGACGGTGCGGCACATTGTGGTCATGGACGACGGCGCGCCGAGCGAGATCCCCGACGATCCGCGCATCGTGCTGTGGGACGAGCTGGTCGGCGGCAGCCCCGAGGTCGACTTCGACAACCGGGTCACCGACGAGCGGCAGGCCGCCGCGCTGTGTTACACCACCGGCACGACCGGCAACCCGAAGGGTGTGCTGTACTCGCACCGGTCGACCTGGCTGCACGCCAACGCCGGGCTGGCCTCCTATGCCGCCGCGATCACCGATCGCGACAACGTGATGCCGGTAGTCCCGATGTTCCATGCGATGGCGTGGGGCATGCCGTACACCGCGTTCGCGGCCGGCGCGACGATCACCATGCCCGGCCTGGATCTCTCGCCGCAGGCCCTCGTCTCGCTGATCGAGTCCGAGCGGGTCACTTTCGCCGCGGGGGTGCCCACGATCTGGATGGGCATGCTGCCGCTGCTCAAGGACCACGACGTCTCGTCGCTGGACCGGATGATGTGCGGCGGCTCGGCGGTGCCGCGATCGTTGTCCGAGGGTTGGCGTGCGGCCATCGAAGTGCCGATCACCCAAGGCTGGGGGATGACCGAGACGTCCCCGGTCGCCTCGATGAGCGCGCTGCGCGCCGAGGTCGTCTCGGCATCCGACGCCGAAAAGGCTGACGCGCGCGCCACGGCGGGCATCGCGCTGGCCGGCCTCGAGATGCGTGTCGCCGACACCGAGACCGGCGAGATCCTGCCCTGGGACGACAAGTCGACCGGCGAGGTGCAGGTACGCGGTCCGTGGGTCGCCCGGCAGTACTACCGCACCGCTGAGCCGGGCGCGCAGTTCACCGACGACGGCTGGCTGCGCACGGGCGACGTCGGGGCGATCACACCTTTGGGTTACCTGCGCCTCGTCGACCGCACCAAGGACCTGGTCAAGTCCGGCGGCGAGTGGATCAGCTCCGTCGAGGTCGAGAACGAGATCATGGGCCACCCCAAGGTCGCCGAGGCCGCGGTCATCGCGCTGCCGCACCCCAAGTGGATGGAGCGCCCGCTCGCGGTCGTCGTCGTCAAGCCCGGCGAGACGCTGACCCGCGAGGAGGTCCTCGACCATCTGCGGGAGCGGCTGGCCAGCTGGCAGGTACCCGACGACGTCGCGTTCATCGACGAGATCCCCAAGACGAGCGTCGGCAAATTCTCCAAGAAGACCCTGCGCGACAAGTTCGCCGACTACGTCTTGCCCACCGCGTAGCAGGGTGCCTCCCTACGCCCCGGCGTGGGGCGCACAGTGCCGCTCCCGTGCGAGTTGTTCGACCGCCAGGCAGGCCTGGCACCCGCGGGGTCGAACAACTCGGCGGCAGATGCGCCCGGATAGCATCGAACACCGCATAGCATCGGACCCCGTGAGCTATCTTGCCGCGCACGAGCGATACGACTCGATGACCTACCGGCGGAGCGGGCGCAGCGGCGTGCGGCTCCCGCTCATCTCGTTGGGGCTGTGGCACAACTTCGGGCACGACCGGCCGCTCGACACGCAGCGGGCTATCCTGCGCCACGCGTTCGATCGCGGCGTCACCCACATGGACCTGGCCAACAACTACGGCCCGCCGTACGGGTCGGCTGAGATGAACTTCGGGCGGATCCTGCGCCAGGATTTCGCGCCGTACCGCGACGAGCTGTTCATCTCCACCAAGGCCGGCTGGGATATGTGGCCCGGGCCGTACGGCGACCTGGGATCACGTAAGTACCTGCTCGCCAGCCTCGACCAGTCGCTGCAGCGCATGGGCCTGGACTACGTCGACGTCTTCTACTCCCACCGCTTCGACCCCGACACGCCGCTGGAAGAGACCATGGGCGCGCTGGACGCGGCGGTGCGCCAGGGCAAGACGCTGTATGCAGGCATCTCGTCCTATTCGGCCGACCGCACGGCTGAGGCGGCCGCGATCCTGCGCGAGCTCGGCACGCCGCTGCTGATCCACCAGCCGTCGTACTCGCTGCTGAACCGATGGATCGAAGGTGGCCTGCTCGACACCCTGGCCGAGCTCGGCGCCGGGTGCATCGCGTTCTCTCCGCTGGCGCAAGGAATGCTGACGGACAAGTACCTCGACGGGATCCCCGCCGACTCGCGGATGGCCGAGAACTCGACACTCACCCGCGATCTGCTGACCGAGCAGAACGTCGCACACATCCGGGCACTCAACGACATCGCCAAGGCACGCGGCCAGTCCCTGGCGCAGCTTGCCCTGGCGTGGTGTCTGCGGGACGAGCGGGTGACGTCGGTGCTCGTCGGGGCCAGCAGCGTCGAGCAGCTGGACGACAGCCTCGGCGCTCTGGACCACCTCGACTTCACCGCCGACGAGCTGGCCGAGATCGATCGGCACGCCGTCGAGGGGGGCATCGACCTGTGGCGGACGAGCAGCACGTCCTGACCACAGCCGCCGTCCGACCCGGACCGTCACACTGGCTGATCGTCGGCGCGATGCTGCTGACCGGGCTGTCCATGCGCACTGCCGTGACGAGCGTCGGGCCGATCCTCAGCGACCTGGAAGCTGGCCTCGGCGTCAGCAGCGGCGTCGCCGGAATCGTGACAACGCTGCCGGTGGTCTGCTTCGCGATCATCGGGACGACCGCGCCGCGGCTGTCGCACCGCTACGGCGAGCACCTGCTGCTGGTCGGCTGTATGTGCTTGATGACGGTGGGGCTGGTGGCCCGCGCGCTTGCCGGATCCATCGGGCTCTTCCTGCTGTTCAGCGTGCTGGCGCTCACCGGCGGGGCGATCAGCAACGTGCTCATGCCAAGCCTGGTCAAGCGGCACTTCCCCGACCAGATCGGCCGGATGACCGCGGTGTACACCACCGCTATGTCGGTCGGGATGACGGCCGCGGTCGGCCTCACGGTGCCGATCAGCGATCTGGGCGGTCACGACGGCTGGCGGCTCGGGCTCGGCTCGTGGGCCGCATTGAGTATGGTCGCGGTCTTGCCGTGGCTGCCGACGCTGCGTGACGACCGGCCGGAGGAGGACACCCCGCCACAGCTGCCATTGAGGCGCTTGCTGCGCAGCCCAACTGCGTGGGCGCTGACCTTGTTGTTCGCGACCCAGTCGCTGCAGGCCTACATCGCGTTCGGCTGGTTCCCCACCTATCTACTTCGACCTGAAAAAGTCGGGCGTCGGTGAGTGTGGTCGTCGGGCGGCTGGCCGGCGGGTGGGTCGGATGGTGTTGATCGTCGCCGGTGGGTGGTTTCAGCTGGCGAGGTTGCCGATCTTGACCAGGTTGTGGGTCAAGACCCCGTGGCCGGCCCAGATCCGGGCTCCCTGGGTGCCGTCGAGGCGGGTGCGGTCCCATCCGTACCCGCGTTTGAGGCTGCTGATCCGGCCTTCGCTGCCGGTTCGCCATTTCACGGTCCGCCGGAACGCGGGCCTGCGTTCCTCGGCCTGGCGGGCCGTGCCGGGTCTGCCTTTGCGGGGGATGACGACGGTGCGCACGCCTTGCGCGTGCAGGTCGTCGTCGACCTTCTTCTCTCCGTAGCCGCGATCCGCGGTTACCGTGCGGGGGCGGCGGTTCGTACGACGGATGACGCGTCCGACGGCGGGGGCGAGCTGCGGCGCGTCGGCGGGGTTGCCAGGCTCGACGGTGTGGTCGAGCACGACGCCGTCGTCGTTGTCCACGACCTGGCCCTTGTACCCGAACTCGACCGGCTTGCCGAGGCGGCCCTTGGCGATCGGGCGGGCGTCCGGGTCGTGCAGGCTGACCCGCCGTGTCGCCCCGTCCGGTGTTGTGCCGGCGACGCGTTGCCGGGTCTGCGCGGCGATGCGCAGGGTCGCTTCCAGCAGCTCGACCAGGTCATTCACCGCCCGCCGCAGTCGTCCGCGGCGCCGGCCCGCCGCCGCGTCACGCACCCCCACTGCCGCAAGCCGTTCGGCCTTGAGCTGGGCACCGCGCAGCGCCCGGCGGGCGTTGCTGAGCAGCCGCTCGGCGTCGCGGGCGGCCTTCTCGGCCAGCCCGGCCAGTTCCCCGGTGATCCGCCGCACCGTGGCCTGCGCCTCGTCACGCCCCGCCGCGGCGCGCAGGCGCAGCTTCGCCGCGATCCCGTGCGCCCGTTTGCCGGCCACCCGGGACCGGTCCCGGACCTTGGTGCGCGTCGCGCCACCAGCGGCCTGGATCCGCCGGCCGGTCGCCGCGATCCGCCGCACCGCCTTGGCCAACAACCCCGAATCGGTCGGGTAGGCGACGTTCGCCGGCACCACCGTCGTGTCCGCGCGCAGCCGCGTGGTGCGCAGCAGCTTCGCCTCGGCCGCCTTCGCCAGCAGCGCTTCATTCAGCCCATCCACTGCGGCCGTGCCGCAGCGCGTCGTCAGCTTCATCAATGTCGTCGGGTGCGGCACCGACCCATCCAGCGGGATCCGGCAGAACCGCCGCCACGTGATCGAGTCGGTCACCTCCCGGCACAGCGACTCGAAGCCCAGCCGATACCGGAACTTCAAGAACATCATCCGCAGGTAGGTCTCCATCGGCGTAGACGGCCGGCCCACTCGTGGGTCGAAGAACGCCACGAACGGCGCAAAGAACGCCGGGTCATCGAGCAGGCGATCCACCCGTGCCAGCTCCTCCGGCAGTCGCCGCACCTGCTCAGGCAGCACCGCCTCCCACAAGCTGACCTGCTCCGCCCGCGTCCGCAGCATCCGCACTCCCGGCTCGACCCGACCACCGCCGAGACCATGATCCCGCAAGACTAGACCTCCAACCCGACGGCACGCCGAGCCGAATCCCCTACAAAACAAGGAGATCTGATCAGTAGCCGGACGGAGTCGAGCCGGTTTCGGCTGACCCAGTCGATGAGATCCGCGCCGACTTTTTCAGGTCGAAGTATCTAGGTGATCACGGGATCAGCGCGGCACACGCCGGACTGCTCGTCGCGTTCTACTCGACCCTGTCGATCCCCGCCTCGATGATCATGCCGACGCTCGCACCACACGGCCAGCGGCGGCTCGTGATCGTCCTGGTCTGCTGCTACGTCGGGGCGTATCTCGGCCTGGCGCTCGCGCCGGTCAGCGGCGCGTGGCTGTGGATGCTGCTCGCCGGCGCCGGGGCGGGGCTGTTCCCGCTGTCGCTCACCATGTTCGGGCTGCGCACCCGGGCGGCCCGGGCGACCGCCGCGCTGGCGGCCTTCGCCCAGGGCATCGGCTACCTCCTCGCGGGCAGCGGTCCGCTGCTGGTCGGGCTGACCGTCGGGAAGTCCCACGAGTGGACGGGGATGTTCGCGCTCCTCTTCGTCGCACTGGCCGTCTGCCTGATCGCCGGGCTGCGGGCCAGTCGGCCGCGCTACGTCGACGACGAGGTCGCGGTGAACACAAGATGATCAGGATCGAGCCGCTGACCGCGGCACACGTGAGGCCGTAGTCGCCAGGCAGGTTTGGACGACGGCGACGCATCGTTCGAGACCACCGCCCCGAGCTGGTCGGATTTCGACGCCGACCGGCGACCGGACCTGCGGTACGTCGCGATGGTCGACGGGACGGCCGTCGGCTGGGTCGCCTGTCGCGCCGCCTCGCCACGCACCGCGTACCGCGGCGTTGTCGAGCATTCGGTCTTCGTGGCGCTCGCCTCTCGTGGACACGGCGTGGGCCGAGCCCTGCTCAAGGCGCTGCTCGACAACTGCACAGCGGCCGGCGTCTGGACCGTCCAAGGCAGCATCTTCCCCGAGAACATCACCAGCTGGGCGCTGCACCAGCGAGCCGGCTTCCGGCTGGTGGGCGTCCGCGAGCGGATCGGCCGCCATCGAGGCGTCTGGCGGGACACCATTCTGACCCGTATCCACGAGTAAGTCGGTGATCGTCGGCGTGTGATATGCAGAAAGTGCCTGCCCTGCAAGGAGAATCCGGGTTGCTAAGACCGAGGATTCACCGAGCAGGGAGGCACCTTCGTGGTGACCAAGATACGCGATGCGAAGCAGCGCTGGAAGCGGGTGCGGATCGGCGCGCCGGACCCGTCGTTGACGCCGGTCGCGGGTCTGGCGGTGGTGCGCGAGCTGGTCGACCGGCTCCGGATCGTCGAGTCGATCGACGCGGCGACCGGCCCGATCAAGACGCGGGCGCGGGGTCACGGGGTCGGGGGTCTGCTGGTCGGGATGGCCACGGCGCAGCTGGCCGGGCAGGACTTCCTGGTCGGCCTGGACCGGGTACGTACCGACACGGCCGGGCAGGCGCTCGCTGCGGTGCCGGGGTTGGCGGCCAGTACTGCGTGTGGGCTGGCGCGGCGGGTCGACGACGGGCAGTGGCGAGCGGTGGAGGCCGGAATCGGGGCGGTGCACCAGCGGATGCTCGGCCTGTTGCCCGGGTCGCGGCGGCGGGTGCTGTCCGCGGGCGCGACGATCGATCAGGACGCGACCGACGTGGAGGTCTACGGGCGTAAGAAACGTGGCGTGGCCTACAACTATCAGGGGCAGCGGTGCGGGCGTCCGCACGTGGCGGCGTGGGCCGAGACCGGCACGGTGCTGGCCGCGGACCTGCTCGCCGGAGATCAGGACCCGCGTTCGGGCGCCTCGGCGCTGCTGCGCCGCGCGTATGCCGCGCTGCCCGCGTCGGTGCGTACCGGGCCGGTGTCGATGCGCGCCGATGGCGGCTACTTCGCCGGGGACCTGGCCCGCACCGCCCGCGAACTGCACGTCTCGTTCGCGATCGGTGCCAAACGTATCCCGGCGGTGTGGCGGGCGCTGGCCGAGATCGGCGAGGACGACTGGACCGACGCGGTCGACATGGAAGGCGCGCAGGTCGCGGTGTCCGACTACGCGCCAGCCGGCTGGCCTGAGGGCACCCGGATGCTGATCCGTCGAGTCCGTATCGACGCCGCCGACATCTCCACCGACCCGCGGGCACGACGGCGGCGCACGATCCCCAAAGACCAGTTGCAACTGGCCCTGGACGGGCTCAGCGACGCCGCCTACGGCTACAGCTTCATCCTCACCGACCTGGACTGCTCCACCGGCGCGAAGGCCGCCGCGGTCGAGCACTGGTACCGGCACCGCACCGAGATCGAGGACCGCTTCCGCGACAGCAAGCACGGCGCAGCGTTGCGGCACCTGCCCTCCGGTCACCCCGAGATCAACATCGCGTGGATGTGGGCCGCGCTGCTCGCGACCAGCATCGCCGGCTGGCTGCACCAACTCACCGCCAGCAGCGACCGACACGGCCGCCTTTCCGGCTGGGGCACCCGCGGCGGCAAAGCCATGATCGCCACCCTGCGGCAGGCGATCATCCGCGTTCCCGCCCGGCTGGTCCACCACGCCGGCCAGCCCATCCTGCGCCCACCACCGGGATACACCCTGCTCGCCGAAGTACTCGCCCGACTACGCGCGCTGCCCACCGCAGCCTGATCATCGGCCGCCTTCCAGGCCCGACGTCACCGGAGACCCGCTACCCGAGGCGCCACTCGGGCCAGCGGCATGCCCGAAACCCGCACACCACCACCACAAGATCAACAAATGGCGTCGGAGATCAACTCAGTGGTCTACTCGTGGAATCGGGTCTGATCGAATGGCGTAATCCCGCCATCCGTTGAGCCGGCCGCGATACAAAGCCAGCGCACAACTTGCTCATAGACTTTGACGAACTGGGCGCAGTCTCCTGGACCGTGAACGCAGCGCCACCAGAACGCAGCGCCACCAGGCGGTGCGAGATGCCAGGAGCCACCATGACCAACCCGTACGACGGCCCTCAATATTGGACGCCGCCCACCTACACCCGATACGACGAGGCGACGGCCGCCGCAGATCAGGCCGCTCGGGCGCAGCGCCGACGGCGGCGCATCCGGCTCAGTCTCGCCGGTGCCGCTGTGCTCACGGCTGGGTCGCTGGGCCTGAGCGCCGCCCTCGGAGCATTCGACAGCAGCTCGTCGCCGCTCGTCTCGACCGCCGACCAGGGCAACGGCTCAGCCGGCACCGGCAGCTCGGGGTCGAACGGCAACGGCAACGGCTACGGGTACGGCTTCGGCTCCGGGTCCGGGTCCGGTTCGTCGGGTACCTCGACCTCCGCCACCGACGCCCAGCAGGTGGGCGTGGTCGACATCAACACTGTGCTCGGCTACCAGAGCGCGCAGGCCGCGGGAACCGGGATGATCCTCACGTCCAACGGCGAGGTCCTCACCAACAACCACGTCGTCAGTGGGGCAACCAAGATCTCCGTCACCGTCGTCAGCACCGGCAAGACCTACACCGCAACGGTGGTCGGCACTGACGCAAGCGACGATGTCGCGGTCATCCAGCTGCAGGGCGCATCGGGTCTGACCACCGTGAAGACCGCCGACTCGGCCAACGTCGCGGTAGGCGACAAGGTTACCGGCGTGGGCAACGCGGGTGGCACCGGCGGCACGCCGAGTGCCTCCGCAGGCACGGTCACCGCCCTCGACCAGACGATCACCGCCAGCGACGAGAGCGGCGCGAACGCCGAGACGCTCACCGGGATGATCGAGACTGACGCCGACATCCAGGCCGGCGACTCGGGTGGCCCGCTGTACAACGCCAGCGACCAGGTGATCGGCATGGACAGCGCGGCCTCGGGCGGGAGCTTCAGCTCCGAGGCTTACGCCATCCCGATCGACAAGGCGTTGAGCATCGCCGACCAGATCGAGTCCGGACAGTCGAGCAGCACCGTGCACATCGGCCAGACCGCGTTCCTCGGCATCGAGCTGCAGGGCAGCTCCGCGGCAGGCAACGGCTTCGGTGCGTCCGGCGCGGTGTCAGGTGCGGCGATCGCGGGAGTCGTGTCCGGCTCACCGGCCGCGCAAGCGGGCCTGGCCGCGGGCGACACGATCACCTCGTTCGACGGCACGTCCATCGACTCGGCGTCGGCGCTGTCGACGGCGATCGCACAGCACAAGGTGGGCGACTCGGTGTCCATCAGCTGGACCGACAGCTCCGGTCAGTCGCACAGCGCGACGGTCACCCTGATCGCCGGCCCTGCGGCCTGACGCGCGGCCACCCGCTGCGCTCTGGGCGAACATCGGGCACCCAAGCTGGCGCAGGTGGGTTTCCAAGACATGGTCGACGATCGCGAGGCGCTCGACGCCTACTCAGCGGCGGTGGTGAGCGTGGCCGAAGCGGTGCTGCCCAGTGTGGCCAGCGTGCGGGTACGCAGCCGTCGTGGGCAGGGCGCGGGCAGCGCGAGCGTGCTGACCGCTGACGGATTCCTGCTGACCAGCGCGCATGTCGTCGAAGGTGCTGACCGAGCCGAGGTGGCGTTCAACGACGGCACCGACGTGGACGCCGACGTCATCGGCCGGGACCCGCTCTCGGACCTGGCGGTGCTGCGCGCCCGCGGCGGTACCGTGCCGGCGCCGGTGGTGCTGGGCGACGCGGCCGAGCTGCGGGTCGGTCAATTGGTGGTCGCATTGGGCAACCCGCTCGGGCTAGCCGGAAGCGTGACGGCCGGCATCGTCTCGGCGCTCGGCCGCTCGCTGCCGACCCGTTCAGGACGGGTCGTCGACGAGGTCATCCAGACCGACGCCGCCCTCAATCCCGGCAACAGCGGCGGCGCGTTGGCCGACAGCCGGGGCAGGGTCGTCGGCGTCAACACGGCGGTGGCGGGCATTGGCGTCGGCCTCGCTGTGCCGATCAACGAGACGACCCGCACTATCGTCTCGACGTTGATGACGTCCGGGCGGGTGCGTCGCGCGTGGCTGGGCATCGCGGGCGCACAGGCGCCGCTGCCTCCGCCGCTGGCGGCCAAGACCGGCCGGCGAAGCGGCCTGCGGGTGGCCCAGGTCGTCTCCAACAGCCCGGCTGAGCAGGCCGGGCTGCGGGTTGGCGACGTGCTGATCGCAGTTGACGGCGCGTCCATCGCCTCGAGCACCGGGCTGCAGCGGCTGATGGTCGAGGATGCCATCGGCCGCCGGCTGGAGATCACGGTCTGGCGCAATGGCGCACTTGTCGACGTCGTGGTGTTCCCCCGGGAGCTCACCGGCTGACTGACAGCCCTAGGCATACCCACGCAGCTGTGATGGGCTACGGCGGTGTTCGAGTTAGGGACCGACGGTCCGTCAAAGATCCTCGTGGCCATTGACGGCTCGGAGACGTCGTTGCGGGCCGGGGCGTATGCGAGCGGGCTAGCCAGGCGACAGGGTGCCCGACTCATCTGCCTGTTCGTCGGGCAGATCCCGGCGCTCATGGCGGCCAGCCCTTCGGCGGCCGCAGCGGCCATCCAGATGAATCGCGCTGTTGCCGACGAGCTCCGCAAGACGATTGACGAGGTGGCTCCTCAGCTGGGGCTGCACGCGACGTTCATGGAGACAACTGGCTCGCCGTTCGACGAGATCGTCCGTGTAGCCAACGAACTGCGGGTGGACGCGGTCGTGGTCGGCGCCTCGACCAGCGGCGGGCGGCGGCTGGTCGGCTCGATCGCCATGCGCCTGGTCAAGGCCGCCCGCTGGCCCGTGACCGTCGTGCCGTGACGAGGCGACGATGACGCGCGCTGCAGAGCACGCGGTGGGAGTATCCGATCGCAGTTACCTGTTAGCTCGACAGCTGACCGAACCGTAACGTAAGGAGACGTGCCGATGCCCACTCGTACCGCTCGTACCGCATGGACCGGGACCCTGCAGGAAGGCTCCGGGCAGGTCGAACTGTCCAGCTCGCATCTCGGCACGTACGAGGTGTCCTTTCCGAGGCGCGCTGCCGATGACGCCGGCGGCTTCACGAGCCCCGAGGAGCTGATCGCCGCGGCGCACTCGTCGTGTTACGCGATGCAGCTGTCCGCGTTGGTAGCTGCGGCGGGCGGAACGCCGCAGGCGCTCGACGTGACGGCCGACGTGTCGCTGGGGCCGGACCCGGCCGGCGGCTTCCGGCTCATCGGCATCAAGCTGACCGTGCGCGGCGAGGTCGACGGCCTGGATGCGGACGGGTTCGCGCAAGCCGCCCAGGGCGCGAAGGCCGGCTGCCCGGTGAGCAAGGCGCTGACCGGCGTCGAGATCACGCTGGATGCGGCACTCGAGAGCTGAGCCGTCATCCGGCGATGCCGGTACCGGCGAAGGTGTTGCACGCCGCAGGGTCGCCGCGGTCGAAGCCAACCGTCAGCCACTGCTGGCGTTGCGCGGATGATCCGTGCGTCCAGTGCTCGGGCTGCACCTGGCCGGTGCTGGCTTGCTGTAGGAAGTCGTCGCCGACCGCCGCTGCCGCAGCGAGCGCGGATCGCAGATCCGCAGCGGTCAGCAACCCGCGGGAGTACCGCGAGTGGGCCCAGATCCCGGCGTAGCAGTCGGCCTGCAACTCCAGGCGCACCGACAGGTTGTTGGCAGCCGCGGGGTTCAGGTGCTGCGCCTGCGACACCGCTTGCAGGGTGCCCAGGGCGGTCTGCACGTGGTGGCCGACCTCGTGAGCGACGACGAACGCCTGGCCGAACTCTCCCTTGACGCCGAAGTTTCGCTCCATCAGGTCGAAGAAGCTCGTTTCCAGGTAGACGGTGTGGTCCGCCGGACAGTAGAACGGGCCGACGTCCGCCGCACCCGGGCCGCACGCCGTCTGCACCGCACCGACAAAGATCCGCAAGGACGTCGGCGGATAGCTGCTTCGGGCGGCGGCAAACAGCTGCGCCCACATGCCTTGCGCGTCGTCGAAGACCGCGGTGAGATACGCACGCTCGCCGGTCGCCGTGTCCGGGTTGGGGAAGGACGGGTTAGCCGACGGTGTGGGTGCCTCGGCGAGCTGCCCGGCAGACGTCGCCGCCGCAGTTACTCCGGCCGAGGACCGGGCGCTTCGGTGGCCGGCACCGCTGACATCGGCCGCGAACCAGACGATCGCCACGAGTGCGGCAACGGCGAGCAGCGCGACCGCCGGCCACCATCGGCGCGTCATAGGCCAACCTGGCACTTGCACCCCCATCGCGCGTCGTGGCGCACAGCTGCGTGAACGCTACCGATTGCGCAGGGAGATCTCGTCGGACTCGGCGATGCGGTCGGCCTCGACGGCCCGCAGTCCCTGGCCCAGGCGCTCGCGGGCCTGCCGCAGCAGCTTGAGCGAGTTGCTGGATGTGCTCTGCGCGGCCGCGCGCTCGGGATCAGCGCCGTGCTCTTCGACAAGATGGGTCTGCAACGCCGCGGCGACCTCGTCGACCGCCTTGAGCGCGTGGTAGATAGCCCGCTCCCGGGCCTCGTCGTCAGCCATGCGGGCGAGTATCTCGCGCGGCGGCCTGCAAGAGTGACGTTCGGCGCCAGGACGATCGCAAGAGGAACGGAGGCTGGTGGTCACCACCGACGACGTGCGCCGGATCGCCGCATCGCTGCCGCGTACCGAAGAGGCACTCGTGCGCGACCGCGTCAAGTTCCGGGTCGGCCGGATCGTCTATGTCGCGCTGTCCGCCGACGAGACGCTGATGGGCTTCGCCTTCCCTCGCGAGGAACGGGAGGCACTCGTTGCGGCGGAGCCAGACACATTCCTCATGCCGCTCCGCTCGGACGAACGCTACAACTGGGCGCGCGTCAGGTTGGCGGCGATCGACGAGGTACAGCTGCGGGAGTTGGTGGTCGACGCGTGGCGGATGGTGGTGCCCAAGCGGGTCGCGGCTGCCCATCTCGACGCGCCACCCACCACGTGAGGTTATTGCGCCAGGGGCGCGGGCCGTCCTAGCAGGAATCCCTGTGCCTGGGAGCAGCCAAGCACCCGCAGCGCCGCCAGCTGCTCGAGCGTCTCGACGCCCTCGCCGACGGTGGTGACGTGCAGCTCCTGGCACAGCGCGATCACGCTGCGGACGATGGCCGTCGCCGTCGGGTCCACCATGATCGGTGAAATGAAGCTGCGATCGATCTTCACCGTGCTGACCGGCAGGTCGCGCAGCAGCGAGAGTGACGAGTAACCGGTGCCGAAGTCGTCCAGGGCGATGCGGACGCCGAGATCGGCGACCAGGTTGACTTCCTTGATCGCCTCGGTGCTCGCATCCGCCAATGCGGTCTCGGTGATCTCGACGTGTAGCCGATCGGCAGGCAGATAGGTCTCGTCGAGCGCGCGACGGATCGCCGGCAGCAGCTGACGCCGCCCGAGCTGGCTTGCCGACACGTTGACCGCGACCCAGCGCGACCAGCCGTCGGTGAGCGCCGAGTCGGTCGCCGCCAGGCAACTCTGCTCCAGCATCCACCAGCCGAGCGGCACGACCAGGCCGGTCTGCTCGGCCAAGGGCAGGAACGCACCGGGCTCGAGCAGGCCGCGTCGCGGGTGCTGCCATCGCACGAGCGCCTCATAGCCAACCGGGGCGCTGGTGGCAAGGCTCACGATGGGCTGGAAGTACGGGACCAGACCGCGGCGGTTGTCGATCGCGCGCTGCAGGTCGTTCTGCAGGTCGAGCTCCTCGACCGTGGCGGTGTGGTCCTGCAGCGGGTCGTAGCTCTCGACCCGTCCCTGGCCGTGTCGTTTCGCCCGCCGTAGGGCCTGCTCGGCCTCGCGCAGCACCTCGTCCGGATGGCGGTGCCGTTGCCCACTGACCGTGATCCCGACGCTCAGGCTGATGGTGTGCTGGTGCCCGCGAATATCGAGCGGACCACACAGCTGGCTGACGATATGCAACGCCAGAGACTGCATGGCTTCCGGGTCGTCCGGGTTCGGTACCAGCACGACGAACTGGTCACCGCCGATGCGGGCCACAGCCTGGGCGTGCGGGACGATCTCGCGCAGCCGGTTGGCGACCGCCCGCAGCAGTTCGTCGCCGGCCTCGTGCCCCAGGCTGTCGTTCACCGTCTTGAACCGGTCGATGTCGAGGATGAGGACCCCGGCTGGCGAGCCACCCGACAGCGCCGCGCCCAGCCGGTCTTCGAGCAGGGTGCGGTTGGGCAGGTCGGTCAGTGGATCGTGGGTGGCCCGGTGGGCAAGATGCTCTTCGGCCACCTTGCGGTCAGTGATGTCGTTGACCTGACTGACGATGCGCAGCAGTGTGCCGTCGTCGTCGAAGATCGCGCCGACGTGCAGCAGCACGCGGGCCACCCGGCCGTCGGCGCGCATGTAACGCTTTTCCATCTGGTAGCTGGTTCGCCTGCCGTCGAGCAGTTCCGCGAACAGTTGCAGGTTGGCATCCAGGTCGTCGGGATGGGTGAAGTCGGCGAATCGCAGCGTCCGTAGCTCCTCCGCCGAGTAGCCGAGCAAGGCAGCGAACGCGCCGTTGACCCTCTCGAACGTCCCGTCGGGGTTGACGATCGCAGCGCCGACCGGGCTGTGCTCGAACGCAAGTTGCCAATGTTGTTCCGCCTCGCGTCTGCGCGCCTCGACCCGGCTGCGCGCCGTCGCCTGTTCGATCGCGTGCGCCGCTTGCGTGGCGAACAGCTCGAGCACGGTGCGCTGCTCGGCGTCCGGATGCCGTCCGCTGTTTGGCTGATCGACGCTCAGGATCCCCAGTAACGATCCGTCGGAACCGAGCAGCGGGGCAAGCAACATGTCGTCTGGATGCCAAGCCGCGACGTCGGCGACGCCGGAGTCCGGCGGAACCCAGGTCGGCAACCGGGCCGGCACGGTCTGATCCCGCTCATGGCTGTAGAAGCGCAGTGCGCCCCATGGCTCGCAGGCGGCGAGCAGCTCGTGCCAGTAGGGCAACCGAGTCGCCCGGCCCAGCAGTTCGGTGTCCAGCTCCGCCGGCCCGGCGACGGCGGCGACGCGCACGACACCGCCGGGTTCCACGAGGTTGATCGCCGCGGCACCGAACTCGACGACCTGCACCACCGCGTCGGTGATGCCCTGCAGCGTCTCGTGCAGGTCGTGGCTGGCCCCGAGCTCGCGCACGACGCCGAGAACGCGTTCCAGCCAGGACCGGCGGATGCCGGCCGGTCCGTCGCCCATCGAGGTCGGCTGCACACCCGGGATGGTCACACGGATAACCGATCAACGCCAGCCGGCCTCCGATGTCGGTTGCTCAGGCGAGCTGCTCCAGCTGGCGTCGCAGGAAGTCCCGTTCGACCGCGTTCTCGGTGAGCATCAGCGCCTCCTGGTAGGCCAGGCGGGCCTCGTCACGGCGATCGAGCTGTTCCAGGAACTCGGCTCGGGCGACCGCAAGATACGGGTAACCGGCCAGCTGCGGCTCTGCGCCGAGCGGCTCGAGCGCGGCCAGACCGGCTGCCGGTCCACTCGCGAAGCCCACCGCTACCGCCCGGTTCAGCTCCACGACCGGGGACGGCCAGACTTGCACGAGCAAGTCGTATAGCCCGACGATCTCACGCCAGTCCGTGTGGCCCCAGTCCGCGGCACCGGCATGGACGGCTGCGATTGCCGCTTGCAGCGCATGCCGTCCTGGCGTTCGGTGTTCGATCGCCTCCTGGACCAGCGCCGTGCCCTCGGCGACGGCAGCCATGTCCCAGCGCGCGCGGTCCTGCTCGGACAGCCGAAGTAGCCGTCCGTCGGCCCCGACCCGGGTCGCCCGGCGGGCGTCGGTGAGCAGGATGAGCCCGAGCAGACCGGTGACCTCGGCGTTGGCGGGCAGCAACAGGTGCAGCATGCGGGCGAGGTCCTTGGCCCGCTCGACCAGATCGCCGCGCATGAGATCGGCGCCCGACGGCGCGGTATGCCCGGTGGTGAACAGCAGATGCACCACGGTCAGTACCGCATCGATGCGCTCCGGCAGCTCGCCGGCCGACGGCACCCGATAGGGGATGCCCGCCCCGCTGATCTTCTTCTTGGCCCGGGTGATCCGCGCGGCCATGGTCGCCTCGCTGACCAGGAACGCGCGCGCCACGTCGCGCGTCGACAAGCCGCACATCAGACGAAGCGTCAGGGCGACCTGCGCCTCGCGGGCAAGCGCCGGGTGGCAGCAGGTGCAGATCAGCCGCAGCCGGTCGTCGGGTATCTCGTCGCCGGCCTCGAGGTCCGGCAACGCGACCTCATCCTCCGCCAGCATCGGCAATTTGGCGCGCAGTGTCGCCTCGCGGCGCAGCAGGTCCAGGGCCCTGCGGCGCGCGACCGTCGTGAGCCAGGCCGCCGGATTGAGCGGCACGCCCCGGTCAGCCCAGGTGGCGAGCGCCCGTGCGTACGCGTCCTGCACGCACTCCTCGGCCGCATCGATGTCGCGGGTCACCCGCACCGTCGCGGCGAGGACATAACCCCACTCGCGACGGTGCGCGTCGGCGACCGCCGCGGCCACCTCGGCCGCATCCACTACGCCCGCGATCGTCAGTCGAACGTCATGATCGGACGGACCTCCACGCCACCGAAGAACGTCGGGACCTGCTTGGCCAACGCAAGGGCAGCGTCCAGATCTGGCGCTTCGAGCAGGTAGTAGCCGCCAAGGGCTTCCTTGGTCTCGACAAACGGGCCGTCGGTGATCGTAAACCCGCCCGCGCCGTCCTTGCGCACGGTGGTCGCCGTAGACGTCGGCCGCAGGGCATTGCCACCGAGCACTGCCTTGCCGGCCGCTTTGCCGAACGCCGTGTGGGCCTGCAACGCCTGGTCCCAGGTCGCCTTGTCGGCGTTGGCCCAGCCGTTCTCGTCCTCGTAGAGCAGAACTAGGTACTGAGACATGGTCCGAACCCTTTCTCCTCGGCCCGCGGCTCGGGCCGTTCATCAATCCGACGAACGAATGGTCGGGCGATCGACACCTTGGCGCTAAATCCGGTGCTGCGCCTCCAGCGTAAGGACTGGCAACCATTTGCCTCGCATGGCGTCTATCTCAGTGAGGCCCGAATCGGTGGCCGGCTGGACTAGTACGGGCGGGTGGCGTATGAGAACGACAATGGCCGGCGATGGATCTCGGGTCGGCTCCGAGTCGGGCTCCGCAGATGCTGCTGCCGGCGTGGAGCGGATCTACCGCGCCCAGCGGCTGGTCATGGTGCGCTTGGCGCTCTTGCTGGTCGACGACCGGGAGACGGCCCAGGACGTGGTCCACGACGCGTTCCTCGCCCTGCGGCGGCGCTGGAGTTCGCTGCGCAGCGAGGACGCGGCCGTCGGTTACCTGCGCAGCTGCGTGGTGAACGGCGCCCGGTCGGTGCTCCGGCGGCGGCGCACGGCTCGCCGCCATCCGTGGTCGCGCCTCGATCTGGTGACCGCAGCGCCCGCCGACGAAGCGGTGTTGCTCGCCGAAGAGCACCAACAGGTCATCCGGGCATTGCGCACGCTGCCCAATCGACAGCGTGAGGTGATCGTGCTGCGCTACTGGTCGCAGCTTACCGAGTCGGAGATCGCCGCCGCGCTCGGGATTTCGCTCGGTGCGGTGAAGTCGATGGCATCACGTGGCCGCAGCGCCATCGCGGCAGAGCTGGGAGTGACGTCATGAACAACTTCGATATCGACGATCGGATTCGTGCCGCACTCGTCGCCAAGGCAGAGCAACTCACCGAGGGCGATCTGCGCGCCGACGGGCCGCCGCGGGCGGACGAGCCGAGCACCGCGCCCGACGGCAACGGCCGCCGGCCGTGGCTCGCGCCGCTGCTCGCGGCAGCTGCTGTGGTGGCGATCGCCGCCGGCACGGCCGGCGTGGTGATCGCGAGTCGGACCGACCACGCGCAACCGGCCCACCCGTCGGTGAGCCTGTCGCCGCAGCCGCCCGTGTCGGTGAGTCCGTCACCGACCCCACTGCCGTCCTCGCCCGCCCCCACCACGTCCCCACCGGCCGCCAGCTCGCCGGCGCCCACGTCACCACAGCCGACAGTGGCGCCGTTCGACCTCGGCTACCTTCCGTTGTGGCCGTTCGGCTCACGCGCCGAGGCGCTGGCCTGGGAGCAGAGCCACCGGTCCGGCGGCCATCAGCCCTGGCACCTCGACGCCGGCCAGACCGCGCTGTCGTTCACCCAGGGGTACCTGGGCTTCCAGGAGATCAACCTGGTGACGAGTACCCGCACCGACTCGGACGGCGCGCACGTCGGCGTCGGCTACCGCGACCTGAACGGTGGGGTTCACACCTCGGCCGTCCTGCGCCTGGTTCGCTTCGGACCGGAGAGCGACGCACCCTGGGAGGTCGTCAACAGCGACGACACCACGTTCTCGTTGGAGCGCCCGCCGTACGGATCCACCATCACGTCCCCGGTAACGGTTGGCGGCCATATCACTGGTGTCGACGAGAACATCCGAGTCGTCGTCCGGCAGGGCTCGTCCGCCACCCCACTTGGGCAGGCGTGCTGCCAGCCGGCAGGCGGCGACAACCAGCCGTGGTCGGAGTCGGTGTCCTTCACCGGAGCCACCGACGGTGTGCTGACGATCGTCGCGACAACGGGTGGGCACCTGCAGCAGATCGAACGCTTCACGATCCAAGGCCTGCGCGCGTGACCATGGTCCATGTCGCACGAGTTCGACCACGTCGCCGTATGCCACCCGAAGCGCGTCCAGCGAGTCGACCACGGCGCTCAGTGTGCCACTGGCTGGCCAACCCGCTCGGACAGCGCCAGCGCGTCGAAGGGCGCATGCACCTTTACGTCGTTATCGAAGTAGGCGTACACGTCGCAGCCGGCTGCGCTCCACTCCTGTACCGACGACGCCCAGCGATCCAGCGCCTCAGCCGAGTAGCCGCTCGTGTATAGCTCCTTGTCGCCGTGCAGCCGCACGTAGACGAAGTCTGAGGTGACCTCACGGAACAGCGGCCAGCGACCGGCGGTGTCGGCGACGACCAGCCCGATGTCGTGCTCGCGCAGCAGTGCGGGGAATGCCGGCACTCGATAGCTGATGTGCCGGACCTCGACGGCGTGCCGTAGCGGCCGGTCGACCTCGACGCCGGTGAACGACCGATCGGCCAGCCGCGCCTCGTGCCGTCGGGCGAGGAAGGCGGCCTCGCTGGTACTGCGCGGCAGGAGGGCAAAGAACGCGGCCAGCCGCTGCGCGTCGAATCCCAGGTTCGGGGGCAACTGCCAGAGCACCGGTCCCAGCTTGTGGCCCAACGCGAGTACACCGGACGCGAAGAAGTTGGCCAGCGGAACCTCCACGTCGCGCAGTTTCTTCATGTGTGTGATGAAGCGTGGGCTCTTGACCGAGAAGACGAAGTCATCCGGCGTCTCGCTTCGCCAGGATCGGTAGTTGGACGGGCGTTGCAGCGCGTAGAACGAGCCGTTGATCTCGATGCTGGTCAGCCGTTCCGCCACGTAGTGCAGCTCAGCGCGCTGGGGCAGTCCCCTCGGGTAGAACACGCCGCGCCACGGCGGATAGCGCCAGCCGGAGATCCCGACGCGCACCGCTGCACGTGAGCCGGCCACCCGCCCATGCTGTCACCAGCTGGTCCTCACGGGGCGCTTGCCAAGCCGGCCGCTCCCCGTGCGTTGCGGCGTCAGCCGGCCTGCAGCCTCGCCAGCAGCTCTGCCAGACGCTCGTGGGAGTCGTGCACCCCTCGCTCCATGCCGGCCGCGATCATTCCGTCTCGGTCCTCGACGGACTGGAAGCTCGAAACGGTGCGGACCAGCGTCCCGCCATCGCGCTGCTCGAATGTCGCAGTGTCAAGCGAGACGTGGCCCGGCATGCCCTCGAACTCGAAGGTCTGCACCGCACCGTTCGGTGAGGGGGTGCCGTGGAACACGCCATGGAAGCCGTACTCGGTGCCTTGGGCATCTTTGTGGACGTAGCGCCACCTGCCGCCGTCGCGGACGTCGTATTGGTCGATGGTCATCGTCAGGTCACGCGGGCCCAGCCATTGCACTAACAACTCGGGCTCGGTGAACGCGCGGAACACTAGCTCCCGCGGCGCGTCGAACTCGCGCGTGATGATGATCTGTGGCATGCCGCGCTCGGCGGTGATCTGTGTCTTACCCATCCCTGTTTCCCTTCGCTCGGACCGCGCCCTCGCGGTCGCCTTGCAATCCAGCGAGCAACTCGTCGAGCCGCTCGTAGCTCTCGTCCCAGAACCGCTGGTAGCGGGCCAGCCACGTGGTTACCCCCCGCAACGGCTCGGCCTCCAGGTGGCTGAGCCGGGCGGTCGCCCGGCGGGACCGGGAGATCAGGCCAGCGTTCTGCAGCACCTTGAGGTGCCGGGAGACCGCTGGCTGCGACATGGCAAACGGTGCGGCGAGTTCGCCAACCGTTGCATCGCCCTCGCGCAGCCGCGTCAGGATCGCGCGCCGCGTCGGGTCAGCGAGCGCGCCGAACACGATGCTGATTTGATCCATCGATAACTATCCAGTTCTGAAATGAGTTGGTTATAGAGTGTAGGCTCGAAGTGCTGGTGTCAAGGGCGGGTCATCGAGCGCTCCCGCCGCGAGCCGCGTTGGTCGCGCCTGTTCATCTCCTCGGTCACCATCCGGCGCGTGCTCATCTCGCCAACTCCCTGGCCAGCCACGCAGCCGGACATCCTCAGATAAGTCAACGACACGCAGTACCGCGGTAGTTTCGATGAGAAATCCCTTGCAGGATAGGGCAATTCTCGTCTTCGATGCGCTCACCGATCCGTCGGGCAGTGCTGCAGCCATCTCGGGTGCGGTGCCCGGCGCGGCGGCGACGGCCGTGCTCGCGCTGCTCGATCCCGAGCAGTTGGACGCGGCCGGTCGGGTCGATCTACTTGTCGGCATCGAACGGCAACTGGCGTGGCTGGCCGGCCTGCAGCAACGGGTGCTGGCCTCTATGCACGCCAATCGTGGCCAGACCATCGACCCGATAGGGCGGGACTGGACGCAGGAGGACGTCGCCTGTGCACTGCGGCTGTCCGGCCCGACTGCGCAGGCTCGGCTGGACGTCGCCGTCGCGCTGACCTCGCGACTGCCGGACACCCTGGCCCTGCATGCGCGGTGCCTGGCCGATGCGGTCGAGCACATCGACGACGAGGCAGCGCGACGGGTCGAGGCGCGGGTCCACCGGCGGGCGAGCGAGCAGACGGTCGGACAGTTCCGGAGCAGCGTCGCCCGCGCCGTCCTGGCGGCCGACCCACGCGATGCGGACCAGCGGCACACCGACGCGATGGGCCCGCCGCCGGGTGTTCCTCACGCCGTTGCCGGATGGGATGGCCAGCCTGTGGGCGCTGCTACCGGCCGAAGGCGCGGCCGCGATCATGGCTGCGGTGAACGCGCTGGCCGCAGGTACCTGCGCCGGCGACGAGCGCACTGCCGACCAGCGGCGCGCCGCGCGGTCGACCTCGCCGCCTCGGCCCTGCGCGGCCAGGTGATCGACTACGGGCCACGCACCTACCGGCCACCCGCCGACCTGCGCCGACTGGTCATCGCCCGCGACCAGACTTGTGCATTCTCAAGCTGCGGGCGCCAGGCCGAGCATTGCGATCTGGATCACCGCATCCGTCGCGTCGACGGCGGTCAGACTAGCTACTTCGACCTGAAAAAGTCGGCGCGGATCTCATCGACTGGGTCAGCCGAAACCGGCTCGACTCCGTCCGGCTACTGATCAGATCTCCTTGTTTTGTAGGGGATTCGGCTCGGCGTGCCGTCGGGTTGGAGGTCTAGTCTTGCGGGATCATGGTCTCGGCGGTGGTCGGGTCGAGCCGGGAGTGCGGATGCTGCGGACGCGGGCGGAGCAGGTCAGCTTGTGGGAGGCGGTGCTGCCTGAGCAGGTGCGGCGACTGCCGGAGGAGCTGGCACGGGTGGATCGCCTGCTCGATGACCCGGCGTTCTTTGCGCCGTTCGTGGCGTTCTTCGACCCACGAGTGGGCCGGCCGTCTACGCCGATGGAGACCTACCTGCGGTTGATGTTCTTGAAGTTCCGGTATCGGCTGGGCTTCGAGTCGCTGTGCCGGGAGGTGACCGACTCGATCACGTGGCGGCGGTTCTGCCGGATCCCGCTGGATGGGTCGGTGCCGCACCCGACGACATTGATGAAGCTGACGACGCGCTGCGGCACGGCCGCAGTGGATGGGCTGAATGAAGCGCTGCTGGCGAAGGCGGCCGAGGCGAAGCTGCTGCGCACCACGCGGCTGCGCGCGGACACGACGGTGGTGCCGGCGAACGTCGCCTACCCGACCGATTCGGGGTTGTTGGCCAAGGCGGTGCGGCGGATCGCGGCGACCGGCCGGCGGATCCAGGCCGCTGGTGGCGCGACGCGCACCAAGGTCCGGGACCGGTCCCGGGTGGCCGGCAAACGGGCGCACGGGATCGCGGCGAAGCTGCGCCTGCGCGCCGCGGCGGGGCGTGACGAGGCGCAGGCCACGGTGCGGCGGATCACCGGGGAACTGGCCGGGCTGGCCGAGAAGGCCGCCCGCGACGCCGAGCGGCTGCTCAGCAACGCCCGCCGGGCGCTGCGCGGTGCCCAGCTCAAGGCCGAACGGCTTGCGGCAGTGGGGGTGCGTGACGCGGCGGCGGGCCGGCGCCGCGGACGACTGCGGCGGGCGGTGAATGACCTGGTCGAGCTGCTGGAAGCGACCCTGCGCATCGCCGCGCAGACCCGGCAACGCGTCGCCGGCACAACACCGGATGGGGCGACACGGCGGGTCAGCCTGCACGACCCGGACGCCCGCCCGATCGCCAAGGGCCGCCTCGGCAAGCCGGTCGAGTTCGGGTACAAGGGCCAGGTCGTGGACAACGACGACGGCGTCGTGCTCGACCACACCGTCGAGCCTGGCAACCCCGCCGACGCGCCGCAGCTCGCCCCCGCCGTCGGACGCGTCATCCGTCGTACGAACCGCCGCCCCCGCACGGTAACCGCGGATCGCGGCTACGGAGAGAAGAAGGTCGACGACGACCTGCACGCGCAAGGTGTGCGCACCGTCGTCATCCCCCGCAAAGGCAGACCCGGCACGGCCCGCCAGGCCGAGGAACGCAGGCCCGCGTTCCGGCGGACCGTGAAATGGCGAACCGGCAGCGAAGGCCGGATCAGCAGCCTCAAACGCGGGTACGGATGGGACCGCACCCGCCTCGACGGCACCCAGGGAGCCCGGATCTGGGCCGGCCACGGGGTCTTGACCCACAACCTGGTCAAGATCGGCAACCTCGCCAGCTGAAACCACCCACCGGCGACGATCAACACCATCCGACCCACCCGCCGGCCAGCCGCCCGACGACCACACTCACCGACGCCCGACTTTTTCAGGTCGAAGTAGCTAACTCAATGTGCAGGCCCTATGCCCACGGCACCATCCGGCCAAAGACGACGCCGGCTGGCACGTCGAGCCCCATCCCGACGGCGGCTACCAGTGGACCGCACCCACCGGCCACCGCTACCGCACCCACCTCCCGGACTACCCGAAGCCGGAGATCCCGGACGAGCCGCCACCAGTACAGGATCTCGATCCGCCCCCATTCTGATGATCTTGCGATCGAGTCAGCTCGGCCATTCGTTGGCGACCATCGTCAGCACGTCGTACTTGGCCACCGACGAGCCGTCCTGCTTGGTGACGTCGGCATCCCAACGCACTTCGCCATGCGGCGCGTCGCCGCGAGGCGAGATCTGCTTGCAGGTGAGCGTCACCCTCAGCTCGTCGCCGGGATACACCGGCGACAGGAAGCGCAGGTTGTCGATGCCGTAGTTGGCCAGCACGGGCCCCGGATCCGGATCGACGAACAGGCCAGCGGCGAACGACAGGATCAGGTAGCCGTGCGCCACCCGCCCGTCGAAGAACGGGTTGGCCCGCGCGGCTTCCTCGTCCATGTGCGCGTAGAACGTGTCACCGGTGAACGCAGCGAAGTGCTCGACGTCCTCGAGGGTGACGGTCCGGGGTCCGGCGACGACGGTGTCGCCCACCCGAAGGTCGGCCAGCGACTTGCGGAACGGGTGGGTACCGCCGCTGGTAGGCGGCGACCCGGGCACCCAGTGCTTGCTCACCGCGCCGAGCAGCCGCGGGCTGGCCTGCACGGCGGTCCGCTGCATGTGGTGCAGTACGCCGCGGACACCGCCAAGCTCCTCGCCGCCGCCGGCCCGTCCCGGGCCGCCGTGCACGAGCATCGGCAACGGCGACCCATGACCGGTGGACTCCGGCGCGCTGTCGCGGTCGAGCACCAGCAGCCGGCCGTGCCATGGGGCTATGCCACGCACGACCGTCGACACGAAATCGGCGTCGCCGCTGACGATCGACCCGGCCAGGCTGCCTGCGCCACGCGCCGCGAGGGCCACCGCGTCGGCCGCATCGCGGTAGGGCATCAGCGCGCTCACCGGTCCGAACGCCTCGACCTCATGCGGCTCCGGGCGGTACGCGTCATCGCAGCGCAGCAGTAATGGCGACACAAACGCCCCGCGCTCTGCGTCTGCGCCGACGACGTCGACATGGTCCGGATTGCCGAACACCAGCCGGCCAGCGGCAAGTAGCGCCTTGAGCGACCGGCGGACCTCCTCGCGCTGCTCCCGGCTGGCCAGGGCGCCCATCCGCACATCGGGGTTGCGTGGATCGCCAACCGTGACGCCGGCAAGCTTGGCGGCCGCGGCGTCCGCGGCGTCCGCCAGCAGCATGGACGGCACGAGCGCTCGGCGAATGGCCGTGCACTTCTGGCCAGTCTTGACGGTCATCTCGGTGATCAGCTGGTCGACGAACAGGTCGAATTCCGGGGTGCCGGCGGTGGCGTCCGGGCCGAGGATCGAGCAGTTGAGGGAGTCGGCCTCCGCGTTGAACCGCACCGCCCGCGAGACGACGGTCGGGTGACCGCGCAGCTTGGCCGCCGTGGACGCGGAGCCGGTGAAGGCGACCAGGTCCTGCCCGTCCAGGTGGTCGAACAGATCCCCCACGCTGCCGCAGATCAGCTGCACGGCGCCTTCGGGCAGCAGCCCGGACTCGACGACGAGTTCGACCAGCCGGGCGGTGAGGTAGGCCGTCTGGCTGGCCGGCTTGATCACGCTCGGCAACCCGGCCAGCAGCGACGTGGCGAGCTTCTCCAGCGGCCCCCAGACCGGGAAGTTGAAGGCGTTGATCTGCACCGCGGTGCCGTGCATCGACGTGTAGATGTGCTGTCCGACGAACTGCCCGCCCTTGCCGAGCGGCTCGACGGGCCCGTCCAGGCAGATCGTGTCGTTCGGCAGCTCGCGCTTGCCCTTGCTGGCGTAACTGAGCAGCACACCGATGCCACCGTCGACGTCGAACCTCGCGTCGTATCTGGTCGCGCCGCTGCGGGCCGACAGCTCGTACAGCTCCTCGCGATGCTCGCGCAGGAACGAGCCGAGTGCCTTGAGCAACACGGCGCGCTGGTGGAAGGTCAACTCCCGCACAGCGGCACCGTGAGCGCGCGCATAGTCCAGCACCCGGGCCATATCGACACCGGCGCTGGACACCCTGGCGACCTCGTCGCCGGTGACCGCGTCGTACACCGGACTGCCCTCTTCGGACGGGGCGAACCATGATCCATAGACGTAACTGCGAAGCGCTGCCATCGGGCGACCTCTCATTTCCTGACCGTTCGGTCAGTACGTTAGACGCTGACGAGCGTGATGTCCCGCGCGGTCGCGACCGAGGCGCAGCCCGACAGCCCCAACGTCAGGTCAAGCTCGGCGATGAGGTTGCGCAGCACGTCCCGCACGCCACTGGTGCCGCCCACGGCCAATCCGTAGACCCACGGCCGCCCGATCAGCACAGCTCTCGCACCGAGAGCCAGCGCTTTGACGATGTCAGCGCCGCCCCGGATGCCGCTGTCGAGCAGCACTGGCATCCGTCCGTCAACGGCTTCGACGACGGACGGCAACGCCTCGGCGGCGCCGATCGACCCGTCGACCTGACGGCCGCCGTGCGTACTGACGATCAGCCCGTCGACACCATGGTCGAGCGCCAGCCGGGCGTCGTCGGGATGCAGCACGCTCTTGAGGACGATCGGGAGGTTCGTGCGGTCGCGCAACCAAGCCAAGTTGTCCCAGGTGAGGGACGGGCGCGAGTAGATGTCCAGGAACGTCTCGACGGCAGCCCGCGGCCGCGGCGAGCGCAGGTTGTCACGCAACCGACCTGGATGGGCTCGAGCGATGTCTACGAGCGTCCGAACCGCGGCAAAAGTGACGCGCGGGCGCTCTCCCGATGAGATCCGTGCGGCGGCCAATCTCATGAAGACCGGATCACTCGTGTACTGGGCGATTCCCCATCCGTGCGAGAACGGCAGCGAGCCGAGATCGAGGTCGCGGGTGCGCCAGCCGAGCATTGTCGTGTCCAGCGTGACGACGAGGGCCTCGCAGCCGCAGGCCTCGGCGCGCGACACGAAGCTGTCCACCAGCTCGTCCACCGAGCTCCAGTAGAGCTGGAACCACCTCGGGGAATCCCCCATGACGGCGGCACATTCCTCCATGGAGACCGACGCTTGGTTGGAGAACACCATCGGCACACCCTCGGCCGCGGCGGCCCGGGCCGCACCGAGGTCCGCCTCGCGGTGCGCCATCGACGACACGCCGATCGGCGCGACCAGCACAGGTGCGGGCAGGGTGCGGCCGAACAGCTCGGTGCTCAGGTCGCGCGGTGACACGTCGCGCAGCACCCGCGGCACGATGCGCCACGAGTCCAACCCGGTCCGATTGGCGGCGATCGTCGACTCAAGGCCGGCCCCACCCGCGACGTAGGCGAACGCTTCGCGGGACATCGCGCGACGCGCCTTCGTGACCAACGACTCCCAGCTCGTCGGGATCCTCGGATGGCGCCCGCTGATCCCGTCCCGATAGATCGTGCCCTGCCGGAGACGTCCGGCTCCGATCGGCTGTCCGTCGTGAGCTGTCACCGCAGCATGATCGCGCACCGCGGGATCAACCGGGCAGGGGCTCCAGGACGAACACCGGGATCTGCCGGTCGGTCTTCTTCTGGTACTCGGCATAGTCCGGCCAGGCGGCCACCGCGCGCTGCCACCAGATCGCCTTCTCCTCGCCGGTGACCTCGCGGGCCGTCATGTCCCGGCGCACGGGCCCGTCCTGCAATTCGACCTGCGGATGGGCCTTGAGGTTGAAGTACCAGACCGGGTTCCTCGGCGCGCCGCCGAGCGAGGCCACCACGGCATACGTCCCGTCGTGCTCGACGCGCATCAGCGGCGTCTTGCGCAGCTTCCCGGTCTTCGCGCCCTTGCTCGTCAAGACGATGACCGGCTTGCCTTGCAGCGTCGTGCCCTGCGTACCACCGGAGCTCTCGTACTTCTCCGCCTGCTCTCGCGCCCACGCCCGGGGGCTGGGCTCGTACTTACCGTCCAGAGGCATGCTTCCAGTCAACACCAGAACCGATCCGAACATGACCTCGATGCTCAGGTGCAGCGATAGCTCGACGACAACCGCAAGATCAGGCGGGGCGTGCGTCGTCCCAAGGCCGTGCAGCCGGCGGAACGGTGACGGTGATGGTGGCCCGCTTCGTGTCGGCAGTGCTGCCGGTTCGGCTGGCCCAGTTCCGTTCGACGCGCATCCAATCGGGCACCCCGGCGGGCAGGTCTCGGGCCGGGATGGGCGGCAGATCGGCGTCCAGGAATGTCGTCCCGTACGGCGTGCCGGTCGCGGGCTGGTCGGGGTGCGGCGTCGCCTGCATCAGGCCGGGAAGTGCCGCGTTCCAGTTCGCCAGCAGCCGGGCAGTCGCCGCCGCGAGTGTCGTCTGCCCGCTGGCCGAGGCCGATTCCGGATAGGTGGGGTGCAGCAGAGCGGCATGGTGGCCGGTATATCCCGCGCCGGTCTGCGTCGCCTGCCACCGGGTGAACGCCTCTGCCGCGAGGGTGCCGAGTGTGATGACCGCGCGAACGTCGTTGTGCGAGGTGATGGCGTCGACCCAACGATTGCGGTAGGCCACGATCGCGGGGTCAGCAATGTGCTTGGTGCCGCCCGCCTGCCCGTACACGCTGTACAGGAGTGTGTTGACGAGGACGTAGCTCTGCGTGAGCCCGAGCTTGGCCAGCAGTCCCTGGGTGCGCTGCCCCGCGACGCCGACCAGTATCCGCCTGGTGACGGTTTCCTGCACGGCGGGATCCTGGCCGATGATCAGTACCTGCGCCGTGCCGTCGAGCCGTCCGCGGTGGAAGATCGGTCCCCATTCCACCCGGAACGCCGCAGGCGGGTAGACGGCCGCATCGGGATAGGCCGCGACGAGCACGTCGTACGGCGGAGGATATCCAGGGCAAAAAGGGATTGCGGTCATGGCAAGAACTCCTCCGCGTGCGTCAGTGTGGTCGTTGGTCGACCAGGCTCTGCCGGATGTCCGCCGGCACATTCCGCTCAGCCTTGATCGCGTCGTAGAACCCTGGGTTGTCCACGGCGGTGAGCGGGTCGAGGCGGAGCGAAGGCAGCGGGCCCGGCGGCTGGGCGCTGCGCCGAGTCGCGGTGTGACCGCGGAAGTTCGGTCCGGTCACCTTGCCGCGGTAGATCAGGTGCGGGCGCGAGGACATGTGGTTGTCGATGACGCCGTCGACCGCCAGCCAGACGTGCCCTCGCAGGGGTGCCGCGGCCAGCCGGCCCGGCTGGGTAGCGCCGCCCAGGGCGCCCAACGCCTGTTCGAGGCGGGCGACTGCTTCGGCTGCGGACAGCGCCTCCACGGTGGGGTCGGCCGTGGCCTGGGCGAGATTGAGCACTCGCAGCGTGCCGCCCACCGTCACGCGCTCGCCGTCGCCGAGGCCGAGCGAGTCCATGAGCGGCCGGGTGCCGGCCCGCGCAATGCCGTTGATCACCACGAGCCTGATATCCGACTCGGTGGCCTGTACCAAGGTGTCGTATGGCTTGCCGCCGACCCCGTCGACGACTATCAGGTCGGCTCGTTTGCCGGCCTCGAGGCTGCCGAGGTGACGATCCCAGCCGAGCATGTGTGCCGGTGTCGTGGTCACCATCCTGACGAGGTCGGCCGGGGTCAGGGTCGCCCCGGCCCCCTCGGCGGCCAGCTGGGCAACCTTGAGCTCGCCGAGCAGGTTCTTGCTTCCCGACGGCGACCAGTCGGACCCGAGCGCCACCGGCACGCCATGATCCAGCGCGGCGCCGAGTTCTGCCGTCTTCCCGTACAGCAGCAGGTTGGAGAACGGCGACCAGACCATGCTGCCGCCGTGATCGGCGAACACCGCGAAGTCCGCGGCGCTGAGGCCCACGCAATGGATGCCCACCAGGTTCGGGGTGATCGCCCACTTTCCCGGTGCGAACTGCAGGGCTTGGAAGTGGCGCCGCGCAGCCGCGTCCGTCCCCTCCGCCAGGTGCAGGATGATCTTCTGACGCCCGGAGATGCGGGCCAGGAAATGCTCCGCATCGTTCGCGTCCACGTCGGCGATGTGCGTTGCGGCAGGAGGAAGGTCCGGATCGGCGGTCGACTCGACGTTGCGGACGAGCCCGCGGAAGTGCTTGACGATGCCGGCGTCGGACGCCAGCGAGACGCCTTGGCTTGTCGTGGTCCCACCGAGCAGGCATCGCAGCTCCACGTAGCGGACGATCGCGGGGACTACCTCGTCGTTGCGGCCGAGCACACTCATCGGGCCGGTGATGAGCCGGTGGTAATCAGGGGTCGACGAACCGCTCCACTGGTCCCGATCGCCGTACTGCTTCGGCACATTCCACAGCGACAGCACGTCGTAGGGCAGGTGATTGTGCAGCTCGATCAGGCCCGGGTAGATCGTTCCGCCGCTCTGCGTGACCGGAACGTTCTCGAAGCCAGCCGGCGGCGCCACCCCGTGCGGTAGCACGGCGATGATCGAACCGTCCTGGGCGTACACCACCCCGCCGGCGAGCACCGTGCCGACTGCGTCCATGGTCACCACCCGGCCGGCTAAAGCGATCGGTGAACTGATCGCGGGATCAATCGGGACGACAGGCATGATTCCCCCTACTCACGGTGCTTCATTTACGAATTGGAACTGGACGCGCACCGGACCGTCCAGGCGCACGATCAGTGTCGAGTCGCTGGCCGACCACTTCTCCGGGACGAGGAACATCCGGTCATGTCCCTCGATGAGCAAGCGCAGATTCCGGTAGCGGTAGTGAAAGGTCTGCCCTTGCGACGCCGGCAGCGTCGTCTCCTTGACGACTCCCGGATCGGTGAGGAAGAGCCGTTCTTGGGTGTCGAGGATGACCTTGGGCAGCTTGTCGAGATGTGCCGCGGTGTAGTGCGCCTGGCCGCGACCCGTCCACTGCGCGATCGTCGCGGTGGCCCAGAAGATGTTCGCCACGATGACCACGAAGATCAAGATGCTGGCGGAGCGGCGCAGCGCCAGCATCGAGTTGTCGGCGTGCGCCCTGGCCGCTGGAGCCAGGGTCGTGGTCGGAGGCGGGGGCGGGTTCAGCAAGGTTTGGATGCGCGAGGCGTACGCAACGAGCGCGGCTCCGATGGCCAGCAGCAGCGGGGTAACCAGATTGAACAAGGCCCACTCGCGCAGGTACGGGTAGCCGATGAGCAGGGCGATCCCGGCACTGAGCAGAACCAACCCGACGATCACCGCTCGGCGGGCGAGCCGCCGGTACTGGGCGAGCTGCATCGGCCCGCGGGCGTCCGGTGCCGTGGCAGCGATTCGCCGGCGGATCTCGGCGTGCAGCAGCATGGCGCCGATGCCGAGCAGGGTGAGCACGAGAAGTGGCACGAGCAGCGGTTGCGGGCTGCGCATCACGTAGTCCTGCGTGCTGAGCCCGATCGTGTCCACATCCACGCCGAAGTACTTGTACTGTGCCGCGGACGAGACGTATCCGAAGTAGAACAGCAACGCACCGAGCACGGTGACCGGCGCGATGATCGTCGTGCCGAAGCTGACCCATCGTTCGAGCTGGCTTCCGGAGCGCTCGTCTGCCACGCGACTCAGCTCCCGGCGCTCGACTCACTCGAGCTCGACGAGGACTCGGTCGAACCCGACTCACTGGAGTCCGACGAGGATTCGCTGGAGCCCGAACTGCTCGAGACCACTCCGGGCTGCGCAGTGAATGTGATCTGGCTGCCCCCGGACCCGCTTACTGCGGCTTCGCACAACTTCTGCTCAGCGCAGTGCACGGTGCCCTTCATGACCAGTTGCACGTCAACGTCTTGCGGCGGGTCCACGACCTGGGTAACCGCCACGACGCATTGCACGGCGGTGCCCGCAGCCCAGGTCCAGGACGTCGCGCAGGGTGGGTTGCCTGGGTCGCAGCCGTCCCCGCCGAGGGCGAAGACACCAGTTGGGTCGAGACCTATCGCGTCGATCGATATGGACACGTCGTGCGGTATCGGGTTTGTGCCGAGCCAGTTGACCTCGGCGCACTGCTGCGCCTCGCCGTCATTGCCACTATTGCCGCCGATCGGCAGGGACGCGACCGATATGGCCGGACCGCCGTTTTGGGTTGGTTGCGGTGATTCGGGACCAGTTGTTTCCCCGGGGGGCGTGGAGTCGATCTGCGACGCGGATGATTCGGGCGACGAGGTGGCGCTCGAGCTGCTCGAGTCCGTCGTGCTGTTGCTGCACCCGGCAACGAGCACGGCGAGGACCACCGCGAGTGCGCATCGTGCGGCGATGTGGAGTGCGTTCATAGCGAGACCTCCGCCCTGCAGGAGACGGCGGAGAGTCCTCAGATACGGATCGTGCCTGGCCGGCTCAGCGGGTCATCCGCGCGGCGCAGCGAACGCGGTCAGCCTCCCGCTTCCGGTGCCGACGTGCGCCCACTCGACGGCAAGCTCGAAGACTGCGATCGCGCTGGTCGGGTAGGCGTCCGCCAGCGCCTTGCGTGCGGCCGCGTCGCCGTAGCCGTCGTCGAGCGAGGACGCGAAGCGCTCCATCGATGGGTTGTGTCCGACCAGGACGAGCGTGTCGACCTCGGCCGGCGTCGATTGGACAACCGCGAGCAGATCGTCGACGGTGTTGCGGTAGATCCGTTCGTCCAGAACCGGCTGTGCTGTCTGGCCAAGCTGCGCTGCCGCGAGCTGCCAGGTCTGCCTCGCCCGACTGGCCGGTGACACGACGATCCGGGCCGGGACGATCCCCCACTCGGCAAGCTGGTGGCCGATCGCCGGGGCGTCGCTCACGCCGCGCGCGGCGAGCGGACGGTCGGCATCATCGCCGTTGTCAGCCGCGGCCTTGGCATGCCGCACCAGCGCGAGCCGTCGCGTCGTCACCCGGCCAGTCTGGCCCACCGACGTCGCCAACGGCAGACCGGACGCAGCCGGTGAGCGCAGATCAGGCTGAGGCGATCCGGCCGACGGCGGACCGGACCCGCGGGAGTCGCGAGGTTAGCAGCGGCCGAACCAGCGACTCCAGTTGACCGGATGGCGTGACGTCCAACTCGGCGGCGAGTCTGGTGCGGAAGGACCGGTACTCGCGGACAGCGTCCAGGTGATTGCCATCGGCGATGTGGACCTGGATGAGCGCGCGATGTGCGCTTTCCCGCAGGGGTTCGATAGCAACCGCGGCCATGGCGGCCTCCAGGGCGGGCTCGGTATCGCCGAGGGAGATCAAATGCTCGGCCAGAACTTCCAGCGCACGCAGCCGCAGCTGGGAGAGCCGGGAACGTTCGTAGAGCACCCAGTCGTCGTACCAGCCGGGCAGCAGATCGCCGCGCTGCAAGACAGGCAGCGCGCGAGCGAGATCCAACTCTGCGGCTGGCGTCGCGTCGGGTCCGGCGACCCGGCGAACCCACGAGAGGAACTCGTGCACGTCGATGCGTGTCTCTGCGGCGAGGCTCAGCCGGGTCCGATCGTGCAGCAGCAGCCCCGGAGCCGCGCGTTCCACCCGCCATACCGCCGCGCGCAGGTTGCCCATGGCGTGCGCATCCGTGCTCTCCGGCCACAAGACCCCGGCGACGTGGCTGCGCGATCGGCCGCCGTAGAGCGCGAGGACGGCAAGCATGCGCTGTTCGCGCACACCGAGGGCGATGTCGCCGTCCCGATCACGCAACGTCCAATGATCGAAGAGCTGGAGCTCCCAGGACGGTGCCGAGCGGATCCACTGCTCGTGTCGGCTCGGCGCCCGTTGCGGGCGCGCTTCTCGCACTGTCGGCATTGCTGCCCCCCAAACGCGGCCGTTCCAGTGCCGCAGCTACAGCCCGTGGCTGAGCGGGTACTGGCCCGACGCTTTCAGTTTCTCGCGACGTCCTGTTATGTCAAGAGCGTTAACTGAAAGGGCAGATACCTGCAAAGCAGTCCTTGGCCTGGTCAGCGGCCGACCGTTCCCAGCCAGTTCCGCACCGCTTCGATCACCTTCTCGGGATCACGCACCACGAGGAATTCTGACGCAGCGGCGGGATCCTCCCCACCAAAGATGATTCGCGCCCGAAAGCCGCTGCCCGCCTCTGCGCCGGCGTCGTGCCACACGCGGATGACGAGCACACCGTCCTTGCCGATCTCACCCCGATTCACCAGCCGAGCCTCGCTCTCAACTGCATGTCGTTGTAACCGCACACATCGCCGTGTGGCGAGTGTGCGGCACCCCGCGGCCCCTCGCCGGGCAGATAACGATGCGGTAACGCGCAAATAACGGGAGCCTTGGCTTACTGGTCGCGCACCGTTCTACCCATCGACTCGCAGGAGGGGGGTGACCGACATGTTCACGGAGCTAACACTCAGCGAGCTGGACGTCCAGCACGCCGAACTGCTGCCGGAGCGGGAGACGTTGTTCTTCAACTACAACTGGGCGAACGTCTACGCCTCAAACACGGCTCTGGCAGTCAACGCCTATGCGTTCTACTCGAGCGCGTACGCCGACGCGTACCAGAAGATCGTGGTTGTGCAGCACTAACCGGCGACCGATGCGTGCGGGCCCTGTGGGGCTCGCACGCATCACCAGAGGAGGTGAACCGGCGTGCAACAGCGACCGGTACTACGTGTCGACGAACTCGACGCGCAGTCCCTGGAGCTTCTCCCTGCCCGGGAGACGCTCTTCTTCGACATCAACATTGCCCCTGTGATCGGCGTGAACGTCGCCCTGGCTCTCAATGCGGCCAGTTTCGGCGCCAACGCGTCGGCGTTTGCTGGACAGCAGCTCTTCTCCTTCCAGCATTGATCCGGGGCATGGGACGGCACGGAGGTGGGCGCGCCAAGCACGGCGTGCCCACCACCGCCGCCGGTTCGGTGCTCCGAACGGTTCCGGAATCAGGGTGGAGATGAGCCTCGAAGCACCGCCGAAGTCCGCGGTCCGCTGGCGTCGAGCCGCGGGGCTGGACGAGCTCGGCCAGGCACAGGGATCCGGTCTGCGCGAGCCGAGCTATCTGATGAAACGAGCAGACGGCCAGGTCGTGCAGCTGTCGCAGTTGCTGCACCTCGTCGTGCACGAGGTCTCAGCTGACCGCGACGCAGCGCGCGTCGCCGAGGCGGTGAGCGCCGGATACGGCCGAAAGCTCACTGTCGAGGGGCTGACTCGGCTGACGAGCAAGCTGGAGCCGCTCGGTCTGATCGAGGATGTCGATGCGCGGCAGGCTCCCCGCAGCACCCCGCGGGCCAATCCCGTGCTGGCGCTGCGGCTGCGCGGCACGCTGCTGCCCGCGAACGCCACCCGCGCGGTCGCCCGAGTGCTGTCGCCACTGTTCTATCCCGCAGTGGTGGTTTTCGCGCTCGTCGGGCTCGTTGCCCTGGACGTTGCGCTGCTGCGGCGAGCGAACCTGGTCGACGCGCTGAACCAAGTGTTCGCGACACCAATGTTCGTGCTGGCGCTGCTGGCAATTCTCACCGGCGGCGCGCTCGTGCACGAGTTGGGCCACGCCGCAGCGTGTCACTACGGCGGTGCAAAGCCTGGCGTCGTCGGCGTCGGCGTGTATCTGGTCTTCCCGGCGTTCTTCACCAATGTCACCGACTCCTACCGGCTCGGCCGGGCGGGGCGGCTTCGAACAGATCTCGGCGGGCTCTACTTCAACGTCTGGTGCCTGCTGGTATTGGACGGCTCGTACCTGATCACAGGTAACGGACTGTTCCTGCTCGCCCTGCTGCTCATGCACGTAGAGATGCTCCAGCAGCTGATTCCGACGGTGCGCTTCGACGGCTACTTCGTCCTCGCCGATTTGGCTGGGGTACCAGATCTGTTCGCGCGGGTGCGTCCGGTGTTGCTCAGCCTGTTGCCGGGACGCCCGGCCGATCCTCGGGTTCACGAGCTGCGCCCGAGTGCACGACGGGTCGTCACCGTGTGGGTGCTGCTTGTCGTGCCGACGCTTGCGTTCGGGTTCGGCTGGCTGCTGTACCACCTGCCCTACCTAGCTCGACACACCGGTTCCGCGATGACCGCTCAGGCCCAAGCGACGACACGTGCGTGGGACGCACACGACTTCGCCGCGGTGGCGCTTGCCGCTACCTCGATACTGCTCCTCGCGCTTCCGGCACTCGGATTGCTGCTCTTGGCACAGCGGCTCGCCTTGCTGGCCATCCGCGTTGTGGGGCGCACCGTTGCCACGCGGCGCCCGGGGCCGAAGAATGCGGGTAACGACGGGCCCGGGGCAAGCGACGCGCCGGCAGCCGCGCCGAGGGGAGCCGAGATGACGCCGGATACCGAGCGAGAGGCACCAGCTGCGACCACACCGCAGCCGCCGGTTGAAGCCGAGCCACCGCTCGAACCAGCTCGACCGCCCGATTCGCTGACGGCCGCGGCGTTCACGGACGACGCGATGCTGGGCCCGCGGCACGGTCCACCGCCCGCCGCCGGATGGCGGCGCGCTGTCTACTCCGCGACCTCGGGCGCGATAAACCCCGGCCCGAGCGTCGCGGAACGCAACCGCGCGGCGGTGCTGGCGCGCGTGACAGCTCCCATCAGTGGATCGCGGCGCGTGGTGGTGATGAGTCGCAAGGGCGGCGTAGGCAAGACGACGATCACCCTCGCGCTGGGCAGCACCTTCGCCATGATGCGGGGGGATCGGGTCGTCGCCCTGGACGCGAACCCGGACGCCGGCAACCTCGCCCGCCGGGTGGCCCGGCCCTGTCCGCGCACGATCACTGACGTGCTCAACGAGCTGGAGCTGATCTCGAGCTACTCCGATCTGCGCCGATTCACCGCGCAGGCGCCGGAATCACGCCTGGAGGTGCTCGCCTCCGATGACGATCCCCGCATCGGCCTGGCGCTGAACCGGCAGGCCTACCACCGGGTGATCGAGCTGCTCGACCACTACTACAACCTCATCGTGATCGACACCGGCACCGGCATCCTCGACAGCGCCAACCAGGGGCTACTGGCCGAGGCCGACCAGCTCGTCCTGGTCCTCAAGCCTGCACTGGACGGCGCCCGCGCCGCGGCACTCACCTTGGACTGGCTTGCCGAGCATGGCTATGGCGAACTCGTGGCGCGCGCGGTCGTCGTCATCAACGGCACCCGGAGGGGGGCAGGCATTCCGTTGGACCGCGTCTCAGACCACTTCTCGAGGCGCTGCGCCAAGGTCGTGAACGTTCCGGCGGATCGTTCCCTGGAAACCGGCGCGCAGACGTCCCTGTCCGCACTCCAGCCAGCGACACGCGACGCGTTGGTCGAGCTGGCCGCCGCGGTGGCAGATCATTTCGCGACACACGACGTCATCAGGGCGGTCGATGCCAAGAGAATCGAGGCTTGATCAGCTAGCATCGCGCCGTGAGACAGATCTCAGGCATAGTGCTGGCGGCGGTTGCGGCCGTCGTCACGGTAAGCGGCAGCAGTGTGGCCGGTGCCGACGACGGCCCGTCCCGCAGTGACGTCGAGACCGCTTCGGTCGCGATTCCCGGCACGCCGGGTGCGAACGCGCAGGACGAGTCGACGCGCTATCGCCGTGCGAATTCGCGCGCCGTCCGGGCTGACTCGGTAGCCACCGCGACGTCCGATTGCGACGGTTGTAGCGCCTCGGCGGTGACGCTGCAGATCGTCTACGCCCACAACGCCCGCACCCTCACCGCGGACAACGTCGCAACAGCGTGGTCCACCTGTACGAACTGCAGTGCCACGGCGCTGTCCGTGCAGGTGGTCATCAGCCGTCAGGCAGGCACGATCACCGCGGCCAACCGATCGCTCGCCCTCAATGCAGTGTGCGTGGGTTGTGAGACCACTGCCGCCGCGATCCAGATCGTCATCGTCTCGCCACATCCGCGAGAACCATCCCGGTCCGCGCTGGCCCGCAGCGAAGCCCTTCGCGACCAGCTCCAGGCCCAACTTCACCCCGCCTCCCGTGCGCACCTGGCGCAGCCAACAACTCCGACGGGACGTGCCGCGCCCACCACGACACCAGTCCCGCCTGCGATGACGACGACAACGGAGCAGATCCAGTCGATCCTGGCCGCGGATCTACGGGCCACCTCCGCGCGACACGACATTCAGCTGCGCGCGCAGTAAGGCCTTGTCGCTGACGGCTGTCACAACGCCCGTCCGGCTCGGCTGCGTTCGCAGGTGTCGGTGGATGCGCCATGAGCTACGCCACTTAGCCGCGATGTTCAAGCGCATCATCGCCAACAGTCGGGCCGGAGGCTGGCGCAAGCTTAAGCGCGAGGGGTAGGTCATGAGTTGCGGTGGTGCGTGTGTTCGAGACGGGTCGGAGTGTGACGCTGTGGCATGTGCAGCGATCTACGCCCCGTACGTCACCGATACCGCGATCACGTTTGAGACGCACCCTCCGCCGCCCGCGGAGATGGCCACGCGCATCGCTGCGGCCGTGCGCACGCATTCCTGGGTCGTGCTGGTGGAGGAAGGACGCATCATCGGATATGCATACGCCGGTCCGTTCAAGTCACGGGCGGCGTATCGCTGGTCGTGCGAGGTCAGCGTCTACGTCGAGCATGGCAAACAGCGCACCGGCGCAGGGCGCGCGCTTTACGACGCGCTGTTCGCTCGTCTTGCCGAGCGCGGCTTCCGAACCGCCATCGCGGGCATGACGCTGCCGAATGACGCCAGCGTCGGCCTGCATCGCTCGATGGGGTTCGAGCCTGTCGGAACCTACCGGCGGATCGGCTGGAAGCACGGTAGGTGGCATGACGTCGCCTGGGTCCAGCGGACGATCGCCACGGGCCAGGACCCGCCTGCCGGACCCCGATAATGTGCGCGCGACCGGCGAACCTCGGCTGAGGTCGGCTCCTCAGATGGAATGGCGGTAGCCGAAGAACTCGTGGTCCTCGTTGTACCCGCCGTACCCGCCGCCGATGTCGTCGAAACTGGCGACGAACTCGATGCCCGCTATCCACTTGACCTGCTTGAAGCCGTGCTGCACCTCGTTGCGCAGCCGCAGCGGCGCCCCGTGGCCGAAGGACAGCGGCGTGCCGTTCATGTCGTAGGCCAACATCGTCAACTGATAGCTCAGCTGCTCGATCGGGTGCGCGTCGTAGTACAGACCCTTCTCCGGGCCGTCGCCGAGCGAGTAGAAGACCGCCCACTTCGCTTCCGGGAGCGGCTTGACCAACTCCACGATCGACCTCATCGGAACGCCGCCCCATTTAGCGATCCCCGACCAGCCTTGAATGCAGAAATGTTGGGTGATTTGCTCGTGATAAGGCAGCGCGCGCAACTCCGCGAGACTCAGCTCAACAGGATTCTCGACCAAGCCGTGTATCCGCAGCCGATAGTCGGTGAAGTTGCCGTCGAACAGCGCCTTGTATTGGTCGGAATCGGGATACTTGCCATTGTGCCAGAAGTACGGCGAGATGTCCTTCTCGGTGTACTGCCCGGGCGCTGAGTCGATGTGCTCGAACAAGCGTTGCACCGGGTAAGCATTCAGGTGGCGAGCACTGATTTCGGTGGTTGCCAGGGGTTTCCGGTGATGGCGTCGCGGAGCGCGGTGAGGATGTCGTTGCCGTGTTTGCGGACGGTGGAGATGTATCCGCGGACGCGTAGCCAGTTGGCGGCGCCGGTGGCGGCGCGGTGACAGCCGGAGATCTTGATCTGGGTCTTGACCGGGCGCAGGTCGCGTTCGCTGCCGTTGTTGGTGAACGGCACGGCGAGGTCGGTGGTGAAGCGCAGGATCTCATCCTCGCGGTCGCGCAGGCGTTCGAGCAGGTTGCGCGCCTTGGACTGCTTGCGCCCGGGCGACCGGCGGTGTTCGGCCAGGCCGACCAGCACGGCATGGCGGAACAGCAGCAGCGGTTGCGCGGCCTGTTCGGGCGGGATGAGGTTCAGCCCTTCGTCTCGGGCCGCACGGGCGGCGCTGGCCAGGTCTGCGAGCGCGGAACGGGCCTGGCCCGGCCAGATCGCGTCTGGGTGCTGCTCGGCGACCGCGGTGAGCTCGCGGATCAGGTGCGCCCCGCACAGGGCGTGGCGGGCGGTGGCGTAGGCCGCGCCGTCGTAGACCGACAGCGCGTCGTGCACGGCGACGCCGGCGTAGCCGGGCAGCACCCCGAAACAGTCGACCGCGCCGCGGCCGCGGCTGGGGTCGAGGTGGTAGGCGGTGAGCAGGTCGGTGCGCGCCACGTGCAGCCACTGCTTGCGCCCGGCCACGTTCACGGTGGTCTCATCGACGCCGAGCACCGCGGCCAGCGTGATCAGCGTCTTGATCAGCTTCTCCACCTCGGCCAGCGCCTCGGCGGTGCGCGCGACCTGGGCGGACACCCAGCCGGTCGAGACGCCCGCGCCGGTCAGGTCGGCGATCAACCCGGCGGCCCGCTCCACCGGCACGTGCTGGAACACCACCAGATACACCGCGATCGCGCGCAGGTTCGACCCGTAACAGACCGGGCCGTCCACCCCCACCGGGGCGGGCGCGGTGGTTATCCTGCCGCAGCCGCAAGCCCGCTTGTGCAGGCGATGCTCGGTGATCTTCACCTTGACCAGCGGCACATCGCGGACCTGCCTGATGATCATCCCGGCGTCCTCGGCACCGTCCAGCCCGGCCCCGCAGCCACCGCATGCGGCCGGCACGTGCTCGACCACCTCGTCCGGGTCGGCCACATACTCCAGCGCCGAGCCCGGTGCGCCAGGCTGCTTGCCCGGCTTGCGAGCCGAACCTGCCCGCCGGTCACGCTTCGGCTTGCCGAACCGGTCCGAGGACGGCGGAAGCGACGAGTTGCCCGAGTTCTGCCCCAGCCGCCGGGTCAGCTCCGCAACCTGAGCCGTCAGCGCCTCGATCCGCGCCGACTGCCCCTCGATCACGCGGGCCTGCTCGGCCACCACCACCAGCAGCTGCTCACGCGACAACTGCTCCATCCCGGCCACACGAGCATGATCGAGGCCAGCCAACCAAGATCAAGCCGACACGCCGCTGCTCGCCACACCAGTCACACTGGTAACAGGTGAATGGTTACTGCACCGGACCGATCAGCGCGTATCCCACCCGTTGCACCAGGCGGGGGTAACGGATGGTCACCGGGGTGGCCGCGACCCAAGCGACGACGACCACCACCATCGATGCGGCGAAGATCCACAAACCGACCCAGGAGTGATCGTCGCGCCCCGCGTAAATGTGGTTGAGGTTGCGCAGCACTCCGGTGGTGAACACCAGCGTCACGTGCATCACGATGAACAGCAGGAACCAACACATCACCAGGAAGTGCAGCGACCGCGCGGTCTGGATGCTCAGCGGCCGGCTGACCCGCCGGAATCGCGTCGAGAGGGCCGGTGACAAGCCGAGGCCGGTGAGCAGGGCCGCCGGCGCGGCGACGAACACCGTGATGAAGTAGGCGATCTGCTGCAGGCTGTTGTAGGCGACCCAGCCGTTTTCCGTCGGCCAGTCCAGCGACGCGTACTGGATCGCCACGGACAGGGCATTCGGGAAGACGTCCCAGCTGGTCGGTATCAGCTTGCGCCATTGTGATGTCGTGAACAGCAATATGTAGAAGACCACGCCGTTGAGTAACCAGAGCACGTCCACTCCTAGGTGCCACCACCGGGCCAGTCCGATGGAGTGCCGCAGACCCGGCAGCCCAACCTGCTGCGGCAGGCTGACCGAGTCCTGCTTGGCTGTCCACAGTGGATCGGGCGGCACCGGCGCCTGAAATCGGAGCCACTCCTTGCCCGGTGTGCTGTGCCGCGTCCAGTACAGCCGCGGATGGTCGGTGAGAACCTGCACGCCGGACCGGATGATGAAGATCATCAGGAACAGGTTGAAGAAGTGCTGCCACCGCAACCACACGGGCATGCCGGTGGCTTGCTCCATGTGCGTAGGAGCGCCGGGGTTGCGCGCAATGAAGCGCTGTACCGACGGGTCATTGCGCAGGCCCTTGGCGATCGCCACGGCGATGATAAGCACGACGAAGCCGATCGGCAGCAGCCAGAGCAGGTTGAACCATTTGCTACTGCCGATCCGCACGCGTGGCGCGACACCGCGAACCTGTGGAATCGACCCGGAGAACGTTGCCGGATCGATGACGTCCTCGCCCTGCGTCAGCTCGCGTCGGTAGGTGTGGACCAGCTGCGGAGAGACGCCCGACGGCGCGGGAGCGGGCAAGTCCTCGGCCGTTGGCCTTTCGGTAGTCCCCATTATCCTCAACTCCGGATGTAGCTACCCGAAGTATTCGCCGAAACATCAACGACGGGAAGGCGCCAGTCTGCGGATGTCAGCGGTGGGTGACGCCGTCGATGCGTTCGGGCAGCAGGTCGGCGTGGCCGTTGTGCCGTGCGTACTCGTCGATCAGGTGCAGGTAGATCACCCGCAGGGAGAACGACCCTCTGCGGAGGCCGCCGGACCGGGTAGATCTGGTACTGGCCGACCGCCGACTGCGACCGCTCGCCGAGCTGTGCCGGGGTCCGTTCCTGTCCGTACCGCCGCGGCTGCGAACCCTACGAGCCACGCAGACCAGTTTCGCGTCGTTCATATGCTTTGCGAGCAGCGCGGATCGTGGTAGCGGGCGAGCCGGAGCAGCAGGGTGTGGAGCGTCTTGCGGCTCTCCGCATCTAGCGGTGTGAACAGCTCGTCCTCGAGCCGATCGATCCTCGACCGGAGGCGAACCAGCTGCTGGCGGCCTTTGGCGGTCAGGGTGACGACGTGGCGACGCCGGTCCTTCGGATCTCGCTGCCGCTCGATCAGCCCGTGTCCCTCGAGTGCGTCGAGAATCCCGACGAGCTGGCTGGGGTCGAGCGCAAGCGCGTCGGCGATCGCCGCCTGCGTCTTCCCCGGCTGCTCGCCGAGCAGGGCCAGCAGGCTGTAGTGGTGTTGGCTGAAGCCGGCCGCTTCGAGTTCCTCGAGTGCGCGGGCTTTGAATCCCATGCCCAGGCGCACCATCAGGAAGCCGCTCTTTGCGAGCAGCTCGTCCGGTAGCCGCAGACGTGCCGTGATGCGGTCCGGGGCGGGTGTGACGCTCGACACGAAATGAATCTACCAGCCCAGCGTTGACTCTGTCGATCGTGGAAAAATCAACGATGCTGAGGAGCAACGGATGAGTAGCGGAATCCTCGCCTCGCGCGAGGTCGACACGGGCGCCGACCGCAGGCGCTGGCTCGCGTTGGCGGTGATCGTGGCGGCCCAGTTCATGGTCGTGCTGGACGTGGCGATCGTGAACGTGGCGTTGCCGTCGATCAAGACCGACCTCGACTTTTCGCAGGAGAGCCTGCAGTGGGTGATCACCGCCTATGCGATCTTCTTCGGCGGGGTGCTGCTGCTGGGTGGCCGGCTGGCTGACCTGCTGGGCCGGCGCCGGCTGTTCATGGCGGGACTTGCGCTGTTCACGGTCAGCTCGCTGCTGGACGGGCTGGCCTGGTCGGAGGGCTCGCTGATCGCGTTCCGGTCGCTGCAGGGGCTGGGCGCGGCGCTGCTGTCGCCGGCGGCGCTGTCGATCCTTACCACCACGTTCCGCGAGGGCCGGGAGCGCAACCTCGCGCTGGGTATCTGGGGCGCGGCCTCGGGCAGCGGCGGGGCGGCCGGGGTGCTGCTCGGCGGCGCGCTGACCAGCGCGCTGAGCTGGCCGTGGATCTTCTTCATCAACGTGCCGGCCGGCATCCTGGTGCTCGCCCTGAGCCCGTTCCTGCTCGGTGAGAGCCGGGCGGATCTGGCGCACCGCAGCTTCGACTTCGCCGGCGCCGCATCGATCACCGGCGGGCTGATGCTGCTGGTCTACGCGATGACCCGCGCCACCCAACACGGCTGGGCCACCACCAGCACGGTCGGCCTGCTGGCCGCTTCGGCGATCCTGCTGCTCACCTTCGTGGTGATCGAGACCCGCTCCAAGGCGCCGCTGCTGCCGATGCGGATCTTCCGGCTGCGCACCCTGGCCGCCTCCAATGCCAGCGGCCTGCTGATGGGCGGAGCGATCTTCTCGCAGTTCTTCCTGCTCACCCTCTACATGCAGCAGGTGCTGCACTACTCGGCGCTCAAGACCGGCGTCGCCTACATTGCCCTGACCGTGAGCATCATCGGCTTCTCGGCACTGTCCCAGGCCCTGGTGACCCGCCTCGGAATCCGCCGGGTGCTGCCCGCCGGGCTGGCCCTGTCCGCGGCAGCCCTGCTGCTGTTCGCGAGGCTACCCGTGCACGGCCACTACCTGACCGACCTGCTGCCCGCCTTCCTGCTGAGCGGGATCGGACTCGCCCTGGCGTTCGTGCCGATGTCCATCGGCGGGCTGACCGGGGTCCGCCAAGCCGACGCCGGCATCGCATCCGGCCTGATCAACACCACCCAACAGATCGGCGGAGCAATCGGGGTGGCCGTCGCGACCACCGTCGCCACCACGTTCACCAGCCGATTCCTCACCGCCCACCCCGGCACTCCCCCGCTCGGCGGCGACGCACTGACCCACGGCTTCCAGGTCGCCTTCTACGTGCTCGCCGCACTAGCCCTGCTCGGGGCACTCCTCGCAGCGCTGATGATCGAGTCGAAGCCGCAGGTACCCCAGCCGGAGCTGGTCAACGAAGGGCGCCTGATCATGGAGCCGGCAGGATGATCACCCGCCGTCTCCCCGCTGCCTGACACGGTGCACCGCTCGCGCCGGTCCGTGCCGTCCACGGGCCGGCGCGAGCTTTGTGGCTGCGCCGCCATGCACCCAGATGCCGCGACAAAGCGGCCGATAAGCGGTGGGGACGGCGGACGCGGGGTGGCTCGCCGCCAGGCCTGGACATCCTGGCCGTCCCATGGACGGGAACCAATAGGATCTTGCCAGCGATTCCGGATGGCGACCAATGCAGGGCTACCCGTCGTCGCGGAAAGGGATCGGGTGTCAACCGTGCGACGGCAGACCGGCGTCGATCGGTGCGATCGTGGCCTGATCGCGCCTACCGCTAGCACGCGGTGACGCCGACGCGGAAGGTGGACAGGGAGCTTTCCGTAATTGGCCATGGGCTGATCTGCGTCTGCTGATCACCTGCGAGGGACGACCGGACCCGGCCGATTCTGGGGTTGGATCGAGGCATGCTAGGTCGGCTGGCGATTCACCTGATGGTGTTCGCGCGCGACGACGAGAGAACCCCAGAGCCAGAGATCGACACCGCGACCTCATGACGCCGTCGCTGCCCACACTGATCCTGGTGCCCGGGGTCGCGGTTGCGGCGCCGATGCTTGGTGAGCTCCTGGGCCGCTGGGTTCGCGTGCCACTGGTCGTCTTCGAGATCGTTCTCGGTCTGCTGCTCGGTCCGGCCGTGTTCGGCTGGATTCGCGAGGACGACTTCATCACCTTGCTTGCCGACTTCGGCTTGGCGATGCTGTTCTTCTTGGCCGGCAACGAGATCGACTTCGAACGGATCCGGGGTCGGCCGTTGCTGCGGTCGGTGTTGGGGTGGCTGCTGTCGCTTGCGCTCGGCGTCGCGCTAGGCATCCTGCTGGCGCCGAAGGCGGCCGCGGGCGTGCTGGTCGGCATCGCCCTGGCGAGCACCGCTCTGGGGACGATCATGCCGGTGCTGCGCGACGCCGGGGAGCTGCAGACCCCGTTCGGTACGAGCGTTCTGGCGATCGGCGCAGTCGGTGAGTTCGGCCCGCTGGTGGCGATCGCGCTGTTCTTGAGCGGCCGCAGCCCAGCCCGGGCAAGCGCCGTGCTGATCGTCTTCGCCGGGATCATCGGTGCTGCAATCGTGCTCGCCACGCGGGGCGAGCATCCCAACGTGCACCGCCTTATCGCGGCCACCCTGCACACGAGCGGCCAGTTCGCCGTGCGCCTAGTGGTGCTGCTGCTGGCGGCGCTCGCGGCGCTGGCGATCACCTTCGGTCTGGATATGCTGCTCGGCGCGTTCGCGGCCGGTGTTCTCGTTAACCTGTTGCTCGCCGATGCGGAGCCCGCGGCGAACGAGATCGTTGAGTCCAAGCTCGAAGCCGTCGGGTACGGCCTGCTGGTGCCGATCTTCTTCATTAACACCGGCGTCGGCTTCGACCTCGACGCGTTGGTCGACCACCCGATCACGCTCGCCCTGGTGCCGGCCTTCCTGGTGCTGTTCCTGCTCGTGCGGGGGGCCCCGGGCATGCTGGCCTGCCCGCCTGGCTCGTCCTGGGCGGACCGGCGCGCGATCGCGCTGTTCAGCGCCACTGGCCTGCCCGTCATCGTCGCCGTCACGACGATCGGAGTCGATCACGGCGATCTCAAGTCGTCCACCGCCGCGGCCCTGGTCGGCGCCGGGATGCTCTCCGTCCTGCTCTACCCCGTGCTCGCGCTGCGCCGCCACCAATCTGACCTCGCACAATCCAGACATGCGGCGATCCATGACACGCCTGGTCGGGTGGACACGTCGGTCAGCGCTGCTCCGGCTGAAGCGGCGCGGATGAAGCCGGCGGGCACGCGACTGGAAGCTAGCAGCAGTCCCGGATCGGCGATCGTTCCGCGCACCCAGATCGGGCAGGGCGACGCTGCGAAGCCTCCTTATCGCTGACACGTCCCCGGGGGTAGCGCCACGACCTGCCCATCACACACCCGATGGGTCGACCACGATCATCGGCACCTATCGACGCAACGGGCCCGCGACACCCAAGAGACAGACCCCACTGGACCGGGGTCTCATCAAGACAAGGGGCAGCCGTGAACCGAGACAAGTACACCAAGGGGAAGGCCTTGCGCCTGTTGTCCTCAATGGTTCTGCTGTGCGGCCTCACAATGGTTCTGCTGTGCGGCCTCTTCGCAGCAGTAACCACCGTGTACGCACCAGGCGCCGCCTCTGCGGACGTCAGTCGCTCCGGGCGTCAGACCGGCGAGCGAGGCAGCGCACCGACCGACGCGTTCGCCGTTACGAAGGCGTACGTGGAGCAGTTCTACCCTTTGTGGCTCACGTACCAACAATCAAGGCTCGCACCTCACAATCAGCTCATCGGTCCCGACAAGATCTCAGCTGTCTACCAGGGTGTCGTCGCCATCAACGATGACACGTTGTACGCCAGCACGCCGCTCGATCTCACGGCGAGCTGTGGACCGGGCTGCAAAGTTCCCGAGCCGGCGATCTTGACTGTTCCCGAAACTGAGGCCGGCTACTCAGTCCTCACGTTGAGCCCATACGGCGACATCTTCGATTCGCTACTGCCATCCAAGCCCTCCGGCACCGTCACGCCTCAGACGGTCTATGCCCTCACCCCGCCCGGGTATTCCGGAGATCTCCCGGCCGGCGTGACACGCATCAACATGCCGTTGAGCCTCATGTTCCTCATCTATCACATCGACAAGTTCAGCCCGAGCCATGTAGACCAGACCCAGGCCGCTACCGAATTCCGCGCCGCCCTCCAGCTGCAGCCGCTCAACGGCTACCTCCTCAATCCGTCGGGCGGCGCGACCAACATCCTTCCCGAGTTCTACTTCGCTATTCCCTTCAAAACCATCGCGGACGGCCTGATCAAGACCTTGCCGATCACCTATCTTCGACAGCTCCAGACGGCCGTCCACTCCAGCAACACGCCGCCGCTGACCCAGCAAGAACAGGCCCTCTCGGCCGCGTTCGACAAACTGTTCGGCGCGCGCCGCAACGCCGCGAGCCGAGCAGCGTTCAGGGCCGGCGCACGGGCAGCGCACGCTGCGATCCTGGACGACTACCTCAACAATCTGGGACCAAACAACTGGATCCACTTCACCAACATAGGCGACTGGAAAGGCAACGTCCTCGACCGATCGGCAATCTCCGAGTTCATCCAATACGGCAACGGCATCAGCGCCGCCGCCTACTACCACACCTTCAAAGATGCACACGGCTCGCCGCTCGTCGGCAGCAGCCCGCACGGCTACGTCCTGACATTCCCTCCCCCTCCTGGCGGACAGCCGCCAGCTGAGCGGTTCTGGTCGGTCACGGCCTACACACCCCAAGCGATCGAACTGATACCGAACGCGGCCAACAAATACCTCGTCGCCAGCTACACCCCCGGGTTGGTTACAAACCACGACGGCTCGGTCTCGATCTACGTCTCCCGGACGCGACCGGCCAGCGTTCCCGAGGCCAACTGGCTGCCGGTCTCGAACCGGCCATTCAACCTGATGCTCCGTGTCTACGGTGTCCAACCCGGCAGCAGCGTCGCGGACAACACCTATGTTCCACCTCCTGTCGTCAAGGTCCCCTGACAACACAAGACGGAACATGGGGGCCGCGCCTCCCCTTGCCTGACATTGGCCACATTGGTCAGCGCGAGCCGCTGGGTGCAGCTCCGGAAGCCCTTCTATCGCCAGACCAGCCAACGACGGGGCGATGGAGCCTTCTCGGTGGCGCCTTCGAGTAGCTCCGCGTGTCGATCAAGGAAATTAGCCGCCGGCTCCGGGCGAGGCGTCCCACGGAGCATTCGCTGGCGGGTGAGTTCCCGCAGATGTCAGCGACGACGACAGTTCATACCCCGGATCGGTCCGCCGGTCACGGTCTCACTCCATCCCGACCGGAGGCGCAGCCGAGGGAAGCACCAGCCCCTCGCTCGTCGGGCTGCGCTCGAATACAAGACAGCTCAGCCGGTACGTGATGGCGGCCTTCGACGAGAAGGTTCAGGCCTTCCCCCGCCCGGCACGACGCGATCGATGCCCAACATCAATCATTGGTCCAGCACGTGCAACCGCGTCAATCCCGAGCAACAGGCTTCGGCGCTGTCTGCGGGGCCGCCGGCGCCGGGTGGCGGCGGCGACGACCCGGCCACCACATGGTGTCACCCCCGAGGCGCATCCTGGCGGGCAGTGCCACCATTCGGGCCACGAAGGCGTCGACCAGAATCGCGACGGCCATGCCGAAGCCGAACTGCTTGACCGGGGCGCCCGGCTGGAGCATGTACGAGGCGAACACGAAGATCATGATCAAGGCGGCGGCGATCACGATGTGTCCACCTCCTCCGAGGCCGCGCCGGACCGCTTCGGTGGCGTCCGCGCTGTGTTCACGCTCCTCGCGCATGCGGGACACGAGGTACACCTCGTAGTCGTTCGACAACCCGAACAACACGGCGAAGAACACGGGAGCGAGCAGCGACAGCACGGGGATGTCGTGTGGGACGCCGACCCCACTGCGGCCCCATCCGTAGGTGAAGAAGGCCACAAGGACGCCGTAGGTGGCGAGGATCACGAGGATGTTCAAGGTCGCAGCGTTGATCGGGACGGCCACCGAGCGAAACACCGACCCGAGAATCACGAGGGCCACCAACACGACCAGCACGATGAACCACAGCAGACGGTCGGCGATGCGGTCGTCGAGATCGACGAAGATGGCGTTCCTGCCAGTGATCGACGCCTGGAGATCCGTGCCCGTCGTGGCCTGCGGGATTGTGGTGTCACGCAGACGTGTCACGAGTTGTGCTGTCGCCTCCGCCTGCGCATCGGTGGTGGCTATCACCTGCATCACAGCGGTATTGCCCGAGGAGTTCAGCTGAGGCGGCGTGACCGCTGCGACCCCCGGTGTGTTCTTGACATCCCCGACGAGCGTCTGCAGCTGCGACTGCGCCGAGGTGTCCCCAGGGGGGATCTGCACGACGAGGAGGAACGGATCTGGCGACCCCGGTCCGAAGGCCGTCGACTGCAGTTGCGACGCCTTGTACTGCGTCGAGCTGGTCGGGAAGAGGGAGTTGTCGAGGGGACCGAGGTGGAGATCGCCCTTGAACACCGGGACGGCCAGTACGACCAGAACGAGTAGTGCGCTCGCCAACATGGCGGCCGCGTTGCGGGTAACGAAATTTGCCCAACGTCTCATGGCCGCCGGCTTCGACTGCTGGCCCATTGTGTGCCGGGACCACGGTGTTCTGGACGTCACCAACCGCGAGCCCACCATCCCGACGATTGCCGGCTGAAGCGTAAGCGCCGACAAAACGACGGAAGCCACGACGAGCACGACGGCATATGCCATCGCGCTCACCGATGGCACCTGGAAGATCAGCAGCGCGACGAGGGCGATCACGACCGTGGTGCCGGCCGTGAGAACCGCACGGCCGATAGTGCCCAGCGCACGGCCAGCCGCCTCCGTCGGCTCCTCGCCGTCGTCGATGAAGTCTTTCGCACGGCTGATGACGAAGAGTCCGTAGTCGACCCCGACTCCGAGGCCGATCATCACGGCGGTGGTCTCGGAAATCGTCGGCACGTCGACGAAGTACTCGAGGATCCTGACCAGGCCAACTCCCAGACCGACACCGACGAGCGCGCCCACGACGGGCCAAGCGAACGACCACCATGTCGCCAGGGCAATGGCCAGGATGATGAGTGCGGCGATTAGGCCGTACACCACGAGCATCGGTTTGATCGGGATCGGTTGCCCCCCCGGCAGCGATCCACCCAGTTCGATCTCGAGATTCGAGCTGCGGAACTGTGACACCGAGTCGGACAGCGCATCGAACGAAGCGACGCCGTTGTCGGGCAGGCTTGAGAACGGCTGCGCGTACAGGACATTGGCGAGGGCGGTGGTGCCGTCCTGCGAGATCAGCGACTGGTTCGAAAACGGGCTCGTCACCGACGCGACGCCTTCGAGCTTGGAAAGGTCGGCCACACTCGACTGGATCGCCGCCCGCAGGGACGAGTCCGACGACACGTTGGCACCGGTCGTGCTGTGATACACCACGGTGGCGCTGGTGCCAGCGGCGGCGGGGAAGTTCACCTCGAGTTCGTCGAGCGCCTGCTGCGACGACGCCCCCGGAAGCGTGAAGTTGTTGTTGGCCACACCACCGAGGACGAGGCCTACCGCCCACACCGCCGCCAGCAACACAGCCCATCCACCGACGAACCACAAGGATTTTCGCGCCGCAATATGGCCGAGCTTGTCGAGCATCAGATCACCTCTGTCCCCCGACGACCTCCCCGGTCGGTTGCCGGCCAGGCTAGCGCAGCCGACCGCGTGCGCTTGACACGCCACGTAAGTTTTTTTTTTTTTTTTTTTTTTTATTTTTTTTTTTTTTTTTTTTTTTTTTTTTTTTTTTTTTTTTTTTTTTTTTTTTTTTTTTTTTTTTTTTTTTTTTTTTTTTTTTTTTTTTTTTTTTTTTTTTTTTTTTTTTTTTTTTTTTTTTTTTTTTTTTTTTTTTTTTTTTTTTTTTTTTTTTTTTTTTTTTTTTTTTTTTTTTTTTTTTTTTTTTTTTTTTTTTTTTTTTTTTTTTTTTTTTTTTTTTTTTTTTTTTTTTTTTTTTTTTTTTTTTTTTTTTTTTTTTTTTTTTTTTTTTTTTTTTTTTTTTTTTTTTTTTTTTTTTTTTTTTTTTTTTTTTTTTCCACCCCTTCCCCACTTTAAATCGTTGAGCTTCGGGCGGGAGAGCTCCGGCCGCGGCACGACGTCGCTTCGGTCCGAACTCTGGGCAGCCGACATCCGTGCGGTGATCGACCAGCTGAACCTAGACCGGCCGGTGCTCGTCGGCTGGCCGTACGCCGGGTTGATCACGGTCGACTACCTTCGCCGCTACGGTGACATGGCCATCGGCGGGATCAATCTTGCTCGCGCCGCAGTGATGCTCAACGAACGGTTCGATCACATCGGGCCAGGCTTCTTGAGCAACGCCTGAGGCCTGCTCCGATGACCTCCCGACCGTAGTGGCTGCGATCCGCCGGTTCCTGACGGCTCTCACAGTCGAGCCGATGGACAGCGTGGACCGGGACGCTGTCTTGTGTTCAATCATGGCCGTCCCACGCGACGTCCGTGGCGCCCCAATTTCGCGGCAAACCAACGCCAACGAAGTGCTGGCCCGCCTCAGAGTCCCAGTCCTCGTCACGCAGGGCAGGCGGGATCAGATTGTGCTGCCCTCGATGGCCGAGCACATCCTCGGTATCTGCCCGACCGCCGTGGGTTGATCGGCAGCCGACGGATCGACAGCCGTGTCGGGCTCAGCGACACCACCGCTCCCGTTGCAGCTCGTTCATGACGGCCGGCAGATTCGCCGCGAGGAGTTCTGCGTGCGCAGCGGGACGCAGTTCGGCGACGTGCCGCAGCAGCACCACGGAGGGACGCGCGGCACGCCGCCCAGCGAGCAGGATCGAAAAGTCGGTGTCCGCGGTGATGACCACATACCCCTCGACTGCCGCGTGGTCGAAGATCGCTGAGTCCAGCGCGGTCAGCAAACCGACGTCGGCGACGTGCACCATGTCGTACCCCGCCACCGTGAACCGCGCAACCAGACGACGTGACAGGTTTGCGTCGAGCAAAAACCTCATGCCGGTCGCGCGATTGGCACCTCGCGCTCATTGACGATCGCGGCCGCGTACTCCAGGGCCGCCAGCACGTCGGCACGCCCCAGGTACGGGTAGTCCTCGAGCAGGTCGTCGATCGATGCTCCGGCGGCCAGCTGACCGAGCACCATGCTCACCGTGACCCGCAGATCGCGAATGCCCGGCACCCCACCCATCCGCTGCGGGTCCACGGTGATCCGGTCGAACGCCATACCCCTGATCGTACGGCCGGGCGGGAGGACACCCGAACAGCTACCGGACGACGCGCGAGTATCCACCAGCAACAAGGCCGCGGCTACAACCCGCAGAAACATTGGGCTGCACACCGAGCCGGCGCCCGGATTCGAACCGGGAACCGCCCGATTACAAGTCGGGTGAATCGCACCAACTCAGCTGTCTGGGCCCGCAACTACTGACCTGCCCACCGTCATCGCTGGCATACGTGGCGTCGCCTGACAGCAGTTCGATGACACGGCCGATGACAGACCTCCACAGTGGACAGTTGCTCAATGCGATGGATCGGTCTTGTCGTCGCGTGCATTGAGTGCCCAGCGCCAGCCCCGTCCTGGTCCCCGGTTGCTGGTCAAGCCTCCCAGAACGTCGAGGCGCGGCCTACCGACCGCGCAGCCGCCCGGCTCACCTCCTGCGGGCGGCACCTATGGCACCGTCCTTTAGTCGCGGCCGGTCGACGCGTGACGGATGCCTACCCATCACCGAGAGATCTTCGACCCGGGACCAGATCCCGCGGCGGTTCGATCGCTCGTCCCGGCAGTCGACGGATGAGCTGGCCTGTGATGGGCTAGCGCTCGCCCGTTCTACGGGATGAGTGACGCTACATCCCGAAGAGGCCATAGTACTTTCGGCGCTCGTCTTCGCCTATGCCGTCTACTACGAGCAGCAGCTTGGCCGCTCGGCTCGCAACGGACTTGCCTTCGTCACGTGCCAGCTTCCGCGCAAGATCAGCAGGAACGGCACGCGGCTCTGTCTCGGCTACCTCCAGCAGATCCGCTACGGCGTAATCGCGGTCATCCCGATCACGGCTTGCTGCCATCCGATCGAAGACGGCGCGGGCTGCGGCGCGACGCAGCAGCAGTTGTTTCGCGCCGGCCCTGGCTGCGGCATGCACGTACCAGTCCTCCGTGCTCGGCTGAGCCAGCTTGACCAGCAAAGGGACGGGCACACGACCCGGAATCGACTCTGCCCACTGCCACATCAGCACCGCCGCGCTACTCCGCAGAGAAAAATCGGCAGACCGGGCCAGTACCTCCACATCGTCGATGTTGATCAGCATGGGATCCAGCCGGTCGGCGGCCTCGAGCAGCGAGCAGGCGAGGAGCTGAGACGTGTGATCCTTGGTCGTTGTGGCCACGTAGATGGTCGCCTCGACCGCGGCCTGCTGCTGATCTCGCGAAAGATGCAGAAACAGCTGGTTCACGCGGCGCTCTGCCTCGTCATGCTCTCCGAGGCCCAGGCCATCGAGAAGCTGCTCTACATGCAGAGCGAGATCTGTCATTGTCTGTGAGTGAGGCTGTGCCACCGTTTGCGCGGCATCCAGCCGGGCGAGGGACTCCCGGATCTCGCGGCCTAGCTGGCCCACCGCATCATGAATCTGCTGGCCTTGCAGATGAGTCACGTCGTGGTTCAGCTGGGCGGCCAGCGGAGCCAGCGGCCCGCCCCGCGATCCCCGGGCCACGATCTCCCGCAGCAGGTGACCGGTCAGCTTCGCGGCGAGCACCGCAGCAGGAACACCCAGCACATCCGCAGAGGACTGCCCCATCCCGGTCACGCTGGTATCGTCCAGGATCGCCAGCTGCCCGGCGACGCCTGCCTGCAGCGCTTCCAGCACCGATTTGTGGTTGGCTAGCGAGGCGCCGGGCACCGGCTCGCTGAACACCTGGCTGATTACCAGCGCCACGTGCTCGGCCTGCTCAGCGTCGCCTTGGCACAGCTCTTCCGCAGTCAGCTGGACCGCCGCCGTGGCGGCCGAGCGGAGTGCCCGCTCCTGATCCGTACCGGACAGAACCGTCGTAAGCTTCTTGCGGCCCGCATCGGCGAGCAGGCTGATCAGCCACGCTGAAATATCGTCGGCAACGTACACCACGGTGCCAGTGTCCCAGGCCGTGGCTACGGTCCAGATCATCCAGCTCGATGTCGCGCGCGTCGAGCAACGCCTCGGCACGCGGTATCTGTCGTACCGGAATTCCGGCGACAGACTGCGCCACTCCATCCCGTGACGACGATAAAGTGTAGGCCCCCCACAGCGTCGCGGCACGTCGATCTCGGCGACCGTCTTCGCATCCTTGGCGTCTTGCCCTCGCCGGGGAACGCGCCAGACATCCGGTTCACGAGGCGACCCGGCGTCCTCGCCCTCGGCTTGGTTGGCGACTCGCTCGACCGTGGCGACGTCGATAGAGACTCGGGCGCATCTTGGCGGAGCTGAGGAGACTCGAACTCCTGACTCGACACTGCCAGTGAGCGGGCTAGGGAGGTAACGGCAGGAATCGGGCAGCATTAGTGGGCATCGCTGGCGGCGCATACCGCAGAATTGGTAGCGGTAGGCAGAAGTTTGGGGCCCAGATTGGGGCCCGCCCAGTACGAGCGGCCGTGCACGTGGACCAGACGTGGTACCGCCCAGCAGGTGCAGTTACGCCCGTGCACCGATCGCCGAATACGGCGCGCGCTCGACCAGCTGCGAACTTGTTCACTAGGCCGCAGTTATGTGCGCCAGGCGCAGGGTCGTGGCGAGTCCACCGGCACGCGAGGCTTACGCGTCCCTGAGCCGTCGGTCCGTCTCGTACAGATAGAACAGCTCATGCTTCTCAAACTTTCGCCGAGAGTCAGAGCGGGAAGTTACGGCACTGCCGGCGATACTGGCCAGGGGCGGACCCGCGGCCGCAGCGGCGGCTACCCAGGAGTTCAAAGATGTGAGGGCTTCGAACCCTACGAAGACCGATGCTCCAGTTCCGATCTTGATCACGGTCTGCACCTCTCGTCCGGCCGAGTGCGCTAGCTCTCGGACGAGCGAATGTTCAGCGAGACCTTCTCGAAGTTCGAGAAGCGCGGGCTCAACGCGTTCAGTCCACAGCTGATCTAGGTCTGCTCGTCGTGCCACCCCCGATGCGAGCGGATTGCCGAGTTCGCGGGCCATTTTTGCTACCTCGGCTCGGTAACGAATGAGCGGTGATTTAAGGTCATCGCGGAGGCCGAGCAGCTCGTCGGTAGGAGCCTGAGGAAACGCAGGAAGTCGTGCGACAAGCCCGCTGCCGATAGACGCCTCGCCAATGTGCCTGAGGCCGAGATCGGGAAGTGCGACGTGCCCTTCATTGACCATCGCGGATACCAGATCGCCCACCTCGTCGTCGAGGAGGACTCGCTTTGTTGGATCTCGGAGGCGCGCTTTCACGATCTCGACCCAATTCGCGATGCTCTGATCAGTGTCGGCGTCGTCAGTAATTCCCGATCGAGACAACTCGACGATTCCAGCCTCGAATGCGGGGAGTATTTCCGCGAGCTGGGAACCCTCGAACATCTCTTCGGCGACCGACCGGAATTGGGCCATCGTCGGAGCCAGGGTCTCGCGCATCAGGTCGGTCGCCTCGTCGAGACTTGCGTCGAGCCCGCGCGGCAATCGCATCGCAGAGGACAACGTTGCCAACGTAGATCGAAAGTTGGGGTCGATCTCCGCGCCACTATTCATGAATTGGAGGGTGGCGTCGTCCAAACTCAAGAGAACATCGACGATATCTGACTCGCTCGCGACGCCGAACTGAAGCGCGCTGCCGATCATCACAGTTCGCAGGCTGACTAGCTCAATGTGGTCGGCGTATAGGAGAGCCGAGCGAACAAGTTCGATGTCTTTGCGTAGGCTGTACGGCCCATCGTTACCTGAGCCGTCCGGGTAGGTGACGATGCTGAGGTCTAGCGTCTGGGGACCACTCCTGCGCCGTGGCGGGCGTGCGCGATCACGCCGCGATGCTCGCCGTGACGGCTTGCCCATCAGCCCCTCCTCTATCGATCATCTCATGTGCCTGGAGCAGACAGCCCGCCACGGCACTCCATTGCACATGCCTTCGGCAAGGAAGGACCAGCAATGCTGATCGCTCCCCTCAGCGCAGAACGTTGCGGTCGGGGCTCCTAACCATCGATTTGGGCGCGACGCAGCCCCAGCCTCCCGCGATCGATCGCCGAATAGCTATGCTCCACGACGGCGGCAGTAGACACATCAGCCGCGTCGTGTCGCCCTCGACCCCGGAGACGGTCGTGGTACTCACCGAGTATCTCAAGCGCTGGCGCGAGCGAGTATCTGCACTCGGCGTCCCGCTGTCGCCGGACGCCTGCGTCTTCTCACTCGCACCGGACGCGTCGAAGCCGCTCGTCCCGGACTCGGTCAGCCAGCGCTACAGCAAGATGGCGGCCCGGCTCGGGATAGATACGCACTTGCACTCGCTGCGCCACTACAGCGCCACCGAGCTCATCAGCGGCGGCGCCGACATCCGCACCGTCGCAGGCTGGGACGCACTGAGGATGCAATTGCCTTGTATGAGCCCATGCTCTCCGCACGAGAAGCCATGCTCGGTGAGGATCACCCGGACATTCAAGGCTCGAGATACCACCTTGCAGGGTTATACCGTTCACCAGACCAATGGAATGAGGCAGTCTCGCTGGACGAACGGGTGCTGTCTTCCAGACGTCGGGTCCTTGGGATCGCACACAGCGACACTATTTGGGCCCTTCGCAGGCTGGCTGAAGACTATCGGCAGACTGGACGGCGCGGGAGGGCAATCACCCTCTATGAGGAGGCTATTGCCGAGCTTGTTCGGGAAGTTGGATACGACGATCCAAGGACGGTTGCGGTCCGGCAGGCCATCACAGATTTGCGCCGGTGGTGGCGATGGCCACGGGGAGAACGGTCTAGAGGCTCAAGTTAACGGCCGTTGGCTGGCCATCAGAACTTGGGTCCCTATGTCATATGTCGATAGCCATCGATAATGCGGTCGGCGGTGTCGTTAGTATCGACATAGAGGTGCGGTGCGGTCGGCCCGTAGAAACGTGCATCTGCGGGCCAGCGTCATCGAGAGAAGACCAGGGAGCGGCAGCCGCCCGAGCGTCGCGCTCGACCCGCACACCATGTCGCTGCGCGGGGGCATCGGGCACGCATCATGGAGCGCTGCGCTCGGCTGCGAGTTGGGCAGCGATGCCTATCTGCTCTTGCTCGCTCCGGACGGCTCGGAGCCGTATAAGCCGCGGGCGATCAGCCGGCGCTATCGGCCGATTGCTCAGACGCTCGGACTGCGCAGCACCCGCTGGTTTCACGCCCTGCGACACTACCGCCACCGAGCTGATCGCCGTTCGTGTCGACATCCGGACCGTAGCTGGCCGGCTCGGCCAGAGACGGAGCCCACCATGCTGCGCGTCTAAGCAGCATGGGTGAAACGAGGCCGACCGCCGCGCTGCCGAAAATCGATGGCCAGCCTTATCCCTCGTCACCGGCGAGCTGCGCCCGGGCGACCCGCTGCCGACCGTCGTCGGACTCGCGGCCGCGCACGCGGTCTCGGTCGGCACACCCACCACACCATTGATCTCCTTTCGTCAGGACGGCCCGATCGAGGTCTCGCGCGGCCGCGAGGCAACCGTCGCTGCCGTCGGTGCCGACGTTGTGGCGGTTTTTGGCCGGCGCGGACCTAGGCCGGGTGAAGCGGGCGGCCGCGGTGAATCGGGAGATGCTGGCCCGAGCGTGGTCGGCCGGCGCCGCCCCGGAGGGTGACCGGTTGACCATCGACCCGGACGCCACCCGGGTCGCGACCTACGGGCCGGGCAAGGAAGGGTCGCGGTTCTCCCGTACCGGGCAGACCGCGCTGTCCCCGCTGGTCGGTGTCCTCGGCGAGACCGGTGACGTGCTTGCGCTGCGGGCCCGCGGCGGGTCGGCGAACGACGGGCGGGCGATGGGCAGCTTCATCGACGAGTGCGTGTCCGCGATCCCCGCCGGGGCGCGCGACCGCTACCGGTTGTGGATCCGGGTCGACTCGGCCGGCTACCAGCAGCAGGTCATCGAGGCCGCCGAGCGGCACGGCGCGGACTACACCGTGACGGTCAAGCACTACGCCCCGGTCGCCGCGCGGATCCACGCCCTGGCCGCCGATCCGGCCACCGTGTGGACACCGGCGCTCGGGCACGAGACCGACAAGGGCAGCCAGATCGCCGAGACCGTCACCACCCTGCTCGGGCGCGGCGTGCGGCTGGCCGTGCGCCGCCAGCCGAAGAAACCCGGCGAGCAGCTGGCCTTCGACGACCTGGACTGCTGGCGGCTGCACGCGATCATCACCAACATCGACGCCACCCGCATGAGCGCGGCCGAGGTCGGGGCGCACCACCGGCTGCGCGGCGGCCCCGAAGACACCATCCGCTCGCTCGAGAACGACTTCGGGATGATCCACGCCCCGGTCCAGCCGTTCTTCGGCAACTGGCTGTACTGGCAGGCCGCCGCGCTCGCGCACAACGTCGCCCTGTGGCTACGCACCCTCGCCCTGCCCCGGGAGATGCGTCGCGCCCGCGGCAAACGCCTGCGCATCAGCTTCCTCAACGTCGCCGCCCGGCTGGTCCGCCACGGCCGCCGCCTGCACCTGCGCTTCGCCGCCGCCTACCGCCACGCCGCCGCCTTCCGTGACGCACTGCGCAAGATCCGCGCCCTGCCCGCCTTCGGTTGACCCCCGGTCGGCCACACGCCACCACCACCGTCCCTGACCGCCACACCGTGATCCCGGCATGCCCGAAACCCGTCGCCAACGCCTCGTTCGTCGGCCTGCCAGCCCGCTACCGGACCGCGCAGCACCGCGAGACCATCACCACCGCCCATCTCGATGCGATCAACGCCCCGTTCTCGCCCGGCACACCCGCAAGATCACCGAATCAAGATCATCATGGGTCGGGCTGCAAAATCAGGGTCAGAGCTGGCGAGCGCGGCGACCTTCTCCCCCAGCGTCGCCAGCAACACCTCACGCTCGGCTTGCGCTGCTCTGGCGTCTTGCTTGGCGCCAGATCGGGAAGCCTCCCCGTTGTTCCTTCCCACCTGGCGCGCTCTTCCTAGGGCCGAAGGGCGGCCGGAGCACAAGGATCGGCGCAGCCGGTCACGCGTGACGCGAAGCGAAGCGCAGCGCCCCGCGCGCAGGCCGACCCAGCCCACCCTCGAACGCCAGGTGGGGAGCCAGGCTCGACCGGCGCAGCCTGCGGAGCCGGCCGAGCTCGGTACAACGCGCAGCGCCTTCCCTCTTTCAGCACGACGTGTCGGAGCAGACGACCCCCAATGACAAGGCCTCCCATCCGATCTCGTGCCGCGCCATGACTGGCTCACCGCAGTGCTTTGCGATCGCTTGACCCGCGCCTGCCCGAGTCGAATGATCAAGCTGCGGCGAGCGGCCCGATCGGACGGAGGGCTTCATAGAGAGAGGTGCTATACGCGAGCCTCGTCACCGAGCAGCCCAAGCGCGCGATTGAGGACGTTCGCATGCCCAAGCTGCAGAGTCAGGTTGCGGACATCGACGTAGCTGATCAGCCACATATTCCAGTGCGGCATGTAGCAGACGCAGTCGGAGTCCAGTACGAAGCGGGTGCGGCAGATCCGACAGACGCCGCACTGACGGCACGACGGGCAAGTGATGGACGAGCATTCTTAGGCCGTGAACTAATGATTGAGTGGAGGGGTCGAGTGGCCGGACGAACAGCGCGCCTACGGTTTGACCGGCCGTGCGAGATGCGAAACGCCGCAGCTGATGGCTAGGTTCCACCCAGGTCGACCGCGACGGAGAGCAACTCACGGCGAGAAGATCGTGTTTGATCACTTACGGCGCCTTGATGATTCGTGGGTCGTGCTGCACAGCCTTAGCTTCGTCGGAACGGATCGTGGCCGAGCACGCATGGGGGAAGCCGACTTCGTCTTGCTACATCCGAAACACGGGCTATTGGTCATCGAGGTGAAGGACGGGCGCTACCGAGTCGAGGGCAGGCGCTGGATCGCGGAGAGACTCTACGGGACGGAAGTTGCGCTGGGATCAAGTCCATTCGAGCAGGCGGTCGAAAATCGCTATCAGCTCGTCAACTGGATCAAGGATCAAGTCGGCGTGGGAAGCGTGCCTTCGGGTCACTGCGTTGTCTTCACCGACGGTCGGCCGTCCGGAAACCTCGGCCCGGATGCGCCGGAAGCGATCACGCTCACCGGGGCATCGTTCGGCGATCCGGTCGGCGCGATTATGGATGTCGTCCGCCACTGGGCGCGAGGAGGCTGGCGACGCCCGAATGATTTCGCAATCGTGCTCTCCGCTCTGAGTCCGGACGTAGTCGTGGCGCCGAGTCTCGACTACGACCTTGATGTTTCGTCGGCAGAACTCGAAAGGTTGACCACTCAGCAGATTGCGCTCACCTCGCGCCAACTTGCTGCGCTGCGTGAGACGTCGGGACAGCGTAACTCACTCGTCCTGGGTGCCGCGGGCACGGGGAAGACGGTCATCGCCCATGCCCACGCCCGTGAGGTCGCCAAACGTCACGGTGCCGTTGCAGTGGTCGGGCTACAGCCTCAACTCCGCCTTGTCACCCGTAAGGCGTTGACCGCGCAGGGCATCGTCTCCGGAGACCCGTCCGACGTACTGCGCGCGCTTTATGGCGCAGATCGGGTGGCGATGCGCGAGGGAGAGGGGCTCTGGGCGACGGTTGTCCAACTCGTCGAGGAGTATGGGCCCCGCCTCGACTGCCTCATTGTGGACGAGGCGCAGAGCTTGCACGACGATGTATTAGACGCTGTGCGGGAACTCGTCATCGGCGACGGCGAAATACTGCTGCTTGCGGATCCTTACCAACGCGACCCTTCCGGCTCTTGGCGGCCTCGGGGAGACTACAACACCTATTGGCTTACTGAGAACTGTCGTAACACGCTGCCGATCGCCAAGCTAGTTGCGCGCGTATCAGGAGCTCCGCCACCGGTCGCAGGTGCACACGGCCGCCGACCGATTCTCACGGTCGATCCGGTGGTTGATCTGACCAAGATCTCCTTCGCAATCAAGATCGACATCGACGGCGTGCCTTCATCGAAAGTCGTTGTCCTGACGCGCACAGCGCGTACAGTCACCAAGCTTCAAGCCGCGCTGCGGCGCGAGGGGATCAGGGTCAGCAGTACGACGCGAGACGGTTACGTCACGGTCTGCACGGTGGACGACTACCGAGGCTGCGAGGCTCACGCCGTGCTGTATCTCGCCGAGCCCACATCGGAGGTAGACACCCGCACGACCGACTACATCGCTGTGAGCCGGGCGTGCGCCTATCTGCATGTCTTCGGCGCTGGCGGTGAGTGGGCGCCGTACGAATACACATTCGAGGAAAGAGCACGACAGTGACGCTTGTCGACGAAGCGACGACCTACCTCAAGGCAGAGGGTTGGACCGTCAACCCGAACAAGACCGACGCTGAGTTCATCAGCGCGACTCGAGCCGGATTCGGCGGTGGCACGGATCAGGTGTTTGTCTGGTGTCCGACGATCGACGACATCCGGAGCTGGCGCACCAGTGAGTCCGGCATGCTACGCCGATTCGAAAGCGAAGCAGGGCCCGGCCAGAAGTTCCTGTTAGTCGAATCGCGCGAGGGTCTCTCTTCGCAATTTCAACGCGCGGCGCGCGCGGACCATAACGTGCAGATCCGCGCCCCGATCCAGTTCTTTGACGCGCCGTTCAAATGGGATGCGCAAGCGGTGGGCTCAGGGATCGCCGCGTCGAGCGCCGCATCCCAGTTGCATTCAGCAGGTGCGGACGTGGCGAGGCGACGCACGCCGCAACCTTACCGGGACTTGGTGAACGACACGGAAGGGCCTGACCTACTGAGAGAGCTTGTCTCGCGATTCGCCACGTCCACGGAGTGGACGCGACCGGTAATCCTGGTCACGGCTCCTGCCGGCTTCGGCAAGAGCATGCTCTTCAGCGCGTTGTATGCTGAGCTCTACAAGCAATTCCACGGTGCAAAGCGCGCACAACAGCGTGCCCGGCGCCCTCTGCCGCTGCTGCCCGAGTATGTGGCGGGCGCAGCTGCCCCGACGCTGCGCGGCCTTGTCGAAGCGTTCATCCAGGCGGACATCGCGCGTCCAATTCCCCTTCCGGCGTTCGAATGGATGATGACTCGCGGCTATGCCAGCTGGCTGCTCGATGGCCTGGACGAGTTAATCTCCCGAGACCTGGGCTTCTTCGAGTACATCGTCGACATACTGACACGACAGGCTCCGGTCGCACCGCGCATCTTGATCTGTGTGCGCGACTCGCTGTTGAGCGCAAGTCAGGGTCTACGCGATTTCCTCGGAGGCTCCGAAGGCCTTGTTCAGCAGTACCGTCTGCTTCCCTGGGATCGGACCTCGATCTCCACCTTCGCCAGGATGCGGTTGCGTGACAGGGACCGTTGCCTCACTGAAGCCCTTGACTCGGAGAGCATCCTCAGACTCTGCGGCACCCCGTACTACGCCGAGCTCCTGGCAAGAAGGGTCGAGACCGGCGAAGACGTTAGGGCGACCTCCCTCTCTGAGATCGAGCTGCTAGGAGATGCGGTCGAATCAATCGTTTCGCGCGAATACGAGAAGGACCTCTTGAGCGAAAACGTCGTATCGAAGGAGGACGTGCTTGAGGTCGTCCAGGAAGCAGCTGTCATGGAGATAGAGAGCGGCACGAGGGGAATCTCGGTAGACGACATCTCGGATCTTGCGGAGCTCGTGCTGCCCATGGACCTTGATGAGGAGTCGCGCGACCGGGTTGAGAACCAGATGGTCCAGCTATCGGTCTTTCAGCAGGCGTCCGAGCGCGGACGCGTGCGGTTCGCACAGGACGTGATCTTCGAGTACCTGATCGGCAAGCGAGCGGCGCAACATCTGCGCACAAACCCGGTGCGCTTCTCGACCCTGCTCTCTTGGCAGAGACTACCGCCAGACTCCGTGGCGCTCCGCGTCCTGCGTACGTTGGTCGCCCAGTTCAACGCATCCGAGGACCTACAGATCACGTTGTCAAATGCGAGTGCGAGCCCGATCGCGTTCGTCAACATTCTGCAGGTCATCCTTGGGATGCCTAACGCTAGCGACATGCTTCGCGAGGTTTCGTTAGAGCGTCAGGACCTTTCCGGCATCACCTTCTCGAACCTTCGTCTGGATGGCGTGTCGTTGCGCGGTGCCAACCTCGAAGCCACGCACTTCGATCGCTGCGACTTGTCAGGCTGCGACCTCGCCGAAGCAAACCTTCACATGACGCGCTTCACCGGCTGCGGTGAGTCGCTATCACGAGCAAACTTCGGAACGCTCGTGGGATTCGTTTCGGCCCGCGTCGACTCCGAGGAACTCATCGACTCTGTCGACGACTTCCTGCCACGGATCGGACGTGGGCGTGAAGGCGCTGAACAGGTCTTGGGTCCGTGCCCGACTGCCATGCAGTTGCGTGTCCTGTTCCTAAAGTTCATTCGACCGAACGGGCAGGCGCGTCGTGACTGGCTGGACGACAAGGCCGTACTTGCAGGACGGCGGTACGTCGATCCGGGAGTCGTCGTGAACGCAGCCGAACACGCCGGCTTCCTCATCCGGGCATCGGGCCGTGCTCGCTATGAACGCGCAAGGGGCGAACTCTACGCAGACATGGTGGGCTTTGTGCGCGCATTGCAGATCACGACCAGTATCCGCTCCCTACTGCAGGACACCTGCCGCATCCCCAGCTGCGCACACATCGCCGAGCTCTAGATCTGGAGCTAAAGCTAGGCCGTCGTGCCGCACTACGCCGGATCGGTCCACACACCCCACAGATGGACCCAGACCTCGACTGGTCTAGCTCCACCAGTGCGTTTACGAATGAGCGGTGTTCGGTATTTTGCTACCCGAGGAGATTCGGTCGACAGGATCGGCTAGCCTTCGGATATCTCTGGGCTGCGCGTGATCCGTTCGCGGTATGTCGTGCGCTGGAAGGCTTGACATTGGCTGCATCCGGGCGAGGCGCGGCGGCGCGCAGGCCGCGGGTCGAGCAGGTGGTACCGGCTGCTGCCCGAACGATCTCATCCTTGCGCGATGTCGGGTATGAGCTGCCGCAGGCTATCGCCGACTTGGTGGACAACAGCGTTTCGGCGGGCGCGAGGACGGTCGAGGTCGACCTGCACTTCGACGGCACCGACTCGTGGATCAGGACCGCCGACGACGGGCACGGCATGGACACCGCGACACTGACCGAGTCTCTGCGGTACGGCAGCGTGGTGGACTATGGCGGCGACGACCTAGGCAAGTTCGGCTTCGGCCTGAAGACAGCGTCGACGTCGCAGTGTCGCAGGGTCACCGTCGCGTCTCGTCGGGCGCTAGAGCGGGCTCGGGTCGAAGTCCGAGCACTCGACCTCGATCATATCGAGAAGACGAACCGGTGGGAGATCCTGGTTGTGGACCCGGCGGACCGTCCGGCGCATCTCGTCGATCCGCTACGAGACACCACCGGCACCGTCGTCCTTTGGGAGGACCTCGACCGCATCCTTGACTACAAGGATCCCTTTGGCGGCTGGGCCAAGCGCAAGTTGTTGGATCGTGCGGAGGCCGTCGCAGAGCACCTCGGCATGGTGTTCCATCGCTTCCTGGCCGGGCAGGTACTTGGACGCAAGCTGCGAATCCTGGTCAATGGTTCGGTTGTCGACCCGTGGGATCCGTTCTGCCGTGACGAGCGAGCGACGACGTCGCTACCCGAGCAGGACTTCCGAGTTGCGTCGGAGGGCCGTATGGGCATCGTGCACGTGAGCCCCTATGTGTTGCCCGATAAGATCGAGTTCTCAGATACAGCGGCCTGGCAGCGAGCATCCGGGCCACTCAAGTGGAACCGGCAGCAAGGTCTGTACGTCTACCGCGCGAACCGACTCATCCAGTCGGGCGGTTGGAGCCGCCTCCGCACCATTGACGAACACACCAAGCTTGCCCGCGTCGCGCTCGACTTCTCACCGAACATCGATTCGGCGTTTGGGATCAACATCTCGAAGGCGATCGTCAAATTGCCGCCTGACCTACGGGACGATCTCGAGCCTGTCGTCAATCAGGCCGTACGGATCGCCGATCAACGCTATCGCAAGGGCAGCAAGCGGAGTTCGCTCGGCGGGCGACTGAGTCCTATCGGGACACCGGCTCAGCGGGGTTCGACGCCAGTTACGCCGACACCAGTCGCACCCGAGGATGTCGGCCACCTCCGGGCAGGGAACAGCCCAATTGCCGTCGGTCCGAACGAGCAAGTTGGCAGCAAGGTTCGCCTTGTCGAGCAGGCGGCTCGAAGTGCCATCGAGGCGGCCGCGAGGGCCGCAGGCGAGCAGGAGGCCTTGGAAAGGATCGTTGCGAGCCTGCGCCGGACAGCACCGGAGGTGGCCCGTGAGCTCGGATGGTGAGCGTATAGAGGGCCACGTCCAGCTGGTTCGTGTGCTGATGACGCGAGATGGAACGACCTTCGATGAGGCGCTGGCCGCAGCGGGCCCTCTAGTCCCGGTCGACGACCACGAGGCGGTCCTGCGCCACTACCGCCGTCAGACATCAACTACGATCGAGATACTGGAACCCGGCGTGCTTTCGGACGGCGGACCGCGTTCGTGGTTCGACGGCTACGACCCCTCGAAGGGTTACTACTGGCGCCGTCAGCGGGCCTACGTGGCTCACACCCTGGGGCGCAAGGACTTCGAGGTCGATAGTCTCGACCAGTCCAGCAACAAGGTGCTGGCGCATCTTGAGGATCCGGGTTCGACCGATCCATTCGCCATCCGCGGTCTGGTGGTTGGTCATGTCCAGAGCGGTAAGACCGCCAACTTCTCGGCACTGATCGCCAAGGCCGGGGATGCCGGCTACAAGATCGTTATTGTGCTGTCCGGCCTCCACAACACACTGCGTCAGCAGACGCAGCGCCGGCTGGAGCGTGATCTCGGACGCGAGAACGTCCCTGGCGTCGGCGAGCCTGAGGCCGGGCGACGCTGGCAATGGATGACAGGCGCCGAATCGTGGGGGGACTTCGATCCCCGGGGTGTCAACGCAGCTGTCCTGCAGGGCAACGAGCAAGTGATCTTTGTGGTCAAGAAGAACAAGACACGTCTCGTGCGTCTGATCGCTTGGATGCAGGGCCGCGTTCCAGACCACGTGCCGGTACTCGTTATAGACGATGAGGCCGACCAGGCCTCCGTCAACACCGGCGGCAACCGCTCGGCTCGCGAGGAGGTCGATCTGGTCGGGGGCACGGACTACGACGGCGAAGAACCGAGCGACGACGAACTCGACCCCAGCACGATCAACCTCAACGTCCGCAAGCTCCTTCGCAGCTTCGCTCGGTGCTCCTACGTGGCCTACACGGCCACACCGTTCGCGAACGTGCTCATCGACCCATCGGCCTTCGACGCCGAGGGCGGCAACGACCTCTTCCCGAGCCACTTCATCATTTCGCTGCCGCCGCCCCCCGGTGACACCTACATCGGCGCCGCTCAGCTGTTTGGCCGCGACCGGCTGCCCGGCGACGCAGAGACCAGCAACGAGGAGGGACTCGACGTTATCGAGTTCGTCCCCGACTACGAGGTCGACATGCTGGTGCCGCCACCTCGACAGAGGGTGGGATTCGCGCCGACGATACCGCCGAGCGTCAAGCAGGCATTGGCCGACTACGTGCTGTCCGCGGCCGCATGGCTGGAGCGGTCCGGCAAGGACGAGCCCTGCACCATGCTCATACATACCGACATGCAACGAGCGATGCAGAACCCGCTCGCCCCACAGATCACCTCGGAACTCGCCTACATTCGCCAGCGCTGGCTATACGAGGCTGCCGAGTATCGACCTACGCTCAGGGAACGTTGGAACACACGGTTCCGGCCGGTCTCGGCGAGCGTCGATCTTGCTCGAAACGTTCCCTTCGAGACAATCGAGCCGGACATCGATCGCCTGCTGCGCGGCGGCATCGTTGTCCGGGTTCTCAACTCGGACTGGCCCGACAACATCGACTTCGACGCCGAGCCGCATCTCAAGGCCGTATTGATCGGTGGAAACAAGCTCAGCCGTGGCGTCACGATCGAAGGATTGCTGGTCTCCTACTACGTCAGGGAGACCTTGTACTACGACACGCTCATGCAGATGGGCCGCTGGTTCGGCTATCGCGGCCGATACGTCGACCTCACCCGGCTCTACAGCACCGAGTTACTGGTGTCCTGCTTCCATGATCTTGCGACTGCCGAAGATGAACTACGCAAGCAGATCGCCCGCTACGACCGCGAGCGGCTCACGCCGACCAAGTTCGTGCCAAAGGTACGGACCCATCCCCTGATGGCGGTCACACAAAAGAGCAAGATGCAGTCGGCGGTCGAGGTAAGCGTCAACTACGCGGGCGAACGCGTCCAGACTCTCCGCTTCCCGGAGAGGGCGACCGCCGACCTGCAGACCAATCTTGAGGTGACACGCAGCCTCATGAGCGCGCTCGGAGCCCCCGAGTTCATCGATTCGAAGCCGATGTGGATCGGGGTCGATCCCAGGTTAGTGATCGACTTCCTGAACAATTTCCGTGTCATGCCACAAACTGCGATCGATCCACGATCGGTCGTCGACTACATCGACAAACAGCTGCAGAACGGCGAGCTGACTCGGTGGCGGATCCTGCTGTCCTGCGCAACGAAGCCCCGCGACGAGTCGATTTGGAATGCCGACCTCGGTGTCCTGGGCATGCCCCGTGTACCGCTGATAGCGCGCAGCCGTCTCAAGAATGATCCGACCTCTCTCGGTGTTGTCACCGAGCCGGACGACGAGCTGCAGGGCCTCAGCGAGGATGACGTGCGGATGGCCGACGACGATGCGAAGGACGGTAGGTACACCTCGCGCGCCGAGGCCTACCGTGCGTACCGCAACCCGGCCGAAGGCCTGCTGATGCTCTACCCAATCAGCGCGGCGGCACGGCAACTGAAGAACTCAACAACCCGTATCCCGCTGTTCGCCGACCCGGACAGGGCCACGACGCTGGTTGCCTACGCTGTTTCGTTCCCATTCAGCGGCAGCGACGCCACCGTCGAGTACATATCCGCGCCGCGGCCCAAGGGCACGCTGTGACGCCAGAGGAGTTCCAGTCGCGGTGGGGAGAGCTGCCTCTGCCTCCGTCCACGGCGCAATTGGAGGCCAGTGAGGTCACCCCCGGCTCAGGCGTCTGGGTTGCCCGAGACCACTCCAACCGTCAGCACCTCCTCGTACAGATCCCGGACGGTGTGACCCTTGAGATTGCCGGCACGCACGGACTGGGTGTAGCGGTCGCCCGTCATCGCATTCCCGAGCACACAGATGCCACATATATCGACCTCATCTGCCTCGATCAAGCCGTGGCCGCCACTTTCGCGGCTGTGGCAGCGGACATCGCCGAAGAGGCTGTACTGGCCGACGCCGCCGCCCGCCGCGGTCAGGTCGTAACCGCGCTCAACGAGTGGCGCTGGTTCTGGGGTGTCGACCCGACGCGGCTGTCGGCTACCGGCGCGATCGGACTGTTCGGCGAGCTTTGGTTCCTCATCCGATGGGCGGGCGTCTCGCCCGAGTCGGTGCAGGCCTGGGACGCCTCGAACGGTGCGCGCCACGACTTCCAGTGGGCGAGGCATTCCGTCGAGGTAAAGGCGACATCACGGGCCGGGCCAGCTGTCCACACGATCCAGCACCTCGAGCAGCTCGACGACGCCGAGACCGGCGAGCTGTACCTCTACAGCCTGCGGTTGTCACGCGACGCGTTGGCTGCAAACACCCTAAGCAGTCTCGTCGAGGTCGCCGCAACCGCACTCAGCGGCCAGCCGGAAGCACGCGCCGACTTGCTCACCAAGCTGGGTCAGCGCGGCTATACGCCAGCTGGCCGAGACCAATCTGCCGTGCCGTACCGGGTCGTTGAGGAGAGCCTCTACAAGGTCCATGGCCAGTTCCCCCGACTGACCCGAGCCTCGTTCGCCGACGGGCTGCCGATCGGCATCACGAATGTGTCGTACCAGCTCGATATGAATGCGTGTATCAGCTGGCGGGTAGGCGGTGATCCGGGCGTGTGGCCACCACCGTGAGCCTGCTTGCAGAGGAGTCGCCCATGTGATGTCCTGGTCGTCAACGCACCCGAGAGAGGAGGTTCGGTGGTCCAGTATGGCGTGCGCCTGCAGCGCAGCGACATTCTGAAGTTGCCGGCACATCCTGAGGGGCCGACGGTCCGCACCCTCCGGACGTGGTGTGCGAGGCAGCGTGACGTTGGTAGGCCGATCGCTGTTGACCTGTTTTCCGGCGCCGGTGGGCTGAGCGCCGGGGTTGAGGCAGCCGGTTGGACGGTTGCGGCAGCGGTCGACCACGACCCCCGGGCGCTGGAGACGCACCGCCACAACTTTCCAGGTCTCTCGCTCGATCTCGACCTCGGCGACGAGAGCGCGCGCGACACCTTCGTTAGGCTGTTCAAGGACATTCCCGTCGACCTCGTCGCAGGCGGGCCGCCCTGTCAGCCCTTCAGCCGGGCGGGACGCAGCAAGATCCGTAGTCTCGTCGACGCCGGCGTTCGCGGCGCCCGAGACCACCGACGTGAGTTGTGGTCCGCATTCCTAGACCTGGCGCTGCGGCTAAAGCCGCGGGCGATTCTGATGGAGAACGTGCCCGATATGGGGCTCGGCGACGACTTTCGGGTCATCCGGATCATGGTTGACGCCCTAGAGGGGGCGGGCTATGCCACAGATCTGCACTTGGCAGACGCATGGCGATTCGGCGTCCCTCAACACCGCAAGCGGCTGATTTTGTTGGCCCGCCGAGACGATCACGACTTCAGCTGGCCGGATGAGCAGCCCGCGATCACGACATTGCGCGACAGCATCGGTGATCTCCCGAAGTTGGGAGCAACGATGGGTGCCCGCGAGATGGCGTACGTGCCTCCAAGCGATATATCAGCCTTCGCCGCCCGAATGCGCGACGGCGCAACATCGGGTGTGCTGCACGACCATATGACGCGCGCAGTAAGAGCGGACGACCTCGAAGTCTTCCAATTGATGGATTCAAGAACCCTCTACGCCGATCTTCCGGAGCGCCTACGCCGCTACAAGGCCGACAGCTTCGACGACAAGTACAAGCGTCTGGACTGGGACGACGTCAGCCGCTCGATCACAGCGCACATCGCCAAAGACGGCTACTGGTACATCCACCCAGAGGAACACCGAACCCTCACCGTGCGTGAAGCAGCCCGGATCCAGACCTTCCCGGACGCATTTCGGTTCTCTGGCGCTCGCAGTGACGCCTTTCGACAAATCGGCAACGCGGTCCCGCCGCTCCTCGGTGCGGCGGCCGCCCTCGCCCTAGCGGCGAAATCCGAAGCTTCGGAGTCTAAACCAACTAGCTGGCTGGCTGCTCGCAAGAAGTTGACCAAGTGGGCCGACAAGCAGCGCTCGTCTGCCTACTGGTTCATGCTACCCGGCCCTCCCGTTACGCCACCGGTCGCGCTCGCCGCCGCAGTGACAAGCCGCACACATATCGATGTGGACCGCCTTGGTGACGCGCTGAGCCCGTTGCGTGGAGTTGCGGAGCTAAGCAGGACCATGCTCGATCTAGCGAAGCAACCACTTGACGACAGCAAGGCCGGACAGGCACTGGATCGCCTACGCCCACTACTGCGGCGCAAGAAGGCCTGGCTCCAGCCCGAACTGCTGCCTGACCTCGGTGGCCTCAAACCGGCCGAGGAACAGATCTTCTCGATGCTGCAGGGCGAAGATGTCCTACTGCGCTCGCAGGGTGTCCTTCGTGTTGCGGCCCGAGTGGCCGGCAGCAAGTCGGACGAGACCAACCAACTGACGGACGGGCGAATCGACTTGGCCCGCTTAGTGGGCAGCGGTGAGGACGCCTCCCTCCGCATGGCAGCCTTGCGGCTAATCGCGTCCACGCACTGCACAATCGAGGTATCGCACTGCGGCCGGTGTCCACTCGCAGGTTGGTGTCAGTCCGCGCTCGCATCGGATGCGGCGAAGTCGTAAGCCTGAGCCGCGGCCAAGACCGTCTGCGCCGCCCGCTCAACATTGATTCGCGTCTCACATTCCCAGATCCGAAGCACGCGCCAACCCGCGGCCGCCATTGCCTCATTTGCTTTTCGATCACGGTCCTCATTCGTCGTGATCTTCTCGCGCCACCTTTCAGCGTTCGGGCCCCGAAATCGCCTCGGACCATGCTCCGGGCAGTTGTGCCAGTAGCAGCCATCCACGAACACCACGAGTCGATAACGAGGCAGCACGAAGTCCGGGACGAAGCGGCCTATCCGCCGGTTGAGGCGGAACCGAAGACCGAGGGCGTGCACCGCCCTCCGAAGCCTGACTTCGGGCTGCGTATCGCGTATCGGGCGACCGCGCAATTGGACGCCAGCGTCCGTGGGTGCCCAGGCTCGCGCGTGCGCGGCGTCGCGGCGGCTGACAGGCGGGCCCACGGATTGAGGTTATCGACGTTGGGGGCCAAATGACGACCGTTGCCAGCCGGCTGAGGTGCATTCGTTGTCGGTGGACCGTGTCACGCTCGTGGCGTGACCGAGGCGATGGTCGATGTGATCAGCGCGGTGGAGCAGGCGTGTGTGGCCGGCGCTGACGCCGCGCTGCGCGAGGGCGGGTTCGTTCCTGAGCCGCAGGTGCACATGTTGATCGATGATTGGGACCAGCCGTATGTGGGCTGGGTCCGTACCCGCCCTTACCACCAGGGGCTGGACGCGGTGCGGGCGATCGCCCGGTTGGCTGATGCGCCGGCCGCGATCATGGCAACTCGGGTGATGCTGGTCTGGGAGGCCGCAGATCTCCGCGTCTCGCTCGACGGGCCGGGCGACTACCCCAACGGCATCGCTGTTGTGGTCGCCTCACTCGACGAGCATCACACCTTGCGCTGGCATCCACTGGTCTTGCATGTGGGACCACCGGGAGAGTGCGGGCTGCCGACGGTGCGTCCAGAGTGGGGGACGCTGTCGACGATCGAGGACGCGGTGCTGCCTCCGGTGATGATGGCGGTGTTGGCGACGTGGCGCGCGCTGCAGGGTGACCCGGACACCGTGTTCAAGCAGCTCGTCGCCGAGGACTTCGGTGTGACGCTCGCCCAGCGCTGACCGCGTCGTAGAGCACGGCCTGCCGGTGGTCGGCCCGCTCCTCCTTCGGCGACTGGACTGCTAGACGCCTCGGCTGTCGCTGTCATCCTGGGTGCGCTCCACGGTCGCGTGTTTCTCGTGGTGCCAGCGGACGAGTTGCTCGATGCGAGCATCGTCGGCGACGCGGCGGCCATCGGCTGCCTCGCGGGCGTGTATCTCGGCGAGGGCGCGGTGGGCTCGTCGTATTGCGTCGGCGGTTTCGTCGGCGGACGGTACGCGAACCTGATCTTCGCGGTCGCGGCGGCGTTCGACGGCGCTGACGTCGCGGATATCGCGCACCGCGGTTTCGGCGGCGTCGGGGTCCGGGCGGACGTTGACGGCGCCGCGGTCGGCTTCGCGTTGGGACGCGAGGTCCGCGAAGTCGGCGTCGTCAGTGATCTTCCGATGTTCGTCATCGCTGCGCAGCTCCGTGTCCACAGCCCGCCAAATGTCGGTACGTTCGGTTGCCTCGGCGACATCGGACCGCTCCGCACGGTCGGCCGAGTCGTGGTCGTCTGCCTGGTGGCCGCGGCGGCGGGCCGGCATCACTGCCTGCTCTACCGTGTCGTGGCGATCGTGCGATGCCTCGGCGGTCTGCCGCGTGGCGTCGTGGCCGCTGCCGAGTTTCGTAGCGGTGATGTGGTCGTCGGCCGGGTTCTCGCCGGTGCGGCGGGCGGCGAGTTCGAGTTGGGCGCGGTCGGCGGCGGCGCGGGTGGCGGCGGTGTGGGCATACCAGCGGGCGCGGGCCTCGTCGGCTGTCGACCAGTTGTGCGGCACGCTGGTCCAGGACGCCGGGCGAGCGCATCCGACGTCGGCGGCCCGCTGTTCGAGTTGTGCCCGCTCGGCGTCGTGGGTGCCAGCCTCGGCTGCGGTGGCGCGCAGGGTGGCGGTGGCGCGGTGCCGATCGGCGGCTTGCCGTGTGCCGGCAAGTTCGTTGGCGACGTAGGGCGGCGCCCAGGTCTGTTCGCGCTGGTAGGCGCGGATGCGCATGAGCAACTGACCGTCGCTCATCTCGGCTTCGTCGCGGTCGGCCTCGGGGCGGCCGAGCGCATGCCAGGCCGCGCGCCACGAGGCGTAGGCCTCGACCTGCCCAGCCTTGGGCGGCCGCGCCGATCGCGGTGGCGGGGTCGTCGTGGCCGGTCAGTTCGCGGTGCGCGGCGACGATGCCGGCCTGCTCGCTGCCACCGGTCCCGCTGCTGCTCGTCGTCAGGCACGGGTCCGAGTGCTTCGATCGCCCATTGCGGCTGCTGGTCGGCGACCTGCCGGCCGAGTTCGTCGCGGCGGGCATCGGCGTCCTCGGCGAGCTGGGTGAGGTAGCGCTGCCAGGCCGAGTCATCCACCGTGGGGATCCAGTCGGCGTGCCGGTGCCCGATCGGGTCGAGGGACACGGCGGCGGTGATGCGGTGGTGGATCACGTTGGTCAGCTGACGCGCTCCGGCGAGGTCGCGGCTGGTGACCGCGTCGGTGAGTACGCTGCCGGGGATCGTGGCCGGCGAGCTCGGCCCGGCGCAGCACGCGATTGAGGGTGGTGGCGCCGTCTTCGGCGGCCAGGGTGGCGCGCTGCTGCGGAGTGAGGCGGCCGCCGTCGACGAGTTCGTCGAGCCAGCGGGCGGTGCGGCCGGCGGTGGCCATGCTCGCAGCCGTCGGCGAACAGCTCGCTCGGCGTGCGGATCGACTCGGCTTCGGCTTCGGACTCGGCGGCGGTGGCCAGCGCGGACTGTTCGGGCTGGGCGGTGTCGAAGGCGGCGGCGATGACGGTGAGCGGGTCGCGGTGCGCGGACCTTGTTGACGGTGCCGGGGGGGCGTCGTCGGGGACGGCGCGGGTGCACACGTGTGCGGTGTTGGCGTCGCGGCCGCGACTGAGCCCGACGTACAGGGCGGCGGGTCCGGTGCGGCTGGTGATCACGGCGTGGCTGGTGTCGACGGTCAGCCCTTGGGCGGCGTGCACGGTGGAGGCGTAGCCGAGCGCGACGTGCTCGGCGACGTAGCGGCCGGGCAGGGTGATCTGCTCACCGTCGGCGGCGCTGACGGGTGTGACGATCAGCCCGCCGTCGTCGAGGGTCGCGAGGACGCGGTACTGCTCGCGGTTGATCGGCCCGCGCCGGTTGCCGTGAACCCCGGCGAGGTCCCAGGCGTTGCGGCGGGCCTGGACGATGTCACCGACACCGGCGAGGGTGCCCTGCAGGCCGAGCGGCACGCCGTCCTCGGTCGACTCGGCCGAGGCGGACGAGGTCGGCGCGGATCTGCGCGGACAGGCGGGCGGCCTGCTCGTTGGTGTCGACGATCAGCAGCGACACGTCGGCCGGCGAGGGTGTCGGCCAGCCACGCCCGCGCCGCGGACTGTTCGGCTTGTTCGATGGCGCCGCCGTCGAGGAGCCGGCCGTGCTTGTGGTACTCGCCGAGCACGGTCTCGTCGCCGTCGCGCAGCCGCAGCGAGGCGGCGCGTTCCCACTCGTGGGTGAATCGGCGGGCCTCGGTGAGCTCGTAGGTCAGGGCCGTCTCGGCTGGCGAGCTGCATGCCGCCGGCGGTGCCGATCGCGGCGAGCTGGCGGTGGTCACCGGTCAGCAGCAGCTTCGCGCCTGCGGCGTCGACGTGGCGGTGGATGGCGGCCAGCTCGGTGGTGTCGGCCATCGCGGACTCGTCCACGACGACCAGGTCGCCAGCGTGCGATGCGCCAGTCAAGGTCATCCCCGACGGGTGCTCCGTCAGCGAGGCGCTGCTGGGTGGCCAGCCAGCGGGTGATGTTGCGGGCGTGCAGGCCTTCGCCGGCGAGGACGTCGGTGGCGATCTGGCTCGACGCGAGCCCGACCACCCGCCGCTGCTGCCCGTCCCAGAGACGCGGGGTCCTGCCAGGCCTGGGCGAGCACACCGACCACGAAGGACTTCCCGGTGCCGGCTGGACCGACCAGCGACTCCACGCCGGCGCCGGAGGTGAGGATGCCGCGCACGGCGGCGGCCTGGTCGGCGCCGAGCTCGACCCCGGCGTCGCGCAGCCGCTCGATGAACCGCCGCGCTGCGGTCGCGTCGAGCGCCGGCAGCGTCGCCGCGCGCGGCGGCTTGCGGCGAGCAGCGCGTTCGGTGTGGATGTGCTCCGGGGTCGCGTACAGCCGCGCGCCCGGGCGCGTCGTAGGCGGAGCGGCCGTTCTCCAGGCGCAGCTCGTCGGGCAGCGCTCGCTCGGCGGGGCGGTCGGCGTCCAGCGGCACCGCGAGCTGCAGCGCCTCGGTGGTGAGCCGGTCGAGCAGCTCGGCGATCTGCTCGCCGTCAGGCCAGCCGAGGTGGTCAGGCAGCGCGTCGTTGATCGCCCGAGTCAGGTCCGCCGCGGTCCAGGCGGCCTTCGTGGCCTGCACCTCGGCCAGCGCGGTCTCGATCACGTCGCCGCGGCGACCACGCTCGCGGCTGCGGGCTCGCGGTCGGCGAGGGCGAGCACGTCGGCGGCGACCTGGCCGAGGCCGCCGTCGACCTCGGCGCGCAGTTCCCGATCGCACCCGGTCCAGGCGCTGCTCGGTGGTCTCGCCCTCGTGCGACTTCGCGCGGCGGGTCGCGAACGTGGCCTGCCGCTGCAGCCGGTCGAGCTCCAGCGAGTTCGGGGCGCGGCCGTGCTTGGTCTCGAACGCGCGCGACCAGCTCGGCGGTCTTCGGGCGTGATCGCCCGCCGGCGGGAGGAGAACAGGTCGTTGACCGGCTCGCGGGATGCCGACGATCTCGCGGGCCTTGCCGTCCGGGCGCATCGCGAGCAGCACCCGCAGCGAGCGAGGTCAGCCGTTCCGCGGTCGTCCGCTCGGCGACCGCGCCGCGCGGCCGGCCGGTGCATGTACAGCGCCGCGCGAGTCCAGCGTGCGCCACACCCCGTCCGCGCACTAGCACCCGGTTGGAGGATCGGGTTGTGGATGTGCAGCTGCGGGTCGTGGTTGCGGCGAGTCGTGCTGGAAGAACGAGGCGATGGTCCAGTTGTGCGCGTCGATGAACCGGCCCGCGGCGCCGCCGTGGTGCCCGACCCGCGAGTAGCCGGCGTGCTCTGGCAGGTAGTCCAGGGCGGCGTTGTTGCCGGCCCAGATCGCGTCCTCGACCGCCTGCCGGTGCGCCCCCACGCCGCGGCCGCCTCCACGTCGCCGGCGTTGCGGGCCTTGACCTCCTGCGCTTCGAACGCGGCGTGCAGGACGGTCACCGACTTTTGGACGCTGAACGTCACGTCCAAGAACGCGACGTTCTTGCGTCGCCTTCTTGGACGCGTCCAACCGCAGCTGTTCACGCCGTTCAGCGTCCGCGTACGGCTCGGCGTCCAATGAACGCTGATAGATCTCCTCGGCCGTCGGGTACTTCCGGCCGGTGTGGCCGAGCGTTGGCGACCTCGTCCCACCGCTCCGGGTCACGGAAGTTCGGATCGCGCGGGTCGAGGTAGTGCTCGTACACCGCGCTGCATGTCCTGGTGATCCACCAGCCCGGTCAGGCCGAGCTCCTCGGCGCCGGCGCCGTACCAGCGCCCGGGCGGCTCGCCCGCCGCGACCGCGCCGGTGTAGTAGTTCTCCCGCCCGGTCGCGACCGCGTCGAGTCAGGTAGTCGGCCGAGTGCCCTGAGGAGATCGTCAGCATCGCGCGACCACCCTTTCAAGATCAACTCGGCTGTTCAAGATCAACTGCGGTGTCCGTTTGTGCTGGTTCTGCGGGCCGTCTGATCGTGATGCATAGGTGTGTACTGAAGTTGTTGATCTTTCGTCGGGTTGGTGAGCTGCTCGAGTCGGTGGTCGCGGGCTGTGCTGGGGTCGTTCGGTGGTGCGGTGGCGTGGTCGGGTGGTTGGATCGGCGTGGCTGCGGCTGATGCGGTCACTGGTCGGTCCTGTTCTCGGGGTCGGCGTTGACGAGGTGCAGGGCTGGCCGTTCGGCGCGCAGGTCTTTGAGGGCGTTCGCGGCGGTGCCGCGCGCGACGTTGGCCAGGCTCATGAGCTCGGTCACCGTGGGCAGCGCGCCGTGCCGGGCGTGGTGGTCGCGGGCGGCGGCCCGCGCCCGGTCCCGCGCCGAGCCAGCCTGCGCCCGACGTGCTCGGCCGGTGTTCAACCTCGCCGGTGCGGTGTTCAACCGCTCGGCGCCGGCGGGTTGTACGGGCGCGGTTGTACGGGCGTCAGTTGGACGCGGTTGTACAGGCTGTACGGCCGGGATCGGACGCGGCGTTGTACGGCGCGTCGTTGTACGGCGGGTTGGGCCGGTGCACGCGTGCTCGCTCCGCTGGCGACCGCTGCATGACCGCGGCCGCTGGAGTCGACGCGCCGGTGGCGATGAGGTGCAGCAGGTGGGCGGTGAGGGCGGCGGCGATGGCCGGCCAGGCGCCGACGCCGAACCGCAGCCCGACCGGCGCCGGCCCGGTGTGGTCGAGGCCGCCGGCGAGGTAGACGGCTTGGGCCAGGCCGGACAGGCCGGCGGCGAGGATGACGATGCCCGCGGCGTAGCGGCGCCCACCTGCGTGGAGGCGGGCGGTGGCGGCGTAGGCGACCAGCGCGAGCCCGTCGGTGATCAGCGGGTACAGCCAGCCGATCGGCGTGGGCACCCGGGCGGCGGCCGCGACCTGGTAGAGGCCGTGCGCGGTGGCGATGCCGGCGCCGGCGGCGACGACCAGCCCGGCGGCCCACACCGTCCGCCACCCGGGATCACGCTCGGTTGTGTCGGTGGTCATCGGCGGCCTCGCTGGAGCTGTCGCGGCGGCGTGCCGCGGCGAGCTGCTCGGCGGTCGGTGCCGGCGCCGGGTCGGTCGCGGCGGGTGGCCCACCAGCCGGCGATCGCCGGCACCGCGTCGGTGAGCGGGGCGACCGGGCGCGGGGGTGTGCCGCTCGGCGCCGGGTTGGTGCTGTTCGAGGGAGCAGATGCCGGCGTAGTCGCGGATGCGGCGCGCCACGCCGGGGCGTTGCCGGTCGTGCCAGTCCCCCACCGCCGTGCTCGCCGCGCCGGGCCGGTAGGCGGCGAGCCAGGCGGTGTGCAGCCACAGCAGTTCCTCGACCACCTCCGGGTGCCACAGCCAGCACTCCGGCAGCGTCTGGGCGGCGTCGGGGTAGCGCAGGTAGATGCCGCCCACCCAGCCGGCGAGCGTGGTGAGCAGGTCCTCCGCGGCCCGCGCTGCGCTGCTCGACTCGGCTGGCCGGCCGGGGTCGGTGGGCAGGTCCAGCCACGACGGCGGTTCCGGCGTCGCCGGTGCCGACGTCGTCGCGGCGACGGCCTCGGCGTGCCGGGCGAGCAGGTCGGCGAGCTGATCGACCCGGTGCTGGCAGCGACTCAGCTGGTCGAGCCGGCGTCGCAGCGCCTCCACCTCGCGGGCCAGCCCGGCCACCGCAGCGCCCGGCGTCGGCGCCACGGCGGTGGGTCGGGGCGGGCCGGCTGCGTCGTCATGGGTGTGGAGCGCTTCCGCTCGCGGTGCTGCGTCCAGGTTCTTTGGGCGGCTGTCCGCGTGGGCACGCGGTCCGTAGCGATGAGCCCGGTGTGGCGGCGGCCATCGCTGGTCTCCACCTCGACGCGGCGCCGGCCCAGCCACACCCGGATCTGCCCGGTCACCCGCTCACCCCACGGCGTGGTGATCGTCGCGGTCATGGCCGCTGTTGGCGCGCGGTTTCGTGCAGCAGGTCGATGACCTCGTAGCCGAGGTCGAGCAGCACGTACCGGTCGCCGGTGACCGACTGCAGGCCGATCAGCCGGCGTGCGCCGTCCGGGCCGACGCGCGGTCAGCTCGGCGCTGGCCGGCAGGGGTGTGGTGGCGCGCGGAGTGAGCTGCCAGGCCCGGCCGGAGAACAGCCCGGCCACCACGAACCGCACCGGCGCGGCGTCGAGCACGTCGGCGAGTTGGTGCGGGTCGACCCAGACCATGGACTCGACGGCGGCGTGGATCGCGGCCCGCTTGGCCGGGGTGTTGGTGTAGCCCATCGTGGCGCCGAGCCGGGTCCACCGGGCCTGCCGGGCCGGCAACCCCGCCGTGCGGCCGGTCCTCGGCTGTGCGGCGCGGATGCAGCCGCGGATCGCGGCCCGTCGCCGTGTCGTCCTCATCACGCGCCCTCCCCGCCGCCAGTCGGGCCGGCGTAGTGGGCGTAGGTGAGCGCGTGCAGGGCCAGATCCAGCGCCTCGGACAACTGGCCGGCCGCGCGGCTCGCCCGGGCGAGCCCGGTCACCGCGTCGCGGACCGCCCGGTCCGGGTCGCCGGCGTAGCTGGTGCCGGGGTCGATCCCGATCAGGTCGTCCTCGTGCCAGCGGTTCAGCTGTTGGGTGACTTGCTCGAACGCCTGCGGCAGCCGGGCGGCCATCGTGGCCAGCACGCCGAGGAGCCGACACGCGTCGCCGGGAACGGCAGCGCGGTGTCGTGAAACGTCAAATGGTTGATCGCGCGAATCGCGGCGGCCGCGTCATCGGCGTGCTCGAGGCGGTCTTCCCGTCGAAAGCAGACGTGTGCATCGGTGGTCTCCCTCTGCTGGTGGGCTGAGGGGAGGGGCGGCAGCAGCGGCCAGGCCCCTCCCCCCGCCGGTCATGCGGTCAGCCGACCTCGGCCGGCGCCGGCTCGACCGGCTCGACCGGCTCGGTCTTGCGGGTGGTGCGGGTGAGGGTGGCGGTGGCGTAGCGCAGGCTGGCGCCGATGCCGGTGACCTGCAGCACGTGCTTGACCCGGGTCTGCCCTTCCCGGTCGGTCCACTCCTCGTCATAGCCGGTGCCGTGCACCAGCACCCGGTCGCCCTTGCGCAGCGAGTCGGCGGCGTTCTCGGCCAGCGCGCCCCACACGGTGGCCTCGTAGAACACGGCCGGGGTGTCCTGGTACTCCCCGTCCATGTCCTTGCGCCGGCTGGAGGCGGCCAGCCGGATGGTGGCCACCGCCTGCCCGGTCGCCTTGGTGAACCGCAGTTCCGGGTCGGCGGTGAGGTTGGCCTCGGTGGTGATCGTCGTGCTCATGGCTGGTACTTCCCTTCGGTTGGTGACACCTAGGTGTGTCCGTGGTTGGTGGGGCCGGTTTCCCGGCGGCTGGCGGTGTTCTGTCCGCCTGCCCGCAAGGGGCGCCAGGTGCCGGGGCCGCGGGGTGCCCCGGGTCAAGCCGGGACCGCATGATGGTTTCCGCGCAGCGTCTGGAAACGATCATGCGCAGACCGGCTTGATGCGGGGCTGCGGCCCTGGTACGCCCCGGCCCCACCCCCGGGGGTGAGCCCGCCGCGCTCGCCGCGGCGGTCCTGCTTTTCGTCGGCAGGTTCTCGCCGGGGTAGCCGGCTCTCCCGGCGGCGTCGACCCATCCGGCGTCCGCGTGGAGCGCCGCCGTGGCGCACGCGGCCCGGGTTGTCGAAGCAGCGTGATGGCCGGCTCACGGCGACCGCCCCGTCTCGACGGTGACCGGCGCACTCCAGCCGGCTGGGATCCGCGCTGCGGTGACGGGCGCCGACGGCGTTGCGGCGGTGACCTGCCCGCAGCTCGGGCACCGGTGCGCCGCCTGGCCGGCGCGGTGGGCGGCGAGCTGGTCCAGCCGCGGGTCGCGGTAGCGGCGCACCCCGCCCGGCAGCACCTCGACGGTCAGCCCGGCGGCGCGGGCCTGCGCGTCGGCGCGGTCGGCCAGCGCTTGGGTGAACCTCGCCAGGCGCGCACCGGATGCACGCACGCGCAGTGCAGATCGGGAATCGGCCGTCAGGCATCGGGGCCGCCGTCCTCCACCGCGACCGGCCCGTCGACCCGGTCCACCGGACGGCCGGCGGCCTGGTCGAGGCGCTGGATTGCGGCGACCAAGGCCGCGATCAGCCGCTCGGCGCGGGCGGCGACCCAGGCCCGGCGGCGGGCCCACACCACACTGCGGCGGGCCCGGCCGACCGCGCGTTCCGCGGCCCGCTCCACCCGGTACGCGCGGCGGGCGGCATGGCGGACGTCGCGGCGCTGCCAGGCCATCGCCACGGTGCCGATCGCCGGCGGCATCCCCCGGCGGATGACCACCACCCGGCCCGGCGGGCAGCTGCGCGAGCTGCGCGGGGACAGCACCGGCGCCCGCCGCACCGTGGTCGAGGCCAGCCGGCCGCTGCGGTCATGGGTGTTGACCCGCTCGTCCCGGTCGCCGACCAGCGTCGTGTAGGCCTGCAGGTCGTCCGGGTCCCGGGTGCCGCCGAACAGCAGCACCGTGCCGGCGTTGTTGAGGATGGCGGCGGCGCCGGTGTCCTGCCACCGCTTGCGCAGCTGCGCGCGGGACTGCGCGGCGATGTGCATGGTGATGTTGCGGCCGCCCATGTCCGCGGTCCACTCATCCAGCGGGATCGGGCAGATCAACGCCGCCTCATCCAGCACCAGCGTCAGCGGCGGATCCAGCCGGCCGGACGGCATGCTCGCCGCCAGCTGCCGGGCAGCGCGCGCCACGTGCCCGGTCAGCGCGGTGACCAGCGGGGCGACCTGGGCGTCCTGCGCGCCGAGCAGGTACACGGTGCCGCGGCGGGCCAGCAGCTGGGCGACATCCAGCCCCGCCGCCCGGTACTCGTCCTCGCGCCCGTCGGTGACGGTGACCCCGGTGCGTCGAGCAGCACTTGCCGGCCGATGGTTTGTCCGGCGGCCGCGGCGGCGATCGGGTCGGTCAGCCAGCCCAGCGCCGGCATGATGGTGGCGCAGATCGACGAGCGGGTGCGGTCGTTGGTCTGCAGGAATTGCCGGGCGTCCGGCTCGAACGCCGGTTCCGGAGAGCGGCGCAGCAGCCGCTGCACCTCCCCCGCCGCGGCGTCCGGGTCGGCCACCCACGCTGAGCACGTCACGCATCGACCCGCCGCCGAGCGCCGCGGCATGCATCAGTGACGTCAGCACCCGCCGGGCCTGCGCGGTCCAGAACTCCCGATCCCCGCTGAACTGCGAACCGGGTGCTTCCGCCCCAGCCAGCAGGTCGGCGGCCCGAGCCGCCGCGATGCGGGGTTCCGTGCAGCCGCTCGAGCGGGTCGAAGGTGACCGTGGACGGCAGCCCGCCCAGACCGGACGGGTTGAACACCCACACCGGCCCGCATTGCGACGCGGCAGGCCGCGGTCAGCTCGACCAGGTCGGTGCGGGTGCTGGTGGCGATCACCGCGCCCGGCGCGTCCAGGATCCGGCAGGCCAACTCCCCGCGACTTCCCGACCCGGGGTCCGCCGATCCGCAGCGTGACGTCCTCGATCGGCGACCACACCCGCAGCAGCCCGACCCGGGCCACCGGTGTCGCCACCTCCCGGGTGCGCATGCCCAGCCGGCGCAGCAGACTCTGCTGGCGCAGGCTGGGCCGCAACACCATGGCTTTCCGGCGCACCGCGAACCGGCTCGCCGGTGGCCAAGATCGCCCACCGGGACGCCACCCCGTCGTGTCGAGTGGATCGCCGCGACCAGCGGCGCACCAGCACCGCCGACCCCGCCCGGTGATGCCGCCACACCAACCCCGCAACCAGCAACAGCAGCCCGCCGACCGCCAGCAACTCGCGGCCCTCCGCCGTCCGATGGGCCAGGCCCCCGATCGCGAAAAGCCCGACCCCGACCAGGGCGGTCCGCCGCAGAAACCTCCCCTGCCGCGGCCCGATCACCGCACACCACCAGCGCGCGACGGCCGTAGCCGCGGTCTCCACATCGACCAGCCCGCCCGACCCGGTCGCCGCGTCCAGCAGCGCCTCGACCGCGCGGGCCGGCACGACATAGCGGCCCTGCTCGCGCCCGACCCGCATCCTCACGGCTGGAAATGCGTCCGCCCGGATCAGCCGGTACAGGTGCTCCTGCGACACGCTCAACAGCGCCGCCGCCTCCGGAACCGAGTACGTCGGAACCCCGTCAGATCGCTTGCGTAACGCGTTTCGCAGCGTGAGATCCCGGCATGCCCGCCGCCACCGCACCCGATCCACATCCGGAGCGCGCGGGCCGTCACTCTCAGGCGTCGTTCCCTGATCTCGCGTCTGAGAGTCCGATCTCGGCGCGGCACGCGGGCGCGACTGCCTCGCGTCCGAGCCCTCTCTCCGGTGGATCCGGTCGATCTCCGTCGCCTGTGGACATTCGGTCAACTGGCTGGCAATACCTCTTGTCATAGACAGACGGTCGCGCTGTGCAGCAGGACGGCGACACCATGTAGTGGGACGTCTTAGGACGTCTGTGCTAGTCTCCAGACGTCCCTAGTAGTCCCCAGAAAGGGGCTCGTCAATGGCGAACGATCGGCTACGGGATGCGCTGCTGCGCAACGGGCTCACGCCCGCGGTTGTGGCCGAACGGCTTAGCGTCGATCGCAAGACCGCCGAGCGGTGGATCACTGTTGGTCGTAGTCCGTACCGAAGCCACCGGCACGAGCTCGCGGCGTTGCTGCGGGAGTCGGAGGCCTATCTGTGGCCCGACGCGCTCGACCCAGATCGACGCGCGGAGGTCGCGCGCTCGGAGGTCGTTGAGCTCTACGCGCACCGCGCCGACAGTCCGCCCCGAGCTGTGGTCGCGGCTGCTCGATGAGGTGACGGACCGGCTGGACCTGCTCGTATACGCCGGGCTCTTCCTGCCCGAGCACGACCCGAAACTCGTGCGCAACCTGGCGAAGAAGGCCCGCGGCGGGGTGAAGATCCGGCTTCTGTTCGGCGACCCGGACTCGGCCGCGGTCGCCTGCCGCGGTACGGAGGAGAACATTGGTGACGCGCTGGCCTACCGAATCCGCAACGTCCTACACCTCTATGAGCCGCTGCGCGGCGTCGACGGCATCGACGTAAGGCTGCACGCCACCACGCTCTACAACTCCGTGTTCCGCTTCGATGACGAGATGCTCGTTACCCTGCACGTTTACGGACTGCTCGGGGCGCACGCACCGCTACTGCATTTGCGCCGCCTAGGCGAAGGCGACTTATTCAGCATCTACGCTGAATCATTCGAGCGAGTATGGTCGGCCGCGCGACCAGCCTGGTCGTAGCGATGGGGGTGGTCGCCGTGAAACGCGTCGACTACCTGAACGACCCCAATGCGCCGAAGGCGAACAGCATTGTCGTCGCGACGAGTGCGTACGTCGAAGACAACCAAGGGCGAGTCCTGTTGATCCGCCGGGCGGACAACGGGCTGTGGGCCCTACCCGGCGGGGGGATGGAACCCGGTGAGACCGTCAGCGGCTGTGCGATCCGCGAAGTCCGGGAAGAGACCGGCATCGAGATCGAGGTCGCCGGCCTGGTCGGCATCTTCAGCAATCCGCGCCATGTGGTCGCCTACCCCGACGGCGAGGTACGCCAAGCGTTCTCGATCTGCCTACGCGCACAAGCCATCGATGGCACCATCCGCATCAGCGACGAGTCGATCCAGGTCGACTGGATTCCCCGCGACCAGATCCCCCAGCTCGACATGCACCCAGAGATCCGGCGCCGGATCGAACGCGCCATCGCGGACGAGCCTGCGCCCTACCTCGACTGAGCGGCCACTACCTTCAAGCGCGCCTCGGCGCGTCGCACCGCCGCAACCAGCTCAGGACGAGCACGATCGACGAACCTGGTCACGACGTCGCCGGGACCATACCGCTCGGCGATCTCCGCCAGCCGCTCGTCGACCGTGAGCAGCTCGCCATCGGGTCCGGTGGTCAGGTCGGCGTACCACAACGCGTCCGCAGTGGCCGATCGTTCCCGTGGAAACTCGCCATTGAGAGCTTCGGCGAAGCCGCGTAGCTCGGCCTCGATCGCCGCGCCGGAATGATGGGCCACGAAGCCGACAGAGTCGAGAAGCGACGCCAAGATCACGAAGATAACGAGCGCCGTCGAGCGGATGGAATCCCACCCTAAGCAGCGACGGAGCATAACCGATATCGTGCAGCCAAGCCGCTGACACAACAAGCTCACTGTCATCAGGAACGGCTGCCGACATGGCCGCCGCCTGGGCAGCTACCGCTTGCGCATGCACCCAGCGTCGGGGCAGAGCCGCGGCCAGGTGCCGCTCGGCGAGCGCAGCCGCCCAATTACTGTCCACGCTCGAGAGCCTACGATCCCGAACGACCCTAACGGATGCGCAGCAGGCGGATCATCTTGCCACGCACGGCAACCCGGTTGGTTGTAACTTACCCAGGTCCGGTTGTCGACGGCTCCCTATTCCACTCATACGATCAGCTGCGCTATCTCTTAAGTCTTCACCGCGGTTTTCGCATCCTCCTGCGCAAGACGCCGCCTAGTCTTCTCGAATACACGCCGTGGGACCACGTCGCCCTCGCCACTAATACCGTCAAGGTCTGTCCGAATCTTGTCCATCACTTTCTTCTGGGCGCCACGTTCGTTCACGGGAAGTGCCAAAATCTCCTCGATATCCCGGCGAATATCGCCGTACTTCGCACCGAGTGTTTTGTGCCTTTCGGACCTTTCTGCCCAAGCTAAGTGAGTCTGGAGTGCGGCCAGCACGGCTGCGATCAGGCTCAGCACACCGAACGTGAGCTTGCCAGCGTCGTTGACCTTGGTTGTGATCGTGGCTAACGCAGCAGTACCTAAGGCGGTCGTAATGACGACGATGGGCACAGCAAGGAGATAGTTGAACCGCTTTAGCCGTTTCCCTGCCTCATGATGCGAATGCTGGCTATATCGCGTCCGCCGGAGCCATGTTCGAAGCAACTCCTCCGTGCTCTTCCAATCATCCTCTGTCATGAACGCACTCCACTCGCTTCGTGGGCCAGAAGATTACTGCCTCGACTCGCTGACGACGTACGACTTGCTGTCGACAGCCGTCAAACTTGACCCGGTTCCATGCGATCCCGCTCGACGTGAGGACTCGAGTGTTGGCGTTTGGAGGACTGCGCGACGTTCGCCAACTGCCGACCGACCAGCCGCTGATCTCGGTGGTCGCTGATGCTGTTGCCGACCAAGCGGGCCTCGACCGCCGAGGGCGCCAGCGCGGCCTTCGTCGAGCTGATCAAGGCCGTCGTGCTGCTCGACGATCGCACCCCGCCAGTCCGGCTCAAACTTCCCGGAAGACGGCGTGTGCTGCTGATCTGTGCAACACGGTGGGGGAGAGGCGTTGGTTGCTACCGAGCCCACCAGGCAGACAATCGCCGGCGCCGCTTCGGTCACCTTCTCGCCACCTGCCATGACTCAAAAGATCTCGGATTCCGTGGCTCAGCCGAAAGCTCTATGTTTCAGAGGCCTTCGATAACGGCGCAAACAGCGAGTATGTTGCCGCAAGCCAGGCATTCAGGCGAACCCGAACCAATGGGTCTAGCTCGTAATGTAGTTGCCTTATCGCATACAGCATTGCTGTCTGAAGATACTCTGACAACGTAACATTTGCGAAGGTGTCGTCGTCGGCATCTCGCGTGAAGGTCTTTCGTGCGCCCTGCACGACGGTAGCCGCCAGCCGAACCCAACTTGCTCCGGGCAATCGACGATCAGCCCACGCTGACATGTACAGCTGCCGTTCCGCGTCTACCCTCCGCGCCGCCGCCTTCAAGCCATCTGACAAAGCAAGGTCCTCGGAAGCCGACTTCCGAAGTGACTCCTGACGAATGTCCGCTGCGTCAGCAAAACGAATCGACACCTCGAGCGCAACAGCATCGAGGCAACGCGGGCCAGGCCCGGCGTTTCGATAATCTATGAGGCACACACGCTTGATGCCGGTCGATGTCTCGGAGTCCGGGTTGGTCTGGTTAGCTTCCAACTCAACGAGGACATTGCCCCCGTGCATATCGCCGTGCACAAGGCACCATGGAAAGGCGTCCAGAGACCAACCCTCTCCAAGGAAGTTACCGCCCGGAAGTCGAAGTGCTGAAACTCCCGGAATTGTGAACGACGAATCGGCGCCATACGTACCACCGGACACGCTGGCGGACTCTATCTTCTTTAAGCTGGATATATTACGATCCAAACAATAGTCAAAGTCAGTCAGGTAGGCCTCATCGAAATAGGTCCTTATCCTCTCCTCAGAAGCAGCCACGCTGTACCAATGCCGTGAACGAAAGAGTGCAGTAATAGCTTCCTTGGCAGCTGACGCGTTAGTTCGTAACGCCTCATCGAGAGTCGAGAAAGTATGACCAAAAACACCCCCTGCGAAACTATAAACGATGCCCGCTATTGCGTCGCGGGTTGCATATGATAAGAGTTCGACTCGCTGATCAAGTTGAACTCCGTATCGGACAAATTCCTGGTACCGCAGGTATTCCTCGCGGAGGTCGTCGACGGGTCCAATCTTTACCACACAATCATATCCGCTGGACGTTCCACCGTCCTTTGAAAACCCGAGCTTGACAATAGTCTGCATCGTTACTGCGGAACTGAGGCCAACGCGCTCCAACGCAAGCAGTTCTGTGAAGACCGTAGTTGACCTCTTTGATGGCTCAACGGCACCGAATAGATCCCGGCAGAGACGCTCGGTCTCTACCGCGATCTCGTCCCGGGCGCTCCGAGGTTGCCTATCTTTCGGATACCTGCTCCTACGACTTAGGATTAATGATGCGGCAAAGTCTAGATTCGTAACATTTGCCGAACGTGACTTGTAGTCAGCAAGTAACTTTCCGATCTTCGCGGATAGGTGGTCAAGACCATCCTTACCTATGAAGTCGATTACCCGCGGCCGACTTAACCTAGTAATCGACTGAAGAAGACTCCGCGCACTGCGACCTGGGTCGAGAACGTGCGTCATCAAAATTACATCCGCACTACAGCCGGCTTTTGCAAGTGCCTCGAGAACCTCACGACCGCCCGCTAAGTCGTCACCTTCCCGAAACGACAAATCAAGCAGTAGTAGATCGATATAGTGCTCATTAACCTGCGCTACTACATCAGCTTCCGTCTCGGCCCTATATAGCACAATCTCATTCGTCAAACCAGCACGATTGAGGTTTCTTGCGACGAAATCATGCACCTTGCTCTCGTTGTCGGCGACCAGTATTCGGTACAGTTCTACGTCGACCTGTGTGTTCATCTGCCGCCTCGGTCTTGGGTTAGGGGAATCATAAGAACGGTCCTGGCCCGTACGCCCTCGTCAGCTACCGCAAAAGCTATCGTACCGCGCACCTGCCTAATACGTAAGGCAGCTAGGTAAGATCCAAGCCGTAACGTTCCGTCAGAGCTCTCAATAGGTATGCGATACACGCGTGTGGAGATTTGACTTGAAATATAGTCGCTACTCGTGTTCCAAAAAGTAATCGTCAAGAATTGACCGCCAGCCCAAGTGCATTCAGATGTCTCCATTGTTGGCGGTGTGTACCCAGTTGGACCGATTCCCGGATCGCCCGCGTAACGCTTCATATTCGCAAACACGTTGGTGATGGCGGATTCGATCAATCGAGCATCGCCCGCTTCGAGCGGCCGATTCAATGTCTCCACGTTAGACCAATCTGGCAGGGAAAGCGACAAGACCGGCCGCCGTTCGTAGGCGTTATTCAATGCTGTCCAGACCGTCTGCGCCACTTCGTCGCTGCTATCCGTCCAGCCACGGGTTGTACGGGTGATTAGGTCGAGTCCGTCGTCGATAAAGTCCTCGACCGTCTGCCGCTCGCTGCCCCCCAAGGTGGCCAGGGCAGGGGACATCTTGAGCTGCCGGAGGTTTGCCTCGTAGTCGTGGCCGTGATCGAGCACTTCGGCAGCACGCGCGAGGACGGGCTGCGTGAAGTACGCCTCGGCGTCTGCAAATGACCGACCAAGTGCGCCGGCAAGTGCTTCAGCCTGTGGAAGGAACGGCCCATAGTTTGCCAGCATGCGACTTTCCATATTTATCGTTCCGAGCAAGCGGCCCTCAACCTTGATAGGCACCGTCAGGGCTGATTGTGTATCCGCGCGGGTGGGCCGGTAATACTCGTCGGACGCAGCGTCGGGCGCGTAGTGCAGCTGGCCTGTCAGGACCGCACGCCAGCTAGTCCCGCCGTGCGCTTGTTTCAATATCAAATCTGGATCGTGCATTACGTCGGCAGGGAATGCCGCGACGCGTCGAAGTACAAGTCCGTGGGGTTCGTCCGCCTCAGCGTCTGGCACTGCGATTCGAACGGTCACAGAGCTACTATTGCTGGCACGAGTTACGGTTTCAAGAACACTAGGTACACGCGATAGAGCTAGCTGAACGTCTGGGGGAAGATCTTGCGGTTCCGGTAGGTCCAAAATGGGCGCAAGGCTGCCCGCCATGGTCGACAGCGGAACGCTTCGCAGGTCCGCGATCGCTCGCGCAACCTTTCCTGTTGCTTCTGTTGTGTGCAGCACCGCCAGTCGGAGGCACACGTTTCGCGCCAAGGCCATATGATATGCGGAATAGCGGTCCGTGTTGCTCCTCTGAAGTAGTAAGACTCCGATCGGGGATTCGTGTGGACTCGCAAGCCCGCCAGGGACAGGCGTTGCCAATTCGGTACTGTCGTCGGCTCCAGTGTGCTTGGCCCGATTTGTATGCAAGACGCGATCGACTAAGGCCGAACTCCCGGACTGTACCCACGGCCCCACGTCGCGAGAGCTATCACGCGTGCTATGCGCCACGCGATGTGCGGAAGACCCAGAGCCCGACGCTGCTACATAAACCTCTGCACGATCGCTTCTCGTTACTGCTCGAGCGAGGTCTGCTATCGCAGCTGCCATTTCTGCAAAGTCAACGACGCCGGCCTCGGTGAGTCGCGGTATCACGTATTGATTGACGTGCGTCATGACTGCTTCATCTATATGAGTAAGGGCCTGGGGTGTTGCATTGAGCATGGCCAGTATGGTTTCCGAGCGGGCACGCGTTCGAGCGGTGAGCGCAGTATCGGTGGTGCCGTCATGTATTACAAGTGCTCGTACGGCAACGTCAGTTGTGTCAATATCCAGGCACTCCGCCCGGAACTTCGAGGTGCTTCCGTCTGGTAGAAAACTCAAGATATCGCGCAGCAGCTCCGCAATGCGAAAGAGAAGAACTTGAGATACCTCGTGAAATAACAGTTCTGTCGCCAAACGGTTCAATTCGTTCATAACCGCTTGCTCGGAAATCAGTGAGCGAAGCCGAAGGCGCTCCTCCTCTGTAATTCCCGAGGTAATAATTAGGGAGGGAATAATCGCTCTGGAGTCTGCCGACAATAAGACGATAACACCGAACTTGAGTTCATCGCGCAGAATGTCGAGATAGGCACCAAGATCACGTCTAGTGCAGAGCGTTCCACGCAGGGCGTAGTCAGTTGGCTGCCACACCGGCACAGCCTACCGGCTTCGTGCATGTAGGCGTGCACGTACCGGTCGATGGTGGCCAAGCGCGTGGCGCAGCTCGGTTGGTGCGGGTCGGCCGTTCGGCGGCGAGCAGGCGCGGGCGGCAGCCCACGCACGCGACATGACGTCCGATACGCCTTAGCATGAAGCGCATGAAACCGACGTTCCGTATCGGCCTTGGCCGACCGGTACAGCGCATGCTGCAAGGCACGAACCGGGTCACTCACGGACCTCACCGCGGCGGAACCAGCCGAATCGGCACTCACAGGGCCCCACTCCTTCGCAGACAACTACGCACGAACGAAGCAGCGGCCCTTCCCTCACCGGCGATTGCGTTGTCCGCCCGGCGTGATTCCGGACCTGCTGGTTCGGGAGCCGGATTCGTGAATTGCTGCGTCCCAACGGCGACGGACCTCCCGAGCGTCGTCGAGGTGCTGCCCGTAGATTGACACGCGGCCCCCGCGACGACGACGAGCAGGCACGAGATGGCCGCGGTGTACCGGACCAATCCAAGGCGCACTTGGCCGGCGGGGGCTCGAGTGACGGTCATAATTCCTCGAAACCGATGGACTCTGCCGCGAAGAAGTGCGGCTGAGCCCCAGAAATACGTCGAATCGGACGGGTTGGCGGAGCCTGACATCAGGCGGGCACCCGGTGTCGAAATCAAGCAGGCTGACGCCGTCAATATCCAGCGGCAGCTCGAGTCGCGTGAAAGGGCAGCCGACGGCGCCATGCCGCCAGATGCGGCACCACAGGGCACTAGCACTCGCCGCCGATGTCAACCGCGATGCTGCGATCGGCTGGCCGCTTCGTTGGTGCTCGTGGCCTCGGCTGTGCCAGGCAACGTCTTGCACCCGCCTGGCCTAGCCGCGACGATCCGGGCGTTGCATTCGGTGTCCGAGGATCTCCGCGGCGCGGCGGTCTGACGCGCCGACCCAGGCGGCATAGACGCGCAGGGTGGTGGCGCCGCCACCGGAGTGGCCAAGGCGACCGGCGACGGTGCGGAGATCGACGCCGGCGGCGAGCAGCTCCGTCGCCGCGTAGTGGCGCAGCTCGTGTAGGTGAGTGTCGATCCCGAGCTTGGCGCACATCTCGCCGTAGCGGTGGCTGACACCGTGCGGGTTGCACGGCCGCCAGTGCAGGACGTCGTAGGAGAACAGGAACGCATCGTCGATCGGCTCGACGCCGACTGCCCTGGAGGCCGCCTCGTATCGCTCGCGGTGGACCCGTAACACGTTGACGGTCTCCGCGTCGAGCGCGATACGACGCATACGGTGGGTCTTGGTGTCCTTCTCCACACCACGACCGCCCACGTGTACATAGCCGCGGCGTATTTCGAGCACGCCCTCGGCCAAATCGACGTCGCCCCAGCGCAACGCGAGCAGCTCGGCACGCCGCATCCCAGTGACCATGGTTAGCCAGACGAGCGTGCCCCAGTCATCGTCCTGGTCCCACGCCGCCGCGAGGATCCGCGCCGCTTCTTCCGGGCTGGGTGGGTCTGGCTGGGGCGCGGGCAGACGCGGCTTGCGTGCGACGTCGGCCGGGTTGGCCTTGATCCACTCCCAGCGCACCGCGGCGGCGAGAGCCGCGCTGATCGTGAAGTGGATCTGGCGGATCATTGCGGGCGACAGCGGTCGGCACACGTGCGGCGGGCATTCGACCACGCGACATCCCATCGCGGTGCAGTCATGGGCTGGGTAGCCGCCAGCCGGCGGTCGCCCTGGTGGACGACGATGTTGCAGCGTGCGGCATTCGTGCGGGCCGTTCACACGATGCTCGATCCTGGCTCGACCACGGCATCGCGTGCGGCAGCGTCGCAGCTGCGCGTAGAACTGCTCGAGCAGCTCCGCCGTGATCCGACCGACCGGCACCTCGCCGAGGGCGGGCTTGATGTGGCGCCGGATGTTCGCCTCGTACCCGGCGAGCGTGTTCTCCTCCACGTCATGCACCTGCAGCCATGCATCCAGCGCATCGGCGAACGTCGCCTTGGTGCGGGCGTGGGTCTGCTCCTCGACCTCGTGGATGAGCCGCCGCAGGATGCGCTCGGCCTCCTTTTCGGCAGTCGTGGAGGCGGAGAGCCGATGCGGCTTACCGGTCACCGGGTCGATGCCGGCGTAGACCAGCACCTGGTAGGAGTTGCCGCGCTGGCGGATGTGCCCGCGAGGGCGGCGGGCTTCTGGCTTTCGAGCCATGGACGAAGGGTACTCGATGACATGGCCGTTGACATTGATCAATTGAGGCCTAAGGATGGA
>CAWIXH010000011.1:0-71343 GCA_963839995.1 uncultured Actinomycetota bacterium | reverse complement strand
GACACCGCCGGGAACCGGGGCTGGCTGGGCAAGCTGAACGCCGCCCTCGGGCAGACCGGCTACCCGGTGATCCAGCTGATGACCCTGTGCGAGACCGGCACCCGCGCGCTACTCGGCGCGAGCTTCGGCACGCCGGGCGAGGGCGAACTGGCCTGGGCCCGTCAGCTGCTGCACCACCTGGACCAGACGATGCTGGTGTTGATGGACCGCGGCTTCGACGCCGCCGATTTCCTGCGCGAGGTGCACGCCACCGGGGCGGCGTTGCTGGTCCGGCTGCGGTCCACCCGCTGCCCGCCGGTTCTCGAGCGCTTCCCGGACGGGTCGTACCTGTCGATGATCGGCGGTGTGCAGGTGCGGATCATCACCGCCGAGGTGAGCCTCACCTGCCACGACGGCACCCGCTACGGCGACAGCTACCGGATCGCCACCACCCTGCTCGATCACCGCGCCTGGCCCGCCGAGGCGCCGATCGGGCTCTACCACGAGCGGTGGGAACACGAAATCACCTACCTCGCCCTGCGGCACACCCTGCTGCACGGTCGGGTGCTGCGTTCGGCCGACCCGGCCGGCCTGCAGCAGGAGATGTGGGCCCTGCTTACCGTCTACCAGGCGCTGCGCATCGCCATCACCGACGCCGTGGCCGCCATCGGCGGCATCGACCCCGACCGGGCCAGCTACCAGATCGCCGTACAGACCGCCGCGGACCTGGTCACCGGCGCCCGCAACATCCTCACCGGCGCAACCGACCTGACCGGCCAGATCGGCCGCGCCGTGCTGGCCAACCTGCACCGGCCGCGCCGGCCCCGCGTCTGCGCCCGCAGGGTCAAATCCCCGCTCTCGCGCTGGAACAAGCACCCGCCCGGCAAACCCACCACCAGCCTGCAAGTCACCAAGATCACCACCGTGATCGGCCAAAATCACCAGCCGCCGGCAACACGCCGTCGGCCATCCTTGACACAGGCGCCCAGCCCTAAACTCCTCGGCATTGCGGCTAGGCGGCCTGTTGCTGCTCGGCTCACCCGCTGTGGATCTCGTCCTGCTGGTGCTGGCCGGAGCGGATCTGTACCGCGGTGCCGAGGCGACGCAGGCGCATGCGCTCGCGGCGGTGTGCGTCGGGTTCGCGGTCGCGTTCGGCGAGCGGACCGTCGCATGGGCGGCGGCGCTGTGCTCTCGGCGCTTGCGACAGGCGTTGATCGGGTGGCGAACGGGTGGGCGCTGTTCCGTCGCGCCGCGCTCGGCTGCGCCGTCGCCGGCTAGGTCCGGTCCCACACCAGCGGCCCAGGGAGCCGCGATGTTGGTGATCGGGCCGGGTGCGGGGTGCAAGATGCTGGGGAGGGTGCGGTCTGAACCTGCTACCGATGTGCCCACGGGCGGCTGTGCGCGTGCGCGCAGCCGCCCGTGGCGTTCGGTCGATCGCGGTTGTGCGATCGCGGTGCTCGGCTACCTCATCCGTCGGCGCCGGCTGGCGCAGTCGTCATGCTGAATCCCTCGGTGTGGTTCGCCTGCGTCGCGAAGTCGTTCGTGAAGGTGTTCGCGAGGGTCACCTTGGAGACATCCGTGCCGATGACTTTCTGCATCGCGTAGACGGTCTTCGGGCCTCCGGCCGGCATGATGCCGTCGGGAAGGAACTGTCCCTTGTCGGTGGTCAGGCCGGCGATGTACTGCTCTTTGCTGATGGTGCTGTTCTGCACGAAGTCCGCCGGCAGCGCGTTGGCGATGTCTGTCGCCGTGTGGGTGTTGATCCAGTGCATGGTGGCCACCAGCGCATCGACGACCTTCTGCACGGTGTCCTTGTGACTGTTCACCCAGCTCGTCTGGGCGAGCACACCGGCCGCCGGCCATGCGCCGCCGAGCGCGGCCTGCGCGCCCTGGGTGGTGGCGAGGTCGATCGCCGGGTACGCGAGCTTCTTCGTCTCGAGCGCACCAACGGTCGGCTGCGTGGTCATCACGCACTGCGCGGTGCCGCGCTGGATTGCGGCGATCGCGGTCGCGCCCGCACCGACAGCGAGGGTGTGGTACTGACTGCGCGAGATGCCCTTCTGCGCCGCCATGAACTGGGTCAGTTCGTCGGTGCCCGAACCGAGGTCGGTGACGCCCAGGGTCTTGCCCTTGAAGTCGGCGGCGGAGTGCACGCCGCTGTTGGTGCCGCACATTTCCCGCTCACCCGGGGCGCCGGAGAGCTGGACCACATCCTCGACATCCTTGCCCTTGGACTGGAAGTCGATCGTGTGGATGTACCAGGCGCCCGCCATGTCGACCTGCCCGGAGGCCATCGCGTCTTCGGCCCCGACGCCGCCGTTGACCTCGGTGGACAGCTGGACCTTCACGCCGTACTTGCTGTAGTAGCCGAGGTTCTGCGCGAGCTGGTATGGCAGGTAGATCTGTTTGTCGATTCCACCGACCATGAGCTTTACGGTGGGCACGGACGAACTGCCGGAACTCCCGCTCGACGAACTGCCGGACTTCTTGCTGCTGGAGCAGGCCGCCGCGCCGAGGGCCAAGGCCCCGACCGCCGCGACTGCGATTGCGCGTTTGAACATGTGCAGGATTCCTTCCGGTTGGTTGGCTTGCTGGTGGAGGGCGCTCTGCGGCTCAGATGCCTGCTGACTCCGATTGGCTGGGTGGACGCCAGGACAGCACGCGCTTCTCCAGCAGGGTGATGAGGTATTCGGCGGCGAGCGTGATGACGGCCATGATCGCCATCCCGGCGAACACGGTGTTCGGGTCCAGGCGCCCCTGCGCCTGGGTGATGACCAGCCCGATTCCGCGCTGCGAGCCGAGCACCTCGCCGACGAGTGCGCCGATGATGGCGAATCCGAAGGCGGTGTGCAGGCTGGCGATGATCCAGGTCAGCGCAGAGGGGATGGTGACGTGGCGGGCCACCTGCAGAGGTGACGCGCCGAGGACCTTCACGTTCGCCACCAGGTTTGGATTGACCTCGCGGACGCCCTGGAAGGCGTTGAAGAAGACGATGAAGAAGACCAGGACCGCGGCCAGCAGCACTTTCGGGAAGGTGCCCAGGCCGAAGGCGACCAGGAAGATCGAGCCGAGGATGATGCGTGGTACGGCGTTGACGATTTTGATGTAGGGCCCGAGGACGTCGGCGAGGAAACGGTTCTGCCCGAGCAGGAGCCCGACGATGACCCCGGCGGTGGCGCCGAGGAAGAACCCGTAGACCGCCTCCTTCAGGGTGGTGCCGATGTCACCCCAGATAGAGCCGAACTCGGTGCCTTTGGTGAACAGGTGCACCAGCGAGTTCCAGATCTGCGAGGGCTGGCCGTAGAAGAACGGGTCGACCCAGTTCATCGTGGTGCACAGTTGCCAGCCGCCGATGATGAAAACGGCGAAGCCCAGCCGGGAGGTCCACAGCCAGAACCTGCGTCGGCGTGTGGCGCGCTGGGCGGCTTGCTTGATGCCCGCCTCCGTCTCCACCGGCGTTGGCTGATCCAGCAGGGCGTTGGGCGTGCTCATGCGGCACCTGCTGTGCGCGCGTAGGCGCGTTCGACCTCGTCCTTGAGGGAAGCCCAGATCTGGTCCTGCAGCTCGAGGAATCGCCGCTCGTGGCGAATGGCTTGCACCTCGCCGCGCGGCCGGGGCAAGTCGATGTCGAAGCCGTGTTTGATCGAGCCGGGGCTGCTGGTCATGATGAGCACCCGGTCGGACAGGGCCACTGCCTCGTCCAGGTCGTGGGTGATGAACAACACCGACGGGCGCAGCTGCTCCCACAGTCCCAGCAGCTCGGTCTGCATGATCTCCTTGGTCTGCACATCCAGAGCTCCGAAGGGTTCGTCCATGAGCAGGATCCGCGGAGAGTTGATGAGGGCGGCGGCCATCGCTACGCGCTTGCGCATGCCGCCGGAGAGTTGGTGCGGGTAGCGGTCCTCGAAGCCAGCCAGGCCAACCCGCCGAAGCCAGTCGCGGGCCAACGCGACGGCGTTCTTGCGGGACATCCCGTTCAGGGTGGGGCCGATCATCACGTTGCCCAGCACGCTCTTCCATGGAAACAGGGCGTCGGCTTGGAACATGAAACTGACGCCCTGGGTGATGCCGTTCACCTCGCGGCCGCCGACCTGCACCGAGCCGGCGCTGGGCCGATCGAGGCCGGAAACCTGGCTAAGGGTCGTGGACTTGCCGCAACCGGTCGGTCCGACGATCGCGCAGAACTGACCGGGCTCGACGGTGAGCGTGACATCGCGGATGGCGGTGAACGGCTCGCCCGAGCGTGTCATGAATCGTTTGGTCAGGTGCGTTATCTCGATCTTCGCTGGGTCCGTGGCTGGCTGGGCCGGCGGCGCGGCGTCCCGGTGCGGTGCACTCTCGGCCATGCCGCTCCCGTTCCTCTCGGTTGCACCAGACACCGCGCTCGGTGGCACCGGTCACTGGTGGGAGCAGACTGTAGACACCCCGGCCGTGTTGCGTCGCGGTTTGGGAGACATCGCGCCTTGACCGCGTAACTTGCGGATTTGCTCGTTCTGCGCACGGCACCGGCCGGGCGTCATGGATGAGTCATCAACGACACGTGCGGGCATTTCGCGGCTCGACGCGATGACGCCTTGTTCGGGCAAATGCGCGCGGGTCACAATGGGCCGCGATGCGGAATCGTATGCGCCGACTCTCCAGCCAAATCTTCGTCGCTCAGCTGGCCATCTTGACGTCGACGATTCTCGTGGGGTTCGTCCTGTTCGTCCGACAGGAACGCGCCCATCTGGACAGCCAGTACGAGGCCCGCGCCGCCAACATCGCCGAGACCACGGCCGATGTCCCGGCGATCCGAAGCTGCATGGCACATCAGGCTGCCGGCTGCGCAGCGACCATCCAGGACATCGCGACGACTATCGAGCAGAACACCGGCGCGTCCTACGTCGTCATCATCGACATGAACCGGGTGCGGCACTCACACCCCAACCCGGCTCTGGTCGGGCAACAGGTCGCCGAGCCCATTGTGGTGGCCGACGGGCGTGTCCACGTCGGTATCGACAACGGCAGCACCGGCCGCTCGGCCAACGGCAGGGCGCCCCTGTACGGGCCGGATGGCACCATGGTCGGCGAAGTGTCGGTGGGGCTTCGGGAGAGCTCGGTGTCCAGCGCGTTGTGGCATGAGATCCCCTCCTATGCGGCCTGGTTCGGTATCGCGCTTGGCCTCGGTGCCGTCGCCTCGTGGGCCCTGGCGCGGCGTCTCAAGCGGCGAACCTTCGGCTTGGAGCTGGACGAGATAGCCCTGCTGCTGCAAGAGCGCGAGGCAACCTTGCACGGTATCCGCGAGGGGGTTATCGCATTCGACACCTCCGGGCGGGTGTCGATGGTGAACGACGAGGCGCAGCGCCTCCTCAGCCTCGACGTCCGCGCGATCGGCCATACCCTGACCGAACTGCTCCCGCCGGGACGGCTGCGGGATGTGCTGGATGGCACCGGGACCACACCGGACGACCTGGTGCTCACCGACGACTTCGCCCTCGTCGTCAACCGGATGCCCGTCACTCTCGCCGGCCGTCCGCACGGCGCCGTCGTCACACTCCGCGACCGTACCGAGCTGGCCGCGCTGCTACGCGAGTTGCACGGCGAGCGGGGCTTGACCGAGTCGCTGCGCGCGCAGCAACACGAGTTCGCCAACCGGATGCACGCCGTCGCCGGGCTGTTGGAGCTCGGCCGTCACCAGCAGGCACTGAGCTACCTCACCGAGATCCAGGGCACCGCCGCCGAGTTCGACAACACGCTCCGCACCCGTATCGCCGCCCCGCAAATCGTGGGGCTGCTGCTGGGCAAGGCAGCGGAGGCGAGTGAGCGGGGGATCCAGCTGGAGATCTCGCCCGACACCTGGCTGAGCGAGTCGCCGGACAAGGTGCAGGTGCTGACCACCATCGTCGGGAACCTTGTCGACAACGCCATCGAGGCCCTCGCCGGGCACGCGCCGCCCAGGCGAGTCACCGTAGAGATCATCGAGGACGACGACGCGATCACGGTCGTGGTCACGGACAACGGCCCGGGTGTGCCGGCCGAGCTGGTGCCGCGGATATTCCTCGACGGATACACCACCAAGTCCCGGCCCGGCAGCCGGCTGCGGGGCCTCGGGCTGGCCCTGGTACACCGGTTAGTGACCCGATCGCACGGCTCGGTGGAGGTCAGCGGGCCGGTTGAGGGAACCGGGGCGAGGTTCTCGGTCATCATCCCGAACGGGGAATCCGATCCGCCGGTCGTGCCTAGGGCGAGCGTGGCGGCGCGATGACCGCGCCACAGATCCGCGTGCTGATCGTCGATGACGACTATCACGTTGCGGGCATCCACGCCGCATACGTGGAGCGGACCGAGGGCTTCGTCGTCGTCGGGCAGGCGCAGACCGCCGCCGAAGCCCGTCGTCAGGCTGCCCGGCTGCACCCCGACCTGGTGCTGATGGACATCTACCTCCCCGACGGCGACGGCCTGGACGTAGTGCGCAGTCTGCGGGAACAGCCGCGGCCACCGGACGTGATCGTCATCTCTGCCGCCCGAGAACTCGACGCGGTGCGCGCCGCGATGCACCTCGGCGCGGTGCACTACCTTGTCAAGCCGTTCAGGTACCAAGTGCTCGCGGAACGACTGCGGGCCTATCAGCGGCTACGGCGCCGCATCGACAGGCTCCACGGCGCACCCGAACAAGCCGACGTCGATGAGCTATTCGAACTCTTGCGGACCCCGGCCATCGACACCGCCCGCCCATCCAAGGGACACTCGGCGCTGACGCTCGAGCTGGTCCGCGAAGCGGTGCGGGCCAGCGACGTCGACATCTCCGCCGCCGAGGTCTCCGAGCAGGTCGGCGTAAGCCGCGCGACGGCGCAGCGGTATCTGAACTACCTGCAGCGGCACGGTGTAGTGCAGTTGCAGCTGCGGTACGGCACGACCGGGCGACCCGAACACCGCTACCACATCCACACCCGCTGACCCGGGCTAATGTCAACCCGTGCTGCCTTCACAGCGACGCAGCGGCTGGCGCGCCGACGCTGCCGCCTGACCCCGCTCATGCGATGATGCCGCCACACTCGCCCCGTGCCGCCGCGCTCGCACCTGCCCAACTCCGAGCCAACGACCCGATGGCCGGGCGGTTGCCTCGTCCAGGCCGCTGCACGCACCGGCGCCGCTCGCACCAGTGAAAGCACGGCCCAGCTTCGATCCCCGACACGGCCACCGACGGGGAGAGGACCTACCCGTCCATCAAGAACACGTCGTGTGCGTCCGCCGGCGCCCCCGATCGCGGCAGCGTCCCCGGTAGCCCGCATCGGCCGCGAGTTTGGAACGAGCGATCACCACAAGCGGATCCGGGTGCGCGACAGCGGCGTGGCGGAAGCGACATCGTTTGGCCGGTGCCGCACTCAGCGCCGGTGGCCGAGCCAGTTCGCCAGCCGCTCGGTTGCGCGTGCTCCGGGCCTGCTGGTGACGACACTGCCGTAAGACGGCTTGCGCCCGAGCGCCGGCACCGTGGTCCTCGCCTGGTCAAGCACGGGCTGCACCAGTCCTGGGTGGGCCTCGCTGTGCTGACCGGTCGCGATGGCGAGATCCCAGCCGTGGACCAGGGTCTCGGTCGCGAACCCCCACGCCGCGCGGTCCGCCGTCGTTGTGCCCCACGGTGCCTGTACCGCCTGTCCCGGGTCGAGCTGCGACCACGCCGCCTGTAGGTGTCGGCCGAGCGCGCCGTAACAAGAGGCGAGCTCATCGTCGGGTACGTCGGTGATCACATGCGGGATCAGGCCGGTGGCCTGCCCTCGGCCGTTGCCAGACCCCGTTCGGCAGTGCCAATGAGATGCCCCATCAACATCCGGACCGTGAAGTCCGGACATGGCGTGGCGCGCTCCAGGTCACGGTGCGCCACCTGCGCCATGAGCTCGTGAGCCCAGACCACCGCGTGGTCATACATCCGCCGCGGATCGATGTCAGCCACGACCGGGAGTATCCCAACGGTGACGGACAAGCCGATCGGCTACTGGCTGTCCGTCTGCGGCGGACCGGCGATCAGCCGCCACCCGACGTCGAGGACGTCGGCGTCGAGCAACTTCGCGTTCCGGCGCCGCCAGGTGCCGTCCTGCAGGTCTGCGCGCAACTTCTCGATGCCGTGCGACAGCACGTCCCGGTCGAGCAATTGGAGACCGGACATCGACTGCTGCACCTTCGGATCCAGGTACGCCTCCGGCCGTCGCCAGTACGCCGGAAGGAACCCGTCGACGCAGTCCCATGGGACCGCGAGTTCTCGGATCTCCGCGCCGGGGCCAACTCGTGCAGCAACCTGCCGCACCCGGGGACCGCCGCGCCAGACGTCCGCCAGTTCCGGCAGATAGTCCCGAGCCAGCCAGAACGTGGCATGTAGGACCGGATCAAAGTGCAGCACGACGACGCGGGCGGCCACCCGTTGCATTTCGCGCAGCCCGGCCTCCCAGTTTCGCCAGTGATGGATCGTCACGAGTGCCATCGCGACGTCGAACTGCCCGTCCGCGATGGGCAGGTCCTCAGCCGAAGCCTGCAGAGCCGGCGCCGCGCCAGCCGGTCGCTGGCTAATCATCAAGCCCGACGGCTCGATCGCCAGCACGTAGCGGTCGCCCGGCTCGTACGAGCCTGTGCCGGCACCGACGTTCACTACCGTCCGCGCGTCACTGAGCACGTCGTCGAGCTCTGTCTGCCAGCGTGGGTCGGGTCTGCGACTCTGCGTGTCAGTCACCGCCGCAGTCTTCCACCGGCCGGGCCCGAGACTGCGACGGTGGTCGCCGCTGCTCTTGATCGATATGACTGGGCAGCTTCCCTGACAACCAGTGAGGAGACGAATGGCGCCCGCTGGAGCAAGGGCAGCTGCCCTTGGTCATCACCGTAGGGGGAACGATCAGCGGGCGCACGCCGACGAGCGACGAACGGTTACAGTTGCCCTGTCCCGCACTGGCAGCGGCTTCCCCCATTCGTAGCGAGACCCGGGAGTGCCCGCATGCCTGTTGTCGTTCGACGTTTCGAGCGCCGCGATCGTGACCAGCTCACCGAATTGATCAATCTGCGTGTCGCTGCGGTGATCCCCGGCGTGGTGCTCTCGGTGAACACGGTGCTGTCGCAGCTGGAGCGTGAGCCTGGCGAGAGCATCCTCGACCCGTGGGTCGCCGAGCGGTGCTGCTTGGTCGCCGAGTTCGAACACCGCATCGTCGCGGCGACGTTGCTGCACCGGTTCCGCACCGATGATGACGTCAGCGACAGCTACCGCGGCGTGGGCGACGTGCGCTGGCTGGTGTGCCACACCGACGCAATCACCGACGGCCAGGTGCTGCTCGCGGCGGCCATGGAGCAGATGCGCCGCCGGGGCGTGTCCGCGGTCGGTTTCGATTGCGCTCTTCCCGCGCCTGCTACGGCATCCCGGACACGATGCCGCACCTACGTGACCTGCTCAACCAAGCGGGTTTCGGCGAGCCGGCCCGCCGTGAGTTCGTGCTCACCGCGTGCTGTGAGGACCTTCTCGGCACCGCCGACGACGGCGCGAGCATCGTGCGCACGGTCGGCACGCTCGGCACCCGGTTCACCCTGCTTGTCGACGAGCAAGTCCGTGGCTACATCGAGGTCTGCCAACCCAGCACGGAGCTGACCCGCAGTTCGCTCACGGCACCCTGGGCGGACGTCGGCAATCTGGTCCTCACCGATGGAGCCGACCCAGCCGCGGTCATTCCGGCCCTGCTGTCCACGGCCGCGCGATGGCTGCTGCTCGGCGGTGTCACGAGACTGATCGACTACTGGGCCGCTGACGTCGACCCTTCCGAGTACCTCACCGAACTTCAACGAGCCGGATTCCAGACTCTCGTCCGCAACGACCGAGGCTTCCGACGACGCCTGTAAACGTTTCGCAGCCGGATCGTCCTGCGAGACTGGCGCGGTGCGTGCACTGTTTGCGTTCACTGGTGGATCAGGGCACTTCCGGCCGACGCTGCCGGTGGCCGGCGCCCTCGCCGCCGCGGGCCACGACATCCTCTACACCTGCCAGTCCGGGATGCTCGATACCGTGCGCCGGGCTGGCTTCGAGGCCGTCGACAGCGGCGGACGAACGCTCGCCGCGGCGGAGGACCGGCGTCCCCTGGTAGTCGCCGACCGGTCGGACGAGGTCGCAGTGATCAGCACCGTCTTCGCCGGCCGGGTCGCGCGGGAGCGGGCCAAGCGCATAACCGAGGTTGGCCGATCGTTCCACCCAGACGTCGTAGTACGCGACGAGGTCGACTTCGGTGCCGCCGTGGCCGCCGAGTCGCTCGGCGTCCCCCATGCGACTGTGACCCGTTCTGGCCTCCGGCGCCATGATCACCCCCGGCCTCCTGGACGAGCCGCTCGCGAAGCTGTGCGACGAGGTCGGGCTGGCACACCAGTCGCCAGACTTCCTGGACCGGCACCTCACTCTCGTCCCGGTCATGCCGTCGTTTCGTGACCCGGCGTCGCGGCTGCCGGCACGCGCTCTCACCTACCATCCTGATGTCCTCGCCGGCGGGCTGCCAGGCGACAGGAGCACCGACGTCGAGCGCTGGCTGGCAGGGCGCCCGGGCCGCCCGCTCGTGTACTTCACTCTCGGGACGGTGTTCCATCAGGAATCCGGCGATCTCTTCCCTCGCGTCCTCGACGGGTTGGAGCACCTCCCCGTCGATGTGGTCGTCACCGTAGGACGCGAGCTCGACCCGACCGATCTCGGGCCTCGCGGCGACCACATCCTCGTCGAGCGGTTCGTGCCGCAGCGGGAGCTCTTGCCGCACTGCCAAGCGGTGGTCTCACACGCCGGCTCGGGCACAGTGGTGTCCTCTCTCGCCTGTGGCGTTCCGCTCGCCCTGCTGCCGATGGGGGCCGACCATCCGTTCAACGCCGACCGGTGCGTCGCGCTCGGCGTCGCACGGGTGCTCGACGCGTTGACGGCGTCGCCGGACGATGTGCGCGACGCCGTCGACGACGTGCTCAACACACCCTCATACCGCGCGTCCGCCGCCCAGCTGCGCTCAGAGGCAGAGGCGCTGCCACCGGTCGAGGCCGCGGCCGATGCGGTCTTGGCACTCACCCGCTGATCGATCCCCTAACGGCCACGGGATCCTTGGGTGGCCCGAAGCCCGCGCCGATCCGAGGTCGGGTATTCAGCGCCTGGTCTCGTACCTGGTCAGGAGCACGCCGTCGGGAAACGTCCGGGTCTCCACCAGGGTTAGGTTCACCCAGTTGTCCAGGGCTGTAAAGAACGGTGTGCCGCTGCCCACCAAGATCGGTGCGGTGGCCAGCACGTACTCGTCGATCAGCCCGGCCCGCATGGCCGCTGCGGCGAAGGTGGCGCCGCCGACGTCCATGGGACCGCCATCCTCGGCCTTGAGCCGGGTGATCTCGGTGACCGCGTCGCCGGTGACCAGGCGGGCGTTCCAGTCGACCGCGCTGGTCGTCGAGGAGAACACCACCTTCGGCATGTCCTGCCAGCGGCGGGCGAACTCGATCTGCGCCGGTGTGGCGCCAGGCTGCCGGTCGGCGGTCGGCCAGTAGGAGCTCATCGTCTCCCACAGTTTGCGCCCATACAGCGCCAGGACCGTCGCCCCCACCCGGTCGGACCACCATTGGAACAGCTCGTCGCTCGGCACGCTCCAGCCGAGGTCGTCGCCGGGCGCGGCGATATAGCCGTCCAGGGTCAGGTTCATGCCAAAGGTCAGTTTCCGCATGGCGTCAGCCTCCCGTGAGTCGGTATTCGGCGTACAGACCAGCACGGCGGGGGAAGAATCATCGGTCAGGCCACACCGAGGGCCGGTTGACCACCACGCCAAGCGGATGCTGCGTACGGAAGGGAACCTTGACCGGGCAGCGCTGGCGGCAGTCGGGCGAGCAATCCCTTACGAGCAAAGCGATGCCCGTATATCTGTCCCGCAATTAAGCCCGGTGAAGGTGGGCTATCCGGACGCGTGCCGACTCGCCTTAGCACGGTCCCACGGCAGCTCCGACGTCTCGTGCACACGTCGTCCAAGTGCGCTGGAGGCCCAGTATCACTGGACCGCGCCGGTGCGAACAGTCGTTTACGACCACGTTGGTGTCTCCGCACGTTCTCTGTTCTCCCCGGAGCGAGGTTGTCGACGGGCGTTGAGATGACCCATAACGTCCGGCGGCCGCAACTCGGGAGGTGGCCGCCGAGCCCGATCGCGCGGCAAACCTGTTGCCCCATTGCGCTGGGCCACGTCGGCCTCCGGCGGGCCGGGCTGCGAGGGTGTCGGCCCGCTAGTCGGTGGTGCCGCGGGGGACGATCCAGCGGGTGGATAGCTGCGGGTAGGCGTCGTGGATGTGGTCGTAGTCGGAGTCGTAGTGCAGCACGGTGGCGTGGTGGTGCGCGGCGGTGGCGGCGATCTGGACGTCGATGACTCCGGCGGCTCGTCCTTTGCCGGCGGCGAAGAGGGCGGCGCGGATGTCGATGATGATCTGGTCGATCGACGGAGCCAGGGGTAGGTAGAGGAGCGAGTAGCGTAGCCGCCGTACGGATTCGGCGTGTTCGGTGGGAGAGCGGGCGCTGTAGGCGAATTCGTCGAGGGTGGCCGCGCAGCTGCACAGCTCGTCTTCGGCGTCGAGGATGTCGGTGACGGCGGCGCGGATCTGGCTGCTGCGGGGTAGTCGTTGCAGGACGCTGTTGTCGATGAGGTAGCGGGTCACCTGCGGGCAGCCGCACGGATGGCGGGCTTGCGCAGGTCGGCGGCTGGGTCGGTGTCGATGATCCAGTCGATGGTCGCGCGTTGCTCGTGCAGGCGGACCAGCTTGGACAGCGCGGTGTTGACGGCGTCCTTCTTGCTTGTCGCCGGCCCGAGAATGGTGCGGGCGCGGGTGAGCAGGTCGTCGTCGATGTCGATGAGAGTCTTGGCCATGGTCGACTCCTGGATGTCGGTATATCCAATGAGTATATATAACCGTGGTTGGCCGCGTCGGCCAACACCGCGGTCGGGTCTGTGCCGCGCTGATGGGTCTGTGGTGCGCGTCGGTGGAGATGCGGACGAGGGCGTCTCAACTTGTGGCGCGTCGCGGGTCGGGGAAGCCGAGGCTGGTGTAGCCGGGGGCGCGCTTGGCCAGTGACGCGGCGAGCACGCCGGTGCGCAGGTCGTGGTAGTCGTGGACTTCGGCGGTGATCTTGCCGGGATGGGGGCGCAGGATGCGACCGACGTATTGCACGAGGTCGCCCTTCTGCGCGATGGGCGCGGTGAGGAAGAGCGTGTCCAGGATCGGGCAGTCGAAGCCTTCACCGATGTAGGAGCCGGTCGCGACGGCGAGCAGCGGCGCTTGGTCGTCGGCTGGCGGTGCGAGTCGTGCCAGGGCGGCGGTGCGGGCTTTGGCGCCCATCCCGCCGCGCAGCACGACCGGGTCTTGGGGCGCCAGCGCGGCGCTGAGTCGTTCCAGGTGCGCGACCTGACGGGTGAGCACCAGGCAGTGCCGGCCTTCGCTGAGCGCGGCGAGCACGTCGTCGATGATCTGCCGGTTGCGGTCCTCGTCCTCGAAGCACGCGCGGTTGATCTTCGCCATGCCGCCCGGCGCCTGCGGATCGGCGTCGCCGGTGTAGGTGAAGCCGGTGGTGTGTAGGTGCAGGATCGGCTGCGGTGCGCTGGGACGCAGCGGGTGGGCGGGCAGCGTGCCGGCTGGCCGCTGCGTGATGACGTGGCGCACCGGGCCGACCTGCAGCGCGATCAGCTCGTCGAGCTGGTCACGCCGGTAGGGGGTGGCGGTCAGACCGAGCCAGCGCCGCGCCGGGATCTGCGCGATCGCGTGCTCGTAGGCGGCGGCTGGGACGTGGTGGCACTCGTCGACGATCACGAGCCCGTAGCCCGCGGTCAGGTCCGCGACGTCCTGCGCGCGCGACAGGCTCTGCAGGGTCGCGATGTCGATCACGCCTGTGGTCTTCGCCCGGCCACCGCCGCGCTGGCCCGGTTTGATGCCGAGGAGGTCGTGGATGCGGGAGCGCCACTGGTCGGCCAGCGTCTTGCGGTTGACCAGCACGAGGGTGGACACGCCGTGCAGGGCGATCAGCGAGAGCGTGTCAAATGGTCTGTGTACGGGAGGTGCCTGAGAGCCTGAAGTGACTGTTGTGACTTTCAGGTAGGAAGGAGCACCGATCATGTGCGCAGCACTGATCACGGATCTGGACTCGGATGCCGAGGGCCCGGTGGCCGGGGACTCGACGATGCCGGCCTGGGCGTGCCAGCGGGGCCGCCGGCGCACGGCGGGCGAGGTCGCCGACGAGCTGGTCGACGAGGCGTGGCTGGACCGGCTGATCGCCTCGGCCGGCGCCGGTGAGTTGCGGCTGACCGGCGAGGGCGGGTTCTTGCCGGAGCTGATCAAGCGGGTCCTCGAGCGTGGCCTGGAGGTGGAGCGGGCCGATCATCTCGGCTACGAGAAGGGCGACCCGGCCGGGCGCGGCGCGCCGAACTCACGCAACGGCAGCACCCCGAAGACGGTGTTGACCGAGGCCGGCCCGATCGGCCTGGACGTGCCCCGCGACCGGGCCGGCACGTTCACCCCGCGGCTGGTGCCCAAGGGGGAGCGGCGGCTGGCCGGCGGCCTCGACGACATGATCATCAGCTTGTATGCCGGCGGGATGACGGTGCGCGACATCGAGCATCACCTGGCCCGCACGCTGGGCGTCGAGGTCTCCCGGCAGACCATCTCCTCGATCACCGACGCGGTGCTCGAGGAGGTCAAGGCCTGGCAGACCCGGCCGCTGGACCCGGTCTACCCGATCGTCTACATCGACGCGCTGGTGGTCAAAGTCCGCGACGGCGCGCACGTGACCAACAAGGCCGCGCACATCGTCATCGGGGTGGACACCGACGGCATCAAGCACGTGCTGGGCATCTGGGTGCAGACCACCGAGGGCGCGAAGTTCTGGCTGCAGGTGCTCACCGAGCTGCGCAACCGCGGCGTGCGTGACGTGCTCATCGCCTGCTGCGACGGCCTGGAAGGCCTGCCCGAGGCGATCGAGACGGTCTGGCCGCGCACCATCACCCAGACCTGCGTGGTGCACCTCATTCGAGCGGCGTTGCGTTACGTGTCCTACGCCGACCGCAAGGCCGTCGCCGCCGCGTTGCGCGTCGTCTACACCGCCGCCACCGAAGACGCCGCGCTGAGCGCGTTGGCCGCCTTCAGCGACAGCGAGCTGGGCCGCCGCTACCCCGGCGCGGTCGGCGTCTGGGAACGCGCCTGGGAGCGGTTCACCCCGTTCCTGGCCTTCCCACCGGAAGTAAGGAAGATCATTTACACGACGAACGCGATCGAAAGCCTGAACTACCAACTACGCAAGATCATCAAGAACCGGGGGCACTTCCCCAACGACGACGCGGTGACCAAGCTGCTCTGGCTGGCGATCTGCGACATCGAGGACAAACGAGCTCGCGCCCGCGAGAACGACCGCGGCAAGCCGGCCACCAAGCGCACCGCACCCGGCCGGCTCGTCGAAGGCCAACTCGTCACCGGCTGGAAACAGGCCCTCAACGCCCTCGCCATCGCCTACCCCGGCCGACTGCCCGAAGGAGTGAACTGACATGCCCGACCAGGCCCACGACCAGCACCACGGCCAGCACGCCGTGCGCACGCCCTGGGTGCTGCTCGACGACCACTGCGTCGAGCAGACCGCCGACCTGCTCGAACGGCTCACCGACTGGCTCACCACCGCACCCACGTCGATCGCCTCGATCTCCTCGGCGAGCGTCTTCTTGCGAGCAAGGATCGGACTCAACACCGGGATCGCAATGTCACGCGACATCTTGTGCTCGTCCGGCTGGATCGTCGTGATGACGACCGGATCCTTGAGGTCGAACGTGTCCAGCGTGATGTCCTCGTCGCGTTCCAACTGCTCGACGAACTTCAAGAACGCCGCGTTGCCGATGACGTCGACTCGCTCGGTGTAGCTCATCACCGTCGAGCCCGCGAACATGCGGCGCAGTCCGCGTCCGATCGTCTGCTCCGGCAGGATGTTGGCCTTCGAGGTGTACGGCCGCAGGCCGACGATTACCGTGACGTTCTGAACGTCCCATCCTTCGCGCAGCATGAGCACGCTCACGATCGCGTTGACGGGGCTCGATCCTTCGTCGACCTGGCGTGCAACCGCTCGCGCGGCGTCCAGATCCTTCTTGGATACGTCGCCGCTGCGATCGGTATGGATGACGAGTAGCTGCGCGTCGCCGGCATTGTTGGCACCGAACTCGTCGGGGTACTTGACGCGTAGGTAGTCGCCGACGTCGTCGGCGTCCGTCGTGCTATTCATCATCACGAAGAGCACGGGCTTCTTGCCGAGTGGTTCGAGCTGCTTGCGGTACTCCCGCCATCGCTCGACGCCTGCGGTGAGGTACGCCCGGTACCGCACGCTGGCGACATCCGAGGGCTGATCCTTCAGCCCGTGCGTAATGCCCTTCATGGGCTGCTTCACGACGCCGTCGATGATCGCCTGCTTGAGCGGGTAGTCGAAGACGGTCCATGTGAAGAGACTGCCCTTCTGGTACCGAGGCGTCGCCGAGAAGTCGAGCTGGGCCGCGAGGCCCACCGGGCTGTCAGCGTGCAGGCGACGGATGACCTGGTTCCACTCGCTGTCCTCGTCGTGAAGGTGGTGCCCCTCGTCGTTGATCACCATGCACGGAACGCCGCGGTCCGCGATACGCGTCTGGAAGTCCACGACGTCGTCGGTGGTGGCCGGCGGAATCGGCCCGAGCACATCCGTCATGACGTCCGGCTCGGTCGACTCTCCGCCCCCACGCGCGTACATCTGCTGCACATTCGTGAGGTACAGGGCGCCCTGGGAACTCGCACGCTCGGGATCGCCGCGCATGTAGAAGTCCAGGTCCCAGAAGATCCGAAGCTCCGGCGGGATCACCGGGTCCGTGCGGAACACACGGCCACCGCCGAAGTCGGCGCGCAGGCGCTCGAACACGATGACGTTGGGAGCGACCACGAGGAACGTCGTCGCGAAGTCGTCGCGGCCCTCCGCGATCGCGTTGAAGTACTGCCAGGCCACCGTGAGCGCCATGACCTTTGTCTTGCCGCTGCCGGTCGCCATCTTGACCGCGTACCGCGTGAACTCGTCGTACTGCAGCAAGTGAATCCCGGGGATACGAGTAAAGCGCTCGACGAGGTCGCGGTGCCGACGAACCTGCTCGACCTCGTACAGCCAGACGAGCGTCTCGACCGCCTCACGCTGGGCGGCGTAGTACCGGAATGGCCGGCCCCCAGGGCGATGTTCGGTGGCGAACCAGTAGTTGAGCAGCGTTCTTGTCGTGTCGCTCGCGCCGCGGTACTTGCTCGCGCGCCAGCCCTCCAGCTCCTTGCGGATGGCGGCGACACAGACGGCGGTGGTGACCTGAGCTTCGAGCAGGCTCTCCTCCTGGCGTCTGACCGGTCGCCGCCCCCTACCGACCATGACCCGCGACCTTTACTGCGATCGTCTTGGTCGTGTCGTTGCCGAGGATGTCGATCACTTTGACCACGACGTTGTACTCGCCGGCCTGCGCGTACTCGTGCTCGGCGGACAACACGAGGTCTGTGGACTTGCGAGTGCGATACGCCTGCCACTCGTTGTGGAAGGCGTCGCCCTTGTTGTCCCAGTCGACGGCCCAGTAGTCGATCCATTGCGACCAGTGTTTGACGGCCTTCTGCACGTCCGCTGGCACGTCGTCCAGCGGGATCACGAAGTCGGTGATCTTGAGGATCGTCCTGCGTCATGGAGCCTGTTGCAGGTTCGGCGGCGCGGCTGGGCTGGGGTGTGGCAATGGCCGTTGCCTGCTTGGCGATGTCTGCACCGTGTTGGGCGGGGAAGCCTGGTGGCGCGGGCCGCGGGTGGGGTGCTCGGGGTGGTCAGCCGGTGGGCGTGAGGCCGGCTCGGTGGAGTTTGAGCAGGTTCGCGGTGGCAGCGGTGAGGTTGAGTTCTGCGGTGCAGGCGGTGAGGCCGCGCATGCTGAAGCGGCGCAGTCCGATGATGTCTTTGATGTGGGCGTTGACGGTTTCGACGGTGGCGCCGCGCTGTTTGTAGGCGGTGGCGCCGTCGGGGGTTCGCAGCCGGTGCCGCATTCGTTCGATCGGCCCGGCGGTGTCGGGTGGGGGTCCTTGGGCGGGGTTGTCGCGGGCCTCGCGGTCGAGGTCGCGGTGTTTGCCGGCGGCGATGAGCCGGTCCGGGCCGGGGGCGGTGAGGTTGTCGGTGGACAGGTAGCCGGCGTCGGCGAGCACGAGCCCGATCGCCGCGGGCTGGGCGGGGCTGCTGGGCTGGTTGCCGGTGCTGGGGCGGCCGGTGCGGGGCGAGGCGTTCGGCGGCGGCGACGGCGGTGTCCATCATCGGGGTGAACTGCTCGGTGTCGGCTGGGTTCTGGGTCAGGGTGACGCCGAGGACGAGCCAGTCGGCGGTGACGGCGAGGTGGGCGTTGTAGCCCTGGACCCAGCCGTTGCGGGTGGGCATGATCCGGCTGTCGGGGTCGGTGATGTTGTGCCGGTTCGCCTTGCCCGGTGTTGCCGCCTTGCCCGGCGGCCCGGTCGGCGGGTTCTGGCGTGCCGCGTTCCCGAGCGCGGCGTTCTCGCGGGCGGTGTCGAGGGCGTGTTCGGCGCGCAAGACCGGCAGAGCCTGGTCTGGCTGGTCGGGCGGGGTGCCGGGCAGGCGGCGGCCCCGCGCGGCGGCCTGGTCGGCTTTGGCCTGCCAGGCGCGGCGGCGGGCTTCGGCACGGCAACGCTGGCCCTGCACCCGCGCCTCGGCCAGCTCGACCGGGTCGACCCCGGCCGGAGGCTGGGACGGGGCGGTTGGATCGCCGGCGCGGACCCGGTCCAGGTACTGCTCGGCGTCGGCCCGCTCGGCGGCGGCGCGGGCTTGCCGTTCGGCCCGCTCGCCCGCGGCCCGCGCGGCGGCGGCGCGGATCCGCTCGCGGCGGGTGACCGGGTCGCGCAGGTCTTCGGGCAGTTCGTCGCCGCGACGGTCCGGGCCGAACAGGTCGTCGTCGGCGGCGTCGGCGGCCTCGGCCTCGGCCAGAGCTTGTCAAGTCTTCTGTGTGTGGGGTGCTCCTTGTTGATGTTGGTGGGTGTTCAGAGTTGGGCTTGTTCGGCTCGGTGACGCAGGCGTGCTGCGAGCGCGTCGGTCCAGGAGGCGATGCTGATCGGGTCGTCGGTCTCGTCGAGGGATAGCGCGCGGGTGCAGCGGGTGATCGCGGCGGTGTCGGTGCCGGTCAGCAGCCAGTTGGTGAGCCGTTCGAGCACTTCGGCGCTGTGGTCGACGACGCCGTCCTCGACGAGCACCCAGGGTGATCGCAGCGTGCTGTAGGCGGGCCGGTGATCGTTTCCGGTCACGTCAGTTCACTCCTTGCGGCAGGCGGCCGGGGTAGGCGATGTCGAGGGCGTTGAGGGCCTGTTTCCAGCCGGTGACGAGTTGGCCCTCGACGAGCCGGCCGGGTGCGGTGCGGTGGTTGACGGGCTTGCGGCGGCGTTCCTTCTCCCGGGCGCGGGCGCGCTTGTCCTCGATGTCGCAGATGGCCAGCCAGAGCAGCTTGACCACCGCCTCGTCGGAGGGGAAGTGCCCTCGGTTCTTGATGATCTTGCGGAGTTGGTAGTTCAGGCTTTCGATGGCATTGGTCGTGTAGATGATCTTCCTTACTTGCGGTGGGAAGGCCAAGAACGGGGTGAACCGTTCCCAGGCGCGTTCCCAGACGCCGACCGCGCCGGGGTAGCGGCGGCCCAGCTCGCCTTCGGTGAACGCCGCGAGGGCCTCGAGGGCGGCGTCTTCGGTGGCCGCGGTGTAGATCGGTTTGAGGGCGGCGGCGACGGCCTTGCGGTCGCCGTAGGACACATACCGCATGGCCGCCCGAATGAGGTGGACCACGCAGGTCTGGGTCACCGTCTTGGGCCAGACGGTCTCGATCGCCTCGGGCAGGCCTTCAAGCCCGTCGCAGCAGGCGATCAGCACGTCGCGCACCCCGCGGTTGCGCAGCTCGGTGAACACCTGCAGCCAGAACCTCGCGCCCTCGGCGTTCTGCACCCAGATGCCCAGCACGTGCTTGATTCCGTCGGTGTCCACGCCGACGACGATGTGCGCGGCCTTGTTCATCACGTGCGCGCCGTCGCGGACCTTCACCACCAGCGCGTCGACGTAGATGATCGGGTAGATCGCATCCAGCGGCCGGGCCTGCCAGGCCTTGACCTCTTCCAGCACCGCGTCGGTGATCTTGGAGATGGTCTCCCGGGACACCTCGACGCCCAACGTGCGCACCAGGTGGTGTTCGATGTCGCGGACCGTCATCCCGCCCGCATACAAGCTGATGATCATGTCGTCGAGGCCGCCGGCGAGTCGCCGCTCACCCTTGGGCACCAGCCGCGGAGTGAACGTGCCGAGCCGGTCGCGGGGCACCTCCAGCCCGATCGGCCCGGCCTCGGTGAGCACCGTCTTCGGGGTGGTGCCGTTGCGCGAGTTCGGCGCGCCGCGCCCGGCCGGGTCTCCCTTCTCATAGCCCAGGTGATCAGTGCGTTCGACCTCCAGTCCCCGCTCCAGGACCCGCTTGATCAACTCCGGCAGGAACCCGCCCTCGCCGGTCAACCGCAACTCGCCCGCCCCGGCGGAGGCGATCAGCTGGTCCAGCCACGCCTCGTCCACCAGCTCGTCGGCCAGCTCGGCGGCCGTCCGGGCGCGAGTCTGCTCGCACGCCCACGGGGGCGGCGCCGGTGGTGTCGCCCGGCCCGGCATCGACGACTCCGGCCCCAGATCGGTGATCATTGCTGCGCACATGCTCGGTGTCTCCTTCCACCTGAAGCCACATCAGTCACTTCAGGCTCTCAGGCACCTCCCGTACACAGACCATCTGACACGCTCCTCGGCCACGATCCGGTCCACTTGCTCGCGCAGCCAGTCCTCGGACCGGTTCGCGCCCAGCGAGGCGTTCGCGGCGATCTTCGTGCCGTCGATCGCGACCGTGCCGAGCTTGACCATGCCGGCCTGCGCGCACAGCCTCAGCACCTGCTCGAAGAACTCGGTGAACGCGGCCAGGTTCGCGCGGCGGAACCGGGCCAGCGTGCTGTGATCCGGCGGGTCGCCGCCGCAGACCACCCGGAACGCCACGTCCACCTCGCACAGCGCCTCGATCCGCCGCGAGGACCGCTGCCCCTGCGCGTAGCCGTAAACCAGCAGCGCGAGCAGCATGTCCGGGTGATACGGGCGCGGACCCGTCCACGACCGAGTCGCACGCCGCTGCTGGAAACGCCGGGTGTCCAACAGCCGCACCACCTCGATCACGAACCACACCACATGATCGGCAGGCAACCAATCCCGCATATCCGGCGGCAGCAAGAACGGCTGAGCACGATCCACCGGTCGATAATCCCGAGCCACACCCAATCATGACATTCCCGACAGGCAAAGTCAGGATGCCACGCCGAACTTGCAACAGGCTCCATGGCCGCCTGCTGTGCGTGGATTTCCTGCGTCCGCGACCCGGCCGGCCGGGAGGGATGCGGTTCCTGTTCGGCTGCGGCCTGCTCGACGATCCCGCGCTCGCCGGAATCGTGCTGCAGGAGGAGGAGATCTCCGCCTACCGGTTGGCCCGGGTCGACCGCGCGCTGCGGCTGCTCAGCGGGCCGGTGCATCGCCGCGTCGCGGCAGCGGTCACCAAGCCGCAACGGCTCCGGTACCTCGAGGACGGGCGGCCGGTTCGCTGACCATGCTGACAGGACAGCCGCCTCTTCGCCTCGTGCGAATAGCATTCATCCGCCACGTCATAGCCTACGGATGCACGATCCACGCTGACCGTACCGGTCGCGTCGGCGGCACTCCGCCAGCGTCCCATCCTCGCGATCGCCAAAACCAGAACTGGTCACACGAGGCTGAGCCACCTCCGTCGCTATTTGTGGCCCGTCGCGACTAATGTCGGCGTGCAGATCAAGAAATCTGTGGCGTAGCGGCCGGTCACGGCCGGTTTGCCAGTGCGCGTCGACTTCGACCGTATCCGCGACGTAGCGCACGTCGCCGACCTCCTCACCGCTCACCCGCTGTTCAGCGCGCCGTCGATCGATGTATCCCAACGCTGGTCCCGCGGCGCGAAAGTGACCACTTGTTTGGGCGTCGAGCGGAATGGTGACGATCTTCCCGCGCGTCGACGGAGTTTGGGTCGGTGCCATTGCATCCCAGGTGAGTGGCATTGCCCACGTGCGGCCTGTCCTGACCCCACCTTGAGGACCGCTGCGCCGAAAAGCTCTAGTTCGCACAGACCCTAGGTCCGCATCGCGGGATACATTGAGTTGGCACCGGACGTCCAGCGCCGGCCAGGACCAAGCGGGTGGCCGTCATGCGTAGATATCTTGTCGTCGCGAACCAGACCCTGCAGCGTGCGGAGCTACGGGAAGCGCTCCGCAAGCGGATTGAGGCGGGACCAAGCTCCTTCTACGTGCTCGTCCCGAACACCACCGCGGCGAACTATCCGGAGCCCGCGGCCGCGGCTGAGGCCCTCCAGCCCAGCATGACGTGGTGGATGACGGACTACCGCCGTCCCGCCAGCGACGAGCAGGCGAGCGCGCAGGCCCGGCAACGGCTCGACGAGATGCTGGCTGACCTCGATGAGCTGGGTGTCCCCGTCGAGGGTGATCTAGGCAGTCCCGATCCTCTCGAGGCCATGGAGAAGGTGTTCAGCGATCATGCGTTCGACGAGATCATCATGGCCACGCTGCCCCGGCACGTCTCGCGCTGGCTCCGGGCCGACCTGCCCCACAGGGCCGAGCGCCGGTTCAGGCTGCCGGCCACGACCATCATTACGAAGCGCTGATCGCGAGCAACGTTCGGCGTCGTTGGCCTTGGCGACAATGACGCCATTGTCATGATCGCCTTCGGGTTGGAGTTGCTGGGGCCCCGATCATCTCCTGTTGCAGCGCAAGAAACTGCCGACCGCGCCAGTGCTCGCCGCCTCCAGCCGGTGATGTGGAGTCGGGCATGCGGCCGCTTGCCCGCGGGCAGCGCGCTGGAGCAATCCTTCGCCGACGGACCGTGCGCCAGCTGCTCGACTGGCAGCGCGAGGCAGCAGCGGAGGAGCGAACCAAGAAGCGCTGGGGCGGCACGGCAGCTCTGCCTGTTTCTGGGCCGATCCGGCGATGCTGGTGAGGCCTCCCTGAGCCGAATAGGATCGGCCCTACGACCGAGGCGTCTGCGAGGCGCCACGAATGAGGTCAAATGAGTTCAGTAAGCCCGGAGACCACGGCTAACACAGATGCCGCCGCACCTACCGTCGCTGTGACGAATCGACCGGAGAGGCGGATGCTGATCATGGCTGACCCAACGATGATTCTCGTTCACGGAGCGTTCGCGACGCGTCGAGCTGGAGCCGGCTCTACGCCGAGCTGGCAGGAGACGGGCTGACGATCAAGGCGCCGCCGAACCCGTTGCGCGGCGTTACCGTCGAAGGCGCCGAGTACACGAAATTCGTGATCGAGCAGGTCGAGGGTCCGGTGCTGCCCGTTGGCCATTCTTACGGGGAGCCGTCATTACCGCGTCAGGGGTGGCGGACAACGTGGCCGGGCTCGTGTACGTCGCGGGAATGGCGCCCGATGAGCGCGAGGACCTCGCCACGTTCCAGTCGAAGTTCCCGCGGCCGTCGTCGGACCGTAAATCAAGCCTACCCCCCTCCCCGATGGCGGCAGCGAGTTTGCGTTCGGCGAGAAGCGCCAACCCCAGCCTGGCGGACGCGCCGTCATGGGCGGTCCTGCCGACCGCCGACGGCGTGATCCACACAAGTGTTCATCGCTTCTCATACGACCGGATGGGGGCGACAGTCACCGTCGCCGAAGGAGCGTCACACGTGGTGATGCTCTCGTGCCCAGCGGTCGTCGCTGACGTCGTGCGCGAGGTAGTCCGGAGCTGTGCGCCCGGCGGCCTACGTAGATGAATCCGAACGATCGAGGATCACGACCGGGCCCCTCACCAAGATCATCTTCTAGTTGCGATGGTCACCTCCGCGCCATCCCCTCCTAGCTGCGCTGGCCACGTGCACGGTACAAGATCAACTGTAATGGCCGCGGGTACCCGCGGCGCGGCCAGCCACCTCAACGGATGCACCCGCCCAACCGTGCGCGATCAGCTCAGCGCCGCGCGAGACCGTGCCGCGCCACGTGTGCCCATTGCCCCAAGCGGCCTGCGTGAAGTTGTGCACGTAACGCTCCGGTGGCGCTGGCGTGGAATCCCAGGCGGAGGGTAATGAAGGTGAGGATGTCGAACATCGAGCTGAGCAAGCCGAAGACGATCGTGAAGGTGCGGATGGACCGCAGGTTCCAGGTGCGTGGCCGTCCGGGTTGCCCGGGGTCGACGCTGCCAGGTCAACAACCCGACTCGGCTGGCGCAGGAGATATGCGACTGGCTGGACGCCTTCTTCCCCAGCAGGGGCAGGACCTTTGGAGGACGCCGTGAGCGCATCCACCGCCCGGAGGGGCGGCCGGATCGTGGTCGCCGGGGCGGGCTACGCAGGATTGCACGTCGCCTTGCGCCTGACGGCCAAGCTGCGCAACAACCCCGTGGTGGAGCTGACCCTGGTCGACCGCTACGACTACCACCAGGTACTTACCGAGCTGCCCCGCGTCGCCGGCGGCACCCGCGCCGCCGACGCGGTGCGCATCCCGCTCCAGAACATGCTGGCCAAGCGGGTCCGCTTCGTCCAGACCGACATCAGTGGTTTCGACCTGGCCGGCCGGCGGCTGCTCACCAGGGCCGGGCCGATCGGCTGGAGCCGGCTGGTGCTGGCGCTGGGCAGCCGGCCCAACGACTTCGCCATCCCCGGCCTGGCCCAGCGCGCCCTGTCGCTGTACTCGGCCAGCGACGCCGAGCGGGTGTGGGCGGCGGTCAACAAGGCGCTCGACGACGCGGCGGCGGCGCCACCGGGGTCGAGCTGACCGGCGAGCTGGCCGAGATGCTCCCCGAGGTGGCCAGCGGGCACGGCCTGGCGCCCGACCGGCCCGCCGTCCTGCTTGTTGAGGCGGGCCCCACCATCCTGGCCGGCTCCTCGCCGCAGCTGATCGACAATGCCACCAGGATCCTTTCTGACCTGGGCGTGCAGGTCCGCACCAACACGATGGTCGCGGCCGCGACCGAGGGGGCTTCCGGCTCAAGGGCGGCCAGCTGGTGGAGGGCGGCGTGTTCGTCTGGGCGGGTGGGGTGAAAGCACCCGAGCTGGTGGTGGGTTCGGGGTTGCCGATCGGCCACAACGGCCGCGTCAAGGTCGACCGGTACCTGCGCGTGCTGGACCACCCGGAGGTCTATGTCGCCGGCGACCTCGCCTCGGTGGTGGATCCGCGCACAGGGCATGTGCTGCCGCCGCTGGCGCAGGTGGCGCTGGAGGAGGGCGAGACGGTGGCCCGCAACCTGGACGCGGAGCTGGAGGGCCGGCCGCTGGAGACGTTCACCTTCCATGACAAGGGGTTCGTCGTCTCGGTCGGGACCCGCCGCGGGGTCGCCGACATCGCTGGCATCACCAGCAGCGGGCGGCTGGCCCACCTGCTCAAGGACCTCATCGAGTGGGAGTACCGCCAGTCCGTCACGCACCTGCGCGGCTGGGACCCAATAGTCCGGTGACCGCTACCATCCTCCGGCTTCGCCCCGGCTGGTTTCGTGGCCACATGAGGGACAGACACTCACCCACAAAGCCTGCGGCGGCCGGGTCCTTCCAGGCCCGCGCGAGACGTCCCGCCGACGCAGCAGACATGGTCGCGCGCTTTCCGGGGCTACGGGTTCGTATGCAGAACGCCCAGTATCTGCCCAGCCGCCGGGCGAGACGTTTGCGGCGGCAGGCCGCGGCCGCGCACCCGCCACGCATCATGCATCGCATCTACCCTGCCGAATCCGGGGCAACCTTTCGGTGCCGACACAGCTCGAAGTCGGTGCCGTTCCGTGCGTTCGCGCGCTGGCCGGGTCAGCGCTTCCTAGAGATAGCGGGCCAGCCATTCGTGCACGTCGCCGATGCGGTCGGCGGCGACGGTCATGTGCCCGGCCGTGTCACCGAGGTCGGCCTCGGCGCCCGGGATGTTCTCGGCGAGCCAGCGGCCGTGCGGGTACGGCACGAAGCGGTCCTGGGCGCCGTGCCAGACCTTGACCGGGACGGCGATCGACACCAGCTCGAAGCCCCACGGAGCGTGGAAGATCGCGACGTTGTCCTCGAGCGCACCGTCGATGGCCGGGGCCATCCCCTCTTGGACGGCGCGGTGCAACCAGGCGCCGAAGTCGCCGCGCAGCGCCACGGCGTCGGCATGCGCCTTGCCCGCCGACCAGGTGTCGACGAGCTGCGCGGCGGTCATAGCAAGTGACGCCTCGCGCTGCTCCGCGCTCACCCGCTCCCACTCGGCACGGTCGGTGCGCAGCAGCTCGACGTCCTGCCGCGCTTCGTCGGACATGCCGGCGAAGTAGTCCAGGCCCGGCGTGTCGGGAGGAGCGGGCGAGCCGAGTGTCGCGACCGCCGCCACCAGATCGCCGGCCAGTGCGCCGCACGCCAGCGCGTGCGGGCCGCCTCCGGAGAAACCCCAGACCGATCTCGCCGAGGTGACTGTCATTATGTCCGTGGTAGTCGAGGGAATCCTGGCATTCTGCGCGCCGGTGTGGCTTCCGCATTCATCCACCTGCCGCCCGAACGGTGAGCCTGGCACACGAGGCGATACCCGCGTGAAGGGACGGGGGTGCACCGCTCGCAGCCGGGGAAGGAGACTGTGACCGGAGTGTGCTGTGGGTGATCCAAGCTCGGCGTGTCGATCGGGTGGGGTGTCATCATGTGCTGGGCGTGCGGCCTCCGCACCGGTCGCCGGTGGGACGTCGACGGCGAGGAGGTCAGCGGGCGGCTCGGGCTCGGCGTCGCGCACTACATCGGCCGGGCCCTCGAGCGCCCCCGACGACGCCCGCCTGACGGGGCACCGGGGCTCGTCCGGGCGCTGGCTCACGGGCCTTCGGGCGTTTCATGGTCCGGGAGCCGCGTCTCGCCGCTCTGGCGCGGTTCCCGGGCGGTGCGTGGCGGCGTGCTCCGTGTGGAAGCGGATGGCCGCCTCGAGTTCGGGAGGCGCGTCGGGCGTGCGCTCGTGGAGGCAGCGCGCGACCCGCTGATGTAGCTGGGTCCGATCGTCGCGGGTCATGCTGCGGTAGGCCGCGAGCCGGATGAGGACGTGGACGAAGCGCATCCCATCCTGGGTGCGGGTGACGAGCCGCTTCTGCTCGAGCGCGTCAAGGTGGCGGCCGAGGTGGGGCGCGGCATCGTCGGGCAGCACCGCCGTGAGGATGTCGCGGTCGCATTCGGCGCCCACGACCGACGCGGTGAGGAGAACGTCGCGCTCGCCCGGGCCGAGCTGGTCGAGCCGCATCGTCAGCAGCCCGCGCAGCGAGCGGGGCACGGTGTCGATATCGCCCTCGGTGAGCGCCACGAGGAGCTGCTCGGCGAACAACGGGTTGCCTTGTGAGAGCTCGACGATGCGGGTGACCTCGCCTGGGGCGATGGCGCCGGCGCGGCCGCGGATGAGCCGCTCGACGTCGTCGGCTGCGAGCGGCTCGAGGTGGTCGGCGTCCGCGGTGGGCCAGCTCGGCCGGTGCTCGGCGAGCTCCGGGCGGGCGAGGCAGAGGAGGAGGATCGGCCCCCGCGCCGCCGCGGCGAGGTCGTCGACGATGTCGAGAAAGGTCGGTTCGGCCCAGTGAAGGTCTTCGAGGACGACGACGAGCGGCTTGACCTGGGCGAGCGCCTCGATGAGCCGGCGCATCGCCGCGACGAGCGGGGCGGCGTTGTCGGGCTCGGCGCGTAGCCCGATCGACTCGGCGAGCTGGCCGAGCGAGTCGCCGTCGCCGTCGGCGAGGAGCTGGTGGAGGCCGCGCCAGCCGTGCACGCCCGCCGCCTCGATGACGGCCTCCCGCAGCGGCAGGAGCGTCATGACGTCGCCGGGCACGGGGCAGTGCAGTGTCACGTGGTCGGCGTCGACGGATGACACGAGCTCGCGCGCGAGCCGTGACTTGCCGAGACCCGCGTCGCCGACGATGTTGACGCGGACGACGGCGCCGGCACGCACCGCCCGTCGCAGCGCTGAGCGCAGCGTCGTGAGCTCGCGCTGGCGACCGACCATCGGCGCGTCGAGCGCGTGCGGGACGCCGGGGGCGTGGCTCGGCACGTCGAGCACCCGCCACGCCGATGCCGGTCGAGTGTCGCCGGTGCCGTCGGCGTCGGAGCCGATGGGCGTGACGATGGCGGCGCCGCGGACCAGGCGCAGCGTTGCCGGCCCGATGACGACGTCGCCGTCGGCGGCCGCGCGCTGCAACGCCTCCGCCGTCGGCTGGTGGTCGATCGGCGGCGAGGGCAGCGATCGCCGTTCGCACGGCCAGGCTCGCGCGGACGGCGCGCAGCGCGTCGTCCTCGTGCGCGGCCGGGACGCCGAAGAACGCGACCAGCCGTCCGCCGAGGAGCCGCTCGACGCGCGCGCCGTAGGTCTCGAGGACATCGACGGCGACCCGCGTCGCCGCCGCCACGACGGCGTCGATGACCTCGGGGTCGACGGTGGCGTCGAGGCCGCTGCCGACCGCGCCGTCGATGCCGGGTGACACGTCGACGGCGGCGACGGTGACGGTCCGCCGCTCGCGCGGCATCCATGAGGACGCGGCCCCGTCGACGGCTGCGACCGGTGCCGCGGCGTCCGCGCCGAGCGCCGGGTCGTGCCGGAGGATCGCCGCCTCGAGGTCCCGCAGGCGGGGCCCGGGGTCGAGGCCGAGCTCGTCGACGAGGAGTGCGCGGACGCGTCGGTAGGCGTCGAGTGCGTCCGCCTGCCTGCCGGAGCGGTATAGCGCGCGGATGAGGAACTCCCAGAGCCGCTCACGGTAGGGGTGGGCGGCGACAGCGTCTTCCAACGCTGCGACGAGCGCGCCGCCACGTCCGCAGTCGAGGTCGGCGGCGAAGCGTTCCTCGACGGCCTCGGTGCGCAGCGCCTCGAGCGCCGAGCTCGCCCGCTGTGCGAACGGCTCGTAGACGAAGTCGGCGAGCGCGGCACCGCGCCACAGCTCGAGCGCCGTCCTCAGCGTCGCCGCGCGGCGCGCCGGTGCCTGCGGCCGCGCGGCGCTGAGCAGCCGGGTGAAGCGGTGCGCGTCGATGGCGTCTGGGTCGACGGCCAGCCGGTACGCCGCGCCGACCGTCTCAAGGACCGTCGGCGGCGCGCCCCTGGGCCGGCCCGGCTCGAGCGCTGTACGCAGCCGCGAGACGTGGCCATGGACGACGGTCGGCGCCGTCGGCGGCGGATGCTCGCCCCAAAGCTCGTCGACCAGCCGCTCGGCGGGCACCGGGTCGCCGGCGTGCAGCATGAGGATCGCGAGCAGCGCCCTGGCGCGGCCGGCCGGAAGCTCGACGCGCCGACCGCCGTCGATGACGGTTGTCGGGCCGAGGATCCCGAAGTCCATCACGCCCCCACCGGACAGCCGGCCTACGCGCCGTGGGCCCGCGGCCTTAGCGGGTCGTTAGCAGCCGGGACCAGTATGACCTCAGACGCCACATCGGCTCAGGGAAGGAAAGGGGACGGCCATGGCAGCGTTCGTTTACGTCGGCACGATGACGGTCAAGCCGGGGAAGGAGGACGACGTCCGCAAGCTCGTGGCGTCGCTCGTCGACTTCGTCGAGACCAACGAGCCGCGGATCATCGCCTTCCATGCCTACCTCGACGACGCGGCGCGGAGCCTCACGATCGTCCAGGTCCACCTCGATGCCGCGTCGATGGAGTTCCACATGCAGGCCAACGCGAAGCACTTCGCATCGGCGTTCGACATCCTCGAGGCGGTCGTAAGCGAGCAGTACTACGGCGAGATCACTCCCACCCTGTCGGCCGAGCTCGCGAAGTGGGACGACCCGTCGATCACCGTCACGCGGATGCCCGTGCACGAGGGCGGCTTCAGCCGTACCTCGGCCCGCTGAGCTCACGCCGGCGCCCTTCGAGCGGCGACGGACCGGCACAGGCCCGCTGACGTGATCAATGGCGCTGCGGCCGCAGCCATCGACGGGTCCGGTACAGCCGGCATGAAACGACACGGCAGGCGCGATCACCCACGGTGTCCGCGCAGGTCTGCGCGAGCGCCGAATCGCGCGCTGTAGATGAGAGTCCGGCCGGCCCGGTGTTGTCGTTATGGGCGGTGGACCGAATCTTCGAGCGGGTCGCTGAGAACGCGCCGAGTGAGCGGGTGACGATTCCGGGTCGTGTCAGGGGCGTACCTGATGCCGCTCCGCGTGATTCGGTGCACGATCAAGTGGAGCGGGCGGGCGGAAGGGGTGGAGGATGGCGGCACGCGCACCGGCTCGGTGCTCGTGATGACGGCGGTGGTGGCCTCCGACGGTCGGTGGGCGGTCGAGGCACACGGGTTGACGAAGCGGTTCGGCGACAACGTCGCGGTCAACAACGTGGACCTGCGTATCCCACGCGGCTGTGCGTTCGGTTATCTCGGCCCGAACGGCGCGGGTAAGACGACGTTGATCCGCGTGTTGCTCGGGCTCACGCACGCGGACGCGGGGTCGATGTCGCTGCTCGGCTACGCCGTTCCCGCGCATCGCGATCTGGCGCTGGCTCGGGTGGCGGCCATCGTCGACGAGCCGCGCTTCCACGGTCACCTGACCGGCCGGGAGAATCTGCAGGTGCTCGCGGCGGCACGAGAGCCCGCGGCTCGTGGCCGCATCGACGCGTCCTTGGAGCGCGTGGGGATCTTGCACCGGGCCGAGGACCGGGTGTCGACGTACTCGATGGGCATGCGGCAGCGGCTGGGTGTCGCAGCGTGCCTCATCGGCGACCCGCAGTTGTTGATCTTGGATGAGCCGATGAACGGCCTCGATCCCGCCGGTATGCAGGAGATGCGCGACATGATCCGCTCGCTGGTCGCCGAGGGACGCACGGTCGTGTTGTCCTCGCACCTGCTGGACGAGGTCGAGCGCACCTGCGACGCGGTCGCGATCGTGGACCGCGGCAACGTGATCCGGCAGGGGCCGATCACCGAGCTGCTGGCCGGGACGGCCGTCAGGTTGCAGGTCGAGTGCTCCGATCCCGACCGGGCGAGCGCCCTCGTCGACGCTGCGAACTTGCTCGTGACCGTCACCATCGATGGCGGTGGTTTGGCTATCAGCCTGCCTGCCGACACGTCGCGCGATGTCATCGCGACGATCGCGCGCGCTGGTCAGCGGCGGGATCTCCGTCTACCGACTCCAGCCCGTCAACACTTCACTCGAGTCGTGGTTCCTGCAGGTCACCAGCCGATTGGGTCAGGCGCAATGACCGGCATCCCCAGCGTGGAAGCGCCGACACCGCAACCACCGGCGATGGCAACGCCGGCGGACGGGCGCGGCTCACCGATCCCGACACCTGCCCTGATCGCCGAACTCGATCCTCGTGCACGCAGAGATCGTCGCGATCATCCGCGAACAGCAGCAGTGGGCGGCGCGGTACTTTGCCGAACACGGCGCTCCGGGCGTCATGCCGAAGTACCTGTTCCTCGCGCCGTTGATGAACCGCAACGGCGACAGGCCCTACTCCGGTAACAGCCTGCGGCAGGCGCTGAGCAAGCTGGCCGCCCGGCTGGAAGTGCGCGACGGCACCGGCACGCTCGTCGACTTCAACCGCACCCACCGTTTCCGGCACACGGTCGCCACCAACCTGCTCAATAACGGCGTGCCGATTCAGGTCCTGCAGCGCTACCTCGGGCACCTGACGCCGACGATGAGCATGGTCTACGCAAACCCTCGGGAATTGCATCAGATGCATGATCCGAATTGGTCTTTCCGAGAGTTGGCGGGTTGAACGAAGTCCTGGATCAACGATCGGGGAAGGGATGCGGCGCGTCGCGTTGATCGGCTGATCCCGTCTGATGCAGGATACGCCCGTCACTTGGCGATGGGAGGCAGGTTGCAGCGGGTGGGTTTGGCGGGTGCGGCGACCGCTGAGTTGATGGACGGCGTCGTCCAACTGCGGCCGGAAGAGGCGATGGTGGAGGCGATGCTGCGCGGCTGGCGGGCGCAGCAGACTGCCCGTGGGCTGCGCGCGTCGACTATCGATCCCCGGGAGCGGTTGGTGCGAGCGTTCGTCGTGTTTACCAACGAGTTTCCCTGGCAGTGGGGTCCTGGTCACGTGGACGAGTGGACGTTGACGTTGACCGCCGAACGGCATCTGGCGCCGGCGACGATCCGCGGCTACCAGACCGATCTTCGTCTGTTCAGTGAGTACCTCACCGATGCCCGCTATGGCTGGGCAAGCGCGTGTGAGGAGGCGTTCGGGCAGTTCCCGGTGCCGATCTGTCATGAGTGGAACACCATCGCGCACCTGAACGAGTACGAGGGCAGCCCGGAGGCCCGGCCGCTCTCGCGCGAGGAGCTGCAACGGTTCCTGGACTACGCCGACGAGCAGGTCGAGCGAGCGGCACGGGCCAAGCGCAAGGGTGCGCTGGCCGCCTACCGGGACGCGACGTTGTTCAAGGTGATCTATGGCTGGGGGCTGCGGCGCACCGAGACCGCGAAGCTGGACCTGGCCGATTGGGGCCGCAACCCGGCAGCGGCGGAGTTCGGCCGGTTCGGGATGCTGCACGTGCGCTACGGCAAGGCGGTGCGCGGCCAACCGCCCCGTCGGCGCAACGTCGCTTCGGTGATGGGCTGGGCGGTGGAGGCGGTCGCCGACTACGTCGACAACGTCCGGCCTCGGTTCGGTGCCGTGGATCATCCGGCGTTGTGGATCACTGAGCGAGGTGGGCGGGTCAAGCCCGCGGAGATCAACGCCCGGTTCGTCGCCTACCGCGACGCACTCGGCCTGCCGCGTGATTTGTCGCCGCACTCGCTGCGCCACTCCTATGTCACGCACCTGACCGAGGACGGCGCGGACCGCCGATTCATCCAAGAACAGGTCGGGCATCGCTGCGACACCTCGACGGCGATCTACACCAACCCTCGGGAATTGCATCAGATGCATGATCCGAATTCGGCACTCCGGCAGTTGGTCGCCTGAAACACGTCTCGCGCCTGCTGGATATTCGGGCTTCGGGAGTGTCGGCTTGATCGTTTGATCCCGTCTGATGCAGGATATGCCCACCAACTGGAGCTGGGGGTCGCGTTGCGGCGGGTGGGTTTGGCGGGCGCGGCGAGCGCCGAGCTGGTCGACGGGGTTCGGCAGCTGCGGCCGGAGGATGCGATGGTCGAGGCGATGTTGCGGGGCTGGCAGGCGCAGCAGGTAGCGCGTGGCCTGCGCGCGGAGACCGTCGGTTACCGGCAGCGGCTGGTGCGCCGGTTCATGGCCTTCACCAACGAGTACCCGTGGCAGTGGCGGCCGGGGCACGTGGACGAGTGGACGTTGATGTTGACCGCGGAGCGGCATCTGGCGGCGTCGACGATCCGTAACTACCAGACCGAGCTGCGGTTGTTCAGCGAGTACGTGTGCGACGGACGGTATGGCTGGGCGGCCGCGTGCGAGACGGAGTTCGGGCCGGGGGTGCATCCGGTACCGATCTGCCACGAGTGGAACACGATCACGCACCTGAACGAGTACGAGGGCGACCCGGAGGCCCGGCCGTTCACCCGGGCCGAACTGCAACGCTTTCTGGACTACGCCGATGAGCAGGTCGACCGGGCGGCGCAGGCCAGACGTAAGGGCGCGTTGGCGGCCTACCGGGACGCCACGCTGTTCAAGGTGGTCTACGGGTGGGGACTGCGGCGCACCGAGACCTCGAAGCTGGATCTGGCCGACTGGGGCCGCAACCCGGCTGCGCCGGAGTTCGGCCGGTTCGGGATGCTGCACGTCCGCTACGGCAAGGCGGTGCGCGGCCAGCCACCCCGGCGGCGCAACGTGCCCTCGGTGTTCGGCTGGGCAGTGGAGGCGGTGAGCGATTACGTCGAGAACATCAGGCCCCGTTTCGGGGCGGTAGATCATCCGGCGTTGTGGGTCACCGAACGCGGTGGCCGGATCAAACCCGCAGAGATCAACGCCCGGTTCGTTGCCTACCGTGATGCGCTCGGGCTGCCCCGCGAGCTGACGCCCCATTCGCTCAGGCACTCGTTCGTGACCCACCTTACGGAGAACGGGGCCGACCGCCGGTTCATCCAGGAGGCCGTCGGACATCGCTGTGACACGTCCACGGCGATCTATACCCACGTGTCCGGGGACTTCATGAACACCGCGCTGCGCAAGGCACTCACCCCGGCCTTCGAGCCAGATGCCCAGGTTCGGTAAGGAGATTCGATGACACGCAAACTGGATTACCGGTGGAACCTGCGGCAGGTAATGGCCACCCAGGGCATGTTCGCCACCACCGACCTGATCGACCCGCTCGCCGCTCGCGGGATCCGGCTGTCCTCCAGCCAGGTCTACCGGCTGGTCGTCGAGCGGCCGGAGCGGCTGAGCTTGAAGATCCTCATGGCGTTGCTGGACATCATGGACTGCTCGATGGACGAGCTGATCGAACCAGTCGCCGCTGGCTCGCCGGCCCGCAAGCGCCGTGCGGCCGGCGGCTCGGAGACCGGGATCGGGACGCTGCGCCCGAAGCCGGCGCGCATCACCCGCAGCTGATCGATGCCGACCAGCGTGATGGTGCCCGAGGTACTCGCCGACCCGATCGGTGTGGTCGTCGACATGGTCGCCGGCGCCGAGCCCGCGCTGGATCGCGCCGTCATCGAGCAGGCGGCCACCGAGGTCGCCGGCGGTCGGGCGAAGCGCCGCCGGCTCGCTCAGGCGCTGCTGGAGCGGCCCGCCGTGCTCACCGACGGCCGCTCGCCCGCCCCACGCGTTGTCGGTGACCTGCTGGTGAACCTGCGGACCGCGGGCGCGATGAGCATCGCGGCGCCGGTCTGCGCGGGCTGCGGCAAGCAGCTTCGTACGCTGCAGCGACGCGGAACCGACTGGTACTGCGCGGTTTGCAGCCCCCGGGCGACCGGGTGCGCTGCCTGTGGCCAGAACCGGATCGTGGTCACCCTCGACCGCGAGGGCCGGCCCCGCTGTTCGCGCTGCCCCGATGCCGATGGCCGGGATCCGTTGCTCACCCTGATCACGGTGATCACGACCCTGGAACCGTCGCTGCCAGTCGAGGACATCACCACCGCTATCGGGCGCGTGTTCTCCAGGCCCAGCTATCTGCAGCGCCTGGCCTGGGCCATCGAGGACCGACCTGAGCTGCTCACCGGCCAAAGCGCGCAGGCACCGATGCACGGCGTGCTGCGGCTCATCGACGAACTTCGCGAGGCCGGCGCGCAAGCCATCATCCGACCGGCCTGCCCGCAGTGTCAGCGGATCGTACGACTGCACCGGCGCATCAACGGTCAATGGCACTGCCGCAACTGCCTGGCCAAGTCCCGCGCCCAGCCCTGCTCCCGCTGCGGTGTCATCCGCGAGGCGGCCGCCCGGGACGAGCATGGCCGGCCGCTGTGTCCCAACTGCCTGGTCGCCGAGCCCGCCAACCAGGAAACCTGTGTCGGATGCGGGCGACGTCGCCGGGTCCACACCCGCACTCCGGGCGGGCCGTCGTGTCAGGCATGCCGACCGATCAGCGTGGTGGACTGCTCGATCTGCGGCCGTCACGCGCCGGGCGTGATCTCCACCGCGACCGGGCAACCGTGGTGCTACGCCTGCAGCAAACGCCGGGCCCGCTGCGTCGGCTGCGGGGCCATACGGTTGGTGCGTGGCGGAAAGCTCGCCGCCCCGCTCTGCGCCACCTGCACCCGCCCTGACCCGTCGTTCTGGCACACCTGCCCCGGCTGCGGCGAACACACCGTGCACCGGCGACGCACCTGCGGCCGCTGCGCGCTTCGACAGCGGCTCGAGCAGCTGCTCGGCTGCGACGAGGACGGCGGTATCCACCCACGCCTGCGAGCGTTGCACGAACACCTCGCCGGCCACGAACGTCCAGACACCGTGCTGACCTGGCTCAACAAGGACAACGCGTCGGCGATCTTGGGTGAACTCGCCACCGGGCAACGTCCACTGACCCACGCCGGGCTCGACGAACTGCCCGATTCCAAGCCGCTGCAGCACCTGCGCAGCGTCCTGGTTGCCGTCGGTGCACTGCCTGCCCGCGACGAGCAGATGACCCGACTCGAGAACTGGATCACGGCCACCATCACCGTGCGCGAGGACGCCGATGAACGACAACTGCTGCACCGCTACGCCACCTGGCACGTGCTGCGCAGACTCCGGCGGCGGGTGCGCGAGGCCAGCACCACCAACGGGCAGGCCATCGCAGCTCGCCGCAAGATCACTGCCGCGATCGCCTTGCTCGACTGGCTGGAAACCCAGGACCGAACCCTGGCCACGGCCGGGCAAGGCGACCTCGATACCTGGCTGGCCAGCGGCACACGCTCGGCTACCGACGCGGGGAACTTCGTCCGCTGGGCTCGCAAGCAGAAACTCACCCGACTGGAGTTCGCCGCCACCCGATGGCACGGGCCGACCGGCGTGATCGACACCGAGACCCGCTGGTCCCAGGCCCGCCGGCTCCTGCACGACGACACCCTCCAGCCCGAGGGCCGCGTCGCCGGGTTGCTCGTGCTCCTCTACGCGCAAACCGCGGCAGCGATCAGCCGGCTCACCCTCGACCACGTCCAGACCAGCAACAGCGAGACCCGCCTCCGACTCGGACGCGAACCCGTCACCCTGCCCGAACCAGTCGACGCCCTGGTCCGGGAACTGGTCAACACTCGTCGCGGTCACGCTGTCCTCGGCGACCAAGGAACCTCACGGTGGCTGTTCCCCGGCGGCCGCCCCGGACACCCCATCAGCGCCGCCCGCCTCGCCGAACGACTCCGCGAACTCGGCATCCAGGCCGGGCCATCCCGCTCGGCCGCACTGTTCCAACTCGCCACCGACCTGCCCGCCGCCATGCTCGCCCGCATGCTCGGCATCCACATAGCCGTCGCCGCCACCTGGCAACGCGCCGCCGCCGGTGACTGGACCAACTACGCCGCCGAGATCAGCCGACGACCAGCGTCCGCCCCGGCCGTCGAGCTGGTCGCCGATGATCAACAGTGAAGGTATTCAGACAGTTGGAAAACCTGACTCCGCCAGAGGACGCTGCAGTCCACCGCCGAGGCGGAGTTCCTGCGCTATCGCAAGATCACCGCTGACGCCCGCGACCTGGACATCGACCCACGAGACCTCTACGACATGCTCGAACTGGACCGGCGCACTGACCGGATCCTGCCCAACGGCTGGTGTCTGCTGCCACCCCGCCAGGTCTGTCAGAAGGGCAACTCGTGCCTGACCTGTGACAAGTTCGCCACCGACGCCAGCTTCCTTCCCGAGCTGCGCACCCAGCTCGACCGCACCGCAAACCTGATCACCGAACGTAACGCTGTGTTCCTTGCCCGCACCGGGCGGGAGATGAGCGAGGACAACGTGTGGCTGGCCGGACGACGCCAGGAACACGATGCACTCGGCCGCGTCATCCTCACCCTCGAACACACCCGCCTCGCCGACGGCAGCGCGCGGGCGATCCGCGGCGCCGGGGTCGAGGCTCGCACCGACGCCCTCGCCGACAAGCAGGAGCACGACTGATGCGCGGTAACCCCGACGCGCACCCTCACCGCCCAACTCGCCGAGCTCAAACGCCGCCACCGCGACGAGATCCGCAGCCTCAACCAGGCGCTGGAGGCCGCCCACGGCGAGAACCCCGAACTGCGCCGGCGGCTCGGCCGTCGCTCGCTGCCCCAGCAAGCCTGACCGACGTCGAAACGTTCATCGTGCCAACCTCCGACCCGGGCTCCCGACCGCCTGCCTGCAGCGCTGACCGCGATCTCTTACGGACGCGTACGCAAGAGATCGAGCCGCCAAACTCCGGGACCTCAGAGATAATGATCTTGAAAACGCCGGATAAGACGTCGGCACAACGCCGAATACGGAGTGCTGCGAAGGAGCTTGATGTTGCTGGTCGCCGCGTCGTTATGGACGCGACCAGCGCTGTTCTATGTCGCGATGCTGGCTTGGGTGGGCTGTGTCGCCGACGCCCCCGAGGTGGCCGCGTCGTTCGGCGATGACATCGCGTTCCGTGCGGACAGTTACGACGTCGACCTGGGCGGGCTGCCCGCGTTCGGGTTCTTCGTGAGCCACGCGGGCGCCGGCGGCTCACTTGCTCAACGGCTACGGGCAGCGGCGACCTTGGTGGCAACCGGCGGCAGTCGCGTCGCGCGTGGCATTCAGGGGCACTGCATCACCGCGTCGACGTTGTCCGACCGGCTTGGTCTCGACGCGGCGGTGTCCGCGGCACTGCGTCAGTTCTTCGCCCGTTGGGACGGACGCGGCGTCCCGCCGCACGCGAGCGGGGCGGAAATCGCGCTGCCGCTGCGGGCTGTTCCACCTTGCCGACGTCGTCGAGGTGTACCACCGAAACGGCGGTGTCGACAGCGCGGTACGGGTGGCACGTGCGCGCCGCGGCACACAGTTCGACCCGGAGTTGGTCGACGCATTCTGCGCGATTGCGCCTGCGGCGTTACCCGGCGAGGCGGACAGCCACGATGCACACAAGCTGATCGCCGGCGAGCCAGGGCTGCTCGACCGGCCGTCCGACGCGGAGTTCGACGAGGCGCTGGAGGCGTTGGCCGACTTCACCGAGCCGGGTTTGTGCACGACATCGGGCTGCACGGCGTGCCGGTCACGATTCTCGACAAGCCCGGCCCGTCGTCGGCCACGGAGTGGGAGCGAGTTCGCGTCGGCTCCTATTACACGGGCCGCATCCTGGCCGCTGCGTGCGCCCTCCGGGCCATGACCGAACCCCGGGCACACCGGCGAGCGCTGACCGCGAGCCAGGCCGCGGTGGCGCTGCGGAGCGAGGCACGTACGGGGCGGCTGGACGCCGACGCGGCCGACGCCGTGCTGACCGCGGCGGGGGCGGGGACACGACGCCGGGTGGCCGGGCCCGCCGGGCTGACCGCTCGCGAAGTCGAGGTGCTCGTCCTCATCGCGCACGGCGCGACCACGAACAACGTTGGGCGACAGCTGGGGATCTCCCGCAAGACCGCCGGTACCCACTCGAACGCACATACGCCAAGACGGGGGCATCCTCACGCTCGACCGCAACGCTGTTCGCGCTGCGCAACGGCCTGCTCGACCCACTCGATTTGTAGGGGAGTTCACCCGACGACGAGCGCCTGCTCGGCGCCTTACCGTCCTCACCCAAGTCGTGAATGAGGGAGATACGCCACGGCCAGCAAGGCCGTCATCAGTCTGGCGACGGGAATGGAGGACCCGGAGAAGATCACGGTCGCCTTCCTGGTCGCCGTCGGCGCCGCCCAGACCGGGCGCGACACGCTGCTATTCCTCACCAAAGATGCGGTCCGGCTCGCGCTTGCAGGCACCGCGGTCGGCGTCGCCTGCGAGGGGTGCCCGCCGCTCGCTGACCCGCTCAAGCGGTTCGAAGCGGCCGGCGGACGGTACTACGTCTGCCCGATCTGCTTCAACTCCCGGCAGCTCGACGCCGACGCGCTGATCCCCGGCGCGGAACTGAACGGGACCGTCCCGATGTGGAACTGGATCGGTAACGAGCCGGCCACCACATTCAGCTACTGATAGCGGTGCGCAGCCTCGCTGCCGCGTGCCGTCCATCCCGAAAGCATGGGCGGCGCGCCGTCAAGGCACTCGCGGCCGGAACACCGGCCTGAAGGGGAACCAACCATGAAGAGACTCGCCATGCTCGCCGCCGCCTGCGCCACCGCCATCGCCGTCGCGGCCTCCGCGGCGGCAACGCCGGCCGGCCCGGGTGGCGCTACCTCGGACGATCAGCCGCACGGCATCCACCTCACGCCGCTATCGCACGCAACGATCGGGTCGCGGGTACACGCCCACAGCTCCGGCATCGAGATCGAGACCCGCGGCCCCCGCGACCTGCTGGTCACCTCGATCGTCGTCGACCCGGGCGGCTCGTTCGGCTGGCACACCCATCCCGGACCGGTGCTGGTCGCCGTCAGCGCAGGAATGCTGGACAGCTCAACGCGATCTTCCTCGCCGCCACGGGCACCACCGAGTTCCTGACAACGGTGCCGCGGCCGAAACGCTGCCACGTCTGAACGTGACCGGCCCAGGATCATGGTCACCTCCGCGGTCTGCAATAGGAGCTCGGCAACCAAACCGGGCGACCTGCTCGATCGCGCCGGCCAGGTGACCGGCTCGGCAAACCTGGCCGCGACGACGCCACGGCCGGCGACTGGCGCTCGCTTCGAAGGCCGCAACGAGTCGGCAGGCGCGTGGACCAGGCGGTTGACGAATGGGCAGCAACCCTGCCTGGCCGACCCGGGTGCGGAAACGAATCGACAGCCTCGACCGGTATCAGGTGTGTGTGCGCGGGTCTCCATGACGGGTGAGATCTGGCGGCCGCGCGGAAACTGGGGGTTTCTGATGGTCGAGTCAACCGTCTGCGGTCGTGGGGAACCTCGCGTCGTCGGATTCTGCAGGCCGGGCAGCGGCTCTGAGCGCTCGTGGCGCCCGCGCTGTGGCCGTGAAGGGCGACCCTGTTCGGGCCCGATGGCAGATCTCCACGCACCACACGCCACAACACGCCAGGTTGGAGGGAATGAGCCATGCCGTGTGTCACGAACGCAGAGAGGGGCTTGCCGTGTAGGTAGCCGAGTTTCTTGATGCGGTGCTGCACGAGAGATGAAGGTATGGCCCTTCGGAGCCGCCCTGCGGGGGGAGGCTTCAAACCGCCTCATGCTGCGTTGGCTGAAGACCGTCGTGGTGAGCGATGAGGAGAAGGCGCCCGAGAGGTGTCAGGTGGGGGCCGGGAAGACGACCGTTGTTGAAGCATCGAAACTCTTCAGACGACATCGAAACCGGGGTTTGGTGTGTATCCCGGGATGAGCCAGGCGGGTGCCCGTTTACTGGCCTGGCGGTGTCCGGTGTGGAGGCGGCGTGAGCCCGGTCTGCTGCTCTCGTGTGGAACGTGAGAAGGCGTGTCCCGACACTGCCGTGCGTCAGCGGCATGGCGACAGGGAGCGCCCGGCCAGACAGGGATTGATCTTGGCTGGCCGGGACGTGAGTACCGGCGCGGGACATGCTGGCGGACCGGCGCGTAGTAGTGGTGAAGCCCCTGTAACGGGGGTGGAGCGAAGGCGCCGGGTTGTCCGTGGCTGTGTTCGTTTGGTCAACCAGAGGTTCTGGGAGGAGCCCGATGGACGAGTTGAAGTCATCCGGCAAGCCGTTTCGCATCTCGAAGGTTGAGGTGTGGGGCGCCTGGCTCAAGGTGAAAGGGAATCAGGGCGCACCGGGAGTGGACGGGCAGTCGCTGGCGGAGTTCGAGACGGATCTGAAGAACAACCTGTACAAGATCTGGAATCGGATGTCGTCGGGGACGTACTTCCCGCCCCCGGTGCGAGCGGTGGAGGTACCCAAGCCGCACGGCGCGGGCACCCGAATCTTAGGGGTGCCTACCGTCGCGGATCGGGTCGCGCAGACCGTGGTAGCCGCGCATCTGGAGGCCAGGGTGGAACCGGTGTTCCATCCTGACTCCTACGGCTACCGGCCTGGGCGTTCCGCGCTGGACGCGGTCGGGGTCTGCCGGAAACGCTGCTGGACGAGCAACTGGGTGATCGATTTGGACATCCAGAAGTTCTTCGACAGCGTCCGGTGGGACCTGGTGATCAAGGCCGTGCAGGCGCACACCGATGCCCGCTGGGTGATGCTGTACGTGACGCGGTGGCTGGCTGCGCCGTTACAGCTGCCCGACGGGACGTTGCAGGCGCGCGACCGGGGAACCCATCAGGGTTCAGCGGTTTCGCCCGTGCTGGCGAATCTGTTCATGCACTACGCGTTCGATACCTGGCTGTCTCGGGAGTTTCCGATGGTCGAGTTCGAGCGGTACGCCGACGACGCGGTCCTGCACTGCGCTACTCGGTGGCAGGCCGAGAAGGTCTTGGCCGCGCTGCATGAGCGGATGGACGAGGTTGGGCTGCGGCTGCACCCGGCCAAGACCCGGATCGTCTACTGCAAGGACAGCAACCGGCGTGGCGAGTTCGAGCACACGTCGTTCACGTTCTTGGGGTTCACCTTCCGGCCACGCTCGGCCCGGCGGAAGGACGGTGCGAAGTTCGTGTCGTTCCTCCCGGCCATCAGCAACGATGCCCTGAAGAAGATCAGCGCGCGGGTGCGATCCTGGCGGCTGCACCGCCGCACCGGCAGCACCGGTGAGGATCTCGCCCGGGTGATCAACCCGATCGTGCGGGGATGGATGGCGTATTACGGCGCCTTCTACCGGTCAGCGCTGTATCCCTTGCTCCGCCGCATCAACACCTACCTGCTGCGGTGGACCATGAACAAGTACAAGCGGCTCCGCGCTTGGAAGAAGTCCATGCAGGCGATGAGTCGCGCGGCCCGAGAGCGGCCGCAGTACTTCGCGCACTGGGCCTGGGTGAACCCGGCCGCCAGATGACCAGGACAACAAGAGCCGTATGACGGGAGACTGTCACGTACGGATCTGTGGGAGCCCGAGGGTGAGATTCCCCCGGGCTACCCGACTGACTTGTCGATCACCGCTCCCCCGAATGACGCCCACGTGGCGCCGTTGCAGCCGTTCCTCGTGTCGGGCCGGGCGAGCGACGTTGGCCTGCCAGAGCCGCACCAGATAGACACGGTGACCGTCCAAGTGGACGAGGGGCCGGTCGTCGACGCCACGTTGACCCAGGTGCCGAACAGGAAACTGAGCCTCTTCAACTACGCGGCCGAGGTGGAGGTGACCGACGGCGCAGACCCACACACCGTGACCGTGACCGCGGTCAACGACAACGGCATCAAGGCCACCCGGCAGGTTCAGGTGTTCACCGGGCCGATCTTCCATCCGGCCGCCCCGGCGATCCTGATCGAGCTGTTGAGCCCCGTACCGTTCGACGAAGCGGCACTGACCCGGCTGGTCAGCCAGACCCAGTACGCGCTGCTGCCGGCGGCGGACCAGCTCGCCGGTTTCGGGAAGATCGTCGCCGGACCCAACCTGGTCACCGGCAAGGACTCGTCAGGCCTATTCCTGCTGCGGCTGGGGATCTGGGTGCAGGACGCGGGGTTCCCGGTTCTGCCGCCACAGCCGCCGACCTTCCCGCTGCCGAGGCTGAATGAACCGGGGGCGCAGGCCGGGTTTGCCCTGGCGGACCGGTTACCGGTGCCATTGACGCTCGGACTCAGCTTCGCCATGTCCGTGCCCACCGCGACCCTGCAGTCGCTCGTTGACGCGGTCTTCCCACAGGTGAAGGCGGACACCGACGGCACGTTCGTCACCTTGGACTCGATCCGCGCCGGCACCATCCCCCCGGACACGGTGTCGACGACGGTCCACGCGCACACCCTCCTCGACATTCCGGTCACCGCCCGGCTGACCGAACGCCTGGGCGCCCCCCTCGACCCCAACCTCGGCCAGCGCCTACCGGCCGTCGTCGGCCACGACAGCAGCGCAGACGCCGGCGACGTGCTGGACTGGCTGGTCGGCGTCCTCCTGCCGCCGTTCGGAGCCGCCCTGTTGGCGATCACGGCGATCGCCTCCTCAGCGACCTCTGACGCCTCCGATCAGGCACACGGTCTCGCTGCGTCGGTCGTGGCCGGCATCCCGCCGCGGATCCCGCTACGCAATACCGACCTCGGCGTCACCGACCCGGCGTTCCCCACCGTGGTGCCCGACTGGAACATCTTCGGCACCACCCAGGACGGCATCCTCGGTACCGGCACCGCCGAAATACAGGCCCGCACCCAGAGCACCGTCGCGATGTCCATCAACGGTGCCGGGTACATCGAGGGGATCCAGAGCGAGCTCGCCGGCGGCGCGGCAAGTCGCTACAGCATCAGCCTGACCGACCTGGCACCCGACCCCGGCCACTTCACCTGGCAGGTCAACGGAGCCGGCACCGACACCGGCCCGGTCGCTGCCGGACCGTTCGGGCTAGGCGGCACCGCCGACGTCGACTTCCCGCTGCCCCTTCACGTTGTCCCCGGCGAGTACGAGTTCGTCCTGACCGTCAGCGCCGTCGAGACCTGTGGCACCGACCCGACCAAGGCCCTCACCGGGACCACAAGCCGGCCGGTGCGGGTCAAAGTGAAGAAGGACCCCGTCATCGTTCCCTGATCAAGCGGCCACGCCACCCCTTCACTCAAGCGCACCAAGAGCTGGGCAGCGTCGCCTCTGCATGTGGAGCGGCCACGAAAGGGTCTCGCTACCGGCTCGCTGTCGGCGACGGCCCCGAAACAACTCTGCCGCTCCGTAGCAATCAATTCGGTGCCCCGTAACGGTTCGGTCTGGTGAGCGATTTGCGTGAAGTCGGTTGGTGCGCCGGTCACTGAGCGTGGGCGTCGTGCCAGGCTTGCCGGATCTCGGGGCGGAGTCGTCCGCGGTCGGGGACGCCGAGTCCGGCGGCCCGTGCCCAGGCTCGTAGCTCGGCCGCGGACGGTTCAGGCGCACTGGGTGCCGTCAAGGTTGCGTGTTCGTCGAGGTCGGTGCCGAGCCGATTGATGATTGTGTGTTTGGTGCTGGCCCAGGCGGGGGCGGCGGCGAGGTACCAGTTATTCCGATCTCGGAATAACTGGTATTACTCCGATTCCCGGGTTATTCCGATGTCGGCTCCTTCGCGCGTGTGATGGGCCTGCTGGGCTGGGATGACGGGCTCGCGTGGCTGGCGCCTGTCGGAATAAGCCGGTGTCACTACTTGAGTCCGCACAAGCGCTGGATGATGTCCTCGCGGTTGTGCCACAACGGGGCCGGAGGGGGTTGCGGGCCGGTGCTGTTTGCCTTTTCGAGGGCATGGCGTTTCATCTCGGTGTCGGCGTTCTCTGGCGGAGTCAGGTTTTCCAACTGTCTGAATACCTTCACTGTTGATCATCGGCGACCAGCTCGACGGCCGGGGCGGACGCTGGTCGTCGGCTGATCTCGGCGGCGTAGTTGGTCCAGTCACCGGCGGCGGCGCGTTGCCAGGTGGCGGCGACGGCTATGTGGATGCCGAGCATGCGGGCGAGCATGGCGGCGGGCAGGTCGGTGGCGAGTTGGAACAGTGCGGCCGAGCGGGATGGCCCGGCCTGGATGCCGAGTTCGCGGAGTCGTTCGGCGAGGCGGGCGGCGCTGATGGGGTGTCCGGGGCGGCCGCCGGGGAACAGCCACCGTGAGGTTCCTTGGTCGCCGAGGACAGCGTGACCGCGACGAGTGTTGACCAGTTCCCGGACCAGGGCGTCGACTGGTTCGGGCAGGGTGACGGGTTCGCGTCCGAGTCGGAGGCGGGTCTCGCTGTTGCTGGTCTGGACGTGGTCGAGGGTGAGCCGGCTGATCGCTGCCGCGGTTTGCGCGTAGAGGAGCACGAGCAACCCGGCGACGCGGCCCTCGGGCTGGAGGGTGTCGTCGTGCAGGAGCCGGCGGGCCTGGGACCAGCGGGTCTCGGTGTCGATCACGCCGGTCGGCCCGTGCCATCGGGTGGCGGCGAACTCCAGTCGGGTGAGTTTCTGCTTGCGAGCCCAGCGGACGAAGTTCCCCGCGTCGGTAGCCGAGCGTGTGCCGCTGGCCAGCCAGGTATCGAGGTCGCCTTGCCCGGCCGTGGCCAGGGTTCGGTCCTGGGTTTCCAGCCAGTCGAGCAAGGCGATCGCGGCAGTGATCTTGCGGCGAGCTGCGATGGCCTGCCCGTTGGTGGTGCTGGCCTCGCGCACCCGCCGCCGGAGTCTGCGCAGCACGTGCCAGGTGGCGTAGCGGTGCAGCAGTTGTCGTTCATCGGCGTCCTCGCGCACGGTGATGGTGGCCGTGATCCAGTTCTCGAGTCGGGTCATCTGCTCGTCGCGGGCAGGCAGTGCACCGACGGCAACCAGGACGCTGCGCAGGTGCTGCAGCGGCTTGGAATCGGGCAGTTCGTCGAGCCCGGCGTGGGTCAGTGGACGTTGCCCGGTGGCGAGTTCACCCAAGATCGCCGACGCGTTGTCCTTGTTGAGCCAGGTCAGCACGGTGTCTGGACGTTCGTGGCCGGCGAGGTGTTCGTGCAACGCTCGCAGGCGTGGGTGGATACCGCCGTCCTCGTCGCAGCCGAGCAGCTGCTCGAGCCGCTGTCGAAGCGCGCAGCGGCCGCAGGTGCGTCGCCGGTGCACGGTGTGTTCGCCGCAGCCGGGGCAGGTGTGCCAGAACGACGGGTCAGGGCGGGTGCAGGTGGCGCAGAGCGGGGCGGCGAGCTTTCCGCCACGCACCAACCGTATGGCCCCGCAGCCGACGCAGCGGGCCCGGCGTTTGCTGCAGGCGTAGCACCACGGTTGCCCGGTCGCGGTGGAGATCACGCCCGGCGCGTGACGGCCGCAGATCGAGCAGTCCACCACGCTGATCGGTCGGCATGCCTGACACGACGGCCCGCCCGGAGTGCGGGTGTGGACCCGGCGACGTCGCCCGCATCCGACACAGGTTTCCTGGTTGGCGGGCTCGGCGACCAGGCAGTTGGGACACAGCGGCCGGCCATGCTCGTCCCGGGCGGCCGCCTCGCGGATGACACCGCAGCGGGAGCAGGGCTGGGCGCGGGACTTGGCCAGGCAGTTGCGGCAGTGCCATTGACCGTTGATGCGCCGGTGCAGTCGTACGATCCGCTGACACTGCGGGCAGGCCGGTCGGATGATGGCTTGCGCGCCGGCCTCGCGAAGTTCGTCGATGAGCCGCAGCACGCCGTGCATCGGTGCCTGCGCGCTTTGGCCGGTGAGCAGCTCAGGTCGGTCCTCGATGGCCCAGGCCAGGCGCTGCAGATAGCTGGGCCTGGAGAACACGCGCCCGATAGCGGTGGTGATGTCCTCGACTGGCAGCGACGGTTCCAGGGTCGTGATCACCGTGATCAGGGTGAGCAACGGATCCCGGCCATCGGCATCGGGGCAGCGCGAACAGCGGGGCCGGCCCTCGCGGTCGAGGGTGACCACGATCCGGTTCTGGCCACAGGCAGCGCACCCGGTCGCCCGGGGGCTGCAAACCGCGCAGTACCAGTCGGTTCCGCGTCGCTGCAGCGTACGAAGCTGCTTGCCGCAGCCCGCGCAGACCGGCGCCGCGATGCTCATCGCGCCCGCGGTCCGCAGGTTCACCAGCAGGTCACCGACAACGCGTGGGGCGGGCGAGCGGCCGTCGGTGAGCACGGCGGGCCGCTCCAGCAGCGCCTGAGCGAGCCGGCGGCGCTTCGCCCGACCGCCGGCGACCTCGGTGGCCGCCTGCTCGATGACGGCGCGATCCAGCGCGGGCTCGGCGCCGGCGACCATGTCGACGACCACACCGATCGGGTCGGCGAGTACCTCGGGCACCATCACGCTGGTCGGCATCGATCAGCTGCGGGTGATGCGCGCCGGCTTCGGGCGCAGCGTCCCGATCCCGGTCTCCGAGCCGCCGGCCGCACGGCGCTTGCGGGCCGGCGAGCCAGCGGCGACTGGTTCGATCAGCTCGTCCATCGAGCAGTCCATGATGTCCAGCAACGCCATGAGGATCTTCAAGCTCAGCCGCTCCGGCCGCTCGACGACCAGCCGGTAGACCTGGCTGGAGGACAGCCGGATCCCGCGAGCGGCGAGCGGGTCGATCAGGTCGGTGGTGGCGAACATGCCCTGGGTGGCCATTACCTGCCGCAGGTTCCACCGGTAATCCAGTTTGCGTGTCATCGAATCTCCTTACCGAACCTGGGCATCTGGCTCGAAGGCCGGGGTGAGTGCCTTGCGCAGCGCGGTGTTCATGAAGTCCCCGGACACGTGGGTATAGATCGCCGTGGACGTGTCACAGCGATGTCCGACGGCCTCCTGGATGAACCGGCGGTCGGCCCCGTTCTCCGTAAGGTGGGTCACGAACGAGTGCCTGAGCGAATGGGGCGTCAGCTCGCGGGGCAGCCCGAGCGCATCACGGTAGGCAACGAACCGGGCGTTGATCTCTGCGGGTTTGATCCGGCCACCGCGTTCGGTGACCCACAACGCCGGATGATCTACCGCCCCGAAACGGGGCCTGATGTTCTCGACGTAATCGCTCACCGCCTCCACTGCCCAGCCGAACACCGAGGGCACGTTGCGCCGCCGGGGTGGCTGGCCGCGCACCGCCTTGCCGTAGCGGACGTGCAGCATCCCGAACCGGCCGAACTCCGGCGCAGCCGGGTTGCGGCCCCAGTCGGCCAGATCCAGCTTCGAGGTCTCGGTGCGCCGCAGTCCCCACCCGTAGACCACCTTGAACAGCGTGGCGTCCCGGTAGGCCGCCAACGCGCCCTTACGTCTGGCCTGCGCCGCCCGGTCGACCTGCTCATCGGCGTAGTCCAGAAAGCGTTGCAGTTCGGCCCGGGTGAACGGCCGGGCCTCCGGGTCGCCCTCGTACTCGTTCAGGTGCGTGATCGTGTTCCACTCGTGGCAGATCGGTACCGGATGCACCCCCGGCCCGAACTCCGTCTCGCACGCGGCCGCCCAGCCATACCGTCCGTCGCACACGTACTCGCTGAACAACCGCAGCTCGGTCTGGTAGTTACGGATCGTCGACGCCGCCAGATGCCGCTCCGCGGTCAACATCAACGTCCACTCGTCCACGTGCCCCGGCCGCCACTGCCACGGGTACTCGTTGGTGAAGGCCATGAACCGGCGCACCAGCCGCTGCCGGTAACCGACGGTCTCCGCGCGCAGGCCACGCGCTACCTGCTGCGCCTGCCAGCCCCGCAACATCGCCTCGACCATCGCATCCTCCGGCCGCAGCTGCCGAACCCCGTCGACCAGCTCGGCGCTCGCCGCGCCCGCCAAACCCACCCGCCGCAACGCGACCCCCAGCTCCAGTTGGTGGGCATATCCTGCATCAGACGGGATCAAACGATCAAGCCGACACTCCCGAAGCCCGAATATCCAGCAGGCGCGAGACGTGTTTCAGGCGACCAACTGCCGGAGTGCCGAATTCGGATCATGCATCTGATGCAATTCCCGAGGGTTCGCGTAGATGAGCGTGGTCTCGGGGTCGGCGTGCCCGAGCCACTCGGTGAGCAGGGCCAGGGGCATGCCGGCTCGGTAGAGATGCATCGCCCGCGAGTGCCTGAGCATGTGCGGGTGGACCCGGGTAGGGATGTCGGGACATCTCGTCTTGGCGGTGGCGGCGTGCTGGCGCATGAACCTGGCGACGTTGTCGTCGGACATCCGGGTCAGACGATGACTACGGACGGTGTAGAACATCGGGGTCGCCGGTTCCGGGCTGGGGTGGAACACGGCGGTGTAGCGGCCGAAGTGCTGGGCGGTCTCGCTGGTGATGGGGAGACGCCTTGGTTTGGAGCCTTTCCCGAGCAGGTCCACGGTGAGCCGCCTGGTGTCGATGTCGGCGAGGTTCATGGCGAGCATCTCGGCGTCGCGGGCAGCCAGGTCATACATGAGGATCATGAAGAACTGATCGCGCAGCCCGATCCGGGTGCCCGGGTCCGGGACGGCGAGCAGCGCCGCGACCGCGTCGGTGCTCATGTATTTCACGGGTGCCGCGGCTGGGCCTTTGAGCCTCGGGATGGCGGCGAGATCGGCGAGATAGATCGCGAGGGACGGCTCGGCGGACGCCGCGTAGGCGAAGAACGACCGGATGCATGCCAGGCGCTGGTTGCAGGTCGTGGCCGTCCACGACCTCGTGCTCCGCATGTGGTCGAGGAACCCGGTGACGGTGACCCGGTCGACCATCGTGAACGTGACCTTCTCGATTGCGACGTGGTGATGTCCGGCGACGTAGCCCAACAGCATGTTCCAGGTCTGGCGGCACGAGGTGATCGTGTTGTCGGCTGCGCCGCGCTGGCGGGGAAGGAACGCGGTGAACCACTGGCGAAGGTGCCGGTAGAAGCTGTCCGCAGCCTCCCGGCGGGTGTTCACGAGGCCACCGCCGGGATGATCCCGGCCGCGCTGGTCAGGCCGGTTGCCGCGAGGCGTTCGGGCAGCAGATGGACGTACCACGCCGTCGAGCAGTACTTCTGGTGTCCCATGTAGGCAGACAGGTATGGCAGCCAGGCGCCGATGTCCTTGCCTTCTTCGACCCACCGCATCAGGGTGCGAGTGGCGTAGTTGTGCCGCAGCGTGTACGGGGTTGAGCCAGGCGCGATCCCGCCGGCACGCTCGCAGCAGCGGTGGTAGCTGGCGATGAGCCAGGCCGGGGAGCACTCCATCGCGTTGTCGGCATCAACGTCGTGGCGGTGCAGGCGGCGGGCCTCGGGCGGGCGTAGTCCCGCGCTGAGAATCAGCCGGAAGATGACCGGGATCGTGTACTCGCGGAATGGGCTGCGGTACTCGGCGTCGACGCAGTCGGCGGCCTTGAAGAAGGCGGCCAGCTCGATATCGGTGAACATGTGCGGCAGGCCGCGGGTCGGCCTGGAGATCCATGTGGAGGGCACGACGAACCCATCCACGCCTGTCAGCTGGAGGTACTTGCCTAACTCACGGACCGCGCGGCTGCGGTAGGCGCCCCACGTGCCCGTCGCCGTGTCCTGGCACCACGCGGTCGCCAGTTCCTGGGTCAAGACCGTCTCGCTGGGGCGATGCGATGAGCAGAACCTGTCGAAACTCGCCATGGCGTTGCTCATGTCACGCAGGCTGTGTCCCAGCGAGGTTCGCCATTCGAGCATCGCCTGGATGTGGGGCGCGAAATTGCTGGTGAACGTGCTCACCGCAGCCCCTCCTTGATGCAGGCGAACTCCTGCAGCGGCAGGCAGCACTGGCGCAGCTGCTCGCTGGCCAAAGCGAAGTAGCGGCGGGAGGAATCGATGCGGGCATGGCCCAGGATCTGCGCGGCCAGCGGCAGCCCCGCCCCGGACTCGATGAGTCTTGTCCCGGCGGTGCGCCGCAGGGCATGGAACGACTTGCCGTCGCCGGCCACGTGATCGATGCCGGCCCGGGTCAGGCGGCGGCGCATGAGCGTCGAGCCTGTCGAGTTCCCCAGCTTCACGAACGGCGCCTGGAGCCGGACGAACACCTCCGTGGCGTCACAGTCAGGTCGACCGTGCAAGATCCACTCAGCGACAGCGTTGCCTGCCGGCGCTGGCAGCGGCAGCACCAGCGGCTTGGATGTCTTGGCCTGCACCAGCCGGATCTCGTCGCGGTGCCAGTCGATTTCCTCCAGGCGCAGTGCCACGATGTCGCAGCAGCGCAGCCCGGTCGAGACCGCCAGCGATACCATCGCGTAGTCCCTCTTCCCGCAGGGGGTCTCGGTCTCGATCCCTCGAGCAGACGGTCGGTCTCCTCACGGGTGAAGCACGGCAGCGCACGTACCCGCCGCGGCGCGGCAAACGCGAGCAGGCCGTCGACGCGGACGTCGCTGAGCCCGGCGACGTTGAGGAAGGCGAAGAACCTCTTCAGCGACCACACCACGTTGCCCATGCCGGCAGGCCGCCTTGGCGCCATCTCGACCATGAACCCCCGGACGTCCTCGACCGTGACCGCGCCGACATCATCCCGGCCGATCCGGTCGAGATAGACCAGGAAGAGGCGAATCTCGCCGGCCAGCAGTCTCACCGATCCCCGGGCCACAGCCAGGCCAGCTGCAGCGGCGAACTGTTCCAGGACTTCACAGGAGCTCTCGCTCAGATCAGGGCCCGGACTCATCACCCGCCAGGCGACCGCACCGGTTCTCTGGAACTCGAGCATCATGCGGGCTGACCTCACCAGAGCGTTCCGCCTGTTCCGTCCGGTCTCACCGCGGCGCGCACGCTCGTCCTGGCACGCGACGAACTCCTCGACCACCCTGACTGACAACACGTCGACGTCCCGCTGGTCGCAGAACTCCACGACCGCCTCGCAGCACTTGCCGTAGCGAGCGAGCGTGTCGCTCGACAAGCCCACACCCTCAGCCACGCCGAGCACGGCTTCAGCCAGCCCGGACACCATCGACCCCATGGCACGTCCTTCCATTCCGGTGAACCGCCGGTCCGGACGGACATGGCGGCACCATCACCATGGGCGCAGAAAATCAGGGAAGAAGTCCCAGGCGAGCAACCGACGCTCTGGTTTATTCCGACAGGCGCCAGCTCCGCGAGTCCGTCATCCCAGCCCAGCAGGCCCATCACACGCGCGAAGGAGCCGACATCGGAATAACCCGGGAATCGGAGTAATAACGGTAGGTCCATTCCTCGGCCAGTTGTCGGGTCTCGGCGAAGGCGATCGGCACGTTGGGCCAGCGCACCTGCAGTTCGGCGATGCCGTCGGCGACGAGCACGGGCCGCACCCAGTTGAGTTTGGAGATCTGCGAGTAGTGGTCCTCGACCACGACCGCTGCGCGCAGTTTGCCGTTGAGCAGGCTGGAGACGAGGTCGGGCAGTGACTTGCGCTCCACCGCCGCGACGAGTCGGCCGTCGATGCTGATGCCGTAGTCGCCGCAGGGCAGCGCCCGCTTAACGGTGGCGACCTGCTGGGTGGGGAAGCGGTAGCCGTACTGCTCGCGGGTGTCGACGAGGATGTCGAGCTTGGCGATGCCGGCGGCGCGAGCCGCCGGCGTGGTGACGTTCGGGCGGGCTTGCTTTCGGGTGCGTGGCGATTGCCAGAACACCGCGTCGCGGCCGCGAGCGGTGGTGAACACGATCTGTCAGCGATTCTTCCGACCACGGTCGAGCACCAGGTCGATCGCGGCGCCGCGTCGGGCGCAGGAGCGCACCGGAACGCGTTCGACGATCTTCGGCTCGGCCGGCCACTCCTCGGCGCCGACCGGATAGCAGTAGAGAGCTTTGGTGGGCTACCAGGTCCCGGACGTGCGGAAGATCATCCCGTCACCGAGCGGGAGCCGCAGCAAGTACGGCAACCGCGCGAATCGGTGTGTCCGGGTTGAGCGCCACGAACAGTTCGCTCATCCTGCCTCGCCTACCCGCCGTGCGGTGTGATGGCTGCGATCGACCGTGCCCGGCTCACTGGTCTGCGGCGAGGGCGGTGAGGTCGAGTTCGATGTCTTGCCCGTCGATGGTGATCACGACCCGCGGGGCCACGCCGGCGGCGGTGAGGTAGCTGGTGAGGGTGGACAGCAGCATGTCGTGGCGTTTCTCGATGCGGCTGATCTCGGACTGGGCGACCCCCATCTGGGTGGCGAGTTCGACCTGGGTCAGGTCGGCGGCGCGGCGAATGGCGGCCAGGCTGTCGGCGTAGCGCCGGTCGGCCTCGGCCATCTCCTCGCGGATCTTGCCCGCCCGCTTCGTCATGCCCGGCCGGGCACGCAGCTTGTCCAGCTTCGCGCTCGCCGCGTCGGTGCCGACGAAGGCGGTGTTCTGCTTACTCATGGGGTTTCTCCTTCGCTGTGCATCCGATAGCTGGCGATCGCGGCATCGGCGCGGGTACCGACGCTGTCGTAGAACACGTCGCCCATGGTCGCCTTGTCGCCGGCGAACAGGACCACCACGACGTTGTCGGGGCGCTCGGGCGGGAACCAGACGATGAGGCGGACCGCGATACCTGCCCGGAACGGGTGGGCGACCCGCCACACCGGGTTGTTGCGGGACTGCCGGACGCGTTTGAGCGTCGCGGTGTCCTCACCGGGCGCCTCCTTCAATTCCTGCAGATACTCCAGTTCGGCGTAGACCAGATCCAGCTGCGTCCCGGCGGCCGCATCGCCGCCGTCGGCTCGCTCGACCAGCCGGTCCAGCCAAAGGTCGAACTCGGCGGACCAGTCGATCAGCACCAGACCAACATAGCACCAACAGCATATGCGGTAAACCTCATACCCGCGCCGATGTCGTGTCAGCCTGGTCGGCCGCAAGCTGCTCGTCGCAGGCCGCCGACCAGCAGGGCACGGATCAGCGGGCCGCGCCGGCCAGGTAGGCGGCGACGACATAGATGGCGTGCCGGTCGAGGGAGGCGCGGGCGCGGTCGTAACGCATCGTGGTGCGCGGATCGGCGTGCGAGGCGGCTTCTTGCACGTCGCGCAGCGGGACACCGGCGTCCAGGGCGGCGGTGATGAACGCATGCCGCAGCGTGTGCGGGCAGATCCGCTTGTTGCCGAGGCCAGCCTTCTTCGCGGCGCGGCCACGATGCGGGAGGCGGCGTGCCGGTCCATCCGCTGCCCGTCGCTGCGCAGGAAGATCGGTCCCTCGACCCGCTCCCCAACGGTCAGGTCGATGGCCCGCGCGGTGCGCGGGGCGAGCGGGATGGTGACGATCTTGCCGCCCTTGCGCAGCACCGTCAGGGTGCGGTGTCCGCGCTCGCTACCCAGTGCTTCGATGTTCGCGCCGAGCGCTTCGCCGATCCGCAGCCCGTTCAGGATGAGCAGCGAGATCAGGGCGTGCTCGACCGGCTTGCCGAGTCCGGCGGCAACCAGCAGGCCGCCGACCTCGTTCCGGTCGAGCGCGGTGGCGTGCGATTCGTAGTCCAGCCGCGGCCGACGCACATGCGCGGCGGGGGAGTGATCCAACAGGTCTTCCTCGACGGCGTAGCGGTAGAACCCGCACACCGTGCACAACCTCCGCGCGATCGTCGCCCGGGCCCGACCACGCGCCTCGAGGTCGCGGGCGTAGCACCCAATGTCCGCCCGCTTCGCGGCGAACAGGTGCAGCCCGTGGCTCGCACACCAGGAGGTGTACTGGCGCAGATCTAGGGTGTACGCGGCGCGGGTCTGGCCGGAGTAGCCAGCCAAGAACCCGACCAGCGCGGCCCGTTCGTCACCGCTGAACAGCGGCTCCACCGGAATGGCCACCGCGGTCGTTGATCTCTGCACGGTTGAATCGGTCATCGGGCACCTCCACAGCACCGGGCCAGGGCCCGGAACCCGCAGAGGCGACCGCGCCCCAGCAGAACGAATGATGAGACGACCGTAGAACCAGCGTCAGCTCGAACGCCCAGCTCGTCGCCGACCGTGATCACGCGATCGAGCCGTACCGCCGAATCGGGGACACGTCTTGCAGCGAACTCGGCGGCTGGCGACGCCGTTGTTATGGGACACCGGTGCTCGCTCAGTATTGAGCTGTGTTCGTTGCTTGCGTCGGACGCGGGTTGCCGACTTGCCGTCCCTGCTCGATGCTTGCATTATGTAAGCATGCCAAACGTGTTGGTCCGAGACATGCCTGAGGAGGTACATGCGCGTCTGCAGGCACGCGCGGCCGAGCGGGGACAGTCATTGCAGCAGTACCTCGCCGGCGAGATGCGACGACTTGCCGAGCGGCCGAGCATGGACGAGGTGCTGGCCCGGATCGCGGCGCGACGCGGCGGCGCGGTCGGGCTCGAGCAAGCCGTGGCGGACCTGGCTGCCGAGCGAGACCGCCGTTGATCGTTGTCGATGCCTCGGTGTTGGCCAACGCGGTCGGCGACGACGGCGCTGACGGTGCTCGGGCGCGCGGTGCCCTCGCCGGGCAGGACCTCAGCGTTCCGGACCTGGTCGATGTCGAGGTGGTCTCCGTACTGCGACGTCGCTGGCTGGCCAAGACGCTGAGCGCGCGACGGTTCTCAGCAGCGGTCACGGATCTGACGGCACTGCCGGCGGACCGGTATCCGGTCCTGCCATTCATGCCCCGCGCCTACGAACTGCGCGCGAACGTCAGCGCCTACGACGCCACCTACGTCGCGCTCGCCGAACAGCTCGACTGTCCGCTGATTACCGCCGATGCGCGGCTTGCCGCTGCGCCAGGTCCACGCTGCGCCATTTCCGTGCTGTGTAGCGGGAGCCGGCGCTACGGCATGCGAGCGCTTCACCGCCACACTTCACACGCGAGGCGTTCGACAACGCCGATTTCCGAGAACGTGACCGGCGCCGCGGTCCGCGCATCGGAATGAGTTCTGCGCGCCCCGGGAGCGGCACGCTATCCACGTCGGCGCGTTCGGCAGCGGCGCGCGACCACGCTCATGAACTACGGAAGAACCTGAAGTAGACCGCGCCGAACAAGAGGACGATGCCGACGTTGGCTGCAAGCCGCTCCCAAAACCAAGACTGGTCGCGGAAGAACAGGAGGTCTACGCCTACCACGACGGCGACATGGCTATTGCGTACGGCACGCCAATTGCTGGGTTACCCATCCGTGCTTCCTCCCATGCGAGGCGTCGCTCACCAGGCAATCGTCGCACCGACCGTTCGGCTGTTGCGTCGCCATCGCGCAGTGACGTGCACGAATGCCGGGTCGGGCCAGACCACTCTGCGCGATCGTCGTCGAAGCGCGTCTCACGCGGTCCGAGCACGCTGATCGCGCAGTGCGCCGATTCGCGCGCCGCTGGCGCCTGGTTCCGCGGCGAGATTATGTTGGCACGCAGCGGGCTTGCGGGTGGGTGTGCGCCGAGCGCCGGTGTCCGAACTGTGTTTCGCGCCGCCCTACCCCGACGGTGCCTGTGCAGCGGTACCCCGGCTCGAAGGTCTCGTCGAGAATGATGCGCGCAAGCGTTCGGTTCTGGGCGCGCACCGAGCACACGACCACGCCGGGCGCGACCGGCGCCCACCACTCTCCTTCAACTGGCAGCAGCAATACCGCGGCGCGCAGCCTCCTTGCGGGAACTCTCCGCCGCTTCATAGTCCACGTGTCATCTGCTCGATGGCTCTTGACCGATACAGACGGCAATGGTACTGTACCGGTATAGAGATACCTGGAGAGGTGACGAAATGGACTCCCTACTGATCGCAGCGATCCTGTCGAACGGCCTGACCGCCGACCACGCGCGCGGCGCGCTTCCCGAGGCGCCGGTGGTGCCCGACCCCGTTGCGACCGGGACGCGAGCACGAGCCGGGCTGGCCGGCCTGCTGCGCCGCGCCGTCGACTTGGTCGCGTCGCCCCGTAGGCTGGCTGCCGAAACAGGGAGCGGGCGCAGCAGATGGGACGAGTCACCCTGCAGACCATCGCCGACCATGTCGGCGTAAGCCGGATGACGGTGTCGAATGCGTTCTCGCGGCCGGATCAGTTGTCGGCAATGCTGCGCGAACGCATCCTCGCCGTCGCCGAACAGCTGGGCTATGTCGGCCCCGATCCGACCGCTCGCGCGCTGGCTAGCGGCACCGCCGGCACGGTGGGGTTGTTGATGTCCGACACGTACGCCTACAGCCTCACCGACGAAGTCGCGATGACGTTCATCGCGGCCATCTCGGACGAGCTCGCCCCGACCGGGCTCGCCCTCACGCTGCTGTCAGCGGCGCCGCGCGAGGGCGTCATCCCGGCGCGTGACGTCGCGGTCGACGGGGCGCTCGTCTACTCCTGCGACATGACCTCGCCGGCGGTGGGCTGGCTGATGCGACGGCGGTTACCCGTCGTCTTCGTCGACCAGCCGCCCGCATCGGGCATTGCGAGCATCAACGTGAACGACCGCGGCGGCGCCCGCGCCGCCGCCCAGCACGTCCTGGACCTGGGCCACCGGCGCGTGGGCATTGTCACGTCCGGCTTCGGCGGCCAGTACGGCATCGTCGCTGATCCGCGCGCGGCGACCCTGGCCTACGGTGAGTCAGAGCGCATGCTGGGCTGGCTCGAGGGGCTCGATGCGGCCGGGGTCACGCCGTGCGTGATACGGCTCCCGCACCAAGACCCGCACGAGATCGGGTATTCGGCCGGCCAGACACTACTGGCCCAGCCGCAGCGGCCCACCGCGATCCTGTGCTTCTCCGACGCCATCGCCGGCGGCGTCATCCGCGCCGCCCAGGACGCCGGGTTGATCGTCCCTGACGATGTGTCCGTAGTGGGCTTCGACGACAACCCGATCGCCCGGCGGACCCAGCCGACCCTGACCACGGTGCGGCAGGACCTCGACGCCAAGGGCCGCGCCGCGATCAGCGCGCTGAAGGCAGCCATCGAGCGCGCCAAGAACGGCAGCACCCCCCGGCGGGCAAAGCACCTGATGCTCCACACCGAGCTGATCGTGCGCGACAGCACGGCACCCGCTAAGCCAGCTCGGTGAGCGGGCTGGCCGGCCTGCCGATGGCCGTCGTCACGGCAGGGGGACGCGGCCCGGTGGCCCGCACGGTCGCCGAGCTGGCCGGCGTCGGTGCCGGCGATCGCGGTTGACATCGGCTGTGGGCCCGGGACTCCGCTTGCGGCGCGGTGATCTTCGATCACCCGGATAGCCCCGATTCTGGTACGCGTCGAAGCGAGCGCCGGGCGGCGAGCGCAGTGCTGTTGTGTGCGGCTCTGGTTGAGCGAGAACAGCTCGCTCTGGTACGACGGCCGCGGCACGCGAGGCTTGGTGGTCAGCCCGCGTGCCGCGGCGTCGTCGCTTTCGTCGGTGCCGAGCCGGGCAGGGCTACTGGACGACCATCAACGAGTTGCCCTCCGGATCGCGTAGCCAGAACATCGGCGGTACCGGGTCGCCGAGCCGCATCACCTGGTCGTCGACGTCCACGCCGCCGTCCTTCAGCTGGGCGTGGTAGGCGTCGATGTCCTCGGTGTGCAGGCTGATGCCGGTCTCCTTGCCGCCGGTCGAGGCGCCCTCCGGCGGGGGCGCGAGGGCGATGGTGGTCGCCTCGTCGTCCACGCCCACCTCGACCCAGCGCAGGCCGTCGCCGAACGGCACGTCGACGCGCTTGGCGAAGCCGAGTTTGCCGACGTAGAACTCGATCGCCCGTTCCTGGTCGGATACCGGGATCACGACCGTCGCGATCTTGTCGACGTGCGCCTGGGTGGTGCTGATCATCATGTCCTCCTTGCGGCTGGGGGTAGCTGCCGTCAATGCAGACGATCGGAGGCCGTAGAACTCATCGGAACTCATCGGAACTCATCGCGCTGTCGCGAAGTGATGTGCCGACGAGCTCGCGCACCATCTGCTCGGCGCCGCTCGGTGGGTCGATACGCGGTGAATGACGTCCCAACCCGACGACGGCCCCTGGCTACTCTCCGCGAATCCCGTTGGAGTGCGGCTCACGCGATCCGAGCACGGTGACGACGCAGTACCGCCGATTCCGGGCGCCTCGATTTGGTCACGGTCAAGATCTGTGTGCGTCGATATGTGCGCCGGTCAGGTGCCGCGTCTGATCCGGCGGCGTTGGGGTCAGCCGGATGCGGTCGATTCGCGGCTGGGAGATTTGCGCGGCGCAACCCGATGTAGTGGTGCGGTACGCCGACTGTACGGCTGGTTGATGTTCGTCCCGTGCGGCGGCGGTCGCGCGTGGGGTGGTGGTGTGATCATCGCGCGTTCTTGTGTTGGCCTCGTTGCGGTCGCCGGCCGGCGAGGGCTTCGACCGCCTCGTCTATTCCGGCTGCCTGCCGCTCGACGTCCTCCAGGTACAGCCGACCGGACACATTCTGACCGTCGATGATCTCGAACAGGGTGACGCCGCGCACCTCGAAGGCTTGCCGTCGCTGCGGGTACCCGTCCAATGCCATTCGCTCCAAGTCGTGTCGCCGTCGTGCACCGAGCGTGCGACCTCGGCGTGGAAGTCGGGTATTCCGGCGAACATGGCCTGCCAGTTGGCGCGCAGTTGGTCACGCCCGACGAAGGCTCTGCCCGGGTGCGCGGGTTGCACGCTGCGGTAGTGCTTGTGGATGAGAGCGGTGGCCGCGTCAAGGTCATGTGCGTTCATCGCGGTCACCAGCCGATCGATCACTTCGGTCATCCGGACCTCCCCGGCCCTGCGCACCCCGGTGCGCCGTTCCATCGTCCACCGCCCGGTCGCCCTGCCCAGCAGCAGAGCCGCAGGGACACACCGTGGAAGGGCTGTCGACTCGGGAGTTGGCCGAGCGGGTGCATCGACGCACAGTGCGCCAAGCCCTGGCCTCGTCGCGCCCGATCGACGGCGCTTCGCCGGTCGGGCGCCCGCGGCGCCGAGCGGAACCTCCGATGAGGTCCCCGCGCGATTGCCGATTCCGGCACGTATCGGCGGCGAGCCAGGGGCTGATCGGCTACTCGTTGGACGCCAGGCTGCTCGGCGGCCTGTCATTCTGCGCGGCGGCTGTGTTTGCGATCGCGGCCGGTCGGGTGGGGATTGACCGGGTTCCCGTATCGGGCTTCACTGCGACCGAGTGGGGTGGGTTCGCATGTCGACGGTTGTAATCGGGGCTGGGCAGGCCGGCCTTGCGGTGAGTCGGGGGCTGACCGAGCTCGGGGTCGAGCATGTTGTGCTGGAGCGGGCGCGCGTAGGGCAGGCGTGGCGCGATCGCTGGGACAGCTTCACGCTGGTGACGCCGAATTGGACCCTGGACCTGCCGGGCAGCCCGTACGCCGGCGATGACCCGGAAGGGCACGTTGCGCGTGATGAGATCGTGGCCTATCTGGAGAACTACGCAGCTGGTGCGCCGATTCGCGAAGGTGTGCGGGTCGAGGCCCTGGGGGCAGGGCCCGCGGGCGGGTTCCGGTTGACTACTTCGGACGGGGAAATGGACGCGTCCACCGTGGTGGTGTGCACCGGTGCCTACCAGCGTCTATACCGTCCGGCTGCCGTGTCCGGGATGCCGCCGGGCGTGCTCGTCATGGACGCCACCGACTACTGCAACCCGGACGCGCTGCCCGATGGGCAGGTGCTGGTCATCGGTAGCGGGCAGACCGGGTGCCAACTCGCGGAGGAGCTGCACCTGGCCGGGCGCGACGTATTCCTTGCGTGCGGCCGTGCACCGTGGGCGCGCCGACTAGACGGGCTCGACGTCATCACCTGGCTGGTCCGGACGAGCTTCTACGACCAAACACTGGCCGAGCTGCCCTCGCCCACGGCACGGCTCGCCGCGAACGTGCAGACGACCGGAGCAGGTGGCGGTCGGGATCTCCACTACCGCACGCTGCGAGCCCTCGGCGTGACGCTGCTCGGTCGCCTCGCCGGGGTCGACGGCAACCGTGCGAACTTCACCGACGACCTGGGCGCCTCGGTCGCCTTCGGCGACGCGCGATGGGCCGACCTCTGCCGGCTGATGAAAGCGCAGCTACCCGGCCGCGGGTACCCGATACCGGAGCTGCCGGCTCCCGCACCGTTCAGCTACGACCCGGTGCGCGAGCTCGACCTGCGCTCCGTCGGCACGGTGATCGTGACCTCGGGCTTCCGGCCCGACTACACCTGGATCGACCTCCCGATCGGCGACGCGATGGGATTCCCGATCACGGTGGATGGCGCGAGCACCGTCGTGCCGGGGCTCTACTTCTGCGGCGTGCACTTCCTCCGCACCCGGCGCTCCTCACTGCTCTTTGGTGTCGGCGACGACGCCTCCATCATCGCCCGGCTCGCGGCCCAGGCAGAGCAGGTTCGTCCTGACGTCGCTTCGATCCATCGACCTCGGCCAACAGACGATCACCTCTGACCACGAGAACCGCCCGTAGCGGCACCGCACTCTGCCGACCACGGCCCGGGAACGGTGATCCACAACGCTTCACGGCGAACTCCGACACGATCGATGCTCCTATGGTTTGTCAAGCGCTCTGGTGACATTTCGTCGTCTCGCTTTCTGCGGGCGCTGCTGGGGGTCGTTCGGGTCGGGTCGGCTGGGTTGCGGACAGGACAGGGACGGGCCGCTCCGGTGTGGAGGGCAGGCTCTTATGAGGTCACGCGCAGCCGGGGTGGTGGAGGCCCGGGGCGGGGCCGACGGATCGTTCGAAGGCCAGCGGGTGCGGCAGCCGAATCGTGGGTCAGGCCCGCCCCGGGGGTCTGTGTCAGTCGCGTGCGGGGCGTAGGTGCGGGTAGACCTCGCGGGCGACGTAGCGCTTGAGGCAGCGGATGATCTCGGTCTTGGACTTTCCTTGTTTGGTGCGGCGTTCGGCGTAGTCGCGGGTCGGCGGGTGTGAGCGCATCCGGGTGAGCACGATGCGCCACAGGGCGTGGTTGGCTTGCCGGTCGCCGCCGGGGTTGAGCCGGTGCCGGGTGATCTTGCCGGAGGATGCCGGGATGGGGGCGGCGGCGCACAGGTGCGCCCAGGCGGCCTCGCTGCGCAGCCGTTCGGGGTGGTCGCCGGCAGTGATGAGCAGCAGCGCGGCGGTGTGTGGCCCGATGCCGTGGCGGGCGAGCAGGCCGGGGGCGCGGGCGGTGACCAGCGGCACGATCTGGTCGTCGAGGCGCTCGAGCTGGGCGTCGAGGAAGGCGACGCGGCGGCCCAGCTCGCGCAGCGCGATGCGGGTGGCATAGCCGACCAGCTCGCCCGGGCGGGGACGCAGCGCGGCGATCTCGGCGACCAGGCTCGCCGCGGAGTGCCCGGCCAGCCGGGTGCGCAGCTCGTCGGGCCCGGTCAGCAGCAGTGCCCTGGCCTGGTTGATGGCCCGGGTGCGTTCGCCGGTGGCGCTGCGTTTGGCGAGCATCAGCGCGCGGATCGCCTCGACCGCGCCGTCGCGTCCTTTCGGGGCGCCGCGGGCCCGCCCGGACTGCGCGGCCCGGGCGGCGCTGACCGCGTCCAGCGGGTCTGACTTGCCCTGCCGGCGGCGGTCTTGCCGGTCGGCGCGGTCTACCTCGACGACCCGGACACCGGCTGCGGTGATGTGGCGGGCCAGGCCGGCGCCGTAGCTGCCGGTGCCCTCGATCCCGACCAGGTCCACGGTGCCGAACTCGCCCAGCCAGTCCAGCAAGCCGGCGTAGCCGGCCGGGGTGGTGGGGAACTGTTCGACGCCGAGCAGCCCGCCGAGCGGATCCAGCGCCGCGGCGACATGCACGTCGGCATGGGTGTCCACCCCGCCGGTGACCGCGCGCGTCTCTACGATGGTCAACGTCATCCCTTTCTCTGGTTGAGGGATGGCACGCACCCGCCGGCCGTCGGATCTGGCGACCCCGGCCTCTTGCACAGGACGGGCAGATCAGACCGGCACCACCGGTGGTGCCACAAGACCTGGGCCCGGCCGACAGATCGTCTCGCAGGACAGCACGAAGCGGCGTCAGCCGAATCGGAGGTCAGGCCGGGACCCAGGCCGCCGACCCTACGCACCCAGCTCGTCGAAACCCGGGAGGCAGGGCCGGAAGCACGACATAGATCCTCCCTGCGAATCGGGCGCGCGGTATAACGATTGCCGCACGTCCGTGATGACGTCATTATGTGCGGCTGGCGGGCGCCGCGAGCGGGTTATCGCAAGCAGCGCTGGCCGGCGGCGGCGTCCGGTGAGCAGATTCCTGGGCGTCCTGGCCCTGCGCGAGTCTGAGGCACCTGCGCTTGCCGTCAGTTGCGGCGGGTTGGATGGGAGGCGCGTGGTACAGCGCCCGGCGCTGCCGACGGGTTGCGCCCCGCGTCAGTCGGCGTTGGGGACCAGCGTTGAACGGAAGATACAGTTCGGGTCGAAGGTGCGGCGTGCGTTTATCCAGCCCTCGTGGGCCCGGCCGAAGTGCGTACGCCATCCGTCGTGGTCGACCTCGCCCATCCAGTCGGGTCCGTAGCGTTTGCCGCCTGCCCGGGTCAGCAGATCGCTTGCCCGTGTGTGGGCATCTAGGGCTTCGGGTAACAGCTGGGGCGGCATGTGCGGGTACATGACGCTGAAGAAGGCGAGATCGTCGGATTCAGGGCCGACGCCGAGCACACCGCCCACCGAGAGATCAAGCAAATTCGTGACCGGGCGCGGGACCAGGCCGGCGGGCACGTGTGGGCTACCAGCTGCCGTGGCGTGGCTCCTGTCTGGCATCGGATGGTCCTGCCCTTACCGTCGACGCCGACCGCGGCGTTCATCCCGGACAGGTCCACGACGGTTGAGTCGAGCGGCAGCGACTGCGCGCCGGCGCTGTGCCCGGTCCCGCGGATTGCCAACTTCCGCGGGACGCGTTGGCCGCGCCGATGATCTCGGCAACCTCTCGCGCCGACGCCGGCGTCACTACACCGAGCGGCCTGCCCTGCAACAGGTGGCCGAAGTCCTCCACGACAGCCGCGAGCGCGTGTGGGGCTCAAGAACCTCGGTTCGGGTGTCTGAGCGTGGTTCGGCATGATCATTGGAGTGATCTTCTCCGTCGTGTACGCGGTCCTGCGTGCGGTGCTCGGTCTGGTGGTGCTGCGGGGACGTGGCGAGGCGGTGAAGGATGTCGAGCTGCTGGTGCTGCGGCACGAGGTGGCAGTGCTACGCCGGCAGGTGAGTCTTCCTCGGTTGGAGCCGCGGGACCGGCTGGTGTTGGCCGCGTTGTCTCGACTGCTGCCGCGGCACCTGTGGCGGCCGCGGATCGTCAGCCCGGCGACACTGCTGCGGTGGCACCGGCAGCTGGTGGCCCGGCACTGGACGGTCAGCGCACTGGCACCGGCTGGCGTTCCGGCTCGGCCGGTGCCTCGGAGAGTCCGAACCGCTGGTATATGCGCCGCAGCGGGAGAGGCGCCCACCAGGTTGCGTCCCGGGCCACGGTCATCACGGCCGGCACAAGCACACCCCGGATGACCGTGGCGTCGATGACGATGGCGAGGCCGGTTCCCAGGCCGAACAGTTGCAGGAAGCTCACCTTGCTCGTGAGGAAGGCGAAGAACGTCACTGACAGCAGGGCCGCGGCGGTCGTGATGATGCGGCCCGTGCGGGCCAGTCCTGCCGCCACAGCCTCGTCGTTGCTGGCACCGTGATCACGCAATTCCTTATTGGGAGAGCAGGAACACCTCGTAGTCATCGACAGGCCGAACGCAATGCAGAACAGCAGGATCGGCATCGAGGTGTTGATCGGGCCCGGAGTGAAGCCGAACACCGAGGACAGATGCCCCTGCTGGAAGACCCAGACGATCACGCCGAATACCGCCCCCATCGTCAGCGCATTGAGGACGAGCGCCTTGACGGGGAGCAGCACGCTACCCGTGAACAGGAACAGCAAGACGAGCGTGGTCAGGGCGATCCAAAGAATGGCGTATGGCAGCCGCGAGCCGATGGCCGACTTCGAGTCGACGAGCTGCGCCGGCGATCCGCCGAGATACACCCTGCTCGTTCCTGGCGGCGGGATGTTCCGGACGTCGTGGACCAGTGTTTGAGCGGCGGCCGACGAGCCGTCGGGCGCCCCGGCGACGATCAGGTACTGAACGTCGCCGCTGACGAACCGATTCGACGGGGCCGGGGTGAGTGCGCCGGATCGCCACGAGCCGGCGGCGCCCTGCACTGACGTCACGGCGGGCAGCCGCGACATCGTGGCCGCGTACTGCGCGACCTGATCTGGCGTGGCCGGTCCCCGCACGACGGCGTACAGCAGCGCCGCCGCATTGCCTTGGAAGTTGGTGCGGAGATCGTTGCCGACCTGCCGGCTCTCGAGCGACGTCGGGAGCACACGGTCGTCCGGCGTCGCGAACCTGATATGCAGGAACGGGGTGGCGATCAGCAAGAGGGCGGCGACGACTGGCAGGCCGATGAGCAGCGGGCGGCGCATGACGGTCACCGCGGTGCGGCGCCAGAACGGGCTCTCCTCGGATGCCGGACGCAGCGGACGTCCGCGCCAGATTCGTCCGGCGTTCACCCGGTGACCCAGGACGGCAAGCAGCGCGGGCAATGTGACCAGCGACGTGATCATCGCGATGATGACGACGCCGATTCCTGCGTACGCGAACGATCGCAGGAAATACAGCGGGAAGATCACCATGGCGGCGAGGGCCACCGCGACGGTGGCGGAGGAGAAGACGACCGTGCGCCCGGCCGTCTGCAGGGTGCGGGCGACCGCCGCCTCGGTGTCACCATGCCGCGCCAGTTCCTCACGGAACCTGTTGACGATGAGCAGCGAGTAGTCGATGCCAAGGCCGAGACCGAGCGCCGTGGTCAGGTTGACCGCGTATGTCGACACGTTGGTCAGGTGGCCGAGGACGTTGAGCTCGGCGAATGTGCCCGCGATCGCGACCAGACCAACGGTCAACGGCAGCAGCGCGGCGACCAGGCTCCCGAACGCCAGGATCAGGAGCACGAGCGTCACCGGAACAGCGATGCTTTCGGCGAGCGCGAGGTCCTTGGCGACCTGGTTCGTGACGTCGGTCCCGACGCCCAGCGGGCCGCCGGCGCGTACCCGGATCGTGCCGTTGTCGGTCGCGACCTCGTCGATCAGGCTCTTGGCGGTGCGGGCCGACGCGTCCTCGTCACCGGCGACGTGCGCGGTGATCAAGCCCCCGGTCCCGTCGGCGCTGCGCAGCGCGGGGGCACGGCTCGTCCAATACGAGTTCACGCCGGTGACCTCAGCGTGCGCCGTCACGGTCTGCGTCACGGCGGTGGCGGCGGCGGCCACCGCAGGGTCGTCGACTGACCGGCCCGGGTTCGTCGGCGACAGCAGGAAGACCAAGTTGGTCTGGCCGCCAAAGTTCTGATCGAGGAGGTTCTTCGCCTGCGTGGAATCCGACTTCGGATCGTCGAACCCGCCGGTCTTCAGGACCGAGAAGGTGCCCACGGCGAGCGCCAAGAAGCCGAGTAGGACCCCGACCGAGACGGCGAGGACCAGCCACCGGTGATGCACGGTCAGGTAGGCGAGGCGGTTGATCACGGAATCCTCCCGGGAGCGGCTGTCGCTTCGCGAACAGCGTTCTCGCCACAAGCCCAGGTGTCAAGAACAATGCTCATATTGAGATCAGCGTTCTCTCAGTGATACGTTGTCCACATGGCAGCGACCGCAACGAGGCGGGATCGGCTCCGGGTGCAGACCACGTCGGAAATCAAGCAGCACGCCTGGCGGATCCTCGCGGACACCGGCGCAGCGGATCTCTCGCTCCGGGCGGTAGCGCGTGCCATGGGCATGGCGCCGTCGGCGATCTACCGGTATTTCCCGAGCCGCAACGATCTGCTGACCGAGCTGATCGTCGACGGGTTCGACTCGCTGACCGAGGCAGTCAGCGCCGCCTACGACGAATGGCGAGCCCAGGATGCCACGCCCGGGGCGGCCGACGCGTTCTTGCACGTGGCGAAGGCACAGCGGCGGTGGGCGCTGGCGCATCCCACCGAATACCGGTTCATCTTCTCCACCTCGATCCCCGATTACGTGGGAAACGAGCAGACCACGGCGGCCTCGGTGCGTGCCAGCATGGTCCTGCTGTCGATCATGGTGGACAAGGTGAACGCTGGCGCCGTGGATCTTGAGCGGATCGACGCGGTCCTCACAGATGAGCTGCGGTCGCAGCTCACCGCCTGGTCGCGCGCCGGCGGCTGTGACCTACCAGCGCCGGCGCTGGCTGCCGCGATGTGGTGCTACTCTGCCCTGCACGGCGCGGTCGGACTTGAGGTGAACGGACATCTACCGCCGGCGTTGCAGGGCAGTGACGCGCTGTTCGAGTCGACCATCCGCAACGTCATGCGCCGGATCACGCCCGAGTAAGCGACGTCCGCCAACTCTTCCGTCAGCCACGGCGGTCGACGCTCGCGGCGCACTCGTCCTCGGCGGTTGCTCGGTTCTCGACCTGGCGGCCGAATTCGGGATGCCGACCTTGCTCGTCGACGAGACGGCGCTGCGCGTCCGAGCTCAACGGTGCGTGTCCGGCCTCGCCGAGCGGTGGCCGGACTCCGGCGTCGCCTGGGCCTCCAACATACTCGCGGCGTGAAAGCAACGGATCTCGCCGCGATAATTAGCGGCGTAGGTGGTCGTTGCCGCTATCGCGATCATCCTTAGCGCTCGGTCGACGGCGCGCACGCATTTACGAGCCGATGTCGGACGGCTCGCCTACGGTCGATCGGTGGCCACCTTCCTTTGCAGGTTGGGGCACGGCCCGGCATGGGATGACACACGCGGTATCCGCGAGCGGGACGGCTGGGACAACCACGCCGAGTTCATGGACAGCCTGGTCGCCGATCGCTTCATTGTCGTCGGAGGACCCGTCGGCCGCGGTGACTTCACTGGTCATCTGGTTGAAGCCGCCGACGAGCAGGAGATCCGGAATCGGCTCGCTGAGGATCCGTGGGCGATCGACGCTCACCTGATCGTCGAATCGGTTGAACCGTGGTCACTGTGGTTGGACGGCCGGCACACCCGGTCCAGTACCAACGACGATGCGGGCGGCGCGCGTAACCAGTAGCGGATTCCCTTGCGGGACTCGGTGCGTGTGCTGCTTACCCGCGCGGATCGCGACGTCCCCGACGTCCCCGACGTCCGCGACGTTCTCGCGGGCGACCAGCGCGCCCGGGCAGCACTGCGGCGCGCGCCGAGCTGGGCGCGGGCGTCGGCCCGGGCCGTCAGAGGCCGGTCATACCGTGGCGCCATGCAGACCGATTTCGACTTCTACGTCGGCGTGTGGGATGTCCAGAACCGTCGGCTCGTCAAGCGGCTTGCCGGGTCCGATGAGTGGGAGACCTTCCCGGCCCGGTCGGTGGTGCGCGCGGTGTTCGACGGCGCCGCCAACCTGGACGAGATCAGCTTTCCCACCAAGGGCTGGTCCGGGCTGACGTTGCGGCTGTACGACTCGGATAGCGACGAGTGGGCCCTGTACTGGGTGAGCGACGCCGCGGCCCGCATCGAGCCACCCGTGGTCGGCCGCTGGAACGATCGTCGCGAGTTTGTCGGCTACTGCGACGACACGTTCGAAGGCCGGCCGGTCCTGGTGCGCTTCATCTGGAGCGGCATCAGCGAGGCGACCGCGCACTGGGAGCAGGCGTTCTCCATCGACGGAGGGCAGACCTGGGAGACCAACTGGGTCATGGACTCCACACGCGTGTCATAGCGGTGACGGCGCCGGGACCGCCTAACTGAGCACGACCTGCTCCATCTGGTAGCCGAGCGCGGCTTCCATCGGCGACCAGCGCAACCCGCGACCATCGGCAGAGTCGGATGGATGACGGTGGTGGCGGTTGGGCGGCACCACCCACCGGGGGGCGTGCGCTGCTGGCGGCCGTCAGCGGTGAAGGTCGTGGCGGCCACTCGGCCGGGACCGCCTATCGGGGCCGCGGTGATCGCCTGACGTGTCGGTTGGGCTGTCATCCTCCGCTGAGGAACCGGGCCGCAGGCTTATCCGCAAATGGCATGAGGGCGTGCGCGGCCGGCCGCCGCGTGTGCGCTCGTAGACTCGCCGGGTGGCCTGGCCCGACTGATCGTGCTGAACGGCAGACCGCTGATCCGCGCCGGGGCCGCGGCCGGGCCACCTCCGGCGACCCACCACCGGTGGAAGGGAGCCCGAGCATGAGCGTGTTCTCGGCCGCGCAGCTGGCCTATCTCGGCGAGCGTCGGCTCGCCCGCATCGCCACCGTCGGCGCCGACGGCGCCCCGCACGTCACCCCGGTCGGCATGTGGTCGCACAATCCAGTGCACGACAGCATCGACGTGACCGGGCGGGAGTTCGGCCGCAGCAAGAAGTACCGCGACGTCGCCCGCGCCGCCCAGGCCGCCATCGTCATCGACGATCTGGCCAGCACAGACCCCTGGCGGCCGCGTGGCATCGAGATCCGCGGCCGGGCCGAGACCGTCACCGAACCCCACGAGCTGATCCGCATCCACCCCGACCGCGTCATCGCCTGGGGACTCGACGAGTAGAACGCCGCCGCAGGATCGCCCATCCCGGCGCTGCGCTCGCGGTAAGCCGAGCGGTGCCGCACGTGGGTCGCCGGCCCGGCACGGGGTGCCGGCGCTCGCTTTTACCAGCAGTTCCCAGCCTCGCGTTGTCCTGCTGATGGCGGGGCCGGGTGAACCGGCGAGCGGTGTGGCGCGTGGTCGGATGTGGAGGGTCGGTGATCAGCGCCGGCGGGGGCTGGCCCCCTGCTCGCGGTCGCCGGCAGATCGAGGTTGATGATGTGGATCCGGGCCGCGGTCGGCGTGGCGTTGTGTGCGCTGGGGTGGCGTGTGGATCGCTCAGGGTTCTGGTGCGATGCATGGCTCGATGATGACCCGGCACGGTCGGTATGGGCTGCTCCGCGAATTTCGGACATGTAATTGGTGGTGTTTCTTACGCCGCGGAAAGAGATCCGCGCTTGTTGATGTAGTCGTTGTAGGCTTCGTGTGGTGTCCGATAGCCGAGTGCCGAGTGAAGCCTGCGACGATTATAGCGGAATTCGATGTACTGCACAATATCACGTCGTGCGTGTTCTAGGGTTGGATATTGGGTGCGATTGACGCGCTCGACTTTCAACGCGGCATTGAAGGATTCGGCGAGCGCATTGTCGTAGCAGATACCGGTGCGGCCGACCGAGCGGCGAATACCCAGCGCGGTAGCGTGTTTCGCGAACTGGTCGGACATGTATTGTGTTCCGCGATCGGAGTGGAATATACACTCGTCGGCGAGGTCGTAATTGCGGGCGGCCATGTCCAACGCGTCCACGACGAGGTCGGTGCGCATGTGCTCGGCGACCGCCCAGCCGATGCATGCCTTGGTGTGGCAGTCGATGACGGTGGCCAGGTAAGCCCAGCCGCGCCAGGTGGGAATGTAGGTGATGTCCCCGACAAGCTTGCTGCCCGGCGCGGCGGCGGTGAAGTCGCGGGCCACTAGGTCCGGTACTGCACTTGCGTCGCCCGGGGTCGTGGTGGTGGGCCGGAAGGGCTTGGGCTGGCAGGGGTACAGGCCGAGATCGCGCATCACCGCTCGCACCAGCTCCGGGCTGGCCGGGACCTGCCCGCGGGCCAGCTCGGCATGCACCCGCCGGTAGCCGTAGATGCCGTCCGCCTCCTCGAACACGACGGCCACGAGGACCTCCAGCTCACGCCGGCGCTCGGCGGTCGCCGACGCCGGCCGCGACCGCCAGTCGTAGTAGCCCGACGCCGAAACCTGTGACCACCGGCACATCGACCGGACCGGGTAGAACGCCTTCTGCGCATCGATGAACTTGTACCGCTCGCTCACCGATACTCCTGGGCGAAGAAGGCCGCCGCTTTTCCCAGGAACTCGCTCTTCATCCGCAATTCCCGAACTTCCCGCTCCAATTCTCGCAGTCGCGCCCGCTCCGTAATATTCAACGGCGGCTCGTCCTCGACGTGCTCGGCCCGATACTTCGCCACCCAATTACCCAGGGTGGTTTCGTTCAGGTGGATCTCCCGTGCAACATCGGCGATCGGCCGAGATGACTCGATCACCATCTTTACCGCCTCGTCCTTAAACTCGGGCGAATACTTCCTGCGCCGTTCTGACATTTCCCATCCTCCATTCCGGTCCGGACCCTATAAGGGCCGGTGTCCGAAATCTGGGAGGCAGGCCAGTACACCGCGGTGGGAGGGTTGGCGGTGCTCATCGGGCTTGCCTTGATCGGCTGGTCGCTGCTGGTGCTGCGCCGTACCGGCCGTAATAAGCGGTGAAGCCCGCTGGCAGCGAACTGGGCCGGAGGCGATGCCCGTTCGGCCGCCGCGGCTGGGTGGGTCCGCTGCGGTGTTGGGCGCCCTAGGTTCCGCGGTGCTGCTGGATTGCGATGCTGCCCGCGGGCCTTGTTGGGAGCCAAAGTGCGTGAGAGCTACGTTGCGGCGCTGTGCGGCCGAGGCTGCCCGGCCGGTGAGATGGTTTGAACGCTGGTGTGCGCGTGGGGCAACGGGATGCGGAGCGTCGATTGGGCTTGGGCGGGTGGCCACACGGCTCGCCGGATGCCATCCTGCCATTGGACGGTGATCACCTGGTGGCCGGTCTGTGCCCCGGTCGCGGGGTCCAGCGCGAACCGGCCGAACAGTGTCACGCAGTCCAGGTCGGCTGCGGCGGCGAGCAGGTCGTGGTCAGCGGTGCCGCCGGCATCGCGCAGGCAGCGGGCGGCGATGAGACCGGCTGCGAAGGCCTGCACCGCGGGGTAGGACGGCTGGGCGTGGTGGCGTTGCCGGTACACGGCGGTGAAGTGCCGTACGTGGGGTCCCTCGGTCGGGCGGGGCGCGCGCGAGGCGAGCCACTGCGCTGG
>CAWIXH010000010.1:0-34894 GCA_963839995.1 uncultured Actinomycetota bacterium | reverse complement strand
GACGGTCATGCCGATGTCGCGGTTATGCCGATGGGACTGCCGGATCGCTTGCGTGGTAGGGGAATCCGGTTGGTGCGGTCGGCATAACTACAGCTGTTCGAGGAAGGCGAGCAGCGGGTCGGTGGGCCGGTAGCGGCCGGGTCGCGTGCCCGGCGGGATGACCCTGGCGATGGCTCGTTCCTTTTGTGCCATGTCGGCGTGCAGGTAGGTCTGCACAGACGCAAGCTTCTCGTGCCCGAGCCAGAGCGCGATGATGGCGACGTCCGTACCACTTTCCAGCAACCGCATCGCGCAGGTATGCCTGAGGGTGTGGATGCTGACGTGCTTGCCATGCAGTGACGGGCAGTTGCTGCGGGCGGTCGCGAGGTAGCCGGCGAGGCGGTGTTCAAGGGCGTCGCGGCTGAGCCGGGTCCCAGTTCGGGTGGCGAACAGCGGATCGCGTGGGCCGCCCGGGTGTGCTGCGAGCCAGCCGTGCAGAACCGCGACGGTGAGTGCGGTCAGCGGGGTAGCGCGTTCCTTGCGGCCCTTGCCCATGCAGTGCACGTGCGCGCCGGCGCCGAGGTGGACGTCGGCGTGGGTGAGCGCGGTTAGTTCGGAGATCCGTAACCCGGTTTGGACGGCCAGGACGAGCAGCGCGTGGTCGCGCTGACCGGTCCAGGTGTTCCGGTCGGGTGTGGCCAGCAGCGCGTCCACCTCGGTGTCGGTGAGCCAGGTGAGGATCCTGCGGTCGTAGCGTTTGACCGGTATCGCGAGCACGCGTTGGATGTCCGCGGCGTGCTCGGGATGGTGCAGCGCGGCGTAGCCGAACAGTGAATGGATCGCGGCCAGCCGGTTGTTGCGGGTGCGCACGCTGTTGTGCCGCTCGTGTTCGAGATGGTCGAGGAACCCGGCGATCAGCGCCGCGTCTAGGTCGGCGATGTCCAACGCGGAGGGTTTCTTGCCGGTCTTCGCGCCGGCGTAGCCGAGTAGCAGCCGGAACGTGTCGCGGTAGCTGGCGATGGTGTGCTCGGACGCGTGGCGCTGCGCGATGAGCCGCTCGGTGAAGAACGTCTGCAGCAGTGGCGCGAAGGCGCTCATGACCGGCCACCGAAATGCTCCTCGAGGCGGACCGCGGCCAGCTGCATCAACTCCGGCGTCGCCGACAGGTACCAGTAGGTGTTGGCTGGCCGGATGTGGCCGAGGTAGGTGGACAGCACCGGCAGCAGGCCGGGAATGTCGGCGCCCTCGCGCTGCCAGTCCAGGAGCGTCTGGACGGCAAACGAGTGCCGAAGATCATGCACGCGCGGGTGAACGGTGTCGGTGCGCAGCCCGAGCTTTTCGGTGATCGCGCGGAAGCCGTGGTCGATAGCGGAACGTGTCAGCGTGCAGCCGGTGGCCGAGACGAAGAACCGGTCGGTGCGTGACGTGGGACAGAGGCGGTCGCGGACCACGGTGTAGTCGCGCAGCGCGGCGCTAACCGACGGGTGCAGCGGCACAAGCCGCATCCGCTCGAACTTTGCGTGTCGGATGGTGAGCACGCCAGCGTCGAGATCGACATCGTCGCCGGTCAGCGCTTGGGCTTCCCCGACACGCAGGCCGCAGCTGGCAAGAATCCAACACCGCCTCGGCAGGCCGCCGCCCGTAGCGGGCGCAGAAGCAGGCTCCCGGCAAGACCCGTCGACCTCGTCCGCGCAACGACGGCGTGGGTCGCCGCCGCGGCACCGTAGCACTCCGCGTGGCGGGACCTCGTGGGCGACGGATCGATCGCCTGCACATCCCGCATGCCAACCCCCGTATTGTGCTGAGCCGGAAGCTGGCGGTGATCGGTTTGATTCCTTGCGGCTGCCATGCCCAGGCCACCGCCAGTTCCACGGTGATCGTCGTCTCGCCGGCGGCTTCGAGGTAGGCGACGAAGCTGAACAGCCGCTCGCGATAGAGCCCGAGTTGGTAGCCCAGCGCGTTCCGCAGCCGCAGGTAGTCCTCCACCTGCTCTCCCAGCGGGTTCATGACGTCGTCCCGGCAGGCCAACGCCGCGCGATGGTGCGTAGCCGTTTCACATCGACGCAGGCGTACTCGGCGGTGGTTTGGGTTGACTCGTGTCGAAGGACCTGACCGATCTCGGCAAGCGATCCGCCGGCACGCAACATCTGACAGGCCGCGGTGTGCCGCAACCGATGCGCGCCGAACGGCGCCAGCCCGGCCCGGGCGCAAGCGCGGTAGACGATGCATGACACCCCACGGCTGCCCAGCCCGACCTGCCGCCCGGTCACTCCCACAAACAGCTCCCGACCGGTGACACACGGCCGGCCGTGCCGCAGGTAGCCGGCGATCGCGTCGCCGACGTCGGCCGGCAGCGGTAGCTGATCGATCCGCGCCTTCTTGCCGTGCACCGTCACTGTCCCGGCGCGCCAGTCAATGTCGTCCAGCCGAAGCGCCGCGACCTCGCTGACCCGAAGCCCGAGCCGCAGCATCAACACGATCACCGCGTAATCGCGCCGGCCGACCGCGCGTCGCCGATCGCAGCTGTGCAGCAGCGCCCGCACTTGCGCCTCGGTCAGTCCCTGCGGCAGCAGTGATCGCCGCGGGTCGGCCATCGGCAGCACCGCGCCCGATAGGTCAGTCTCGATCAGCCCGGCCAGGTGGCCATAGCGCAGGAACGCTCGCACCGCGCACCCGTAGCGCTTCACCGTTGCCGGCGCCCGGCCAGCCACCGGAGCACTCAGCACCGTCTTGGAGACCTCGGCAGCGGTCAACTCGCGCAGACTGACATCACCACGGGCGGTGGAGGAACCTGCGAACGTCCCCGACATAGACATCGATCGTCAGCGCCGACACACCACGTTGCTCACGCAGGTGCACGACGAAGCCCGCTAGCAGCGCCTCCACCGAGCCGGCTGAACCAGCAGTTGATCTCGACATGTGATCCTCCTTCTCCCTGGAATGGGTGAAGGAAGCATCGGCCCGGGTCGCTGGTTATGCCGATCTGCTCAGCCCAGATGGCTGTCATGCAAAGCGCGCAGCGGACCCGTCGGCATAACCACTACGTCGGCATGACCGTCGTAATGCCGACGTCGGCATTACGACGGTGATGCGTGCGCGTCAGCTGGTCACACTCTGTGGTCGGGGCTGACGACGCGATCGCCGAATAGGGCGTGTGGGGAAGCGATTGCTGCAGGTTCGCGGCGGCGTCGTTATGTGTAGCAGGGGGGACGGCTCGCCGGGCGGTGTGGAGGGCGCGAGGGGATCGTGACGATCGCGTGAGGATGGGCGTTCTGGCGCGACAGGTATCGACCGTGCGGGGTTGACTTCGCATGTCCGGCCGGAGCGCTGCCGGGCCGGCAAGGGTCGCCGTTCCCTTCTTCTGTGTTGGAGTCCTGGTGCATGACGCGCTGTTCGTGCTGCTGACGATCGTGGTTTTCGCGATCTTGGCGCTGATCGCCAAAGGGGCGGAGAAGCTGTGAGCGCCGCGAACCTGGTCGGTCTCATCCTGTCCGTGACGGTGACGGTCTTCCTGGTCGTGGCGCTGGTGTTCCCGGAGCGGTTCTGATGACCACGACGTGGGCGGGCGTCATTTTCGTCGGCACGTTGATCCTCGCGGTCGCCCTGGTGCACAAGCCGTTGGGCGATTACCTAGCGCGAGTCTTGATGTCCAAGCGCCATCTCGCCGTGGAGAAGGTCGTCTACCGTGCGGGAGGTGTCGACCCGGACGCGGACCAGACCTGGGGCCGCTACCTGCGGGCGGTGCTGGCGTTCAGCGCGGTTGCGGTGGTGTTCCTGTACGGGTTCCTGCGGTTGCAGCACAACTTCGGCCACCCGTACGCGGTGCCGCAGATGTCCGGTGACCAGTCGTTCAATACGGCGGCGAGTTTCGTCACCAACACCAACTGGCAGTCGTACTCGGGGGAGAACGCTCTGGGCTACATCTCGCAGATGGCGGGCTTGGCCGTGCAGAACTTCGTCTCGGCGGCGGTGGGCATCGCGGTGGCGATCGCGCTGGTGCGCGGCTTTGCCCGCAACCGCACGGACCGGCTTGGTAACTTCTGGGTCGACCTGACCCGGATCTGCCTGCGCATCCTGCTACCAATCTGCGTCGTGTTCGCGATCGTGTTCGTCGGCGCCGGGATGGTCGAGAACTTCCACCACTACCACACGATCTCGACGATCAGCGGCGGCTCGCAGACGCTCACTGGTGGCCCGGTGGCCAGCCAAGAGGCGATCAAGGAACTCGGCACGAACGGCGGTGGCTTCGCCAATGTCAACTCGTCGCACCCGTGGGAGAACCCCACGGTGTGGACGAACTGGCTGGAGATCTTCCTGCTGCTGTGCATCTCCTTCTCGCTACCGCGCACGTTCGGCACGATGGTGGGCGACCGCCGTCAGGGGCGGGCCATCGTCGCGGTCATGGCGCTGCTCGCGATCCTGAGCGTTGGGCTGAACATCGGCTTCCAGACCGCGCATCACGGCACGGTTCCTACGGCTGTCGGAGCGTCCACCGAAGGAACGGAGACCCGGTTCGGGGTTCCGGACTCGGCTACGTTCGCGACCAGCACGACGCTGACCTCCACCGGATCGGTCGACAGCTTCCACGACTCGTACACAAGTCTGGGTGGGGCGACGCTGCTGCTGAACATGATGCTCGGCGAGGTGGCGCCAGGCGGAACGGGCTCCGGCCTGTACGGGATCTTGATCCTTGCGGTGCTCACCGTGTTCGTCGCCGGGTTGATGGTCGGGCGAACACCCGAGTACTTAGGCAAGAAGCTCGGGGGCAGGGAGGTCAAGTTCGCCTCGCTCTACCTGCTGACCACTCCGACGATCGTCTTGGTCGGCACGGCGATCGCGATGGCCACGCCCGGGCAGCGCGCGGGAATGGTCAACTCCGGCGCGCACGGGTTCTCCGAGGTGCTATACGCGTTCACGTCTGCGGCGAACAACAACGGCAGTGCCTTCGCGGGCATCTCGGTGAACACGGTCTGGTACAACACAGCGCTCGGCCTCGCGATGCTTTTCGGCCGGTTCCTGCCGATAATCTTCGTTCTGGGCCTGGCCGGGTCGCTGGCCCGGCAGAAGCCCACGCCGGCGTCGGAGGGCACGTTGCCGACGCACCGCCTGCTGTTCGTGGGCTTGCTCACCGGTGTCACGTTGATCGTGGTCGCCCTGACTTACTTCCCCGCACTCGCTCTCGGTCCGCTCGCCGAGGGGCTGCACTGATGACAACCATGCTCCGAACTCCGACCGGGCGCCCGTCGCGGCCGGTGAGCCCGCACCGGGTACAGGCGGGCCTGCTCGACCCGAGGATGCTGTGCACCTCGCTGCCGGATTCGCTGCGCAAGCTCAACCCGGCCACGCTGTACAAGAACCCGGTCATGTTCCTCGTCGAGATCGGCGCGGTGTTCACCACGGTGATCGCCGTCGCGGACCCGAGCGTGTTCGCCTGGCTGATCGTGATCTGGCTGTGGCTGACGACGCTCTTCGCGAACGTCGCCGAGGCGGTGGCCGAGGGCCGCGGCAAGGCGCAGGCCGATGCGCTGCGTCGCGCGAAGACGGACACGATCGCCCGCCGCCTGGTGAACCGCGACGACTTCACCGGTGCAGTGGAGCCGGTGCTGGCGCCTCAGTTGCGGGAAGGAGACGTGGTCGTCTGCGAGGCGGGCGACATGATTCCCGGCGACGGAGACGTCATCGACGGCATCGCCAGCGTCGACGAAAGCGCCATCACTGGGGAGAGCGCGCCGGTCATCCGGGAAAGCGGGGGCGACCGCAGTTCGGTCACCGGCGGCACGAGGGTGCTCTCGGATCGGATCGTCGTCGAGATCACGCAGAAGCCGGGGGAGAGCTTCATCGACCGGATGATCGCCCTCGTCGAAGGCGCGCGTCGGCAGAAGACACCCAACGAGATCGCGCTAAAAATCCTGCTCGTCTCGTTGACGATCATATTCCTGCTCGCGACAGTGACCCTGCAGCCTCTGGCCATCTTCGCAAAGGTCAACCAGCCGGGCATCTCGAACACGGCGGCGCTGGACGCCAACGGCATCACCGGCATCGTGATCGTCTCGCTGCTAGTCTGCCTGATCCCGACCACGATCGGCGCGCTGCTGTCCGCGATCGGCATCGCGGGCATGGACCGCCTCGTGCAGCGCAACGTGCTGGCGATGAGCGGCCGCGCGGTCGAGGCGGCGGGCGATGTCAACACGTTGCTGCTCGACAAGACCGGCACGATCACCCTGGGCAACCGGCAGGCGACCGACTTCATCCCGGCCGGTAAGGTGCCCATCGACCACCTCGCCGACGCGGCGCAGTTGTCGTCGCTGGCCGACGAGACCCCCGAGGGACGCTCGGTGGTGGTGCTCGCGAAGTCGCGTTATGGGCTGCGTGAGCGCGCAGCGGGGGAGCTCACCCATGCGAGTTGGGTGCCGTTCATCGCCCAGGCCCGGATGAGCGGGGTCGACCAGACCGCGATCAACGGGCAACCTGCCCGCGAGGTGCGCAAGGGCGCCGCCGGAGCGGTCACCGCCTGGGTGCGCGACAACGGCGGCACGGTGCTGCCGCGGACCAGTCAGATCGTCGACGGCATCGCTGCCGCCGGCGGCACGCCACTGGTGGTAGCCGAACGCATCGACGACAATCCACCGACCATACTGGGCGTCATCCAGCTCAAGGACATCGTCAAGGAGGGCATGTCCGAGCGGTTCGACGAGCTGCGCCGGATGGGCATCCGCACCGTGATGATCACCGGCGACAATCCGCTCACGGCGAAGACTATCGCGGACGAGGCGGGCGTCGACGATTTCCTCGCCGAGGCCAAGCCCGAGGACAAGATGGCCCTCATCAAACGTGAGCAGGAGGGCGGCAAGCTCGTCGCGATGACCGGCGACGGCACGAACGACGCTCCCGCGCTGGCGCAGGCCGACGTCGGCGTGGCGATGAACACTGGCACGTCGGCGGCGAAAGAGGCCGGCAACATGGTCGATCTCGACTCCGACCCAACGAAGCTGATCGAGATCGTCGAGATCGGCAAGCAGTTGCTGATCACGCGCGGGTCCTTGACCACGTTCTCGATCGCCAACGATGTCGCGAAGTACTTCGCGATCATCCCGGCCATGTTCGCGGCCGTATACCCAGGCCTGGACAAGCTGAACATCATGCGGCTGCACTCGCCGGAATCGGCGATCCTGTCCGCAGTCATTTTCAACGCCCTGATCATCGTCGCGCTGATCCCGTTGGCCCTGCGCGGGGTGCGGTACAAGCCGTCGAGCGCGAGTGCGATGCTGCGCCGCAACCTCTACCTCTACGGCGTCGGCGGTCTGATCATGCCGTTCCTGGGCATCAAGATCGTCGACCTCGTCATTCAATTCCTTCCCGGAGTCCGGTGACCTGACATGCGTTCCGTTCTCCGTGCGCTGCGGCAGCACCTGGCAGCGCTGCGCATGCTGCTCATCTTGACCGTCGTCCTGGGTGTGGCCTACCCACTGCTGATCACGGTGATCGCGCAGATCCCCGGACTGCAACGCCGGGCCGACGGATCACAGATCAAGCAAGCCGGCAAGGCCGTCGGCTCCAAGCTGATCGGGCAGGGTTTCACCGACAAGGACGGCAGGCCATTGCCGCAGTACTTCCAGTCACGCCCGTCCGCTGCCGGCGACGGCTACGACCCGACCGGCACCAGCGCGAGCAACCTGGGCCCGGAATCGATCGTCGACACGCTGCCCGACCCCTCGAACAAGGACGACACGGGCACGCAGAGCCTGCTCACCCAGGTCTGCGACCGCAGCCTGGCGATAGGCAAACTTGAAGGCGTCGACGGCTCCCGGCCGTTCTGCACCCCGGACGGTGTCGGCGCGGTCCTCGCCGTGTTCTGGTCTGGCCCCGGCTACCACGGCACGATCACCCGCGTCGTCAGCATCAACCAGTCCGCACCCGCGACACCGTTCATCGCCACGTACAAGGGCGTGGCGGTCAAGGATGCGAAGTTCGGCGAGGAGTACTCGCACGGCCAGATCGTGCCGATCCGCGGCGACGCGCCGGAGCACCCCGCCGTCCCGGCTGACGCGGTGACCGCCTCCGCGTCCGGCCTCGACCCGGAGATCAGCCCGGCATACGCCCACCTGCAGGCCGCTCGTGTCGCGAAGACCCGCGGCATCGCGGTGCAACTGGTCGACGCCCTGGTGAAGAAGGCCGAAAAAGGCCGGGATCTCGGCTTCCTCGGTGAGCCGCGGGTTAACGTCCTGCAGCTGAACCTGGCGCTGGACGCGCGGTACCCGTACACGAAGTAGCGTCGGGAGGGGAGGAGGCCATGGCGGATCGCGGCACGCTACGCGTCTATCTCGGCGCGGCGCCCGGGGTGGGCAAGACGTACGCGATGCTCGACGAGGGGCACCGGCGGGCATTGCGCGGTACCGATGTCGTGGTGGCGTTCGTCGAGACTCATGATCGGGTGCACACCGCCGAGCGGATCAGCGAACTCGAGGTCGTCCCACGCCGTGAGACCACTTATCGCGGTGCGAAGTTCGGTGAGATGGATCTGCAGGCCGTCCTGAACCGGCATCCCCAGGTGGCGCTGGTCGACGAGCTGGCCCACACGAACGTGCCCGGCTCGCAGCACCCGAAGCGGTGGCAGGACATCGAGCGGCTGCTTGAGGCCGGGATCACCGTGATCAGCACCGTTAACATCCAGCACCTCGAGTCGCTGAACGACGTGGTCCAGGCGATCACCGGTGTACCGCAGAGGGAGACCGTGCCGGACTCCGTGGTGCGTGCGGCCGAGCAAGTCGAGCTGGTCGACATGACCCCCGAGGCGCTGCGGCGACGCATGGCGCACGGCAACATCTACGCACCCGAAAAGGTCGACGCGGCACTATCCAACTACTTCCGCCCGGGCAACCTGACGGCACTGCGTGAGCTGGCCCTGCTGTGGCTGGCCGACAGCGTTGAGGAGGGGCTGCAGCGCTATCGCGAGCGGCACGGCATCGCGGCCACCTGGGAGACCCGCGAACGCGTCGTCGTCGCGCTCACCGGCGGCCCGGAGGGTGACGTGCTGGTGCGGCGGGCCGCCCGGATCGCCGCCCGAGCCACCGGCGGCGAGCTGCTCGCCGTCCACATCGCCCGCAGCGACGGGCTCGCCGGGTCGAGCATTGCGGCGCTGGACCAGCAGCGGCTGCTCGTCGAGTCGCTGGGCGGCAGCTACCACTCGGTGATCGGCGACGACGTCGCGGCGTCGGTGCTCGAGTTCGCCCGCGCCAAGAACGCCACGCAGATCGTCATCGGCGCGAGCCGTCGCAATCCGGTGGTCGCCGCACTCACCGGCCCGGGCACCGGGATGACGATCACTCGCCGGTCCGGGTCGATCGACGTGCATGTCGTCACCCACGAGTACGTGGGCAAGGGGCGCGTGCTGCCGCGGATCGCGGGCGGCGTCACGCGCCGCCGTCAGCTGCTCGGCCTGATCGTTGCGGCGCTGCTGATCTCGATCCTGGTCCCGATCTGCGCGGCGGCCCGATCCAGCCTTGCGCTCGGGAGCGATCTGCTGCTGTTCCTGCTCGTCGTGGTCATCGTCAGCCTGGTGGGCGGGTTCTGGCCGGCGCTGATCACCGCGGTCGCGGCAAGCCTCGTCCTGAATTGGTACTTCGTCCCGCCGCTGCACCAGTGGACGATTGCCAAGCCAGAGAACGTTCTTGCGCTGATCGTGTTCGTGGTGATAGTGGTGTTGGTCTCGCGGGTGGTCGACCTGTCCGCGCGCCGCAGCTCGGAAGCGGCCCGGTCCAACGCCGAGGCCGAGACGCTGTTGACACTGGCCGGCAGCGTGTTGCGCGGCGAGCAGGCGCTGCCCGCGCTGCTGCAACGCGTGCAAGAGACCTTTGCGGTACGCAGCGTTGCCCTGCTGCGCCGGGAGAGCCTCGCGCCGGCCAGCAGCGGCGCGGGCGGGCTGCGGGGCACGTGGACGCGCGTGGAGAGTGTCGGCGCCGATCCGTGTCTACGGCCGGAGGACGGCGACAGCGAGGCGCAGGTCGGGGACGATCTGATACTGGTACTCGGCGGCCGGGTGCTCGGGGCCGAGGATCAGCGAGTACTCACGGCGTTCGCCGCTCACGTCGCCGTCGCGTTCGAGCAGCGGCGCCTCGCCGAAGCCGCGGACGCTGCGGCCTCAGTCGCCGAGGTCGACCGGCTGCGGACCGCGCTGCTCAACGCCGTCAGCCACGACCTGCGCACCCCGATCGCGTCGGCCAAGGCTGCGGTATCAAGCCTGCGTAGCCCGGACGTCGAATGGAGCGAAGCCGACCGGCGGGAGCTGCTCGCGAGCGCGGACGGCGCACTGGACCGGCTCACCGCTCTGGTTACCAACTTGCTCGACTTGTCGCGGCTGCAGGCAGGGGCGCTCTCGGTGTCGGCACGACCGGTCGGGCTCGACGACGTGGCCGGCCGCGCGCTGGACCAGGTACGGCACGACGACCCAGGCCGGACGGTTGACGTGGAGATACCGGAGACGCTGCCCGCGGTGCTCGCTGACCCGGGCTTGCTCGAACGGGTCGTGGCGAATCTCGTCGAAAACGCGCTGCGCTATGCCCCACAAGGGCAGGAGGTGCGGGTCGCTGGAAGCACGCACGGCGACGTCGTCGAGCTGCGCGTCATCGACGGCGGGCCGGGAATTGCCTCCGCGGACCGGGAGGCGGTGTTCGCGCCGTTCCAGCGCCGAGACGACCACGTCACGAGCAACGGTGGCGGCGTCGGACTGGGCCTGGCCATTGCCCGGGGATTCGTCGAGGCGATGCGCGGGTCGATCACGCTCGACGACACGCCCGGCGGCGGGCTGACGGCCACCGTCTCGCTTCCCGCCGCACGCTGAGAGCGGCGCGCGTTCGCTCACCGCGAAATGCACTTGTAACCAATGGCTGCCGGGCATGTCACCGCCATCTGGCAGGTTGGTACTTGAGAATGGACGTGCCCGGACGACGATCGAGGAAGGGATGCCGTGCCCACCACACTGATTTCCCGTCCGCTCATCGCCATTGACCGGTGTGACCGCTGCGGTGCCCAGGCCTATGTCCGGGTCACGATGGAATCCGGCTCACAGCTGTTCTTCTGCGCGCACCACGCGCGAGAGTACGAGCCCCGACTGCGTGAACTGTCGGCCAGCATCCAGGACGAGACGGACAGGTTGGCCGAAACGCCGCCAACCGCGGGTCTGGACGAACGCTGAGCGGGTTCAGAGCTTCGGCAGCAGTCCGGCGTTAAGCCAGGTATAGGCATCGCGCAGTAATTAACTAGGTATGTCTGGTTGGCTTGGCTAGAGTTGTGGTATGACGCTGCCCGATGTGGATCCCGATCCGATGGCCGCGCGGTTGTCGTTGATCAGGGCGCATCTGGACGAGCGGGCGTGGCGGTTGCTGCTCGGTGCGGAGGCGAAGGTGCTGGGTCGGGGAGGGATCGCCGCGGTGGCCGCGGCGTGCGGTGCGCATCCAGACACCGTCGCGCAGGGGGTTCGTGAGTTGGACTATCCCGAGCCGATTGCGGGTCGGGTGCGTCGTCCGGGCGCCGGGCGCCCGCCGGTGTCGGTGACCGACCCGGGTCTGCTCGAGGCGTTGGACGCGTTGGTCGATCCGGGGTCGCGGGGCGATCCGGAGTCGCCGCTGCGGTGGACGACGAAGTCGACCTCCAAGCTCGCCGCCGAGCTGAGCGCGGCTGGGCATCGAGTGTCGGCGCGGACGGTGGCCAGGCTGCTCAAGCAGTCCGGCTACAGCTTGCAGGCCAACACGAAGACGGTGGAGGGCAACCAGCACCCGGATCGGGACGCGCAGTTCGCCTATCTCAACGGGCAGGCGACGACGTTGCAGGCGACCGGGGACCCGGTGATCAGCGTGGACACCAAGAAGAAGGAGCTCATCGGCAACTACACCGGCTGGGTCAACGTCGGCACCGACGCCGACACCGGCCAGTTCGCCGTGGAATCGATCCGCCGCTGGTGGAACACCATGGGCGCCACCGCCTACCCGGGCTCCCGCAGACTGCTGATCACCGCCGATTCCGGCGGCTCCAACGGCTCCCGACTGCGGCTCTGGAAGACCGAACTGGCCACCTTCGCAGCCCAGGCAGGCATGGACATCACGGTCTGCCACCTGCCGCCCGGCACCTCCAAATGGAACAAAATCGAGCATCGGCTGTTCTGCGCGATCAGCCGCAACTGGCGCGGACGCCCCCTCGAATCCCACGAAGTCGTCATCGAAACCATCAGGGCGGTCACGACCAACACCGGGCTGAAAGTGCACGCCGAACTCGACACCAGCACCTACCCCCGCGGCATCAAGATCCCCGACCACGACATCGAAAACCTGGAAGCCACAGGAATCCTGACCCGCCACGACTTCCACGGCGACTGGAACTACACCATCAACTGCACAGCCACGACACGCCCGACCGGCACTCACCTAAATATTGCGCGGGTCCATAGACCCGAAATCCTGAGCTCTGTCGATTTCTTGAAGATCGAACTCAGTCGAGATCGAACTCAGTCGAGGTAGTCACGCAGGACCTGCGACCGTGACGGGTGGCGCAGCTTCGACATGGTCTTCGACTCGATCTGGCGGATACGTTCGCGAGTGACTCCGTAGACCTGGCCGATCTCGTCCAGGGTGCGCGGCTGGCCGTCGGTGAGCCCGAACCGCAGCTTGACCACGCCGGCCTCCCGCTCGGACAGGGTCTGCAGCACTGACTGCAGCTGGTCCTGCAGCAGCGTGAACGACACGGCGTCGACCGCGACCACGGCCTCGCTGTCTTCGATGAAGTCTCCGAGCTGGCTGTCGCCCTCGTCACCGATCGTCTGGTCCAGCGAAATCGGCTCGCGGGCGTACTGCTGGATCTCCAGCACCTTGTCCGGCGTGATGTCCATCTCTTTGGCGAGCTCCTCGGGCGTCGGCTCGCGGCCGAGGTCCTGGAGCAGCTCGCGCTGGATGCGGCCGAGCTTGTTGATGACCTCGACCATGTGCACCGGGATGCGGATCGTGCGGGCCTGATCGGCCATCGCCCGGGTGATGGCTTGCCGGATCCACCAGGTGGCGTAGGTCGAGAACTTGTAGCCCTTCGTGTAGTCGAACTTCTCGACTGCCCGGATCAGGCCCAGGTTGCCTTCCTGTATCAGGTCGAGGAAGGCCATGCCGCGGCCGGTGTAACGCTTCGCCAGCGATACCACAAGCCGCAGGTTGGCCTCGAGCAGGTGGTTCTTGGCGCGCTCTCCGTCCCGCACGATCCAGCGCAGATCCCGTCGCGCCTGAATGGCCAGCTTCCCACCCGATTCCTCGAGCTGGCGCAGCCGCTCAGCGCCGTAAAGGCCCGCCTCGATGCGTTTGGCGAGGTCCACCTCTTCCTCGGCGTTCAGCAGGGCGACCTTGCCGATCTGCTTGAGGTAGGCGCGCACCGAGTCGGCCGAGGCGGTCATCTCGGCGTCCTTGCGCGCCTGGCGAAGGGCCTCGGACTCCTCCTCCTCGTCCCAGGTGAACTCAGCGGAATCGGCGTCGTCGTCGACTTCGGCGTCGATCTCGACCTCGACCGCTTCGACGACCGCGCTGAGGGCTGGATCGTCGTCTGCCACGATCTGGACTACGGGCTCCTCGACCGGACCTTCGGCCTTGAGCGACGTTGCAACCTTGGCGGTTGGTGTCTTGACGGGAGGCTCCGAACGCTTGGCGTGAGCCGGCGTTCTCGCCGACGGCTTGGCCGCGGGCTTCGTGGCCACCTTACCGGCCGCGGTGGCTGGCTTCGCCGGCTTCGCGACGGCCTTCACGGTCCTGGCGGCGCTCTTCAGCGCCGGCTTGGCTGGCGGCGCCTTGGCGGCCGTTTTCGTGGCCGTGGCCGTCACCCGCCGGGTCGCGGTCGCGGCCGCGTGCGTGCGCGCGGAGAGGCTGTCGGGATCAGTCTTGGGTGAAGAACTCGCGGCCACGAACGCCCTTTCGCCACATGTGCTGGACCAGGGGTCCAGTGCACCGGAATCGGTCCGCCTAATGCGGAGGAAGAGAGCGGGTCAGCTCGCCGTCTGTGGGTTGACTCAGTTTCGAGTCCAGATCGTGCGCAGCGCCCTGCGCCCTATTGTACTGCGCCGGACCTGCAGCGCGACCCAGACTCGACTCATGCGCCGCGCCGCTCGGCGGCGGCCACCGCCGCTCCGACGATGCCGGCGTTGTTCAGCAGCTGTGCGGGTATCACTGGCGTGTTGAGGTTCAGCAGAGGTACCCACCGGTCGGAGTTCTTGCTGACCCCTCCGCCGACCACGAACAAGTCCGGGCTGAACAGCCTCTCTACGTGCGACATGTATGCCTGCACGCGCCCGGACCACTTCCTGTACGACATCTGGTTCAGGTCCTTGACCGATGCGGCGGCGCGCGTCTCGGCGTCATGCCCGTCGAGTTCGAGGTGCCCGAGCTCTGTGTTGGGCACGAGCGTGCCGTCGACGAGCAGCGCGCTGCCGATGCCGGTGCCGAACGTCAGCAGGATCACGACACCGCGCACACCTTTCGCGGCCCCGAAACGGGCCTCCGCGATGCCCGCGGCGTCGGCATCGTTGAGCACGATCACGTCCAGCCCGGTCGCCTTGGTGAATGCGGCGTCGACGTCAGTGCCGATCCAACTCGAGTCCACGTTGGCGGCCGACCTCGCGACGCCGTGCTTGATCACCGCCGGGAACGTCGCGCCCACTACGCCTGACCAGCCGGCCCGTGACACCAGCTCCGTCACAATGGTGGCTACCGCATCTGGCGTCGCCGGCTGTGGCGTGGCGATGCGAACGCGATCAGTTGCCAGCTCACCGGTCGCCGTGGTCACCACCGCGCCCTTGATCCCCGAGCCACCGATGTCGATGCCGAACGCCTGATCGGGTGTGCCGTTCACGGTGCGAACCCTATCTCGCTGCGGCTGCGCACGTCCTTACCCCGTGTGTGATGGGATCACCGGATGATCGAGCATCGACTCGGGGAGCTCGCCGTCGAGCTCGCGCTCGGTGCTGGCTCGCTGATCCGGTCCCGCCGCGGGGCCGGTTTCGGGGTCCACGCGAAGAGCACTCCCACCGACATGGTCACCGAGGTGGACCGCGCGGTGGAGGCGTGGCTCGTTGCCGAGGTCAACAGGCAGCGGCCGGGCGACGGTGTTCTCGGCGAGGAGGGCGGCGATCACTCGGGACGCAGCGGCGTGCGCTGGATCATCGACCCCATCGACGGCACGGTGAACTTCGTGCTCGGGCTACCGGCGTACTGCGTTTCGGTGGCGGTCGAGGCCGACGGGGTGGTGGTCGCCGCGGCGGTCCACAACCCGGTATCCCGAGAGCTATTTCGCGCAGTCCGGGGCGCCGGCTCCTTCCTCGGCGACGAGCAGCTACGTGGTCCGCGTGACGTCCCGGTCGAGCGGGCCGTCGTCGGGACCGGCTTCGGCTATGACCCGGTGCGCCGCGTTCGGCAAGGTGACGTGGCAGCCAGGCTGCTCGGCAGCGTCGCTGACATCCGGCGGCTGGGCGCTGCGGCTCTGGACCTGTGCTCGGTCGCAGCGGGTCGGCTGGACGCGTACTACGAGGCCGGGCTCAACGTCTGGGACCGGGCGGGCGGCCTGCTCGTCGCCACTGAGGCTGGGTGCGCGGCCACGGGTCTGCGCGGGAGCCCGCCCGGGGACCGGATGACCGCGGTCGCGCACCCGGCGCGGGCGGCGGGATTCTTCGCTCTGCTCGAGCAGTTGGACGCGGACGACGTCGGCTAGCAGTGCGTCGACGCGCTGGCGGCGCCGCTCGTCGTCGGCGTCTGCACCAGGTTGCCAGCTCTGGCGGCAGGCAGCTGCGTGATGTGCTTGGCGTTCAGCGCGTGCTTGACGGCCGCAGGCGAGGCCACGGCCTTGAACTGCGCCCCCAGGGACACGACGACCTGCGCATCGGTGCGGGACACCGGCACCATTGTCGCGCCAGGGAAGTAGAAGGAGAGCAGTGTGGCGGCGGCCTTGCCGCTCGGCCCATAGCGCACCTGGGCGACGCCCGCGATCGTCAGGCCGGGGGTGTCGTTGTCGACGACGCCGATGTCGAAGCCGTCCTTCTTCAGCGTCTCACTCGTCGTGCGGGCCAGCCCGTTGCGTGCCGTGGAGTTGAGGACGCTCACGGTGACCGCCGCGGGCTGCGGAACGGCGGCCACCGCCGTGCTCGTCGGGCAGGAGGGTTGAGCCGAGGCCTTGTTATCCTCGCTGGCCCGGTTGATCACCCGCCACCACACCAATGCGGTCAGCACGGACAGGACGAGCAGGAACGCGAGGGCAGGCAACGGACGCCGGACAGTCGCGCGAGGCACCTGCGTTCCCTCCTATCGGACCGCCGGACGGCAGAGGTCCGAGCGGGCGAATGTGAGGATGAGACTATCCCGATGGTCGGCCGGGAATGCACAGGCATGCCTGGCCGTTGACGGGGCAGGTGGAGGGTGTACGGTTCCGCGGCCGGGGTTGCTGGACATCTCCCAGCAGCCCGACAGCGCCTCGCAGTGCGGCGAGAAGCGACCCGTATGACGATTTCTTCCATCGGACGGCGCGTCGGGCACAAATCGCGGCACCGATGCGTTAGGACACCCGCACGAGACGAATGATCAACGCGACTAGACATCAGCGGCGAGCCGATCGAGGAGTTGAAGGCCGATGGCCACCGATTACGACGCCCCGCGCCGCGGCGACGTGGACGAACTGAGCGAGGATTCGCTAGAGGAACTGAAGGCCCGGCGGGCGGAGGCCCAATCCGGCTCGATCGATGTTGACGAGACCGAGCTCGCCGAGTCTCTTGAACTGCCCGGAGCGGACTTGTCCAGCCTGTCCGGCGAAGAGCTGACGGTGCGAGTGCTGCCGAAGCAGGAGGACGAGTTCACCTGTTCCAGCTGCTTCCTGGTGCATCACCGCAGCCGGCTGGCGCGGGAGAAGAATGGCCAGTACATCTGCCGGGACTGCGCGTAGCCGTGGGCAGAGTCCAGGCGTGATCGCCTGGTCAGGAAGTGCCGCGCAGGGTCAGCCCGCCGTCGAGCACCAGTGTCTGACCGGTGATCCAGCTCGCGTCCGCCGAGGCGAGGAATGCCACGGCGGACGCGACGTCTTCAGGGACGCCCAGCCGGCCGAGCGGATAGCCCTTGGCCAGCTCGTCCTCGCGACCTTGGTACAGCCCGGTCGCGAAACGGGTCTTGACGACGGCCGGCGCCACGGCGTTCACCCGGACCGCCGGGCTGAGCTCGTCGGCCAGCTGCAGCGTGAGCCCGATGAGCGCGGACTTGCTCACCCCGTAGTACCCGATGCCCGGTGCCGGGCGCACCCCGGCGATCGAGGCGATGTTGACGATTGCCCCGGGCTCGGCGACGTTCGCGCCGAGGCCGCGCTGGCGCGCCTCGCGGACCCACGACAACGCTGACAGCACGTTGACGTCCATGATCTTGCGCGCGACGGACTCGGCGAGCTCCGTGAGCGGCCCGTAGGCCGGATTGATGCCGGTGTTGTTTACGAGGACGTCGAGTCGACCGAACGCCTCGACAGCCGCGTCGAGGGCGGCCTGCCGATGGGCCGGGTCGTCGGCGTGGCCCACGACACCGATTGCGTGCAACTCTCCGCCTAGTGCAGCCACAGCCTCGGCTAGAGGCTCCGGTTTGCGTGCGGTGATGCAGACGCGCGCGCCCTCGTCGACCAGCCGTTGCGCAGTGGCGAGGCCGATGCCGCGACTCGCGCCGGTGACCACTGCGACCTTGCCGTGGAATCGGTCCACGGCGCGAAGAGTATCCGGCGGCGGCTACTGCCCGGTACGTAGCTGCGCGGTGCGCAGCGCGCTCAGCACCCGGTCGGGGTGCCGCGTGCTCACGACCCAGTAGGGCGTCGGGTCGTCTGCGTCGTCGAGCCAGACCTGCACGCCAGGCCCGATCCACGGGCGGATCGACACGAACGCCGCCGGGTCGCCCTCACGTCCGACAACCCGGCGCAGCGTCAACGGGTCCAGGGCGACCGCCCCGCTGATGTAGCGCAACGGTACGTGGGCGTCACGGATGCGCAGCTCACCGTCGCGGATACTCAGTTGCGCGCGGCCGAGAGACCACACGATCAGGACCGCCAGCGGCAGCAGCGTGCCGAACGGGATCCAGTCGGTGAGCCTTAGGCCGGCGATATGGAACTCGGCAGCGAGGAGGGATGCCACGGCGAGCCCGACCAGGTACCACCACCACGGGGTGCGCAATCGCTCGCGGTACCCGCGGTGGGCCGTGGCGCGCTGCGCCGGATCGCTCACGTGCTCAAGGGTAACCTTGCCCGCCGTGACCCTCGGCCCGTCGTCCGCGCCCGCCGCGACGGTGACGGTGGCGGTGCGGCGGCTGGACCCCGGTGCGCCGCTTCCGGCCTACGCTCTGGACGGCGACGCGGGAGCGGACGTGATCACCACCGTCGACGCGACCCTCGCTCCCGGTGAGCGGGCCGTGCTGCCAACGGGCATCGCCGTCGCCTTGCCCACCGGATACGCGGCGTTCGTCCACCCGCGGTCGGGCCTTGCTGCCCGCGCCGGCTTGTCGCTCGTGAACGCCCCCGGGACGGTGGACGCTGGCTACCGTGGGGAGATCAAGGTCATCGTCGTCAATCACGACCCGGTCCGGCCGATCGTGCTGCGCCGCGGTGACCGCATTGCGCAGCTGGTCGTGCAGCGCGTCGAGCATGCGCAGTTCGTCGAGGTGGCCGACCTGCCCGACTCGTCGCGCGGGGCGGGCGGCCACGGGTCGACGGGCGGAGCGGGTGTGTTGCGCGGCGATGCGGACGGGGAGGAGCTGTGATGGCGCTGCGTCGCCGGGAGAAGCGCACCGAGCGGTCCAAGATCGACGCCACGCCGCCCTGGGAGACGCGGCACCGCGACGAGCCCGAGGCGACCGCCGGGCCGTTCGACGTCCGCGACGCGCCAGGCGATGAGCTGCGGCGGGTCGACCTCGGTGCGCTGCGCGTCCCGATCTGGCCCGGGGTTGATGTGCGCCTGGACCTGAACGAGGCGCAGCAGGTGGTATCCGTGACCCTGGCGACGCCAAAGGGTCAGATGCAGCTCGGCGCCTTCGCGGCGCCGCGCAACGAAGGGATCTGGAACGACGTGCGGGCCGAACTGCGCAGCTCGCTCGTTGCCCAGGGCGGCTCGGGCAAGGACCGGGAAGGCGGGCCGTTCGGCACCGAGCTAGTGGGGCGGCTCCGCACGGATGCGGGTACCGTGCCGGTGCGGTTCATTGGGGTGGACGGGCCACGGTGGTTCGTCCGCGCGATGCTGAGCGGCCCGGTGGCCACCGATGCTGCCGCGGCGCAGCCGTTCGAGCGGGCGCTGCGCAACGTGGTGGTCGTGCGCGGCTCCGATCCGTTGCCGGTCCGCGAGGCCGTCCCGCTGACCATGCCCAAGGAACTCGGCGCGGAACAGGCGGACGATTCGCCGAACACCGAAGCCACACCCTCCTGACCTACCCTGTCGGTATGGGATCCCGGCTCGGTCTGCTGCGGCGGCTCACCGCCGACATCGGCGCGCTGGACGCCGTGGAACTCCAGGACGATGTCGCGCAGTGCGCCGCGGTCCCGCTCAGCGATCTGAAGCGCGGCGACGTGGCCATGGTCACCGGCCGCGTGCGTTCGGTGGTCTACACGCCGCGGGAGACCGTCGCGACGTTCACCGCGGAGTTGTTCGACGGCTCCGCGTCGATCGACCTGGTGTGGCTCGGACGCCGGCGCATCGCAGGCGTCGAGCCCGGCCGGATGATCTTCGTCCGCGGCCGGGTCGGCGAGCACGACGGCCGGCTCGCCATCTACAACCCTGTCTACGAGCTGCGGCCGGGCAGATGAGCCAGCCGTCCGGGCTTCGCGACCAGTACCGGCAGCAGATGCTGGCCAGCATCGGCGGCTGGAGCGGCACCGTCATCGCGGCCATCCCGACGGTGGTGTTCGTCGCGGTCAACGCAGCGAGCGGCCTGCGGTGGGCGATCACGACGGCACTCGGTGCAGCCATCCTGCTGGCCGGCTACCGCTTGGTGCGCCGTCAGCCGGTGCAGCAGGCGCTCGGCGGCCTGTTCGGCGTAGCGATCGCCGCGCTCATAGCCGCGCGCACCGGCGAGGCCCGCGGCTATTTCCTGTTCGGCATCCTCACCAGCTTCGCCTACGGCGCGGGTTTCGCCCTCTCGATCCTGGTGCGCCGTCCCCTCGTCGGGCTGCTGTGGGAGTTCCTCGACCCGACACCTGATGCCGCGGGCGAACAGCCGCGGCCGTGGTTCCGCCGTCCGGCTCTGCTGCGCGGCTACCTGCTCGCCACGCTGGGCGGTGCGGTGGTCTTCCTCGCCCGTGGCTTCGTGCAGTGGGCGCTCTACCAGCGGGACGCCACCGGCTGGCTGGCAGTAGCGCGGATCGCCATGGGCTATCCGCTGTTCATCGCTGCGGTGGTGTTCGGTTTCTGGGCGATCCGCCGGGCCCGCAGGGAGGTCGCGTCAGAAGACGCGCCGTTGCGACCCAGCTAGGCACGCGCCTCAGGCGCAGACGGCCTGGCGGATGGCCGGCTCCGACTCCGGCAGCGCTACGAACAGCAGCTCGTCGCCGGGCTCCAGCGGCTCGTCGGGCGTCGGCGCGATGACCCGCGACCCCCGCACGATCGTCACAAGTGCCGCATCCTCCGGCAGAGCGAGGTGTCGCACCGGACGGCCCGCGCACGGCGCCCCGTCGGGCAGGGTCACCTCGATCAGATTGGCCTGGCCCTGGCGGAAGCTGAACAACCGCACGATGTCGCCCACCTCGACTGCCTCCTCGACGAGGGCGGCCAGTACGCGAGGCGTCGAGACCGCCACGTCGACCCCCCACGCCTCGGTGAACAACCACTCGTTGGCGGGATGGTTGATCCGGGCCACGACTCGGCGGACCGAGAACTCGGTCTTGGCGAGCAGCGAGACAACAAGGTTGACCTTGTCGTCGCCGGTTGCGCCGACCACGACCTCATACTCGTCCAGTTTGGCGTCCTCAAGGCTTTCCACCTCGCAGGCGTCGGCCTGCAGCCACTGGGCGTCGGGAATGGCGGACGGCTTGACCTTGTCGGGGTCCTTGTCGATGAGCAGGACGCTGTGGTCGTTGTCGATCAGCTCGCGGGCGATGGACCGGCCGACTGCGCCCGCCCCGGCGATGGCGACCTTCATCAGCGTGACCCGTCTGGCGCGCTAGCCGCGAGCTCACGCAGGGTAGCCGTCCGGTCATCGGTTGTCAGGACGTGCAGGACGTCACCGTCCTGCAGCACCATCGACAGAGTCGGCAAGGTACCGACGCCGAAGCGGGTGACCAGTGCAATGCGGGTGCCAGTGGCGGCTTCGAACTCGGTCAGCCGCCAGCCGACCCATGCCTCGTTCGGGGTGACCTGCAGCATGGCGACCTGACCGGACGGGTCACGCCACGCCTCGGCGGTGGCCTCGCCGAGCACCGCCTTGAGCAGCCGACCGGCCGTCCACGGAACCGTGGCGATCGTCGGGATGCCGAGTCGCTCGTACACTTCGGCGCGCTTGGGGTCATAGATACGGGCGATGACCTTCTGCACGCTGAACGTCTCCCGGGAGACCCGCGCGGCGATGATGTTGGAGTTGTCACCGTTGCTGACGGCTGCGAACGCGGCTGCCTGTTCGATGCCGGCCGCCATCAGCGTCTCGCGGTCGAAGCCGATGCCCTCGACCTGGCGGCCGGCGAAGTGCTCACCCAGCCGGCGGAAGGCAACCGGATTCTGGTCGATCACGGCGACGCTGTGTTCCAGTCGCTCCAGGTGGTGCGCGAGTGAGGACCCGACCCGGCCACACCCCATGATGACGATGTGCACGTGGGCACACCTCCTTCAGGCTGACGCACCCGCCGGATTCACCCGGGCGAGCCAAGCGTAACCGCCGTATTGTGCGGCGGGTGAGCGTTGTCACCCGGGTGGCGAAGCGGCTGATCATCGGCAGCCCGGTTCGCTCGGATCGCGTCGGCCACACGCTGCTGCCCAAACGCCTAGCACTGCCGATCTTCGCCAGTGACGCGTTGTCGAGTGTCGCGTACGCCACGCAGGAGATCCTGCTGGTGCTGACGATCGGCGGAACGGCGTTCCTGTACTTGGCTCCGTGGGTGGCGGCCGCGGTCATCCTGCTGATGACAGTCGTCGTCGCGTCCTACCGGCAGCTGGTGGTCGCCTACCCGACCGGTGGCGGGGACTACGAGGTGGCAAGCCGGAACATCAGCCGATCCGCCGGAGTGGTGGTGGCGAGCGCCCTGCTCGTCGACTACGTGATGACCGTGGCGGTGTCGGTCTCCGCCGGTGTCGACAACATCATCTCCGCGGCGCCCTCGCTGCACGGATCACGGGTCCTGATGGCGATCGCGTTCGTCGTCGGGCTCGCCGCGGTCAACCTGCGTGGCATTCGAGAGGCGGGTCTGACGTTCGCCGCTCCGACCTATCTATTCGCGACCGGGGTGTTCGTGATGGTCGCAACCGGGCTCTTCCGGGCCATTATGGGAGACGCTCCGGTGGCCGAGAGCGCCCACTACGGCGTACGGGTCCATCCCGGGTACGGCTCGCTGGGCTTGCTCGCGCTCGGCTTCGTCGCGCTGCGTGCGTTCTCGTCGGGCTGCACGGCGCTGACCGGAGTGGAGGCGATCGCCAACGGGGTGCCGGCCCTGCGACAGCCGAAGGCCCGCAACGCCCAGGTCACCCTGCTGATGATGGGGGTGATCGCCACCAGCATGTTCGCCGGCATCACGGCACTCGCGCTGATCTCGAAGGTGCGGGTCGCCGAGAGGACCTGCGACCTGTCGGGCATCGCCGATTGCGCGCGTGTGCCGCAGCGCACGGTCATCGCGCAGGTCGCCTCGGCCGTGTTCGGCGGGTCGAGTTCGGTGGGGTTCTTCTACGTCCAGGCGACGACCGCGTTGATCCTGGTGCTCGCTGCAAACACCGCGTTCAACGGGTTCCCGATGCTGGGCGCGATCCTCGCCCAGGACAAGAACCTGCCCCGGCAGCTCTATACGCGTGGTGACCGGTTGGCCTACAGCAACGGCATCCTGATGCTGGCGACCGCCGCCGCGCTGCTCATCTTCATCTACGGCGCGAATGTCACCCGGCTCATTCAGCTCTACATCATCGGGGTGTTCACGTCGTTCACGCTGGGCCAGATCGGCATGGTGCGGCACTGGAACCGGACGCTGCGCACCGAACGCGACCCGCTCGCCCGACGGCGGATCTTCCGGTCGCGCGCCATCAACGCAACCGGAGCGAGCATGTCCGGCCTGGTGCTGGTCATCGTCATCGTCACCAAGTTCACCAAGGGCGCCTACCTCGTGCTGATCGCCATGCCGATCCTGTACCTGCTCATGGGCGCCATCCACCGGCACTACACCCGGGTGGGCGAGGAGCTGGTCCCGGACGGGCCGGGCCTGCTGCTTCCCGCGCGCAACCACGTCGTCGTCCTCGTCTCCAAAGTGCACAAGCCGACCTTGCGGGCGCTCGCCTACGCGCGCGCCACTCGCCCGGACACACTTACCGCTCTGACGGTGAATGTCGACGACACGGAGACTCGTGCGCTGCTCGCCGAGTGGGAGAAGCACAACCTGCCGGTGAAGCTCACCGTGCTCGAGTCGCCGTTTCGCGAGGTGACGACGCCGGTCGTCGAGTACATGCGGCAGTTGCGCCGCAACCGGCCGGGGGACGTGGTCACCGTGTTCGTTCCCGAGTACGTCGTCGGGCACTGGTGGGAGCATCTGCTTCACAACCAGTCCGCGTTGCGGCTGAAGACCCGGCTGCGGTTCCAGCCCGGCGTGATGGTCACCAGCGTGCCGTGGCAGCTGGCGTCGTCGCAGCTGCGGGTCGAGTCCGAGGCGCATGCGGACGAACCCGTGCGGTCCCCGGTAGGCATGGTGCACGAACTGCGCGAGACGCGCCGAGAGGTGCAGCGAGCCGGGGCCCGTCGGGACGACTGACAAGCGCGCAGCAGAACCCGCCATGTCGAATGCGTGGCACTGTTGCCTCCCACAGATTCGGACGCCGTAGGCTTTCGGCCTGTGAGTCGACTGCTGGAACGGATCACGTCCCCTGCGGATCTGCGTGCGCTGACCGCCGAGGAGCTTGCCCTGCTCGGCGCCGAGATCCGTGACCTGCTCGTTCAGACCGTGTCGAAAACCGGGGGTCACCTCGGCCCCAACCTGGGTGTCGTGGAGCTGACCATCGCCCTGCACCGGGTGTTCGATTCGCCGACCGAGCCGATCCTGTGGGACGTGGGTCATCAGGCCTACGTCCACAAGATCCTCACCGGGCGGGCCGAACAGATGTCGACGTTGCGCCAAACGGGCGGCATCTCCGGTTACCCAGCGCGTGCCGAGAGCGAGCACGACTGGATCGAGAACTCGCACGCATCCACGGCGCTGTCCTACGCCGACGGCATGGCCAAGGCCTTCGACGTGCGCGGTGAGCGCCGGCCGGTCGTGGCCGTCGTCGGTGACGGGGCGCTCACCGGCGGCATGTGCTGGGAGGCACTGAACAACATCGCCGGTGCGGACCGTCCGGTGGTGATCGTGATCAACGACAACGGGCGTTCGTATGCGCCGACGATTGGCGGATTCGCCGATCACCTCGCGGGCCTGCGGCTGCGGCCTGGGTACGAGCGCATGCTCGACACGGTCAAGGAGAACCTGCCACGGGTCCCGGTGGTCGGCACGCCGTTGTACGAGGCGCTGCACGGCATGAAGCGGGGCGTGAAGGATCTGCTGGCCCCGCAGGGCATGTTCGAAGACCTCGGGCTGAAGTACCTCGGCCCGGTCGACGGCCACGACCGTGCCGCGCTCGAGACCGCCCTCGCCCTCGCCCGCCACTTCGACGGTCCGATCATCGTGCACTGCGTTACCCGTAAGGGCTTCGGCTATGCCCCCGCAGAGAACGACGAAGCCGACCAGATGCACCAGTCGCGAGGCTTCGACCCGCACACCGGGCAGGCCGTCGTCTCAACCGGCAAGCAGTGGACCACCGCGTTCTCCGACGAGATCGTGCGGATCGGTGAGGAGCGCGACGATGTCGTGGCCATCACCGCCGCCATGTGCGAGCCCACCGGGCTGGGCGAGTTCAGGCGCCGCTTCCCGAACCGATTCTTCGACGTGGGCATCGCCGAGCAGCACGCCGTGACCTCCGCAGCGGGCCTCGCGTCGAGTGGGCTGCACCCGGTGGTCGCGGTCTACGCGACGTTCCTCAACCGCGCATTCGACCAGTTACTGCTCGACGTGGCACTCCACCGGCTGCCCGTGACGGTGGTGCTCGACCGGGCCGGCTTGACCGGCGACGACGGCCCCAGCCACAACGGTATGTGGGATCTGGCGCTGCTCGGTGTGGTGCCCGGCATCCGGCTCGCCGCCCCGCGTGACGAGGCGACCCTGCGAGCAGCCTTGAGCGAAGCCGTCGACTGGGCCGACGGGCCCACGGTGCTGCGCTTCCCCAAGACGCCGATGGGGGAGCACATCGCCCCGCTGCGGGCGGTCGGTGGCGTCGACGTGCTGGCGGAGCCGGACCCGTCCGGCCCCGTCGACGTGCTGGTCGTCGCAATGGGCGCGCTGGCAGCCGACGCCTTAGAGGCCGCCGCCGCCGCGCGCCGCGCGGGGTTCTCGGTCCGCGTGGTCGACCCGCGCTGGGTGATCCCCGTCGACCCTGCGCTGATCGAGCTGGCCAGCCAGGCCGCGCTCGTGGTCAGCGTGGAGGACGGTGTGGCTGTCGGCGGCGCCGGCTCGCGGCTCAGCCAGGCAGTTCGCGCGGCCGGCGTCGACGTGCCCACACGGGAGATCGGTGTGCCGACCGAGTTCCTCGCACACGGCAAGGTGCCGGAGGTTCGTGCCACCATTGGTCTGACGGCGCACGACATCGGCCGCCGAATCGTCGAATGGGCAGCGTTGGTTCTCGGCACCGACGCAGCAGACACCGTGGAACTGCCCGTGCAGCACACATCGGATCACAGCGACAGCGAGACATATCGGGGGGACGACTGATGCGCATACTCGTCGTCGAGGACGAGGCTCAGCTGGCCGACGCGGTTGCGCGCGGACTGCGCCGCGAAGGGATGGCCGTCGACGTCGCCTACGACGGTGACGACGGGTACCGCAAGGCGGCGCTGACCCGTTACGACGTCATCGTGCTCGATCGGGACCTGCCCGGCATCTCCGGCGACGACATCTGCCGGCGGCTATCCGAGGAGGGGCTGCTCACCCGGGTCATGATGCTGACAGCGAGCGGAACCGTCGAGGACAAGGTCGCCGGCCTCGCATTGGGCGCCGACGACTACCTCGCTAAGCCGTTCGCGTTCGCTGAATTGGTGGCACGGGTCCGGGCGCTCGGCCGGCGCACCACCCCGGCGGCGCCGCCGGTGCTCGTCGCGGGCGACATCGAGCTGGACTCCGCGCGGCACACCGTCATGCGGGGTGGCGAGCCGGTGGAGCTGACACGCAAGGAGTTCGGGGTCCTCGAGACGTTGCTCATGGCGCAAGGCGCCGTCGTCAGCAGCGAGGAGCTGCTGGACCGGGTGTGGGACGAGAACGCCGATCCGTTCACCACGACCGTGCGCGTCACGATGATGACGCTGCGCCGCAAGCTGGGCGAACCCCCGATCATCGACACGGTGGTCGGGTCCGGCTACCGCATCGAACCGAGCGCCCCCGGCGCAGCGGACCACGACGCTGCGCCGGCTACGGTCGACGCGACCGACTCGGAGGTCGAATCGGTCCAGTGAGGCTTTTCCGCCCGACGCTGCGCATCCGGATGGCGCTGCTGTACGGCGGATTGGTCCTGCTCGTCGGCATCTCGCTGCTACTGACCTCCCTCGTCCTGTTGGACCGTTCGGTGACCCAGTTGGCGCTGTACAGCAACCCTCGGGCAATCGTGACGGTGCGTGATTCGACGCACGAGTACTCCGTCTCCGCCGACGGAATGCTTCGGCAGGCCCGGCAGCAGACGCGCGACTATCTGCTGCACAACGGGCTGATCTACTTCGCGATCATCGTGGTCGTCGCCACCCTGGGCGGCTACCTGCTGGCCAAGTCTGCGTTGCGGCCGATCGCGAAAGTGACGCGGACGGCTCAGCAGCTGTCCACCGAGACGCTGAACCAGCGCATCGCGCTCGGTGGGCCGGACGACGAGCTGCGCGAGCTCGCCGACACGTTCGACGAGATGCTGGCCCGGCTGGACGCCGCGTTCGACAGTCAGCGGCTGTTCGTCGCTAACGCCAGCCACGAACTGCGCACCCCGTTGTCGGTGATCAGTACCGAGCTGGACGTGACGCTCGCCGACCCTGACGCGTCGGCCGACGAGCTGCGCCGGATGGGCGAGGTCGTGAAAGGCGCGACCGAACGAGCGCAGCGCCTGGTGGGCTCGCTGCTGACGCTGGCCCGGCTGCAGGCCGGCGTCCGGGGCGAGCTGGGGACCAACGACCCGGTCGATCTTGCCGCGCTCGTGCCGAGCACCCTGTCGGCAATGTCGGCCGAGGCGGCCGACCGGTCGATTTCGATCGAGCACGAGCTTGCCCCGGCCCGCACGCTCGGCGATCCGTGGCTGCTGGAGCGGCTGGTCGGCAACCTGGTCGAGAATGCGGTGCGGCACAACGTTGCGTCCGGATGGCTGCGCATCACGACCGGCGAGACCGCCGACCTGGCCTGGCTGCACGTGACGAACGGCGGACAGGTCATTCCGCCGGCCGAGGTGGTGTCGCTCTTCGAGGCGTTCCGCCGCGGCGGGACCAGGGTTCGCACGGCCAGCCGCGGCGCCGGTCTGGGCCTGTCGATCGTGCGGCTGATCGTCGACGCGCACCACGGCAAGCTGCAGGCCGCGGCACCGCCCTTCGGTGGGCTGGCCATCCGCATCGAGCTGCCGAGCCCACCCCAGGTCCGCGAAGCCCGGCGGTTGGTGGCGGACGATCGTCAGGCCGAACGAGCCAACTCCGTCGCCGCCTCGGCGAACTCGGTCGCCGACGGCGAATGAGGTCGGCATCGGCCGCGGGTCAGCGAAGCGCGGCCGTGAGTGCAGCGGCGGTCAACTCGATCTGCCACGGACGTGCGCCGTAGTCGCGCAGGGCGTCGCGCACGGAGCCCTCCTCGAGCGGCTGCGGTGGCTGCCAGGCCAACCGGCGAACCGCGTCCGAGGCGAGCAGGTTCTGTGCCAGGACACTGTGCTGCACCGACAAGCTGGCGACGACGTGCCGGCTGCGCGCGAGGCGCCCCGCCGCATCGGGGTTGCGGTCCTTCCAGCGGGCGGTGGGCGGCAGGGCGTCCGGGGTGTGCCGGGTCAGCGGGAGCTCGCCGTCCGGCAACCCGCGAGCGGCCTCGATGGCGCCGAACCAGCGGGCGAGTTCGCGGCGTTGGCGCGGCCCGCCGAATCCGGGCAGCTTCGCCAGGTCGGCCGGTCCAGCCGGGTTCTGCCGCGCGGCGGCCACGATGGCCGCGTCCGGAAGAATCCGGCCCGCAGCGATGTCACGGCGCGCCGCGAGCCGGTCGCGGGAATACCACAGTTCTCGCACCATGGCCAGCTGGAGCCGGGTGCGCAGGTGGTGGATGCCCGAGGTGCGCCGCCACGGATCCTGCCTGGGCGGGGGAGCGGGCGCGATGCGGACAGCCTCGAACTCCTGGACCGCCCACTGCAACTTTCCGGCTGCGTCCAGTTGGGCGGCTAGGACGTCGCGGAGTGCGCCAAGCAGCTCGACATCCAGGGCGGCGTAGACAAGCCAGTCGTGCGGCAGCGGCCGGGTGCTCCAGTCCGCTGCCGAATGCCCCTTCTCCAGCCGGACGCCCAGGTGCTGCTCGACCATCGTGCCTAGGGCGACTCGCTCCTCGCCGAGCAGGCGTCCGGCGAGTTCGGTATCGAACAGTCGGTCAGGCGCAAGTTGGACCTCGGCCAGGCAGGGCAGGTCTTGATTGGCAGCATGCAGGATCCACTCGGCGGCGCCGATAGCCTCGTTGACCGACTGCAGGTCGGGCAGCTCGATGGGGTCGATCAGGACGGTGCCGGCGCCCTCGCGCCGCAGCTGCACGAGGTAGGCCCGCTGGCTGTAGCGATAACCGGAGGCGCGTTCCGCATCGATCCCCACCGGGCCCGAGCCGCCGGCCAGGCGTTCCACGACCCGGGCGAGTTCGCCCGCGGTCGTGATCGGATCGGGCACCCCGTCCGCGGGCTCGCGGAGCACGGCTACGTCATCGCTCATGAACCTGGCTTGAGGATCGTCACTCCCTCGGGCGGCAGGCCGGCGGCGGCGCAGAGCAGGTCCAGGAAGGCCAGTAGGTGCGGGCCGATGTCGTCGGTGCGCGCCGTCCACGACCCGCGCAGTTCGAGCGCGACCGACGTGCGGGGGCCGTGCAGGTCGCCGAAACGGGTGGAGGTGGTCTGGGTGACCGTGCCGCCCGCCGCCGTATGGTCGGCGGCGCGTTCGGTGAGCGCGTCGACGAGCCAGCTCCAGCCGACCGCCGGCAGCAGCGGATCGCCGGCCATCTCGGGTTCCAGCTCGGCGGTGGCGAAGACGACGAGGCGGAGCACACCGTCCCACGCCTCGACCCCGTCGGGGTCGTACAGCAGCACCAGCCGTCCGGTCGCGAGCTCGTCGCCGTCCGGACCGTGGACGTCGGCAGATATCGCGTACGTCCAGGGCGCGAGCCGCTGCGGCGGGCGGATCGACTCGAGGCGCACCTCCGGTCGGGCCGTCGCGCGCCGCATACTCTCCACGGCGCGACGGAAGGTGGCGGGCGCGGACTGCGGTACGTCATCGGGAGACCCGTTCGGTGGCGGCGGCTCGGCCATGGGGTCGGCGGAACGGGCGGGGGTCAGGCTCACGGTCGCTGCGTGTCTCCGGCTCAGGCCGCGTGCGGGACGCCGGGCCGCCGGGTGCTGATCATCGGCGGGTCGAGGAACAGGGCCGACCCGCAGCGCGCGCACACTCGATCCGGGCACTGCGCGCCGTGCCCGTCCGGGCAGTCCGGGACCTCGAGCAGCTGGGGTCCACCGCACATCGGGCAGTCGCCGTAGCTCTCGTCAAGCGCGCGCATTGCGGCCTCCTTGACCATTCGTGTTCTCGCCTGCAGGTTTGCACGCTCGCCCGACGGAGTCCCGCAGGCGCGCCGCGTGCGACGATGAACCTGATGACAGGCACCCCTTCGCCGTCGCCGAGGGACTCGCTGCTCGTCCGCGCGGCGACCGGCCATCCCGGGCCGCGTCCGCCGGTGTGGTTCATGCGGCAGGCCGGACGCTCGCTGCCCGAGTACCGGGCGGTGCGCGAGGGCAACACCATGCTGCAAGCCTGCCGTACCCCGGAGCTGATCACCGAGATCACCCTGCAACCGGTGCGCCGGTACGGACTGGACGCGGCGATACTGTTCTCCGACATCGTGGTCCCCCTGGTGGCCGTCGGGTTCGGCATCGACATCGTCACTGGGGTAGGCCCAGTCATCGACAAGCCGATTCGGACCTGGGGTGACCTGGACCGGCTGCGGCCTCTCGAGCCTGATGACGTCCCGTTCGTGTCCCAGGCCGTCAAGGCACTCGTGACCGAGCTCGGCCCGACGCCGTTGATCGGCTTTGCCGGTGCTCCGTTCACGCTGGCCAGCTACCTGGTCGAGGGCGGCCCGTCTCGTGATCACGCCCGGACGAAGGCGCTGATGCACGGTGACCCGGGCCTGTGGCACGCGCTGCTCGATCGTCTGGCGGCGATCGCCGGCGGATTCCTGCGGGTGCAGGTCGAGGCTGGGGTGGTGGCGATCCAGCTGTTCGATTCGTGGGTGGGTGCGCTGTCAGCGGCCGACTACGAACGCTTCGTGCTACCGCACAGCACAGCGGTGCTGTCGGGTATTGGGGTCCCACGGATCCATTTCGGGGTCGGGACGGGCGAGCTGCTCGCCATGATGCGGCAGGCGGGCGCGGACGTCGTGGGCATTGACTGGAGGGTGCCGCTGGATGAAGCGGCCCGCCGGCTCGGTCCCGGCGCCGTGGTGCAGGGCAACCTGGATCCGGCACTGCTGCTCGGCGAGTGGCCGGTGATCGACCGAGAGGTCCGCCGGATCGTGGCGGCCGGGCGCTCGGCGGACGCGCACATCTTCAACCTCGGCCATGGGGTGCTGCCCGAGACGGATCCGGACGTGCTGGCCCGGGTAACCGAATTGGTCCGGTCGCTGTAGTGCGCGTTGTCGTCGTTGGCGGGGGGATCTCGGGGCTCGCTGCCGCCTGGGCCGTTGCCAAACGGGTGCCCGACGCCGAGGTGACCGTGCTCGAAGGATCGTCGGAGCTCGGCGGCAAGCTGCGGGTCGCGGAAGTGGCTGGGCAGCCGGTCGACGTCGGGGCGGAGGCGATGCTCGCCCGGCGGCCCGAGGGCGTGTCGCTCGCCCGCGATGCCGGCCTCGCCGACTCCGTGATCTGGCCGCTGACGACAGCCGCGAGCGTGTATGCGGCCGGCGCCGCGCACCCGCTGCCTGCCAAGACGATGGTGGGTATCCCGTCCGAGGTTGGCCCACTGCGCGCGTCCGGCCTCGTCAGCGGTGCGGCGATCGAGGCGGTGGCGGGCGAACCGGGCCGCAAACCGCTCGACCCGCTCGTCGAGGACATGTCCGTGGGCGAACTGGTGCGATCCCGACTCGGCGACGAGGTGGTCGATCGCCTCGTCGAGCCGCTGCTGGGCGGGGTCTATGCGGGGCGCGCTGATGAGATCTCGGTGCGGGCCGCACTGCCGGCGTTGGCCGAGTGGCTCCGCGACGGCGGTTCCCTGGTCGACGCTGCGCGCGCCGTGACCGACGCGGGAACCCGTGATCCCTCTGCCGGGCCGGTGTTCGCCGCGCTGGCCGGCGGGGTCGGCCGGCTGCCGCTGGCGCTCGCCTCGTCCGGGCGATTCGCGGTGTGGACCCGGACGATCGTCCGGTCCATCGGCCGGACGCCGACCGGCTTCGTGCTGGAGAGCGGGCCGATGCCGTGGCCGCGGCGCTTCGAGGCCGACGCAGTCGTCGTCGCGGCGCCTGCGGCCAAGGCGACCGATCTGCTGCGGGACGTCGCCCCGGCGGCCGCGGCGCAGCTGGCTCGGGTCGAGACCGCGAGCGTGGCGATCGTGACGCTGGCCTACCGCGACCTGGAGCTGCCGTCGGGTAGTGGGCTGCTCGTCGCGGCGGGGGAGCCGTTCGCGGTCAAGGGGGTCACGCTGACGTCGCAGAAGTGGCCGGGGACGCCCGCGGGCTTGACGCTATTGCGGGCTTCGGTCGGACGCGCCGGCGAAACCCGTGACGTGCAGCGGGACGACGCTGAGCTGGTCGCTCTGGTCCGGCGTGATCTCGCCTCCATGCTGGGCGTCAGTGCCCAACCGATCGATGCGCTCGTCACGCGGTGGGGCGGCGCGTTGCCCCAGTACGCCGTCGGCCACGTCGAGCGGGTGGCGCGCATCCGGGCGGCGGTTGCGCGGGTGCCGCGGCTGGCGGTCTGCGGTGCCACCTACGACGGGGTCGGTGTCCCGGCGTGCATCGCGTCCGCGTGGCTCGCGGTCGAGCAGGTGCTCGGCCCGGGCGATTCATAATGGGACGCATGGTCAAGGCCCGCGAACTCAACGACGTGATCCGCTATACCGCCTGGTCGGTGTTCCGCAGCGGACGTCCCCTGGAGGACGCCGATCGGCCGTCACTCGCGGACGAGGTCGTCGAGCTATTCGACCAGTTGGCGGCCAAGGACGTGACCGTGCGCGGCACGTACGACGTGAGCGCGCTGCGCGCAGACGCCGACGTGATGATCTGGTGGCACGCCCCCACGGTCGCAGCGCTGCAGGAGGCGTACGGGCGGTTCCGCCGCACGGGTCTGGGCCGGCATCTCGAACCGGTCTGGTCGAGCATGGCGCTGCATCGGCCGGCCGAGTTCAACCGCAGCCATGTTCCGGCGTTCCTGGCCGAGGAGGAGCCGCGCGCGTACGTCTGCGTCTACCCGTTCGTGCGTTCCTACGAGTGGTACCTGCTGCCCGAGGCGGAGCGCCGGGCGCTGCTCGCCGAGCACGGCCAGCTGGCCCGCGAGTACCCGGACGTGCGCGCCAACACCGTCGCCTCGTTCGCCCTCGGTGACTACGAGTGGCTGCTGGCGTTCGAAGCCGACGAGTTGCATCGCATCGTTGATCTCATGCGACACTTGCGGTCGTCCGAGACGCGCCGGCACGTCCGTGCTGAGGTGCCGTTCTTCACGGGTGCCCGGCGTGGCGTGGCCGATATCGTCAGCGCTCTGCCGTAGCGGATGCTTCCTCGAAGGTCAGCGAGATCGAGTTGATGCAGTAGCGCAGGTCGGTCGGCGTGCCGTAGCCCTCGCCCTCGAAGACGTGCCCGAGATGGCTGTGGCACGTGGCGCAGAGCACTTCGGTGCGACGCGTACCCATGCTGTTGTCTTCCTGCTCGATGATGCGGTCGCCCGCCAACGGGCTGAAGAAGCTGGGCCAGCCGCAATGCGAGTCGAACTTGGTGTCGCTGCGGAACAGTTCGCTGCCGCACGCTCGGCAGCGGTACACGCCGACCCGCTTGTTGTCGGTGTACTCGCCGACGAACGGACGCTCGGTCCCGGCCTGGCGGAGCACGGCGTACTCGCCGGGCGACAGCTGTGCGCGCCATTCGGCGTCGGTCTTAACGACTTTGGGGGCCTGCTCGGTCTGACTCATGACCTCGACGGTACGCGAGGCGTCACCAGGTGCGGACGATGCCGATAACGCCGAAGAGGATGCCGACCGCGAAGCCGATCAGGACGAGCCAGACGACGACGCGGGCCGCTCGCCCACGCGGACCGGTCAACCGGCTCATGCCCGCGCTGAACGCCGCAATGTTCTGCAATTCTCCGTCGGCGGTGTTGGGGTTGGCGGTGCGTCCCCAGGCGAAGTCGACGTATGGCCGGTTCGCCGCCGGCTCGTCGTCGTCCCACTGCTCGTCGGTCTGCATCTGCCCAGGGTAGGCGCGCTCCGCCAGCGATGGCCTACCGTCGCCGTTATGGCATCGCCGTCTGCGGAGGTGCAGGTTGGCCAGCGGACCGTGCGGATCAGCAACCCGGAGCGGGTGTACTTCTCGGCGGGCGGCGAGACGAAGCTGGACCTCGTCGACTACTACCTGTCCGTGGGCGACGGCATCGTCCGCGCGCTGCGCGAGCGCCCGTGCATGCTGCATCGCTATCCGGACGGCGTGGATGGCGAGAAGATCTACCAGAAGCGGCTGCCGAAGGGCGCCCCCGGGTGGGTCGAGACGGCCACGGTCCGCTTTCCGTCCGGGCGTTCGGCCGACGAGCTGTGCGTGACCGAGCTGGCGAGCATTGTCTGGGCGGTGCAAATGTCGACGGTGGAGTTCCATCCCTGGCACTCGCGGCGCGCCGACACCGAGCACCCGGACGAGCTGCGCATCGACCTGGACCCACAGCCGGGCACCAGCCTGGCCGAGGCCAAACGGGTTGCGGTGGTCGTGCACGAGGTGCTCGATGAGCTCGGCGCGGTCGGCTGGCCGAAGACCTCCGGGTCGCGGGGGATCCATGTCTACGTGCGCATTGCTCCGCTGTTCGGCTTCCGAGAGGTGCGCCGCGCGGCGCTGGCGTTCGCCCGCGAGATCGAACGGCGCGTGCCCGCCCTCGTGACGACGGCCTGGTGGAAGGAGGAGCGCGGCGCGCAGATCTTCGTCGACTACAACCAGAACGCCCGGGACCGCACGATCGCGTCGGCCTACTCGGTGCGCGGCCGCCCGAACGGACCGGTCTCGGCTCCGGTGACCTGGGAGGAGCTGCCCGGCGTCGAGACGGACGATTTCACCATCGCCACGATGCCGGCTCGGTTCGCGTCGCTCGGGGACGTGCACGAGGGGATCGACGAGGCGGTCTGGTCGATCGAACCGTTGCTGGACTGGGCAGATCGGGATGAGCGTGACCGCGGTCTGGGCGATGCCCCCTACCCGCCGAACTTCC
>CAWIXH010000009.1:0-116384 GCA_963839995.1 uncultured Actinomycetota bacterium | reverse complement strand
CGGAGGTCGTGGAATCGATTACGGCTGAGTTCTCCGTGCTGCTGCCGCATTTGGATGAGCGGCAGCGCCGGCTCGCGATGGCGGCCCGGGCCCGGTTGTTGGGCCATGGCGGGATTGCCGCGGTGGCGCGCGCGGCCGGGGTGAGCGCGCTGACGGTGCAAGAGTGTGGCGCAGTTGGAGGCCGGCGCGGCGCCGTTGGGCCGGGTGCGGCGTCCGGGTGCCGGGCGCAAGCGGGCAAGCGACTCCGATCCGCAGTTGACGGCGGCGCTGGCGGCGCTGGTGGAGCCGGGTCAGCGGGGAGACCCGATGTCGCCGCTGCGGTGGACGACGACCTCGATCCGCAAGCTGGCCGAGCAGCTCACCGCCGCCGGGCATCCGGCCTCGGCATGGACGGTGGCGAACCTGCTGCGTGAGCAGGGGTTCAGCCTGCAGGCCAACGCCAAGCAGATCGAGGGCCGCCAACATCCGGATCGCGATGCGCAGTTCGGCTACCTCAATGCCCAAGCCGCCGACCACCTGGCCGCGGGCGAGCCGGTGATCAGCGTGGACACCAAGAAGAAGGAACTCGTCGGCCAGTACCGCAACGGCGGCAAGGAGTACCTGCCCAAAGGCGAGCCGGAGTCGGTGAACGTCCACGACTTCTTCGACAAGGACCTCGGCAAGGCCATCCCGTACGGGGTACGACCTGGCCGGCAACGCCGGCTGGGTCAGCGTCGGCACCGATCACGACACCTCCGCGTTCGCCGTGCAGACCATACGCAGCTGGTGGCAGCGAGTCGGGCAGCCGCCTACCCCAACGCCGCCCGGCTGCTGATCAGCGCCGACGGTGGCGGCTCCAACGGCTACCGAGTCCGTCTCTGGAAGACCGAACTGGCCAACCTCGCCAGCGAGATCGGGTTGCATATCACGGTCTGCCACCTCCCCCCGGGCACCTCGAAATGGAACAAGTCGAGCACCGGCTGTTCTCCCACATCTCGATGAACTGGCGCGGCCGACCGCTAATCAGCCACGAGGTCATCGTCAACCTGATCGGCAACACGACTACCCGCAGCGGGCTCACCGTGCACGCCGAACTCGACGACAGCGCCTATCCCAGCGGCATCAAGATCACCGACCAGCAGATGCGTGAACTGGAGACCAAGATCCACCGCCACGACTTCCACGGCGAATGGAACTACCCCTTCAACCCATCCGACACGCCATAGCTAATTTGCTCGCGAGCCCTAACGGCACTGATCGCCGCGGTCGTCTGTGTGCTACAAATAGCATATGGGCAGTGTTGGAGTGCGGGAGCTCAGGCAGCAGGCTAGCGAGCTGCTGCGACGGGTCGAGGCGGGCGAGACGATCGAGGTCACCGACCGCGGCCGTCCGGTCGCGCTTCTTACCCCAGTGCCCGACCAGGGCCCGCTCGCGCGGCTTTCAGCCACAGGCGATCTCGCCCGCAGCCGCCGGGGTATGGACGATCTGCCCGATCCGCTGTATCTCGCGCCGGGCCAGGAACCCCCGTCACGGGTGCTTGATCGGCTTCGGCGCTATGAGCGCTGAGCGAGCGACCTACCTCGACTCTTCTGCGCTTGTGAAGCTGGCGGTCCGTGAGGCGGAGTCGGACGCGTTGCGCCGATACATCAGGCGCCGTGGACCGCTCATCTCGAGCGCGTTGGCGCGGACCGAGGTCTCCCGAGCACTCATTCAGCTCGGGCGGGAGGCGATACGCCGCGGGCAGGACGTCCTTGGCCGGATCGGTCTCATCCGCGTCAACGACCGCGTGCTGAATGCTGCAGGCGCGTTGCTCCCTGTCGATCTGCGTCTCCTCGACGCCATCCATCTCGCAACCGCGCAGCAGCTTGGCGCCGACCTCGCACGGATCGTCACGTACGACGAACGAATGGCCGCCGCGGCCGAGCAGCTCGGCTGGTCAGTCTCAGCACCACTCTGAGGAGAAGCCCGCCTATCACCCCTCGAGTGCCACAGCACCGCGGCGTCGATGAAGATCCAACACACAGCGTCATGTGCGTCCGAGCTAGGGTCAAGAGAATGGCCCGCGTGGCCGACGAGGTGGGGCCGGAGGGATTCGAACCCTCACTGAAACGACCCTAAATCGTTCGCCTCTGCCGTTGGGCTACGGCCCCTGCTGCGGGGGACACAATACGTGACGGTCATCGAGTGGCAGTTCGGACACAAGAAGCGCAGGTTATCCGCCCGGTTACAGTATCCAGCCAATCGCCGCTGATGTGATCGACATGCAACGTCACCGGTATGAGCCTTGGATCGAGCTGGCATTGCTCGCAGATGTAGGGCCTGCCGATCTCCACCAAGCAACGCCTCAGAAGCGGAGCCTTGGTACGCAGCGATCCCGGTGGATGCACCACGAGGACGTGCACGGACGTTAACCGTCGAGCTGTGGGTCGACCTCGGGAATGTGCTTGACCGCGGAAGTGGCTGGTATCGATGTCGAAGTGTCTAACACGCCGAGCGATGTGCGCCTGCGTACCTCCGGCTTGACGCAGCCCAAGGTGACGAAGTACGCCGGCGAACTGCTCGACGCTTGGACAGCCTCACGCAGGACTTCCTCGGTGTATTTCGCTGCCATAGCGTAAAGCTAGACCGCGCCAACGACAATTTGGGTCCGTCAGACGCCGAGGTCGTTGCGCAGCTTGGCGACGTGGCCGGTGGCGCGGACGTTGTAGAGCGCCTCTGCGATCTTGCCCTGCTCGTCCACGACGAACGTCGAGCGGATGACGCCGGTGACCTTCTTGCCGTACATGGTCTTCTCGCCATAAGCGCCATACGCGCTCAGCACGGAACGGTCCGGGTCCGACAGCAGCGGGAACGTCAGCTGCTCGGCCTCGCGGAACTTGGCCAGCTTCGCCGGCTTGTCGGGGGAGACGCCGACGACGGCGAACCCCGCGTCGTTCAGCTCGGCCAAGTTGTCGCGGAAGTCGCATGCCTCCGTGGTGCAGCCGGGCGTCGAGGCGGCTGGGTAGAAGTAGACGACGACCTTGCGGCCGCCGAACTCTTTCAACGAGACGGGCTTCTCGTCCGCATCGAGCAGGGTGAACGCTGGCGCAGGATCGCCGGGGGAGAGACGTGGCATGCCCCGACCATAGGACACGATCACGTTCTCCCCGCAAATGGCCGCTGGAGGCGGCCGCGCGCGTCCAATCCCGGGGAGAACGTGATCGGGCTAGGCTGCTGCGGCAGACACCTCGGGCAGAAAGGGGGCCACCGTGGCGGAGCGGACGGCGGCGGATGTCCAGCGCGAGATCGAGCAGGCGCGGGCGTCCCTGGCTGCGACAGTGGATCAGCTGGCCGACCGGACGAGTCCCAAGCGGATCGCCAGCAATGCCAAACAGAGCCTGGTTGCCCGGGCGCAGACCCCGCAGGGGAAGGCAGTTATCGCTGCTGCCGGGGCTCTCATCGTGATCGTGTTCATCCGCGGACTGCGCCGCGGCCACCTCGACTGAGCCTGGCCCGAGCCCAATGGGGCTGGTGCCCTTACCATTTGCAGCATGCGGCCCCGGATCGGCCTGACGACCTATCGCGAGCGCGCGCGGTGGGGCGCGTGGGAGCGCGCCGCCGATCTGCTGCCAGCCGCGTACGCCGACCGGGTACGCGACACAGGCGGCGTGCCCATGCTGTTGCCACCCGGCGACCCAGGCGATGCCGAGGCAGCGCTTCTGGGCGTGCACGGGCTCGTGCTCACCGGCGGCGCGGACGTCGATCCGGACCGTTACGGGGCAGCGGCGCATCCGCGCACCGGCCCGGTACGAGCTGACCGTGACGGCTGGGAGCTGGCCCTCGTTCGAACCGCGCTGGAGAGCGACGTTCCGGTCCTGGGCATCTGCCGCGGCATGCAGCTGCTCAACGTCGCGCTCGGCGGCACGCTGATCCAGCATCTGCCCGAGGTGGTGGGCCACGAGGCGCATCGGCCGATCGTCGGCGTGCATGGCCGCGAGACGATAACCATCGCAGCCGGCAGCCGGCTGGCTCGCCTCGTGGGCGAGCGGATCGAGGTCGCGGCCCATCATGGCCAGGCCGTCGACCAGCTCGGCCCGGGTCTTACGGCAACGGCCTGGTCCGATGATGGGACGGTGGAAGCAATCGAGCTGCCGAGCGCGCGGTGGGTCGCTGCCGTGCAGTGGCATCCGGAGGTGTCCGGGGCCGGGGAGCTGTTCGCGGGCTTTGTCGGAGCGTGCAATACCTCCATAACAGTCCAATGACCGGATCGGTCGAGGCGCTGTGGGCGCGATCGGTGTTCTGCCCGGTGCCGGTGCGCAATGCGTTCGAGGTGACGGTCCAGCGCCTCGCGCAGGGCATCAAGCTCGGCGTGCTGGTCGAGGGCGACCGGCTGCCGGCCGAGCGGGAGTTGGCCGCGACGTTCGGGGTCAGCCGGGTCACTCTGCGCGAGGCCATCAAGGCGTTGCGCGACGTCGGCATGGTCGAGTCCCGACGGGGCCGCGGTGGCGGCACGTTTGTCATGTCGCCCAACTCGGCACGGCCGCGCAGGGTCGAACAGATCGGTCGCTCGATGAGCGTCGCGATCGACGATGCGCTCGACACGCGGCGCGTGGTCGAACCTGGCGCCGCCGCGCTCGCCGCCACCCGCACGCTAACCGCGGCCGACCGAGCCACGCTGCACCGGTGCCTGGACGCGGCGACCCAGTCCGGCCCGGGCCACCGCCGGCTCGCCGACTCGCGGCTGCACATGGCGATCGCTGCGGCCGCGGGCAGCGCCACCTTGGTTGCCGCGGTGGCAGATGTCCAGCTGCGGCTGGACGAACTGCTGCGGGCCATCCCGGTGATCCCGGCCAACATCGCTCATTCGAACCGCCAGCACGCGGCGATCGTCGAGGCCGTCCTTTCCGGCGAGCCGGATCAGGCCCGGACCACCATGGAAGAGCACGTGGACGGCACGGCGGCATTGCTGCGCGGCTTCCTACGTTGACCGGTTCCGCGTATGACACGAAGAAGGTACGGTCAGGAGACCTTCATCAGCAGAGGGGAACCCCATCGGATGAGTAGCGCACCGCTGTCCGTAGACGCCTTGCGCGCCGGAGTGGATCACGGCTCGATCGACACCGTCGTGCTGGCCATCACTGACATGCAGGGGCGCCTGCAGGGCAAGCGTTTCGACGCGCACCACTTCCTCGACGAGGTGCTGGCGCACGGCGCTGAGGGCTGCAACTATCTGATGGCCGTCGACGTCGAGATGAACACGGTCGATGGATACGAGATCTCGAGCTGGGCCCGCGGGTACGGCGACTTCGAGATGGTGCCGGACCTCGCGACGCTGCGCCGCACCCCCTGGCAGGACGGCACGGCGCTGGTGCTCGCCGACGTGCAGTGGGGCGACGGCTCGCCGGTGCTGCAGTCACCGCGTCAGGTCCTCAAGCGGCAGGTGGACCGGCTGGCCGAGTACGGCTGGCAGGCGTTCGTCGCCACCGAGCTCGAATTCATCGTCTTCACCGACACCTACGAACAGGCCTGGGAGAGGCGCTACGTCGGCTTGACGCACGCCAACCAGTACAACGTCGACTACTCGATGCTGGGCACCGCCCGGGTCGAGCCATTGCTGCGCGCGATCCGTCTCGGCATGCGGGACGCGGGATTGCGGGTCGAGTCCGCCAAGGGCGAATGCAACCTCGGCCAGCACGAGATCGCGTTCCACTACACCGATGCCCTGACCACCTGCGACAACCACGTCGTCTACAAGAACGGCGCCAAAGAGATCGCCGCGCAGCACGGCAGTGCGCTGACGTTCATGGCCAAGTACGACGAGCGCGAAGGAAACTCCTGCCATATCCACTTGTCCTTGCGCCGCCCCGACGGTGACCCGGTGTTCGTCGGGGACCGCGACCGCGGCGTTTCCAAACTGTTCGAGCACTTCCTGGCCGGGCAGCTCGCCGCCCTGCGCGAATTCACCTACCTGTTCGCCCCCAACATCAATTCCTACAAGCGCTACCAGCCGGGTTCATTCGCGCCGACCGCGGTCAAGTGGGGGCACGACAATCGCACCTGCGCGCTGCGGGTGATCGGCCACGGCGAGAGCCTGCGCTTCGAGAACCGCGTGCCGGGCGGCGACGTCAACCCCTACCTGGCCGTGGCAGGACTGATCGCAGCGGGTTTGCACGGCGTGGAGAACGAGCTGCCGCTAGAGGATCCGTTCGCCGGCAACGCCTACGAATCCGATGCCGAGACGGTGCCGGCCACGCTGGCCGAGGCGGCGCGCCTCTGGCAGGACAGCCCGATCGCCCACTCCGCCTTCGGCGACGAGGTCGTCGACCATTACGCGAACAACGCCCGCGTCGAGCTATCCGCATTCGACGCCGCGGTCACCGACTGGGAGCGGATCCGCGGATTCGAGCGGCTGTGATCACTGATGCCCGCGCATGACGTGATCAACCCCGCGACCGAGCACCTCGTGGCCCGCGTCGAGCTGCTCGACGCCGAGCAGACGGACGAGGCGATCACCCGGGCCCGCGCCGCATTCGCCGGCTGGCGGGACGTCCCGCCGGGGGACCGCGCCAGGCTGCTGCGCCGGTTTGCGGAGGCCGTCGACGCCGACCAGGAACACCTCGCCCAGCTGGAGGTGGCCAATGCCGGGCACACGATCAGCAACGCACGCTTCGAGGCCGCCAACGCCCGGGACGTGATCGCCTACTACGCGGGCGCACCCGAACGGCTGATCGGACAGCAGATCCCGGTGGCCGACGGCATCGACGTGACCTTCCACGAACCGCTCGGGGTCGTCGGGGTGATCGTGCCGTGGAACTTCCCGATGCCGATCGCCTCCTGGGGGTTCGCCCCGGCGCTCGCGGCGGGAAACTGCGTCGTGCTCAAGCCCGCGCAGCTGACTCCGCTCACCGCGCTGCGGCTGGCCGAGCTGGCGCGCGATGCCGGCATCCCGCAGGACGTCTTCCAGGTGCTGCCCGGTAACGGCCGGGTCGTCGGCCAGCGGTTCGTCGACCACCCGGACGTAGCCAAGATTGTCTTCACCGGGTCGACCGAGGTCGGCCGCGGCATCCTGGCGGCGGCGGCCAGGCTCACGAAACCCGTCACTCTCGAACTCGGTGGCAAGAGCGCGAACGTGATCTTCTCGGACGCTGACCTCGAGGCGGCGGCCACCGCTGCGCCGTACGCGGTCTTCGACAATGCCGGCCAGGACTGCTGTGCCCGATCGAGAATCCTCATCCAGCGCAGTGCCTTCGACCGGTTCATGGAGCTGTTCGAGCCTGCCGTAACGGGCGTCGTGGTCGCCGACCCAGCCGACGAAAAGACCGAGATGGGCCCGCTGATCAGCGCAGAGCAGCGCGAGTGGGTCGCCGGCTACGTTCCGGACGGGGCGCCGGTCGCGTTTACCGGCACGGCGCCGGACGGTCCTGGCTTTTGGTTCCCGCCCACCGTCCTGACGCCAACCGATCCGGCCGACCGCACGCTACGCGAGGAGATCTTCGGGCCGGTGGTGGCGGTGGTCGCGTTCGACGACGAGGCAGATGCGATCCGCATCGCCAACGACAGCGAGTTCGGGCTGTCCGGCTCGGTCTGGACCCGCGACGTCGGACGGGCGATTCGCGTCAGCCGTGGCATCGAGGCAGGAAACCTGTCAGTGAATTCGAACTCCTCCGTGCGGTACTGGACGCCGTTCGGCGGGTTCAAGTCCTCGGGTCTCGGCCGCGAGCTGGGCCCTGACGCGCCGTTCGCGTTCACGCAGACCAAGAACGTCTTCCTCTCGACGAAGGAGTGACCATGGGGGATCGTCTGGCCGGCAAGGTCGCCGTCGTCACCGGCTCGGCCGGCGGCATCGGCCGGGCCACCGCGCAGCGGTTCGCCGACGAGGGCGCGAAGGTGCTCTGCGCCGACATCGATCCCGACGCGGGCGGCCGGGCCGCCGCGGACATCGGCGCCGGCTTCGTCCAGGTCGACGTGACAGACGAAGCGCAGGTGCGCGCGCTGTTCCAGTCGGCCGTCGGTACGCACGGCGGCCTGGACGTTGTGTTCAACAACGCAGGCATCTCGCCGGCCGACGACGAGTCGATCCTCGACACGGATCTGGACGCCTGGCGGCGGGTCCAGGAGGTCAACCTCACCAGCGTCTACCTGTGCTGCAAGCACGCGATCAGGCACATGCGCGAGAGCGGAGGCGGCTCGATCATCAACACCGCCTCGTTCGTCGCGGTCATGGGCTCGGCGACATCGCAGATCTCCTACACCGCGAGCAAGGGCGGCGTGCTCGCCCTGAGCCGGGAATTGGGCGTGCAATTCGCCCGCGACCGGGTGCGAGTCAACGCCCTATGCCCCGGCCCGGTGAACACCCCGATGCTGCAGGAGCTGCTCGCCAAGCATCCCGAACAGGCGCAGCGGCGCATGGTGCACATCCCGATGGGCAGGTTCGCCGAGGTCACCGAGATCGCCGCGGCGGTGACCTTTCTGGCCAGCGACGAGGCCTCGTTCATCACGGCGTCAACTTTTTTGGTCGACGGAGGTATCAGCGGGGCGTACGTCACCCCCGTATAGATGGAGACTGGTGGCCGCCCGGGGGGCTGCCGCGTACGCACAGGGCCACCAGTGTCCGAAAGCTAGGCCGGGCGCGGTCACCGTCAGCGGGAGGGACGGTGACCGGCCGGTGTTTCGTCGTGCGTCGCCAGGAACGTGGCGTCGCCGGCCAGCCATGTCCCGCGCACGGCGATTCGCGGGATCTCGTGTGGATCGCCACGTCGCGGATCTCGCGCCAGCCAGGCCAGATCGGCGGTCAGGCCCGGCGCCAGCAGCCCGCGCTGCCGCTCCGCGTACGCCTGGTACGCGACGCCGGTGGTGTACGCGCGCAATGCGGAATCGACGTCGATGCGCTCCTTGGGCAGCCAACCGGCAGCTGGCAGGCGGTCCGGGGTCTGCCGGGTGACGGCGACCGCGAGGCCGGCCAGCGGCCGGTGGTCGGTGACGGGCCAGTCGCTGCCGAAACCGATGCGGGCCCCACTGCGGAGCAGGGAGCCAATCGGGTACTGGTGGGCTGAGCGCCGCGCGCCCAGCCGAGGCACCGTTAGCAGCTCCATCGCCGCATCCGTCTGCGCCCAGAGCGGCTGGAAGTTGGCCACCACACCGAGCTGTGCGAACCGCGGGATGTCCGCCGGATCGACTACATGCGAGTGCGCCAGTATCGGCCGCCGATCACGGATCCCGTTACGTTGCTGAACGAACTCGATGGCGTCCAGGGCACTGCGCACCGCCGCGTCGCCGATCACATGCAGGTGGGCTTGTAGGTTCATCCGGTCGACTTCGACGAGGGCTGCCCGCAGCTCGGTTGGATCCCAGTTGGGCATGCCTCGAGTGCCGGGATCGTCGGCGTATGGCGCGAGCATCGCTGCCGTCCGGTTCTCGATGATGCCGTCGAGGAAGAACTTCACTGTGCGCGCAGTGAGCCGGGCGTGCCCGGCGACCCGTCGACGATCGTGCGCGAATTCAGCCAGCTGCTCACGCCATCGGGTCGGGTCGGCGCAGAAGGCCAGATTCACCCGGGTAGCCAGCTGATTCCCCTCGGCCGCGGCGGCGTACGCGTCGATCATGTCGTGCTCGACCCAGGCGTCCTGGATCCAGGTGACCCCGCAGCGGGCGTACTCGGTGGTCGCGATGCGGAGTGCCTCGACCCTCTCCTGTTTCGGTCGCGGCGGGAAGACATCAAGCACCGCGTCGACCGCGTCCCACTCCTGCATGGTGCCGAGCAGGCTGCCGTCGGCCCGCCGGACGAACCTGCCGCGCGCCGTGTCGGGCACCCGCCCGTCCAGGCCGGCGCGGCGCATCGCCTCGGTATTGCACCACAGTGTGTGGTAGTCCCAGGCCCGCAGTGCCACGGGACGATCCAGCACCACGGCATCCAGCCAGTGGGCGTCGAACAGACCGTCCGGCGCCAGCGTCGCGTCGTAGCTACCGCCCCGGATCCATTCCTGCTCCGGGTGCTCTGCTGCGAACCGGGCAACCTCGGCCACGATGGCGGTGACGCTGCGGCACGGCCTGATCTGCGGGCCAAGTGCCTCGAAGCCGGCCTGGTCCGGATGGCAGTGCCCATCGCCGAAGCCGGGCATCAAGAAGCCGCCGGCCAGGTCGATCACCTGGTCGGCGTCTCTGCACAGTGCCAGCGCGTCCGTGCCCAGCGCGACGATGCGGTCGTCGCGGATTGCCAAGGCCGAGACGTCTTCCCGGCCGGTCCATACCGCGCCGTTGCGGAAGACGACGAGGGGCATCGGATGAACCTAGTACTGTGCGGCATGGCCGATGTGGATCGCCGCCGTCTCGGCGAGCTGCTCGACCGTGAACGGGCGCGCTACCGCGACGAACACCCGGGCTCGCTACGACTGCACGAGCAGGCCGGCCATCTGCTGGGCCGGGTGCCGATGACCTGGATGAGCATGTGGGCGGGCGGATTCCCCGTCGCGGTGAGGTCAGCGAGCGGCAACCGGGTCACCGACGTCGATGGTCACAGCTACCTCGACTTCGCATTGGGCGACACCGGCGCGATGTCCGGACATTCGCCAGCCGCCACGGTCGCTGCGGTCACCCGTCGCATCGCCGATGCCGGTGGCATCACCACCATGCTGCCGACGGAGGACGCCGAGTGGGTCGGCGCCGAGCTCGAACGGCGGTTCGGCCTGCCCACCTGGTCGTTCACTCTCTCGGCCACCGACGCCAATCGCTGGGCCATCCGGCTGGTGCGGCTGGTCATCGCCAAGCCCAAGATCCTGGTGTTCTCCTACTGCTACCACGGCTCGGTGGACGAGACGTTTATCGTGGTCGGGCCCGACGGCCACCCGGCCAGCCGGGTGGGCAACGTCGGGCCTCCCGTCGACCCCAGGGTGACCACCCGGGTCGCCGAGTGGAACGACCTGGCCGCCGTCGAACGGGAACTCGCGGCGGGCGACGTGGCGGCGATCCTCACCGAGCCGGCGCTGACGAATATCGGAATCGTGCTGCCGGAGCCCGGATTTCTCGCCGGCCTTCGTGAGCTGGCCACCCGTTACGGCAGCCTGCTGATCATCGACGAGACGCACACCTTCTCGGCTGGCCCGGGCGGCATGACGATGCGCGACGGCCTCGAGCCAGACGTGTTCGTCATCGGCAAGGCGATCGGAGGCGGCATCTCGTCCGGTGCGTTCGGTCTGAGCGAGGCGGTCACGTCCGGCGTGTACCGCCGGGTGGAGGCCAGCGGGGCGGACCTGGTCGACGTCGGCGGTGTCGGCGGCACACTCGCGGGGAACATGATGTCGCTGGCCGCGATGCGGGCCACGCTCGGTGACGTGCTGACCGACCAGGCGTTCGGCCGGATGATCGAGCTAGCCGACCGGTTCACCGCCGGTGTGCGCGCGACGATCGAGCGTCACGGCATGCCATGGTCGATCACCCAGCTGGGCGCCCGGGCGGAGTACCGCTTCACCTCGCCAGCTCCACGAAACGGCGGCGAGTCGGCCGCGGCCGCGGACTGCGACCTCGACGAATACTTTCACCTGTTCATGCTCAACCGGGGCATCCTCATGACACCGTTCCACAACATGGCGCTGATGAGCCCGCAAACCAGTCCGGACGAGGTGGACACGCACACGCAGTTGTTCGAGGCTGCAGTGGCGGCGCTCGGCGCCGGATAGCTCTCGGCAACGATCTCGGCGCGCCGCTGTCGTACGGTGGCCCGGTAGGCGCCGTAGCGGCTTCGCGGATGCGAGGAAGGCACCATGAGCGAACGAGAGGACCTGATGGCATCCGGTCCGGCAGACGAGCCCCTCGACGACGCGAGCCCGGATATCGTGGCGCTCGCTGAGCCGATGCCGATCGAGGCCGAGCCCGCCGATGTGCTCGAACAGCAACAGCCCGTGCCTCAGGACGACGACGAGTACCGCGAGTCCTGATCAGCTTTCTGGATACACCGAGTCGGGTTCCTTGTCCGGCCGCAGGCCACGCCAGGATGGGTGGCGTAGCCGACGGTCCGGCGTCCATTCGGTGAACGTGACCTCGCCGACCAGGCGAGGGCTCACCCATCGCGCCTCGCGCGCGATCGGGCGAGGCACGTCATCGGCGAACGGCGAGGTCTTGCGGGCGATTCGGTGCAGCCGCCGGTCCAGGTCGTCGAGTGTCTCGTCGGTGAAGCCGGTGCCGACGTTTCCGGCGTACGTGAGGCCCTCGTCGGTGTGCACGCCCACCAGCAGCGAGCCGATCGTGCCGGACCGGCGTCCCTGGCCGGGCCGCCAGCCGCCGACGACGATCTCCTGGGTGCGGACGTTCTTGATCTTGATCCAGTCGGCCGACCGCCGGCCCGGCAGATAGCGTGACGACTTGCGCTTGGCGACCACGCCCTCCAGGCCGTTGTCGTGGCTGGTGCGGACGGCCTCCGCACCGCCACCCTCGAACGCGGGCGGTGTCTGCCAGGCCGGGCCGGACAGCGCCAGGCCCTCGAGGAACTCGCGACGGGCGGTGTACGGCAGGTCCAGCAGTGCCCGCCCGTCCAGGTGGAGCAGGTCGAACAGCAGATAGACGACGGGATTCTCGTCCGCCAACCGGCGCACCTGACCAGGGCCGGTGACGTGCATCCGCCGCTGTAGGCGGCTGAAGCTGGACCGGCCATGCTCGTCGAAGACGACGATCTCGCCGTCGAGCACGGCCTGCGCCGCGCCCAGCTGTTCGCCGAGTCCGCGCACCTCGGGGTAGCTGGCCGTCACGTCCTTGTCGTTGCGGGATCGCAGGGTGATCCGGCCACCGTCCACCTGGCAGATCGCGCGTACGCCGTCCCACTTCATTTCGTACGCCCACTCCTTGTCGGACGCGGACGACGGCAGCGTGCCCGGGGTGGCGAGCATAGGCGCGATGTGCGCCGGTGGCGGCAGCCAGTCCGAACGCGCCGCTGAGTCCATCCGGTGCATGATCCAGTTCTTGCCGTCGGTGTGGATCAGCGCGAAGTGGCCGTGGGTGCGCTCGCCGTCTAGGACGACCTTGACTTCGGTGTCGGTCCATTTCTCGGTCCGGTAGGTGCCGTGGTCCCAGACGGTGACCTTGCCGCCGCCGTACTCACCCTCGGCGATCGTCCCCTCGAACGCCGCGTACTCCAGCGGGTGGTCCTCGGTGTGCACGGCCAGGTGATTGCGCCGCGGGTCCGGCGGGATGCCCTTCGGGACGGCCCAGGACACCAGCACGCCGTCGCGCTCGAGCCGGAAATCCCAGTGCAGTGAGCGGGCATGGTGCTCCTGCACGACGAACGTGTTGCCGCCCGCACCGCGAGACCGTCCAGGCATCGGCTCAGGTGTGCGCCGCGGATCGCGCTTCTTCCGATATTCCGAGAGGTCCGGCTTGGACGCACTCGTTCGCGCCATCGGCTGCCCGTCCTCGTGGTTGATGCGACTCGTGCCCCTCATCATGGTGGACGGGCGTCACGGCAGCCCGCGGGGGCAGGACCCTACGGTCTTGCCCCCGCGCTGACGTCGATCGACGAGCGGGTCAGGCGCCGGCCGAGTCCTCGGACTTCTCCGGCGTCTGCACCGGTTGTCCCTCGATCACGTTCGGCTGGGCGCCCGGGGTGACTTGGATGCGGCGAGGCTTGGCCTGCTCAGCCACCGGGATCGTCACCGTCAGCACACCGTTTTCGTACGTGGCGGCGATCTTGTCGGCATCGAGGCCATCGCCCAGCGACAACTGGCGCTGGAACGTGCCGGTGAACCGCTCACTGGCGATCCATTGAACGCCCTCTTCGGTGCGGCCACTGCGCTGCGCCTTGATCGTCAGGACGCCGCTGTCGACGCTGAGGTCCACCGAGCCCGGATCGACTCCGGGGAGATCCGCGTGCAGCACATAGTGGTCACCGGAGCGGTACAGATCCATCGGCATGAACCGGGGCGCCCGGGCGGTACCCGCGGGCGTGCCCAGCAGCTGCTCGGTCAGCCGATCGATTTCACGGAAGGGATCGAAATTGATAGGCACAGCAGCCACCTCCTACAACCTCGGGTGCCCGCCACCCTGACGGGCACCGGAACAGCTGCGCACCTCCATTATTAGCACTCTCGGCCCGGGAGTGCTAGCCGCTGATTTGCGAGGCCGGGGTCAGGCGAACGGCGTCGGCGGAGGCGGATTCGCGTCGTCCGGCGTCGCGCACCTGGCCGACCATGTCCGGTAGCGACCCGAACCGGCCGGACAGGGCGTGCCAGTCGCCGACCTCCGACTCCATCGTCGTCGATCTGGATCACGTCGACGAGCAGCTCGCGCTCGCCGATCGCCTGCAGGTTGTCGTGGACGTCCTGCTCGGTGACGTGTGTGAAGTACTGGTACCAGGAGCACCACGCCGTCGGCGCGCTGCGGATGCCGGCCCACGCCGACCCGGCGTGCGTAGGTCGTCGCCCACTGCACAAGAGCCGCGGCGGGCGTGGCCGCGTCCAGCGTTTCGACCGGCTCGTCCGCGCTGACCACGACCCGCCCGTCGCGGCAGGCGGCGCGGATCGACGGGACGACGTCGCGGCCGCGTAGACCCGGGTGCGGGCGCTCGTCGATGCCGTACCAGGTGGACGGGCTCCAGCTCTGCCAGCCGTGCTCGTAGATGCGCGCCGAGCCAGCATCGACCACGACCTCGTCGATCGTCCGGAACGGCGGCGTCACCGATAGTCCGGGTTGTCGAAGTCGAATCGGCAGCCGGCGTCCCACTCCGAACGCTGGTTGCCGTGGGCCGGGATACCGCCCGCGTCCTTGAGCATCCGGGCCAGGTGCAGCAGGTTCCAGGTCATGAACGTGGTGTTGCGGTTGGTGAAGTCGTTCTCCGGCCCGCCCGAGCCCGGGTCGAGGTAAGACGGTCCTGGCCCGGCCTCGCCGATCCAGCCCGCGTCGGCCTGCGGCGGGACCGTGTAGCCCAGATGCTGCAGGCTGTAGAGGACGTTCATCGCGCAGTGCTTGACGCCGTCCTCGTTGCCGGTGATCAGGCAGCCGCCGACCCGGCCGTAGTAGGCGTACTGCCCGGCGTCGTTAAGCAGATGCGAGCAGGCATACAGCCGTTCGATGACCTGCTTGGTGACCGAGCTATTGTCACCGAGCCAGATCGGCCCCGCCAGCACGAGGATGTCGGCGGCCTGCACCTGGCGGTAGATCGCCGGCCATTCGTCGCGTTCCCAGCCGTGCTCGGTCATGTCCGGCCACACGCCGGTGGCGATGTCGTGGTCAATCGCGCGAAGCACGTCGACGGCGACGCCATGCTTGCGCATGATCGCCGCGCTGACGTCGATCAGTCCTTGCGTGTGACTGCGTTCGGGTGAGCGTTTCAGCGTGCCGTTGATGAACAGCGCACGCAGGTCGTCGTAACGGGTCGGCGCCTCGGTCATCGATCCCCTTTCTTGATCAGTCCGGCAGGTGCGTGAACAGGACCGCGCAGGCGATCAACGGGACGGCCACTGACATTGCCCGCAGCGCCCGTTCCAACGGAGCGAGCAGGGCCGTCCGGTCGAGTGCCTGCCGCGTCCCGTTGTGATAGGCGACGACGGCGTCGACGTCGGCGACACGCCGCCGCAGGGTGCGGGCCGGGGTGCTGAGCTGGCGCTGCGCGTATGAGAGCGCAGTCGCTGCGAGCACCGCGAGGGCGGCACCGGCAGTGACCGGACGGGTCAGCGGTGGGCTCTGCGCCAGGAAGCCGACGGCGACCGGAAAGCCACCCCAGGCGGCCGCGAAGCCGAGGTCGGTGTGCAGCCTGCCCCCGAACAGCTCGAGGTTGTAGCCGAAGACGAGCAGGACGCCGAGCGCGATGCAGGGCACCAGGGCAGGCCCGGTGTACGGCACGGCCAGGGCGCCGATGACGACCGCGCCGAGCACACCACCGAAGGACACCAGCCACAGGGTCTGGGCCCCGATCGCCGTCGCCAGCGGCCGTCCGCGCAATTCGTCGAGCGCATGCGCGGCAAGCCCGACGGCGAGGAAGAACGCCAGGACGGTTGCGCCGAGCAGCGCCCAGCTCAGCTGTGGCGCGAGGGCCGCGCCGAGAACGGCATAGCTCACGTGCCAGGTTGTGTAGGGCGGGTGCAGGAGCGTCCACCAGTCCGCCCACCACCCGCCCCGCCGGGCGTAGAAGGCGGCCTGCCGGTCAGTCATTGCGCCGGCGTCCCCACATGACCAGCCCGCCGCCCAGGCTCATCGGCCGGACCGTGAGGGCTTCCATCCCGGCGGCCCGCCAGGCGTCCTGCAGCCACCAGGTCGGGTAGCGCCGGTCCTGTTCACTGATCGACGGGCCGAGGAACCGCCCGACCTCGTACCACTCGCGTCCTCCGGTGACCAAGCCCGCTAGGGGAAGTACGAGTCGGGTGTAGCCGAGCCAGGCCGGCCGCCACAGCCGGCCCGTCGGCACGGCGAAGTCCAGGCTCGCCACCATTCCGCCCGGGCGGACCACCCGGGCGAGCTCCCGTAGGGTCGCCAGCGGATCGGCGACGTAGCGCAGCAGGTATGTGAACGTCAGCGCGTCGAACGTCGCGTCGGGAAACGGCAGCTGCTCGGCGCGGCCGACCAGCAGCCGGATCCGGTCGCTGCGACCCTGCTCGGCAATCCGCTGCTTGCCACGGCGCAGCATCTGTTCGGTGAGGTCCAGGCCGGTGATGCTCGCGCCGGTACGCTCGGCGAGCATGAGGGCCACGCCGGCGGTACCGGTGGCTACGTCCAGTACCCGCCGCGGGGGCGGGTCCATCCACGCGATCGCGTCGACCAGCGCCGAACGCCAGCGCCGGTTCTGCCCGAACGACAGCACCTCGGCCAGCAGGTCGTACCGCTGCGGCAGCCCGTCGAACAGCCGCCGGGCGAACACGTTCGGTTCGGTTCGGGACTGGGTCAGCGCACGCATCTCGATCTCCGCCCGCTCGCTGCAGGGCAGCCCGCCGTGCCCCGGTTCGACGCCGTCATCGTAGGCGCCGGGCCGGCGGGCAGCACGGCGGCGCTGCGGCTGGCTCGGGCCGGGGCGCGCATAGCCCTGGTGGATCGCCGCGCGTTCCCGCGTGACAAGGCCTGTGGCGACCTGGTCGGGCCGCGTGGCGTCCAGCTGCTCGCCGACCTTGGCCTGCCGATGCCGGACGGGCAGCCCGTCGGCGACATGGTGCTCGTCGGCCCGTCCGGTCGCCGGGCGCTGCTGCCCGCGCGGGCCGGGGTCGACTACCCGGATCACGGGCTGGCCATCCCTCGGCACACCTTCGACGCCCGGCTATTCGAGGCTGCCGTCGGCGCGGGGGCATGTGCGATCCAGGATCGGGTCACCGGGCTGGTCGGCGAACCACCAACGCCGACCGGTGTGCGGCTGGCCGCCCATGGTGAGTTGGCTGCGGACGTGGTGATTGGTGCCGACGGCGCCACGAGCGCGGTGGCCGAGGCAGCCGGGCTGATCGATCCGCGCCAGGCGCTGTGGGGCTTCGCGCTGCGCTGCTACCTCGACGCACCGGTTCAGCTGCCCTACATCCTGCTGTGGGAGCCCGCGAGCTGGCAGGTCTTCCCCGGCTACGGCTGGATCTTCCCCACCCCTGACGGCAGGGCGAACGTCGGGCTCGGGCTGGCCGTCGGCGCAGACCGCACGGCCGTTCGCGAAGCGGGAGAACGGCTGCCCGCCTTCCTCGAGCATCTCGCCCGGGCCGGCCTGCTGCCGGGGAAGCTCGGTAGGGCCCCGGCGGATCGGCTGGGTGGCTGGTTGAAGATGGGGCTCGTAGGCACCGTCCCCGCCCGAGGCAACGTCCTGCTCGTCGGCGACGCCGCCGGACTGATCAATCCGCTGCAGGGTGAAGGGATCGCCCAGGCGATGGCCAGCGGCATGGCCGCGGCTACCGCGATTCTCGACGCCGGTGCCGCCCGCGCAGCCGGCCACTACCAAGCCTCGCTACGCGCATTCACCGGCCACCAGCGGGTCAACGCAGCCGTCCAGTCCGGCATCGTGCGCCACCCGCGGGCGGTCTCCATCACCGGGCGGGCGCTCACCGCCAGCCCGCTGCGCAATGCCGTCGCCGGAGCCTGGGCGCTGTACTGGAACGACCTGGTCCGCGGTGCCCCGCCCAGCCGGCACCGGACGATTGCGGCGCTCGCCGCCCGGCTGGTCGCCGCCGGCGCGGCCCGCAGCCGCACGAGCACCTGGTTCGCGGACTACTGGAGCGACGCCTCCCACACGTGCAGGTCACCCGCGTCGACTGCCTGCTGCAGCGCGTCCATGGTTCCCTCCGACTTGTCCGCACCGAATACCGCGCTGCGCCAGCCACACGAGCACACCGCGTGAGCGCGGCCCTCGCCGGTCTCGACGATGGTGATGGTGTGGTCCATTCCCATAATCCTTGCCCATTACGTCGTCCATCTACCAGTGCGACCCCGAAGTGACGGCGGACGCTGCAGTGCAGGACGAGGATCTCGCCACGCGCTTCCGGCAGGTGGTGGCGCTCGACGGCGTCGGTTTCGAGGTGCCCAATGGCACCGTGTTCGGGCTGCTCGGGCCTACGGGCGGGCCAGTACGCAGCCGTCGACGCCAACCTCACCGGACCTGAAACAATGTCTGCGTGGCATCGAGGCTGCGATGAAGGGCGACCGCGTCGAGATCGTGATCGACGCCGGAGGGACGACCCGCACCTACGAGATCCAGGCCACCCGCGCAGGCCGGCGCGTCGAGGTCACCCATGGCCGTGGCATCGTCGAGGTGACCGAACTGACGCGTGGCGCGACCCCGGTGCGTACCGCCCGTTTCATGGCCACCCGGGTACTCGCCCTCATCGAGCACCCGGCGTCGCGCACCGCACTACCCGACGACGCCGGAACGCAGCGCGTCCCGGACTGATCTCATTGCTGGTAGCTGCCGATCAGCCGGGCCTCGGCCAGGACGTGACCAGCCGTCGCGGCCTCGAGCTGCTGATAGCTGGATCCTGCGGGCAGCGCCACCGGCCGGTCGACGGCGAGCAGCCGGAACACGTAGCGGTGTGGGCCGTGGCCGGCTGGCGGCGCGGGACCGAGGTAACCGAGCTTCCCGAAGCCGTTGGCTCCGAGCGCGGCGTCTCGCCTTCTGCGAGCCCGGCCCGAGCCGGATCGAGGCCGCAGACGACCCAATGCACGAAACTGCCCTCGATCGGGGCATCCGGGTCGTCGACGAGCAGCACCAACTCGACGCTGCCCTCGGGCACGCCGTCCCAGCTCAAGGCCGGGGACAGATCTCCTTGGGCGTGACTGAACCGTGCCGGAATCGGTTCGCCTTCGTCGAACGCCGGGCTGTGCAGCGAAAGGGTCATAGGCACACTATGAGTGGTCGCGGGCGCACCGCGTAAGGGCATCGAATAGCCGCTAGCCCGAAGTTACGTCGGTCTTAGCTGCTGAGGTCCCGGTCCTGCAAGGGTTGTGGTCGACTCGCCCGCCGGTTGTGTAGCCAAGAGTATCGGCGTGTCCTGCCAAGGGTGGGGCATTGTTTGGGTTATTGTGTTGGCTATGGCGCGACGCACCGGCGCGATGCATGTGGCCAAGGTGATACGGCGGCAGCGGTTGGCCAGCGGGGAGCAGCGCGAGTACCGCTCCTACCTGCTGCGCCGCTCCTACCGCGACGGCGGGGCGGTCCGGCACGAGACGCTGGCGAACCTGTCGCACCTGCCCGGCGAGCTGATCGAGGTGATCTCCCGCTCGCTGAAGGGCGAGGCGTTCGTGCCCGCCTCGGCGGCGGTGACGGTGACCCGCTCGCTGCCGCACGGGCACGTGGCCGCCGTGTGGGCGCAGGCCAAGGCGCTCGGGCTGCCGGGCCTGCTGGGCCCGGCCTGCCGGGAACGGGACCTGGCCCCTGGCACTGATCATCTCCCGGGTGCTGCGACCGGCCAGCAAGCTGGCCACGCTGGCGTGGTGGGACGACACCAGCCTGGGCGCCGACCTGGGCGTGGCCGACGCGTCGACCGACGAGGTATACGCGGCGATGGACTGGCTGCACACCCGCCAGGACAGCATCGAAGCGGCACTGGCCCGCCGGCACCTCGCCCCGGCAGCGAACCCGACCCGGATGGCCTACTTCGACCTGTCCTCCTCGTGGATGGAAGGCTCGCACTGCCCGCTGGCGGCGCGCGGCTACTCCCGCGACGGCAAGAAGGGCAAGGCGCAGATCGAGTACGGGCTGCTCACCGACCCGGCCGGCCGCCCGGTCGCGGTGCGCGTGTTCCCGGGTAACACCGCCGACCCGGCCGCGTTCGTGCAGGCCGTCGAGGTGGTGCGCACCAGGTTCGGGCTGCGCGAGATGGTGATGGTCGGCGACCGCGGCATGATCACCACCGCGCGCATCGACGCGCTGCGCGAACTGGGCGGGCTGGGCTGGCTGACCTGCCTACGCGCCCCGGCCATCGCCAAACTCGCCGCCGAGGACGGGCCGCTGCAACTGTCGCTGTTCGACCAGGCCGACCTGGCCGAGATCGCCCACCCCGACTACCCGAACGAACGGCTGATCGCCTGCCGCAACCCACTATTGGCCGCCGAGCGGGCCCGCAAACGCGACGCCCTACTCGCCGCGACCGAGCACGCCCTCGCCCCACTCGCCGACCGGGTGGCCGCCGGCCGGCTACGCGGCGCCGACGCGATCGGCGTCAAGGTCGGCAAGCTGATCGACAAGTACAAGATGGCCAAACACTTCCAGCTGGCCGTCACCGATGACACACTCGCCGTCACCCGCAACCAACCCAAGATCGACGCCGAGGCCGCCCTGGACGGCATCTACGTCATCCGCACCAGCATGCCCGCCGACCAACTCGACACGCCCGCAACCGTGACCGCCTACAAGAACCTCGCCCACCTCGAACGCGACTTCCGCTCGCTCAACACCGACGACCTGGACCTGCGTCCCATCCGGCACTGGACCACCGACCGGGTGTGGCCTGCCTCCCAGATTTCGGACACCGGCCCTTATAGGGTCCGGACCGGAATGGAGGATGGGAAATGTCAGAACGGCGCAGGAAGTATTCGCCCGAGTTTAAGGACGAGGCGGTAAAGATGGTGATCGAGTCATCTCGGCCGATCGCCGATGTTGCACGGGAGATCCACCTGAACGAAACCACCCTGGGTAATTGGGTGGCGAAGTATCGGGCCGAGCACGTCGAGGACGAGCCGCCGTTGAATATTACGGAGCGGGCGCGACTGCGAGAATTGGAGCGGGAAGTTCGGGAATTGCGGATGAAGAGCGAGTTCCTGGGAAAAGCGGCGGCCTTCTTCGCCCAGGAGTATCGGTGAGCGAGCGGTACGAGTTCATCGATGCGCAGAAGGCGTTCTACCCGGTCCGGTCGATGTGCCGGTGGTCACAGGTTTCGGCGTCGGGCTACTACGACTGGCGGTCGCGGCCGGCGTCGGCGACCGCCGAGCGCCGGCGTGAGCTGGAGGTCCTCGTGGCCGTCGTGTTCGAGGAGGCGGACGGCATCTACGGCTACCGGCGGGTGCATGCCGAGCTGGCCCGCGGGCAGGTCCCGGCCAGCCCGGAGCTGGTGCGAGCGGTGATGCGCGATCTCGGCCTGTACCCCTGCCAGCCCAAGCCCTTCCGGCCCACCACCACGACCCCGGGCGACGCAAGTGCAGTACCGGACCTAGTGGCCCGCGACTTCACCGCCGCCGCGCCGGGCAGCAAGCTTGTCGGGGACATCACCTACATTCCCACCTGGCGCGGCTGGGCTTACCTGGCCACCGTCATCGACTGCCACACCAAGGCATGCATCGGCTGGGCGGTCGCCGAGCACATGCGCACCGACCTCGTCGTGGACGCGTTGGACATGGCCGCCCGCAATTACGACCTCGCCGACGAGTGTATATTCCACTCCGATCGCGGAACACAATACATGTCCGACCAGTTCGCGAAACACGCTACCGCGCTGGGTATTCGCCCCTCGGTCGGCCGCACCGGTATCTGCTACGACAATGCGCTCGCCGAATCCTTCAATGCCGCGTTGAAAGTCGAGCGCGTCAATCGCACCCAATATCCAACCCTAGAACACGCACGACGTGATATTGTGCAGTACATCGAATTCCGCTATAATCGTCGCAGGCTTCACTCGGCACTCGGCTATCGGACACCACACGAAGCCTACAACGACTACATCAACAAGCGCGGATCTCTTTCCGCGGCGTAAGAAACACCACCAATTACATGTCCGAAATTCGCGGAGCAGCCCAGTCCGCGCCCACGTGCTGCTCTGCACCCTGGCCGCCTACCTGATCTGGCACCTGCGCACAGCCTGGGCGCCACTCACCTACACCGACGAACACCCACCCAGCCGCGACAACCCCGTCGCCCCCGCCCAACGATCAGCCGCCGCCGAACACAAAGCCCACCGGCACCGCGACGCCCACGACCAGCCGCTACACGACTTCCGCGGCCTGCTCGACCACCTCGCCACCCTCACCCGCAACGACCTGCAATACGGACCCGACGGACCCGTCGTGCCCACCCTCACCGAACCCACCCCCACCCAGCGGCACGCCTTCCACCTACTCCACACCACCGTCCCGCTCACCATCGCGTAGACAGAACAACCGCCCCACAAACCAGCGAAACCCCCGCTCGAGCGGGGGTTTCGCACCCTCAAGATCACGTAACTTCGGGCTAGCGCCGCGCGTAGCGTGAGAGGGCCACGGCGGCGAGCGAGGCCAGCGGAAATGTGACAAGCAGGCCCGCGCGCAGAGTGGTCGCCGACGCGATCGCGCCGATGATCAATGGGCCCAGGATCTGGCCTAGCGACGCCGTCACGAGCATGTGGGACATGGCCGAGGTCGACCGAGCGGAGTTTGCTGCCACGTGCAGCGCGCCGGTCAGCGGGAAGGTCGGGCCGAGCCCAACCCCGACGATGGCCACGGCAACGCCGGCCGCTACCGCGCCGCGGGCGCCGAGCAGGCCTAGCAGGCCCGCCAAGGCGATCGCCAGGGCACCGGTGAGCAGCCGCTCGGCTGAGACCTGCCGCGCGAGCCGGCTCGCCAGCAGACGTCCGGCCAGCATCGCCGCGTAAAGCCCGCCGCTCATCGCGACGGCCACGCCGCGGGAGAGCCCGACGTCGTCGTCGAGGTAGCTGGCCAGCCAGAAGGTCACGCACCACTCCAGGGCCACGACGGCGAAGCAGAGCACCAGGGTCGGCGCCAGCCAGCGGCTTTTCGGCGGGGGCTTGTCGGGTTCGATCGGCGGCATCGGGATCCGGGTGCCGGCGAAGATGGCCAGGACGGCCACTATGCCGCCAGCGCAGATCACGAAGGCGAACTGCCAGCCCAGCACACTGGCGGCGACGGCACTGATGACCAACGGGACGGTGACGCCGCCCAGGCTGACGGCAACCTCGCCCTCGGTCATCGCGACCGCTCGATGCTCTCCGTGTGCGTCCGCCAGCCCGGACCAGATGCTGATCAACGCGGCGGTGCCCAGCAGGCTCATCACGAACGCCGACAGCACGGTGACTGGATAGCGGCTGCCGTAGGCCAGGCCCAGTCCAGCGGCGGCCATGCCCGCCAACCCCAGCCGCAGCACCCAGCCCCGGCTATACGGGGGCGCCAGCCGCGCGCTCAACAGTCCGGCGACGCCACCGCCGACGGCGAAGGCGGCCTGGCATGCCGCCGCCGGGAGATAAGACAGGTGTTCTGCGGCACGAAGGTAGGGAAGCACCGGCCCGAGCGCGCTGTTCAGGAACCCGAACACCAGCAACCCCGCAAACGCTGCCCAGGTGAAGCGGTCCCGCCGATAACCGCCCGTGCGTTCTGCTCGGACGACTTCGACAGCACCCACGGACGCCAGCCTCCCACCCGTGATGAGGCGCTACCTTCGTAACCGCCCGAGTGCCTGGTGCGCCTTGCGTTGCTCCACTCTGGCCCGACGCGCCTCGCGTCTGGAACCGTCGAGGTGCCGACGGGCCTCGGCCAGCTGCTCCTCGACTAGTCGGACGGCTTGTTGCTGCTCTTGCTCAGCTTCCATCGCTACCTGCGCAGCGTTGTCGGCAGCGGCCACCGCCTGCTCGGCCTCGGTGATCGCTTCGTGTCGGCGGCGGTCCTGTTCGGCCTTCGCTGCAGCGGCAGCCTCGACGGCTGTCGTGGTCCCCGGGGTCTTGGCGCGCGCCGGCTTCTCCGCCGACTTCCCCGCCGAGGTGCGAGGCCCACCCGTGGGCGCAGGCACCAGGGTCAATGCGGGCGTCGCGTCGGCGCCGAAACCGTCCCAGCGGGCGGGTCGCAGCAACGTTCCCGCTTGCAGCTGCTCGGCGACCTGCGGGTCGGCTACCGCGGCACCGAGAGTAGCGATCACCTCGTCCCGCAGCGTTGCCGATGGTGACCGCTGAGCGCTGACTTGGAAGGCCTGACGGACCAAGGCGTCGATCAGCTGACGTCTCCAGACGGACAGCTCGCGGATCCTCCCGCCGTCCAGCGCCCTTTCCGCGGCGCGCAACTCGTCGCCCAGGTCGGCCAGCTCGGCCGTCACACCGGATCTCGAGCGGACGAGCTGGTTCACGGTCCACGCCGATCGGGTCGGCTTCCGCAGTCCGGCGATCTGCTTCGCCACCGACGCGTCCCCTGACCGCCGCGCCTCAGCCGCAAGACTCGTGCGACGCGCCATGAACTCGTCCGGGTCGCACGAATAAAGCTCCTCGACGGCATTAGGCAGCAGGTCGCGGACGGGCACCCGATCATCCTGCACCCGGATGACGGCATTGCAGAGACACGCTTAGCCATCGCTTAGCCGGGCAGTGGCAAACCGCCTCGACGCTGTTGCCCTCCGCATCTCGGCCGAATGCGCCAAAGTAGTTCTCGTGGTACTCGGGGCACAACCTCGGGCGTGCCTCAGCAGCCGGCGTGCACCTGCGGTTGTCTCCATCGAGGTTGGCCCGGATACTTCCCGTCAAGCGGATGCGGGCAGAAACCGTTCTTGCGTCGCGTACCGCTTGGGCGGCAGGTCAGCCTTCGGAGCATTCCTCATCGTGAGCCGCCAGGCCGCCTCGTATAACTGGTTGGACAGGTCAGTCGTCTCGTCATGGTTCAATTCCGCGACCCGCACCCCGTCCACGTAGACGACGGCCTTCCCATTTACCGGAATCACCGTGGTACGTGACTTGGGGTGAAGGTGCTCAACGATGTTCATCCGGCACCCCCCACATCGAAGAACACGCCACCCGAGCCGGTAATACATCCGGCCGGCGGGTATTTCGCCGGTGCATGGAGCCGGGCGTCGATGTCACGTCCTGATCCGGCGGGTTGTTCGACCGTTAGCGCGTTGGGGAGCGCGCTGGGCCGAACAACTCGCGGGTGGAGGCGCGTCGCGGATCCCTCCCGCCGTCCAGCGCCCTTTCCGCGGCACGCAACTCGTCGCCCAGGTCGGCCAGCTCTGCCGTCACACCGGATCTGGAACGGACGAGCTGGTTCACGAGCCACGCCGACCGGGTCGGCTTCCCAGTCCGGCGATCTGCTTTGCCGCCGACGCGTCCCCTGACCCGGTGGGCGTACACGCCGAGCACAGCGGCATTCGGGCGGGGGTGACGCTGTCGCTGCAGCAAGCGGTGGCCGAGCCCGCGGCGAGCCGCAGGCGGAGGCGTTCGACGAGCAGGTCAACCGGCGGTTCCTGCGTGACCTCGGCTCGGTGGGCGACTTCGTCGGCGTGCAGAACTACACCCGGCTGCGGTTCGGGTCGGACGGTCTGCTGCCGGCGACCGCGAACGTGACCAGGGTGGGGCTCGAGCTCGTACCGGGCTCGCTGGCCGCGACTTGCCGACAGGCGGCCGAGGTGACCGGCCTGCCGGTGCTGGTCACCGAGCATGGAGCCGACCTCGATGACGAGCAGGATCACCGCCGCGCAGCGTTCGTCGAGGCGTCGCGTCTCGTGACTCCGCAGCTGTAGGGGTCTCGGCGACTACCACAGCCGAGCCGACCTCAATAGCCGGCTGAACGCCGCCAGGGACGTCTCGCCGAGCGGCAAACTCACGCAGAACGCCTGCCATCCCACCAACAGGCAGTTGGTCTGCCACATCGTCGAACAGAGCCGATGGCTCGGCACCCAAGTCCGGGACCGCTGCCGCCGCTCCAGTGCGCGCATCTGCGGCCTTGGTTCCAGACGGGTCGCAGCGTCGGATCTCGTACGCTTCAGCTTCGTGGGCGACGGTGGCTGACTCTTCGCCCTCCGTGTCGCTTTGGCGGGGACGGACCGTGTGGGCGCGCGAGCGGGCGGCGCCGCTGCGCGCGTTCCTGCGGACCGAATCGGGTAGTGCAGGCATCCTGCTCGCGGCGGTGGTGGCCGCGCTGGTCTGGGCGAACGTGGACCTCGGCAACTACGAGCGCGCCTGGCACACGACATTCTCCATTCGCCTCGGCGATGTGCAGGTCTCCCGTGACCTACGGACCTGGATCAACAGCGGCCTGATGACGCTGTTCTTCCTCGTCGTCGGTCTGGAGGCCCGACGCGAGTTCGACCTCGGCGACCTGCGTGAGCGCCGCCGATTCGTCTTGCCCTGCGTGGCCGGACTCGTCGGGATGGTCATTCCGGTGGCAATTTACCTAGCCGTGAACGCTGGAAACACGAGCAGGCACGGCTGGGGCGTCGCGATGTCCACCGACACCGCGCTTGCGCTCGGCCTGCTGGCCCTACTCGGCCGCGAAGTGCCCGACCGGGTGCGGGTCTTCTTGCTGACCGTCTTCGTCGTCGACGACCTCACCGCGCTGGTCGTCATCGCAGTCGTATACAGCGACGACGTCGAGATCGTCCACCTCGGCATCGCCGTGGCAGTGTTCGCAGTGCTGCTAGTCGCCTCGGCTCTGCGTGTGCGGAGGCGATCGCTGTATGTCGCGCTGGGTGTCGTGATGTGGTCGGCGTTGCTGGCGAGCGGGGTCGATCCCGTTGTCGCCGGACTGGCGATCGGCCTGTCGGCGGCGGCGTATTCCCCGGGCCGCGGGCAGCTCGAGGAAGCGACTGGGCTCGTCAAGCTGTTCCGCGAGCAGCCCACGTCAGAGCTCGCGCGTTCGGCGCGTGTCGGCATCACGTCGGCGCTGTCACCGAACGAGCGGCTGCAGACGTTCTTCCACCCGTGGACGAGCTACCTGGTAGTCCCGTTGTTCGCGCTCGCCAACGCTGGGATCGAACTTAGGGGCAGCTTCCTGCGCGAGGCCTACACAACGCCGATCACGCTCGGCGTGCTGATCGGTTACGTGGTCGGCAAGCCGGTTGCGGTTGTGCTGACATCGTGGTTGGTGACGCGGCTGAGCGAGGGGAGGATCCGCCCGCCAATCGGCTGGGCAGCCGTGCTTGGCAGCGGGACGATTGCTGGAATCGGCTTCACTGTGACGCTGTTGATCGCCGATCGGGCCTTCTCCGGCGCCGAACTCGCCGAGGCGAAGCTTGGTGCGCTCTCGGCGGCGCTGGTCGCTTCAGTAGTGACCTGGGCCGTGTACCGACTGACGGCCTTGCTGTCGCCTCCGCGGCGGGCGCGGGCGTTGATCGGCGACGTGCGCCTGATCCAGGATCTGATCCCTGAGGTCGATCCACAGCGCGACCACATTCGCGGACCGCTGGACGCCTCGATAACCGTGATCGAGTTCGGTGACTTCGAGTGCCCGTACTGCGGGCAGGCCGAGCCGGTGGCCCGCGAGCTACTCGCCGACGCCGACCTGCGCTTCGTGTGGCGACACTTGCCGCTGACCGACGTGCACCCAGCGGCGCAGCTCGCTGCCGAGGCCTCGGAGGCGGCCGCAGCCCAGGCCATGTTCTGGGAGATGCACGACCTCCTGTTGGACCATCAGGACCAGCTCGAGCCGGCCGAGCTCGTCCGCTACGCCGGCGATCTCGGCCTCGACATCGATCGCTTCCGCGACGACCTGAAGCGGCATAGGCACGAGGCGCGGGTCGCTCAGGACGTCGAGTCTGCTGACGTGAGCGGCGCAACCGGCACACCCACCTTCTTCATCAACGGACAGCGCCACTATGGCGCCTACGACTTGGACTCCCTCAAGGCCGCCATCAGCACCGCCCGGAAACAACTGCACGCCGCCAAGCGGTAGACCTCCCTACGGCGCAAACCGAAGACCTGACCGCTCACCCCGAAATGGCCGCGAGTCTGGTAGGCGCACGAGCCAGCGCACACGACGGTTGATCCGCAAGCCGACGGTCAGACGACCCAGAGCGGGCAGCTGCGGCTACGGTGGAGCGTGTCCGACGACGACGCTCACGACAAGGACTGTTCGCTGTGCGCCGGTCCGGCCGGCGATGCCGCCATGGGGCGCGAGCAGGTGTGGGAAGACGACCTATGGCGCTTGACCACGAGCGTCGGCCCGGGCGACCCCACCCCCGGCTTCTCCTACCTGGAGCCGAAGCGCCACCTCCCGCACGTGACCGACCTCGCCGGTGCCGAGGCGGCCACCTTCGGAGGCGTCCTCGCCCGCTGTACGGCAACGCTGAAGCAAGCGACGGACGCCGAGTTGGTCTACGTGTATGTCTTCGGTGGCGGCATCCCGCACGTGCACGTCCATTTGGCACCGCACGTGCCCGGCGACGCGCTGAACGACTCGTTGCTGCGCGGCGAGTTCGAGCAGCGGCAGCTTCCGTCCGGTGCGATCGCCTTCTATAGCAAGGATTTCCCCGCGATCCCCGAGCAGCGGCTGAGGGAGACCGCCGCAACGATTCGCAAGCTGCTAGCCGGGCGGGCGGACTGAGTACCCGGCCCGATCAGGCGGCGGTCTCGTGCGGCTCGTGCGGCGCGAAGTCTCGGGTGCGGATGAGCAGCAGCGAGAGCACACCGGCGACGATGGCGATGATCGCGGCGACGAGCAGAATGTGGTTGAGGGCGGTGGTGAACGCGGATCGGGCCGCAGCGGCGACCGGAGCTCGGGCGGTTGGCGGCAGGCCGGTGAGCGCGTGGGGCAGTTGCCCATTGGTCAACGCCGTGGCGATCTGCCGAATCTGGTTGGCCGCGTCGGGGAGGGCGGCCAACCGAGCGGTGATGGCGATGTGCGCCTGGCTGGCGAACAGCGAGCCCAGCAGGGCGATCCCGGTGGCGATGCCGACTTGCCGGAAGGTGGAGTTGATTCCCGACGCCATCCCGGCGCGACGCGGCTCGACGACACCGACCGCGGTCGACGCCAGCGGCGGGTTGATCAACCCGACGCCGACGCCGGCGACGACCAGGCCCGGCACCAGGTGGGTCCACTCGGATTGCGCATCGAGTCCGCGCATCAGCAACAGTCCCACCCCGACGATGATCAGCCCCGGGCCGATCAGCAGCCGGACCGGCACGTGCGAAGAGAGCCGGCCGGAGAGTGTCGCGAAGACCAGGATGCTGCCGGACGCCGTGAGCAGCCGCAGACCCGTCTGCAGGGCGGAGAAGCCGAGGACGTCCTGCAGGTACAAAGTCAGGTACAGCAGCATCGAGAAGATCGACGCGGACAGGCCGAACGCGGCGATCGAGCCGCCCGCGAAGGTGGGCTTGCGGAACAGGCTGAGGTCGAACATCGGATGCCGGCCGGCGAACTCGACGGCGAGGAAGGCCGCGAGCAGAACCGCCGCCGCGGCGAAGCACCCCAGGACGAGACCATCGGTGAAGCCGCGGTCGGTGGACTTGATCAGCGCGAACACCAGGAACGACAGCGCAGCCGTGAACGTGACGAAGCCCAGCCAGTCAGGTCGGCGTGGGCGCGGATCGCGCGACTCGCGTACCCGCATGAAGGTCAACAGGATCGCGGCGAGCCCGATGGGCAGGTTGACGAAGAAGATCCACCGCCAGGACAGCCCGGAGGTCAGCACGCCTCCGACGACCGGGCCGACGGCGACGGCGAGACCGGTGATGGCACCCCACACCCCGAACGCGACCCCGCGGTCCTTGCCGCGGAACGCGTCGGCCAGCAGCGCCAGCGATACGGCGAACATGATGGCGCCGCCGACGCCTTGTGCGCCGCGGGCCACCTGCAGGAACAAGGTGGTCGTGGCCACGCCGCACAGCAGCGAGGCCAGCGTGAACAGGCCCAACCCGATGAGATACAGCCGGCGGCGCCCGAACAGGTCGGCGAGCGAGCCACTGGTCAGCAGCGTCGCCGCCAAGGTCAGCGCGTACGCATCGACCACCCACTGCAGATCGGCGAAGCTGCTGTGCAAATCCTGCTGGATGTCCGGCAGCGCGACGTTCACGATCGTGATGTCGAGCAGCAGCATGAAGGTGCCCAGACATACCGCGGCGAGCGTCCACCAGCGATGCGTGATCGCAGGCCGCTCGGCACGCTCCGACCCAACATCGGCAGCTGAACCGGGCAAGGTCGTGACGAGCTGCTCGGGCGGATCGGTCTGTGCCATGTGTCGTCTGGGCCTTTGCGTCGACGGTCGGCTTGCAGCGGTCGGATCCAAGCTACCGGGCGAGCTAGGCACGGGCCGACGATCATCTACCTGTCCGCTACTCTTCGCCCCCAGGGCGCGTGTCGGTACCGGATCGTTCACGACAGGCGGGCAAGATGGGGCAAGGCCCCTCCATGTATGAGATGGAGGGGCCTCGCACGGCCTCGCTGCACCGGCTGCCGATCACTCGACGGCCGTGCGTTGCGCTACCGACCACCGGAGCGGAACCTCCGCCCGAAGAGCCAGTCGCCCGGCTCCTCGACCGTCCGGGGTTGCCCTCGACACGGTTCGAACTCCAGCAGCGACAGCAGTTCTATAGCGTCCTGTGGCACGGCGCAAGGGCTGTCCAGCACAATTTTCAAGATTCTTTCCGCGTCCACAAGATGTCCACAGATCGCGCGCTGATATCCCCAGAATCCGCGACTTACCCACCGAATCATCCACATGCGATGCGGCTGCGTCACTGTTGTCTTCGGCTTCGCTAATCGGTCACCGGCGCCCATGGTGGCGCTGAGAGACACCCCGCTCGTTCGCTCTCGGTGCGGCACAATCAAGGTGTGATCGGATTTCTGCTCTGGTTGTTCTTCGTCGGCCTGATCGCCGGCGCCATTGCCCGGCTCATCCTCCGCCCCCCGGCCCGCATTGGTTTCTGGGGGACGGTGCTGCTCGGCATCGTCGGGTCGTACGCAGGAGGGACGCTCGGCGCGCTGTTGTTTCATGACAGCTTTGACATCCGCAAGGCATCGGGTGTGCTCGGCGCGGTCGTCGGGGCGCTCGCGGTCCTGGGGGTCTGGCGGCTGGCTGTGCGGGCGCGCTCGCCGCGGCAACTGACGCGCCGCTAGTGACTTTCGGTGCGGCGTGGGCGCGCGACGTGCGTCAGACCAAGCGCCTGGTGTTGCTGCTCCAGCGGTTCCACCGGAGACTGGCGACCTGGGGGAGGTTCTCGCAGAGCTGGTTCGGGTTGCCCTCGGTGTCCTCGAGGATGGGGAACCTGATGCCGATCGAGGGCGATTGAGGTTGCTCACGAACCTGGACATGGACGCGGCGTCGCCATTTGCCGGCATCCTGCTCGGCCAACCCACCCTGGCACGGCAGCTGCGGATGGGGATGTTCGCCGCGCTCGATCAGCGCATCGCCACCCGGTTCACGATCAAGCCGATGGACCTCGGCGAGTCCGCCGCCTACCTGCGCCACCACCTGGCGCTGGCCGGCCGCGACGAGCCGCTGTTCGCCGACGATGCCATCGCCCGGCTGCACCGCATCGCCAACGGCCTGCCCCGCGCGTTGAACAACGCCGCCACCGCAGCGCTGATCGCCGCCGCGGCCGACGGCAAAGACCTCGTCGATGACGCCTGCGCCAAGAAGGCCGCCGCCGAACTCACCCGCGACTGACCCCCGCCCCGCACCAGCTCAGACGGTGCTCGCCGGCTCCTCGCACTCGCCGGTTCCTCCACCGCCGCCACCCCTGCCGGAGCGCAGGCCCGGTCAAGACCGGCCGAAGGCCGCACGACTTGGTCTTGACCGGGCCGAGCACCGGCACACCCTCCCCGGCGGAGGAACCGGCCACCCAACCACACGCACGAGAACAGCCCTACCAGACAACGGAAAACGGCCGTGACCCCGCTACCCACGCCCCGCACCGACGCCGACACCTACGACGTGCTCGACGACGCGATCGCCGACCTCGCCCACCGGCGAGGCCTCTGGCTCGGCGACGAACTCATCCTCATCCACCTACTCGCCAGCCTCATCGACCAAGCACTGCGCTGGCTACCCGCGGCCGTGGACACAGCCCGCGCCAACGGCGCCAGCTGGAACGACATCGCCGTCCTCATCGGCACCAGCGACGACGAGGCCCGACTGCGCTTCGACCCCAACTCACCCATCGCCGACGGGAGGTGGCCCTGGCCCACCTGACCTCGCATCCGGCCACACCAAGCCCGGCCGAACCATCACCACCGAACGCGGCCGACCAATGCATAGACAGCGTTGCCGCTAACAACGGGGTGAACCGTTCCCAGGCGCGTTCCCAGACGCCGACCGCGCCGGGGTAGCGGCGGCCCAGCTCGCCTTCGGTGAACGCCGCGAGGGCCTCGAGGGCGGCGTCTTCGGTGGCCGCGGTGTAGATCGGTTTGAGGGCGGCGGCGACGGCCTTGCGGTCGCCGTAGGACACATACCGCATGGCCGCCCGAATGAGGTGGACCACGCAGGTCTGGGTCACCGTCTTGGGCCAGACGGTCTCGATCGCCTCGGGCAGGCCTTCAAGCCCGTCGCAGCAGGCGATCAGCACGTCGCGCACCCCGCGGTTGCGCAGCTCGGTGAACACCTGCAGCCAGAACCTCGCGCCCTCGGCGTTCTGCACCCAGATGCCCAGCACGTGCTTGATTCCGTCGGTGTCCACGCCGACGACGATGTGCGCGGCCTTGTTCATCACGTGCGCGCCGTCGCGGACCTTCACCACCAGCGCGTCGACGTAGATGATCGGGTAGATCGCATCCAGCGGCCGGGCCTGCCAGGCCTTGACCTCTTCCAGCACCGCGTCGGTGATCTTGGAGATGGTCTCCCGGGACACCTCGACGCCCAACGTGCGCACCAGGTGGTGTTCGATGTCGCGGACCGTCATCCCGCCCGCATACAAGCTGATGATCATGTCGTCGAGGCCGCCGGCGAGTCGCCGCTCACCCTTGGGCACCAGCCGCGGAGTGAACGTGCCGAGCCGGTCGCGGGGCACCTCCAGCCCGATCGGCCCGGCCTCGGTGAGCACCGTCTTCGGGGTGGTGCCGTTGCGCGAGTTCGGCGCGCCGCGCCCGGCCGGGTCTCCCTTCTCATAGCCCAGGTGATCAGTGCGTTCGACCTCCAGTCCCCGCTCCAGGACCCGCTTGATCAACTCCGGCAGGAACCCGCCCTCGCCGGTCAACCGCAACTCGCCCGCCCCGGCGGAGGCGATCAGCTGGTCCAGCCACGCCTCGTCCACCAGCTCGTCGGCCAGCTCGGCGGCCGTCCGGGCGCGAGTCTGCTCGCACGCCCACGGGGGCGGCGCCGGTGGTGTCGCCCGGCCCGGCATCGACGACTCCGGCCCCAGATCGGTGATCATTGCTGCGCACATGCTCGGTGTCTCCTTCCACCTGAAGCCACATCAGTCACTTCAGGCTCTCAGGCACCTCCCGTACACAGACCATCTGACACGCTCACGGGAACAGCGCCTGCCCGGGGTACGCGACGTGCACGAGGTGGCGCACACGGCGGTCGAGGCCGGGCACCACCGCGGGCTGCACACCATCTTCGGCGAGCTGGACGTGACCCGGCTGGCCTACCGCAAGCTGGCGACCCGGCTGTCCAAGGGCGAGAAACGCAACCGCAAACGCCTCGCCGAACTCGGCGTCGTCTACGACGCCACACCGGCCGCGCGCAGCCCGGCCGACATCCTGCCCGCCACCGACGCCCAACGTGCCCAGGCCGCGCCCGGCCCGGCCATCAGCGGCAAGTGGCTCACCGCCAGCGTCGTGCACGACGCCGCGGCCGTGGTCTCCCAGATCTTCGACGAGGCCGACCGCCGAGACCCCGACCACGCCCGCACCTGGATCGCGCTCGTGGACGGCAACAACCACCAGATCAACCGCATCGCCGCCGAAGCACACGACCGTGGCGTGCCGGTCACCATCCTCATCGACCTCATCCACGTCCTCGAATGCCTGTGGAAAGCGGCCTGGTGCTTCCACCACGAAGCCGACCCCGCCACCGAGGCATGGGTCGCCGACAAGGCCCGCGCCATCCGCGCCGGCAAAGCCCGCCGGGTCGCCGGTGCCATCCGCCGCCAAGCCACCCGCGCCGGCCTGGACCCCGCCCACCGCGCCGGGGCCGACACCTGCGCCACCTACCTGACCAACAAGGCCCGACACCTGGACTACCCCACCGCCCTGAGGGCCGGCTGGCCCATCGCCACCGGCGTCATCGAAGGCGCCTGCCGCCACATCGTCACCGACCGCCTCGACATCACCGGCGCCCGCTGGGGACTACCCGGCGCCGAAGCCACCCTCAAACTCCGCGCCCTGCCCAGCAACGGCGACTTCGACGACTACTGGACCTACCACCTCGCCCAGGAACACCGCCGCGTGCACCAGTCGCGCCACGCCGACAACCTCATCCCACACGCCGCCTGACCCTCACTCCAGAAGAGCCGCACCCAAATCACTTGACGAAACGCACGCTGGCAAGCGCATATGCCGAAATATTCTCTTCCCGCGCCTATGGCGGGCCGTGCGCCCGCCAGCGTCCCGACGATGCGCACCTGTAATCCACGATCTGCGCGTACATCCACATCATCAATGTGGTGGCTCAGCTATCGGCGCTCATTGTTGGGCTGGTGGCACCGACGAAAGCACTGCTAGCATTGACAGCAGACGCGAGGAGGTTCCGATGGCCACGCTGGTGATCCGAGATCTCGATGACGACGTGAAGGCGCGGCTGCGGATCCAAGCGGCCGAGCATGGCCGATCGATGGAGGCCGAAGCGCGCGCCATCCTCGCCGGCGCGGTGAGTAGCCGCCGACCGCCGAGGCAACTGGGTAGCCACGTCCGCCATCGATTCGAGCAGCTTCGAGGCGTCGAACTCGACATCCCCGCGCGGTCCGAGCTTGCTGGCGCGACCGACCTAGCCCGCTAACAGCGATCCCGGTGATCGTCCTTGATACCAACGTCGTCTCCGAACTGATCCGGCCTTCCCCTGACCCAAACGTCATTGTCTGGACCGATGCACAGCCCGTCGCCGACCTCCTGATCACCTCGATCACCGCCGCGGAGTTGCGTGCCGGTGCCGCGTTGCTGCCGACTGGACGCCGGCGGACCCAAATCGTCGACCACATCGAGACGTTGATCAACGAGACCTTTGCCGGCGCCGTCCTACCTTTCGACGCCGACAGCGGACTGTTCTATGCCGAGATCGTCGCTGCCCGCCGCCGCGCCGGACGAGCCATCCCCGCCCTGGACGCCCAAATCGCTGCAATCTGTCGCCAACACAGCGCGACCCTGGCAACCAGAAACCAGCGCGACTTCGCCGACACCGGAATCGACCTGCTCGACCCATGGACGGCACCCAGGCAATAACGCATTGGCGACGACGGCGGATGCGCGAGCGTCCGGAAACGTCCGGTGCCATTCGTCCACGTTCGCCACACTGCCAGCCCGCCAAGATCACGTTCGCGACGGTCCGCTGCCGTCCCGAAGTCCCGGAAATCGAGCCCTCCGAGCACCTGACCGGACGGCGGCGGAAGGGTCCGGTGGACGCAGTCGAGTCGCCGCCACCGGATCGGCCGCGCTCACGCACGACACGTCATGAACACCACGACACCGATCCACACGACCGCCGCGAGCGGAAACGAGGCGCTGCTGTGGGTCGGTCTCGACGATCGCGGCATCGAACTGGAGGTCATCGCGGTCGTGGCTCCCGCCGTGTACCTGGTCATCCACGTCATGCGACCGCGCTGAGGAGATGAACATGGCGGCGAGGGCACTGCGAAAGGCAGTGGGCGTGGCGTAGCGGTCCTTCGCCGTCATCAGATCGACCGCACGTGCGACTCGTTGCGCTCGGCCAGCGATGCACGCGCCTCGGCGGTCCATCGCGCGGCGTCTGCGGCGGGGGCGGCCAGGTCGAGCAGCCAGTTGAGCGCACCGAGCCCATCGCCGGCCGGCTGCCCGAACCCGCGGGCGTGGGGCGCGAGTGCGGTAGCGAAGCTGCCCGGGTACTCCAGCCCGGCCCGGGTTGCATCCACCACGATCTGAGCGATCGCCTCGGGATCCTCTCGGTCGCGGGCGAGATCGGACGCGATACGAGCTGGCCGGGTGAGCGGCAGACCTTGCCTGGTGAGGACGTCGGTCTGGTCCAGTCGCCGCAGGTGGATCTTCATGTCGGGTCGACGCGTTTGCCGGCGGCTCGGAACAGTGAACTCGTGGGTATCGGCCGGTAGATGCCCGATCCCGTATAGCGACGCCGCCGATCGGTGCGACACGACGCCCTGCTCGACGGTTCGAGCCCACGCCGGAACGACCGGCTCAAGCTGCAGCCACGCAGCTCGAAGCTCGACATGATCTGGAGTCGGCGCAGCATTAAGCAGGTAGACCCCGAAAGCAACGCGCCTCAGCAGTCCACCCGGCGCGGTCAGACGCTCCAGCGTGGTGTCCGGGACCCCGGCAGCCTCCGCTTGCCGCCGCGTGATCAGACCCCACTGCTCTGTGGCAGTCTCCCCGATACGATCCATCGTCGCTCTCGCAGACACTACTGCAATATACCCCGTTATCGGGGGTATTTGCAGCAGGGCACCCGGATTCGTTTCAGCCTTATATCCGGAGGGCCTCGTCCGCGCGAGCTGGCCGACTCACGGGCCGAGGCGTGCGGCACCATAGTCGCGTGGCTGATGATCCGTCCCTCCAGGCGCCGCTCGGGTCGGGACCGTCGCTGGATGCCGAGCTGGCGCACCTGCGGGATCAGGTCGCCAGATTGCGTGCGGAGAATGCGCGTCTGCTTCGGTTGTTGGAGTTGACCGCCTGCTGAGGCGCGTGCGCCGGGGCCGGTTCAGGCGGGCATGTTCGATGCCGCGCCGGGAGCGGTCCACGCCGGGTCGCGGCCGGAGATCAAGGTGGCGTTGTACGCAGCGCTGTTCGCAGCGCGTGCGGATGTGTACGCAGTTAGGTGGGAGAACGCACGGTTGGCACGGTCGGGCTGGATACCGGCGGTGCGCGGCCGGTGGCGCAAAGGAATCCCCACGGCCGAGCGGCAATACCTGCCGTTGACCGCTGATGTGTTGACTGCCCACTTGTCCGGTGAGATGGAGATCGGCCTGTATCCGCTGCTCGACGGCGATCGGTGCTGGTGGTTTGCCGCCGACTTCGATGGGCCGGCCGCGATGTTGGACGCGCTCGCCTATCTCAAGGCCGCTCGTGCGGTTGGTGCGCCCGTCGCGTTGGAGGTATCGCGCTCCGGCGCCGGCGCCCACGCATGGCTGTTCTTCGCATCGCCGATCGCGGCCGCGTTGGCGCGGCAGATCGGGACCGGACTGCTGCGCGAAGCGATCGCGCTGCAAGGCCGAATGAGTCTGTCCAGTTACGACCGGCTGTTTCCGTCGCAGGATGTGCTGCAGGTCGGCGGCTTGGGCAATCTGATCGCCGCGCCGCCACAGGGACGGTGCCGGCGCCGCGGCACGACGGTGTTCCTCGACCTCGCCAGCCTCGAACCGCACGAGGACCAGTGGGAGTACCTGTCTAACGTCGGCCGGATCTCGCCTCGCGAGGCCAACCGGCTGGCCCAGCGGCTCGGCCAGGTCACCGTCGGCACGGGCGTCGACAGGCTACACACAGCCACCTCGACGCGGATCAGCGTTCCGGTTCCAGCCGTCGTACATGCCCGATTCGCCGCTACCGTCACCGTGGACGGTGCGGACCTGCCGCCGGCGCTGATGGCCACGCTCAAGCACGCCGCCACCCTGGTCAACCCGATCTTCTACGAGCGGCAACGCCGCCGGGCCTCGACGTGGGATACACCCCGGTTCATCCAGAGCTTCGACGAAACCGTCAGCGGCGACCTCGTCCTACCGCGCGGGCTACGCGACCGCCTCGACGAACTGGTCAATGAGGCCGGCAGCCGGCTGGAGGTGACCGACGAACGCGCCCAAGGCCAGCCACACGAATTCGAGTTCCACGCGGTCCTCGATCCCGACCAGCAGGCCGCGCACGACGCCTTCGCCGGATATGACCAGGGTGTGCTGGTCACCGCACCTGGTGCCGGCAAGACCGTCATCGCGTGTGCTCTCATCGCATCGCGTGCCACCTCGACGCTCGTCCTGGTCGATCGGAAGACACTCGCTGACCAGTGGCGGACGCAAATCACTGAACTACTCGGCGTCAAGGCGGGCAACGCGGCGGGGGCCGCGCCAAGACCACCGGCCTCATCGACATCGCAACCCTGCAGACTCTCTCTCGCCGCGACGATCTCGCCGAACTAACCGCCGGCTACGGGTTGGTCGTCGTCGACAAATGCCACCACATCCCTGCCGCCGCCTTCGAACACGCGGTACGTCAGATTCCCGCGCGGCAGTGGATCGGCCTCACCGCCACCCCGTACCGGCGAGACCAGCTCGACGACCTCATCGCGCTCCAGCTCGGCCCGGTTCGGCACACCATGACCCACCCGACAACCGACACTCTCAGCGTTCGAACCATTGATGCACCACGGCTCGAACCCGTCCTGCACATACACACCACGGCTTTCCGCTACACCGGTCACGCCGACCCCGCGGCGCCCGGCGGGATGGCCGCCGTATACAGCGACCTCGCCGACGACGACCTGCGCAACCGGCAAATCATCGACGACGTCAGCACCGCACTGAACCGCAAACGGAACTGCCTCGTCCTTACCCAACGCACCGCACACCTCGAGCTAGCATGTCCGCGACCGCGGTGACGTCGGCATCGATCAGTGCCGCGGCGCGCCGGTACTCACCGGCCAGCCAGTCGTTGGTCAAATGCAGGTAGATCCGGGTCGACTCCAGCGAGCGGTGCCCGGCCTGGGCCTGCACCGCCTCCAACGCCATCCCAGCCTCCCGCAACCGGGTCAGGCAGGTGTGCCGCAACTCATGACAGCTCGCATGCGCCAGCCCGGACCGGCGGCGGGCGCCATCGAGGATTTCGTCCAGCCCTTCCGCGGACAGCGGCTTCCCGCGGCGCGAGCCCTTCAACACGACGAACACCCGATCGGTGTCCGCATTGCTCGGTCGCTCGTCGTGCAGATAGCCGCCCAGCGCGTCGAAGAACGAGTTCGCCGCCGGCACCACCCGGTGATGGCCGCCCTTGCCCTCGACGATCATCAAGCGCCGATCAGCGATCTGCACGTCTTCCAAGCGCAGCCCGAGCACCTCGCAGCGGCGCAATCCGACCAGCACCATCGCGGCGATCATCGCCCGGTCCCGGGCGGTGCGCAGCGCCGCGACCAGCCGGTCCACCTCGCCCGGCGCCAGGATGCGCGGCAGCGTGCGCGGCACCCGCACCAGCGGCACCTGCCTGGTTCGCCTGCTCCCCGGGCGCCGGGTCGACAACCCGCGGGGCACTGGATTGCGCGTCACGCCGGTGTCGCCGCGAGCGATCAGATAGGCATACAACCCGGAGACCGACGAGAGCCGGCGCGCGATCGTCCGGGCCGACACATCTGACTCCCGATCCGCGATGCGTACCACCGACCGATCACCACGCTGATGCGCGAGGAACTCGAACACATCCGCGGCCGCGACGTCCACCGGATCCTCGGCGACCACGGTGAAGAACGTCTTCAAATCGGGCGCTTCCGGGTTCTTCGTGGGTCGGGTCTGGGTGTGACGGGCGCTTGGCGGCAGGATCTGTCGCATGCGCGACACCGAGTTGTACCGCCATCTGCTGGGGTTGGTCGCGCCGTGGGAGGTTGATCGCGTCGAGCTGTCGGCCTCCGGCGGGCGGGTGGACGTGTGGGTCGGGCATCCGGGCCGGACGCGGTTCGCGTGCCCGGACTGCGAGCGGGAGCTGGCGGTCTACGACCACGCCGAGGAGCGGGCTTGGCGGCATCTGGACTCGTGTGCGTTCTTGACGTTCCTGCACGCCCGCCCGCCGCGGGTCGAGTGCCCCGAGCACGGGGTGCGGCAGGTGCGGCTGCCGTGGGCTGAGCCGCACGCACGGTTCACCGTGTTGTTCGAGCGGCTGGCCATCGACGTGCTCGCCGCCTGCGACGTGGCCTGCGCGGCCGGGTTGCTGCGGGTCAGCTGGGATGAGGCGTGGCACCTGATGGATCGCGCGGTGGCCCGGGGCCTGGCCGCGAAACCACTGACCGCCCCGGCGCATGTCGGGGTCGATGAGAAGGCGGCCGGGCGGGGACAGGACTACATCACCGTGGTCGCCGACCTGGACACCGGCACCGTGGACTACATCGCCGACGAGCGACGCCAGGCCAGCCTGGACGGCTACTTCGAGAAGTTCACGCCCGAGCAGCTGGCCGGCATCCAGGCGGTCGCGATGGACATGTGGGAGCCGTTCGCCAACTCGGTGCGCGCGCACCTGACCGACCCGGACGACAAGATCGTGTTCGACCGGTACCACCTGATGGGCTACCTCACCGGCGCGGTGGACACCGTCCGCAAGCAAGAGAACCGGGCGCTGGTCGCGGCCGGTGACAAGAGCCTGGCCGGTTCGAAGTACCTGTGGCTGTACTCGGCCGAGAACCTGCCCGACCGTCACGCCGACCGGTTCGCCGCGCTGCAGGCCGGCGACCTGCGCACCGCGCGGGCGTGGGCGATCAAGGAGAGCCTGCGGCACTTCTGGTCCTATAAGCGCCGCGGCTGGGCGGCCAAGCACTTCAACCGCTGGTACTTCTGGGCCACCCACTGCCGGCTCAAACCGATCATCGACGCGGCTAAGACACTCAAACGTCACCAGGCGGGGCTGCTGTGCTACTTCGCCCACCGGATCACCAACGAGCGTGCTTCACACTGCGCCTCCTGTCGAGGTTGCGGCGGTCGGTCTGTCGGACGGGCGGTTTCCTACCGTGGTGCGCGGTACCTGGCGATGGTGGCATGAGGGTCCGACGGTTTCCGGTCGCTGCTGCGGTCCACTGGTGTGGTTGGTCGCCGCGGTTCGGTTCGCCGCGGTTTTCGGTTGGGCCGGGGCTCGCTGGTCGGCGCGGTAGAGGTGCCGGCCGCGGTAGTCGACGTCGACGGCGTGGATGAGTCCTTGTCGCCACCATTTGTAGACGGTGCAGCGGGCGACGTGGAGTCGGGCGGCGAGCTGCCCGCCGGTGAGCAGGTCCTGGTTGCGGCAGGCTGGCGGCCGTCCGGCGGCGGTGACTTCGGCGGGGGTGGGGCGCTGTTGGCCGGACGGGTGTCGCGGGGCGCCGTCGCCAGCGTGGACGGCGTCGATCAGGCCGAGGGCGTGCCAGCGGGTGATGGTGGTGGCGCTGACGTGTAATTCGTCGGCGAGTTGGTTGGCCGAGAGCAGGCCCTCGGCGACGCGGCGTGCGAAGGCCTGGGCCTGGTAGTGCAGCGGCGGTCGGGGCTGGCCGGGGTGGTAGAGGTGTTCGTGGCGTCCGTCGATGCGGCGGCTGGTGATCAGCCCGCGCCGCTGCCAGGTCTTGACCGTGTCGGTGCTGACACCGAGTTCGAGGGCTGCTTCGGTGACGGTGAGCATCCCGGCGGCTTGCAGCCGCTCACGCAGGCTGGGGATGTTGCGGGCGCGGCATAGCGCGGTCAGCGACGGCACGGTGAACGGTTTGCCCCAGCCGCTGGGGACGTTGCGCTCGGTCAGGATCGAAACGGCCTCATCGAAGGTGTGCTCGGCCATCAGCTCGTCGATCAGGGCGAGGGTCGTAGCCGGGGTGGTGTGCTGTTCGTAGGCGGTCAGCGGCCGCGCGACGGTGAGGGTGTGCTGCTGCCCGCCGGGCATCCGGACGTGGACGGTGATGTGTTCGGGGCGGCGGATCAGGGTGACGTCGGTGACGAGCAGCCGGATCAGTCGTTTGCGTTCACGCATCGGGGTCGCCGGGTCGTGCCAGAGGGTGGGCAGGTCCTCGGTCAGGGCGCGGATGCGTTGCTGTTGCTGGTCGTTCAGGGTGGCCGCGTCGTTGCGGCTGGCTCGTTCGTACTCGTCTTGGGCGTCGGTGAGTTCACGCAGTTTGTGGTTCCAGTCCGCTTCCAGGGTGTCGGCGACGAGCCGATTGGCGGGATCGACGGCGAGGTAGCGGCGGCGTGCGGCATCGGCGGCGTAACGGGCCCGTTCGACACCGGTCGCGCGGATCCGGTCGGCGTCGGCGGCACGCCGGGTCAGCTCGGTACTGACCGCCAACGCCGTGTCCACAGCCAGCGGCGTCAACGATTGCAGGACCAGCTCGGCGACGGCAGCGTCGATGCCCGCGCCGCAGGTGGACTGACACGGCGGGCTGCCGGTGGCGATCCCTTCGCGTTGACAGGCGTAGTCAGGCACCAGGCTGTGATCGGCGCGAGCGTGGTAGCGCACGGTCATGCGTTTGCCGCACCGCCCGCACACAACCAAGCCCTGCAGCAGCGCGGGCCCTTCCCGTGCCGGTCCGGCCTTGCGGTCGGAGCCGCGGGCGGCGGCGTTCGCGATCAGGGTGGCCCGGTTGGTTTCGAACTGGCCCCAGCTGATATGGCCGGGGTGGGCATCGGGGATCAGGGTGGTCCAGTCCTCACGGGCCTTGATCACGGTGCGGTGGTGGCCGTCGGCGTCGGTGATCTGCCGGCGTCGGCCGTAGAAGTAGGCGCCGGCGTAGCGGGGGTTGTGCAGCACGAACAGCACGTGGTCGTGGCGTAGCGCCTTCCAGTACAGTTCGCCGGCGTGCGGGCCGCCCAGGTGACGGGCAGGGAACAGCAACGCCTGCGCGGCGAACGCTTTGACCGTCGCGGAGGCAGAGCCGGTGGCGGCGAAGGTGTCGAACAGGTGCGTGATCGCGCCGCGGACACCGCTGTCGGGATCGAGCGTCACGTTGCCGACGGCGTCGTAGATGAGCCCGACCGGTAGACGCACCGCCAGTTCGCCGCGGGCGGCCTTGGCCAGCAGCCCGCCTTGCAGCCGGGCGCGGATGAAGTGCAGCTCGGCCTCGCTCATGGTGCCCTTGAGCCCGAGCAGCAGCCGGTCGTTGATGGTGGCCGGGTCATAGAGCCCGTCCTCGTCGCAGATCAGCGTGTTGTTGAACGCACACAGGCGCAGCAGCGCGTGCCAGTCGGCGTTGTTGCGGGCCAGCCTCGAGCATTCCAGTCCGAGCACGATCCCTGCCCGGCCCAAGGACACCTCGGCGACCAGGCGTTGGAACCCTTCGCGGTCGGCGGCCGAGGCGCCGGACTGTCCCTGGTCGATGTCGATCACGACGATCTTGTCGGCCGGCCAGCCGAGCGCGACGGCCCGCCCGCGTAGGTCGTACTGGCGGCGGGCGGACTCGGTGTTGTTGGCGACCTGATACAGCGTCGACTGGCGGACGTAGAGGTAGGCGCCGCGGCGTAGATGATCAGCGGTGACCTTGGACGAGCTCGAGTTCTCGCTCATCAACGTGCTCCCTTCATCTTCTTGTTCGGTCGCGGACTTTCAGGCATGCGCCAGCGCCATCTGGGCCAGGACGGCCACGAGCTGTCCGGCGCAGGGCAGGGACGACAGCGCAGTAGATAGATCCGTGCTCGGGGTGGATGTCGTGCTGGACAGCAACGAGGTCGTAGGGACGGTGGGATCGGGCGCTGAAGTCCCTGCAGCCGGTGCCGGCGCCAGGGTGGCCCACGCGCCGAGCCAGGCCACCATCCCCTTACCGGCCAGCACCGCATGACCCAGCCGCCAGCCGTCGGGGCGTCCGGCCAGGACCCGTTCGCGTAGCTGTTCGTACCCGGCAGCCAGACTCGCTGGTTCGCCGCCGCCGTAGACCGAGTCGCCCGGAGCCGGCTCAGTCGCTTTTCGTGCTCCGGGTGGACTCCCGGCGGGCCAGCGCTCGTTCCACCGAGCGCGGATGCACACTGACCCCGAACCGGTCGGCTACCGCCTGAGCCAGTTGCCCGCTGCGCAGCGTCGGGTCCGCTGCCCGCAGCGATTCCAGATGATCCAGGACCTGGCCGTCGAGCTTGTGCGCCCGTCGCGGGCCGGGCTTGGCCGGCACCAGGGCCGGCAGCCCGCCGGCGGTCAGGGCCGCCGCCGCCGTGTAGTAGGACTGTCGGGAGAACCCGAACGAGCGTGCCGTGGCGTTCACCGCGGCGCCGTCGACCTCGACCCGCCGCACCATCTCGTACTTCACCTGCACCAGGTCCGCTGCGTCGAAGAACTCCGAGGAGATGAACCCCGGGTCCTGGACCGCATCGGGGTGCGGGTTCAGCGTCCTGGACATGGCCAGCTGTTCGGCCTTGCGATTCCGTCCGCGTCTGGCCATCCCGCCTCCTCCATTGCGTCCAGGCCATTATGTCGCGCACCAGGAACAGTAGACTGTCGACACGCCGCCACTTCTGCGGGCAATACCGTTGCACTAGGTATTAACCCTTGTGCTGGTCACGGTGACGACGAGACACATGTCCACTATCAGCGGCATAATTACTCGGACAGTCACGGCGTAATCCGTTGGACAGCCGACGCGGCGTCCGGCGATCGCTGGGCACGCAGCCGAGCCACCAGATCGGCCAGCTCGAGCAACCCCACGGTAGTGAACGGCGACCGGCCGGCAGCCACCACCACGAACGGGTCCTCGGGCACCACGTCGGTCCACTCCACCGGCAACGAGAGCAGCAACCCGTCCGGGTCGAACACGTAGACACGGTCCGCACGCCAATTCCGGCGGCGCTTGACCAACTCAAGTTCCTGCTCGAACCGCGGATGGAACGGATGCGTCACCCGAACACGGGCAACACCCAGATCATCGCCAAGGCGTGCGGTCGACGGTGAGATCGAACGCCGGCGCCGAAGGCCTCAACTCCCGCATCCAGGCGATCAGAGTCTCAGCGCGTGGCTACCGCAACCGCGAGCACTTCAAGACCGCGATCTACTTCCACCTCGGTGGCCTACAGCTCTACCCGGCCACACCATGACCCACGGACTTCCCGGAAGCGCCGCGGGAGGAATGCCCTCCGGAACCCAGGCCGCCGCATCCACGAGCGAGTAGCTGTCGACCGCGGCATCGACGATCGACTCGATCGCTCGGGCCCGCACGATCAGGCGGCCCAAAATCCGAACCGCCGCTCGACGCAGCCAACGCGCCCGCCGTGGCCCCATCACCGCGCACCACCTGCAAGTGCCTCTGCGGCGCGCTTCTCCCGCCAGCGGATCGCCCATTGTTCGACGACAACGCATTGCCCGCTGGCGACGGCTTCGTCGGCCATCTGAGTAACAGCCGCCACAGGGACGAGGTACCGACCGCCGACCTTTACGGCCGGGAACCGCCCGGCGCGCAGATGCCGGTAGAGCGTCGACTCGTCCATTCGCATGATCTCTGCGGCCTCACGGACCAACAGAAAGTTGGTCGCCGACCGCCGACTCGAGTCGACCGAGTCAGGAGACCAGATTGTGCTTGTTTCTACGGCGCTTTCTCGCATGAGGCGAGGTTGCTGGCAGCAGGAACGACCACACCACGACCAGAGAACGCCCACTCGCCGACCACTGCCACTGACGCCCAGCGATGCCTACAAATGTCAGAGGCGTCGCGTAATCTGACCTAGCACCAGCCATGCGGGAGGTGATCACATCTTGACGGCCGAGCGTCCCGCCTCCCGCACGCTAATGGAGCAGCTGATTCGAGGGCGTGACGTCACCTACGAGGAACTCTGCGTCGAGTACGAGAAGCTCGCTCGCCGGATGGGCGAGAAGGCAACGCTTAGCGTCCGGCACCTTCAGCGACTGGCATACGGCGAACGATCCGGGCAGCGATCGACTCCGACTACACGGCGGGTCATGTGCGAGCTGTTCGGATACTCAATGCAGGACCTCCTTGGCCCGCCACATTCGACGGACCTGAGACCCGAAAGCGATTCGCCGTTGGGCCCAGTTCCTTGCAACGTTGACCAGCCGGCGTCGATGGATCTTGCGGACCGACTTCGCGCCGCCGCGCGGGTTGACGCTGCGGCCATCGACGCCCTTACTGCGCAGACCAACCACCTGCGGCTGATGGACCGGCGAGTCCCTGGCCCGGCTTTGGCAATGCAGCTTGCCGGCCACGTCAACAGCATTCGATGGTTGCTAGAACACGCTGTCGTGTCGCGCGGTCGGGCTTCGCTCGCCGCCCAACTGTCAGACGCGGAGGCGCTCGCAGCGTGGGTAGCGCTCGACGGTGGTGACGTCAACTCTGCATGGCGACATCACGAATCCGCGCGCTTGGCCGCACGCGAAGCGGAATCCCCCTCGCTGCTCGCGCACGCGATGGTTCAACAGGCATTCGTCCTCACCGAGATCGGCGAGGTAAAGAGCGCCCTCGACCTGGTCCGCGATGCGCGATCAATCGCCGGCGGCACTGTCCCCCCGTTATTGGTTTCCTGGCTCTGGGCGAGTGAGGGCGAAGTCATAGCAGCCGCGCATGACAATCACGGGAGTCGCTCCGCCTTCGACCGTGCATCACAAGCCTTGCCCAACGATTCCCTTGATGAAGAGCTGCCGTATATCCAACTGGATGAAATGCATCTCGCGCGGTGGCACGGAAACGTGCTGGCACGACAGGGAGACGTGGCGGCGGTTGATCACCTGTACTCAGCCGTCAACGCTCCGGATCAGTCACTTCGGGCGAAGGCGGCGCTCCACACTGACCTTGCCTACGCCCTCACCGCCGCCGGCGATCGCGATCAAGCTCAGCGCCATCTGATACAAGCTGACGGCTTCGCAACGCGGGCGGGATCGGCACGCCAGCGGCGACGGGTACGCCAGCTAGCGACCCAGTGCAAGTACGTGCAGCAGCGCGACTAGCGAGCCAGCGCCCGCAACCTTGCCCGTCCTGATTAGGTCGGGGACCTTGGCCATCGGCGTCCACTCGACAACGCCGGCCTCCTCGTCGTCGGTCGGTTCGCCGATGTGCTCGGCGCCGAGCGCTGTATAGATCTTGTGCGGGGTATCAACCATGCCTGGCATCGGTTGGAACGACAGCAGCGGGCGTATCGGGCCGGTCGGTCGCCAGCCGGTTTCTTCCTCAGTCTCGCGCGCGGCAGTCACGTCAGCGGCTTCGCCCGGTTCCGCGATTCCGCCCGGCAGTTCCCACCCGAATGCGTCCGGAACGAACCTGTGCCGCCAGATCAGCAGCACGCGGTCGTGCTCATCGAAGACGGCCGCCATCGCGACCGTCTGAAGCCGCACCACGTGATGCCAGAACCGGTGCCCATCGGGGAGCTCGATCTCCACCTGGACGAGGCGAACCCACGGGTTGTCGTAGATCGAGCGCTCACGATGAACCGTCGTCCGCGGAGCTCCGGTCACCTCGTCGGTCATACAGCCGAGAGTATCTACCCCGCCGGGCCGTTGGACTTGGCGCCGCCAACCTCAGTTGGCCCCACCGTGACGGGGCGGATTCCAGCCGACCTCACAACGAGCGACGCCCGCGGGCGCTACTCGCAGAGGTCAGGGATGAGCAACCAAGCGCGCACTGTCCGCGGCAAATGAGGATGTTGCCGTCCGCCGTTCGGTGGCGCATAAGTATGCGGTTGCACGGTCCGCGTTTCATCGCGTTCGACGGCATTGGACGTCGCCGTGACCGCGCGCGTAGCCGTCGATCTGCACGGCGATGCCTCGCCAGGTGGATGCGCGTTATCCGCACGGATCATCTGTTCCGGCGTCGCTGAACGTCGTCGCAGTTGGCCCCCCGTTCACCGGGAAGGTCTACCGAACCAGTCTTACGGGACACTCGCCCGTGGGTTCCGGCCGGCCTCCCGCGCTGCGAGCGCGAGTGCCGGTTCCACGTTCGGCGAACTGCCGCGATGACGGCCGCCGTGACCGGGCTCATCACGGCGATGAAGATCAAACTGTGCCAAGGAACTTGGACGAGGAAGCTCGACAGAGCCGTTGTCGTGTGCCGTCATCGCGACGACGCGATTCGGCCTAGCGGCGCGCCTCCCCCTGCACTCGGCAGCGCTGCGGCACAGTCTCGCCAACCACTCACAACGGGAGCCCCGATGGCGGCGAAGTTTGTGCTCACCAAGAACACCAGCGGCAAGTTCCACTTCAACCTGCTCGCCAGCAACGGCCGCGTCATCGCGACCAGCGAGCCCTACAACACCAGGGCCGCAGCGATGAACGGCATCGAGTCGATCCGCAACAACGCCGCCGGCGCGGCGCTGGACGACAAGACCAAGTAACCGGGCGGGTCCCGTCCTCAATGGCCGCGGATCGTGCGGTCGGCAGCCACCCGCTGCTAGTGAGTCATCGCGTTTGGCTGAGCACCCGGCATCACCGCGGTGGCCTACCGTCAGCCCGATGAGCCCGGTCGGCGCGCGCCGCGGCTTACATCGCGGCTGGCCTCGCGTTCGCCTCAGCCGCGACCACCGCGTATTGGCTGCTCGGCGGAACAGCGCTCCTCGACACGCTCGGCGGGTCTGTGGAGCCTCTGGCGCGTGACCGCAGCGGTGCGGCATTGTCGCTGGCTGCAGCCGTTGTGGTGATCAAGAGTGTCGCCGGTTGCTCGCACTTCTACTGCTCAAACCGGCGCGGCGTGGATGGCGCATGATCGTGGGTCTGGACATCCTCGCCGCGGCTGCCCTGTGCCTGTGGGGTGCGGCGAACGTCCTCATCGGCGCGGCGGTATTGAGCGGCGCAATCGAGCGCGCAGGTATCGACCGGCACGCGCTTCGCTGGCACGTATTCCTATGGGACGCCTGGTTTCTCGTCTGGGGAATTGCTCTCGCGCTCGCGTCTGTGGACGCAATCCACGACCGGCACCGATGATGCCTTCCTGAATGCGTCTCATGTCGATACCTGTCAAGCCACCCCGCACCGTGAACGCAACCAATGCTCTAAGTAAACCGCTCCCCGTACCGGTCGGATTCGCTCGTGGGCCGTCACGGTCGGTCACCATTGGGCCGCCGGCACCGCGTCGCGCATCAGGCCCGGCGTGCCGATGAGCGGTCGGTGCCTGGTGATGTTCCGTCAGCTGCCGCTCTTCTGCGCTTCGGCGACGGTGTAATCCAGGCAGGCCTGCAGCTGGTTGACATCAAGCGTTTCGTCGTCACGCGGACGCAGGCGAACGGCGACCTCGTCGCCATCTACCTGGATCGCCATGTCGGCGAGTCGGTCGTACTGGTCGGTCGGGCATCCGCAGCGTCCTTCCCGACATTCCTGCAGCGAGGCCAGCAACTGCGGCGCGTGGTTGCCCGTCTCCTGCACTCGGATCTCCACGTCCTCGCCGGCACCTGTGATCGAATATCGCATCAGACACCTCCCCAGTACGCTGCCCACCATCGCCCTTCGATCAGGCGACCGCCAGGGTCGAAGGTCACTGGCCGCAGTCGCGAGCCGACATCCGGTTCTGCGTCCGCTCGGAGCCGAAGTCCGGTCGCTCCAGGAACGAAATGATCACCTACGGGTTGCGGTCGATCCGTTGCCACGACTCATAGTTGATCATTGGATCTCGCGGCCACGGAGGGGCGTTCGTCGAGGTCGGTTAGAACCGGAACCCGTCCGCAATTACCGCATGCCGTGCTCGAAGCCACCCGGGTACAGTTAGCCGTACCGGGGACTCCTCATCGCTGACCTGCAGTCAGCCTCGCCCGCGGCGAACCGCATCCGACCCTATTGACGGGCCCCACTGGACGTCACCATGAACACTCTCCGAACTGGCCGCACCGATGGCGACGAGGTCGAGCAGATCGAGGCCGCGCAGACCGTCACGTGCTGCGACGCCTGCCCACATCCGCAGGACGCACACGACGCCACCGCTCTGCGTTACTGCGCCGCCACGCTGCACAACGGGCTCAGCCGGCGCTGCATCTGCCGGGGCGACATGGTCGATGTCGGTCAGCCACCCAACTCCGCTCACCGCTTTCCCTAGCCGACGGATTTCGGGCCTTGACCCTCCGTCGATCCCGGGACGGTTGAGTCAGGCGGGTCGCGTCCGGGTCCCGCAGATCTGCGGTGCCACGGCCGTGGTGTACGCCGAGTCATTGTCGAGCTGAGAGGCTGCCGCCATGCTTGCCTTGTGGATCGCCGCGGCGATCGTTGTGGCCGTGTTTCTGCTGGTCATGGTGCGCAGTGTGCGGATCGTGCCGCAGGCGCGGGCGGCGGTGGTGGAACGGCTGGGCCGTTACATCCGCACCCAGGGTCCCGGGCTGGCGCTGCTGGTTCCGTTCGTCGATCGGATCCGGCCGTTGATCGATCTGCGGGAGCAGGTGGTCAGCTTCCCGCCGCAGCCGGTGATCACCTCCGACAACCTGACCGTGGCGGTCGACTCGGTGATCTACTTCCAGGTCACCGACCCGCGCTCGGCGACGTATGAGATCCAGAACTACATCCAGGCGGTCGAGCAGCTGACGATCACCACGCTGCGCAACGTGGTCGGCTCGCTGAACCTGGAGCAGGCGTTGACCAGCCGCGACCACATCAACACGCTGCTGCGTGTCGTGCTGGACGAGGCGACCGGGCCGTGGGGGATCCGGGTGGCCCGGGTGGAGATCAAGGCGATCGACCCGCCGGCCTCGATCCAGAACGCGATGGAGGCGCAGATGCGCGCCGACCGTAACAAGCGGGCGGTGATCCTGGCGGCCGAGGGGCAGCGCGAGTCGGCGATCAAGACCGCCGAGGGCGATAAGGCCGCGCGGATCCTCAACGCGGAGGGCCAGAAGCAGTCGGCGATCCTGGCCGCGGAAGCGGAACGGCAGTCGCTGATCTTGCGCGCCGAGGGCGAGCGGGCGGCCCGGTACCTGAGCGCGCAGGGCCAGGCGAAGGCCGTCGAGACGACCTTCGGCGCGATCCACGCGGCCCGGCCGGACCCGGCGCTGCTGGCCTACCAGTACCTGCAGATGCTGCCGCAGATCGCGCAGGGCGACGCGAACAAGATGTGGATCATCCCGAGTGAGTTCAGCCGGGCCCTCGAGGGACTCGGGAAGCTCTCCGGCGAAGACAGCGGTGACGGCCGGCAGCCCGCCTCCTGGCTCACCGCGGCCTCCGCCGACGCCGCCCCGCCGTCCACCGGCATCGACACGAGCGGCTGGTTCGACTCACAGTTGCCGCCGGCACACCAGCAGCCGGAGGCGCTCAACCTGCCTGCCCCCGACCACCACCCAGGCTCGCAGGCCGCACACCAGGGACCGCCCGAGACCCCACAGCCCTGAACCGCGCCGACCAACGCCGAGGCTAGGCGCACAAGGCAACGCAGCCGACCGGTGATCGGGCTTCGCCCGGATACCCGACAAGTCGCGGATCGGCGTGGCGGCATGCCGTTCGCACTGTCATCGCCGCCGGACGGCCGGCGGTGATCGTCTCGATGGTCGTGTGCCCGTCCGACGGCGGCTGGGGGTGTCAGACTGCGGGTTGTGCTGGTTCGGGTCCGCTCGGCGGCCGACCTGCCCGCGTGCGTCGCCGTGCTGCGGCCCGTTCACCAGGCGGACGGGTATCCGGCGCGCCGGCGCCAGCGACCCGGAGGCTGGCCGAGCCCGGCGGCACTGCTCAGGTCGTGGGTCGCCTCCAGCAGGGCGCAATCCTCGGCCACGGCGCCGTGACCCGCGGAGTGAACAGCAGGCTGGTGCAGCAGGCGACCGGACGCGAGGGCACCCGGGTGTCCGTGGTCACCCGGCTGTTCGTGCGACCCGGCAGGGCGGGGCCGCGGCGTGGGGCGACTGCTACTCGACGGCGCGGCGGGGTCCGCGGTCAAGCACGACTTGCAGCCGGTGCTCGACGTCTTGACGGCACTCAGGACGCCATCGCCGTGTACGAACGAGCCGGTTGGCGGCTGGCCGGCACCGGCGACGCACCCTGGTCGACACCGGATGGGGCCACCTCGACGGTGCGGTACTACGTCAAAGCCATAGAGCCTGCGACCGAACCATCCCCGGTCGTCGCCGCAGGCAGCGCGCTTCGTCCGGCGGGCTGGCCGGGTCACGCCGCCGCGCGGATGAGCACCGTTGAGCGCGGCCGGCGGGGGGCTGCGCCTTCGGTGACGGCGCCTCGGAGGTTCTAGAAGTCCATGCCGCCCATGTCGGGCGCTCCGGCGGCCGCGTGGGCCTTCTCCGGTTTATCGGCGATGACCGCCTCGGTGGTCAGGAACAGCGCGGCGATCGACGCGGCGTTCTGCAGCGCCGAACGGGTCACCTTGGCCGGCTCGACGATGCCCGCGGCGAACATGTCGACGTACTCACCGGTTTCGGCGTTCAGACCGTGTCCGGCGGGCAGACTCGCCACTCTCTCGGCCACCACACCGCCTTCGAGGCCGGCGTTGATCGCGATCTGCTTGAGCGGCGCGGTGAGCGCGACCTTGACGATGTTCGCTCCGGTGGCCTCGTCACCGACCAGGTCCAGCTTCTCGAACGCCGTGCCGACCGCGTTGGACAGGGCGACGCCGCCACCGGCCAACAGCCCTTCCTCGACGGCCGCCTTCGCGTTGCGCACGGCGTCCTCGATGCGGTGCTTGCGCTCCTTGAGCTCGACCTCGGTCGCGGCACCGACCTTGATGACCGCAACACCTCCGGCCAGCTTCGCCAGACGCTCCTGAAGCTTCTCCCGGTCGTAGTCCGAGTCGCTCTTCTCGATCTCGGCGCGGATCTGGTTTACCCGGCCCTGGATCTGCTCCGCGTCACCGGCACCCTCGACGATCGTCGTCTCGTCCTTGGTAGTGGTGAACTTGCGCGCCCGGCCGAGCAGGTCGAGGGTGGCGTTCTCCAGCTTCAGGCCGACGGTCTCGCTGATGACCTGACCACCGGTCAGGATCGCGATGTCGCCCAGCATCGCCTTGCGGCGGTCACCGAAGCCCGGGGCCTTGACGGCAACCGAGGTGAACGTGCCCCGGATCTTGTTGACGACCAGGGTGGCCAGCGCCTCGCCCTCGACGTCCTCGGCAATGATCGCCAGCGGCTTGCCAGTCTGCATGACCTTCTCGAGCAGCGGCAGCAGGTCCTTCACGTTCGAGATCTTCGACTCGACGATCAGGATGTACGGGTCGTCGAGCACGGTCTCCATACGGTCGGTGTCGGTCACGAAATAGGGGCTGACGTAGCCCTTGTCGAACCGCATGCCCTCGGTCAGCTCGAGCTCCAGGCCGAAGGTGTTGCTCTCCTCGACGGTGATAACGCCTTCCTTGCCGACCTTGTCCAAGGCCTCGGCGATCAGCGCACCGATGCTCAAGTCGGCGGCCGAGATCGACGCGGTCGCGGCGATCTGCTCCTTGGTCTCGACGTCCTTGGCCTGGTTGCCCAGCACCTCGGACACCGACTCGACGGCCTTCTCGATGCCGCGCTTGAGCGCCATCGGGTTGGCCCCGGCCGCGACGTTGCGTAGGCCCTCCTTGACAAGGGCCTGGGCCAGCACTGTCGCGGTGGTGGTGCCGTCACCGGCCACATCGTCGGTCTTCTTCGCCACTTCCTTGACCAGCGCGGCACCAATGTTCTCCCACGGGTGCTCCAGCTCGATCTCCTTGGCGATGCTCACCCCGTCGTTGGTGATCGTCGGGGCGCCCCACTTCTTGTCCAGCACCACGTTGCGGCCCTTCGGGCCGAGCGTCACCCTCACCGCGTCGGCCAGGATGTTCATGCCGCGCTCCAGGGCGCGGCGGGCCTCCTCATCGAACGCAATCATCTTGGCCATGGTCGTTGTCCTTTGCCTGTCTCGTGCCAGATCAGCACTGGGTGGACCGACCGGCGATGCCCGCGACGGACGGCGCCCATCACTGGACGCCTCATCGGGATCGATTAGCACTCACAACACGAGAGTGCTAACACAGGTGTAGCACCCGCCCACCCATAACCGCAACAAACCCGGCCCTCCGACCGTGCCGCGAACCGCGCCTCCAAGCCACCCAGGCCCCCGCCTGCGGTGGTGCCTACCGAGGTGACGCCGTGCTGGTAGCTCATCGCCGAGTGCACCGTCTGGCAGATCCGACCGGCCAGCTCAAGCGGGGTGGCCGCGCTACGTCCCAGCAGCCGCGGGTCGGTGAGGGCGTCCGCGTGCACCCGTACCGGCCCGTCGCTGTGTACGCGTTCGAGCAGCGCCCCGATCCGGAAGCGCACACTTCGCTCGACCCGGTCGGCGTGCAGCCGCACGACGGGTGTTGCCGCGCGCGTCGCGTCGCAGCCGGCGGCGGGCGGCGGCGCCTTCGACGTCCACCCGGTGTGCGCGCAGGTGCTGGTTGCCGTGTCGCACCGGTGGCAGGACCACCAGACGGTGGCGCAGCCGGTTGACCGGTTGCGGGTAGTCGTAGCGGAAGCTCTGCTCGAGCAGGTAGGTCACCCGGTGGGCATCGTCGAGATCAACCTCGTGGTGGTCGCGCACCGGGGCGTGCAGTAGCTGGCGGTTGAGCATCATCCGGGCACCTCCTGGGCGCGGACGGTCATGCTGTCCAGGCGGGGGCCGCCGAAGGTCGTGGCCATCGCCACGTCCGAAGCGTCCCGGCCCCGGCCGATCACCACCCGGCCCTTGCGGCGGGTGTTGTTGCGCGGGTCGAACGTCCACCAGCGATCAGCCAGCCAGACCTCCATCCACGCCGCGAAGTCCATCGGCGCGGGGTCGACCGGGACGTCCATGTCGGGTAGGTAGCCGAACACGTAGCGGGCCGGAATGTTCAGTGCCCGGCAGAACGAGATGGCCAGATGGGTGAAGTCTCGGCACACGCCCAGCCGGGTGCTGTTGATCTCGGCGGCCGTCGACCAGGCGGTCGAGCTGCCGTAGCGGAATGTGACGTGGGAGTGCACGTGGTCGCAGATGGTCTGCACCCGCGGGTAGCCAGGCGCATGTGTACCGAACAGCGCCCACGCCTCGTTGCCCAGTACGTCCGGTAGGCAGTAGCGGCTGGGCAGCGTGTAGATCAGCGTGTCGTCGGGCAGGTCGTCCGGTGCGATCTCACGTGCCGTCTCGTCGACGTCCTCCGTCAAGTTCGGGACGTCGATCTCAGCCGCGTATCGGAAGGTCGACCGCCCCATTGGCAGCACCACCCGGGTACATCGATTGCCGTACAGGTCCGCGTAGCTGCGCAGCCGCAACTGGGGCGTCGACGACCACTCCTCGGACCTCACCGTGAACACCGGTGATTCGCCCGGCTGGACGTGAAAGATCGACGGGGTGGCGACCTCCGCCTGATAGGTGAACGCGCACCCGACCGACAGCCGCCGCGAGCCCATCACCGGATGATCTCACCTGATTATTTCGGCCCGGCCGCGCCGTGTGCGTCGCAGTGCAGCGACTGTCCGGACAGGACTACGTGGATCGCTACGCCAGCTCGCTGATCGCGGTCGGAAGCACGCTCACGGGCAGGACAGAAACTCGATGACCCCAGCGAGGCGTCGAGGTCAACGCCGGGAAGATCGTGGGCTGCCGCCCGAGGCGAGTAAGTAGTCGTTGATGCGCTTCTCGCCCTGGTCGCAGAAGTAAGGCGACGACGTGCTCCACGTCGTCATGCCGGACGGACAGCGGTGGCTCATCAGAGGTTATTGAGCCCCACGGTCTCCACTGGCTCAGTGCCGACATGGTCGAGGTTGTGGGCGGCCGGTTTGCTCAGCTCACCTGTCGCGGACGGCGGCCGCCACGTCGCGTCTGGTGGCCTGCTCGAGTTTGAGCTTCTTGGCGGCTCGCTTCTGCTTGATGGTCATGCTTGGTTTCTTGCTGGTGGCGTGTCGTGGGGACTTGTCTGCCATGGCTCTCCCTGCCCGGCCCGGCGTGTGAGCGCAGCTGGCCGGCCGTTGGTGAGGTGATGACCGTCATGGATCGAGCCCGAGGGCTACCCGGCGCCTTCCCTGTGTCCCGGACCCGACGTCGGGGTCCTTGCGGGGCCCGCACGGTCGAAACACCCATGGTGGACCGTGCGAGCCGAGCCGCTGTGGTTTCTGTCGTGACCTCAGCGGCCGCTGGACGATCGTCGGCCGCGGTCGCCGAGGGCGGTGCCGCTGACCGAGGTCCAGGCGGTGGGCGCGAACGCGGCCAGCAGATGGTCGCTGTCCTGGAAGCGCAGCACCAGGATTCCGGCTTGCGCGAACTCGAAGCCGACACCGCCGAGCCCGTGCTCGACGTGGTAGGACCGCAGCGATCCGTCGGGGAAGGTCACGGTCACCGCGTCGGGTTCCAGCTGCTCGGCGTCGGGCAGTTCCTGGTACTCGTCGACCTGGCCGTTACGCCGGTGCACCACGTGCCTGGCCATCGGGTGCCGGTCAGCCGGTGAGCTGACCGCGGCCGGCGCCCGGGTCCGCGGTGCTGACCGCGATCTTGCGGGGTTTGGCCTTTTCGGCGACCGGGATGCGCAGCGTGAGAACACCGGCGGTGTAGCTGGCGTGCACCCGGTCGGTGTCCAGCGTGTCGCCCAGGATCAGCTGCCGGCTGAACACCCCACGCGGGCGTTCGGCGGCGATCATCTCGGTGTCCTCGCCGGGTGAGCCGCGACGCTCGGCCCGCACGGTGAGCACGTTGCGCTGCACGTCCAGGTCCACCGAGTCCGGGTCCACCCCCGGCAGGTCGAACTCCACCACGATCTGCTCGCCGTCCCGCCAGGCATCCATCGGCATCGTCGCGGGACGGGCCGTGGTGCCCCAGATCTGTTGGGCGAGTCGGTCGAGGTCGCGGAACGGGTCGGTGCGTACCAACATGATTCTCACCTCATCCTGTGCTGCGTGAACCGCACGGAAGGGTGCGGGGAGGATGGTGCCGTGCCACCGGCCGGGCGTGCGCGCGTGGTGTGTCGTGCACCGCGCGTCCCAGCCGGGAGCGGGCCCCTTCTGTCGGCGCCCGGCGGCCCACCGGGAGCGCGTGCTCGCCGTCTCGGCGACTGTCGTGTGGTCACGCTGTGGCTGTAAGGCTGCGGCGCGCCGACACCCTTGACCGTACACTGCTGGGTGGACGTCCGTCCAGTACACACGTCAACAGGAGGGCCCACGGTGCCCGGCACCCGCAACCGACGCGACACCCTGCTCACCGCGGCGCTGGACGGCTTCACCCGCCGCGGCTACGACGCGACCAGCGTCGCCGAGCTGGCCGCCGCCACCGGCATGAGCAAGGCCGCAGTCAGCTACCACTTCCGCACCAAGAACGACCTGCTGCACGCGTTAGCCGACCCGCTGCTCGACAGCCTGGACGCACTCGTCGACCGCCATCCGCCCGCACCCCCCTGGCCCGGTGGGGTGCGGGCCCTGCTCGAGGACTACCTCAGCACGCTGACCGACCACAGCCGGGTCGCCGCCTGGGTCGACAGCGACAAAGCCGTCCTGAACCATCCCCAGATCGGCGCCCGGCTGCACCACAACACCGAGCGCATCTGCCAGGCCATCACCGGCTCCACCGCAGACGGCGCCGCGGCCACCGTCCGCGCCACGGCAGCCCTCGGATCACTGTGGCGCCCGATCCGCACCCTGACCCCAGCCCAACTCGCCACCCACCACGACGCCCTCATCCACGCGGCGATGGCCGGCTGCGCACCGACCAACACCCGGCCCCACCCACCGACCTGACCTCCCCCGCCAGGCCGAGCGCTCAGCGGTGGGGCTCTGAACCCGCATCCGACAATCACAACGTGACCGTTGCCGGCATCCGACGCGACGACATCAACCACGACCAGTTGCTGATCCGCGCGGTAGCGCGCGTCGACCTCCGCGACTGGTCTGTTACCACGTCGATCGGATCACTCGATCTTGGCGGGCTGGTCAGGCGGCGACGATAGCCGCGCCGCTGCAATAGCGCGGTGTCCTACTTCGCGCGGCGGTCATCGATCTGGCCCAACTTCGCCCACTCGATACCAAAGACCTCATCCAGCCACTGGCCCAGATTCCCGGGCCCGCCCGCGAAGCCTGGCGCAGCGACCAGGGTCATCTTCACAAGGACCGGCGGCCTCATCGCCGTGGTCACCGTCATCGTGGTCGTAATCGGCGAGCACTGGGTCGCGGCTGACACGTGGGAGCAGATGAGTGTACGCGCTCCTCCAGCGGCCAACGTATGTGCCCCATCTCCGCGCGACCGCTTCCGCACCATGGCGATCGCCCGCGCCGCCGTACTGACGGGACACGTGATCGGCAGCCTGCTGCAGACGCTCGCGGTACTGGTGCTCCTCAGCGGTGCGGCACTCGCCCTCGGCTTCCGCCCGACCGCGAATCCACTGGCCTGGCTCGCCGCGGCCGGCGTGCTCGCGCATCCGGCACATGACCGCCCACCGGAACTGCCGAGATCCGGTCGTCTGTGTCGATCTTGTCGCGTACCTGGACGCGCTCCGGGTGGCGGCAAGCGGGCTCAGGCTGGGGTGGGCTGGCGGCACGATGCGGGCTCCGGCTCATGCCACGAGCAGGGCTTGCGGTCAATGGTTCAGCGACCACTTACGGGCGTTTTGACCGCACCGATCAAGAACATTGAGCCTTAACCCAGGCCGACGACCGCGAGCGGTGTTACGTCCTTGCCGCTGCCGGGTACCTATCCAATAATAGAGGTCCAGAACGTCTAGACCCACGCCAACACACCAGCCAAGTTCGAGAAAACGCCCGCGGTGCTGCCCGCGGCCGCCGACCCCACATGGAAGGCCGCACCCGCAGCGGATAACCAGACCGGCCCAGTCGATACCGAGCATCATCTACGAGGGGCAGGAGAGACCATGGCTGAGCATGCCGCCCATCGGAACGTCGAAGTCAGCGACGGAGATCGCGTTGTCGCATCGGCGCAGGTAGACACTTCGCCAGGCACCCCAGATACAGCCCAGGCGTCGTTGCACGCCGAATCAGGCCACCTACCGATAGGGAGCAGGGCGAGTCTGGTTGATGCAGTCCTGGACCTGCCCGAACTTCACAGCAGTACGCACCTAGAAGCGACCGTTCCGCTCGGCGACGCCGAGTCACTGCAACGGCTCCGAGAACGCACCGACCACATGACCACCCGGGCCGCCGGTGCCAGCGCGCTCGTCGACGCCGAGCTGCCCGACGATCAATAAGCCCCAGGCTCAACACGGCATAACGTGCCGCCGCGCGGTCACGCCGCGTTGACGGTCACGACATCCTGATCTGCCGATGAGCGGATACGGTCGTGGCCGTGTTCAACCACGGTCAGCGGCTGCGGTAGCCGGGGACTTTCGAGACACGAGGCCGACCTGACCGACGACCAGTTCGACACCCGCCGCGCACCTGGACTCGACATCCTCATCCGCGGCCTCACCTGACCAGCGACGACGACCATGCCCAGACGTGCGTCCTGCGGCAAATGAACAAGTAGACGATGACCGGGCGTCGCTGACTTGGAGCCACACGCCCTGTCTGAGCACTCGTGGTGTCAGCGCTCAGGGTGCCGGAGAGGCCATCGGCCGGAACGCGACGAACGGGTGGGTGCGGATGAAGTCGCGGGCGACGGCATTGTCGCGGAGGTCGCCCCACCCCATGATAGTGGTGCTCAGCCGCACCCGGTGCGGGTGCTCGCGGCGGAACTGAACGACGACGTCGAAGGCTTCCTCCTCGCTGAGGAACCGATGCTCAGGCTTGAACGACTCACGTCCCAGCTGCACCTTGACGGCGGGACCGGCACGAAGGTTGCGCACCCAGTCCGTCTCCGGTCCCCATGCGGCAAAGATGACGGCCTCACGGGTCGCCTCGTCGTAGTGCAACACCATCGCGACGGCGTCGTACGGTCGACCGGTCTTACGCCCGGTGTGGGTGAACTCGAGGAAGGTATGGCCCATCACCGATCCGGCGTCGTGCCGGTAGGCGTTCAGCGGCATCCGGAAGAAGGCGAGCGCGAGCCGACCAGGCTTGCGGCGCAGTCCCAGCAGTGGTCGCCGCGCGTGGCGAGCTGTCGGCGGACCGATAGGTGATTCGCGCGCCCACCTTTTGATCCAGTGCGCTTCGACGAGCCCCTGGAGGAGGAAGGGGTCGCCGCGGACAGCACGCTCCGCTTCCGTGGCATCAGCGGCGTCGAACGTGATCAACCCTCCTGTCCGGTCTTCAAAGGGTCCGCCCACGTAGTGGGACAGCCGCAGCTCCCGCCAGTAAGACGCGTGCCTGGGCGCGACGACACGCACCGCGTCGGGATCAGCTTTCATGAGGTAGAAGTACGCGAAGCGCGCCTGCGAATCGGCTCTGCCACCCGCGCTCACGACCGGTCCTTCGGCTCCCATGATCCACTACCGCGGAGCGGTCTTCATCGAGTATTCGTCACGACGGTAGAACATCAGCCCGAGCATCGCGGCGATGGCAACCAGGCAATACGCGCCGCATTGTGCGCTCTTCGTGACGTCGAACCAGACCAGGCACAGCAACGGCACGACGGGCACGATCATCACCGCGGCCATCTCGTAGGAGTTCTTCCACCCCATCCCGCGGTACATCATCCAGGCGACCATCGGAACGGTCATCCCTGCCGCCATCGCCAACAGGGCCTGCGTCGGGTACTGAGTGGTTACCTCGTCCCAGGTCTTGGCTCCCACGATGGAGAGGAAGATGGCGCCGGTCGTGATCATTCCGACTGCCATGGCTGCGAGCATCTGCCAGAAGTGCTTCCAGAACGGCGACATGTGCCGTTTTACCATTGGTCTCGGATGGCATGACCGGAGGGCCGCCGTCGTCCGTTTCTCGCCCGCCTGCTTGGAGTCGATCCTCACGGGCGACGTGTTCTTTGGCCATGACTACCACCTCTGTCATTACCTCCAGCATCACACCAGGGGCTCGGGGCGACAGGGCAGAGCGTCCCGTCGACTTGCGACGAAGGTCCCCCTGACGTCCCGGACGCGCTAGCCGCCGGGCGCAAGAGGTCATGAGCCGCCGCCAGGACCCGCCTCGCTAGCCTCATCTCCCCGAAACACGGATGGGTCATGCCGCGGATCGGCACTGCGGCATACCGTCCGGTCTATGCCGCGATCCGTCCGAGCCGGACTGCCGCCCAGGTCGGTCTTACGGCGCCGACGAGGGTGAAGCGTCGCCGGTACCCCCGTCCGTGCCGTCCTGGCCGCGGCAGATGAGTGCGTTTCCGTCGGGGTGGAGAGGATCATCAAACCGGTGAACGAACTCGCTGGGGCCGTGCCGTTCCGATTCCGGATCACGGATTCTGCGACGATCACGAATGGGGGACTGTGGTGTTCGGCGTGATCGAGGCTGGCACCGTTCGAGTCGGTGATCGGCTGCAGGTGATGAGCGGCGGCCCTGGCCCGATCGCGACGGTGACACATATCGACGCAGCACCTCGGATCGTGCCGAAGCCGGATCCTCCGGTGTCTGCACTCTTGATGCCCGAGCTGGACGTCTCTGAGTTCCAACCCGGCGGCCTGTTGGTTTCGACCGGCAACCCGCAGGGCGCACGACGCGGCATGAGCGAACGTTTCGACTGGGGTGGCCGAGGGCGGAGAATCTGCTGCTCGTGCGGGGTGCCGGTCGCTTGAGGCTGCACGCCGTCGATGCCACCGCAGGATGACGGTTCCGATGCTCGCTGGGAGCATCGCGACGGGCAGACCTGCCACGGCCCCGAGCCATGCGGCCCCGACGTCGGACAGCGGCGACACTGCGATCCAGCCGCAGACGACGACCGACGCGATCGTGACGAGGACGACCATCAGCACCTCGGCGCGATCCGGCGAGGTGGAGCGGTGCTGGCGCGGGAGTCCGACGGCATGTTCACGTTCGCGGCCACTCAGTCGAGATCGAACTCGTTGCCCTCGATGTCCTGCATCACGAGGCACGACTCGTCGTCGCCATCGGCAGGCAGTAGTCGCACGCGTACCGCGCCGAGCGCGACCAGTCGTGCGCATTCGGCCTCAAGTGCGGCCAGGCGCTCTTCACCCACGAGCCCGGTGCCGACCCGCACGTCAAGATGCAGCCGATTCTTGACGACCTTGCCTTCGGGAACGCGCTGGAAGAACAGTCGCGGGCCCACACCTGAGGGATCAATGCATGCGAACGCTGAACCCTGATGCTCAGGCGGCAGCGCGCGATCGAAATCGTCCCAAGTAGCAAACCCCTCCGGTGGCGGCGGTACGACGTACCCCAACACCTCGCACCAGAAACGAGCGACGCGCTCAGGTTCTGCGCAGTCGAAGGTGACTTGGATCTGCTTGACCGACGCCATCGGTCCACGGTAGAGGCGCGACCCAGCCATCGCCGCGCGGGTCGCGGTCTCGCGTGACATCGGTTGGTGACCCGCTCGGGGCCGGGTTCACCGAGGGCTGAGGAAGAACCACGAAACCTGCCAGGAACGCGCCCGCCGCAGCCACCCCATTGCTCCCCTGGAAGGGGTCCCAGAAACGGGCTTGTCGCTCATGGCAGCCGTTCTACCCACCGGCAACCGCGACCATGCGGAGAGCAAGGAGAAAGAGAGGTGGCACTGACCCGCCGATACGCGCTCAGCGCGCGCATCCGCATGGCCGGGCGATCATGAATAATCATGCAACCGGGCTCGGTCTGGTGGGCGTCGACGGATCAGGCTCGAACAACAGGTTTCGCGCGCAAATAGCCGTCGTTCTGCGCGCATCTGCGTGGACGGGGTACGGCGCATATGGAGTGCTCTGTGCGTGAACGCCAAAGATCAACCAACATCAAGTACGAAGGTGGGCCGTCTCGTCGGAAGCCGGCTGCGGCGTTCGGGCGCCAGCGCGTGTTTCAGGCCGGGGTCGAAGTCGAGAGAAGAGTGAGCATCCTCGCTGCACCGCCGCTCCCGAATGAAGTGTCGGCGCGGGTCGAACGTCGAGGCCGGGGACCTATCGCCACATGTTAGCCCCGGGACTTGGCAGGATCATTCGCTATGAGCGAGGCAATCTCGGTAGAAGGCGATGTAGGCGAAATGTTGCGCCGGCGCGGCGTGCCCGAGAACGTCTTTACCTTGCTTCGCCTTGCTCTTTGGTCTGCATCGGCTCCTAACCTTCTTGCGGAGTCCGCCTTCGCGCGAGAGACCGTCGCGCATACCGTGGGCCTCGCCGAATCGGTTGTGGGTCACTGGCAAGAGTCCGGCCAGACGCAACCGCGGCCGCGCTATGTGAAGAAGATTCATCGAGCGGCTGTTTCAGCATGCGATTCGCTTCTTGCGACTGCCCACGTCCCGATCGTTTCGATCTGGCAGGCGCGGTTGGGCGCCGAGCACGAAAATGTGGTGACGCCAGTCGTGCTGCCGAACGAGTGGTCGACATTCATCGGCCAGATCGTGACGTTCGCCTGGGACACACCATCGGTCCCAGTGCAAACCCTCCAACGCTGCGCAGTAGAGATTGGATCGCTGGTTGTGGAACAGCGACAGTCTCCGAGACTGGTGCTCACGAAACTCTCACGTCTGCTTATGGGGAAGCGCAACGCGGGTGCAGACCCCCGGACGGCCTTCGTTGAGTGTCTATCTCCGGACCTTCGCACGCATGTGGCACTGCTCGGCGTCACGGGCGCAAGAGAACTTGTCAACCTGCGATCAAGAGTGGCCGGAGCGACCCTCACCCAGGTGTATCCGGATCAACAGCATCAGTTCGGCGTTTGGGGCCGAGCCGCTGACCGCGTCTTGGCCTTTGCGCGCGGCGTTGCCTCAGGCGCGGTTGAGACAGGCGAAGTGCGACCGCGGTCCACCGCGCCGCATGCATTCGTTTCAGTCACATCTATGGCACCGGACGCGCAAGCCGCGCTCACCGCCTCCCGCGCGGCGCTGAGCGAGGCGCTCGATCAGTACCTTGCCGCGCATCCGTCGGCCCAGCTAACGATTGAGCCCGTGGCCGCGGTAGCGGATCCGACTCTGAGAGCAAGCTTCCAGATCGACGACGCGCGTGGCAGGCCGATGACTGAGCTCACACCGCTCGAGGTGCCCTGGCCGCCGCGCTTACTCATCCCGCTGCGAATGGCGGCGATCACGCGAAGCAGCGCTTCCCCAACGACGCGTGGCGCGTTGGCATGGGTCACTCTCGAATCCGCGGGAGTTCAAGCCCTCGACGAGTCGAGGCTCGTCCTCGGAAAAGCTCTCGCGCTGGCAATGCTGCGTCAGAGACTGATCGGAGCGTACAGGCAATTAGTTGCCGACTCGGGCACGAACTCAGAGCGCCGGCTCAAGTACGAACGACGGGCTGCGGTTCTACGAAAGCGGTCTCGAAGGCTCCTGAATATCGGTCTAAGTGTGCCCGACGTTGCGAGTCTTCATCGAGCGGCGATGCGCTGGTCTGTCGTCTCGGCAATGAACGAACGACTTGCCATGCTGGCCCAAGAAGACGAAGCCTCAAAGCGGGAGAGGTTCGAACGTCTGGGCGTGTCTGCCATACGTCAGGACGGGTCGCCGTCTCCCAGACTGGATGACTTCGGCCAGTGGATGCGACTCCTGCGCGCGCAGGATGCTGGCCAGCCAGCCACCGACGGTGCGGCGGCTCTGGCCGGCCTGATGGACTTGATGAAGCCGCATGAGCATGTGTTCGTAGATCTAATGCGCGGTCGAGATGGAGCACAGGCCGAGCTCGTTCGCCGTCTCGAGGATGACGCCGCGTGGATGGAGGCGCTCCTCGAACAGCTGTATGTCTGTCGCAACCTCCACTTCCACTCCGGAGTGCACGACCTCTCAGGAGCGGCCGGCCTAGGACTGATCGGACCAAGGATTGTCGATCTGGTCTTCGAGATTTGGGCGACGTGGTTCTCCACCGGCTCACAGGCCAGCGCGGTCGACGTGCTTCGGCACCTGGCCGACCGATACGACGACTGCCTTGCGGGTCTCCAATCCGGGCGTGCACAGCCGGAGGACCTAGACCTGAAACACATCACTGGACTCACCTGGACCCCAGCTAAGACCTGATATTGACGAGTGCTGACCAACGGAACGCGGCCGGGCGAAAATCGCCACTGTCGCGGTTACCGCGCGACCGTGGCCGCAACAACTGTTCGCGACCCGTCGATCTGTGTGCTGGCCGCGTCGTCATGAGGTTGCGCAGATGGATCCCTAAGGTGCGGACTGTCTCCCTCGTGAACGAGCGAACTGGGGCGGGAACTTCGCGAAACACGCTTCGGCGAAGACCGCGCGGATATCCGCAGTAGATCACCGCGCTAGAGGGTACTTCCGCGCATCGATAGGTATAGCCGGTCTCGTCAGGCGCGATCACTGACAAGATCTGGTCCCTCAGCGGTCCTGTTCCAGGGGGAACCCAGGTGCGGGATGTTCTTGGTCCCAGGGTTCGGCGACTCCGGGAAGGATCCGCACCATGATGTACACCGGTGTCTCGTCGCTGATCGACTCGTCCGAGTACCGGCGCACCGCGTCACGCAGCTCGGTGCGGATCGGCGAACCGACCGGACGCGACTTGCTCTTCACGACGAACTCGCCGCGCTCCTCGATCTCCGCCACGTCCATGTAGTCATAGAGGAACCCGCGAAGCCGTGGGTTCGCGTAGTCGGAGCGGATGGCGGCGATCACGTGCTCCCAGAAAGACGTGCGCCGCGAGGCGAGCATCGACTCCTCTGCGGCCTGCGCTTTGAGCCCTGCCTCCGGCCCGTCGGCCGGCTGCTCGTCGGCCGGCGGCTCGTCCGCCGGGTGCTCGTCGGCCGGCTGGTCTGAGGCCGCCCCCGCCTCATTGAGCTCGACGACAGCGGTCTGCTGGTCAGGCGCGGCGCCCATCGCAGGCACCTGATCTTGCTCCGCCGCGTCGGAGGCCGGACGGTCGGCCTGATAGTCAGAAACCATCGGATTGGGCGAGGCAATGGCCAGCCACGCCGAGGGGAACAAGACCGCGACCTCACGCAAAGTTGCGGAGTCCTCAGCGGTCAGGGTGAACCCTGCGTGCAGCTCCGGCAGGAGTTCCACAAGCCGATCGATGTAGGGGGCATGGTGGCGCGCGATCATGAAAGACAGGTGCGAGATCTTCACCGTGTCCTCGAAGATGCTGGTAAACAATCTCGCCACGGCGGCGGCATCCAAATCGTCGGGTGGTGCAAGGGAAAGTCGCCCGTCCTGCGTCCGGGTGTACGGCTCAGCGGCCAGCGAGGCCACCGCGGACGACTCCTCGGTGCCCTCCTTCGCTGGGTCGAATGGCACGTCCTCGCCACGGAACAGCCGGTTAAGCACCTTCAGTCGCGCGCGGTGGCGACCCTCGGCTTCCGCCCGCGCCTCGTCGGTGGCCAAGAGCTCGCCAGGCAGGGTGGCCTTTAGCGCGTCCCCCAGCTTCTCCACATCCTCGGTGGGCAGCATGCGTCCGTGCCCGTCGACGACGGAGTACGCATCGTCTGCCCACCAAACGACCCAGTGATACACGCCGCGGTAATAGGCGATCTCCATGCGCGTCGGGGCCTTGCCGAACTGTGCAAGGACGGCAGCCCGCACGGCCTGCTCCTCGCCGACCTCGTTCACGCCCCGGGCGAGGGCGGCCACGTCCGTGCCCTCAAAGACAAACAACGCCGTGTCCTGCGCGCGAAGTGCGTCGAAACTGCCCGCGACGTTGCCATTGACGCCGTTCAAGGCCACGAGCATGCCCACCGCCGTCGCGTCCTTGGCGCGCTCGATAAAGACCTTGCCAAGGAACCGCTGCCATACCGGCATGCTCACCGGGTCGGCGTATGCCTTCGCCTCGCATATTAGGGGGGTGAGCTGGACGCTGCCCATGACCGGCGACTCACGCACCGCGACCACGTCGAGCTCGTTCCCGCCCGCGCCGACCACGTTCGAGCGCACCTTCGTGTAGCCCTGCTGCGTCAGCACGGTTCGGATGAGGCTCTCGAGCTGGGCGCCCTTATCGTCCGCCGTCACGCCGAGCACCAGCATGATCCCTCCGTGGTTCAGCATGGCACTGGTTCGAAGAAATCGAGGGTAAATCGCAACCCTAGCCGTGGCCGGCTGGCACAACACTTGGCGTGGCGTTCAGGATGACCTTGTGACTGTGCCAGACGAAGTGGAGCATCCGAGGCCGACGCTCGCCACCATCCGCGAGTTGTACGCGCACGCGTTCACGTGCGCGCATCCAGACTGTGGCGAATGGCTGTATCGACAGGAGGCCGGTTCTGCGAAGCCCGTCTTGAACAGCCGAGTAGCTCACATCCACGCTCGCAAGCCTCTGGGCCCTCGGTGGCTGAGGGGGATGTCGGCGGAAGCCAACCGCAGCGCGGAAAACCTGCTGCTGTTGTGCATCCCCCACTCGTACGAAGTGGACGAGGACGAAGACCGCTTTCCAGTCGAGATGCTGCAGGAGTGGCGGGTTGCTCAGCGTCAGGAGTTTCTGGACAGTCGGCAGGCTTGGGCCATCGACGATGACCAGGCGAGTGACGTTGCGCGGGAGTCATTTGACTCACCGGCGGTCGCAGCTCCGGTTCTGACGTCGGTTGCTCGCGCCGCGGAGCGGCTCGTATTACGGGCCATCTCAACTCGGTCCAGACCGGCGGCCGCGGCAGCGGCTTGGCGGGCCACCAGGGAGCGGACTCGGTCTTCGTTCGTTGCGTGGGACGACGACGGAAACAGGGTTTACGCGGAGCCGTCACGCATGGAGCGGGAGCGGCACGAGGCGGCTGTGCTGGATGCGTTGAACGCGGTTCGTGCGGAACTGGGCCCGCTATCCGAGGATGTTCTAGCCGAGGTCGCTACGGCACAACATGGATTCCCACGGACAGGGTCGTGGTGTGAGTGGCTTACGCGGGCTACTGAGGAGTTGGTGGCAACCGCGTCTACCTGGAACTGGAGCCCACCGTTCGACGACGACAACCGTCTGGGCAACGCGGCCGCCGAGGTGCGGCGTGCAGCCAAAGCTCTCGCTGCGGCGCTGCGTGGCGAGACCCTGGATCCGCCACCCGCCGAGTCGACTCCCGCGATCACCGCTCCCTCGGCAGAAGACATTGCAGCCGCTGATGCGCTCGCTCGGCACAACGAGTTGCTCGAGCGCGCGCGTCCGTGGGCTCGGGTAACGACGCGGCCATACGACAAAGCGCTGAGGGCGGAGTTAGTGATGGCGGCCGACGAGGCTGCCACCGTGCCGCCGGTCTGGGCGACGTGGGCGTTCGGACTCGACACGACGGCTCGTCTTGCGGCTGTGGTGGCTCGGAACGGCGCTGATGACGAGGTCGCTGCGCTCATCGAGGCGGATCGGAGTCACCGGCCGCTTGTAGTTGCGGCGGCGCTCCTGGTGGAGACGTGGCGAGTGATGCAGGACCAGGGCCGCAACGCATTGGCAAGGCAAGCGCGGGATGCGTTCGTCGACGAGATGACTGGACATGACTGGGCGAGCGAGGCCGGCTGGGCGGGCAACGTCGTGTGCGGCACTCGAATCTTCAATCCTTGGTCATACTTCGTATCGCCCGATGCGCCGAAAGAATCGCTATCCGCCGCACTGAATGCCGCGCCGGAACGTCTCGACGACGTGGTATTGGGATGCGCCGGGTGGGTGCAGCGTGAAAGCACGCAGGACGGGACCGTCACTTTCGCGCGGACCTACCGAGAGTTGTCGCCCTGGTTCCCGACTGATGGCGTCGCCCGCGCCGCAGCCATTCGATATCCGCACGTGACGGCAACGAGTTCGACCTACGATGACGGCGCTGCCGATGGCATGCCCGAAGTTGAGCACCTTCTCCAGCATATTCTGCGGATGGCCACCTAGCTGCCCTTTGTGCGGGTATCTGGTCCCGGAGAGTGGCGACGCTTCTCGCGGGGCCTGTATAAGCGACCAGGCGGGGGCGCCTGGGCATTCGTACGGCTGCGGGCAGCTTCCAAGTGCGTCACGTTGCCCGCCAATCACATCGATGCGCTCGATCGACGTCCCTGCCGCAACGGAAGGCTGCGGCGCGCAGAACGCTCGCGCCCGGGGCCGGCGCGGACGCAGCAAACGCGCCCCGAATCGGCGGTCGCGCGGCTCGCCGCGGTCACGTCGGGTGATAGTTCCGGCTGCTGAGCTCACGCCAGTGCTACGCGCCGGCCCGGCCTGGGCAATCGATCCTCAGGCGCTCAGTGATCAGGTTCCACGACAGGCGTCGTCGGAGGACCGGAGGGGGCAAGGCTTCCGCCGAGTGGTGGCTCTGGGCGAATGTCGAGGCATGGGCTCGACAGACCGGACGGATCAAGGACTGACCGAGCAGCCTCAGCGGCTGGCGGGCACTGTCAGCGGCGGCAGATATCGTCCGAGCATGTGGCAAGGAGAGGTCTTATCGGCGACACCGTTCACCAAGCGAGCCGGTGCACCCCTGGCCGCCGTGGAGTTGCGTAGCGCCGACGGCACCCAGAGGCTGCGAGCCACGCAGCAGCAACCAGCCCCGGACGCCGAGAAGATCACGCTGATGCTGATTGCCGAGCTGCAGTACTACGACTTCGGCGAGTGCCCCATCTGCCGTTCACCCGACGCGGACAGCAGGGAGCACGTCCCCAACGACACCCTCGGCGGCCAAGTCCGGACGATGACCTGTGCCCGGTGCAACAACGAGCTGGGGACGAAGGTCGAGCCGCACCTGGACGCTTACTGCACCGGCCGGTTCCAGTACGTCCGGTTTACGACGGATGGGCTCCGCGGGAAGCGCTCGGTTCCGCGCGTCGATATGCTCACGACCGACGACGGGCAGTTCGTGCTGATGGCGCGCCTCGACCCCAAGTCACATGCCGCGTTGGCCCAGGCGAAGGAGTTCGGGCTTGAGTTCCGCCAGCGGGAAATGTCGCGCGTCAAGGTCGCGGCCCTCAAGCACGCCTACCTCGCTGCATGTCTCGCGCTCGGTCAGATCCCTGAAGGCTGGACCTCGTAGGCCCAGTTCGCGAATCCGAGCCCGCCGAGCGGGTGGTCCGATGCGCCGGCCGGGATGCCGTACGGCACGCCGCCGCGGCGGCGCACGTAGTCGAGCGCTTCGTTCCAGCTGTCGCGGAATCCGATGTCGAAGCCGGCCGGGTCCAGCCGCACCTCGGCACCCATGATCCGCGACAGCATGATGTTGCCGACCCGGTCGTTCATCGGGTCAGGCCAGTCGACCCATTTCTCCTGTACCAGTAGGCATTTCAGCCCGAGCTTGGCCGCGACCGCCGCCACCTGCCGGGTGTGGTTGGACTGGTACCCGCCGATCGACACCAGCGTGTCGGCCCCCTGTGCGAGCGCGTCCGGCACCAGGTATTCCAGTTTGCGTATCTTGTTGCCGCCGTAGGCGAGGCCGGAGTTGCAGTCCTCGCGTTTCGCCCAGATCCGCGCGCTACCGAAGGTGCGCGCTGAGCCGGTCGAGCGGATGGATCGGGCTGGGCCCGAAGATCAGCGGATATCGCGGAAAGTCGGCTATCGACATCGAGGTGCTCCGTAAGGATCAGGTCTCGGCGCCGGCTGCCGCGAGGACGGCGGCGAGAGCGGCGTCGGTCTGCGCGCGGTCGGCGTCCTCGGGTCGCCATGTCGCCGCGACGTCCAATGCGACCACCTGCCGCGCCTGCGCGATGGTTCGGACGGCGGCTGCGACGGCCGGCAGCGCCGGCCCCCCAGGAGCGGGAAAGCGCAGGCCGGTCAACTCCGCCGGGTCGATCACGTCGAGGTCGACGTGGACGATCACCGGCCCGTCCGCCAAAGACGACGCGTCCACGCCGGCGACGGATGCGTGTCCGACGGCGGAACTCGCCAGCGCCTCGACCTCGGCCGGGTCGAGATCACGGCCGTCGACGAGAAGCACGGACGGTTCGGGCAGCGGCGTGAGCCCGAGCCCGGCGGGCAGCGTCGGATCGCCGCGGCCGACCGCCTTCGCGAGCGGGAGGCCGCCCAGGTAGCCCGACGTCGTGGTGTCCTCGGTGTGGAAGTCGCCGTGCGCGTCGAACCAGATCAGGGACGCCTCGACGCCCCGTTGCTGGATTCCCGCGATGACGGCGAGCGACGCCACGCAGTCGCCGCTCAGCACGACCGGGACACCGTCGCCGCCCGCGATCGCGTCGCGCAGCGGCCGATACAGATCGATCAGATCGGTCCACGGCGCACCGGTCGAGCCCGGCCGCGCGGACCTCGACGGTGCCGGCTGGCAGGGTTGCGTTCAGGCCGCCTGTCAGGTCATCGAACAGGTGCCAGGGCAGCAGCAACACGACGCGACTCTAAACCCGGACCAACGGGACCCGGTGTTCGTCGATCTGCTGTCGAGACCAGAATGAGGCCACGAGAATCGAAGCAGAACGTCATGCCCACTCGTACTGCTCGCACCGCCTGGACCGGCACGCACCAGCAGGGCTCGGGCCAGGTCGAACTCGTCAGCTCAGGTGTCGGCACGCACGAGGTCTCCTTCGCCGAAGCGGGCCGCTGACAACGCCGACGGCACCACCAGCCCGGAACAGCTCATCGCCGCCGCGCACTCGTCGTACTACACGATGCAGCTGTCCGCGATGGTCGTCGCGAGTAGTGGGTACTCGTCCGCTGCACTGTCGTCCGCTGCACTTGCGCGACAGCCCGCGAGATGGCCCGAATCGTCGTTGATGCGCGGTGGCCCGATCCGAGCGGCGAGCCTGGCTTCCCCCGGATGACGTACAGGAGCCCGCCGGTTTACGACAAGGTTTTTGACTGGCGGTGAATATCCGGACGTGCCGCCGGGCGTGGCGATACGGAATGAAGGCGCTGTTGCGTTGGCCCGACGCGGCACGCCTCGAGCCGGTGGGGGCTCCCTGGCGGCGGACGTCAGAGGCAGCGCGAGAGTTCGGCGGGCGCGGTGCGGACGCGGTGATGCACCGGCAGCGGTGCGGTGAGTCTGTAGTGGCCGCGGCGCAGGTTCGGCACGAAGGCGTGATCTTCGGCGACGGTGCGAGCCGATCGCGGTTGCGTAGGGTGCGCGACAGACTTGTAGGTCGTCACGGTTGATCTTGAGGTGATCGCAGCGCCGCGCGGTTGCCGGTGTGCGACTGGGGTGATCTTGTTGGCGTCGATATCCGCGTGCCACGCCGCCTCGTCGCCAACCCGAGGACCGCGGGACATCCGGCGGGCCCGAGTGCGGCGTTCGCGATTCACAGGAGGTCTGAATCCCAGGCTGCGTCGGCTCCTCGGACCTCATCGCGGGCTGGGAAGGGACGGTCTGTCAGAAGTGGTCCCGGGTGCGGAAGCGGCGGATGTTGCGGACGTAGCCCAGTACGGTGCTGGCCACGATCGGCCCCACCCCGTCGATCTCAGTGACCGTGGTGTGGGCCGCGGCGACGGCCTGGGCGGTGCGGCGTTTGGCCTCCCGGCGTTGTGTGTCCAGCGCTGTAGGTCGGCGACCAGGTCTCGGGCGAGCTCGAGTTTCGCCTGCGCTATGGGGGAATCGGCCACGATGCGGTCGAGGTCCTCGATCGCCTGGCCCGCGGAGGGTTCTCTGCGGAAACCCGTCGGGCACCAGCTCGCACAGGACGCTGTGCAGTCGGCACAGCAGCTGGGTGCGCAGCCGGCCCAGGTCCCGGTAGCGGCGCGACCAGACCCGCAACACTATGGTGTGGTCCTCGGCGGTCAGCTGCGGCAGGTCCTGGGCGCGGAGCGCGGCGACGGCGACGGAGCGGGCGTCGTTGGGGTCGGTTTTGTTGATCTGCCGGTTACGACGTGGAGGCTGGCGACGGTGCGCACGGCGGAGGCTCCTGGGCCGGAGACCAGGCGAACTGCTGAGGGTAGGGTTGCGGTGACCCATCATGAAGGGATCGGGCCGTCATGTCGGAGAATCCCCACAAAGGACAGGACTTTCTTGAGGCCGCGAAGCGCCAGTTCACCGAGATCTCCGCGGAGTTTGAGAAGGCCCTGGAGGCTCTTAAAGACCCGGAGCGCCGCAAGCAGATGACTTCGTCCTATCTGGACTTGCTGCAAAAGGGCCTGTCCAAGGCGCAAGAAAGTGTCGCCAAGTATCAAGAGAAGATTGCGCCGCAGACGACGACCGAGCCGCCGGAAGATGCCTCGGCACCCGACCCGTCGGCGACCGCAGCGACGAAGGCCGCAACTGCGGAACCGCAGCCTGCGCAACCGCAGGCGCCGACAAGCTAGGCAGGCGGGTACCGGCCAGAAGCGCACGAACTTCATGCGCGACGAGATCGCGTTCGGCTACAACGCCTCCGACGAGATCAGCGCCTCGGCTGTGCTCGCCGATGGCTACCTGCAATGCAACACGAGGGCGACGCTGCTCATGGCGTCACGGCTCACCGGCTGGCCCGTACAACCGGAACGACGACGAGGGCGACCGCGGCGAGCAGCAGCACCCCGCCGATGGCGAACAGGATGACCGCGAGCCAAGCCAGGTCAGGGACGGTGGCGCCGGCGTCTGCGGTGACCGACATCCCGGCGGCGCCGTCCGGGTTCATCACCACGACCTCCCACTGACCGCTGACCGGACGCCAGCTCAGCGTCTGGGTGCCCTGGCCGGAAGCCTGCACCGTCCAGATCGCCGCGTCGCCCGGAGTGGTCTGCGGTCTCCCGGCCCTGCCCGGCTCGTAGCGGGTGTCGCCGTTCGCCCAGTTCGTCACGACCTCATGGCCGACACCGGCCAGATAGCGGTCGACCGCCGCCTGCGACCCGACGCCGATGAAGACGCCGGCCGTTGGATCGGTGGCAGTCGCCCGGATTCGTACCGTGCCGAAGATATCCGCCGGGGTTACCCAGTCGGTCCCGGTACCCAGGTCGATGCCTCCGCTGGTGATGGCGTATGAGGGCGTGGCGAACCTGTGGGTGTCGCTGGTCAGGAAGCCAGCCGAGTCACGTTGGCTATTCGTCGCCCACGTCGCAGCCCCGGCGCCCGCGAGCACGGCGAGCGCGATCAGTCCGAGCACGGACCCGATGACCAAGGACACCACCCGTCCGGCCGTCCACCCCCCTTCACGGAATCACCCATCTAGTGGGTTATCCATTTCAGTGCCACTGGGCGTGCTGGGTCACTCGAGGCTCTCTGTTGCACGTCAGGGCCGGTCTTCGGGCGGTGGGCGAGGGCTGCCGGGCCGGGATCGCGGTCCCTTCACGTCGGGCGGTTTGATCGCCTTGGGGCGCGGGTCGGCCACCAGTTGTCGGTAGATCAGCGGCGGCGTGGCGGTGGCGTATTGCATGAGGCGGTAGAACAGCAGCCCGCGGGCGCGGGAGTGGCGCCGGTTGAAGCGGAAGCAGAACTTCCAGGTAGGACTGCAGGTGGTCGGCCTCGACGCGTCCTTGATGGGTACCCAGCAGCCACCGCTTGCACAGCGCAGCGACGCGGTGCACGGCGGGCAGCAGCTCGTTGGCCTGCTGCCCGGAGCCGGAGACCGGGTGCGGCTCGTGGGCGAACCAGTCCCGGCACGCCGTGGGGTAGGCGGCCCAGCCGTCGGTCACGACCGTGGCACCGGGCTCGACGGTGGTGATCAGGAACTTGCGCAGGGTCTTCGCCTCGGCGTTGGGGATGATGCTCATCCTGGCGCGGCCGTAGCCGCGCGGCTCGCGCAGTTCCACCGCGATCACCACCAGCGTCTTGCCCAGCGCGCCGCGCCCGCGCACGCCCGGGCGTTCCCCGCCGAGGAACGTCTCGTCGACCTCGACCCGCCCGGTGAGGACCTCGCGGCGCGGCCGGACCATCGCGCTCCGGTAGCGGTGCAGCATCGTCCACGCCGTCTGGTAGGACCCCAGGTCCAGCAGCTTCTGCATCGTCAACGCCGACACCCCGCCCGGGTCGGCGGTCATGTACCAACGGCGCGGCCGGGTGTGATCGGGCGGGTCGACGCTGAGCATATGCCGCGCGAACGCCGGTCCGGGAAGCCCCTCTGCCACAAGATCGGCGTCCATGGCGAGCGCCGCATGCATGTCCTTGGACAGTCGCGGGTCGTTCAGAGCGGCGCGCGTCTCGTCGTAGCGGACCACCAGCCAGGCGCGGTGCCCGTCGACCAGCGTCACCTCGTGCACCGCGCCTAGCTCACGGACCTCGGCGAACACCGGGAACGGGTCGTCCCGGCTGTACGCTCCCCACGCCGCCAGCGCCTGTGACGCCGTCATTCGTCCCCCTGTTGAACGCTACGGGTCGCGAGCCTGTTGTCAGGCCGGCGGTGCGAAGAACTCGAGCGCAATCCCGTCCGGGTCGCGGAAGGAGACGCCCGAGCCGTAATGGGCGTCCTTGATTCCGCCGTGGGCAATGCCGAGCTCGTCCAGGCGCGCCGCCCGCTTCTGCAGCTCGCCACGGTCCCGGCAGGCGAAGGCGACATGATCCAGACCGGTGCGATGCTCGTCGAATCGGTCACCTGCGCCCTGAGGGTGGGTATGCAAACCGAACAGCTGCCCTCCGTCCAGCGCGAACACCGTGTGGCTGGCGGAACCTCCGTCCGGCGGCACCCATGTGGATCTCGATCACGCTAGACCGTCGCCTCTGATTGTTCGGCGTTGAGTCGTTAGTTCGGAGCGACTCCGCGATCTTCATCGTCCACGGAGGCGGGGGGTCGCCTCACGCCGCGACTGCCACTCGGCGGCACCGCCGAGTGTGGCCAGGTCGAGCTGGGCCGTGACGCCGTCGGTGTCGGTGATCAGTGTGACCGGCCCGAGTTGTTCGCGGGGGGCCGGCAGTGCTGCCTGCTGTTGCAGCGCGGTCGCGCTCAGCCGACGGCCGCCGCGTGCGGCCACGCGCTGGGCGAGCGCGCCGACTAGGGTGGTGGCGACGCCGCGGCGTTGCCAGGCGTCCACCACGAGCACCCCGATCTCCCATTCTTCCCGGTCCTGCTGGACGGCGCTGGCCAGGGCGACCACCCGCGGCCCGTCCAGGGCGAGCAGCGCGATGTGCGTCGGCAGCCCGGCCAGGGCCTCCGTCAGGTAGGGCTCGGGGAGGTCGTGGCGTGGCCCGTGCCAGCGCCGGCGGATCGAGTGAGCCGAGCAGTGGTCGTGCATCGCGATCACGGCGGCGCGGTCGCCGGGAGCGGGCGCGCGGACGGCGAGGTCGGTCGTCGCGGACACCTCGGTGAGCAGCGCGTGACGGCTCATGAGTTCATGGTCTTTGTGTGTGCCGGGAGCGGATCATTGAGCAGCCGCGCTGCGGCTGACTCCAGGGCGTCGTTCAGGGTGCGCGGGGCCGATGGATCAGGTCGGGCCGCCGCCAGTCGTAGGACCCAGCGGATCGGTGATCTGCGGGCAGCGGATGTGCGCGGCTGCCGTCGGTGCAGCTGTGCCTGCTTAGCTCGGCGAGCGGCCTCCGCCTCCGCCAGGAGGGTGTTGAGCCGCTCGGTCGCCAGTGCGGCGTGGATGTGGTGATTGATCATTAGCGATTGTTCCTTCGAAGTTGGTCAGTTCGCGATCGGTGTCGCTCGGTCCAGCCTGATGGAGAAGCGGCTGCCGGACATCGGTGGCCGGCACGGATTCGGAGATTCCGTATCGGGTTCCGTGCTCGGCACGGATGCCTCGCGCGTCGCCTTCGCGAAAGCTCTCGCTGCAGGGTCCAGGGGGACCCCGCATTCGAAAGGACGGAGCCAAGGCATGACCACAATCGACACGAAGGCCGGTCGACGAGGCGAGACTCGAGGCGTTCGTCGGGCAGGCGGTCGTTGACATGGCGCGGCTACTCGGGGCTGCTGTTGCATCCTGGCGATTGGCTTGGCCTGTACAAGGCGATGGCGGGCGCCGGGCCGATCACCTCGTCAACGCTGGCGGCACGGACCGGCACGACGGAGCGGTACGTGCGGGAATGGCTGGGCAACCAGGCGGCCGGCGGCTACGTCGTCTACGACCCGGCGGATGGCACGTTCGAGCTGCCTGCCGAGCAGGCCGTGGTGGTCGCCGACGAGGATAGCCCGGTCTTCCTCGGCGGCGCCTTCGAGAGCATAAGCATGCTTGCGCTTCGGCGGTTGCGTTTCATCTGGGCCGCCGGCGGCGTGCGGTGACTGCAGCGCAGCGGCGTCCCCCGTGGGTCAGAACGCCGGTGGTGCTGCTCACACGGCGGGGTCGCTGCTGAACCGCGGGGGACGGGCAGCGCGTGTCAGTGGGGAACACCTTGGAGGCAGACCATGATCACCTATCTGCGACGCGCCACGCTGTGCGTGACACCTCCGCCCAACCCGGTTAGCGTGCGGCCGCGTCGCCGCGGCCTGGCGATGTTCGCGGTTGTCACCGGCACCGCGCTGGTCGGGGTGCCGCGGGCCGAGGTGTGCACGTCGATGATCTGTCCAGCAGGTACGCGTTCGATATCGCGGGCCGACGGTCGTCGGCGCAGCCATTCGTAGTAGCCGGAGCGGGAGATCGTGAGCACCCGGCAGGTCACCGCGACGTCGCAGCCGTGGGGGAAAGCGCGAGCAGGTCAGGGCACGTGGCCGCGGGAAGGGGGCCGAATGGCGAGGGTACCGATCGTGTATACGAGCACGCATCGGATCAAGTTCTCCGAGCTGGATCCGTATGATCACGTGAACACCGGCACATATGCGACGTACTACGTTGATCATCGGATGGAGGGCTTGCGGGAATACCTTGGTTGGGATCTGAGGACCCTGGGGACGTTGCGGTTCATGGTCTGGGTCCGGCGAATGGAGATTGACTTTCTACGACCGGTCCGGGGCGATCAGGAAATTATCATCACGTCGTTCGTTCGTGAGTTCCGTGGGCCGGATGCGCTGATCGAGTGCACGATGATCGATTCCGCGGGGGCGAAGGTCTCGCGGGGTGTCATGACCGTTGCGTACGTCGACAAGGGAACGACTCGCGCAGCGGACTGGCCGGCGGACATTATGGCGTTGTTCTTCGAAGCCGAAACGGCCTCAAGGCCCGCGCCCGGCTGAGTGGCTGTCCTGACCGACAACGGCTCTCGACCTCGGACTCGGCCAGCACCGCGACGATCCGATACGCCGCCGAACGACGGGTGGTGTTAGCGAACAAGGCTGCCGCGAAACAAACGCGCCAACCGTTGTGGCAGGCTTCAGGATTCCCTAGACCAATATCAGGACAGTCACGTCGCGGCGGCTGCGATGGGTGGCGCACGCCGGTGCATCCGACACCGCGTCTAAACGGCGAGTCCGCATGTCCGCCACGCAACGGACGTCGCACGTGACGATCGATCTGCACGACCCGAGCTGCGATCAAGCCTCGAATCGAGCCGCGCAGATGACGCATATTTCGTCGCACGGTGGCCAGCGAGCCTGGCGTACCTGTGACCGGGCCGGCGGTGTCGGCGGCCCCCTTGTTGAAGGTGACGGAGGGTTTCAGGGCGTGCGGTTCTGGTCTGCTGGCGTCAGGAGGTATGCGTGGGGCAGGTCATTGTGCGCGCCGTCGCCGGTAATTTGGCCACCTGCGTTGCCCGCCTGCGCATCGCCTGGTGTTGAACGACGCGATAGGTGACGATCTGGCGCGGGTGTAGCGACACCGGGCGCGACGGTGATCACAGTGGCTGCCTGCGGGTGGCCCTCTGTTGGTGTGCGACGACAGGGTGACCACGTCCTGGTGGCGCAACGGCCCTCCCGAGTCCTTGGCCGGATGGGAGGGCCGTTCCTTGGTGCTGATGGAGGCACCCGTGGTCATGGTAGGTAGCGATCCGGTTGAGGTCGATCGGCGGCTGCAAGCGGGTGAGCTGGCTTGCCCGTGCGGCGCGGGTCAGCTCGCGCCGTGGGGCTATGCGCGGGAGCGGACGGTCCGTGGTGTCGGGGTGGTGCTGCGCCCGCGCCGGGCGCGGTGTTCGGCGTGTCTGGCGACGCACGTGCTGCTGGCGGTGTCGTGCTTGGCGCGCCGCGCGGACGTCGTCGAGGTGATCGGCGCTGCGCTCAGGTTGAAGGCGACCGGTCGAGGTCATCGCTGGATCGCGGCCCGGCTGGGTCGCCCGGCCTCGACGGTGCGCGGCTGGCTGCGGGCGTTCGCCAAGAACGCCGAGGGCATCCGCGCGGTGTTCACCGCGCTGCTGGTCGAGCTGGATCCGCTGACCGGCCCGATAGCGCCGCGCGGCTCGCTGTTCGCCGATGTGGTTGAGGTGATCGGCGCGGTGGCGGCGGCGGCCCGCCGCCGGCTCGGGGTGGTGGGCGCGGTGTCGGCATGGCAGCTCGCTTCGGCGGTCACCGGCGGGCGGCTGCTCGTGCAGGTCAGCCGACCGGAGTGGATCAACACGAACTCACCCTTGGACGCGACTGGTTGATCAACGAGGCTCGCGACTCGTGTGTCCATTTCGAGGGCGAGGAGGACTGATGGCCAACGGCCATGGCAGAGCAGGTCGAGACGAAGATCAGGTCCGGGCCGAACGGGCCCGGGCGGTAGCGCTGTTCCGGTACTCGTTGATCCGCGAGGCGGCCGATCAGCGGTTGAGCACCAAGCAGCGGGGCCGGCTGGTGCGCGAACTGGCGTCCTGCGAGCACGCCGGCCCGTTCGGGCAGCCGGTGCGGGTGTCCCGGGAGACGATCGACCGGTGGATCCGCGACTGGCGCCGTGGCGGGTTCGACGCGCTGATGCCCAACCCGCGCCGGGTCGCGCCGCGCACCCCGGCCGACGTACTGGATCTGGCCGCGGCGCTCAAACGCGAAGTACCCGAGCGCACCGCGGTGCAGGTTGCAGCGATCCTGCGCGCGCACGCCGGCTGGTCGCCGGACGAACGCACCCTGCAGCGGCACTTCGTGCGCCTGGAGCTCAACACCCGCCCGGACGGGACGTCGCCGCGGGCGTTCGGCCGGTTCGAGGCCGAGGCACCGAACGTGCGGTGGACCGGTGACGCGCTGCACGGCCCGACGGTGCGTGGCCGCAAGGCAATCCTGTTCGCCTTCCTCGACGACCATTCCCGGCTGCTGCCCGGGTATCGGTGGGCCCGCCGCGAGGACACCGTCCGGTTGGAGGCCGCGCTGCGTAACGGGCTGACCGCCCGCGGGATCCCGGCCTCGCTGTACCTGGACAACGGTGCCGCGATGGTCGACAAGCAGCTGCTGCACACCTGCGCGTCGCTGGGAATCCGGCTGGTCCATTCCCGGCCGGGCCAGCCGGCCGGCAGGGGCAAGATCGAAAAATTCTTCCGCACCGTGCGTGACCAGTTCCTCGTCGAGATCGGTTCCGGCCGCGAACTCGCGGACCTGGTGCAGCTGAACACGCTGTTCACCGCGTGGGTGGAGACCGTCTACCACCGCCGGGTGCACTCCGAGACCGGACAAACACCACTGGAGCGCTGGTCAGCCGGTGACCCGCCGGTGATGCCAACCCCGGCGCAGCTGCGCGGGCGTTCTTGTGGTCGGAGTACCGCACCGTTCTGTTGACCGCGGCGGTGAACCTGCACGGCAACATCTACGAGGTCGACGCCGCGCTGGTCGGGCGGCGGGTCGAGTTGGTCTTCGACCCGTTCGACCTCACCAACATCGAGGTCCGCTGGCAGCACCGAGCGATGGGCAAAGCGGTGCCGCACCGCATCGGCCGGCACGTGCACCACAAAGCCCGCCCCGACGACACCACTCCGCCGCCAGCCCCCACCGGCATCGACTACCTGCACCTGATCGAGACCCAGCACAGCGCCGAGCTCGCCGAGCGGCTGCGCTACTCCCAGCTCGGCGACGAGCAGATCCCCGGCCAGCTCACCCTGCCCGACACCGACACCGACGACGGTGAGGTGACGCTGTGATCGACAAGCTGCAGTCCCACTACGGTTTCACTCGCACGCCGTTCGGCAGGTCGCTGGCGCCGGGCATGCTGCACCGGCACGGCACACACGCCGAAGCCGTCGCCCGCATCGGCTGGTGCGTCACCGAACGCGCCCTCGGTGTGATCACCGGCGAGGTCGGCGCCGGAAAGACCGTCGCCATCCGCGCCGCGCTCGCCGGGCTAGACACGTCCCGGCACACGATCATCTACCTGGGCAACCCCGCCGTCGGCGGGCGGGGCCTCTACGCCGGCATCGTCGCCGCACTCGGCGGCGTGCCGCGGTTCCACAAGGCCGCGCTGATCCCGCAGACCGTGGACCTGCTCGCCGCCGAAGACCACGAACGCGGCCGCACCGTCGTGCTCGTCCTCGACGAGGCACACCTTCTGAATGCCGACCAGCTCGAAGAACTACGGCTGTTGACCAACGCCGAGATGGACAGCCACTCGCCGTTCGCCGCACTGTTGGTAGGACAGCCGACCTTGCGGCGGCGGATCAAGCTGGGCACTTTCGCCGCGCTCGACCAGCGCATTGCGCTGCGCTACGCGATGACCGGGATGACCGACACCGAGACTGCCAGTTACGTCAGCCACCACCTGAAGCTCGCCGGGCGCTCGGACACCCTGTTCAGCGACGACGCCCTCACCCTGATCCATCAGGTCTCCCGCGGCCTGCCCCGAGCGGTGAACAACATCGCTATCCAGGCCCTCGTCGCCGCCTACGCCGCCAACAAGGCCATCGTCGACGAATCCAGCGCCCGCGCCGCTGTCGCCGAGGTCACCGCAGACTAACCACCACCGCGCCACCAAGACCACGAGGCCCCGCCGGCTCACCCGGCGGGGCCTCCTTATGCGCGAACCAGATCGTCACCGTCAACGACGCCGTCCTCGTCATCCTGCGCGTCGTTCAACAGCCTGGTTGCCACCGGGATGCTTCAGATATCTGAGTGTTCAGATCGGTTACTTCGTGCTCGGTCCAGGTGGCGGCGCGGCAGCGTGTGGAGGAGCAGGAGACGCCTAGGATCTGACCCTGGTCGGTGATGTCAAGCGCTCCGCTGAACACGTCCCCCGGGAGTGTGCCGAGATCGACGATTCTGCCGCGGTACCACATGGTGGCATGGCTGGTGCTGTTGCCGGAAAGCGAGGAGTGGCCGACGATCTGCCCACGATTGTTGATAGCGGCCGGCGCGCTGTGGTCGCCGCCGAGGGTGCCCATGCAGTGAGAGCACCAGCGGGAATCGACGCGACGGCCAAGCGACGGTTCGTCTCCCCGCGACACCATTCTCTTTCGACAATGGGTTTGGCGCCGGGGGGGCCACCCCGCGCATCAAACTGAATCTCTTCATGACTGTGTCCCTCCTGCGTGGCAACGTCTTATCCACGGTGGGTGCGGGTGTCCGCAGACGCTGCTTGCTGGGCAACTGACATGCGGTCAGCGCGTGTCGCGTCGGATATCCGACCGTGGATCACCAACCGGGATCGGATCGGGGACATCCATCAATCAGGTGAGGGACAACCCTCATCGACAGTCACTCGACAATCCAGGGCAGCAGCACCGAAGGTGCCTGCACGGAAAATCACCGCGCGCGGGCTCCATGGGGAGCGGACTTCCACATCCACCAAGCGTCGGGTTCTCCCGGGGGCGGCACTGGGCTCGGTCATCGGCCACTGACGCTTTCGGAATCACCGGTGTCAGATCACACACACAGAGCGACAGATCTGCATCCCTTACCGCGGATGCCGAGAGGCAGCTGAGCCGCACCTATCAATGTGATACCCCGGTGATCTTCTTCAGATTTCGATCCCGGCGACACAGCGAGGATCACCCGGGAATCAGGCGCTATACGAGCCGTTTGCGGCGGGTGATCTTCGATCACCCGTATAACGGATAGGGTGCCGGCGCGCTGTCTGCGCAGATCCGTGCGTCGATGGCATGTTGACGCGAACGCTCCCGCTCGGGACGCCGAGACGTTAGGCAGGCCGAGTGCCGTGAGTTGACCTGTTCTCGGCGGCGGCCCGCTTTGGCCGGTGGATACTTCAAAGGTGATCCGTCGAGGTGGGCCCGCAGACCTTCCTGCCGTAAGGGATGTGTATCGCCATGCGTCGTTGTCCAATGCCGGTGACCGTGCCAACCTGCTCGCTCATCCGGAACACCTGATCCTTGGACCCGAAGGGCTGACCGAGGGGCGCACCCTGGTCGCAGAACAGGACGGTTCAGTGGTGGGCTTCGCAACTTGGGCAGATGGCGACGGCGTCACTGAGCTGGAAGACCTGTTCGTGGACCCGGACTGGATGAGGCGAGGAATTGCAACCGCGCTAGTGAAAGGCATTGCCGAGGTCATCCGAGCGCGTGGTGTCGAGCGACTGGAAGTGACCGCCAACCCTCATGCCATGGGTTTCTATACCGCCATCGGTTTCATCCGCTGCGGCCTCGCCAGCACGGAGTTCGGCCAAGCGCCACGTATAGTACTGGCGATCCACTGACGGCTGCTACCCGAGCTCCGACCCACCGGTCAGGGTCTACAACGCCGAACCCAGCACCCAGCGATGCCACGTCATCGCGGCACGAGGGGCATGACTGGCGAGTAAATACGCGGCACCAGGTGCCTTAACCTGTCGATTTGGGGCCGGGCCGTTCGTCGGTTGGTCGTGCCGTCCAAATCGCCGCAGCAGTCAACAAGCACCTCTGCAGCCACCCACCCCACCCGGGTGCGAAGGAGACTCCCATGGCTCATCCAGTCGTACATGCTGAAATCCGCTCCCAGGACCCCGATGCCACCCGTCGGTTCTTCGCCGACTTGTTCGGCTGGAAGGTCGCCTCCGAAGGCGCCTTCCCTGGCTACACGTTCATTGACACCGGCGTCGAGGGCGGCACCTTTGTCGCCATCAGCCCGCGCCAGAGCGCTGAGGACGAAGTCCTGTTCTTCGTCGCCGTCGAGGACGTCGAGGCAATGCTGGCACGAGCAGAACAGCTCGGTGGCAGCATCGTGCAGCCAGCCCAGCACGTTCCGGGCACGAGTTTCGGGGTGTTCGCAGACGCCCAGGGCCACAAGGTGGGTGTAGCTTCCAACGGATAGTTCTGACCGGAGCGTATTTCCGGCTCAGCTGACAAACGCTCACTCGCACGCTGACCGGGACCAAGTTGTTCGGCGCGCTCACCCGGTCACGGCCCGCCGTCTACGCCCCGGCGCCCGAGTCCTCGCGGGCACACCGTTCGACCCAGGGCCCTCGCGTCCTCAATTCGGCATGAGCGGATCGGTTTGCTTGCCAAACTCACCGGGGAAGCGACGCATACATACAGTCCGATCTGCGCGCAAGGAACGAACAATGCCCTTGTCGTCTCGGCGACCAGAACGACGGCTATCGCGCGGAGGTTAGCGCCGATGCGCTGGGCCCGAAGGCTGCGACCGCATACTTATGCGTCGCCGCTGCTGACCATGAACGCACACTCATGCTTGATATATGTGGGTGATCTTCCTGGACATTTCCGCGGGCCAGGGTGACCTGCCGGGAGTCGTTCGTGCCGAACGGCGCGGGACAGGTCATCGCCAGGGGTTAGCAGACCATCAAGCCGTCGGGCCTGCGGACGATGTCGAATGTATGCCGCTCGTTATCGACCGGAGCCGGTGCCTCATTGCTGGGACCGGAGACCACCCGGATCGTCCGCGGGTCGTGCCCGAGTCCGGGCGCGCCGCGAAGTGCGAGGTCGCGCATATAGGCGCCGAGCGTCTGGCCGGCAGCGTGAGCGCGATCCTGAACGACCGCCAGCTCGGCTTCCGACATGCGTACGCTCACGACCGCGGAGCGCTGGCGCTTCTCGGACTTGGCGGCAGGGCGGGGCTCGTCCCACTCGTCCGGGTCATCCAGCGCGTGGTCCAACTCGGACTCGATCGGGTTCAGCTCAGCCATTTCGACTCCTCCGCAGGCGTACAGGTCCGGGCGGTGATGGGTCGCACCGATGATCGCACCTCGTTATAGATCACGGCAGCCACAATCGCACGACCTCCATCCGTCCTGCCGATCATCAGCCAGGCTGCTGTGCGGTTCCTCTTGTTGGCCGCCCATAGCGGGTCGTTGCGGAACACCTGCATAAGCTCGAGCGGGCTGACGCTCTTCAGCGCCAGGTGTGCCTCATTGGCGTCGTCGAACTCCACGAACTCCGCTTCCGACGGGTGCGCCATCACAACCCCTCACGGTATAACCGTATCCCATTGACGGTCATACCGTCTAGGAGTACGGTATGACACATCGACAAAGAGGAGCGTTCCATGAAGGTCACCGCCGTGTTGGCGAACCACGCCGAGGCGCAGAACAACCTGCTCTACGTCGCCGGCGCCGGAATCGACCGGTCCGTGATCCCCGCCGGTCTTCCAGCACCTTGGAGCGTCTCGCTTGCCGTCGCGATCCTCGTCATGGTCCCGTGGACCCAGACCAACCAACAGCACACCCTCGACATTGCACTGATCGACGCCGACGGGCACGCCGTACAGATACCAACAGGACCCGACACGTTCGCCCCGTTCACCGCGCAAATGGCATTCAACGTCGGCAGGCCACCCCTACTGGAAGTTGGCGAGGACCAGACCGTGGCGCTGGCAGTCAACGTGCCCATGCTGCCGCTGTCCGTGCTCGGCCAATACCGGTTCGTCGTCTCGATCGACGGAACGCCCATGGAGGAGCTGCCGTTTCGGCTGGTTAACCCGCCAGGGATGACAATCGGGAGCGGACCAACCGCACTGCCTCAGGCGTGATGTTCAGCGCCAGCCCGCGCGCAACGTACTCCACCCCGGCCCCGGATACCAGACAGTGGTCACCCGAGCGCCATGCATCAGCCGCCGAGCGTGCTGACGATCCTGACCGGCGCACGACCTGGCGACGTGGAGTCATTCGCCGACAAGCTGATACTCCAGGTTTGAGCCAGGTCGGCGCGCCTTGAGCGGGACGAGCCCCAACCTTGGGGCTGGAGCACCACCCGACGACGGGGAGTGCCGGTGGCGGTGACACCAGGAATCCCCTGCAAGATAAGGGGATTCTGCTGGAGCGGGTACGGGAATCGAACCCGCATCGGCAGCTTGGGAGGCTGAAAGGCCGCTACTTTAGGACCCCAGCGATCACAGCGTAAGAGCATAGAATTGCCGAGTATTGCTGAGGATTACAGTGACCGCTATCAACCTTCGTCACCCCTTGCTGACCGGTGTTACGGGCACGCGAGGGCACGCCGTGGCACGGAACTGAAGGGATGTGGTGTGGCCAAGCTAAGGCCCACTGCCGCGACAACAACTGGCGGCACGGCGCTCGTGTAGGTGTTGGGTAGTCGCAGTCGCACCTGGGCGTCCGCTCGCGTCAACCTGTGCCGTCACGGAGCGCGACGATTCCGGAGACTCCGCTCGCGCGGAAACCGTCGTTCGGTGCGGCAGTTGAGTTGACGATCCGTGAGATCGAGCCACGCAGATGAGACGTTCTAGCGCGTCGGCGCGACAAGATCGACGCGCTGTACTGCGGGGTGTCGCGACTCGTCGACGCCGTGCCCTGCACGAACTTGATCAGCCTGCCAGTCCAGCCGGTTGAAACCGTCCGGGCGCCCGTGAGAAGTGATGGGTCGCTTGGGCTAGGTCGGTGGCGGGCTCGCCGTTCGGTCGGCGCGCTCGATCGCATGCGCCAGGCCGACGCGTGATGAGACATTGATCTTGTGGAACGTGATGAGACATTGATCTTGTGGAAGATGTTGCGCAGGTGGGTCTCAACGGTCTTCTGGCTGAGGTACAGCTCCGCGGCTGTCTGCGGGTTGGTCTTGCGCTCGACGACGAGTCCGTGCCACCTGCAGTTCGCGTTTGGTTAGCGACTCGATGCCGATTGCGTTGGTCTTCCCTGGCCTGGTGCGTCGGTGCACGCGGTGGCCGAACCTTCCCCGCTCCCGTTCCGCCGCGTCGCGGTAGCGCAGCGCGCCGCACGCGTCGAGGTCCGTGGCCGCGCGCTGAAGTTCGGCGATGGCACGGTCGCACTGCTTGGGCGAGTGCGCGATCCGCAACTGTGCGCGACAACGCTGCCTCGATCGGAGCCTGCACTTGCTTAGCGTCCGTGGCGGATGTCAGTGCGAGCGCGGCGGCGCGAGCCGGCTCGCCGTCATGCAGAGCAACGGCCGCGGCGGCTCGTTCTGCCCAGGCAGTGGCGGCGGGAGTTGCACGGTCGCGGCCCTGGCCTCGGCGCTCGCGGCTGCACGCTGCGCGTCGTCGCGCCCTCGCCCTGGGTCGACTGATCGGCGGACATCCGCGAACTCCCTCGCACTGATTGCGCCAAGGATGCCGAATCAGTCGACCCATCGATCCACGCCGCGCCGACATGGCGTTAGGTGCCAAGGCCTCCGGTCGCCAGCATGTCAGCCCGAGCCCAGGACGGCCGTCGCGCGGTGCGACGTCGCGCACTAATCGGCCACCCCACGGAACATCCAGTGCGATGTGCGCGCTTGGCCGAGCTGGTACTCAAGGGCGCGGAGGTAGCTCGGCGCGGAGAACCGCGAGGCGAACTCGGCTGCCGCGCCGAGATCTTCAACGCGGCATTCGTCGTTTCTTGCCCGGGTGAAGCGCCCGATCTCAGACGCCTTCGACCGCTTGGAGCCGCCCTGATTGGATTGCTTCTTGGAAGGCCTGATAGTCCAGCTCGTTTTGTTCGGCGTACCGCTCGGAGAAGTCGGTGATCGACCGGTCGAACTTGTCGCTGTTGCCGAGGTATTCGGCTATCGCGACAGCATCTCCGGATCTGGCGTGCGCCCGGGCCAGGGTCCAGCCGCAGAGACCGCCGTAGAACCGCAGGCCGATCGGGGTCAACGCCTCCACCACGACCGAGCCTTTCATGTCGCGCAGTTGGCGCCAGTACAGGTAGCGGTCGGCCTCTATTCCTTTGGTCCAGCCCAGGTAGATGTCGCTGGCGGCTTGCATCATTCGCTGGCCCTGCACGACTCGCTCGCCGGGCTGCTTGAACCGGCTCTTGGGAAGATGATCCTCGAGCACCGAGGCGGTGGCCTCCTTGACCTGCAGGAACAGCGGGTCTTTCTCGTCGCGGCCCTGCAGCAAGACGATGAAGGCCCTAGTCCCGACGCTGCCGACGCCGACGACTTTGCGGGCCATGTCGACGATCTGGAAACGCTCCAGGAGGTGACGGCGATCATTCTGCAGTGTGGTCCGGTAGGCCCGGAACTCCCGGTGGACCATGTCCTCGATCTGATCGGCCGAGAAACCGTACATGGCTTCGAGATCGCGCGCGGGGACGACCACCGGCGGTTGGCTCACGATCCGGTAGCGGCCGTCGACGAGTTCGCCGAGCTTCGACAGGGCCTGCAGGCTGTCGCGGGTGTGCGCCTTCGCGGCACTCTTGACGGCGTTCTTTTGGCCCTTCTTCACTTGGGCTGCTTCCTTTTTGTTCCGCGCTGTGGAAGCGAGCGCCCGGACCCCCTTCATGAGTTCTTCCTCGGACAGGTGGGCGTACCAGATCTGCATGCTGCCCATGCCGGCGAAGCTGGCCATGGCCTGCCGGTAGGCCGTCACCGCGGCGAGGGTCGCGGCTCGTGTGTCGCTCTTGGTGAAACGGTTGTTGCGAGCCGCGATGGTGAAGCTGGCCGCCATGCGTTTCACGTCGTACTCGAACGGCCCCGGCAGTGTCTCGTCGAAATCGTTCAGATCGAACAGCAGGGCCCGCTCGGGCGATGCGAACACCCCGAAGTTCGACAGATGCGCGTCGCCGCACAGCTGCACAGTGAGGCCAGCCGTCGGCGTGTCCTTCAAATCGGTGGCCATGATCCTCGCCGCACCTCGATAGAACGTGAACGGTGAGGCAACCATCCGGCCGTGGCGGACCGGAACCAGGTCCGGTTCCCGGGCCAGGTTCTGCGCCTCGAGCAGCCGAACCGGGTCCGGGCGGTCAACAGCGGGAACCCATCCGGAGTGGCCCGACAACGGCGCCCGCTCGCGAGCTTCCCTGCCCGTGGCCCGGCGTTCGTCGACGCTGAGGTGAACCCTCTCAGCTTCAGCCATGTCCGGTCTCCCTTTCGATCGCTCGTGACACGGGCGGTAGTCGATCCAGTGCCGGCTCCCCTATCCCGGACCGGTCAGCCCTCCCAGGAATCGCCGCCAGCTTCCGGGCCGGTCAGCGGCGCCGACGCCGCGCTCGCCGGTGCATCCCGGCCGCGGAGACCGGCGACAGCGGGCGACCGAACGGGTCGATGAACAACGCACAGGGTCCGGTGGCGTTCGGCACGGTCCCGTCGAGAACCTTGATGCCGTACCTGAGCACGTCTCCGTCCAGGTGCGGATCTTGAATCACCACCACCGCATCCTCGGGACGCCGGTCGCCCGGCTCCGCGAACGACAGCACCGCGTTCGGGGGATTCGAGGCAAAGCTGTTGTCCCCGTCCCCCCAGTTCGCCACGAACTGACCAGACGACATGTGTCCGACCTCGCGCTGCGGACGATCGGCGAAGTACAGCGTCGACGGCGACAACCCCAGCAACGTGATAGTTCCCCCGTCACTGGTCATGCCTGCCGCGGTCTGCACGAACAGTGCCTCCATGTCCTCAAGCTGTTGCTCGCTGACCTCGCTCAATTTTGGCTCCTCTCGCGTCGCCTTGCCCGGTTGGGCTATTACCCGCTTGATCCCCTCATGACCGGTGGTAGCCCACGAGACTTGCCGAACGTTCAAGCCATCGACAGAGCCGAACGTCCCAACCAAGGAACATCCTGCCGGTCCCGACCGTCACCTGAACCCATCGGCCAAACCGCGACTCGACTTCGTCGAGTCCCTCCCCGACGAAAGCAAGCGTGGTAGCTACGCGAGTTCGACACCGAGCGACGATGGTGCTCAGCGAGCAGACGTCACCGACCTCGCCGAAACATCGAGCAGGGCCCGCCTGGTGGGCATCGGCGAAGACACACAGGTGACGGACCTGTCAGGATTGCGCCGGGTCGACGGGTCGACTGGACCGGCGGACGCGGCCGAAAGGCGGTCCGCCCAATGAGGACCGTTGGGAGACCGGGATGAGGAAATGGTGGCCTCTGGTCGCGTTGGCGACGGCTCAGTTCGTGATGGTGCTCGACAGCAAGCCCGACTATGAACTAACTTTATCGATCCGAGCTCTCGCAGTGATCCGGAATCGCCATTGCGGTGGACGACGAAGTCGACCGCGAAGCTGGCCGCTGAGCTGACCGCGGCCGGGCATCGGGTCTCGGCGCGGACGGTGGCCAAGCTGCTCAAAGCCGCCGGTTACAGCCTGCAAGCCAACGCGAAGACCGTGGAAGGCGCCCAGCACGCAGATCGGGACGTGCAGTTCGCCTATATCAACGACCGGGCGACGCAGTTCCAGGTGGCCGGGGACCGGTGATCAGCGTGGACACCAAGAAGAAGGAATCATCGGCAACTACGCCGCGCCTGCTCGGGAATGGGAACCCGGGGGCGAACCGCGCCAGGTCAACACCCACTACTTCGCCGACAAGGTGCTGGGGAAAGTCGACTCTTACGGGGTCTATGACATCACCACCAAATCGGCTGGGTCAACTTCGGAACCAACGCCTACACCGGCCGTCGCCGTATCCCCGGCGCGGATCGCGGCAGATGAGTGCGTTTGAGCTACCACTCTTGTTCCCGGCCGCCAGCCGCTCACGACCATCTGCTTGAGGCGGATGTCTGGGCTGGGGTCCTACGGTCGGTTGTCCCTACTTTGCTGCACACTATGACCGGGAAGGGGCATGTCTTGACGCTGAACATCACGCTCGCCTCCTCGCGTGCCTGCTACCAATCCTCTGACTTTCGTCTGTCAACGCAGATGAGAGACGGTCGCTTCAAGGAAATGCCGGTCAGGGCGCACAAGCAGGTTCTCGCCTCGGGTGCTGGGTGGCACGCCTCTGTGTGCTTCAGCGGCGTCGCGCAGGCAGAGCGCTACGGCATGGCCGACGTCGATCAGTGGTTGGCAAACCGGGTTGAAGCTCTAGACGCTTCCGGCGCTTATGCCGATCTAGTTTCGACGCTCGGGACTGCTGAGACGTGGCTTGTGAAAATACCCTCCGAGCACCGCAGGCTTACCTTCGCCGTTGCCGGGTTCATCGGCACCCAGCCAATCGTCACCGTCGTGTCGAATTGGCAAGACGTCCGGGGCAACGAGTTCGCCACGGATCGAGGTCTTCAGGTATCTGAGACGCAACCCACGCGTCCAAAGGTCGTGCTTACCGGCAGTAGCTGCGCAGTGGGGAAGGCGGACCGGAAGCTGATGCTTACCGCAGTTCGCGATCGTTGGGCGCTTCAGAAGACGATTGAGCTGATCGCGCGTGTGAATGCACGGGCATCGAAAGACAGCCGAGCGCGTAACACGGTCAGCCCGGAGTGCGTCGTGACATCGTTGAGACCGAACGGACGGACGGCCACACGCCCGTTCGGCTTCAAGACTGGTAAGAGATATCTGCCGCCATCTGTGGCCAAAATGATCGACGAATACGACCTGGAGGCTGTCGCGCGCGAGTACGGAATGCGCGGGCCGCTGCGTCTCGCAGGCGAGGTCACCGCTGCCGGATGGGGTACACCAGAAGCAGACGATGACGAGGCAGTCGACTTCAGATGATTCGCGTGCGGTGCACGAACCCGAGCAACCCGAGGTCAGTTGGGAGCGAAAAGCAACGCCAGGTTCCACACCAGCCACGGGGTGATCATGGCAAACCAAAATCGAGCCCGCCCTGATGCCCGCACATCGGCAGATCAGTGCTCCTCCAATCGATGGCCTTGCAGGCGGCGTCGTGCTGTCCGCGTGCTGTCAGTGGCGGTGACACCCCTAGGATCGACGCACAGACAAGATCTTCTAGGGGTCTGTGCCCCAAAGCACCGAGACGGTGCCGAACGTACGTACGGCTGCACGACGGGGCGCTGTAGCTGGCACCTACGCACGAGCACGGCCCGTGCTGGCCCTGGCTTACGTGCGCGACACGCCCGGAAACGAGCGTCCGTTGCAGTCTCTCGCTTCCGGCCACGCGATGAGGTCACGCTCGAATGGAAGGAGCTAACGACCGAACGTCTGGCGGGTCTGCTGTACCGGCGAGGTGGTGGCCCCGATCCTGTCGAGGTGGCGCTCCGGGAGGCTATCGAGACAGCGTTGGCGAAGGGCCTGACAGTCTAGGCATCCACAGGCTGTGGATAACTCTGTTAGCGACGTCGCGTTACTTCTCCGTTCGATAGCATCTCGCCTCGTGACCCTAAACAAGAGCGAGGTGCTCCGTGACCTCAACTTCGGGCGCCGGGTCGCCGAGGAAGAGGTAGCAGAGCTTGCCGCGTACTTTGTTGAGACCGACCAGTGGCGGCAAGTCGTCGAGGGCGAAATCGACGTCATCTTTGGAACGAAAGGCGCTGGAAAGAGCGCAATATATGGCACTCTCCTCGAACGCGAAAGTGAACTCTTCGATCGAACGATACTTCTCTCGGCTGAGAACCCGCGTGGTACACCGGCCTTCAAGGATTTGGTGAGCGACCCGCCAACCACAGAAGCAGAATTTGTCAACCTGTGGAAGCTATATGCGCTATCACTGCTCGGTTCGATGTTTGCAGACTACGGGCTCGTAGGCGATGCAGCGGGCCGCGTTCGCGGTGCTTTGGCGGCGGAGGGACTCTTGCCTGCAAAGAGCGCGCCTCTTCGCGCACGCCTCAAACTCGTACTCGATTGGGTACGTCGCGCTCTTGCCAGGGCCTCCGTCGAAGGCGCTATCAATGTAGACCCAACGACTGGTCAGCCAGTGGGTCTGAGCGGAAAGATCACGTTATCTGAGCCTTCAGCCGACGAGCATGCTCGGGGAGCCTCCTCCATTGACGAACTACTGGCTCTCGCTGCTCAGGCATTGCGGGACAATGACCTAACTGTCTGGCTATTGTTCGATCGGCTGGACGTCGCGTTCTCGGAGTCACGTGATCTCGAAGCGAATGCGTTACGTGCACTCTTCAAGTGCTATCTCGACTTGCTCGCACTTCAAGAGATCAGATTCAAAATCTTCTTGAGAAGTGACATATGGAAGGCGATAACGGAGCAGGGATTCCGAGAGGCCAGTCACATCACGCGACAGACAACGATCGACTGGTCCAACGCGTCGCTCCTCAACCTCGTCGTTCGACGATTACTGAGAAATCCCTCGATTGTTGACTACCTTGATATCGATGAGCGAGACGTATTGCAAAGCTCAGCTGTACAGAGATCGACATTCGACAGCCTCGTACCTATACAGATTGACGCAGGCAGGAACCCGAAGACTTTCGAGTGGATTCTTGGTCGAATTCAGGACGGGTCAGGTCGGGCTGCGCCGCGAGAAGTCATACACTTGCTGACCGAGGCACGAGATATCCAATCACAGATGTTGGAGCGCGGCGAAGAGGTGCCCGGCGCTCAGCGCTTGTTTGACCGTCAGGCGTTTCGAGAGGCGCTCAACCCTGTGTCGAAAGTTCGTCTCGAACAGACGATCTATGCCGAGTACCCAGAGCTTCGCGCCCGAATCGAAGCGCTAGAATCGGAGAAAACCGAGCAGACACTTACGAGCTTATCGAAAATATGGAACGTTGGTGAGGACGAGGCGCGCAACGTCGCGCAAAGTCTCGTTGATATCGGATTCTTTGCGCAGCAGGGCGCTAAAGCTGAGCCTCGGTTTTGGGTGCCTTTCCTCTACCGGCCAGGACTAAAAATGGTGCAGGGCTCTGCTGAGTAGCTGATTCACGATGGCCGTACTCCGCTGTCGGTCCTGCCGCATGGCTGACTCACACTGATTGGTGACAAGGACCGGCGCTCGATGAGCCCGCTGTCCGCCACGCCGCTGGAGTGGAGCAGCCATGACCGAATCCGCGCCCCGCATCGACTACGCCAATCTCCCCGCGCCGACCGAGGGCTTTCTGGTGACGTTGTTCATCACCGTCCGCAAGGTCGCGCGGTCGCGGGACTTCTACTCGCGCGTCCTGGGCGGCACCGTCGTCATGGAGGAGAACCCGTGCATGGTCAAGCTGTCCAATTCGTGGATCATCATGAACCCCGGCGGGCCGCCGACCCCCGATAAGCCAGGCATCACGGTGGTCGACTACGAACCCGGTGACACCACGTCGATCTTCCTGAACCTGCGGGTCGCCGACATCCAGGCCTGCTACCAGGAATGGAAGGCGAAGGGAGCCGAGTTCGTCACGCCGCCGATCGACCGCGGAGCAGAGATCCGCTGCTACCTGCGCGACCCGGACGGGTACCTCATCGAGGTAGGCCAGTCCACCGGCCTGCTGCACGGCACGCTCGCCGCGAAGCGCCCGGAGGATCTCCCGGGCTGAGCCGCCGCACCGCCGGTCAAGCGCGATACCGGTCGGCCAACCGGCGGCGGACCGTCGCCCGGGCATCCACGGCGGTGACCAGGCGCAGCAGGAGCGCACACGCTGTGGAGACGCGCCCCACGCGCGGCCGGATCCAAGCTCGACGCAGTCGGCCAGCACACGCACCCATTCGGGGCACGTCCGGTAGCAGCGCTTCGACCGCCGCCACCGCCCCGGCCGCATCCCTGGCGTCCCCGTGCCGCCGAGCGCGCTTGTTGCGGGGCATCAGCGTGTCTGGATGATCTGGGCCAGCACCCGCGACTGGTCGGCCAGCAACTCAACAAGCGCCGCCCCCCGCATCCCCGCCAGGGCCTGGATGGGCAGGTTGGTCGACGACCCGTTGGCTCTACAGCGGCAGAATTGGGCGCACGGCGGGACGACGGCCGGCCGAACCGGTCGCGGCAGCGGGGTGGATGATTGCCGTGGTCGACCAGCCCGAGCCGGCCTCTACGATCACCCGACAGGCCCCGGCGCCAGGAGATCTGATGCTCGTCGTCCACGTGCATGTGCGGGTTCGGCCGGAAGACCTCGAGGCGTTCTTCGCCGAGACGCGGCGCAACGCGGCAGCCTCGCTGCAGGAGCCGGGCATCCGCCGCTTCGACGTGCTAAGCGACCAGGGCGATGCCGGCCACGTCGTGTTGACCGAGGTGTATGTCGACGAGTCAGCGGCCGACGCGCACAAGCAGACGGCCCATTACGCGCGCTGGCGCGACGCGGTCGCCGGAATGATGGTCGAGCCGCGCACGTCGACGCGTTTCACCGCCGTCTTCCCTGAGGACAACGGCTGGTGAACTTCGACCTCGCCGTCCCGCGGCGGGTGCTGTTCGGCCCGGGCCGCTCGGACGAGCTCGCGAACCTGCTGCCCACCCTGGGGCAGAAGGTGCTGCTGTGTACAGGCAGCGATCCGTCGCGGCACCGCCACCTCCTCGGCGAGGTCGACCCGGTCTCCGTGGTGACAGTCCGGTCCGAGCCGACGGTGGAGGACGTCCGTGGTGCGACCGGCGTAGCACGGACCGCCGGCGCCGAGGTGGTCGTCGCGGCCGGTGGCGGCAGTGTGCTGGATCTGGGTAAGGCGGTCGCGGTTCTGCTCGGCAACGGTACGGATCCGTTGGATCACCTGGAGGTCGTCGGCCGCGGCGTGCCCGTCAAGCGGCCCGCCGTGCCGTACGTGGCCGTGCCCACCACGGCGGGTACCGGTGCGGAGGCGACCTCCAATGCCGTGCTCAGCTCGCCGGAGCACGGCATCAAGGCGAGCATCCGCAGCCCGCACATGCTGGCGGCGGTCGCCCTAGTGGACCCGTTGCTCACGCTGAGCTGCCCACCGTCGGTGACCGCGAGCAGCGGACTCGACGCGCTGACCCAGTGCCTGGAACCGTACGTCTCGCCCCGGGCCAACCCGGCGACCGACGCGCTCGCGGCCGAGGGACTGCGCCGTGGCGCCCAGGCGCTGCGGCGCGCCTACCAGCACGGCGACGACCCGCACGCCCGCACGGAGATGGCGCTGTGCAGCCTGTTCGGTGGTATCGCCCTAGCCAACGCCCAGCTCGGTGCGGTGCACGGCCTCGCCGGCGTCGTCGGCGCAATGATCGACGCACCGCACGGCGCCGTGTGCGCCGCGCTGCTCGTGCCGGTGCTCGAGGCCAACCTGCGGGCACTGCGCGAGCGAGATCCGGCCTCGGCCGGGCTGCGCCGCTACGGCCAGGTCGCCCCGCTGCTGACCGGCCGAGACGACGCCACCATCGAGGACGCGGTGACCTGGCTACGCGACACAGTCGCCGCACTCGACGTACCACCCCTGACAGCGGTCGGCCTGCGGCCCGCGCAATACCTTGAGGTCACCGAGAAGGCCGCACGCTCGCACAGCATGCAAGGCAACCCGGTGCGGCTCACCGAGGAGGAACTCCTCACCGTCCTTCACGCAGCATCGTGAGCCCACAACCGAACCAAGCGTTCGTGCGCGTCGTCAGCCGCCGGCCCGCACGCGGAATCCCTGTGCGCGACCGGCATTTTTGCCGCAGTTTGTGCTGTTGCCGTCCGCAACCACTACAAGGTTAATGAACGTACGGAGGTTGACCGCCGCGTGCCGCCGGGCGCCGTCCCGTCGCTAATAAGCGTGCGGACATCCATCCGCGCCTAGGGCCGATAGATCCTTGCGCCTACAGGCGATTCTGACGCCCTAACGGCGCGGGGTCGGGTGCTGAAAGCCCGGAAATCCCTGGCCTCTGTCGGTGAGAATAGTCGTTTACGACCACTTTGGTGGTCCCGTACGTTCTTAGTCTCGCCCGAGTGGCGGTCTTGGCGATCGGCTCCGGTGACACGGGGTTGGTGCCCTCCGCCTCGAAGCGGTCCGTGAGCTCGCGCAGATCGCCGATTATTTGTCGCGTGTCCGGCACCACTTGCACGGACCCGCCGCGGTGTTATGTGCGATGAGTGATTCCCAGCCCGCGCCGTGGATAGTGTGCGCTATCTGAGATCGCTTCCGCGGCGCCCGCGGCCGCGCAAAGAATCGCCTGGTGCAACTCCCAGCTTCGCCGTGCGTTCATGTGCCAGTGCCGCGTCGCCGCCTATTGGGCCCAGCCGTTACAGCCTCGGCATGACGGCACGAGCGCCGAGCACAGCGGGCTTACTCAGGTGGTGCCGGATGTGCGCGCCGGTTCAGGGTTGCCAGCAGAGGCCTGACCTCGTCCGGAACCTCTTGCTCAGCCCAGTTGAACGTTCGGTGCTGGGTGCCGTCATCGACGTGCAGCCGATAGGTGAACTGATCTGGCCCACCGGCGGCAGGCGGCGTCGTCGCAACCGCCGGTGGGTGAGCAAGCAATTGGCGGGCTAGTTCGGCATGCTCGGCGGGCAAGTCGTCCGACGCTGCTTCGGCCGCCATGTCGAGACCGGCCAGGCCGCCGCTTCGCCGGTACCGGATCTGCGCGCTGTGTGAGGCCACGGCAGAACCGTAGCCGACGGCGGTCAGCGCACCTTTACCGTTACGGCATCCCAGCCCGCCTTCACGGCATCTGCTTCCGGGCTGCTGGTTCCGTACCGGGACCGAGCCTGGCGCAAAGTGAGCGACGCGAACCTGGCGAATGTCGAGTTGGGCTTGAGGCGCGGATCGGTTAGCGAGTCGTACCAGATCTGGCCGGGTGCCTCCCAGGCCTTGCCGCCGAGGGTGGTGGCCACGACATAGAAGGCGCGATTCGGGATGCCGGAGTTGGTATGCACGCCGCCGTTGTCCGACGTGGTGTGGACGTAACCGGTCATGTCAGCTGGCTGGTTGTCGTACTTGTTGGCGGTTCCGGGTTCCTTCATCGAGCGCAGAGCCGGAGCGAGTTGCGGTCCGACGATGTCCGCGCCGATCAGCCAATCGGCCTGATCTGCCTTGTGGGCAAGGTGATATTGCTTGACCAGCGAGCCGAACACGTCCGAGATCGACTCGTTGAGCGCACCGGACTGGCCGGAATAGGTCAGGTTGGCCTCGTTCTGGGTGACGCCGTGGGTCAGTTCATGTCCGACCACGTCGGTGCCCTTGGTGGTGTCGGTGAGCAACTGCCCATCGCCGTCACCGAAGAACATGTGGCCAGCACCGTCCCAGAAGGCGTTGTCGTAGTCGGTGCCGTAGTGCACCAGACCGTCGATTTGCATGCCCTGGTCGTCGATCGAGTCGCGGTGGAAGACGTCCCAATAGAGGGAGTAGGTGTAACCGAAGTTGTCGTAGGCCTGGTTGATCGATGCATCCGCGACGGCGGGCTGACCTTCGCCGCGAACAAGGGTTCCCGGTGAGGGCGACGTCGAGTGCGCTTGGTCGTAGATGAACCGCTTCGGCTTGCCTCCTGGTGCCGCAGCCCGCATGGGCGGGCGGATGCCCTGCCGCGCGGCCGCCTCCGCGCGTGCTAGGCGGAAGCTGTGGTCGAGTTCCAGGCTCTGCAGGATGGCTGCGCGCTGGTCGAGTGTCGCCTCCTGCGCGATCCGGACCAGCAGGTCGGGCGGCAGGATGCACGCCAGTGAGTGACGGGTCATGTCAGGCTCCAATCGGGTTGGGTTGCGTCCACGGACGGGCGCTCGTCGGGACGGTGAGCGTGATGGTCGCTCGTTTGGTGTCCGCGTCGCTGCCGGCTCGGGTGGCCCAGTCGCGGGCGGTGCGCATCCACGTGGGTATTCCGGCCGGCAGATCGTCAGGCGGGATAGGGGGGAGGTCCGTGTCGGTGAATGTGGTGCCGTACGGCGCGCCGTTAGCGGGGACGTCTGGATGCTGGATCGCGGCAACCAACTCGGGCAGGTTGGCGTTCCAGTTAGCGAGAAGCCGTTCGGTCGCAGCGGCGAGCGTGATCTGCCCCGCGGCGGACGCTGATTCCGGGTAGGTGGGATGCAACAGCTCGGCGTGCATGCCGCCATACGCAGCGCCTTCTGCCGTGGTTCGCCATTGCTTGTAGGCGGTTGCCGCGAGCGAGCCGAGCGTGATGACCGCCGTGACGTCGTTGTGGCCTACCAGCCTGGTCAGCCAGCTGTTCCGGTACGTGGCGATCGCCTCGTCGCCGATGTGCGCGTTACCGCCGCCCTGGCCGTAGACGCTGTACAGGAACGTGTTGACCATGACGTAGCTGCGAGTCAGGCCCAGGCGCGCCAGCAGGCCCTGGGTGCGTTGCCCGGCAACACCGACGAGGATGCGTCGGGTGACGGTCTCCGCCACTGCGGGATCCTGGCCGAGGACGATCAGCCTGGCGCTGCCGTCAAGGCGTCCGCGGTGAAAGATCGGCCCCCACTCCAGCCGGAACGCCTTCGGCGGGTACACGTCCGCGTCCGGGTAGGAGGCAACGAGGTCGTCATACGGCGCCGGATAGCCCGGGCAGAACGGTGAGTCGAACATGGCAACCTTCCTGCGGGATCGTCACACCGGCGCGAGCGCGGAAAGCCCGTCGCGTATCTCGACGGGCAGGTTCACTTCGTCGGCCAATGTCTTGTAGTAGGCGGGGTTGTCGACCGCGGTGAGCGGGTCGAGCGTCAACGCGGGCAGCGGTACTGCGCCGCCGATCGCCTGCGCCGTGCGAGCGCCGGGCAGGTTCGGCCCAGTGAGCGAACCGCCGAAGGGCAGGTGGGGACGCGGCGACATGTGGTTGTCGATGACGCCGTCCACCGCGAGCAGGGCATGATCCGGCGTCGGCATGATGCTCAGTGCATGTGCCGGGCCCGATGAGTTGGGCAGGGCGGCCAATGCGTGCTCGAGTCGGTCGATGGCCTCGGCCACTGACAACGCCGCGACGGCCGGGTCGGCGCCCGCCTGCGCGAGATTGAGCACGCGCACCTGCCCGCCGATTTCGAGTTTCTCGCCACCGCCGAGTCCGAGCCCGGCCATCAGGTTGCTGGTGCCGGCACGCGGCACGCCGTTGATCACCACCAGGTCGATCTGCGCCTCGGTCGCATCGAGCAGCGCGTCGTACGGGTCGCCCGCGGTTCCCTCAACGACGATCAAGTCGGCCCGTTTGCCCGCCTCGAGGCTGCCGATGTGTTCGTCCCAGCCGAGCAGCCGGGCCGGGTTCCTCGTCGCCATCGCGGTCAGGTCCCGAGCCGAGAGGTCGGCCCCGGCACCCGGCGCGGCCAGGCGCGCCACCTTCAGTTCGCCCAGCAGGTTCTTGCTGCCCGACGGTGCCCAGTCCGACCCGAGCGCGACCGGCACGCCGGCGTCGAGTGCGGCGCCGACGTTCGCGGTCTGCCCGTACAGGAGCAGATTCGACAGTGGCGACCACACCATCGACCCGCCGTGGGCCGCGAACACCGCGAAGTCCTCCGGGTTGAGCGCGACGCAGTGGATCCCGATCAGGCTGCCGGTGATCGCCCAGGTCCCGGGAGTGATCTGCAACGCCTCGAAGTGCCGGTGCGCCGAGTCGTCGACGCCTTCGGCCAGATGCAGAATCAGCTTCTGCGGCCCGGAGATCCGCGCCAGGAAGTGGTCGGCTGCGCTCGCCTCCACGTCGGCGATATGCGTCGCGGCGGGCGGCAGTTGCGGGTCACCCGTCGACTCGACGTTGCGGACCAGGCCCCGGTAATGGGTGACGATTCCCGGGGCCGAAGCCAGGGCGACGCCCTGGCTCGTGGTGGTACCGCCCAGCAGGCACCGCATTTCGACATAGCGCACTACCGCGGGCACGACGTCGGCGTCGCGGCCGAGCACGCCCATCGGGCCGGAGATAAGGCGGTGGTAGTCCGGAGTCGACGTGCCACTCCACTTGTCCCGGTCGCCGAATTTCTTCGGCACCCGCCAAAGCGATAACACGTCATATGGCAGGTGATTATGCAATTCGATAAGCCCTGGACATATCGTGCCGCCGGTCGATAGGCGCGCCACCTGCTCATACCCTGACGGGGCCGGCGCCGCAGCCGGAAGCACCGCCGTAATTGCACCATCTCGCGCATAGACGACACCGTCGTCCAAGACGGTACGTTGGTCATTCATGGTCATTACCCGGCCGCTCAGTGCTACTGGTGCACTAATCGCCGGGTCGACGGGCGAAGCCCTCATCGTCCCCCCAAGAAACCCCCAGACCGGGGCGACGAGGCACCGGCCCGCGAACGGCTGACGCTACTCGGCAGGCTGGTTCCCCCCAATGGTGACAAGGCAGATTTCGATGCCCTTTCGTGCGGACATGTCACTCGTACCGGTATTCATCACAGCCTTTAGGACGCAGACGCGCGTGATAGACGTGTGTTGTCCGGCGTTGATCTTGCCGATGATGCCGTCATTGGGTTTGCCGATGATCGGTGTGTGGAAGGGCCCCGCCCGCGTTGATCGGACGGGGCCTTCGTCGGTTTGGTGACGCCGTGCTCGGCGTGCTGAGGCCGACGGGTTAATCGGCTCCGGTCTCGGAGATGGCGATGCGGGCGGCTTTCTCGTCGACGATGCTGCTGTTGCGGGCGAACGCGGCGGTGAGCGCGTTGATCGCGAGGTTGTTGACCGCGCGCGGGTAGCCGCGTGAGGCGTTGTGGATGAGGGTGATCGCGTCGTCGCTGAACAGCGGGTCGGACCGGCCGGCGATCTTGACGTGGTGCGTGACGTAGTCACTGGTCTCGGCGGGGCTCATGCCGGTGAGGGCGTAGCGGACGGTGATCCGCTGGTCCAGGGCGGCGAGCACGCCGAGGCGCAGTCGCTGCCGCAGTGTCGGCTGCCCGATCAGCAGCGCCGCGAAGGGCGCACCCGAATCCATGTCGTGGTTCGTGAGCATGCGGACGGCTTCCAGCTGCGCGTTGTCGAGCAGGTGTGCCTCGTCGAACTATGCCGATGTCCGCATAGGTCGATCTAGGCCGAACCGGCAACTATGCCGACAGCGGTGGCGTCGCAGAGCATGTCCCGAGCCGTGTGGAACTTGGGTGACGATCCACGGTGAACTCTATGCGGCGGCGCCGACAGTTTCGGCGCGGTCGTTGGTCGTGTCGGGGTGGGCGTGTCGGTAGAGAGCGGCGACCAGTTGCGGCATCTGCTTGTAGCCCTTGATGCGGCGGAACGAGCGCTCGGCGTTGAGCATGCCGGCCGCGGTCCAGCGCAGCACCATCTGCCCGTCGCGCCAGCGGGTGACGTTGCGGTTGGTGGTGCGGGCGATGGAGATCATCGACTCGACCGGGTTGGACGTGGTCAATGTCTTGGCCAGCCGGCCGTCGATGCCGAGGCGGGCGACGGTGAACATCTCCTCCAGGCCCTCGCGCAGCGACGCGGCCGCGCCGGGATGGGCGCGCTCGAGCGCGGTGGCCAGGTCGCGGGCGTTGCGCAGCCCCTGCTCCGGGTCGGGGTGGGCGAAGGCCTTGACCAACTTGGCGTCGACCCAGTCCTTGTCCTTGTCCGGCAGGTGGTCAGCGACGTTGCGCCGCTTGTGCAAAGTGCAACGCTGCACGGCCGCCTTGTCGCCGAAGACCTCCCGCACCGCCGCGGACAGCGCCTTGGCGCCGTCGAGGACGACCAGCAGCCCGTCCTCGACCGATAGGCCGCGCTCGACCAGGTCGGTCAGCAGCGCCTTGAACGGTCGAGAAGCTCCTGACAAGCGACGGCTCACTACGTGCTCGTGGTTGATGGTGACGCCCGATTCACGGCAGCGGTGCGCGCCGGACGCGGCGGCTGGCACCCAGGTATCGCGTGTAGAAATGCGTGCGTGATCCGGGCGCGAGCGTCGCTTCCTTGTCGAACACGGCGGGGAAGTAGTCCTTCAGATCGAGTCGCGGGTAGCGCTGCAGCACCGACGCGATGGTGGCCGGCGCGATGTCCCAGTGGCGCAGACCGACGGCGTCGAGACGGGTACCGGCCCACAACAAGTGGGCCTCGGGCCCGTGGCTCAGGTCGACCCGCAGGTTGAGGTGCAAGGTGATGGCTTCGGCCACGGACCGCCGGCGGGTGACGTCCCAACCTTCGGCGTGGAGGCCGAGCGCGGCACGTGCACCGACGAGCGTGAAGCACTCCGCCGTAGCGGTGACGCCGCGATCGACGAAACCGAGGTCGTGCAGCAGGGACGCGACCCACAGCAGTTCCTCGTCGAAGGCGATGCCGTCGTGGACAGCGAGAATGGCGCTCCAGACGTAAGAGCGTTGCGAGTGGAGCAGGACCACTGGCGGGGTCCCCACCGCGCACATCTCTTCGGCGGCCTGGCACACCGGCGAGTCGGGGATTCGCAGCGCATCGAGGTCGATCTCGGCTAGGCGACCGCGTGCCAGGCCGAGACGTCGCAGCGCTCGCTCCGACCATGATCGGGACTCGATGAGCAATCCCTGTGCCAGCAGCCGGGCGCGGTCGGGTGCCGACAATCGACCGTTCGTCTCGATTGCCCAGTCAAGCGTTCCGACCGAGCCGGTCATCTCTACATCAGATTAGGCCTTAGCTTCGATCCGTGGAGCCGCTGGCCTGATGGTCCCGCTCCGCGGAGGTGGCCCAGGGCCAGTGCGCGGGCAGGTGGAGCATGCCGCGGCGTTGGGGTCGGGCAAGGCGGGCGGGCACGGCGACGATGTGACGGCGCAGCGTCGCGCCGCGGGCCACGGAATGGCGCGGGCTGGCCAGGGTGCCGGCGGCGCGCACCAGGTTGTGCGTGATCGCCGCGCAGATGGCCCATGCGCCGTTCGCGGCGAACCGGCCCGATGGTGAATGGGTCAACAGTCCGTCGATGAGGTCGGCGAACACCGTCTCGATGATCGCGTGCCGGCGGTGGGTGATGTCGGCTTGCGTGGTCGGCTCGGTGTTGTTGGTGAAGAAGGGGTGGTGGCGCCAGACCGGGAACAGCTCGCCTTGGGCGTTCACGTGAACGTGGTGGGGGTTGGCGTCGCGGACGCGGCGCACGATCAGTCGCGCGGTGACCGGCGTCTTGGTGGAGGCGAACGCGGTGAAGGTGGACACCCTGTGCGATAGACCTGCATGGTGGGCAGGTTCTGCTGGACAGCTGGCGACTGGTCGACGCCCGTGACAAACGCGAAGCCGTCGACGTGTAACGCCATGACCGCTGCGAGCGGCTCGAACTGGGTGAGCGTCGCATCGATAACGATCTCTCCAAGAACGTCGGGTTGCCCCATGCTCCGCCGGTACCGGTCGACGATCTCGACCACCCACACGTAGCGGGGCATTGGAGACAGCCGACAGGCGGCGGCGAGCTGATCAGGTACGCCGCGGGCAGCTAGCTACTTCGACCTGAAAAAGTCGCCGCGTGGCGGTCCCGCGGAGGGGGCCGTTGATCGGGAGGATGGCCTCGGACCCTTGGGTTGGAAGGGATCGAGGCCATCGTGTTTCGTACGGTAGGCGATCAGGTGTGGTTGTGGGAGTCGACGCTCCCGGCGGAGTTGTTGGTGTTGTCGGCCGAACTGGCCCGGGTTGACGAGCTGCTCGATGACCCGGCGTTCTTCGCGCCGTTCGCGCCGTTGTTTGATCCGCGAGTCGGCCGCCCGTCGACGCCGATGGAGATTTACCTGCGGCTGATGTTCTTGAAGTTTCGCTACCGGCTCGGCTACGAGACGCTGTGCCGGGAGGTGGCCGACTCGATCACGTGGCGGCGGTTGTGCCGGATCCCGCTGGACGGGCCGGTGCCGCATCCGACGACGGTGATGAAGCTGACCACCCGGTGCGGCGCAGCGGCGGTGGACGGGTTGAACGAGGCCCTGCTGGCCAAGGCGGCCGAGGCGAAGCTGCTGCGCACCGGCAGGCTGCGGGTGGACACGACGGTGTTGCCGGCCAACGTGGCCTATCCGACCGACTCGGGGCTGCTGGCCAAGGCGATCCGCCGGATCGCCGCGACCGGGCGGCGCATCCAGGCCGCCGGCGGCGCGACCCGCACCAGAATCCGGGACCGGTCCCGCTCGGCGGGCAGGCGGGCGCACGCGATCGGGTCGAAGCTGCGGCTGCGCGCCGCGGCGGGCCAGGACGAGGCGCAGGCCGCGGTACGGCGCATCACCGGGGAACTGGCACAGCTGGCCGAGAAGGCCGGGACCGATGCCGAGCGGCTGCTGGCCAACGCCAAGCGGGCGCTGCGCCGAGCGCAGCACAAGGCTGCGCAGCTGGCCGAATGCGGGCTGCGTGACGCCGCCGCCGGACGGCGCCGCGGAGCGCTACGGCGTGCGGTCAACGACCTGGCCGAGTTGCTCGAGGTGACACGGCGCATCGCCTGCCAGACCCGCCAGCGGGTCGCCGGCATCACGCCGGACGGCGCGACGCGGCGGGTCAGCCTGCACGACCCCGACGCCCGGGCGATCGCCAAAGGCAGGCTCGGCAAACCCGTGGAGTTCGGCTACAAGGGCCAAGTCGTGGACAACGAGGACGGCGTCGTGCTCGACCACGACGTGCAGACCGGCAACCCGCCCGACGCGCCTCGCCTGACCCCGGCAGTGCAACGAGTCCGCGCCCGCACCAAGCGACCACCGCGCACCGTCACCGCCGACCGCGGCTACGGCGAGCAGCAGGTCGAAGACGACCTGCACGACCTGGGCGTCAGCAACGTCGTGATCCCCCGCAAGGGCAGACCCGGCAAGGCCCGCCAAGCCGCCGAACACCGACCAGCGTTCCGGCGAACCGTGAAATGGCGAACCGGCAGCGAGGGCCGAATCAGCAACCTCAAACGCAACTACGGATGGGACCGCACCCGCATCGACGGAATCCAAGGTGCTCGGATATGGGCAGGGCACGGCGCGTTCACCCACAACCTCGCCAAGATCGCGGCCATGACCAGCTGACCAGACCCCGATCGGCAGATCAACATCTTCCGCGCCCGCAGCCCTCGCCATCACCCACGAGCCCTACAACGCGAGCATCGACTTTTTCAGGTCGAAGTAGCTAGCTTCTGCTTGAACGCTGTCGACTCGATCAGAAAGGTGCGTGCGCCGCGGCATCGGCGGTCACCCGCCATTCGGCGCGATGGTCGGAACGAGCTGCGTGCGGTCAACCGAGGTGGCGCTCTTCGCTGCTGCTGTCTCCCGAGCAAGAAATGCACCGAGTTCGACGATGGTGCTCATCAGGGGCGCAGGGAATACCACCGTCGTGTTCTTGTCCACGCCGAAAATCGACCAGGCTCTGCAGGTTGCGCAGCTGCAACGCGAGCGGGTGGGCCATCATGACGTCCGAGGCGTCGCCTAGCGCACTGGCGGCGAGGGATTCGCCTTCGGCGTTAATGATCTTTGCGCGCTTCTCACGTTCCGCCTCGGCCTGCTTGGCCATGGCCCGCTTCATGCTTTCGGGCAGCTGGATGTCCTTCAACTCGACAAGGGTTATCTCGACCCCCCATTCCGGCGTAGCGAGGATCTGCCGGATATCCAGGTTGATGCGGTCGGTTTCGGACAGCGTTTCGTCCAATGTGTGCCGCCCGACAACCTTGCGTAGCGTCGTTTGCGCGATCTGATTGATCGCCGCCTGGACATTCTCGATCGCAACGACTGACTTCACCGCATCGACGACCCGGAAGTACGCGACAGCCGAGACATCTACGCTGACGTTGTCGCGCGTAATGATGCCCTTGCGACTGAACCTGACCCCGCTCCAACCACAACACGCCGCGCAGACCTCGGCCGACTACCGCTGCCCGCTCACGGCGATCTTCGGATTAGCGAGCCACCCGGTGAGGAAGCCGGCTCCTGTCCGGGTGCCGCCGGGTGCGCTGAGGACGAGGATGAACGCGGTGAGCGGCAACGGGTACAGCGAGACGGCAAGCGCGATCAGGATCAGGTCGAACGTCATTGCCAGACCCGACGATCGATTCGACCCCGCGCGGGGATCAGCATCACGGTTGACACCCAACGGCTGGACTAGCGACACGATGGCGGCTGCCATCTTGGCAGTTCCCTGCGTTGTCGACGCGAGGTTCTGAACGCGACACGCATCTCATCCGGCGTACCGGGAAGGGCCGAGGCGGCGTGTGGCCACCCGCGGTTCAAACCCGTCGATGATGCCCACAAGCGCGAAGGGTGCCTGCCAGCATCCCCCGCGTCGGGGTGCTACGCGGATCCACCTAGCTTCATACTCAGCTTCACCGCACGCACCGAGGACATTCCGGCGGCGTATAGGGCGGTCCCGGCCGACAAGAGCAGGAAGCCGACGATGTGCAGGCCCGGCACCCCAAGCAGAATCAGCCCGATTCGATCGAGCACGAAACCCGGTGTCATAGCAACCGCGCTCAACGCCCCACCAGCAGCCCACCTGCCGACGGCCTGCTTCGGCGGCAACCTCTCCCGTTTCGCGCCGATGATGCCAGCCGGGATTGCGACGAAGCTGATCAGCATCAGACCCAACACCCCACCGAGTGCCACGACGTAGACCCATTTCGACCCGATTCGCGGTACCACCACAGCGGCAACCGCCAAGAGCAGACCCACGAAACATCCCGCGGTCACGATCCGCGCCAGATGCGCGTTCGCCTGCCGCACCGCCGGCACGATCGACGGCCTTGGGCGATCAATCGCGAACGCGAAGACGGTGTTGCACCAGAATGCCGCAACGCTCAAGCCCACCGCCGCCACACCGAGCAAGATCGCGCCGCTGACCGTGAACTCTCGAAACGCCGCGCCACGCAGCGTGTGCTGCTTGAGATCCCACATGACCAACCACACCCACACAGCCGGCACCAACTGGACCAGCGAAAGCCGCCAATTCAACACGAGCAGCTTGATCCCGCGGATCACCAGCACGATTGCCCCGGCCGCCCAGGCAACCGGCGCGAGGTAGCGCCTCGACTCCCCGAACTGCCGAGCAGCTAACTCGATCTTGGCTGCATCTGCATCTGCATCAGCGACAGCACGCGCCATGCGCGCCATCCGCGCCAGACGCGCCCTTACGCCGGCGACGGCCACGACCAGCCTTCCCGCCCAAGGGGACACCGCCGGGACACGCGGCTCATCTCGTTCGGGCTACTGATCGTCGCCTGCACCTACCTTCCATGGACACGATCGGGTGCGGTTGTCTCACCCCACACTGCCAGTGCGGGATCTGCCGTGGGAACACACGGCATCGGTGCCAGCACTGCGCATCCCTGGCGCCGAATCAGGCACCAGCGGCATGAGTGGGCACGAGTCTGCGGGCCGAATTGCGGGCCAGCAGGTCAAAGCCTGCGGCGGCAACTCATCCTTGCAGCTAGTCAGGCCACGATCACCATCTCGCCGCCTGGTCCGCGTCGCGGTTGTCGAGGCCGAGGCCAGCGACGACGGTGACAACCGCCATGTCGGCATCCTGCACGCTGCCTGAAAACCCGCACCCTCTACGACGAAAACACCGCCTGGCGCGACCGAAACACCGCCGCCGCTTGACAATCTAATTCCTGGGATGTCTGCACGCGAAGCGTGCACGGATGTGCCGCGGACAGCGCGCATATCGCCAGCCAGTACTCGCTCGCCTGGTCGCACATAGTCGGCGATCTGGCTGCGACTCCCGACGCGCATTCCGCACCGACTTCGGCCTGTCCATGTCGAATGAACATGCCGTCAGGCGGATCTCCATGCACTGTCGCAACGCACGCCATTCGGCAGCTCCGGAAGGTTCCAGGAGCGACCGAACGGCCGCAGCGGCGAGCGCGTTTCGGGTTGTGGCGTAGCCGGGTCTGGTCATGGCCGCCGGTTATCGACGTTTGTCGTCTCGTCGAAGTCGGGGCCGGCGTAGGCGGCGGCGATGGCGTTCTGCGCGTCGGCGACGCCTTGGTACATCTGCTGCGCGGCTTGGCTGGCCCGCTCTAACGCCATACTGGCCGCCTGTACGGCACCTGCTGGATCGCCCTCGTAGGTTGTGCCACGGTCGATGCTGATCAGGTTCAGTGCCAGCTCGTGGCGCAGTGCGGCGATGATCTGCTGGAATGCCTGCGGAAGTCCGCCGGCCAATACGGTCAGTTCGCCGAGGGCCCGGTGGGCGTCAGGTGCGTATCGCCAGCCAGGCTGCGTGATGCGCATCGAACCCAGTGTGCGGTGGTTGAAGTCGCGCACCGCTTGTCCGGCGATGTCGATCGCGGTGGCCGGTTGGCCGTCATGTTCGACCTGTCCGGCGATGCTCTCGAAGCTGCTCAGTGTGCGCTCCTCTCCTTTGACGGTGCCGCGGGCCGGGCGGCGGGTCTGAGCATGTCAGCGCGCTCCGACGCTGGCAGGTTGGCGTTGCGTGGTCATCGTCATGGTCCGCGCCTGGCGGCGTACCTGGGCGCGGTCATCGGGCGCGGGCTCGGGTCGGCGGCGGGAGCTGCCAGGGCGCGGGCAGGCGCGGGGGTGTTGTGGCGGCGGCGGCGACCTGCGCGGCGGCGTCCGGGCCGGCGGTGCCGGCTTGTCGGATGCGGTAGCTGACGGCGAGGTGTGGCTGGGGTTGGGCGCCGACGTGTTCGGCGCTGTGGTCGAGTTCGCCGGCGAGCTGCACGGACAGGGTGTGGGCCCGGCGGAGCGCGGCCAGGGTGGCGGCGAGGTCGTCGAGGTCGGCGGTGACGATGCGGTGGTGCAGGTGGGCGTCGAGGCTGCGGCCGCTGTGCGGGAGGTTGTTGGCGAGGGCGGCCAGTTGGCCGGTGGCGCCCCAGCTGACGATGCCGCGGGTGAGGTCGTCGGCCAGGTCGGGCAGGTGGTTGGCGATCTGCCGCAGGGCGGTGGCCAGGGCAGGCAGGTCGGGGTGGCGGCGCACGGTGTCGGGGGTCGCGTCGGCGCCGAGGGTGGCGCGCAGCCCGTGGTGCAGTTGCACGGCGGCGTGCGCGAGCTGGGCGTCGGCGGGGTGCCGGGTGCGGGTGCCGTCGTCGAACGGGTTGAGGTTGCGGTGGGTGTGCTGCCAGGCCCGGGTGGCCTGCCGCCAGGGGGCGGCGGTTTCGGCGGTGGCGGCGCGCGGCGGGGTGAGCGCGGCGGCGAGCAGGGAGGCGTAGTGGGCGGCGGTGTGGGCGGCGGCCAGGGCGGTGAGCCCGTCGGTGAGGGTGAGCCCGCCGTGGTGGACGGCGTGGCGGACGGCGAGGGTGAGCGCGGGGGCGGCCTCGGCCGCGTGGGCGAGGTGTCCGCCGGTGACGGCGGGGGTGGGGAGTTGGTGGTCGAGCAGGGTGCGGTGTAGCGGGTGGGGTGGGTCGGCGGCGGCCTGCTGCGCGACGGCGGCGGCGGCGGTGTGGATGCGCTGGCAGAGGGGTGCGTCGCGGTAGCCGGGGTGGCGGCGGGCGTAGCCGACGCAGCGTTGCGCGGCGTCGGCGATGGCCGCGGCGGCCGACCAGCGTTCGGCGGTGCCGAACCGGTCCTGCAGCACGGTGGTCAGGTCGGCGACGGCAGCGGCCAGGTCGCCGAGCGGGGTGGGCGGGGGCCGCCAGCACGGGGAGGCGTGTCGGGCAGCGGCGGCCAGTTCCCGTACGAGGGTGGCGCGGGGTTGCGCGGGTTCGGTGTCCAGACCGTCGGCGGCGAGTTTGCCCAGCGCGCGGGCGAGTGGTTCGAGGGCGACGAGCGCGGCCGCGGCCTGACTGTGGCTGACCGTCACCGGCGGCGTGGTGCGCCGCTGGATGTGCTCGAGCAGGTCGCGGATCGAGGTGGCCATGCCGGTCAGGCCAGCTCGTCGAGGGCTTGGTGGCAGGCGTGGGCGGCGTCGAGGATCGGGGTGCGGGCGAAGACCGGCGCGGGGAGCCGGCTGAGTTCGGCGAGGGCGGCGTGGATGGCGTGGCCGGCGTCGGCGGGGGTGGTGACCGGCCGTGGGTGCGGCAGTGGGCCGGGCCGGGCGCCGGCGTCGCCGAGCAGCGCGTGCGCGTACAGGCAGTGCAGCGCGGCGCCGGTGTCGAGGTGGTCGAGGTCGGCGCGGCCGACGCGCAGCAGCAGCGCGGCTGCCTTATCCAGGCTGTGCAGGTAGTCCTCGTCGGTGCGGGTGTCGGTCATGGCGATCCTTCCGGGTCGAGGGCATTCGGGTGATCGTGGGCCGGGGCGGGCGGCCTGTGCCAGCGGCCGGCGCCTGCTGTGGACGGCGATCGAGGGGTGTGGATAACTGCCGGGTTGTCAGCGCTGGTTGGTGAGCGGGTCGGCCGCGGCGTGCCCGGCTACCGGCTGGTTAGCGCGGTCGGGTGATGCGGTGCGGTGCCGCAGCGAGGGGCCGATGTCCTCGATGTCGAGTTCCAGGGTGGCCTTGTTCCCTCCACCGATGGTGGGGTAGCTGCGTTGCTGGAGTTTGCCGTAGACGATGACCCGGTCGCCTTTGCGCAGGGACGCGGCGATGTGTCGGGCGGTCTGCCGCCACGCGGTGCAGCGCAGGTAGATGGTGTCTTCGTTGGCCCAGACGCCGGCGCTGCGGTCGTAGTGGCGGGGTGTGCTGGCCACGATGACGGAGGTGACGGGTCCGCCGCCGGGCGGGTGGTGCAGTTCCGGGTCGGCGGTGAGGTTGCCGATCACGGAGAGGTGCAGGTCGCCTGACATAACGGTGACTCCTTCGGGTGGTTAGCGGGCTCGGCGGGGCGCGGGTCCGGTGCGGCAGCCGGCGGCCGGCGGGGTGCTGGTCGGCCGGGCCGCCGGCGAGTGGTGGGGGGGTTCGGTGCGCGAGTCGACGGCGTCGGCCAGGGGCTGCCACTGTTGGTCGAGGGTGCGCGTCTGGTTGGTCCGCGGTGCGGCGCGGTGGGCACGGACCGGCCGCGGCTGCTGGGCGGCGATCACGTGCCGGGTTCGGGTGGGCAGCGGTTCCAGCGGGCTGGCCGCAGCCGCGGTCAGGGAGGGTGCCAGTTCGATGAGCGGGATGTCCGTCGCCTGGCCGCGGCGCCGGGTGTCGTCGTGGCGGTGAATCCAGGTGGCGGCGGCGGGGACCAGCGTGGTGATGCTGAGGGCCGTTCCGGTGAGCATCGTGCTGAACTGCATGCCGGCGATGATCAGGGCGGCCGGTGGCGTGCCGACGGCGACGCCGAGGGCGACGGCGAACGCGGTTTGTCCCGGCGGCCCGCTGGTCGCCGGGTCGCCCCGGGGGTGGGCGGCGGCCGGGCTGGGGGTTGGTTGGGCGGCGGGCATGCTCAGCGTCGGGGGCCGGCGCCGGGGACGGGGGCCGGGGCGGGCTGCACGCGCGGCGGCCGTGTGGGTGCTGTACCGGCGGAGGGTGCGTGTTCGAGGGCGATGCGGGTGGAGATCGGGACGGGTGTGACGGCGGCCGGGCAGTCGTCGAGCAGCCGGTATCGCAGGTCGCGGGCGGGGTGCCGGTCGGGCAGCGGGGTGCGGGCGGCGAGCCGGGGCAGGTCGGCGGCGACGTCGTAGCCGTCGGCGTAGGCGCGGTCGACGCGGCGGCGAGTGCGGGCCAGTCCCGGCCGGTGCGTAGCCGAGGGTCGATGCGGTCGGCGAGCCAACCCCAGCCCGGTGCGTCCGGCCCGGTGGTGCCGGGCGCGGTCGAGTTCGGCGCGGGGCCGAGGCGGGGTAGGCCGTGGCCGGTGACCGCCTCGCTGAGGTCGGTCAGGGTGGCTGCGGCGGCGGCCAGGACCTGCCGCAGCGGATGGTCGTGCCGGGCCGCGTCGCGGTGCAGGGTGTCGGGCGCCCGGTAGATCAGTTCGTGGGCGCGGTCGGCGCGCAGCACGGCCAGGGCGTCAGCGGTCGCGGCCCGGGGTGGGGGCTTGCAGCTCGTGCCAGGACAGCGGGGTGAATTCCCGCTCGCCCAGCAGCCGCTGCTGTTGCCAGCTGACGGTCACCGGGTCGACGGGGCGGCGGTCGGCGAGCAGCACGCTGATCGCGGTGACGGCGAGCGCGGCGCCCGGGTCGTGCAGCTGGTCGGGATGCAGGGCGGCGGTGACGGCGGCCGGGTCGAGGATGAGGTTGGCGGCGGCGGCGGCGACGGTGCGCTCGGCGGCGCGGATGCGCTCGAATTGGGGCCGCTGGTCGGGGAGCCAGGCGCCGAGCCGCGGTGCGGGCACGGCGTCCAACGGGGCCGGCACCGGGGTGGGTGGTTCGGACAGCTCCCAGCGCCGTTGCAGCCGGTGCACCGCGGCTACCGCGGTGACGGCGGCGACGCTGACTTGCTGCGGGTCGTAGCCGGGGGTGTCGGCGACGCGGGCGCCGAGTTCCCGGACGGCGGATCGGATGGATTCCTCCAGCACGATCCGTCCGTAGGCGATCGGGTCGGCGGCCGGCGGGGTGCGGGTGAGCATCTGGTGGAGGCCGGCGTGGTGGATGGCCGGCACGGTCATGCCGATGAGCTGGTGGGCGACGGTGCCGGCGGTGGGCGAGGGCGTGTCGGGGGCGGCGGCGTGCAGGTCGTGTTGGCGGCGCAGCTCGGAGTAGACCTGCTGGGCGGGGACGGTGGCGAAGTCGTCGCGGGTCAGCCACGGCATCCGGTTGAGTTGGTCGGGGTCGCGCAGCAGCGCACCGACCAGCGCGTCTTCGACGAGTTCGTCGACGTCGGTGGCCACGGTCAGTTCTCCCGGCCCCGGCGGCTGTCGCCGTTGCCGTCGCGGGTGGTGACCAGGTCGGCGGCGGCGAGGCAGTCGGCGGCGTGGTCGAGGGCGGCGGCGCGGGAGGCGTCGGCGGGGATGTAGTCGCGGTGGCCGGTCGGCACGATCCACCAGCGGCCGTGGAGCGGGCGCGGCTGACCGGGTCGGCGGGGAACATCCGGTGGGAGCCCTGCCCGGTCAGCACCAGGGTGCGCATGCGACCGATCGGCATCGGCATCTGCTTGCTTCCTTCCGGTCGAGGCTCAACTGTGGGTGGTGGTGTCGGGGTGGAAGAGCGCTTGCCGCTGCTCGACGGCTTCGGTGGTGGTGTAGGCGGCGTATTTGGCTCGGCCCGGCCAGTCCTGGTGTACGCCGGTGGTCAGACATTTGGTGTTGTCCAGCCGCTGCGTCATCCGCTCCAGGAAGGCGGGCAGGGTGATGCGGTGCCAGTCCTCCAACGGTTCTGCCACGGTGGCGTCCTCGGCGGCCCACCGCAGGCAGGCCAGCACCGGCAGTTCGTGGGTCAGGTGCGGGTGCTGCGGCCAGCAGGGCGGGATCATGCCCGCGGGCCGCCACTGGTAGTCGCTGTTGAGCCAGGCGACCACGCTGTCGCACCATTCCCACATCGCCCGGCGCAACCCCGGTTCGCAGGTGGCCGGCTCCCACGGCCGGGCGAGGCGCTCCTGGTCGAGGCCGAGTTCTTGGATGCGGGTGGTGTCGCCGCTGCGCAGGATCTGCAGGCAGCGCAGCGCGTCGGCGACGCTGGCCGGCGGTTCGGGGAAGACGGCGATCATCACGGCCGGCCCTCCATGCCACGACCGTCGTCACCGGTGCCCGGGTGAGCGTCGATGGGTTGGTCGGCGGCGTGCAGGTGGTGTTCGCGGGCGTAGCCGACCGCGGCGGGGGTGCGGGCGGCGAGATCCGGGTGCGGTCGCGGGCCTGGCCGACCCGGTCGCGGGCGGCGTCCAGTTCCTGCTGCAGCGCGCGGCCGGCGCTCCCGTCCAGGCAGCGGCGCAGCCGGGCGATGATCGGCGGCGCGTTCCCGGCGACGACCAGGGCGTGCCGTTCCCGATGCGGCGGATGTCGCCGGGCCGCAGGATCCGCACGTCCTCCCCCGCGCGGGAGGTGCCGACGCCGCCGGGGCCGTCGCTGACGGTCTGCCGGGAGATCCGCACGTCGCCGATCAGGTCGGAGATCTCCCGGTAGAAGTGGATGTCCTTGCCGCCGCCGAACACCACCAGGTTGTTGGTCAGCCCGAACAGGGAGCGGGCCTCGTCCTCGCCGTAGGAGACGACCATCTGCCGCCAGGTCTGCGCGGCGTAGATGAAGGACAGGCCCAGCGCGCGTTCGTTGGCCATCCGCACCCGCAACGTCGGCAGCGGCGCGGTGGAGGGCAGCTCGTCCAGGCAGGCCAGGAACGGGGGGTCAGCCGGCCGTGCCGGGAGGTGGCCGCCAGCCGCAGCGCGGTGTCCAGCATGTGTTCCGCGACGGCGGTCAGCAGCGGCGACGCGGAGGCGTAGGGGTCTTCGCGGCCGAGCAGGTACACGGTGCCGCGGCGGCGGATCAGCTCGGCCAGCTCGGTGGCGGGCCGGCCGCGCCGGGAACGCACCGGGCGCGGATGTCGGGCTGGAAGAACAGGCCCATCGCCTGCTGCACGGTGGTGACCGTGTTGCCGACGGTGTCGGCGGACCATGCAACGCCCCGGCCAGCAGCCCGTCCCAGAACTTCGCGGCGTGCGGGTGCTGCGCAGGATCTCGGCCGGCTGCTCGGCCGCGACCGGGTCGGCCACCCACTCCAGGACGTGCTCCAGGCTGCGGCCGGTCAGCGCCGCGGCGTGGAGGAACGCCTGCAGCACCTTGGCGGTCTCGGCGGCGTAGAACCGGGCCGCGGCGTCTGCCGGCCGCCGCTGACCGCGCCGGTCACCGTGCCGGCGGCGAAGGCCTTCGCCCGCCGCTCGGCGACCCTCGGGTCCACGCAGCCGGCGACCGGGTCCCACACCAGCTCCGGCACCCCCGGCGCGGCGCCGAACGGGTCGAGCACCGCCACCGGCCGGGCCCCGCGGCGGCTCAACCGTTTAGCAGCAGATCCTCGACCTTGGTCAGGGTGACCAGGGCCGGCCGGTGGGCGAGCAGCGCCGGGGCCAGGATGTCCAGCGTCTTGCCGGATCCCTGGGCGCCGAACACCCCCGTGGTCCGGTCGTAGCGCACCCACAACTGTCCGCCGCGCGGCGTCTCCGACTTGCCGAGCCGCCAGCCGACGGCGGTCGGCTCGAACCCGGTCACCGCCCGCTCCCCTCCCCCGCCGTTCCCGGCCGGTCCGGCGTGCTGCGCGCGGCCGGGTACAGGTCGGGGCGGATGATCTTCTTCGCGCGGCGCAGCTGCCCCACCCCCAGCGCCTCGTGCGCCTCGCCGCGAGTGGCCATCCCGCCGCGGGCATCCCCCGGCCGCACATACCCGGCGACCAGCCAGCCGATGCCGACGGCGGCGGCGAGCAGGCAGCCCTCAGCGATACCGACGCCGAGATACACCAGGCCAGGGCTGGGTACCAGGGCCGCCAGCGGCGGCGGCAACCCGCGCCCCGGATGCCCGGCGAGCAGGCCGCCCAGGGTGTGGTTGAGCGTCTGTCCGCCGGCCGGCCATACCCAGCCCCGTCCGAAGACCGCGCTGGCCAGCCCGAGTCCGACCAGGGCCCCGAACGCCAGCAGCAGCAGACCACCGGCCACGGCCAGCAGCGCCAGCTCCCCGGCCCGGCTGACCGGCTGCGGATCACGACGCCGCTGCGCAGGGCCCCCCACGGCGCCGCCCGCCAGGCCAGCAGCCGCGCCGTGGGGGGTGACGGCAGCTCGTCGCCATCGGCCAGGTCGCTGTCCTCGCGGTAGCTGTCCGAGAGGTCGCTGTCCTCGATCAGCACCCCGTTCAGGTGCGTGCGCCGCCGCACCGGGTCGACGTCGCCGCGGGTGATGGGGTCCAGCAGCACCGGCACCCCGCCGGGGAAGTGCGGGAACGCCCGGCCCGAGTGGTAGTTGACCAGCAGCACCCGGTCAAGCTCAGGGGCATCCCCGCCGGCCAGCATGCTGACGTGGCTGCCCCAGCCGGCCACCACCACCAGCTGATGACCGCCGCGGCATAACGCCAGCACACTGGCGAGAGCGGCAGTAGGATCCGTAATAGTTGCTGCCACCGAGCCAGACGGGTGACCGGATCAGCCCACCGCTGGGGTGACCCGGCCGCGGGGGATCCGCGCCTCGACGGGGGGCAGGTCCGCGCGTACCTTGTTCCCGCGGCCGCCGGAGCGTAGAAGCACCCCGACCGGTCCCAGCTCGAAGTGCAGCCACTCGTCGATGACCTCGATCCGGCATCTGGTGTGACCGAATTCGGCCAGCGTGTTCAGCTGGGCGAGCTGAAGCGGCGGGTCGTGCTGGGCGAAGGTCTCGACCAGCCGCGGGTGCCACAGTTCCTCGTCTTCCCAGCACACGCACTCCTCGCTGGGCTCCCCCACACCGGTCGCACACACCGTCATCGGGCGCGGGGGGCTCGGCCGGCATGGCGGCGGCCGGTGGGGTGATCGGATGGTTCGTCATGGCAGCGCCCTCCTTCTTCCTTCGTCGTCTTCGTCGTCTACTCATCCGAGGTGCCTGACGGCGGAGATTTGGCCGAGCCAGTTGGTGGCTTCGGTCAGTTCGACGGGCAGGTTGGCGTAGCCCGGCGCCTGCTCAATTAAGAGGTCGCGTGTCGTGCCGCCGGGGCCGGGGACGTAGCCGACGACGATGCCGACGTGCCCGGGTTCGGCCATGGTGCCGTCGGCGCCGGGGATGAACACCAGGTCACCGGCTTGGGCTTGGGACAGGTCGACCGGTTCGGGGGTGCCGCGGGTGACCTGCCAGTCGGGGGAGGCCGGTCCTGCGGTGTAGTGCGGCAGCGGGAGGCCTTGGCTGGCCCAGGCGGCCATGGTCAGCCCGGAGCAGTCGAACGCGTCCGGGCCGGCGG
>CAWIXH010000008.1:0-193752 GCA_963839995.1 uncultured Actinomycetota bacterium | reverse complement strand
GGAGATTCTTGTACGCTGTCTGACATGAGCACACCAGCGGGGGGGCGCGGACCCCGCGGGCCGTACGCCAAGACAGCCGCGAGGCGCACGCAGATCCTCGACGTCGCCCTCGAGGTGTTCGGCCGGCTGGGCTATCGCGGCGGCTCACTGCGCGAGATCGCCAACCGGGTCGGACTCAGCGACACGGGCGTGCTGCACCATTTCGGTTCCAAGCAGCAATTGCTGATCGCGGTGCTCGAGCACCGCGAAACGCTCGCCCGCCGAACGCGCCCCGCGCACGAGGGTCTCGCGCTGCTCAACGGCCTGCGCGAGCTGGTCGCCTACAACGCCACCATGCCCGGCCTGATCCAGCTGTTCGTCACCCTGTCCGCCGAGGCGACCGACCCCGCGCACCCCGCCCACGACTTTTTCGTCGCCCGCTACGAAGACGTCACCCAGTACTTCGTCGACCAGCTCGCGGCCGCCCGCGAGGACGGCCAGATCAGCCCCCACGTGGATCTCACCGAGGCCGCGCAACAGCTCATCGCGGTCGTGGACGGCCTGCAGGTGCAGTGGCTGCTCAACGACAAGGTCGATATGGTCGCCGTGTTCGATCAGTTCCTCGAAGGGTTCCGACACGTGATCAAGGTGCCCAGCCCATCCCGCCTCCGCAGCACCACCCGGCGAACCGCCGACCCCGATACACCGTCGCCGACATCCGCGCCCACGGCGCGACCACGGCGGAGCAGGGAGCGCGGCGATGACCAAACGAACTGGCATTTCCAGCCGGATTCCTCTCGGGCGTGTCCACCTTCGGATACCAGATCGAAGGGGCCGTCGAGCCGACGGCCCGGCCCGTCCGCCTGGGACAGCTTCTGCACCCAGCCGGGCCGCATCGCCGACGGCAGCAGCGGTGCGGTCGCCACCGACCACTACCACCGCCGGGATGCGCCAATCGCTTAAATCCTAGGGTGTTGACGATCAGGCGCCGCCTCTAACCCAAGACCGCACATATCGGCGAGCTGAACCCTCGTCGGCGCTCAGAGACACGTGCCTATTCGGCAACTCTTGGCCCTCCCAGGAGCGAGCGACCAGCGCTAGATCCTCATGCTCCAACCTCTGCCGCGCGCTATAGCCGGTGCGCAAGTATGAGGATCAGTGCATGGCCATGCACTGCGGCAAGGTCCTCATATCGGCAGATCCGGTCGTTTGATCTTGCAGGCCAGAGGTCAGAACGTCTCATATGCGCCCGGCCCTGTTGATCGCCTCGCCGCGCCGATCGAGACCGCTATGGCGCGCCCGTGCTCAGCTACTTGGTCACCCTCCGCGACGAAGCTGGCCATCCGGGGAGCTCGCTCATACCCGTCAGTGGGCAAAGTGCGATGGGCCGCGAACGTGCCACGCCGGTTCAGCCGAAGCAGCAGCGTGAGGCGAGACCACGAGCGCGCCAAGCCGGACCGCCTCGCTGCTCAACCAGGACGGAACCTCAGGCTGGTGCCGACAGGTTTCGACCGACCCGCCGTGGATGCAGGTCTCACACGGGAACCGGTGCGCAAGTTCACCGGTCACGGCGAACAGGATTTCGCGAACTCGCGCGCTTCCAGGCAAAGCAGAGGACGACCCGGACCGGTGGCTGTGGACCGCGGTCATCATCACGACCAACGCCACCGGCGCGGGGGGATCCACGGCAGGACTCCGCTGATCCTGCCGCCCGATCGCATCGACGCATCGATGGACCCGAACCTGACCGACCCGAACAAGATCGCCGACGTCCTGAAGCGCGTGCAGGCGCCGGCGATGGAGATCCGGCCGGTGTCACGCGAGGTAAATCGGGTTGGCACCAACGGCCCCCAGCTGATCGAGGCGGTGTCCGACGATGCCGACCGGCCGCTCCAGCTCACCCTCGCTGGCTGACCGATGCCCGCCCTGGCCCGGCGACTGCCTCCCGATCTGGCTGGGCCCGTTGAGCTGGCCGCAGCGCGCTCCGCCGAGGTCGTCCCGACACAGACGGCCTGCGTTGGTGGCTGCCGGTACGAACTCAAATGGGACGGCTACAGGATCGCGGTGGTTTGCACCGCCAATGCCACCCGGCTGTGGTCGCGGCGCGGCAGCGACCTGACCTCGGCGTTTCCCGACCTGGCCGCAGCTGCGGCATTCCACCTGCGGCCCGGCACGGTGCTCGATGGGGAGGCGGTGGTCTGGGCCGAAGGCCGGCTCAGCTTCGAGCACCTGCAGCGGCGGCTGGTTGGTCTTGGATCCTCACGCGCGGCGGCCGGTCCGCCGGCGAGCTACGTCGCCTTTGACCTGCTCGCTGTCGACGGCGGCGATCAACGGAGCCTGCCGTATCGCGTGCGGCGCGGACGGCTTGAGCGGCTCGCCGCCAGTTGGGTGCCTCCGATGCAGCTATGCCCGAGCACCTCGGACCGGGACGAGGCGTTGCGCTGGTTCGAGAACTACCGCGCCGCTGGCATCGAGGGGCTGGTGATCAAGTCCGCGGCAGGGCGGTACCCAATCGGCCGCCGCGACTGGATCAAGGTGAAGAACCGTCAAACGCGCGAGGTCATCGTCGGTGCGGTGACCGGGCCGATCACGCGCCCGGAAGCCGTCATCGCCGGAGCGCTCCGCGAGGGCGAGCTGCTCGTGGTCGGTCGCACGGTGCCGCTCCCTGTGGCGCAGGCGCGAGAGCTCGCAGCCCAACTCTCGCCCGCGGGCGACGAGCATCCCTGGCCCGACGAGATCGGCTCGGGTGTGTTCGGGCCACCCAAACGCGTGCGGATCACGAAGGTGCAGCCGGTTCTCGTACTTGAGGTAGCTGCCGATGCCGCGCAGCAGTCAGGCCGCTACCGGCACGTGCTGCGCTACGTGCGGCTACGCGCCGATATGGATCTGGCCGACGTCGCCGAGCCCTGATCGCCAGCCTGAATGCGGGACACCCACCGTCGCCGGTCCGATGGCGGCTGGCTCACACGCGCAGCGTTCGTCGTGGTCGCCGGGCCTGCGTGGTTGGGCTCCTAAGACTTGGCCCTGGGGCTCCTCGTCGTTGGCCTGTGCAGCCGGATGGGCTTACCTCAACTGGACCAACTGCTGTCGGGCACAACAAGCCGTTCGTGCAGTCCCTTCAGACCTTCCAGGTCGTGGCCTTACCACTGCTATCTGCGTATCTGATCTTCCGCAGCTTCTCACCATGAGTGACCTCGAACGTCAGATATCCACGAACACAACTTCCCGGCGTGACGTTGTACATGGAGTCGGTCAAGTTCGGGTCTTCGGCGCCGATCTGGACATTCCAGAACGTGAAGGTCCGCGAGGAGACCGCAACGAGTTGGAAGTTGCTGTAGTCGGCCTCGCTCGTGCTCGGACAGAACTTGATGTCTGCCACCGCGAAGTCCTTGCCGGGGTCCTTGATATCCGCAGCCGAGCCGCTGGCCGGGTACGGATACCGGACCGAGTAGATGGTGATCTTGCCGTCATTCGTTCGCGCCGAGCTGCCGAGCCGATGGAGTTGCGAGGCCGCGAGGCTTGATGCCAAAGCGCGGATCTCACCGGGGCAGAACGCCTTCACGCTGGCACGGGTAAGCGCCTTCAGGTCGTCGGCGCTCAGCTGGAGTCCGCTAGCCGCCTGTTGTACCTGCTGGTAGCTCTCGCTGACCTGAAACGCCGGGCAGATCAGCCTGCCGGTCTTGATCGCGTTGGTGTCTGGCTCCTGTTTCAGGGGAACAGCCACATCCAGGTACGCCTGCTCCGCTGGAGTGAACGTCGGCGCTGAGGTACTCGAAACCGGAGCGTGTGTCGAGGACCCTGGCGCAGATGCCGTCGGCGACGGGGGTTCGCTTCCACCGCTGCTGCTACATGCCGAAAGAGTGCAGACGGCAAGGACGACGCCGAAGGCAATGATCTTCCGCATGAGCGCGAGTATGGAGCCTCAGATCGAGTCGTGCGAGTTTCGAGGCTCGCCGACATGACCGTATCGGGGTACGCCGGCCGTCGCGCACGAACATCTCGCCGGCCATCGGGCGGCTGGCCGCCCCGGACGCGGTTGTGAAGATCTGCAGGGCGGGGCTCTTGAATATCGTTCCCAGCCACGCGCACAGGGCTGCGATCGCCGCCGCGGTCGTGCGTGATTGGCCGCGTCCGTCGGTTGCCAGGCTGGTGTGCAGTGTCCATGTTCGGCGCAGTCGGCAGAAGTTGCGCGACTCGCCGGCACGGTCACAGGTGGTATGCCTGATTTGTTCCAGGCGCCCGGATGAGGCGGCGATAGTCACAACAAGGCGGGCCCTTTGCCCGTGAGAACTGTCGGCATCTCCGACTACCGTGGGTCGGTTGCGAAGATCGCGATCACGTATGGGATGGAGGGCACGAATGCCGGACACCGCTGATTGGCGCGGCCCTACCCTTGAGCAGTCGGCCCGGATCTCCCTGGAACGGCTCACGCCGGGCGTCCGCGCCCACGGCGTCGCGGGATCTGGCGCAGTCGACATCATCGCGACGAAATGGATCGGCGCCAACGCGCTCATCGTCACCTATCGAGATGTCCATGGCGGTGCGGCTCAGGCGGTGATTCGGCGCGAGCAAGAGCCGCGCCTGCAGCTCGACACGCCCGGCAATGTGCAGGCGTTCGATGGAGACGCGGAGTCGTGGCGGCTGGCCGCTGAGGCGCTGCGCATCAAGTACGCCGCACTGTTCGACCCGATGCTCGCCGTTGCCTCGAGCGATCTCCAGCCCCTGCCGCACCAGATCAAAGCCGTGTACGGCGAGATGCTGCCCCGTACCCCGCTGCGATTCCTGCTCGCGGACGACCCGGGCGCTGGTAAGACGATCATGGCCGGGCTCTACATCAAGGAGCTCATGCTGCGCGGTGACCTGGCACGGTGCCTGATCGCCGCCCCGGGAGGCCTCGTCGAGCAGTGGCAGGAGGAGCTGATCGACAAGTTCGGCCTGCGGTTCGAGCTGCTCACTCGGTCGCTGATCGACGCGACGGTCGACGCCAACGTCTTCGTCGAACACCCGCTGCTCATCGCCCGAATGGATCAGCTCTCCCGCTCGGAGGATCTCCGCGAGAAGCTGCAAGCCTCGGACTGGGACCTTGTCGTGGTCGACGAGGCACACCGCATGTCCGCGCACTACTTCGGCAACGAGCTCAAACGCACCAAGCGCTACGAGCTCGGCATGGCCCTGGGTCTGATCACGCGCCACCTGCTGCTGATGACAGCGACCCCGCACGCCGGCAAGCAAGAGGACTTCCAGCTGTTCCTAGCGCTCCTCGACGGCGATCGCTTCGAAGGCAAGTACCGCGACGGTGTGCACACCGTCGAACCCGGCGACCTGATGCGGCGCATGGTCAAGGAAGAGCTGCTGACCATGGAAGGCCGGCCACTGTTCCCTGAGCGGCGCGCCTACACCGTCCCGTACCACCTGTCCGACCCGGAGCAGGGGCTGTACGAGGCGGTCACCCAGTACGTCCGCGAGGAGATGGGTCGTGCTGATGAGCTGAAACGAGCCGGCGAGGGACGGCGCGGCAATACCGTGGGCTTCGCGCTCACTGTGCTGCAGCGCCGCCTGGCATCCAGCCCCGAGGCGATCTGGCGCAGCCTCGAACGCCGCCGGGGGCGCCTGGAGAAGCGCCGGCGGGAGATGACCCGTGGCGGGTATGGCGATGACCGCGATCTCCGCGCGACCCTCGATTCGCTGCTTGGGCGCACAGCTGACGACGAAGACTTCCAGGCAAGCATCGACGAGCGGCTCGATGATCTCGCCGGCGAGGAGGTCGAGGTCCTCGAGGAGGATGTCGTCGACTCGGCCACCGCAGCGCGCACCGTCGCGGAACTGGACAAGGAGATCGCCATCCTCGCCGACCTGGAGGAGCTCGCGCGCCGGGTGCGGCAATCCGGAACCGACCGGAAGTGGTCCGAGCTGCGCTCACTGCTGGTCGACAACGCGTTGGTCAACGATGATGCCGGCAACCTGCGCAAGATCATCATCTTCACCGAGCACAAGGACACCCTCAACTACCTCGTGAACCACATCCGCTCGCTGGTGGGCCGCGATGACACCGTCGTCGCGATCCACGGTGGCGTGCGGCGCGAGGAGCGGCGCAAGACCCAGCAACTGTTCACGCAGGACAAGGACGTCCGGGTTCTCGTCGCGACCGATGCCGCCGGTGAGGGCCTAAACCTGCAGCGCGCCCACCTCATGGTCAACTACGACCTACCTTGGAACCCCAACCGCATCGAGCAGCGGTTCGGGCGCATCCATCGCATCGGCCAGGACGAGGTGTGCCACCTCTGGAACCTGGTCGCCGCGAACACCCGCGAAGGCGACGTGTTCCTGCGCCTGCTGGACAAGGTCGAAGAACAGCGCGCTGCCTACTCCGGCAAGGTCTTCGACGTCCTTGGCGAAGCGTTCGAGGACCAGCCGCTGCGACTCCTGCTGCTCGACGCGATCCGCTACGGCGACCAGCCCGACGTGAGGGCCAGACTGCACACCGTCATCGACGCCACCGTTGGTCAAGGCGTGTCCTCGCTGATCACCGAGCGCGCCCTGCACCGAGAGGTGCTCGCCGCGGCAGAGGTCGAGCAGATCCGCCGCCGCATGGAAGAAGCACAAGCCCGGCGCCTGCAGCCTCACTTCATCGAAGCGTTCTTCCTCACCGCGTTCGCCCAACTCGGCGGTCGCATCTCCGCGCGCGAGGCCGGCCGCTACGAGATCACCCACGTCCCACAGCTCGTCCGCGATCGCGACCGCCAGATCGGCAGCGGCGCACCCGTGCTCACCCGCTACGAGCGAGTCACATTCGATCGCGACTACGCGCACCTCGACCGCCAGGTGCGAGCCGACCTGCTCGCCCCCGGGCACCCGCTGCTCGACTCGGTCATCGACCTGACCGTCGAACAGCGCCGCGAGACCCTCAAACAAGGCACGATCCTCATTGACCCCCACGACCCCGGCGAGACCCCACGGATGCTCGTCGCGCTTACCCAGGCCATCAACGATGGGCATGATCCCAGCCCCACGGTTTCCAAGCGGTTCGAGTTCATCGAGCTGACCCCCGATGGAACTCCTCGCTCCGCGGGCCCGGCCCCCTATCTTGACTACGAGCCTGTACCCGCGGACGAACGCGACGCAGCGCAGCGAGCGGCCGCCGAACCTTGGCTCGCCGCAGGCATTGAAGAGCTCGCCACCGAATGGGCCATTGAGCACGCCCTGGGCGAGCACCTGCATGACGTCGAGCAGCGCATTGTCCCCGCCGTCGCACGTACCCGCGCCGAGGTACGTCGACGTCTCACCACCGAGATCAACCGATGGGACGCCCGGCACGCCGACCTGCTCGACCAACGCGCCGCCGGACGTGACCTCAAGAAGAACACCCCCGAGATCGCCTTCCGCAGAGCCCGCGACCTCGAACGCCGCCTCGAACGCCGAGAAGCCGATCTGGACGCGGACGCCCGGCTGACGGCAACGCCGCCCCTGGTCGTCGGCGGCGCCCTCGTCCTGCCCCAGGGACTGCTCGACCGGCTCGCCAACCGCCGTCCTGAGCCCGCCGCCACCTACGCTCGCGAGACCACGCGCATCGAACGGCGCGCCGTCGACGCCGTCCTCGCCGCCGAGCGCGAACTCGGCCATCAGCCCGAGGAGATGGCCCACAACCATCCCGGCTATGACATTCGCTCGACCGCGAACGACGGTCGCGTCATCCGAATCGAGGTCAAGGGCCGCATCGCCGGCGCCGACGATTTCATCATCACCCGCAACGAGGTGCTCGCGGCGAAAAACCTCGGCGACGACTACCGCCTCGCTCTCGTACGCGTCGACGACGTAGCCGGCGATGAGGTCTGCTACCTGACCCGCCCGTTCGCCACCACCAGCACCGACGACTTCCGCATCACCCGCTTCACTTTGAACTGGGGCCAGGTGTGGAATCAGGGAGGGTCACCCAGATGAGCCAGACGACAACCGAAGGTACCGAGCGCAGCGGCCAGCGCCTCGTGTCCTTCTTCGAGAAGGAGCCGAAGAAGCGGGAGAACGACGTTGGCGTCGACCTGGTGCCGCTTTCCGTGGCGGGCTCGTTCGAGCTTGCTGCGCCCGCAGCGGTCGGCACCGTCTACGTCACCCACCCACGCAACGTCAGCCAACTCATTCCCTTCGCCGACTACGACGAGCTCGTGGCGCAGGACAAGCTCAACGAGGCGCTGCGGGTGTTCACCTCTCTCGGTGCCGCGCGGATCGTGGCCAGAGCGGTTCGCAAAGATGCGGCCGACGGTCACTTCCGGTTCGGGCCGCTGACCATCGGTGGATCCCGCAGATCATCATGGAGCATCGCGTACGAGCACAACGGCACGGGCGGGCCACCGGTCGACCCACGACCGCTCCGCTACCCGGACGAACCGACCATGGATGCAACATGCGAGGCGGTGCTGCGGCTCGGCACCGAACGCGGCCGGATCGAGATCAGGAGCACCCCGCAATTTGATGTTGACGGCGAGCTCGCCAGGCGGCTCAAGAAGGCCGGCTTCTCGCTTGGTCTCGGAGGCAGCAAGTCGACGATTAACGAGTTCATCATCGAAGCAGCGTTCACGCCAGATGCCGCGGCAGAGCTCGACCCCATCGTGGAAGCGGCATCCGAAGAGGCAAAGACTCGCCCACGATTGCTGGCCCGGATCGTTCCGGCGAAGGGCGCGTCTCGATGACGGCCCCGCGGCGGCGAAAGCTGATCGAGGTGGCATTGCCGTTGGAGGCAATCAACCGCGCAGCAAAGGCTGAGAAGGATCGAAAGGTCGGGAAGCCGCAGCAGATACACCATTGGTGGGCTCGCCGACCCATTGTCGCGTGCCGCGCAGTCTTGTTCGCCCAGCTTGTTGACGATCCGTCCTCTCGCCTGGACCTCTATCCGACACCGGAAGCGCAGGCGGCCAAACGCAAGGAACTCTTCGAGCTAATCGAGGAGCTCGTCAAGTGGGAGAACAACGCAAACGGAGCCCTGCTCAAGCGCGCGCATGACGAGATCCAGGCCAGCTGTGACGCGAACCCGCCAGCGATCGTCGACCCGTTCGCCGGAGGCGGCGCGATTCCGCTTGAGGCGCAGCGACTGGGCCTGGAGGTGCATGCCTCCGACCTGAACCCGGTCGCAGTGCTGATCAACAAGGCGCTGATCGAGATCCCGCCAAAATTCACCGGCCGTCCCCCAGTGTTCCCGGGTGCCGCGGCGTCGAAGCTGGGGGAATGGCCCCAAGCCACCGGCCTGGCCGAGGACGTGCGGCGCTATGCGGAGTGGATGCGCGATGAGGCCGAGAGGCGGATCGGTCACCTGTACCCGAAGGCCAAGCTGCCCGACGGCACAGCCGCAAACGTGATCTCCTGGATCTGGGCTCGCACGGTCACCTGCCCGAACCCCGCGTGCGGCATCGAGATGCCGCTCGCGCGCTCGTGGTGGCTGGCCAAGAAGAAGGGCAAGGAGGCCTACGTCATCCCGCGCGTGCGAGGCGGGCGCGTTGAGTACGAGATCGGGCACGGCATCGCCGGCGCGCCGACCAAGGACAGAGACGGGACGGTGTCACGCACCGGTGCCGTCTGTGTCGCGTGCCATACGGCGGTGCCGCTCGCCTACATCCGTACAGAGGGTAAGAGCAAGCGGATGGGCACCCGGCTCATGGCCATCGTCGCGGAGGGCCACCGCCGACGTGTGTATTTGCCGCCCGCGTCCGTGCATGAAGCCGCGGCCGACGTGCCGATTCCAGACGGTGTGCCGGATACCGACATTCCGTATAACCCGCGTTATCTAACGGCTCCAAATTACGGTATGACTAAGCACGCAGACTTGTTCACCTGCCGCCAGCTCACGGCGCTCACAACATTCAGCGACCTCGTATGGGAGGCCCGCGAAAAGGCACTCTCGGACGCTCGCGCCACGTCCCCCCCAGACGGGGAGCCTCTGCAAGAAGGCGGCACCGGAGCCATTGCGTACTCCGACAGCGTGGCCGTGTACCTGACACTCGCGGTTTCGCGGCTCGCAGACTGGAGCAACTCTCTCTGTCGCTGGGAAAGTACCGGGCAGGTATCGCAGCAACTTTTCGGGCGGCAGGCGATTTCGATGGTCTGGGACTTCTCTGAAGCTAATACACTCGGAACGTCATCTGGTTCGTACAGGGCGTGTCTGGATGCCACATGCGGTTCTTTGTCAAAGCTGGGCGTACCCGTTGAGCAAGCAAGTGCCGTTAGGCAGGCTGACGCCCGGACCGTCGGTTATGAGGGCGCAGTGCTCGCGACCGATCCGCCGTATTACGATAATGTCCCGTACGCGGATCTCTCCGATGTCTTCTATGTGTGGCAGCGTCGCTCGCTGCGGCACCTTCAGCCCGACCTCTTCAGCACCGTTACGACACCGAAGACCGACGAGTTAGTGGCCGATCCGGAGCGGCGCGGTGGCAAGGAGGCAGCTGCGCGGTATTTTGAGGCCGGATTTATCGATTTCTTCGCGGGTGCTGGACGATGGCACAATAGTGGTTTTCCAGCGTCGGTCGTCTACGCATTCAAGCAATCTGAGTCTGATCTCCTCGGTACCGTATCAACGGGCTGGCAAACGTTGCTCGACGGCATGATTCGCGCTGGCTGGGAAATCACCGCGACGTGGCCTATCGGCACAGAAATGGGAAGCCGGATGCGAGGCCAAGCCTCCAACGCACTCGCATCAAGCGTTGTGCTGGCATGCCGGATGCGACCTGGTAACGCAGAGGCGACGTCGCGACGCGGGTTCCTATCAGCGCTGAAAGCAGAGCTGCCGGCGGCGCTCAAGGCGTTGCAGCAGGGATCGATCGCTCCTGTCGACTTCGCCCAAGCGGCGATCGGTCCGGGAATGGCCGTGTATTCCCGGTACAGCCGGGTCGTGGAGGCCGATGGCGCCGATATGACGGTCCGTACAGCGCTGGCCCTGATCAACCACGCGGTCGACGAGGTGCTGACTGAGCAGGAGGGCGACTTCGACGCTGACACCCGATTCTGCGTCACCTGGTTCAGCGAATTCGGCTGGAATGAAGGCCCTTTCGGCCGCGCAGACGATCTCGCTCGGGCGAAGAACACGAGCACGGCCGGCCTGGAACGCGGCGGCGTGTTCAAGTCCGTTCAGGGCAAGGCACGACTACTCGGTCCCGACGATCTCCGCGTCGACTGGGATCCGCTCACCGACGTCCGTACCAGCACGTGGGAGGCCGCGCTCCACATGGCGAAGCGCCTCGACGAGCAGGGCGTCGATCAGGCAGCTCCGCTGATGCAAGCAGTCGGCCAGCGGATGGATCTCGACACCGTGAAGGAGCTGGCGTACTACCTGTACAGCGTCTGCGAGCGCAAGGGCTGGACCTCGACCGCGCTGCTTTTCAACGGCCTGGTGACGTCCTGGCTTGACTTGGAGCACGCTGCCCGTCGAGCACCCGCCGCAACCGGAGCACAACCCGCGCTCGACTTCGGCGGTGATTCGCAATGACCGCGACCGCCGCGCGGAGACTGGATCGTCCGGCAGCGACGGAGGATCCGTATCGGGCGTTCGTCACGTTCGACGCTGAGAAGGACGTGCTAGATCGCATTCACGACCAGCTCGCGACCTGGCTCGGCGAGAAGCGCTGGGACGTCGACCCGAGCCGAGGAGGGCTCTACCAGGCGGACGGCAACGACCTGGTCATCGTCACGCATGCGGAGTCGGGCGCCCACCATCTGCGCGCACGCCTGACAGAACGGAAGCCGGACGGAATCTGGCGCACCGAGCTCACCGTCCACGCGCCCGAGAGGGGCGAGGGATGGCTCCTGCTCGACGTGGCCAACGATCGGCAACGATTCGTGTCTGTTCCTCGGCTGGCGAAGTACCTCCTTGCCGCGATCGATGTTCGCGACGGCGCCGAACTTGCGTTGACCGATACGGCGCGGGCGGTCTCGATGGCGCAGGTGCAAGAGCTTGCCGAGGCTGTGACGGACCCCCATCGCAACGGGTTGATCTTTGTCGCTGGTACGGACGAGTTCGGCATCGACTTCGATGTCTTCCTCGCGCAAGTGAAGAGGTGGACGAAGGAAGTCGTCGGTCAGGCGGAGACAGTCGTCCTCGACCCGCACGCGACGCGCGAGTTCTCCGACATCATGGAGAACACCCATGGGGTGCACCCGTGGACCATTCGCACCTATCTGCCCGACGTCGACCCCGCGGTAGAGAGCGATGCTTTACGGCACCGGTTCCTCACGACCCAGCGCCTGGCGACCGCGCCGGAGCGCGAGATCGTACGGCTGCTCGCTCGAGTCGCACGCCGACAATCGGCCAACCGCGCGCTGCCGCCGGTCGTCGCACGAGTCATGCGAACCCTCGGCCGCATCGAGAACGGCTATCTGATCGACGCGGTCACGCACGCCCCGCACGAGCCCATCGTTGAGGCAAAGCCGGCACCTGAGAAAACGCGGCCCGACGTCACTCCAGTTGCCGATCAGGCGACTCGGTACCTCGCCGAAGTCGAGATGGTCAAGGCTGTCTTCGGGCTCGCCGCGCTCGACGAAGCGACGCTTCGGGACATCGCCCGTCGGTCCTCGTCGGCGGTTGAGCCTGCCGCACTCGACCGCGTGACGCGGCAACTTCAGGAGCAGCAGGATCGGATCGCCGAACTGCGGGAGAAGCTGGACGCGGTGACTGCTGCGCTCGAGGAAGAGGAGCTCGAGCACGCGATCACGGACGAAGAACGCACAGGCTCGCGGACCAGGACCGGTACTTGCGCCGGCGACTCAAGGAGGCGCAGGACTGGCAGGCGGCCGTTGCGCCGACACCGGACGAGGAGATCACGGTCTACCCGCCGTCCTATCTGGAGCTGATCGAAAGGGTTGCATCGCTGAGCGAGTACGGCGTCGTGTTCACCGGGGACGTAAAGACATGCCGGGAGCTGGATGCATATGACTCTCTGGGCAAGACCACCCGTACCGCGTGGGAGGCGATGCTTGTCCTCGGCGAGTACGTCCGCGCCCGGAAGAACGGGGACTGGTCGCTCGGTGTGGAGGAGTACCTCCGGCGAACTCCGGACGGCTACCGCGGCATGTCGCCCCGCAAGCATGCAGCGACTGAGTCTGACGAGGCGATGGCGCGTTTTGGCCGTGAGCGGATCTTCCCAGTGCCAACTGACTGCTCGGCCGACGGGGTGATCACGATGTGCGCACATTTCAGGCTGGGCCACATTGGCATGGTGAGTCCGCGGCTGTATTACCTCGACGACGTCGCGATGACCGGGCGTGTCTACGTCGGCTACATCGGGCCGCATCTCACGAACACTCAGACGAACTGATCGGACAAGGATGGCTTCGAAACTCGGTATCGGCGCGGCGCTCGACGGCTGCTCGAGACCTCGAGGGTACGAACGATACGAGCGAGGAATTCGGACTGATGGCGACCAGTAACCGTGACCGGATCGGCCGGGGCTTCGAGCTCCTGGCCGACGGCGTGCTTCCGTTCGTCGAACAACACATGGCGGCTGCGACACCCGGCGGGCGGGATTGGCTGGATGTGCTGGCAGCGCGTGATGCCGCGAAGTTCGGCACGTCGAAGAGCGTGAGCAAGAACGATCCCCACCTGCTGCTGCGGGTGCTGACCGACGAGTGGCGCGTCTTCAAGGACCACCTCTCCCGCGTCGAGCAGTCCTTCGCCACCGAGCTACGCGATACGAGCAACAAGTGGGCGCACAATGAGGCGTTCTCTGCCGATGACACCGGCCGCGCGCTGGACACCATGGAGCGGTTGCTGACCGCGGTCGGCGCGGTGGCCCAGGCCGACGAGACGCGCCGGCTGCGGATGGATCACCAGCGAACTGTGTTCGAGCAGGAGACCCGCAAGCTGGTCCGCCAGCAGGACGCGACGGTCACTATCGCCGGTCAGGGCTTGAAGCCCTGGCGCGAGGTACTCCAACCTCACGATGACGTGGCGAGCGGCAACTTCTCCGCGTCGGAGTTCGCCGCCGACCTGCACATGGTCGCCCAGGGTGAGGGCGCCGAGGAGTACGTCGACCCGGTGCAGTTCTTCCGCCGGACGTATCTGACCGAGGGCTTGCGGGAGCTGCTGGATCGCGCCGTCAAGCGGATCGGCGGCGACACGAACGCCAGCCCGATCGTCAACGCTCAGACCAACTTCGGTGGCGGCAAGACGCACAGCATGCTCGCCGCTTGGCACCTGTTCTCCGGCACTCCGGTGGGATCGTTGCCGCAGGACGTGCAGGAACTGGTGGCGGGCCGGCCTGTACCGGCACCCGTGCGGCGAGTGGCGATCGTGGGCACGCACCTGCCGCCGATGGGCGACGCCAAGCCGGACGGCACGAAGGTCAACACCATCTGGGGCGAGCTGGCCTGGCAGCTCGGTGGCCGAGGGGCCTACGAGCTGGTCGCCGATGCGGACGCCAACGCCACGAACCCGGGTGCGGTGCTGCGCGAGCTGATCGAGCAATACGCGCCGTGCCTGATCCTGATCGACGAGTGGGTGGCATATGCCCGTCAGCTGTGGGGCCGTGAAGGGTTGCCCGCGGGGACCTTCGACACGCAGTTCACGTTCGCGCAGTCGCTGACCGAGGTCGTGAAGACGGTGCCAGGCGCGCTGCTGATCATCTCGATCCCGGCGTCGCACGACCCCGAGCGAGATGGCGAGTCCGGTGGTTCGGCGATCGAGGTCGGCGGTCCCAACGGCCAGGAGGCGTTGCAGCGGCTGCAGAACGTGGTGCGCCGCGTCGCGGACCAGTGGCGTCCCGCATCGGCGCAGGAGGCGTTCGAGATCGTGCGTCGGCGCCTGTTCAAGGAGCCCAGCGCACAGGTGCTGTCGGATATCGCCGCGGTGGCGCGGCAGTTCCGCGAGTTCTACCTCAAGCACGGCGGCGAGTTCCCGCGCGAGGTGATCGACCCGGCCTACGAGGGGCGGATCAAGGCCGCCTACCCTATCCATCCGGAGCTGTTCGACCGGCTGTATCAGGACTGGTCGACGCTGGACCGCTTCCAGCGCACCCGTGGGGTGCTGCGGTTGATGAGCACCGTCGTGCACGCGTTGTGGGTGGCGCAGGACGCCAGTCCGATGATTCTTCCGGGCACCGTGCCGCTCGATGTCGCGAACGTGGCGAGCGAGATCGTCCAGTATCTGCCCGACGCGTGGAAGCCGATCATTGACGCGGACATCGACGGCCCGGGATCGATCCCGCTCCAGGTCGACAAGGATCGCCCGACGCTGGGCTCGCGCGCGGTGACTCGGCGACTGGCCCGATCGATCTTCGTCGGGTCGGCGCCGACGCTGCGCAGCGCGCACCGGGGCATCGAGCGGCAGCGAGTGTGGCTGGGCACCGCGATCCCGGGGGACACGGTCGGCAACTTCGGCTCCGGCCTCGAGCTGCTCACGCAACGAGCCACCTATCTCTACAGCGAGGGCAGCCGCTACTGGTACGACACGCAGCCCTCCGTCACCCGGACCGCCAGCGACCGAGCCGAGGCACTGCGCGACAGGCCCGAGGATGTCTGGGCGGAGACCGTGACTCGGCTGCGAGGCGAGCAGCGTGCCCGTGGCGGCTTCGCCGGCGTCCACGTCGCACCGGACTCATCGGCAGACGTCCCGGACACCGAGGAAGCCCGCCTGGTGATCCTGCATCCGCGCGACCCGCACACCCGCGGTGACGACGAGTCGGCCGCGATGCGGTTCGCCCGCGACGCGTTCGAGCACCGCGGCAGCGGGCAACGGACCAACCGCAACATGGTCGTGTTCCTTGCCGCCGATCGGAAAAGGCTCGAGGAGCTGGACGAGGCCGTTCGGCAGTTCATGGCCTGGGCGTGGATCGCGGACCACCGGGAGGAGCTGAATCTCACGCCGCAGCAGGTGCGGCAGGTGGAGACCAACCGGACTCGTAGCGACGAAGCCGTCACCGCGCGGATCGCGCAGACCTATCACTGGGTGCTGGTCCCGGAGCAGCCGGATCCCGCGGCGCCACCGCAGATGACAGTGGAAAGAGCGGAGGGCGCCAACGAGCGCCTCGCCGAGCGCGTCACAGACAAGCTCGCTCGGGCTGGTCTGCTGACCGGCATGGTTGCCGCGCGGGCGTTGCGGCTCGAGCTGGATCATCGGCTGCCCAACGTGTGGAGCAAGGGCCATGTGAGGGTGGGCGAGATGTGGGGGTACTACTGCCGTTACCCCTACCTGACTCGGATGCGTGACCGCGGCGTATTGAACGATGGAGTGGAGTCAGCCCTGAGCTCGTTCGCATGGGAGCAGGAGGCCTTCGCGTTGGCGGACGGCTATGACGAGGCAGCGGGTCGCTACACCGGCCTGACGCTGCCAGGCGGCGACGCCCGATTCGGTCAGATCACCGACACCACCCTGCTCGTCGCCCCGGATGTGGCCAACCGTCAGGTGGTTGAGCCACCCGAGCGTGGCGCCGACGAGAAGCAAGGTACCGAGCGGCGTGATGAGACGCCTCGACCTACGTCGCCTGCGCCACCGTCACCACCCGCACCAACTAACACGCGCTACTTCGGTGTCTACAAGCTGGATCCCGAACGGTACGGCCGCGACCTGTCTCGGCTGGGCCAGGAAATCCTCATGCAGCTCGCCGCCGCCGAGGACGCTCAACTGGACATCACCGTTGAGGTGCAGGCTCGCAGCGCGAAGGGCTTCTCCGAGGACAAGGTCCGCACGGTCCTCGAAAACGCGCGCACCCTGAAGTTCCAGCAGTCCGGTTTCGAAGACGATTGAGTTGACTCACGCAGCCCCGGCTACCTACTCCGCGCATGCTGCCCGGGGCGTGCTGCGCGGATGCAAGGGTCTCATCGAGCTCCTTGACGATGTCAACCGGGACGGCAGGGATCTTCAAGACGAAGTTCGGCGCGCATTCGAGGAGCTTCGCGAGGAGATGGTCCGTCGAGACGTGGCGACGATCCCCGTCACCCGAATCCGCGAGACGACGAAGGGCGGCTTGCGCATCGGCGCCCTCGAGAGGGCTGGATACACGTCCGTACTCGCGGTGCTCGATGCAGACGAGCTGCGGCTCCAGGCAATCCCCGGCGTCGGGCCGACGACTGCCTACCAGGCAGTTGCGGCCGCACGCCAGATCGCCGAAGCGGTCGGTAACAGCCTCCAGTTCCGCGTGGACCTGGACCCGACCAACCCGCGTTGCACTGCACTCGTGTCGGCCCTCTACCGATGGGACGCATTCATTACGCGAGCCGAACGCATGCGGCAAGCGTCCAGCGTGGTCAGCACGGAGCTGCACGCGGCGCTGCACGAAGCAGCAGTAACAGGCAGCGCGACGCGCATGATGTTTCGCGGCGCCAAGCGCAAAGCCGTCGCACGCGCTGCACTGGCACGTGTCGCCGAATTGGTGGCCTGGGCCGACAGCGAAGGATTCGCAGCGGAGCTCCGAGACACCCACGCCCTGACGCTGGAGCACCCCGGAGCAGCCGACGCCGGCTGGAAGGACTTCGAGCGACGGTCAATCGAGTACTACGGCCGACTCAGTGAGATCGTTGATCTCGGTCTCGACGTCGCGGCTGCCGTTGGTTTCCTGCCCGCCGACATCATCGCTGCCGTCAACAACCAGACCCTCGATGAGACTTTCCGCCGAGTGTCCCTGCGCGGCTATCAGGCGTTCGGCGCACGCTTCGCGCTCGTACAACGGCGCGTCATCATCGGCGACGAGATGGGGCTTGGCAAGACCATCCAGGCGATCGCCGCCATGGCGCATCTGCGCGCTATGGACCACAAACACTTCCTGGTCGCCTGCCCGGCCAGCGTGGTCGTCAACTGGACGCGTGAGATTGCCTCTCGCAGCACTCTGCGCGCGCACCGCATCCACGGCCTAGAACGCGAACAGACCCTCAAGACCTGGCTGCGCGACGGCGGCGTCGGCGTCACCACGATCGACTCGCTACACCACGTCGTCGTACCCGACCACATCACCGTGCCGATGATCGTCGTTGACGAGGCGCACTACGTGAAGAACCCCGACGCCCGCCGTTCTCGCAGCGTGCGCCGTTGGACCCAGCGAGCTGAGCGGGTACTCTTCCTCACCGGCACGCCGATGGAGAACAAGGTCGAGGAGTTCAAGAACCTCGTGGAGTACCTCCAACCCCAACTCGCGGCAAACGTGCACGCGCATCATGGCGTGGCCGGGGCGATGGCCTTCCGCAAGGCTGTCGCTCCCGTGTACTTGCGGCGCAATCAAGAAGAGGTGCTGCAGGAACTGCCGGATCTCGCCCGGATCGATGAGTGGGTGGAATTCACTGTCCACGACTCTGCCGCTTACCGGCGTGCGGTCGCCGCCGGAAACTTCATGGCCATGCGGCGAGCCGCCTACGAGTCCGAATCGCAATCAGCCAAGCTCGCTCGGCTGGTCGAACTGGTGCTCGAGTGCGCAGCCAACGATCGCAAGGTTGTCGTCTTCTCGTACTTTCGCGATGTGCTCAACCTCGTCACTTCGACCCTTGGACGGTCGGTGTTCGGGCCGCTTACAGGCGCCACGCCGGCTGGCCAGCGGCAGACCCTCATCGACCGATTCTCGGCCGCCCACGGACACGCGGTCCTCGTCAGTCAGATCCAAGCTGGCGGCGTCGGCGTAAACATGCAAGCCGCCAGCATCGCCATCTTGTGCGAACCGCAGCTCAAACCCACCACCGAGGACCAGGCCGTTGCGCGCCTGCACCGCATGGGTCAAGTCCGTGCTGTCCAAGTGCACCGGCTCCTCGCGACGAACAGCGCCGACGAGCGGCTCCTCGAGCTGCTCGCCATGAAGAGCCAACTGTTCGACGAGTACGCCCGCCGCAGCGACATTGCCGACGCCAGCCCGGACGCCATCGACATCTCCGACGTCGAGCTGTCACGCAGGATCGTCGAGCTCGAACAAGAACGCATGGCCGTGGCTTCAATCGCTGCGGCGGGAGCCGATCCGGTTGCGAACTCCGATCCGGCGTAACCGCCGCAGCGATGGCCGAAAGCCGCACGATCACCACGGCGCCTCGGCTGGCCGACCGGACGAATGGTGGCGCCGAGCTATTCCTGATGCCAGACTTCCGCCAGTGTTCGACATGGCGCGGTGGTGGCGCGATGTGGCGGCGCGTCTCAGAACTCATCGATCCGGTGGCCGTAGGTACTTGCTCACCGAGGACGCGGCTTGTGTGGAAACAATTCTCGCGTTGGAAGCGGCAGCTGGTGGGTAGTGTCGTGCGACCGGCGAGCCGGGCAGACCGTCGGCGACTCTGCGTTGTTCTCCTCAGCCCGCCGCTGACTTCTGGCGTCAGAACCGTTCGGGCGATCCACCGAGCATCGGCACTCATCGGACACAGCGAGGTACGGATCACCAACCTGTTCGGATTGCCGACGCACACCTCCCGTGACGTCGCCGCGGTCGGCTCCGATGTGAGTGCATGGATAGCGGCGCGCGAGGATCTTTCGGCGGCCATTCAGTGTTCCGCAGAACTCTTGTTCGCGTGGGGCGTGCTACGGCACCTGGGTCCGGCTCGACGGCATGCGCGGGATCAGCTGCGTTGGCTCGTCGATCGAGCCCAGGAGGCCGACCACGCAGAGGCATGGATGGTTGGTTTTGATGCACGTCACCCGTCTCGCTGGCACCAATACACCGCGGACCTGCATGGACGCGCCGGTGGCGGTGCTCCTGACGAGCGTCTCCGCCAGGTTTTGCGGCGCCAATCGCTCACCGACTACGCATTCTGAGAAAGCAGCGGTTCGGCAGCGGTTCGACGGACCGCGATCGTCGCCTCGGCGTTCGGACCAGCCGAGCTCAGGTTGCGTCCTGATGGGCGTGTTCGGAAGTGAGCCGGAGATCCGGTTTGCCATGCCGACCTCCGGAGTTCTCGACAAGCGATCGCTCCAGTCGCATCCTGATGGATCTCCGGCATCCAGGGTCTTGCCGATGCGCTGCTCACGCCGGAGGAGCCAAAGAGGGGTCAGCGGCGGAGGGCCGGTAGCCCTAACCCCCGCCTATGGATGGTCACAAGTTGACATAAGGTAGATTGGGGGTATCCATCTGACCGGACTAGCCTGCTGATGTGACTGTGCCTCAGCTGCGGGCTGGCGTGCACTACCCGCGCTCGGTCGGGGAGTTTCAGTCCTGGTTTGGCACGGATGAGAACTGCCTGGACTACCTGGCGTGGCTGCGGTGGCCGGACGGGTTCGTGTGCTCACGCTGCGGGTCGCCTGGCGGGTGGTCGACTGCGGATGGCCGCTACAAGTGCGGGGCGTGTGGTGCTCGGACCTCGGTGACGGCGGGGACGCTGTTCGACCGCCGTCGGACACCGCTGACGGTGTGGTTCACCGCGTGTTGGATGTTCGCCACCGCCAAGGACGGCGTCTCCGCGCAGAGCCTGCAGCGGGCCCTCGAGATCGGCTCCTACCAGACCGCTTGGGCGATGCTGCACCGGCTGCGGTCGGTGCTGGTGCGGCCGGGCCGGGACCGGCTGACCGGCACGGTCGAGGTGGATGAGACCTACATCGGCGGCGAGGAGCCCGGGTTGCGGGGTGGGCGGGCCAGAGGCAAGAAGTCCTTGGTCGGAGTGGCGATCGAGGTCAAAGAACCCCGCGGCTACGGTCGCTGCCGCATGAAGATCCTCCCGAACGCCTCCGCCGCCGCCCTACACCCGTTTGTCATCGAGCACGTCGAGCCGGGCGCCACGGTCATCACCGACGCGTGGCAGGGCTACGCCGGCATCGACAAGCTCGGCTACACCCGTGACCGGCGCAGTCAACGGGCCGCTCGCGCCCGCGGGGAAGACCCGGGCGCGCTGCTGCCCGGCGTACACCGGGTGGCCTCCCTGGCCAAGCGGTGGCTGCTCGGCACCCACCAGGGCTCGATCGACGACGCCCACCTGCAGAGCTACCTATAAGTTACGTGGAATCTGACGGCGTGTCGGACCGTTTGCGTCGACTGCCCTGCCGGTAGCGTCCCGGCCAGTCGATGGGGGGCTTCGTGCTGGCGGCGGTCGGAGAGAGGTGGCCGGTGTTGGCCCGCCATGCGCGAGCGGGCGAGTGGCTGCAGATCTGGGCTGATCTTGGCCGGGCGCCGCGGACTATTGACGCGTACGGGCGTGGACTGGCCGAGTTCCTGCTGGTCTGCGAACGCGAGGGCGTCGACCCGATGGTAGCCAATCGTGCTCAGGTTGCCTTGTTCGTAAGGGAGTTACGGACCCGGCCGAGTCATCGCGGTGCCAACGTTGTCGCGTTGGACTCGGGTTCGGCTCTGGCGAACGCCACGCTGCAGCAGCGTCTTGTCCCGGTCCGGTTGTTCTACGACTTCCTGATTGAGGAGGGCGTTCGGGACTCCAATCCGGTTGGTCGGGGTCGTTACACGCCGCGCGGGCGTCAGGGCGGACATCAGCGGGGGCTGGTCCCCCGACTGACCAGGTTGCCGTGGATACCGAGCGATTCGCAGTGGGAGGCCATCCTCGCTGTCGCCAGGCGGGAGCCGATCCGTAACCGTTTGATGCTGGCGATCTCCTACGACGCCGCTCTGCGCCGCGAGGAGTTGTGTTCGCTGCGCACCGGTGATCTCGATCCGGCTCACCGGATGCTGCGGGTGCGTGCGGAGACGACGAAGAACCGGTTGGAGCGGGTGGTGCCGTACTCCGCGTCGACCGGTGCGCTGTTGTCGAGCTACCTCGCCCACCGGGCGACGATCAGCCGTGCCCGTGGCCTGCTGTTCCTGTCCGAGTCCCGCCGCAACCATGCCGAGCCGTTGACGTTGTGGACGTGGTCCAAGGTCGTGCACCGGATCGCGTTGTCCGCCGACGTCGCGAGGTTTTCCACCCACACGATGCGGCATCTGTGCTTGACGGACCTGGCGCGTATGGGCTGGGAGTTGCATGCGATCGCGACGTTCGCCGGGCACCGCTCGACCGACTCGACGCTTCGTTACATTAACCCTCGGGAATTGCATCAGATGCATGATCCGAATTCGGCACTCCGGCAGTTGGTCGCCTGAAACACGTCTCGCGCCTGCTGGATATTCGGGCTTCGGGAGTGTCGGCTTGATCGTTTGATCCCGTCTGATGCAGGATATGCCCACCAACTGGAGCTGGGGGCGCGTTGCGGCGGGTGGGTTTGGCGGGCGCGGCGAGCGCCGAGCTGGTCGACGGGGTTCGGCAGCTGCGGCCGGAGGATGCGATGGTCGAGGCGATGTTGCGGGGCTGGCAGGCGCAGCAGGTAGCGCGTGGCCTGCGCGCGGAGACCGTCGGTTACCGGCAGCGGCTGGTGCGCCGGTTCATGGCCTTCACCAACGAGTACCCGTGGCAGTGGCGGCCGGGGCACGTGGACGAGTGGACGTTGATGTTGACCGCGGAGCGGCATCTGGCGGCGTCGACGATCCGTAACTACCAGACCGAGCTGCGGTTGTTCAGCGAGTACGTGTGCGACGGACGGTATGGCTGGGCGGCCGCGTGCGAGACGGAGTTCGGGCCGGGGGTGCATCCGGTACCGATCTGCCACGAGTGGAACACGATCACGCACCTGAACGAGTACGAGGGCGACCCGGAGGCCCGGCCGTTCACCCGGGCCGAACTGCAACGCTTTCTGGACTACGCCGATGAGCAGGTCGACCGGGCGGCGCAGGCCAGACGTAAGGGCGCGTTGGCGGCCTACCGGGACGCCACGCTGTTCAAGGTGGTCTACGGGTGGGGACTGCGGCGCACCGAGACCTCGAAGCTGGATCTGGCCGACTGGGGCCGCAACCCGGCTGCGCCGGAGTTCGGCCGGTTCGGGATGCTGCACGTCCGCTACGGCAAGGCGGTGCGCGGCCAGCCACCCCGGCGGCGCAACGTGCCCTCGGTGTTCGGCTGGGCAGTGGAGGCGGTGAGCGATTACGTCGAGAACATCAGGCCCCGTTTCGGGGCGGTAGATCATCCGGCGTTGTGGGTCACCGAACGCGGTGGCCGGATCAAACCCGCAGAGATCAACGCCCGGTTCGTTGCCTACCGTGATGCGCTCGGGCTGCCCCGCGAGCTGACGCCCCATTCGCTCAGGCACTCGTTCGTGACCCACCTTACGGAGAACGGGGCCGACCGCCGGTTCATCCAGGAGGCCGTCGGACATCGCTGTGACACGTCCACGGCGATCTATACCCACGTGTCCGGGGACTTCATGAACACCGCGCTGCGCAAGGCACTCACCCCGGCCTTCGAGCCAGATGCCCAGGTTCGGTAAGGAGATTCGATGACACGCAAACTGGATTACCGGTGGAACCTGCGGCAGGTAATGGCCACCCAGGGCATGTTCGCCACCACCGACCTGATCGACCCGCTCGCCGCTCGCGGGATCCGGCTGTCCTCCAGCCAGGTCTACCGGCTGGTCGTCGAGCGGCCGGAGCGGCTGAGCTTGAAGATCCTCATGGCGTTGCTGGACATCATGGACTGCTCGATGGACGAGCTGATCGAACCAGTCGCCGCTGGCTCGCCGGCCCGCAAGCGCCGTGCGGCCGGCGGCTCGGAGACCGGGATCGGGACGCTGCGCCCGAAGCCGGCGCGCATCACCCGCAGCTGATCGATGCCGACCAGCGTGATGGTGCCCGAGGTACTCGCCGACCCGATCGGTGTGGTCGTCGACATGGTCGCCGGCGCCGAGCCCGCGCTGGATCGCGCCGTCATCGAGCAGGCGGCCACCGAGGTCGCCGGCGGTCGGGCGAAGCGCCGCCGGCTCGCTCAGGCGCTGCTGGAGCGGCCCGCCGTGCTCACCGACGGCCGCTCGCCCGCCCCACGCGTTGTCGGTGACCTGCTGGTGAACCTGCGGACCGCGGGCGCGATGAGCATCGCGGCGCCGGTCTGCGCGGGCTGCGGCAAGCAGCTTCGTACGCTGCAGCGACGCGGAACCGACTGGTACTGCGCGGTTTGCAGCCCCCGGGCGACCGGGTGCGCTGCCTGTGGCCAGAACCGGATCGTGGTCACCCTCGACCGCGAGGGCCGGCCCCGCTGTTCGCGCTGCCCCGATGCCGATGGCCGGGATCCGTTGCTCACCCTGATCACGGTGATCACGACCCTGGAACCGTCGCTGCCAGTCGAGGACATCACCACCGCTATCGGGCGCGTGTTCTCCAGGCCCAGCTATCTGCAGCGCCTGGCCTGGGCCATCGAGGACCGACCTGAGCTGCTCACCGGCCAAAGCGCGCAGGCACCGATGCACGGCGTGCTGCGGCTCATCGACGAACTTCGCGAGGCCGGCGCGCAAGCCATCATCCGACCGGCCTGCCCGCAGTGTCAGCGGATCGTACGACTGCACCGGCGCATCAACGGTCAATGGCACTGCCGCAACTGCCTGGCCAAGTCCCGCGCCCAGCCCTGCTCCCGCTGCGGTGTCATCCGCGAGGCGGCCGCCCGGGACGAGCATGGCCGGCCGCTGTGTCCCAACTGCCTGGTCGCCGAGCCCGCCAACCAGGAAACCTGTGTCGGATGCGGGCGACGTCGCCGGGTCCACACCCGCACTCCGGGCGGGCCGTCGTGTCAGGCATGCCGACCGATCAGCGTGGTGGACTGCTCGATCTGCGGCCGTCACGCGCCGGGCGTGATCTCCACCGCGACCGGGCAACCGTGGTGCTACGCCTGCAGCAAACGCCGGGCCCGCTGCGTCGGCTGCGGGGCCATACGGTTGGTGCGTGGCGGAAAGCTCGCCGCCCCGCTCTGCGCCACCTGCACCCGCCCTGACCCGTCGTTCTGGCACACCTGCCCCGGCTGCGGCGAACACACCGTGCACCGGCGACGCACCTGCGGCCGCTGCGCGCTTCGACAGCGGCTCGAGCAGCTGCTCGGCTGCGACGAGGACGGCGGTATCCACCCACGCCTGCGAGCGTTGCACGAACACCTCGCCGGCCACGAACGTCCAGACACCGTGCTGACCTGGCTCAACAAGGACAACGCGTCGGCGATCTTGGGTGAACTCGCCACCGGGCAACGTCCACTGACCCACGCCGGGCTCGACGAACTGCCCGATTCCAAGCCGCTGCAGCACCTGCGCAGCGTCCTGGTTGCCGTCGGTGCACTGCCTGCCCGCGACGAGCAGATGACCCGACTCGAGAACTGGATCACGGCCACCATCACCGTGCGCGAGGACGCCGATGAACGACAACTGCTGCACCGCTACGCCACCTGGCACGTGCTGCGCAGACTCCGGCGGCGGGTGCGCGAGGCCAGCACCACCAACGGGCAGGCCATCGCAGCTCGCCGCAAGATCACTGCCGCGATCGCCTTGCTCGACTGGCTGGAAACCCAGGACCGAACCCTGGCCACGGCCGGGCAAGGCGACCTCGATACCTGGCTGGCCAGCGGCACACGCTCGGCTACCGACGCGGGGAACTTCGTCCGCTGGGCTCGCAAGCAGAAACTCACCCGACTGGAGTTCGCCGCCACCCGATGGCACGGGCCGACCGGCGTGATCGACACCGAGACCCGCTGGTCCCAGGCCCGCCGGCTCCTGCACGACGACACCCTCCAGCCCGAGGGCCGCGTCGCCGGGTTGCTCGTGCTCCTCTACGCGCAAACCGCGGCAGCGATCAGCCGGCTCACCCTCGACCACGTCCAGACCAGCAACAGCGAGACCCGCCTCCGACTCGGACGCGAACCCGTCACCCTGCCCGAACCAGTCGACGCCCTGGTCCGGGAACTGGTCAACACTCGTCGCGGTCACGCTGTCCTCGGCGACCAAGGAACCTCACGGTGGCTGTTCCCCGGCGGCCGCCCCGGACACCCCATCAGCGCCGCCCGCCTCGCCGAACGACTCCGCGAACTCGGCATCCAGGCCGGGCCATCCCGCTCGGCCGCACTGTTCCAACTCGCCACCGACCTGCCCGCCGCCATGCTCGCCCGCATGCTCGGCATCCACATAGCCGTCGCCGCCACCTGGCAACGCGCCGCCGCCGGTGACTGGACCAACTACGCCGCCGAGATCAGCCGACGACCAGCGTCCGCCCCGGCCGTCGAGCTGGTCGCCGATGATCAACAGTGAAGGTATTCAGACAGTTGGAAAACCTGACTCCGCCAGAGCACCTGTCCGGGCGGGATCTGGCCGACAAACTCGCTCGCGGGATGCAGCAGATCCACGCGTGGCGGATCGACATGCTCACCGCGTCCGGTGCGCAGGCGTCCGCCGGCGGGCAGTCGTGACAGCCAGCCCAGCGGCATGCACCGCACCGCATGGCGACGAGGTCGCCCCGGCCTGGCTGTGGCCGATCAACGTCGAGCGCTATGACCGGGCCGGGCCGCTCAGCTCGACGGAACAGGATGCGCTGACTCGCCTGGGAACGGATCTGCGTCGGCGGCACGACAGCAGCGGTGACACGCTGTGGTGGCGTGCGATCACCCGGCTGCTGCGGCCGTTGCACGATGCGCGAGATGCGCTGCGGCCGCCCGATGCTGGGTGGCATCGACGCGCGACCGATGACGCGATCGCGGTGATACTGCTGCGCTGCGCCGAGGTGGAGACGACCTACTGGGGGTGGACGAGCGAGGAGTGGCTGACCCTGCTCGGGCCCACCGCCGAACGGTTCAAGGCCGCCGAACCGCGCTGGGCTACCGGCACGGTCAGGCCTTACGTCCTCGCCCTCGGCTATCTGCTGTCCGGCGTCGACTCGCTGCATCGGCTCGGAGCCTTCAACCGTGTCGAGCTGGCCTACAAGATCTTCGGCCAGGAAGCCGTCGATCACTCGGTGCATCAGGTCGTCGACACCCTCGCCGGGTGGGGTTACCGGATCGGCCCGGGCCGCGGCTACCTGGTGCCCTCGGTGCTGTGTCAGCTGCTGCTGCACAACCGCAGTCCGCTGCTGCAGGATCTGAGCACCGAGGTGTTCTGCGAACAGCGGTACGACCCGGACACCCCACGACTGCAGGCCCGCGGACTGTTCGCGATCCAGAAGGCCGTCGCGTCGCTGGGTTTCTGCGATCCGCCCGTGCGCACCGGACACCCGGGCATTGCCGTCATCGAGGGAACCTCGAGGCAGTGGGCGCGATACGTGCAGCGTTGGTATGACACCTCGACGTTGACCCCGAAGGTCCGCTCCCTGATCCGCACCCAGATCGCCAAAGCCGGCCGGTGGCTGGCCGTCGCCTACCCCGACATCACCGAGCCGGGCCAGTGGACCCGCCAGACCTGCGCGGCATGGGTGGCCGCGGTGGATCGCATGAATGTCGGCGACTACGTGCAACACCAGCAGGCGCTCGGCACCCGCGTCGGCGCGGCGATCTCGCCGGCCACGAAGGCCCACATCCTGATGGCTAGCCGAACCTTCTTCCGCGACTGCCAAGAGTGGGAGTGGATACCTCGCCGGCTCGACCCCACCCGAGCCCTGGCCGCTCCCCGAAGCGTCCGCGCGCTACTGGGCACCAATCCCCGAGTGATCGCCGATGAGGTATGGGCCAAGCTGCTGTGGGCCGGGCTCAACCTCACGCCCGAAGACCTGCCGACCAACCGTCGCGCGCTGGCCTACCCGATCGAGTTCATCCGAGCGATCACATTGACCTGGCTGTTCTCCGGCCAGCGCAGCGACGAGATCGCCCGGCTACGGGTCGGCTGCATCCGATGGCAGCACGACGGGCTGCCGATCCCCGGCGACTCCCGCGACGTTCTCGCCCAGGACGCGGTCTGCCTGCTGGACGTGCCAACCCACAAGACCGGCTCCGCGTTCACCAAACCGGTCGATCCACTGCTGGGGCAGGCCATCGAGACCTGGCAGGCCCTGCGCCCGACCCAGCCCGCCACCCGGGACCGCAAGACCGGTGAGCAGGTAGACCTGCTGTTCTGCATCCGCGCGCATCCGGTCGCCAGGTACTACATCAACCGCACCATCATCCCCGCGCTATGCCGCAAGGCCGGGGTCCCGACCGCCGACGTCCGGGGCAACATCACCAGCCACCGGGCTCGCTCGACCATCGCCAGCCAGCTTTACAACGCCAAGGAACCGATGACCCTGTTCGAGCTGCAGGCTTGGCTCGGCCACGGCACGCCCCACACCACGCAGTACTACACCAAGATCACGCCGAACACGCTGTCGAAGGCCTACCGCGACGCCGGGTACTTCTCCCGCAACCTGCGCACCATCGAGGTGCTCGTCGACCGTGACGCCGTGAGCTCCGGCGCTGCCGCGGACGGGAAGCCATGGCAGTACTACGACCTCGGTCACGGGTACTGCAGCTACACGTTCTTCGAACAATGCCCGCACCGGATGGCCTGCGCACACTGCGACTTCTACAACCCGAAGAACTCCAGCAAGGCACAGCTGTTGGAGGCCAAGGACAACCTGCAGCGAATGCTGGCCAGCGTCCCCCTCACCGACGACGAGAAGGCCGCCGTCGACCACGGGCAAGCCGCTCTCGAGCAGCTCATCGAGCGACTGGCCGACGTCCCGACACCCGCCGGAAGCACACCGCGTCAGATCGGCACGTCGGCGACCGCCACCCTGTTGCCCATCGTCGCCGTCAAGCGCACGATGAAACATAGCTAAACGGACAAATCAGATTCCACAGAATCGACGAGTTCGTGTTCCGCTTCAACCGCCGCCGTTCCCGCAGCCGCGGGCTGGTCTTCTACCGGGTGCTCGAACTCGCAGTCGCCCACGACCCGGTGCGCTACCGCGAACTCGTCGTTGACGCCTCACCCAAGAACGTGCCACCCATCCCGCCCGGCGGACGCGGTCACCCACCGAGCCTGGAGCGGCCTCCAGCCGGAAGACCCTGGCGCCAGCCAGGCCTGCGACCCGCGTAGTCCGGTCAGATGGATACCCCCAAGGTAGATTATCGGCGGCCCGTTGTGTATTGCATAACCTGGGGTTGTGTACTACAGTCGCGGGGTGGGAATCACGTGGGCAGACAGCGCGGATAGACACGGGACCCCCGCGAAGACGCACTGCACGCGATGATGAACGCCTACTACGTGGAACAGGAGTTCGACGAGCCGCGGCCGCCGGCGAACCGTTTCGGCCGACGCCTCTACGTTGGGCCGCCCCGTCAGCTCGGCGGACCGCTGCTGGAGGTCATGGCGGTGCTGTCGCCGCCGCGGGACATGTTCGTGTTCCACGTGATGGAGGCTCGACCGAAGATCCTCGAGCTGATGAAGGAGGACGACGAGGTATGACGATCACCGAGAAGGAAGCCCGGGAGCTCGCTGACTGGGCGGAGAACGAGATGAACCCAACACGCGGCTCGGCGACAGCGCTGCGCGGTGAGGCGGCGGCGGCGTTCGGCCGCGAGACGGTCGAGCGGGCTCTGGGCGGGCGGCCCTCGATCGACCCGCACGCTTCCTCGGGCCAGCACTCGCGCACCCGACAGGTGCGGCTCCCCCAGGACCTCGACGCCTGGCTGATCCGCTACGCCGCCTCGCACAAGCTCACCGCCAGCGACGTCCTACGCGACGCGCTGAACACCTACGCCGACGCGCACCGGGCCAGCTGACCCGACTTGAGCGAGGACAGCGAACGGCCCTCGCCGGCTGCGATGGAGGCGATAGCGGATCTGCTCGTGGCTGGCGAACAGACCGGCATCGGCATCACTTTCACGCCCGACGACCTCGGGTGGGAAGTCGGTTACATGCAGGGCATGGGCGGCGGGGAACTCTCCTCGGCCTACGACCTGGAAACCGCCGCCCGAGCCGCGCTCCGCCCGCTGATGGAACTCGCGGCCGACCTCGCCGCTCGCCGGGCCGAACGGGCGCGGCTGTCCGGCGGCGGCGGACTACCCGCCGACCCGTAGCTCTGGCGCGTGGCGTCGACGCGGCTTTGGAGCGCGTAGCCCGCAACTCACGATCGAGCTGAGCGTGGAGAAGTCGTAGCGGAGGGGGTTGCGGTCGGAGCTTCTCCTTCGACGTGTAGGTGATGGCTGCTGATGCGGACGACCTTGGGCGGCTGCTCGAGGGCTGGCGTGCGGGTCGCGCGGAGCGGGGCGACCTGTACGACGCTGTGCGCGACGCGATGCGCCAAGCCGCCAGACGCGGCATCGGGTCGACCATCTCCGGTAAGCCCGACGAACAGGACGTCGAGGACGTGGTCTTTGATGCATTTCTCGAGTTCGAGCGTATGGGCCCGCACCAGATCACCTCGTCGATGGTCGGCCTTGCCAGGACGATCGCCGATCGGCGCGGCCGGGACCGCGGCCGCCAGATCAACCGGCAGCGGAAGCAGCTCAGGGAACTGATGACCGACCCGGCATACCGAACGCGTCTCGAGTTCAGCGATGAAGACGCGCGACGGGCCGAACAGGACGAGAGGCGCGCCAGAGTGGCGATGGAGTGTCTCGAAAGGCTGACGGCCGATCAGCGTGCCGTCGTGGCCGAAACGATCATGGGTCGCACCACGGTGTCCGATTGGGCTTTGCGCGAAGGTAAGACCTGGCAGGCGGCGAGCCGGCAGCGCAAGCGCGCCGTGGATTCGCTGGTGCGCTGCGTCCGCGACAAGCTGCAGGGCGAATCGGGCGGGAGCGGAGGCGGTGATGAGTGAGGATTCGGAGTTGGACAACCTGGTGAACGACGTGGTCGATCAGTACCTGCTGTATCTCCGTGGACGCGGTCCTGAGCCTGACCTCGCGCACTTGTCGCCGGCGCAGCGGCGAGCGATGCAGGCTCGGCTCGAGATTGTTGATGCGTTGGCTGATCGCGACCTGGTGCTTCCCGCGCTGGCGGATGATCCCGTGGCGATGCGCCTCGGGCTTGTGCCTGACCGGCGCGGGGGCGATGGCCAGTCTGGCGAGAACTCCCCCGAACTCGACCGGACGCACGAGCAGGCGGTAGCGCCTGTGCGACGGATACTGGACGAACTTGAGTCCGCGTTCGACGGGCAGGTCGTAATCGACTGGGATCCGCCGTGGGGTGGTGACTGGCACAACGGCGTTCTACAGCCGCTGGCGCAGTGCAGTGTGCTGGGCGACAGCATGGCGTTGTTTGTGACCGAGCACGTCAGTGATGTGGACGAGTCGGCGCGCCTGGCGTCGTTCTTGCGGACCTACCCAGACGTCTCCGCGGTCGGGTTGGTGTCCGCCGACGCGTCTCGCGCCGCCATCGTTACGGCCGCGGTCTGCAACAAGGCGATCGACCCGGTCCGCGGCTGGCTAGAGCCCGGCACGTTCCTCGTCACGGACAGTCTCGATCTCACGCTGACGCACTACTTTGAGCGGCGCCTGCCGCGGTGGGAACGCGTGGCCGGGTTGACCGAGCTGCTCGAGATGGGCGACTTCAGCGCGGATGCAAACGAGATCGTGACCGCCGAATTCGATGCCGCGCTCAACGCCAAGCCCCGACTGGAGCACAAGAAGCAAGCCCAGCAGGCGCTGCGGGGGCTAGATGAACAGGTCGTGGCGGCGCTGGTCGTGGCGGTGCAGAAGCGGAAGATGACTGGCAGCGAGTTGGTCGCGAGGGCGCTCGGGTTGGTTGAGGCGGCGCAGTGATTCGCCGCATCCGCCTGCAGCATTGGCGCGCCTATGATCATCTCGATCTGGCGCTCACTCACCCGGTCACGTTCCTCGTGGCTCCGAACGGAGTGGGTAAGTCGTCGCTGGTGGAAGCGGTGCGGTGGGGGCTGCTGGGAACTCCCGTCGACCGCGCTCGCGGGCGCGCTGTGCGTGGCGGCCACGAGACCGCGTCGGTAACCGTGCTGGTGTCGCTGCCCGATCATGCGGATATCGAAGTGACCCGGACGGTGCGCCGCAACGGGGCGGCCACATTCGCGGCGGCTGTCGATGGTCGAAGCATGAGTGAGGCGGACTACGAGGCCACCCTCACCAAAGCGTGGGCGGCCGACACCGACCTGTTGGACGCGATCATCTTCGGTCCGCCCACTGGCGGCGGGGTCACCGGCTTCCCGGTCCGCGATCATCTGGCCGCAGTGTTCGGCGTCGATCCCCTTCTGCGCGCCGCCGACGAGATCAAGGCACGTCGCGACACGATCGCGACCCAGATCAAGGCGTTACGGGCGGATCTGAGCGGCACCGCCGAAGCAATCGCCCAAGCTGACCGCGCGGTCGCGGAAATGGAGGCCGCTGTCACGTCGGCCGAGCGTGAACGGCAGGCTGCAGAGGTCGTGGTCGGCGAGCTCGACACGGCCGGGACGTGGGCTACAGCTTGGCAGCAGTACCGAGCCGCAGCTGAGGACTACCACGCGCGTACGCAGGCCTTGATGGCTTCGATGGCCGACACAGTTGCCGTGGCAGGCGAGAATCCTCGCGAGTCGCTGGCCGCGACCCAGCGCGAGGCGACCGCGGCGCTCGAGGCCAGCATCGCCGCGGCGACCGACGCCCAGGTCCGCGCCGCGCGAGCTGCCGGCGCGGCTGAGCTTCTTTCCGCCGCAACGGACCGGTGCCCGACATGCCTGCGTCCGCTGTCCGAGCATGAGCGAGATACCGCCCTCGCCGCACACGGGGAAGGCACCGTCGGCGCACGCGACCACCTTGCGCTCTACGAGCAGCAGACCGCCCGCGCGCGGCAACAGCTGACCGCGATCGCCCGCTTCAGCGACGCCTTCGCTCAGCTGCATCCTCCAGTCGAGCCATCACATCCCGACCCCGGGCCGCAAGCAATCACCGCCGTCAGCGACGCGCGCGCGCGCGCCAGCGACCTCGCGCAAGTGCACGGTGGCCTGCTGGCGCGCCTGGATACCATGCGGAACCAGCTGGAGGACCTGCGCCGAGCCGCGGCTGACCAGGCGAAGCTGACCCACCTCGCCACGCAAGACCAGCTCCTCGAGGTCGTCCAACGCAGTGTCAGTCAGGTCGCCGACCGCTATCTCACCGAACGGGTGGAACCGCTCGCGACCGAGATCGGACATCGCTGGAAGCTGATGTTCGGAACTGGCGGATTGCAGTTCGACCACGCCGGTCAGCTTCATCTCGGTCAAGCCGATATCGATCTCGCTCTGTCTGACTTCAGTGGTGGCGAGCGGGCGACGGCTCTGCTCGTGACCCGGGTAATGCTCGCCGCCTCAGCAACCCACGCTTCGACCCTGTGGTTCGACGAACCACTCGAACACCTCGATCCGGTACGCCGCGCCAGCGTCGCCCAGACCCTGGTGCGTGCCGCGCAGGCAGGCACGGTCGACCAGATCCTGATCACCACGTACGAAGAAGGACTCGCTCGCCGACTCGAGGCGACCGCGCCCGAGCACGTGCAGCTGACCTACATCCGATCCACGACCCCTAGCGAGTCCGCCTAACGCCGCCGCAGCAAATCTGGCAACGCGCGGGAGGGTTGCGGATTGGCTGGCGTGTTCGACCTCTTTATGAAGCCCCGATCAGCGGGGCCGCCCATGAGGAGACGATATGACGGTCTCGAACACGCCACAGACGCAGGCCACGACCCTCACGACCGACGAAACCAGCGCCGCTCCCCCGCCGCATCGCCCCGACGCTCCGCGCGCGGTGTTCGTCTACGACCTGGACGACATCACCCACGAGTACGACCACCCAACCATCACAGGCGCCCAGGTGATGGCTTCCGGCGGCATCCCCGCCTCGGAGGGCATCGTGCAGATCCTGCCCGACGGCACCCGCCAGGCCGTTGCTCCCGACGCCGTCATCCACCTCGTGCCCGGCACACAGTTCAAGCGCCGCCCACGGTTCAAGCGCGGCTGACCGATGACGATTCCAGACGCGCTGCGGGTACGTCTGGAGCAGGAACGCCCCTTCCTGCGCCAGGCCTACCCGGACGCGGACATCAAGGCCGACACCCTCGTCGTCGTCCTCGCCGGCTACCGGCTGCCGCAGGGCTGGTCGCACGACACCACCGACGTGCTGTTCGCGATCCCCGCCAACTACCCCGCAGGCCAACCGGACAACATCTGCGCACGGCCCGACCTCGCGCTGGCTGATGGGTCACCCGCAGGCAACAACCAAGGCGTGCAGATCCACGACGGGCGACAGTGGCTGCAGTTCTCCTACCACGTCGAGCCCGGCGACTGGCACCCACGCGCAGACCCGAGTTCGGGTAGCACCCTGGCCGACTACCTCACCGGCGCCCTCACCCGATTCGACGAAGCGAGCTGAACACCATGAGCACCCTGAAGTTCACCGACACCAGCCGCTGGGACCGCATCGAAAACCACCTGGCGCACGCGACCGTTGAGCGGTTCGCGTTTGCGTTCACCCGCACCCTGTACAACGGCGACACCGGACCGGTCCTTGAGGTCGTCGACACCGCGCTGATCGCCGACGAGGACACCGAGCACGACGACACCGGCTGGTACGTCAGCGACCCCGCCCTCGACCGCATCCACAACCAGGCCATCACCACCGGCACCGGCCTGGCCGAGTTCCACAACCACCGCCACGGCCCACCGCGGTTCTCCCCCACCGACGAGCGCGGACTGCAGCCCACCGCCAACTACGTCCTCGACCTGCTACCGCAGCGGCCCTACGTCGCCGCTGTGTGGGCCGACGGTCAACTGCATGCCGAATGGTGGCGGACCAACGACATCGACAACCCCGGCACCCCGCCGGCGCGGCACCCACTCGAGACCGTGACAGTCCTCGGGCCGCATCTGCGCGTGCTCAACACCTCGGCCGTCCACGACCCGCGGTTCGACCGCCAGCTGCCGCTGATCACCGACACCGACCAGGCCGCCGTCGCCGCCATGCGCATCGCCGTGGTCGGCGCCGGCGGCACCGGATCGCACGCGCTCACCCAGCTCGCGTACCTCGGCTTCCGCAACCTGCTAGTCCTCGACGACGACACCGTCGAGACCAGCAACCTCAACCGCCTCGTCACCGCCGAGCCCCCCGACCTCGGTATCGCCAAGACCACCGTCGCCCGGCGCCGCATCCGCAGCATCGACCCCGGCATCAGGGTCACCGAACTGCCCGCGATCACCGTCGACGGCGAGCATCCCGAACTGAACGACGTCGACCTGATCATCGGCTGCGTCGATCACGACGGACCCCGCCAACGGCTCAACCAGATCGCCGTCAGCACCCGCACCCCCTACCTCGATCTCGCTACCGGGGTCAACACGACCACGTCACCAACGACGATCGGTGGCCGCGCCGCGCTCATCCTGCCCGGAGGCCCCTGCCTGCAATGCCTTGACGAACTCGACCCGGCCGAGGTCGCCCGTTGGGCCAAGCCCGCGCATCAGCAGCAACTCGACCGCGAACACGGCTACGGCACCGGCACCAGCAACCCCGCCATCGTGTACCTCAACGCGCTCACCGTCAGCGCCGGCCTCAACGAGCTGATCATGTGGATCACCGGTAGCCGGCCGCCAGCTCGCTGGCTAGACATCGATCTCGCCGGCAGCGCGTCTGTCCCCGGCAGTCAGCTCGGCCCCCGCAAGCTGCCTCCACGCAACCCGGGTTGCGTCGCCTGCGGCGCAGGACTGCCCGCGACCACATACTCGCCGGCCGCGCCTCAGATGTCGGGACGATGACCCACGTCTACGGCCGATGCCGCTGGCCGCAGCGCGGATCTTGTCGGAGCCGACGCCGACAATGCGGTCTATGACCACGCGCAAGCCGTGCCAGAACCAGGTTGTTGTCAGCGCCGAGCTGGCCGCGGCGATCGTCGCGATCGACGGTGCGACGTGGGACTACGGCGTCGACGGGGTGGCCGGCGAGCCGTGGCCGTGCGACTTGGCCGCCGCGCACCTGGGCGCGCACATGGCTCACGTGCAGACGACGCATGGGGACGTCGACTACTGGCTGCGCTGGACAGGCAGCCTCGACGTCGTGATGGTGACCGAACGGGTGTGCGACGCGGCTCTCGAGATCGCCGCGGCCGACGAGGTGTTTTGCTTCTACCCGAGCACCACGACGGTGCGCACCACTCGGGTGAGCACGAGTGGAGCAAACGGCCGATGACTTCTGCGTCGCCGGGGCAGTGACGATCATTCGGAATCCAGCTCGTCGGCCGCTGTCTACGCTCCCCCAGTACGCGGGCGAGCTTCACGATCCGCGCTTCGGTCCAGACGACCTGGGCGTCTCATCGGCGTCGGTGGTGTGGTGGCGCTGCCGCGCGGACGAGCGGCATCAGTGGATGTCGGACGTAAGGGTTCGGTGCGTTGGCACCCAATGGGCGCAGTGTCCGTGGTACCGGGGCGGCGCCGCGTTGCCTGACGAACGCAACGAGTCGCTGCGGGCGGCCCGTCCGGAGCTCGCCGCGGAGTGGGACGCGAACCTCGACGTCATGGGGGTTGCCGCCGGCGGAGCTGATCACGGTGGCGGCAAACATCGCCATCCGCTGGCGTTGCCGGCGCAATGACTACCACGACCTGATCCTGGCCGCGCCCGCGGCGATGGCGGCCATGGCGCCGAGCGGCTGCCGACACTGCTGGGCCAATGATCAGGTCGCCGACGTCGCGCCCGGTACCGCCATCTCGCCCGAGTGTGCAATACCGTGCTGATCCGGTACGCTTTCGCACATGGCGGCGTTTGATGAGGTGCTGGCGCTCGCGGTCGAGAACCAGGGTTTTGTCACCGTGCGTGAGGCCCGGGCGGCCGGGATCGACCCGGTGGTGCTGCGCAAGCTCGCAGCTGCGGGCCGGCTCGAGCGTACGGCGCAGGGCGTCTACCGGGTGCCGGTGCTGGCCGGCGGCGAGCACGCTCCCTTCGCCGAGGCGATCGCGTGGTCGCAGGGGCGAGGGGTGATCTCGCACGAGTCGGCTCTGGACTTGCTCGAGCTGTGTGACGTGAATCCGTCGCTCGTCCATCTGACCGTGCCGCCGGCCTACGCACCGCGTCGCCGCGGCGGGGAGCTGTACCGGGTGTGGCGCCGCAAGATCGACCCTGCCACGGTCATCGACCACGATGGGATTCCGGTCATCGGCCCGCGCCAGTCGATCCTCGACTGTCTGGCCTACGGCACCGACCACACGCTGCTGCTGCAGGCCTGTGTCGCCGCGGAGCGCGAGGGCTACCTGACCGACGAGCAGCGTGAACTGCTTGAGGCGCGAATCCAGACCCGAGCCCTGTCCCGCCGGCGGTCAGCATCATGACCCAGCCACCGGCGAACCTCACCTCGCTGCGGGCCCGGCTGCGCAACCACGCCCGGGACGTGCGCTCCCTCGAGGTGCGGGTGCAGCGGCGGCTGGCCGCCCTGGTCGTCAATGAAATCTTCACCAGCGTGGACACGGGCGCCGCCCCGCCGGTACTGCTCAAGGGCGGCACCGCGTTGGACCTGCGCCGCGGGCCGGCGCCGGCGCGATTGTCGAAGGACTGGGACGCCGCAGTCCGCGGAGACCTCGACGAGTTCATCGAGAAGGCCCGCGAGCAGCTGGCCGTGGGCTGGGCCGGGTTCACCGGCCTTATGGCTCGCGAAGAGACGATCCAGGTGCCTGGACTGGCCACGCAGCCGCGCCGCTTCGCCGTCAAGCTGTCCTACCGCGGCAAGCCCTTCGTTACCGTGCCGGTGGAGGTCAGTGCCACCGAAGCGCACGGCGGCGACGAGCACGACGTGCTGAGGGTGACCGAGTACGACGCGATCGGCGTTGCACCGACCGGACCGGTCTACTGCCTGTCGCTGCGGTACCAGATCGCTCAGAAGATCCACGCGTGCACCGATCCGCTCGACGGTGAACGGATCAACGACCGCGCACGCGACTTGGTCGACCTGCAGCTGCTCGCCCCACTCCTGGAGACTGATGCCGCCACACTTCCGTCGGTGCGCGAGGCCTGCGTCGAGATCTTCACCAGCCGTGCTCGACACTCCTGGCCGCCGCAGGTGACCGTGTGGCCGCATTGGCCCGGCCTGTATGCGGCTGCCGCTGCCGAGGTGCAAGACGACGTACTCGCCGACATCGAGCAAGCAGCGGAAGGGCTGCGGGATTTCATGGGCGAGCTCGACAAGACGCGCGCGGGGTGGACCCAAGTGCAACTGAGGCGATCGGTTCGTCGACGCGTCGCCGACCGGGCGAAAATGGCGCCGCGTCCACGCGGCCGCGAGCTTGCTGCACCCCGGTGCGGTCACGGAACGTCGCTTGAGGGACCACGGCCGGCCCGCCGAGACGGCACAGATAACCGACCGCGATAAGGGGTGCCGGAAAGAACGCTGTCACCCCCACCCGGGTCCACACGACTTAGACACTTGCACAGAGTTGCAGAGTGCAAGAGCCTGCAATACCGTTTGCTGTATGGCGGCGACGAGCATCCCGGAGTGGGCCGAACAGAACGGCGTCCCGGTGCGCACCGCGTACCACCGGGCACGGCACGGCACGCTGGGCGTGCCCGTGTTGTCCCTCGGTGGCCGGTACCGCGTGCTCGACGACCCGGCCGGCGACGGCGAGCAGATGGTCCGGACCCTGTGGGCCGACATCACCGATGTCCCGCTCGACCGCCTCGATCGCGCGAGCCACTTCTCCCCTCAGCTCGCCGCCTGGCTGGGCTCGTTGGCCGACCGCACCGCGGGCACCGACCTGCTGCCTCTGGTGCTGCGCCAGGTCGAGGCGTGCGCGGCTGGCCGAGCGAAGGACGCGGGCGAGGCGGCCTGGCGCTACCTGGATTGGCTGCTGCGGGTCGACGTGCCCAGCTGGTACGCGCTGGTGCCCGGCCCGGACTACGACTGGATCGTCAGCGAGCTCACCGCGGCTCCGCCGCTCGCCAGTTGGCGAGAGTTTCGTTCCCGGTTCGGCGAGGACAGCGCCACCGACCTCGGCGTGTTCGTCGGCGACGTGGTCGAGCGAGCCTCTCGCGGCCACGCCCGCTCTGCCGGTTTCGCGCACGAGATCACGTTGGAGGCGCTGCCAGAGCCGCACGGTGCGCTGATGCTTCCCCTGACCGTCAACGATGTTCGCCTGCACGTCGTGTTGGGCGCGGCGACCAGCATCGACAGCTTCGACCACATCGTCCGCAACCTCGCCGGCTGCTACGTGCCGCCCCTGCGACAGTTGCTCTACCGGCCGCTGCTGGCCGCCGCGCACGTCGTCGCAGAAACGTACGGATGGCCGGCGTTGGCCCCGATGCCGCCGGCCGCCGCCAGCGACGTCATCACTGCGGCCCACACGACCTTGCGGCTGCTCGCGCAGCAGCAGGTGGCGCCGCTCATCGTGAGCGGCTACGTGCGCGAGCTTGAGGCGATTCGCCGCGTCGCGCTCGGCCAAGAGTTCGGGATGGTGCTGCCCGAAACGCTGGTGGTGTCATGACGAGCGGCGTCGGCTGTGAGACCACTGCAAGCGTGGTTTATATCCACTCCTCGGGTGACTGTCGCTCGACGCGGGGCCTGCGGCACTTGCTCGAGGTATGGGGCGTGGAGTCGAGAGCCAGCGGCCGGGCCGCCGGCCAGGACGGGCCGCGTAGATGGCGCGGCGCAGTCGATCGGATCCGGGCGGCAGTGATGGTCAGCTGTCGCTGGAGTTTCTGTGGGGTGCACCTGACCCGGACGCGGAAGGAGGGCAGGGCGATGAACAAGTACGGGGCGATGGCGCAAAGCCACTGGAGGACGTGGCTGCCGAGCCGGTACGCGATGATCGCGGATCCGAGCAGCGTCTTCTCGGAGCTGGGGATCCAGGTGAGCGATCAGATCGCGACCCTGGAGCTGGATCTGCTGGGCCCGGAGGTGGCGGGCGAGGACTTCTTGACTCGCGTGGGCCGGCGGAACATGGCCCGGCTGCAGGCCGAGGAGCTGACTCTGCGGGAGCTGGTGCTGCTGCCGGCGGAGACGCAGGACGAGGACGAGGCGGACGAGATCCCGGCCGAGTGGGCGATCCCGTCGGCGCTGGAGACCGTGGCGGCGGTCCAAGCCACGGAGACGCCAGCACGCCGGTCAGGTGGCGCCCGCCGCTAGACCCGCTGCCGCGGCCGACCCAGAGCTCACGGGTCGAGGACAACCTCGCCGCGCTGCGGCTGCTGCGTCGGTTGCAGCGTGACGGGCGCGCCCCGGCTGTCGACGGCGCGGGGATCGTCGACGAGCGGGCGATCCTGGCACGCTGGACGGGTTGGGGCGCCGTACCCCAGTTGTATGACCCGAAGACAGCGGTCTACGCGCTCCATCACGACGAACTGGCTGACCTGCTGACCCCGGACGAGCTGCGCGCGGCCGCCCGCTCCACCCTCAATGCTCACTACACGCACCCGCGGGTTGCTGCCGCGGCGTGGTCGGCGGTGCAGCGACTCGGTTTCACCGGCGGGCGGGTGCTCGAGCCGGGATGCGGGTCCGGGACCTTCGTGGGATTGGCGCCCGCCAGAGTCGAGGCGATCGGCGTCGAGCTGGACCCGACGACCGCGGCCATCACCGCAGCGCTGTATCCGGACGCGGACATCAGGGCCGAGTCGTTCGCCGACACCCGCCTGCCGGAGGGGTGCGTCGACCTGGCGATCGGCAACGTGCCCTTCGGCAGCGTCGCGTTGCACGATCCTCGCCACAATCCGCGCGGACACAGCATCCATAACCATTTCCTGGTCAAGGCACTGCATCTGACCCGGCCCGGCGGTCTGGTCGCCGCGATCACCTCGCGCTACACGATGGACGCGGCCAACCCCGCAGCGCGCCGCGAGCTGGCCGAGCTGGCGGACCTCGTGTTCGCCGTCCGGCTGCCCGCCGGCACGCATGAGCTGGCGGGAACCGACGTCGTGACTGATCTGCTCGCGCTCCGGCGGCGGCCCGCCGGCTGGGAGCCGGCCGGCGCCGAGTGGGAGCGTCTGGCCGACGTCGACGTCGACGGCGGGCGAGCCCGGATCAACGAGTACTTCGCGGCGCATCCGCGGCAGGTGGTCGGCCAGATGAGCCTTGGCCGAGGTCAGTACCGCGACGACGAACTCACCGTGCGCTGGGTCGAACCCACGGCCGCAGCAGCTGATCCTGGCGCCGACCTCGGCACGCAGGTGTCGGACGTGCTGACGCGACGGGACCGCCCACTGCAGGCGGTCGCGGAGCGGATCCACGACTCGGCCGAGCTCGCTGCCGAACTCGGCCTCGGCCAGCTGCCGGCGGAGATGATTCCGTCGGAATCGGTCACCGGGGGCCGAGCGGTCGCCTTGGTCCCCGGCGATGCCCGTCGCCCGGACGGCTACCTGCAGCGCCTCGACGACGGAACCGTCGGGCGGGTGCAGGACGGCGCCGTCGTGCCGCACCCGGTTCCGGAAACCCAACAGCGGGAACTGGGGCTGCTGCTCACCTTGCGCGACACGTACGTCGAGCTCGTCGCGGCCGAGGCGGCGGACCTCAGCGACGACGCGGCACTCGATGACCTGCGCCGTCGGCTCAATCGTGCGTACGACGCGTACAAGGCTGGCTACGGCCCGATCAACCGGTTCAGCTGGCGCCCGGGCCGCACTCACCCGCTGACCGGTGAGACCACCCAGATCCGGGTGCCGCCCCGACAGGGCGGCTTCCGCGACGATCCATTCGCCGGGGCTGTGTACGCGCTCGAGCACTTCGATCCGCAGACCCAGACGGCGTCGAAGGCCTCGATCTTCACCAGCCGTGTGGTCGTGCCCCGCGTGCGGCCGCTTGGCGCCGACACGGCGGCCGACGCGCTGGCGATCTGCCTGGACACCTACGGTGAGGTCCGGCTGACCGAGGTGGCTCGGCTGCTCGGCGTCGGCGAGCAGGAGGCCCGGCTGCAGCTGGGGCAGCTCGTCTTCGACGACCCGGGCTCTCCGGCCCGGCTGATCCCTGCTGCGGCCTACCTGTCGGACAACGTGCGGCGCAAGCTGGAGACCGCGAGGGCCGCGGCCGAGCAGGACCCCCGGTTCGAGACGAACGTGGCGGCGCTGCGGGCGGTGATCCCGCCCGACATCCCGCCTGATGACATTGCGGTGCGGCTCGGCGGGTGGGTCCGGCTGAGCTACGTGCAGTGGTTTCTGCGCGACACGTTCGCCAATGAGCAGATTCGGGTCGAGCACGCCGGCGGCACTCAATGGGCGGTCCGCGGGGGCGGGTGGGGTGTGCTCGAGACCGACACGTGGGGTACGCCGGCGCTGGCCGGTAGCAGGATCGCGGAGAAGGTGCTGCGCGCCGAGCCGATCCAGATCTGGGTGGAGGTCGAGGACGGCAAGCGGGAACTGGATCTCGAGGCAACCGAAGCGGCGCAACGCAAAGCCGTCGAGCTGAACGAGCGGTTCGCCGAGTGGGCGTGGGAGGACCCGCAGCGCGCCACCGACCTGGCCCGCGAGTACAACGACCGGTTCAACGCGATCGTGCTGCGCGACTACTCGGGAGCGGCATTGTCGCTGCCCGGGCTCGCGCGATCGTTCACACCTCGCCCGCACCAGCTCGCCGCCGTGGCCCGCATGATCCAGGAGCCGTCCGCCGGGCTGTTCCATGTCGTCGGCGCCGGCAAGACCGCCGAGATCTCGATCGGCGTGTGGGAGCTGCGCCGGCTCGGGCTGATCACCACGCCGGCGATCGTCGTGCCCAACCATCTGGTCGAGCAGTTCCGCAACGAATTCCTGCAGCTGTACCCGCAGGCGCGGGTGCTGGCCGCCGGCATGGGCGACGTCACGCGGCTGGGTCGCGGAACATTCCTCGGCCGGGTCGCCAACGGCGACTGGGACGCGGTGATCGTGTCGCAGTCGGTGTTCGCCCGCATCCCGCTGTCGATCGCCGCGCAGAAGGCCTATTTCGAAAGGCAATCCGAGCAGATTCGCATCTGGCTCGACTCGGCCCGCGAGCAGGGCGGCTTGACAGTCAAACGCCTCGAGACGGCGCTGGCCCGCCAGGAAGAGGCGATCAAAGAGCACATGGAAGCTCGCCGCGACGACGGGCTCACCTTCGAAGAATGCGGCATCGACTACCTGGTCGTCGACGAAGCGGATATGTACAAGAACCTGCTCACGCCCTCGGCGAACCAGGACCTCGCGATCATCGGCAAGAAGGCCTCGAAGCGCGCCACCGATCTGGACATGAAGATCGACTACTTGCGCGGCTCACGGGGCGAGCGGGTGGTCACGTTCTCCACCGGCACGCCGATCGCCAACAGCCTCACCGAGTCCTACGTGATGCAGTCCTACCTGCGGCCCGACGTGCTCGTCGACGCCGGGCTGGAGTGCTTCGACCAGTGGGCTGCCACGTTCACCCAGCAGGTGACCGAGATCGAGGTCGCACCGACCGGCGGGTATCGACTGAAGACCCGCATCGCGAAGTTCGACAACGTCCCCGAGCTGCTGCGGATGTTCCACATCTTCGCCGACATCCAGACCGCCGAGGACCTGCAGTTACCGACCCCGGAGCTGGCGACCGGGGCCGCGCAGACCGTGAAGGTCGCGGCGTCGCACGAGCTGGCGGTGTTCATGGCCGAGATCGGGGACCGGGCGGCCCGGATGGCGGCGCGCAGCGAGAAGGGCAAGGACAACGTCCTGAGCCTGATGACCGAGTCCCGCAAGGCCGCCCTCGATCTGCGGCTGGTCGACCGCGACACCGCCGAGGAGACCAAGGTTGAGGCCGCCGCCGACCGCATCGCCTCGATTTGGGCGAGAAACCGCGACCGCATCTATCTCGGCGAGGACGGCACCCCCTCCCCCGTCCGTGGGGCACTGCAGATCGTGTTCAGCGACCTGGGCACACCGAAGGAGGGGTTCAACGTCTACGACGAGTTGCGCACCGCGCTGACCCTGCGCGGCGTGCCGAGGGAAACGATCCGGTTCGTCCACGAGGCGAACAACGACCGCGACAAGGCGTTGCTGTTCGCGGCGTGCCGCCGCGGCGATGTCGCGGTGATCATGGGCTCCACCGAACGCCTCGGCGCCGGGACCAACATTCAGACCCGGGCGATCGCCAAGCACGACCTGGACGTGCCGTGGCGGCCGCGCGACATCGAGCAGCGTGACGGCCGGATCCTGCGCCAGGGCAACCAGAACGCCGAAATCGAGGTGATCCGCTGGGTCACCGAGAAGAGCTTCGACGCCTACATGTGGCAGGCGCTGGAAAGGAAATCGAAGTTCATCGGGCAACTGCTGCGCGGCAAGCTGGATGTGCGCGAGATCGAGGACGTCGGCGAGACGTCCCTGAGCTACGGCGAGATCAAGGCTTTGGCCGCTGGTGACCCGCTGCTGCTGGAGAAGGCTCAGGTCGACGCCGACCTGGTGCGGTTGCGCCGCCTCGAGCGGGCACACGACCATTCCCAGCACCGGCTTCGCTGGCAGCTCGTCGCCTCGGCTGATCGCAAGGCCGGCCTCGAACGCGACGTCGCCACCCTCGACACCGTGATCCCGCGCCGCCGGTCGACCGCCGGCGACGCCTTCCAGATGACGGTCGGCACCGCCGCCTACGACAAGCGGGCCGGAGCCGGCCGAGCACTGCAGCACCAACTGGCGGCGCTGGCTCGCGACCTCGGATATCAGAGGGAAGTCGTTGTCCCGGCGGGATCACTGGGCGGGCTCAGTCTGGAGGCCTCGGCCACGCGGCGGACCACGGGCATCGAACTCTGCGTGCGGTGCGAGGGCGTGCCGTACGCGACGGTGGAGATCGCCGTCGAGACACTCGGCGACGACAGCAAAGCCGTCGGCATGGTGTCCCGTCTGGAGAACCGGATCAACGCACTCGAGCAGCGCCGCGAGGAGCTGGCCGACGAGGTTGACCGCCTCAGCGTGGAGATGAGCAGGGCACAGGCCCGCATCGGCACGGAGTTCCCACAGGCGGGCGAACTGTCCGCGACCAAGCTCCGGGCGGCCAACGTCGAGGCCCGGCTGACCGAGGCGGCCCGCCCGCCGACCGCGCGGGACGAGTCGATCGACCGAACGGCGGCGGACGTCACCGACGATCCCGCCGGCGACCCGGAATGGGACCGGGAATGACGCTGGCCGCCGGCGTGTCGTCGCGCCTATCCACAGATTCCACCGAGCCAGGCGACCACCCGGCCACTGCCTCGAAGACTGAGCGCACCACGGCCACACGACACCACGGAGGACCCCATGCCCAGCACCGAAACCCCCGCCCCGTCTGCCGGCATTGCCCGGGCGGCGGCACTGCTCGAAGCAGTGGCCCGCGACAGCGAGGCGGCCGTCGACTTCGAGGTACCCATCCGATGCGGCCAGGCCGCGAATCGGCTGCACACGCTGCTCGGCGCCACCTCGCCGACCGTGCCGTTGGTGGGCGACGACGCGGACGCCATCAGCACCGCGCTGAGCGAGGCCATCACCTTGCTGTCGACGCTGCCGCCGGACGAGCTGGCCGAGCCTGTGCTCGACGCGCTCGTCCAGACTCGCGCCGCGGCGCTGACCACCCAGAACGGGACGGCCCGGTAATGGCCACCAGCATCCGGGACTTGCTGCACACGCTCGAGAGCGAGGCTCCCTACGCCGCCGGCACGCCGCGGCAGGTACGCGATGCGTCCGGCTCCCTCGCCGAGCTGGGCCGCGCGCTGCGCCAACTCGGCCGCGATGGCCTGGAGCTGACGATCGGCGGTACCCGCGAGGAGGTGGTCAACGATCTGGCCGAGTCCTGCGCCCAGGTCGCGGCCGGTGTCGATCGAGAGCCGTTCGGACGACTGACAGCACTGGCCGGCGCCGCCGCCGATGTGGTCGCGACACTCCGCAACGAGGTCGGCCGTGATCAGCGCTGGGCCATCACCCTGGAACTGGCCGCAACGGTGCAGGTGGTCAGCACCTACGCGGCCGAAGGTGATCGCCGCCGCACCGCGGATCTGGCGTGGGCTCACCTGACCGCCCGGGCGCTGGTCAACCGGGGCCCCGCGGATCCGCCGGCCCAGGAGAGCCTCGCCATCCTGGATCGGGCCGTGCCGCGGTCGATGCTGCCGGCCGGCGCGCTCGCCTCACGCGCGGCGATGGAGTCGATGGTGCTGATCACCGACCGGCTACGTCGCTCGGCCACCGACCTCACTCGCCGCCCGACCCTGCTCGAAGTGTTCGCGGTCAGCCGCGCGGCCGAGTCCACCACCCGCTACGGCACCGCCGCGGCAGCGGCGCTGAACGGTCGAGCGACGCCAGAGGCGTTGCCCGCCTCCGCGATCTGGCACGAGGTGCGAGACCGGCTGCGCCCGTTCACCTCAGCGGCACCACTGCGAGTCGAGGACCGCGACCTCGGCCTATGGGCGCAGCGGGCACATCTGGAGTTGCGGCGCGAGTTTGGCCCGCCCGGTCAGCCGCGGCTGACCGGCGATCGGGGACCGGGACTGAAGGTGGATGCCGTGCTGCACCTGCAGGCGATGGTGAACGAGATCCCCGACGTGGCCAATCATCTGGCCCGCGTCATCACGCAGCTGGCCGATCACAGCGAGCTGCACGCGCTGGCCTCGCGGCTTCCGTTCCGCGAGCAGCGAGTCAGCGAGTTTCTGACGCATCGGCCGGTGGTCGCTGACCGGTTCGATGTCGTCACCATCGTCGATCGTCTCGACGACGCCGCCAAGCTCGCCGCCGAGCTGGCCGTCGAGCTGGACCGGGCAGCCTCCCGGACGGTCGGCCGCGCACAACCAGGCGCTATCGCCGCCCGCGAAGCGCGGCTCCAGCGGTCCCCACTGGATCCGCATGCGGCGCTCGTCAACAACATCGTGGCCGGCATGGGCGGCCCTGAGCCGGGCGCGGCGGAGCTCTCAGCGCCGGAGCCGGATCCACGTAGCCCCGAGATCGACGCCGAGGCGGACACCGGCCCGGCCTGGGACATCGAGTAACAGCGCCGACCCGAAGCAGGCCAGGTACTCGGGGTGACCGTAAGACTGCTGTCACCAGACGCAAACCGCGCGGGGACTGTCGCCGGTCATCGGAATCGGAATCGGCCCGCTCGCGGCCATCTAGCCGGTACTGCCGCCGTCACGGAGCGTGAAGTGTCACCGGGTCCCAGTGAGGCCAGCCTCGGACCGCCGAGGTGTCGGTCGGGTCGTGTGCTCGGCTGCGGTTGCTGGGTGGTCCGGCGGCGGTCCGACGCCGGCCTCGGTCTCGGGCGGTGCGCGATGGCCACCGGTCAGGGGGTAGGCGATTCTCCTCGGGCGGTGTCAGGCTGCTGGTCGAGGCGATGAGAATGGCGGCGGGTAAGCGTGCACGGTCGGCCTTCGCGGCGATCAACTCACGTGACGGGACGACGGTGGCCGAGGTCCTCGACGGCCACGTCGTGTTGGACGTGGAATGTTTGGATCGGGTTATCTCAACGGCTACGTGCCGAACCTGCAGGTCGGTGGTCAGGTGGTGACGTTCCTGACCCGCCACCTCGGGTATCCGATCCCGTCGCCAGCGTTGTTCACCAGGATCGGGGACCGGTTCCGCGCCGCGGTGGACCGCTTCGCGCAGGTCAACGAGATCCCGGTGCTGCGCTTCGGCAAGGATGACCGCAAGACGGACGTGGCCCGGCCCTACCTGCAGATATTCGCTCGGGAGGGCCGCAGCGGTGTTGCGGTGATCGGCGTTGCGCAGGAGTACCAGTCGGTGTTCACCGGGTACCAGCGTCCGGCCTCGAACGGTGTGCCGTGGTACGGATTCAACAAGGCCGACCGGCGGGTGACGTGCTTCTATTTCTACCTGTGGGACGAGCAGTTCGGTCCGGCGTTCATCAAGGTGTGCTCCTACTTCCCGTATCCGATCAAGGTGTGGGTCAACGGCCACGAGTGGGCCAAGCGGCAATGCGACAGGGCAGGGATCGGGTTCACTGCGCTGTCCAACGGCTTCGCGACCTGCGATGCCCCGGCCGGGTTGCAAACGATCTGTGACCGGCTCGGGCCGGTCGACATCCAGGCCCTCTTCGACCGGTGGATGACCCGGCTGCCATTGCCGCTGAACACCACCGACCGGGCAGCGGGCTACTGGTGGGAACTGTCGGTGCGCCAGGTCGAAGTGTCGCGCACCCTCTCCTTCGCTGCTCCGCGCCACGCCCGGGTGTTCTTCGAAGCGTTGGCCCGCGACAACTTGGGCATCGGCCGCCCGGATGAGATGTCGTTGGTCTTCGACCGGCGGATCCGCTCGGATACTGAGGGCGGGTTCGCGACCCGCGTGGTCACTCGCGGTGTCGAGGTGACCGTGAACGCCTTCTACAAGCACTCACGAATCAAGCAGTACCTGAAGGAAGGTCGGGCCCTGCGGATCGAGACTGTGATCAACTCCCCGACCGATCTCGGCTGCCAGCGCCGCCTGCACAACCTTGACGAGTTACAAGCCAAAGCCCGTGCCGCCAATGCGCGGCTGCTCGATATTGAACGTGTCGGCCAGGGTTGTGTCCTTGCGAGCCCAGCCTTCGAGCGGGTCGCGCTGTCCTCGATGAATACCGAAGGCAGGAGGGCTCCAGCCCTACGTTTCGGCGACCCTCGGGTCATGGCCCTGGTCGGCGCCCTCACCCTGACGGTGCATGCCGTCGCCGGGTTCACCAGCAGGAGCCTTCGTGCCCAGGTGAGCGCGTTACTCGGCGTCGCCTACACCGCCAACCAGATGAGCTACGACCTTGGCCGACTCCGGCTCAACGGGCTCATCGAACGCCTGGAGCACACCAACACCTCCGCCTCACCTCCGACGGGCAACGCGTCGCGATCTTCTACACCAAACTGCACGACCGGCTGCTGCGTCCGCTGCTCGCCGCGAACACGCCACCAGCGCCGATCAAGCTACGACACGCCCTGGCCACCATCGACCGGTACGTCCGCGGTTACATCGACGACGCCGGGCTCGCAAACGCCGCCTGAAAACTCATGATCAACGCCAAAAGCCCGTACACCAAGCAACGCTAGGACCGGGGCTCGCGGCCGTATCGCCGATTGTGCCGATCTGGCGATTGTGCCGACGTCGCGAGTGAATCGGCTGACTGCAAAGGAGATCGGCGTCGGGAAGTCGGCACAATCACGACTCGTCGACGAGGTCCGCCAAGCCGTCGGTAGCCGGTTGCCAGGGCGGCCTGGAGCGAAACACTCGATGGCGTCGGCGGCCACCGTCGACTCGAAGTCGCATGTGTACACGGCAAACCCAGCTAGTGACACAGTCGGTCGGAACGCGGCCCTCGATCCCGGAACCGGGGTGCAACTCTGGACCGGCGGCGGGAGACATCAGCCCGTACAGCAGGATTGTGCCGACCTCCCTATGGTGGTTCCCGTGCCTCGCAGGCGATACGGGCCTCAGGTCGGCACAATCCGAGCACGTCTCCAACAGACTCGGCTCAGGCCCCGGAAGATGCCGGCCGAGGGTCGCGGCGCGCACCTCCGCAACCTTGCGGCTTGTCGCGGATCCGTAGGCACCCCGATCTCCAAGATCGGCGAGCGAGCTGTCGACGCGACCGGTCGGATTGTGCCGACCCGCTGAGGCGGCTCCCCTTACACGGCAGGCCATCCGGCGGTCAGGTCGGCACAATCGTCAGGTCGGCACAATCGGCGTTACTGTCGAACTTTCATGTTGGCCTGGGTCCGTAGCTGATGACGGAAGGTAGCCGACAGAAGATCGCGCGCATCGCCGTCGATATCGAGCACGGACCGAGCGCGGGGCTCGCCGCGCAGATCAATCTGTAGGTTGCGGCGCCGTGGCTGGGCCGTCGCCGAACCTAGACCGAACGACCGATGTCGCACCGTCGCTACTGGAAAGATCGCGGGCGGAAGTAGACCGCAATGCGCGCAGAGGTGAAGTACTTCGCGTGGCCCGACCTGGAACGTGCGACACCCCGCCGGCGAGTACTGCACCCAGACATTGCGGTCATAGGGCTGTCGAAGTTCGTCGGCGCGCTCAGCAGGTTGCCGTGATCGGCGACCACCACGCCCCACACGGCCTGGCTGGGGAATAGAAGTCGATCGTCATGTTCTCCTGCAGAAACACGTCCACTCGATGACCCGCCATCGCCGTCGCCTTCCACCGCTCGCCGCAATGCTTGGAGTCACCCTCGCAGTCGACCATCAATCGTGACGCCTACTGTTCAGCTCTTCTCTCGAAGCGCGTTGGTCCCAGCCTTCTTGCGCCCAGGTTGCTTCTTGCCTGAACGCACTGCGGAGCTAGAGCGGTCGTTGAAATACCTACCCATCACGAGACCCGCGAGTCCAGCGACTCCACTGAGGCCGGCAATCATGGCAACGGCTAATTCCTGAACGTCGCGCAGACCCTTATCAAACTCGGCACCGCCGCCGGATAGGACTGCCCACACCGTCAGTGGCAGCACGACAACGAGAGCGATCAGCAAGAGGTAACCCCAGATTACGACGCGTCCGAAATGACTTCGATCCCGCGTCTCTAGGTCCACGACATCGAATCGGGTCGGCGCGCCACGATCGAAAGCACCCGCGACCTCGGTGGCATCGGTCGCATCAAAATGAGTCACTCAATCACGCCCACAGGCCCGAGATCCGCTTGTATCCGCGGCGGTTCTTACTCTCCACGTCTAGATCATTGTCAACCGCGAAGGCCAGGAGCTCCAACGCCGTGTACACGGCGTCCTCGGGCTGCTGCGCTCCAAGCTCCTTGCAGAGCCGATCGAGGGCAGCCTTTCCCTCTCGGTCGAACGACATCAGCCACGTGCCAGCCTCATCAGCGCGGAACCGGGCGCCCGAAGGTGTCTGAGATGGGCCATTGACGTGCGGCGTTGCGCCCCCCGGCCCCGGGCTGCGCGCAACGTCAGCAGCTTTAAAGAAGTCTGGCATGGCGGCTCTCCCTGATCCGGTCGGCTTTCGTCAAGATTCAGTGTCCACCCCGGCGTGACGGACGTAAACCAAGTCAGCCGCCTTGCCGTTCGGTCCCCGAGGCGCGCCGCCCACCATGTGGCGCGCGCCGTCCGACGGGTGGCGAGTTGGCCCGATATGCCGCCGCGGGACGCATAACAGCGACGGCACGACTGGTCGCCACACCGGACACGCTGAGAACAGAATCGGCGTTGCGCCGACGTCTTATCCGGCGTTTTCAAGATCATCAGCTTGGTGTGTCCCGGATTCTGCGGGCTGTTCTCTTGCGTACGCGTCCGTAACAGATCGGCTCGCTTCGAGTTCGCGCTGCGAGCCGAGCGGTGGGCGCATCGACGGCGCGGGTTCGTTGACTGCCGGCCAGGCCTGTTGGGGGCGGTGGCCCAGGCGACGTCGCAGTTCGAGGTTCTCGCCGTGCGCGGCTTGCAGTGCCTGGTTGAGTGCTTGGATCTCGTCGCGGTGGCGGCGTTTGAGTTCGGCGAGTTGGGCAGTGAGGGTGCGTACGATGCTGGCTGGCTGCTTGGGCTCGACGCGGGATGTCCGCGCGGGCGAGGTGGCTTGCTGCTGGTCGCGCAGCTGTTCGACGCGGCGGCGAATGTCGCTGGTGCGGTAGAGGAAGTCGAGCGAGACGCCGGCGGTGGCGGCCAGGCCGCGGAAGGTGATCGGCTCGCCGCGGCGAAGCATCTCGCGCAGTCCTTGCTCTGCTCTGGCGTGGGCGGCGGTGCTCTTTCTGGCGGCGGCGAGGCGGAGGTTGTCGGGGTTGCCGCGCATCAGTCGTGCTCCTGCCTGCCGGCGACGGGGTCGGTGCGGGCCTGTACTCCGGCGCCGCGTATCGCCTGCGCGGTGCCGTCGCTGAGCCTGGTCCGTTCGAGGGTGAGGATGACGCGGCCAAGGGCGTCGTGTTCCTGGCGTCGCCCGGCTAGCCACACGTTGTCCTCGGTCATCTCCTGTCCGGTGCGCGCCCGGAACGCCGACCGGCGTTCGGCGATCAGGGTTGCGGTGCGGTCCTGCTGGGCGTGCAACTCGGGAAGGAAACTGGCGTCGGTGGCGAACTTGTCACAGGTCAAGCACGCATTGCCCTTCAGACAGACCTGGCGGGGCGGCAGCAGGCACCAGCCGTTGGGCAGGATCCGGTCGGTGCGCCGGTCCAGTTCGAGCATGTCGTAGAGGTCGCGCGGGTCGATGTCCATATCTCGGGCGTCGGCGGTGATCTTGCGGTAGCGCAGGAACTCTGCCTCGGCGGTGGACTGCAGCGTCTCCGCGTAAACCATGCTCATCGTCGGGGTCAGGTGACCGAGGTAGCGCTGCAGGACGTGCAACGGGACGCCTTTATTGAGCAGGTTCGTCGCGACCGTGTGCCGGAAACGGTGGGTGCGGCTGAAGTTGATCAGCGTGCCGGTGCTGTCACGCACGTCCAGCCGGGCGGCCACCTTGTTCAACAGCGGCCGCAGGCTGTTGTCGGAGTAGGGCCGATCGCCGTTGCGGTTCATATGGGGCGCCAGGAACAGGTACTTGGGCCGTGCGCCGGGGCTGCCATGTTCGGCGAAGTGCCGTGCAGCCCACTGCTGCTGCTCGCGGATGATCGCGACGACCTCGGCGTGGACGAGGATGGTGTTCGGGGCGCCGTCGATCTTCGTCTGCTGATAGCGCAGCTTGGCGACCGGCGCCTGGGCCTTATCGCCAGCGCTGTCCGCGCCGTCGTCGGTCCGCACGGTGGGCAGCAGCGGTTCGAGCGGGTCGGGGTCGAGCAGGCAGATCTCGTTGATGCGACGGCCCAGCAGCGCCACCAGCAAGGTGATCCGCATCGCCTGCTCGTCGCCGAACCCGCCTTGTTCGACCGGTGCGCCGAGCAGTTCGAGCCCGGTCAGGATCCGCGACAGCGCGTCGTCGTCGATGACCTGCCGGCCGATTTTGGGCTGTTGCTTGCCGGGTAGTTCGCCGCGCCGGTAGAAGCCGGCGTGCTGCGGGCCCAACTGTGCCCAGCCCGGCTCGGCCAGCGCGACCGTTGCGGCAGTGTGGTTGTCGGCCATGAACACGTAGAACTGTTCGACGTCGCTGGCCTGCCGTTGGACCGAGGCTTGCGAGAGCCGCTGTCCCGCGCCGCGGCGCCCCGGTGAGATGTGCCGAGCGCGCAGGTGGCCGAGGTAGTCCAACATCAGCATGCGGACCTGGGCGGGCTGGTCGGCCAGCCACGGCCCGGGGACGATGCGGCCGCGCAGGAACGCGTCGAATTCCTTGATCGCCGCGATCCGGCGGTGCACGCTCGACCAGGTCAATGTCGCGGTCTCCAAGCCGATCTTGCAATGCCACTGCGTGGCGTGCCGCAGCCAGCCGGTGGCGATCGGGTCGAACCGCACCGCGTATCGGCCCATCGGTTCGTGCTTGCGCAGCGGTATCCGGCCGTCCTCGATCGGGTCCCATCGGTCTCGCTCCCACCACGGGCCGGTGTCCAGTGTGGTGAGTAGCAGGCGCATCATCCGCGTCAACAGCTGTCGGGTGATCCGCATGGTCTCCGGTGCTGGCAGCCGCTTCTTGCGGCGGTGCACGCTCCGCTGGATCTGCTGGCACCACTCGCGCACCGACAAGTCCAGCAGCGAGGCCGGCGCCCGGGCGCCGCGATCGGCGACCACCTCAGCCAGCCGCCGGACCAGGATGCTCACCCCGGGCGTGGCGATCTTGCCGCCCATCTCGATGATGCGGAACATGCACCAGGCCAGCTCACGGCGCATCGGCTCCGGCAACGCGCCCAGGTCGATTCCGGCCTGCCACGTCCGGTCATGGCAGAAGGCCGCCGCGTAGTCGGCGGGCACGGTTGACGCGGCGAAACGCGAGAGCCGCATCGGTTCCGGCACCGCCGCCCACAGCTGATCCATCCCGACCCGGTCGCAGCGGTTGCGGGCCGCCTCGAGCCAGTCCGCGGCGGCCGGGCCTCGTGCGCCGGTCACGAACCCACCCCGCCCTGGCTGCCGGCTGCGACGCCGACCCGCCACCCTGCGGTGAATGTCTTCCAGTCCGCCACCGCGCGCATCTGCGCGTCCTCGGTCACGTGCGCGTAGGTGTTCAACGTGGTCTGCACGTCAGCGTGTCCCAGCCGGCGGCTCACCACATGCACCGGCACCCCGGACAGCAGCAGCGCGGAGGCGTGACTATGCCGCAGCCAGTGCGGCGTCCACTCCACGGGCACCCGCCCGGACAACTCGCCGCGCAGACGAGACACCAGGTCATAGACCGACTCCGGCCGCCACGGCGCGAACCTGGGTTCGCGCTCGAGGTTGACGAACACGTAGGCGGCGTCGAAATCATCAGCGACCAGGTCCGCGCCCGCCTCGCACAAGCGCCACACGTGCTCGCCATAAAGACGATCCAGCTCGTCGGAGACATACACCCGCCGAGACCCGCCTTTGACCCGCACCCCGTGCGGGTGCTCGCGGGCAACGACCTCCACGAATGGGGTGTCACCACAGCCGGTGTGCCAATCGCGATGCTGCAACCCCAGGGCCTCACCAAGGCGAAGGCCCGTCTCCGCGAGTAACGCCCACAACAGCCGGTTACGCACCGACCCGCGCCACTCGCGGGCCTCCTCGTCCCAGCTCGCGCACGCATCGCAGATCAACTCGATCTGCGCCGGCGTCAACACCGGCGCCCTCGCACCGTGAGGCTGACGCACCCGGATCACCGTTTCTCGCCGACCGTTGCGGCGAGCGATGTGTTCCAGCAGCGGCTTGTATCCAGACCCGCCTCGATGCGTGATCCGATGCAAATCCCGGCCCGCCGTCACGCCGTTGAGCAGGTGATAGTCATAGCAGGAGATCACCGCTGCCAATCGCACCGCGATCGTCGACTCGGAGAACAACGCGGGACGCCGCTCGATCGAGGTGACTCCCGGCTCGTCGCCGCTGCGCAGCCAGGTCAAGAAGCCACCGAAGTCCTGCAACGTCACGGCGTCCCAGCGCAACCCGAACACGCTCAAGTACTGCCACCACAACGCCAACGCCCGCGCATAGGACTTCACCGTGTTCGGCGACAGCCGCCGCGCGCGCAGATACTCCAGGTACTCCTCCACAGGCTCGACCACCCGATGGTCCTGTCCAATCACCGTCCACGTCGGCTCGCCCTGCGACACGGTCAACCGCTGGACCCGACACGACCCCAAGCCGTCCCTCACCGCCGTCACGCCGCGCAGCGTAAGGACCCCAGATAACACGTCCGCGAAGGACACGCCGACGGCCGCGAAGAACTCTTGTCCGCCGTTACAGACGGCCCGCACGCAGCCCCAGATAAGACGTCGGCACAACGCCGACTATGTGTGCTGCGAACGCTACGATTGATGTCCGTCAGCTGCCTCGATACGTGCGCCTTCGAGTCTGCTCAAGAGTTCATGTTCGGCGCGCCGCCCAGAGGTTGTCGATGCCGAACGATCCAATTGACCTGACATCTGTGCGGCCGGCGCCGCAGGACAAGGGCGAGCTGTGGTCGCGAACGACGAGTTCTTCCAGCGCAAGCAAGCCGCTGCGGTGCTCAAACACGGTGTCTTGTCTCGATACTTGACGGTGTTCGCCTCGATGACCGGTTCAGCCAGCGCCGGCGGCAGGGTGCATTTCATCGACGGCTATGCGGGACCGGGTCGATACGAGCCCGAATACGGACAACCCGTTGGCAGCCCCGGTTCGCCCCTCCTCGCCTCTGAGACGGCCACAAGGCTGTCATCCGCGAAGCGGGACTTGCGCTGCACGTTCATCGAGAGCAACCCGGTCCATGCCGCCAACCTCAGCGCCGTATTGGGCGCTGAATGGAGGGGCGGCGGCAGCTACGACGTCAAGGAAGGCGAAGTAGAAACCCATCTGGAAGCTGCAGTCTCGGCCGCAGGGAAAGATCCACTCCTGATCTTCCTCGACCCGTTCGGTACGGCACTGGCTTACGACCTGCTGGTCCAGACGCTCGCTGGCCGCCCCAAGGGAGCGCCGACGGAAGTCCTGCTCAACTTCAACATCGACTCCGTGCGGCGCATCGGCGGCCGCCTATCGGAGGACCTCACGCTACGGACGCCGAAGTTCAACTCGCGGGAGCGGACCTTGCGCCGCGTCGATGGCTTTCTGGGCGGCGAGTGGTGGCGGCAGATGTATCTCGACAACTACACCCACGGCGAGGACGGCTCGGCCGGTCGTGCGGCCACCCTGGTGGCAGACGAGTTTCGTCGGCGGTTGGAAGCGGCTACTGGGCTCAAGTCGATCGAGGTGCCGGTACGACGTCGGCCGGGCCACGTGCCGTTGTTCTTGCTGACGCTCTTCTACGGACACGACGCGGCGGCTTACCAATTCGCCGACGTCGCGTCGCTGGCCAACAAGGACTGGCGCAACTACAACCGGCAGCTTGACCTCGCTGAGGAGATCGAGCGGTTCAACACTGCTCCAACGCTGTTTGCGGTCGACGAGATGATCGCCGCCGAAGCCGAGAAGGACGCCGATGCTGCCGAGAAACGGCTCCACACCGCCTGGATTGATCTGGTGGCTGCAAACATCCGCGAGCTGATGCGTACGCGTTCGTCCGTGCCGCTCGCGGCAGTCGCTGAGGTCTACGGCGATGCGTTCGGCGTCGCAGGGGAGAAGCACCTTCGGGCGGCTTGGGACCGCGTTGCCGAGGAAGGCCTGGTCCAACCGCGGGACACGAGCAACAAGCGGATGTGGTCGCAGACGATCGTGCGCGCTACGCCGTAGCAGGCATCTCGTTCCAGATCTGGCCGTCGAGCGCTCGGCCACCTGCCTTGGGAGTCCGCCCTCCCCACTGTTTGTGGAAGAACGCGACGTTGGCGGCGGTGCACTTGTCGCGGATCTCGCGAACCCATTCCGGGTCGACCGGGCGTGCGTCTGGACCTGACTCGCCGCCGGTGATTACCCAGTCGATGCCCGCGACCGACAGGTCGGTGAGCGGGCCGAGCAACGGTTCGCACGACAGGAAGCGGATCGCTGCAGGCACGGCACGCAACTCATCGACCCTTGCCAGTTGTTCAGGACTCTCGACGCTGACGCCCATCCATAGGTTTGTCGGCCAGTCGAGGCTGTCGGCGAGCTTGCGTACGCGAGACGCACGCTTGGTGAGTACTTGATAGGTGTGCTGCGGGGTATCGGCGATGACGTCGAAGACTCGTCGGACGTAGTCCACGGGCACACGGGCATGGAACAGGTCGCTCATCGAGTTGACGAAGACGACGCGGCGGCCGCTCCAGCCGTATGGCTGCCGTAGAGCCGACTCGTGCAGCGCCAACCCGAAGCCGGGTCCGGACGTCCGTGGATCACCGTCGGTCTGGTATTTGGCAGAGCCCATCGCCTTGAGCCGCTTGGCAAGCGTCAGGGCGTAGCAGTGATCGCAGCCCGCAGAAATTCGGTCGCAACCGGTCGTCGGGTTCCATGTGACCTCAGTCCACTCGATCGCCGATCGCTCGCCCATGCCACCGCCTCCGAGTTCAGTTTATGTTATGGACTTCCCGTAATGCGTATCCCGTAGAGTCCAGGCGTGTCTTCGCCAGCCTCCGACGTACTGCGTGCGCTGTCGCGGGCCGCGTTCCGACAGGACTATCGGCTTGAGCTAATGGTCGCGATTGCCGAGTCGAGCGACGGAATCGTGTGCCTGACGGACGTCGCGCACGCACTCGACGTGTCGATCAGCAACCTTCAGACGCCGCTAAAGAACCTCGTCACGCTCGGTTTGATCACGCCGTTAGCGCAAGGTGATAGCCGTCGGAAGTTCTACCTGCGTAACCCGAGCGCGGCCTGGGACTGGGCGCGCGAGCTGGCAGCTGCTGCTGCGTCCGATTCGACGACTGCGTTGACCGCCACCGACGTCTAGGCGGGACCGCTCGATAGCAGCGTTCGAGTCGGCATCTCAATTGCCTCGGCGCGAACCAGTGCCCGTCCCACCTGGAACCGGCCGGCGTAGACCTGCTCGAAACAGGCGCCAGTCCGAAGCGCCGCACGGATGCGACCTTCACCGGCCTGGACTTGCAGGACGTCGCGGAGCTCGGCTGCGCTGAGTTCGCTTTGGGGCGCCCGCGCAAACTCATGCAGGCAGAGGCGACTCAGCTGCAGGTCACTGGCGAGCCCGGCCGCGATTTCGCCCCAGCACGGAGCCGGAGCCGCCAGCGTCGCGAATTCACGCTGCGCCGCCGAATGGAGCGCAGATATCTCGCCGACCAGCTCGATCGCACCGAGCAGAATCCTGCCGATTCCTGCGCGGATCTCCCTCCGTGCCGCAGGCTCCAACACGAGCGACGCGAGTCCCACCGCGCCTGCCCCGATGGCCAGTAGCCATGGCCAGGGCACGCGCCTCGCCAGAGCGCGGAATACGGCGACACCGGCCTTTCCGGCTCCGACGATCGCCGTCGAGCTGAGCTGCAGGTACGTGCTGAGCGGGCCGAGATCGCCACCGGCAGCGAGCGCACCGAGCCATTGAGTGTGGGCAACGTGGTCGAACTCGGCGCCGTAGACAGCGCGCAGCGCGTTGCGGTCCTTGCTGAGCAGTGGTGCGGCGAGGAGGAGCGCGAGCGTCGCGGTGGGTACATCGTCTGGATCGCCGTACGGATTATGCGGATCAGCCAGCACCGCCAAGCGGCTGCTCTCGGCCGGCGTCGTCAGACCGGGTGGAATCGAGACAACGCGAAGCAGCGGCAGGTAGGCCATCCGCCAGACGCTGTGTGCGGCGTCGGGGCTGAGCCGCTTGGCCCTAGGTGGCTGGTGTTTTTTCGCCGCGTGGCGGTCCCCTGCCTTGTTGATCATTTCCGGGAGACTCTGCCTATGAGGCAGGGACTTCGATCTCGGGGTGGGTCGTGACGTTGGGGCTGGCGCCGAGGCAGGCGGATTTGTTCCGGTCTACGGTCGGGTTCTGCGATGGCCGGGTCGCTGCGGATTCGGTCTACGGGCTGTTGCATCGGGAGTGTCATCGGTTGTTCCCCGATGAGATGTTCGCGGACTTGTTCACCGATGTGGGCCGGCGTTCGGTGCCGCCGATGATCGTGGCGGTGGTGATGGTGTTGCAGCGTATGGAGGGCTGCAGCGACCGCGAAGCGGTGGACCGGTTCGCCTTCGATGCGCGGTGGAAGTACGCGGCGGGTGGGCTGGATTTCGACTACCCGGGCTTCGTGCACACGGTGCTGGTGGACATGCGCGCCAGGCTGGCCGGATCAGACGCCCCGGACCGGATCTTCGACACGGTGCTTGATGTCGCCAAGGCCGCCGGGCTGGTGGGTCGTAAGCGGGTGCTGGACTCCACAGCGTTGTACGACGCGGTGGCCACGATGGACACGGTCACGTTGATCCGCTCGGCGATCCGGGGCCTGCTCAAGGTCGCCGCCACCGACCTCGAGGACGAGTTGCGGGCGGTGCTGGCCCGAGAGGACGACTACACCGCGGCGGGCAAGCCGGTCTGTGACTACGACGACCCGGACGCGCGGGTCGCGCTGATCGACGCGCTGGCTCGCGACGGTATGGCGCTGCTGGCGGTGTTGGACGGGCGGGAGCTGGCCGAGGCGGCGGCCCAGGCCGCAGCGTTGTTGGCCACCGTGCTCGGCCAGGACCTGGACCAGGACGACGATGGGGTGTTCCGGATCGCGCGGCGGGTCGCGAAGGACCGGGTGATCTCCACCGTGGACCCCGAGACCCGGCACGGGCACAAGACCGCGGCACGCGGCTTCGACGGCTACAAGGGCCATATCGGTATCGACCCCGACTCGGAGATCATCACCGCGACCACGGTGACTGCCGGCAACGCCGGGGATGCCAGCGCCGCCGAGGACCTGATCACCGACCTGCTCGACACCGACACCGACACCGACGACACCGACAGCGAGCACCCGGACGCCGAGCACGGGCAGGGCGGTGACAGCGTTGGTGGCGGTGACGGTGAGCCTGCCGCGAGCGTCTACGGCGACAACGCCTACGGCACCGGACAGTTCCACGACCGGCTGGACCAAGCCGGGATCGAGTCCAAGTGCAAGACCCAGCAGCCCTCGACCGCGGGCGGGTTGTTCACCAAGGACCGCTTCGACATCAACCTCGATGACGACACAGTCACCTGCCCCGCCGGGAACACCGCGCCGATCCGCCGCGCCGGCGACGGGGCCGGCACCGCCAGCTTCGGCGAGGCCTGCACCGGCTGCCCGCTCCGTGAGCAGTGCACCAAGGCCGCCGGCGGACGCAGCATCAGCATCGGCCCGCACGAGAAGCAGCTTGCCGCCGCCCGGCACCGGCAACGCGACCCGGACTGGGTCGCGGACTACCGGGCCACCCGACCCAAGGTGGAACGCAAGATCGGGCACCTGATGCGACGCCGCCACGGCGGACGCCGCGCCCGGGTCCGCGGACAGACCAAGGTCGCCGCCGATTTCGCCCTGCTCGCCGCCGCCGTCAACCTCGCACGCCTCGGCGTGCTCGCCGTAGCCAGCACACCCGGACGAGGATGGGCCGCCACCGCCGGGTAGACCCGACCCGCAGGTCCGAACGCCCCCACAAGCCAGCGGAAACGCTCACGATCGCCGTCATCACCGGTAACTCAGCCACAACAGCCCCGATCGCGCGTCGCGCTCACGCCGACGCAGGCGCCGCGGCGCCTACCCGCCGGCACTCCGCCAAAGGGCACCGCCCTCAGACAGCCGTTCGACACCACCCACCTAGTCCATTCGGCCAGATGCCGCTCCACCTCATCTATGACGTGCTCCGCACAGAACAGGCGGAGCACGCCCTCCCGCACTGCCGTTGACGAGTCGAGCCTCCGGACATGCGGCTGGTGACAGCATCGATGCGGTCACCCCTACTTCGCGGGGGCGGCGTACGAGGTCAGATGCCGTCGCGGTCGTGCGGGAGACCGGGGTCGGGGTCCGGGTCATCGTCGAACCCGAGTGCCGGCCACCGTCCGGCGGCCTGCTCCTCAAACTCCACTGCTGGCTCGTCCAGGGCCTCGATCGGACCGTAGTCGAACTCGTCCGCGTGGGCATCGCGGGTGATGACGCTGGTGAGCTCGGTCCAGAGTCGGGGGCTGGGCACGCCAGTGCGTTCGGCGATTCGCAGGACCTGTCGACGAGACTGCTCGGCGACGGTGTCGGCGGTCAGCTCGGTCGCCTCGAGGAAGGTATTGCCGACCACCTTGACGGCCTCGGAGGCGGCGTGCTCGCTGATGGGCAGGTCACGCAGCGGCGTTCCGGTCATCGACCAGTCGTAGTGGTCGAGCTGCTGGTCGACGAGCAGATCCAGCAGCGTGCCGTGGTGGTCTTCGTCAGCCAGGGTCACCGCCAGTCGCGCAGGTCCATCGGCGGCAAGGATCTCGGCCGGGTCAGACCCCGGTGGCGCGGTGAACAGCTCGATCGCCGGCGCCGCGACGCCGCGGGCGAGCAGCTTCCGTCCGGCCGCGAGCGTGGCCTTGTGCCCTGCCTCGTCGGCGTCGAAGCCCAGCACGACCCGGCTCAGTGAGGTGTGCGCGGCGAGGAGGTCCAGGTGACCTTCGGTGAGCGCCGTTCCCGAGGGCGCGAGTGGCACGAGGTCCGGCGCTGCGAGACGGATGGCGAGGCAGTCCAGCGAGCCTTCGACGATGATGGCCTGCGCGCCGGCGGCCAGCTTGGCGATCGCGTCGGCGTCCAACCCGTACAGCACGCGAGACTTGTCGTAGAGCGGGGTGCCGGTCGGGTTGAGGTACTTCGGGTTGTCCGGGTTGGTGTCGCCGGCGGGCTTGCGTCCGAGGAAGCCGATCGGCCGGTTCTGCTGGTCGAGCACGGGCAGCATTACCCGGTCCCGGAAACGGTCGATTAGGTCGCCGCGACGAGAGCGGGCGGCCAGCCCGGCGGTTTCGATCGAGGCGTCGCTGTAGCCGAGTTGGCGCAGGTGGTCGAGCAGCAGGGTCCAGTGGCCGGGGCGGCTGGGGGCGTAACCCGCGAGGGCCGCGGCGGCGGGTTCGGCGAGGCCGCGGTGGGCGAGGTAGCCAGCCGCCCACCGCTGGTTCAGCTGCGCACGGAACCAGTCCGCGGCCGCGGACTGGATCGCGTACTGCTCGGCCAGCTGGGCAGCTATCACGTCTGGAGCAAGCGTCGGTTCGGCCAGCGAAGGCGACACGTCGGCGGGTTCGATTCCCCGCAGGCTGAGTTCTTGGGCAGCGAGCCGCCCACGGCTTCTCAGGTCCCGGCTGGCCTGCTCCCACTGCTGCCATGTGGCGTGCATGTCGGTGACCTCGCGCAAGTCACGCTCGATGCCGGCCAGCGTTGTTCGCCCGCGATTCAGGCGCGCTGCGATCTGGTCGTGGACACGTTGCAGGCTGGCGATCGCGGTCTCGTTTCGTCGCCACCGGCGGCGGCCGGCGGTGGACAGCTGCCCTGCCGCGACGGTGAGCTCCTGGCGCAGCCTGTTGACTCGGGTGCGTTGCGCCCGCGCGCGCAGACTCAGGCTGCGCAGCTCGTGCCCGACGTAGGCGGGCTGCTCGCGGGTCTCTGCTTGGAGTGCTTCGCCGACCCAGGACTGCAGCCGTTCGGGCAGCATCGCGCGCATGGTTGCCGCGATGGGTGCGTCAGCGAGTGCGGATCGGGCCGCGGCCCACAGCTCGCGCGCCTCGGCGTCGCCCGCCGGTGGGCGTGGTCCGATCGGGTCCTCTCCGGTCGGCTCGTATCCCGCGGCGTCCTGGTAGACGGCGACAGCGCGGGCGTTGCGCATCCACGCGTCGCGCCGTGCGTCGACGTCGGCGCCCGAGGTCGGGACCGGGCCGAGCTCGCGCAACCAGACCGGGCTGGTGCCGGATTCGTAGCCGCCCTGTTGACCGGCCTGAGCCTGCTCGGCCAGGCGGCGGGCGAGCTGGTCGGCGCGACTGTCCATCGCCTCGGCGGCTTGCTGAAGCCCGTCGGCGGCGTCGACGCTGACCTGGTCGGCGAGGGTGTCTCCGCGGGCGGCGTCGAGGATTCCGGCGGCGCGCTCCTGCCAGGTGAGGTCTCCGGCGACGGGCGCGTCGGGAGCCTCCCGCCAGTGGCCGGTGATGTTCTCGCAGCGCCAGTGCAGCACCGCCGCGACGTCGGCGGCGGTGCCCAGCTCGCGCTGTGTGACAGCCTGGATCAGCAGTTGGCGGGAGTCCCATCCGAGCATCTGGGCGGTGCCCAGAGCACGCACGAGGGATGCCCAGGCCGGGTCGGTGACGGCGCGGTCGGCCGCGTCACGGCCGGCATGTTCGACGATGAGTGCTTCGTACGTGTCGCCGCGGACGACCGTGGAGAGGTCTCCGAAGATGATCCGTCGCCGGTTGATGCTGGTGGCCTGCTCGTACAGGTCACGTTCGACGTCGGCGACCGAGGCTGACGGCTGGTCGTCGCGTTCGAGGATGGCGGCCAGCACGCTCAGGTGGTGTTGTTCTGGCCACCGCTGGTGCGCTTCGCGGTCCGGGTCGTCGGTGACGACGTAGGCGTCGTTGGACAGCTGGCCGCGGCTCATCATCACGTACAGCGCCTCGGCCGACGTGGCGTCGGTGACCAGGCCGCGGGCGGTGGTGACGGTGCGGCCCTGCGCGGAGTGAACGGTACCGGCGTAGGCCAGCTGCACGTTGGCGGTCACGTACGCGGCGGGAAGCCGCAGCTCCCGGGCGTCGCCGGTGACGGCGACAACGGTGAGCGAGCCGTCACGGCCGCGCTCGGTGACGCGCCAGGTGTCGCGGTTGGCGACGAACCCTTCGCCCTGCTCGGCGCGGATGCGGCGTTCGTTCAGCCGCGTCACGATCAGATCACCGACGCCGGCGTGGTTGCCGTCGGCGAGCACGGCGCCGCGCTCCTCGACCAGTCCCCGCCGTACCAGGTCGGCGCGGGCGCGCGCGGACAGGGCGGCCGCGGCCGCTTCCGTGTCGGCCATCAGCAGCGCCACTCCCCCGGCGCCGCTGGCCTGCGCGGCGCCGTACTCGCGGGCCTGATCGAAGGAGAGGTGGTCGCTGAGCCACGCGCGATAGCTGGTCTCCTCCATGCGTTCCAGCGGTCCGGAGTGGATGCGGCCGCGGCGTTCGTACTCAGCGATCGCGTCAAGATCCCGGTTGCGAAGACCCAGCGAGGCCAGGCACTCCCACTCCCGCAACCGGCCCTGTTCGTCGCGGAAGCGGCGCACCGTGGACAGCACCGGCGCGTTCGTGCGGTCGACGACGGTGCGGAACATGCCGCCGGCGCCGATGGCTCCCAGCTGCTTGTCGTCGCCGACCAGCAGCAGCTTCGCGCCGGCCTTGCGTACCGCGGTGAGAATGGCGTCGAGCTCCCGCGTGGTGACCATGCCGGCCTCGTCGACGATGACGAGCTGCCCCGGCCGCAGGGTCCACGCCTGGTCCGGCTCGTAGTTCTTCTTGCGTGCGGCGGCCTCAGCGGCGCGCTTGGTCTGGTTGCGGTGTTCGTGCAGCCACTTGGCAATGTTCTCCGCTCGCGCACCGATGGAGTCGGCCAAGACGGAGGCGGCGATCTGGCTCGGGGCGAGGGCGAGAACGTCCCGCGCGCCGGGATGGTCGGCGTCGGCGGTGCGCGTCGACCACGCGGCCGCGACGGCGCGCTGGACGTAGGTCTTGCCCGAGCCGGCCGGGCCGACGATGGCGCTGATGCGGGTGCCGGTGGTCAGTACGTCGTACACGGCGGCCAGTTGGTCGTCGCCGAGCTGGTGCCGCGCGGCGCTGGGTGCCAGCTCGGTCGCCGTCATGAGGGGCGCGTCGGCGTCCTCGAGTGCTGACAGGATGCGTTGCTCGGCGGCGACGGTGGACCGCGCCGCGTACAGCACGTCGGCGTGCGCGGTGAACACGCTCTGCGCGTCGGTTTCACGCAGCAGGGTCGGACCGACGGAGAGCACATCCGGTGGCGTGACCTGGACGGCGTCGGCCAGCAGCCGCGAGACCAGCTGCTCGACGCGCTGCTGGTGCTCGGAGAACGGCTGGTCGAGTGCCGGCGGCAGCGCGCGGCTGACGGCCAGGACCGCGTGGTGTCGAGTCCATACGGCCCGGGTCTGGTTGAGGATCACGACGGCCTCAGCGAGGATCTGCTGGTCCGTGCGGGGCCGTTGTTGACGCTCTGACGGATGCGTGGCGTCGGCGAGCAGGGCTTGCGGGTCGAAGCCGGCGTGAGTGAGTTCGCGCTGCCAACGGGCTATGGCATCAGCGCTGGATTCCGCGCCCTTCTTGCCTGGTCGGGTGGACAAGGTGAAGACGCGGTGGAGTCTGTACCAACCGCGTCCCTGTCGGATATGGCCGTCTAGCTCCTCTGCCATCGCCTTCTTGATCGCGGCGTCACGCTTGCTGAAGTGCTCAATCACGGCCAGAGGGATGCCGTGGATCTCGCGGATGGTGCGACGCTCGTCGACGCTGAACCGCACCCCGAGGCGCTGCGCGAGCTCGGTCTCCAGCGCCTGCTCGTACACCGCGCGGGCGCCGACGCTGGCGGCGTAGACGGCTCGGCCGTCGACGGTGCGCCACTTGCCGTCGGCGCACAGCACCCGGTTGGCGACGATCGCGTGGGTGTGGATGTTCGGGTCCTGCTCCCGGCTCATGCGGTGCTCGAACGCCGCGATGATCAAGCCCTGGGTGTCGATCTGGCGCACACCGTTGACGCCGGCGCGGGAGTAAGCGGCGTGGTCCTGCACGTACTCCAGCGCCCGGTCGACCGCGGCGCGGTGCGCGTCCATGACCTCTTGCCAGACCGGTTCGCCGCCGATCGCGCCGAGCACGCTGACGCTCTTGACGGGCGTGAATGTCAGCTCGTAGGCCGCGACCGCCTGTCGGTCCCCTTCGGCCAGCACCTGCGCGCGGACCGCGTCCTTGGACGCCTCGTCGGCGTCGTCGCCGAGGTCAGCAACGGCGTGCTCGGCCCGGTCCTCGGCCGACTCATAGGTCGCGAATGCTCGACCCAAGTACAGGTCCTTCTCGGCCCGCGCGAGCGCGGCCTTCCGCTCCCCAACCGACAGGGATTGATCATTCAACAACTGGATCGCGGTCGCACGGAGCATGTCGTCAAAGTGCGGATGCCGCGCGTTGCCGACCAGATTCTGCAGCTCCGTGGCGCTCACCGGCCCGGCCAGGCCCACCGTCTCCAAACCGCGGCCGACCCACCGTCCGGGCGATTCTCCGTGCGCCTTCGTGTCGCTGTAGTAGGCCAGCGCCTGTGCCGGCGACAGCTCCGCGAAGTCGTCCTTGCCCGCGGCAACCTGCTCGGTCAGGTACTTGCAGCCAGTACCTGCCCCTACGCGGCCGACGGTCAACACACTCCGAACAAGTGCTTCGGGGTACGCGAAACACGACACGGTTTTCCACAGACATTGGGTAATGCAATGGGGTCTTCCGAAATCCGGGCGCTGAGACGCGGGTGGCTCAAGGGCTTTGAGGCGACATGAGGCGACGGCCGGCGGCGAGCGCCGGGTTACGGTGCCGGGCATGACGAGCACGACGAACGCACGGGAGCTGGACCGGCTGCGCAAGGCGCGCACCGACGCACAGGACCGCTTCGCGAAGCAGATGAAGCTGCTGGAGCAGATCGTGGCCACCGCCGCAGAGCGGGAGGCGATCATCAAGCGGTGGCACGGGCAGCTCGCCGCGCTGTCCGACCTGTCGGGCGGCGTCGCGAGCGCGGCGGAGCTGAGCGGCCTGCCGAAGTCGGACATCGAGACGGCGGTCAAGAGCGTTGACCGCGCGGACGTTGAGGCGGTGCTCGAGGCCGCGAAGCCGGCCCCCCGCCGGAGGCGGAAGCCTGCGAACGACGCCGGCGCCAGTGGCACCGCCAACGGCAGCGCGGGATCCGCGGCCGCCGCGGCGAGTTCGCCGTGACCGCCGAGCGATAGCTCCACCCAAACCGTCAGAGGCCCGGCCGAAATTTCGGCCGGGCCGTGTCTTGTCCGGGCCTGCCCAAGCCACTTGTCCCGGGTAGGGACTCCCGATCCGCCGCCGCCGGCTGATCGGAGAGCGCCGGCCAACACCGGGAGGCGACGATGAGTGCGGACGAGTTCTACGGCAGCCCCGACCACGGCGGCCGCGGGCAGCACAGTGTCAGCACGCTCTACAACGAGGAGGGGCAGCTGTGGATGCGGGTCAGCCCGGGCCACTCGATCAGCGAGCGATGGATCGAGGAGCGGGCACCGGACCTGTATGCGCGTTGGTGGGACGCGCCGAGCTTGGGCACGCGGGACCAGGTCGCACGCGACATCGAGAAGCGGCTCGAGGACCTCGAGGCGGCCGAGTCATGGGAGAAGATGGCGCTGCGCCACGAGGTCGAGACACCTCCGTCGCCGCTGGCGGAGCGGGTCGCCAGCTACGAGGCCCAGGCCGCGCAGCTGGGTGCAACGCCCTTCGCCGATCCAGGCCGCACGGCTGCACACCTGCGCCACCAGGCCGTCGGCGACGCGTTGCGCGACGAGCTCGCGGCCGCCGCCGCGGGCGCAGAACGCCACCAGCTCGCGCGCCGGCTCGACGCCGCGGACCTGGTCGCCGACCGGCCGTTCATCGAAGCGGTCTCGCAGATGTCGGTCGATCGGCTCGCCGTCGCCCGCACTAAACGCTGGCGCCGAGGAACACCTCGGCCAGGTGGCGACGGAGCGGATCCAGGCGGAGATGACCGCCGAGGATCCGCACGCGGCGCTGAGGGCTGACGTGCTGCTGGCCGCCCAGGCCGCCGGCCACGACCCGGCCGAGCTGCGCGAGTTCGCCGGCCGCGGCCAGGTCGGGCTCGCCGATGTCGCTCCGGCACTGCTGCCGGCCAGTGACTTCTACGCCCGGCACGCGCCGGCGATCCAGGCGCGCCTCGACCGTGAGATCGCCGCGGGCGGCTTCGCCGACCTGCCGTCCTACCTCGCCTCCCGGCCCTCCGGGAGGCCGGCCACGGACAGCCTGCACGACACCGAGCAGGCGATCGTCGAGCACGTCGTCGGGGCTGTGATCACCGAGTCGAACGCGAGCGGCCGTGATCTGCGCGACGCGCAGCGGATGTGGCAGCGAGCCGTCGACCGGGCGGCGCTGCGCGAGTGGAGCGGCGCGCTCGACCGCGGCGAGGTCGAACTGGCCGCACCACACGCGGCCGCACCAGAGCGGCAGCTCGATCTCGGGCTGCTCGTCGACGACGAGGTCGACGCCGGGCACAACGCAGAGCAGGAGGTTGGGTCATGGCAGTCAGCGATGACGACGGCACCGCCGAGATGCTGGCCCAGATCCGCACAGAACGGCGGCATCTGAGCCGGCTACGGGTCGCCGAGCGCCGCGACGGCGCACACGAGCGGGCCGCCGAGGCAGACGCGCAACGCGAGGCGGAGCAGGCCAACGAGCCCTTGGCCAGGCCCCCGATGTCCTCGGCAGACACCCGCACGCTGCTGATCGCGGAGGAGGCGGCGCTCGAGCTTGACCGGGCGGCGCTGCTCGCCAAGCGCGACGTCGGCGACACCGGCGTCGAGATGGAAATGTGAGGCATCGCCTGTCGCACCAAGCACGGGAGGCCTCCGCGCCCGGACCGCTCCGTCATGGCGTGGAGACCTCCTCCAGTCCCCTCGGGGGCGCGCCGCTACCCCCGCGTCGCTCGCGGTGTCCGGCGGCCCGGATTCCAGCTCGCCGCGCAGTCGTTGGTGTCTAGCAGACAAGCCCGCCGCTGATGCGTTGCGCACTGCGCGACCTCGCGGTAGAGCCCATCGTCCCCTCGGCACCTGGGCGCCAGTCATGCGGGTCACGGGTCGAACGACACCACTTCGTCCGATACCCCCCGCCGTACCCGACCACGTGCTACGTTTCAAATGAGATTGATTCAAGGAGAACTGAAATGGACGTGTTCGAGGCATCGCGACCGGTGGCCGCGGCACCCGATCTGGACGCGTCGGTGTCGCTGCTCGCCGCGGTCGCCGACCCGGTGCGCTGGCTGGTGCTGACCAGGCTGGCCGGCGGGCAGGCGTGCGTGTGCGAGCTGCAGCGGCAGGTGCCGATCGCGGCGAACCTGCTCAGTTACCACTTGAAGGTGCTGCGCGACGCGGGGCTGGTCACCACCAGCCGCCGCGGCAGGTGGATCGACTACGCGCTGGCCGACGACGCGCAGGCGCTGCTGCGGGCCGCGCTGCCTGGCGGTGCGGTGGGTTCCTGATGAGCGTCATCGAGCGCCTGCCGACCACCAGGAGCCGCCGCAGCCTGGTTCTGGCCACGGCGGTGGCGCTGTGGATGACCGCCTACCACTTCAACGGCTGGGTGTGGTCGGGTAGCCCGGGGGAATCTCACCCTCGGGCTCCCACAGATCCGTACGTGACAGTCTCCCGTCATACGGCTCTTGTTGTCCTGGTCATCTGGCGGCCGGGTTCACCCAGGCCCAGTGCGCGAAGTACTGCGGCCGCTCTCGGGCCGCGCGACTCATCGCCTGCATGGACTTCTTCCAAGCGCGGAGCCGCTTGTACTTGTTCATGGTCCACCGCAGCAGGTAGGTGTTGATGCGGCGGAGCAAGGGATACAGCGCTGACCGGTAGAAGGCGCCGTAATACGCCATCCATCCCCGCACGATCGGGTTGATCACCCGGGCGAGATCCTCACCGGTGCTGCCGGTGCGGCGGTGCAGCCGCCAGGATCGCACCCGCGCGCTGATCTTCTTCAGGGCATCGTTGCTGATGGCCGGGAGGAACGACACGAACTTCGCACCGTCCTTCCGCCGGGCCGAGCGTGGCCGGAAGGTGAACCCCAAGAACGTGAACGACGTGTGCTCGAACTCGCCACGCCGGTTGCTGTCCTTGCAGTAGACGATCCGGGTCTTGGCCGGGTGCAGCCGCAGCCCAACCTCGTCCATCCGCTCATGCAGCGCGGCCAAGACCTTCTCGGCCTGCCACCGAGTAGCGCAGTGCAGGACCGCGTCGTCGGCGTACCGCTCGAACTCGACCATCGGAAACTCCCGAGACAGCCAGGTATCGAACGCGTAGTGCATGAACAGATTCGCCAGCACGGGCGAAACCGCTGAACCCTGATGGGTTCCCCGGTCGCGCGCCTGCAACGTCCCGTCGGGCAGCTGTAACGGCGCAGCCAGCCACCGCGTCACGTACAGCATCACCCAGCGGGCATCGGTGTGCGCCTGCACGGCCTTGATCACCAGGTCCCACCGGACGCTGTCGAAGAACTTCTGGATGTCCAAATCGATCACCCAGTTGCTCGTCCAGCAGCGTTTCCGGCAGACCCCGACCGCGTCCAGCGCGGAACGCCCAGGCCGGTAGCCGTAGGAGTCAGGATGGAACACCGGTTCCACCCTGGCCTCCAGATGCGCGGCTACCACGGTCTGCGCGACCCGATCCGCGACGGTAGGCACCCCTAAGATTCGGGTGCCCGCGCCGTGCGGCTTGGGTACCTCCACCGCTCGCACCGGGGGCGGGAAGTACGTCCCCGACGACATCCGATTCCAGATCTTGTACAGGTTGTTCTTCAGATCCGTCTCGAACTCCGCCAGCGACTGCCCGTCCACTCCCGGTGCGCCCTGATTCCCTTTCACCTTGAGCCAGGCGCCCCACACCTCAACCTTCGAGATGCGAAACGGCTTGCCGGATGACTTCAACTCGTCCATCGGGCTCCTCCCAGAACCTCTGGTTGACCAAACGAACACAGCCACGGACAACCCGGCGCCTTCGCTCCACCCCCGTTACAGGGGCTTCACCACTACTACGCGCCGGTCCGCCAGCATGTCCCGCGCCGGTACTCACGTCCCGGCCAGCCAAGATCAATCCCTGTCTGGCCGGGCGCTCCCTGTCGCCATGCCGCTGACGCACGGCAGTGTCGGGACACGCCTTCTCACGTTCCACACGAGAGCAGCAGACCGGGCTCACGCCGCCTCCACACCGGACACCGCCAGGCCAGTAAACGGGCACCCGCCTGGCTCATCCCGGGATACACACCAAACCCCGGTTTCGATGTCGTCTGAAGAGTTTCGATGCTTCAACAACGGTCGTCTTCCCGGCCCCCACCTGACACCTCTCGGGCGCCTTCTCCTCATCGCTCACCACGACGGTCTTCAGCCAACGCAGCATGAGGCGGTTTGAAGCCTCCCCCCGCAGGGCGGCTCCGAAGGGCCATACCTTCATCTCTCGTGCAGCACCGCATCAAGAAACTCGGCTACCTACACGGCAAGCCCCTCTCTGCGTTCGTGACACACGGCGTGGCTGCTCTACGGGCTGGCCGGGATGCAGCGCTCGGCCCGGCTGACAGAGACGATCCACTTCTTCTGCTACGACACGGTCAAGATCGTCCTGCTGCTGGCCGGGATCATCTTCCTGGTCACCGTGCGGCGCTCCTACATGAGCATCGAGCGCACCCGGGCGCTGCTGGGCGGCAAGCGGGAAGGGGTCGGCAACGTGATGGCCGCCGGGCTGGGCGTGGTCACCCCGTTCTGCTCGTGCAGCGCGGTGCCGGCGTTCATCGGCTTCGTCGCCGCCGGGGTGCCGATCGGGGTGACGCTGAGCTTCCTGATCGCCAGCCCGCTGGTCAACGAGATCGCCGTCGGCCTGCTGTTCTCCATGTTCGGTGCTCAGATCGCCGCGATCTACATCGGCGCCGGGCTGCTGGTCGCCATCGTCGGCGGATGGACGCTGGGCCGGCTCGGCGTGCAGCGCTGGGTCGAGCCGTTCGTGTTCGAGACCCGCCTCGGCGGGCAGGTCATCGACTCCAGCGCCGGGCTGAGCGGCAACCAGCGGCTGCAGATGGGCGCGGAGGAGGTCGGCACCATCCTGCGCAAGATCTGGCCCTACCTGCTGGTCGGCATCGGGCTCGGCGCGGTCATCCACGGCTGGGCGCCGGCCGACTTCTTCGCCACCTACGCCGGACCCGGCAACGTGTTCGGCGTGCTGATCGCGGTCGGCATCGGGGTACCGCTGTACTCGAACGCCGCCGGCATCATGCCGATGGTGCAGGCGCTGCACGACAAGGGCCTGCCGATGGGCACCCTGCTCGCGTTCATGATGAGCGTGGTCGCGCTCTCGCTGCCCGAGATGATCCTGCTGCGCCGGGTGCTCAAACCCCAACTGCTGGCCACCTTCGTCGCCGTCGTGGCCACCGGCATCGTCGGCATCGGCTACCTGTTCAACCTCCTCCTCACCTGAACCCTCACCTGATCTCTGCCTCGAATCGAAGGGACGCGTCATGAACATCAAGGTGCTCGGCCCCGGCTGCGCCAACTGCCAAGCCCTCGAACGGGCCACCGGCGCCGCACTGGCCGAACTCGACATCACCGCACAGGTCGAGAAGGTCGAGGACTACCCGAGCATCCTCGGCTACGGCGTGATGAGCACCCCCGCGCTGCTGGTCGACGAGCAGCTCGTGCTCTCAGGCCGGGTCCCCTCCGTGACACAGCTGTGCGACCTGCTCACCCAGTTACAAGTGTCCCGGTCATGAGCGCGCCACCGATCACCCCGGCCCCGTCCGCACTTCGACCACCGGGCGCGCCGCGACCGGCGCGGCTCCAGCAGCACCTGAGCCGCTGGCTGATCGGCTACGCGCTGGCCGCGATGGCCGCCGGTGTCGCGCTGGGCTACCCGAACGCCGGCTGGTCGAAGGCACACACCGGGCTGAGCTCGGACCTGACCACCGTCGCGGTGTTCTTCGTCATCTACCCGATGATGGTCAACCTGCGGGTCGAGGCGCTGGCCCGCGCCGGGCGAAACCTGCGCGGGCTGCTGCTCGCCGTCGTCTACAACTTCGTGTGGGCGCCGCTGTTCGGCTACGGACTGGCCCACCTGTTCCTGCACGACCCGATGCTCGCGCTCGGGTTCCTGCTGGTCATGGTGGTGCCGTGTTCGAGCATGAGCATCGCCTACACCGGCCTGGCCCGCGGCGACGTCGAACTGGCCACCGTCATCGTCGGCGCCAGCTTCCTGCTCGCCGTCGCCGCGGTGCCGCTGTGGATGGGGGTGTTCGCCGCCCAGTACTCGGTGCCCATCCCGATCCACGACATGCTCATCTCGATCCTGGAAGTGCTGCTCGCCCCGATGCTCGCCGGCTGGCTGACCCGCCACGCCATCACCCGCAGCCGCGGCGAGGCGGTGCTCAAACGGCTGCAACCGGCCTTCTCGGCAGCCTCGCTGCTGGCCATGTTCGCGATCATCTTCCTGATCTTCTTCGCCAAGGCCGGGCTGATCGTGCACAAGTGGACCACGGTGCTGCTGCTGGTGCCCAACGCGCTGTTCCTCGCGATCACCCTGGTGCTGGCGACCTGGCTCAACCGCGATCACCGCCGGCGTGCTGGTGATCACCCTCGGCTGGCAGCGCGCCGACCCGACCATGTCGCTGCTGACCGCCGCACTCGTGCTGTGGGCCGGCGTGCGGCTGCTGCGCGACACCACCCAGGTGCTCATGGAAGGCGCACCCCGCGGCCTCGACCCCGAGCAGGTGCGCACCGCGATGCTCGACGTCGACACCGTCACCGACGTCCACCACCTCCACCTGTGGAACCTGGCCTCCGACGTACCGGCCCTGTCCGCGCACATCGTCATCACCGGCGAACCGTTACTGCGCGACGCCCAGCACAGCGCCGACCGCGTCCAGGCCGTGCTGGCCGACCGGTTCGCGATCAGCAACGTCACCCTGGAACTCGAATGCCCGTCCCCGGCGAAGCTCAGCGCGCGGTAGCTCAGTCGGTGTCGCGCTCGGCCTCGGCGATGGTGTAGTCCAGGCATTCCTGCAGCTGGCCGATATCGAGCCGTTCGCCCGCGCGTGGGCGCAGCTGGATGGCGAGGTCGTCCGCGCCGGTGTGGACCGTCATGTTTTCGAGGCGGTCGTACTGGTCGGTGGGGCAGCCGCATCGGCCTTGCTGGCAGTCCTGGAAGGAGGCCAGCAGCCGGGGCGTGTGCCCGCCGGTCTGCCGTAGCCGGATCTCGACGTCTTCGCCTCGTTCGGTGATCCCGTAACGCATCACGCGCGCCTCCTTCGGGTTCTCGGTCATCGTCGGCGCGACAGGGCCTGTTCCGGCAGGGGCGAAGGTCACCGACGGGTCAGGCGGGCTGAGTGAGTGTGCCGGTCAGCTGCGCGAGGCGTGCCTCGCCGACCGGTTCCGTGGCCCGCAATGCGATGACGGCGAGCCGTTCGGTGAGTTTTCGGACCTGCTCGATGTGTTCGATCTCGCCCGTCGCGCGGCAGGAGGAAGGCCGAGCCCGGGTGGGCGGTGCCGATCGAGTTGTTGATGATCCATGCCCAGGGGTGGATGCCGGCGCGTTCGAGGTCGTGCTGCAGCGCCTGGGCTTCCAGCACCGGGGTCGGCTCGGGGCAGCGTGATGAGCAGGACCTTGGTCCGCGCCGGGTCTTGCAGCTGCATGAGCGGGGTGCGGAACTGCATGCCGGCGGCGAGTTGGCGGGTCACTTCCCGGTGGTAGGAGCCGGCGGCGTCGAGCAGCAGCAGGGTGTGCCCGGTGGGTGCGATGTCCACGACGACGAACTGGCGGCCGGACTCGCCGATAACGCGGGAGAACTGTCGCTGCAGCGCCAATCGTCGTGTGGCATGTTCGCCTGCCTCCTCGTGCTCATCGTCGGCTGCGGAGGTTCGAATGACCAAGCTGGCGGGCCAGCGAGCAAGCCTGCTGTTGACAAGCCGGGCTGCAGGATTCCCCCCCGGGGGTAGCTTCTGCATCGTGTTGGGTGCCGATGATCTGCTGGTCGGTCCGCGGGGGCGCGGCTCGTGTTTGGCGGTCGCGCACCAGCTGGATCAGCTGGTGTGGTCGGCGTGGCTGCATGCGGCGTGGGAGCCTTCGCCGGCTCGGCGCGGGGATCTGGTGCGCGCGCTGCACGCTGTTGACGCCGGAGCGGTGATGGCGTGGCGCGATCCGATTGCGTTCGTGGAGGCGGTGGATCAGACCGTCAGCCATGCCATGTACTGGCAGCCTCCGGATGAGCAGGACGTGGCCGCGGCGGATCCGGACGTAGTGGAAGCGTTGCGGCCGATCGCAGCCGCGGTGGCAAGCGCGCCGGCAGCTGCATGGTGGAGTAGCCCGCTCGATTTGCACGGGTTGCGTTACGTGAGCTGGATCGACGGCCAGGATGCGTCGACCCCCGTTCTGGCGGGCGCCGCGGAACGGCTCCAGCGGTGGCGCGAGCAGACCCTCGAAGACGATCGCGACGCGGCCCTGAACCGGCCGGCTGATCCGGTCGCACCGTTCAGCGGCCGCTGGTGGTCGACACCGGCGATGGCGTCGCTGGTGACCACCACCCGGGCGATTCCCGGGCTCGGCGCGGTCGAACTCGCGTGGCGGGAGGACAGCCCTGGGCAACGTGAGGCGTTGATATGGCCGCTGATGGCGATCCGGTCGGCGAGGGTGTGGGAGATCGACCGACCTGACGCGTGGACTCGCCTCGTCGACCAGTACCCGCTCGATGTCAGCACCGCCCGACGCCACGACTGGTACCAGACCACCGGGCGAGCCGGGAGCTGGCACATCCCGGACTGGCGTGCAGTCGCCGACGACTGGGACGCCGTACATCTGTCCGTGGCCGGGTACCTCACCACCGCCACCCGTGCCTTGCCCCTCGCCGCCGAGGATGCCGCGACGGTGCTCGCGGGCTGGAACCCGGACCAGACTTGGTGGCTGACCGACGTCCTCGCCACGACCTCCGGCCCGCAGCGGTGGCACAACGACCCAAACGCCGGAGGCTCGGTAACTGGCTGGCGATCCGCGCCCGAGTAGGCGCGCAGCGCAGAGTGGCCGCGCGGGTCGACGTGAACCACGTGTGGTGAACACCAGAGCGGTGCGCCTCGCACGGCCCTGATCAGGCAAACCGGCGCGATCGCCGACTTGGCGCGCGGGGTGGCTGGGGGCGTGGTGTTGAAACTACTGCGCGAAATGTGCGCAGTCGAGATCGTCTTAATCGTCTTCGAGTTGTCGTGGGACGATGAGCACGCCATGGGTCCGATCCAGCGTGGGTACGTCGCGCGCTCAACCCGATCTCGACCCGTGTGACGACGCTCGTGCAGGGCGCCGGCACTCGTCGGGCGTTCCGTTCTCGACGCCGGAAAATGCGTCGGGCCACTGCGACCTTCGGCTGGATATCGGCGTCGGCACCGAGGCCCGGGAGCAGGCCGCACGGGTGTCAAGGCGTCCGCGGTGCCGGCGGCGGTCGCCGACGGTGAGGGAGTTGTCGTGCCGTATCTGATCGGTCTGGGCCGGGAGGATGCGCGTACGGTGCTGCACCACGCGGGCGAGGTGTTTCTGACCAAATGCACCAGTTCGGGGTCGTAATACCCAGCCACTGGCGGCCTGTCATGAGTGATCCTTTCGAGGCTCGCGGTTGGTGGCAAGGCGTTGTTGTCGGGCGGTGGCCAGGCCGGCGCGGCGGGCGGCTCTGATGGCCGTGCCGCGGCCGTGGTGTTCGTCGTCGGGGGTGACGTAGCCGATGCCCTCGTGCACGCGCACCGTGTCGTATTCGTGCCGGACGCGGTCGAGTTCGCGTTCCAGCTGGCCGGGGTCGTTGATCTTCTCCAGGTGTGGCCACTCGCCTTTGACATGTCCGAACAGGGTCTCGATCCAGGCTTGGTCTTGCGGGGTGTGCGGGCGGCCGAACTGTTGGGCGATCGCGACGGCGGCGAGGAGCTCGCGGGTGTCGTAGGAGCGCATCTGCGGGCCGTTGTCGCTGATCGCGAGCAGCAGCGGCACCTGGCCGGCGGCGGCGGGGTCGGCGAGCCAGTCGAGCAGCGCGATGGCGGCGGTGATGTTGCGGCGGGCGGCCACGACCTGCTCGTAGGTGGCGTGCGCGCCGCGCAGCCGGCCGCGCAAGCGCCGGAGCACGTGCCAGATGGCGTAGCGGTGCAGCAGTTGCCGTTCGTCAGCGTTGAGGCGTTCGGCGAGCATCGTGTCGATCCAGCGCTCGAGGCGGAACATCTGCTCGTCGCGTGCGGGCAGCGCGCCGATGGACACGAGGACGCTGCGCAGGTGCCGCAGCGGTTTGCTGTCGGGCAGTTCGTCGAGCGCGTCGTGCGTCAAGGGCCGCTTGCCGACGGCCAGCTCCGCCAAAGTTTGCGACGCGCCGCGTTTGTTCAGCCAGACCAGCACGGGCCGCTCGTGTTGGGCGAGGTGATCGTGCAGGGCCTGCAGCTGGGGGTGGATCGAGCCGCTGTCGTCACACAGCAGCTGCTGCAGCCGGCGCCGCAGCATGCACCGGCCGCAGGAACGTCGCCGTTGCGCAGTGTGTTCGCCGCAGCCGGGACAGGCGTGCAAAAAGTTGGCGCCCGGGCGGGCGCAGGTGGCGCAGAGCGGTTCGCCACGCGTCCCACCCCGGACGAGTCGGACCAGGCCGCAGCCGATGCAGCGGGCCCGCCGCTTGCTGCACGCGTGGCACCACGGCTTACCGGTGGCCGTGGAGATCACGCCCGGTGCCGACCGGCCGCAGATCGAGCAAATCACCGTGGTGACCGGGCGGCAGGTTTGACACAGCGGCCCGTTCGGAGTGCGGGTGCTGACCCGGCGGCGTCGCCCGCAGCCTGTGCAGGTCTCTTGGTTGGCTGGGTCGCTGATCATGCAGTTCGGACACAACGGCCCGCCCTGTTGATCACGGGCGGCCGCTTCCCTGATCGCGCCGCACCGCGAGCACAGTACCTGCGCGCATCGAAGCCGCCGCCTGCCTGACGCGCAAGTTGCTGAGCGTGATGGGTGCGATCCTCACTGAGGCTGACGGCGCGCGGGCAGGTACAACGCGAGGCCAAGTATCAGTAGCACCACTCCGAGCCAGGCGATGCGCCATGTGTTCGTACCAGTTGCCGCCAGTTCTGGCGCGGCGGGCGCCTTGATCGCAAATGGCACAGTCAGATTGCCACTGCCCGTGATGAATACCAGCTCGTGCGCGCCTGCCGCCAACCCGGCGGGGACGGTGAATTTGTATGTCAGCGTGCCCTTGCTATTCGCCTTGCTCCAGCCGAGGTCGACGAGTGTCGAGTGGACGACGATGTGTACACCCTCGCCAGGCATTAGGCCGCCGATTGAGAGCTGGATCGAGTTGCCAGGCGCGACGGTACCCTGGAGGCCGCCTGACCCGTTGATGATGATGGGGCCTCCGAATGGCGGCAGCGTTGCGAAGCCTGTCGCGACCGCTGCGTGGGCGCCCATTGCGATTAACAGCTGTTGATCACCCAGCGGTTTGGCGTAGGACAGATGCGTGGTTACCCCGTTGCGATTCACATGGCTCGCGTCGCAGACAACGTCACCATGATCGCACAAGGTGACGGTTGCCGAGCCGAATGGGCCAGGAAGCGCGTTAGCGCCAGGGGTGCTCAGCGGTAAGCATTCAGGTGGCGAGCACTGATTTCGGTGGTTGCCAGGGGTTTCCGGTGATGGCGTCGCGGAGCGCGGTGAGGATGTCGTTGTCGTGTTTGCGGACGGTGGAGATGTATCCGCGGACGCGTAGCCAGTTGGCGGCGCCGGTGGCGGCGCGGTGACAGCCGGAGATCTTGATCTGGGTCTTGACCGGGCGCAGGTCGCGTTCGCTGCCGTTGTTGGTGAACGGCACGGCGAGGTCGGTGGTGAAGCGCAGGATCTCATCCTCGCGGTCGCGCAGGCGTTCGAGCAGGTTGCGCGCCTTGGACTGCTTGCGCCCGGGCGACCGGCGGTGTTCGGCCAGGCCGACCAGCACGGCATGGCGGAACAGCAGCAGCGGTTGCGCGGCCTGTTCGGGCGGGATGAGGTTCAGCCCTTCGTCTCGGGCCGCACGGGCGGCGCTGGCCAGGTCTGCGAGCGCGGAACGGGCCTGGCCCGGCCAGATCGCGTCTGGGTGCTGCTCGGCGACCGCGGTGAGCTCGCGGATCAGGTGCGCCCCGCACAGGGCGTGGCGGGCGGTGGCGTAGGCCGCGCCGTCGTAGACCGACAGCGCGTCGTGCACGGCGACGCCGGCGTAGCCGGGCAGCACCCCGAAACAGTCGACCGCGCCGCGGCCGCGGCTGGGGTCGAGGTGGTAGGCGGTGAGCAGGTCGGTGCGCGCCACGTGCAGCCACTGCTTGCGCCCGGCCACGTTCACGGTGGTCTCATCGACGCCGAGCACCGCGGCCAGCGTGATCAGCGTCTTGATCAGCTTCTCCACCTCGGCCAGCGCCTCGGCGGTGCGCGCGACCTGGGCGGACACCCAGCCGGTCGAGACGCCCGCGCCGGTCAGGTCGGCGATCAACCCGGCGGCCCGCTCCACCGGCACGTGCTGGAACACCACCAGATACACCGCGATCGCGCGCAGGTTCGACCCGTAACAGACCGGGCCGTCCACCCCCACCGGGGCGGGCGCGGTGGTTATCCTGCCGCAGCCGCAAGCCCGCTTGTGCAGGCGATGCTCGGTGATCTTCACCTTGACCAGCGGCACATCGCGGACCTGCCTGATGATCATCCCGGCGTCCTCGGCACCGTCCAGCCCGGCCCCGCAGCCACCGCATGCGGCCGGCACGTGCTCGACCACCTCGTCCGGGTCGGCCACATACTCCAGCGCCGAGCCCGGTGCGCCAGGCTGCTTGCCCGGCTTGCGAGCCGAACCTGCCCGCCGGTCACGCTTCGGCTTGCCGAACCGGTCCGAGGACGGCGGAAGCGACGAGTTGCCCGAGTTCTGCCCCAGCCGCCGGGTCAGCTCCGCAACCTGAGCCGTCAGCGCCTCGATCCGCGCCGACTGCCCCTCGATCACGCGGGCCTGCTCGGCCACCACCACCAGCAGCTGCTCACGCGACAACTGCTCCATCCCGGCCACACGAGCATGATCGAGGCCAGCCAACCAAGATCAAGCCGACACGCCGCTGCTCGCCACACCAGTCACACTGGTAACAGGTGAATGGTTACGCTCAGCGAGTAGATGCCGGAGCCGGGGCCGGCCGACCCGATGGGCTTGCCGACAGCGTCCCTCGTGCGGTCTGGGTCCGCTATGAGGTCGATCTGAGCGAAACGGGAGGCCGCGTAGCTGCGTACAGTCTTGTTCACAACCAGGGCGCCCTGCGAGTATCCAGCGACGATCCACTTCTCCGTGTTGGTTCCGGTGCATCGGCGGGCTGAGTCGTCCAGCACCGACCTGAGCTTGTTCACACCGTCTTGGATGCTGCGTAAGTACAGTTGAACGCCGACGGGCGTTCCGAGAAAGGTAAGACCCCTCCCTGTCAGGCTGTGTTGAGACACCCCGGAGCCCCGGGCCACCCGTGAGGGCATGACAGGAGACAGTCTCGTGAGCAGCAGAATTTCAGCCCTTCCCGGTGGTGTTGATCATCCGGCGGCCGGCCCGATAGAAGCAGCGTCTGATCCGGCGGCGCGTCCGGTGCGCCGCTCGTTCACCGCGGAGTACCGGGCCCGGGTGGTGGCCGAGTACGAGGCGGCGCCGCACGGCAGCAAGGCGGCGGTGCTGCGGCGTGAGGGCCTGTACCAGTCCCAGATCCGGGAGTGGACGATCGTCCGCGACGCGTTGGCACGCGGTGCCTCAGCGCCGCGGCGGGCGCACCGCGCGGCGGCAGCTGGCGGCAAGGATGATCCCGGCCGGCTGCGGGCGGAGAACCAGCGACTGAGCCGTGAGTTGGCCAAGTCGCAGGCGGTGGTGGAGATCATGGGAAAACTGCAAGGGCTCTTGGAGACCATCTCCGAGAGCACGGGCACGCCGTGCTCGTCGACGACGCGATGAACACCGCGTTCGCCGAGCTGCGCGCCGCTACGGTGTCGACCAGCAAGGCCTGTGCGCTGATCGGCCGGGCTCGCGCCACCCACTACCGACGCGCCCGCGGACCGGTGCACGGCCCACGCCCCGCGCGCCTGGTGCCGGACAACGGGCAGGCGCTGACGTCTATCGAGCGGGCCGCGGTGCTCACGCTGATCAACAGCCCGGCTTACGCGGATCTGTCGATCGGGCAGATCTGGGCGCGGGAACTGGACGAGGGCCGCTACCTGTGCTCGCCGTCGTCGATGTATCGGATCGCTCGCCAGGCCGGGCAGAGCCGCGAACGGCGCCGGCAGGCCACCCACCCGACCAAGGTCAAACCCGAGCTGCTGGCCAACGGTCCGTCGCAGGTGTGGACATGGGACATCACGAAGCTGCGCGGCCCGAGCAAGGGGATCTTCTACCAGCTGTATGTGCTGATCGACATCTTCTCCCGGTTCAACCCGTCCTGGATCATCTCCCCGGTCGAGGATTCCCTGCTGGCCAAGGACTTCATCGCCGAAGCAATCCAGCGCAACGGTGCCGTCCCACACACCGTGCACGCCGATCGCGGCACCTCGATGACCTCCAAACCGGTGTCGGCGTTGCTGGCCGACCTGGGCGTCACCCGCTCGCACTCGCGGCCCCGCGTCAGCAATGACAACCCCTTCTCCGAGGCGCAGTTCAAGACCTTGAAGTACCTGCCCGAGTTCCCGAAATCCTTTGCCTCACTAGCGCACGCCCGCCAGTTCTGCGCCGGCTTCTTCCACGAGTACAACTACATTCACCGGCATTCCGGGATCGCCTGGCATACGCCCGCATCGGTGCACTTCGGCACCGCCGACGCGATCGACCAGGACCGGCAGAACACGCTGACGGTTGCCTACCATGCTCATCCCGAGCGGTTCGGTCGTCGTCCGCACCCGCCGCTCATGCCGACCCAGTTCTGGATCAACCAGCCCGAACTACAACCCCAGATCAACTGACCGAAACTGTCTCATTTGACTTGACAGATAGCGGACCGAGTTCGGCAACCGAGTCAGCCCTGTAGTCGATGTAGACCTGCCTCAGTGTTACGGACGATTTCAAGTAAAAGTCGACCTCATCGCGAACCATGTTTACCTCGTCGCCAAAGCCGCCCGCGCTGGCATTTGTCTGCCCTGAGCCGCGAACTCCGACGAACAATACCTGGGCGCATGCCTGCGACAAGGCCTCGGTATTGTTGACTGGCGGTCTATGCGGCGGCGCTGGCGGTCTATGCGGCGGCGCTGGCCGGCAAGCGATCCAATGCGCGCTACTGGCGACGTAGATGCCATCCGATGGCTGCTTGGGTCCGGCAATCTGCCAAGCCACGGACGATTGGCCGACACTAATCGGAATGCTGGCGGACATCGCAAAGCTGCCGCCAATGTCGGTCACGGTATGCGCGACAGACTTCCCAGCAATGACGAACTCTATGACCGACACAGGCTCGATTGGAATACGGCCGCTGATATTGATTGCTACCGTGAGTTGGGAGCAGCTCGGGGAGACTGTCTGCAACGAACTGTTCGGCGCGCAGCCTGGATTGATAATCGTGGTTAACCGGGAGAATACGGTTGCACCAACCGCGCCGGTCTGAGGGTTATACGGCGCGAGTGTCCACACATAGGATCGTCCTGCTACCAAGGCGGTCTTTTGTGCGTTGATCGCGAATGGGTTGTCCGCCAAAGTTCCCTGACTGTTTGTCAGCTCAAGATCACCATCTGAAGGGCCAATCTTGAATTGGTACCAGGCGTTCTTGTTTAGTCCTGACACGGTGCCAGAGGCGAGCAAGCCGTGGTAGCTGTTTTGTGGGGAACCACTGTCACACAGGCCCCGGACCGATAATCCTGCCGTCGATATGCCCGGAGCAGCGACAGTTGCGCCAGCCGAACTCGCGAGGACAAGCATTAACCAAACTACGCAACCGAGCGAAACACTCATGCATATAGGTTGCCTACCCCGTGCGCTTACTTTGCGTGCCACAACTATGTCCCTCCCCAGCCGCCGATTTGCGGCATCCCGCCGGAAGGCTAGCCCGGATGCTTCAAGATCGAGTCGCTGTGTCGGCGTGTAGATGATCGAAAGTGCCTGTCCTGTACGGGATTCTGAGCTTGTCGAGAGTTCGGAATCGCCGAGCAGGAAGGCACCTTCCACGTGCACGCTACTCGTACTCGCCCGCCGGTCGAAGTGTCCGCTGATGGTGTCGGCGTCGTGTCGCATGTCGGTGCGCGGCTGCTGGCCGACGTCGCGGACGCGACGACGTTGACCGGGCAGCTGTCGGCGGTCTTCGCGGGTCGCTCGGCGCCGCAGGCCGCGCACGATCCGGGCCGGGTGCTGGTCGATCTCGCGGTGATGCTGGCCGACGGCGGCGAGACGATCAGCGACATCGCCACGCTGGGCGACCAGTCCTCGGTGTTCGGCCGGGTCGCCTCGGACTCGACCTGCTGGCGGGTGTTGAACGCGATCACGACAGCGGACCTGGATGGCATCGCGGCCGCCCGCGCGGCGGCACGGGCGGTGGCGTGGGCGCAGCGGGCCGAGGCAACCGGGCAGGCGTTGCCGGCCTCGCTGGTCGCCGGGGCGCCGCTGCTCGACGGCGAGGGTCGGCCGGTGCTGGTCATCGACGACGACGCGACCATCGTGGTCGCGCACAGCGAGAAGGAACACACTGCGGCGACGTTCAAACGCTCCTATGGCTATCACCCGGTGCTCGCGTTCTGCGACAACAGCAACGAGGCGCTGGCCGGGATGCTGCGTCCGGGCAACGCCGGCTCCAACACCGCCGCCGATCACATCGCACTGCTCGATGCGGCGTTGGCACAGATCCCGGACGAGTACCGGCACGGCTACCCGGTGCTGCTCCGCTGCGACGGCGCCGGAGCCTCAAAGGCGTTCCTGGCCCACATCCGCGAACTCAGGAACGGCGGCGTGGCAACGGAATTCTCCATCGGCTGGGCCGTCAGCGACCGTGAGCACGCTGCGATCGCCGCGCTGCCCAAGCTGGCCTGGACCCCGGCGGTCGACACCACCGGCGACCCGCGCGAGTCCGCCGCAGTGGCCGAGCTGACCGGGCTGCTGCCGGCCGCGATGTTCGCCGACTATCCCGACGGCATGCGCATCATCGTGCGCCGCGAACGCCCGCATCCCGGCGCGCAGCTGGACCTGATCGAAGAGCGCGACGGCTGGCGCTACACCTGCTTCGCCACCGACACCGCCGCCGGGCAGCACGCCTTCCTCGATGCCCGGCACCGCAGCCACGCCCGGGTCGAGGACCGCATCCGCACCGGCAAGGACACCGGCCTGGGCCGGATGCCGTCGCGGCAGTTCGCGATCAACCAAGCCTGGCTGGTCTGCGCGCTGACCGCGATCGACCTGCTCGCCTGGACCCAAACCATCCTGCTGCACGACGACCCGGCACTCGCGCGAGCCGAACCGAAGACGCTGCGCTACCGGCTGCTGCACGTCGCCGCCCGGCTCGTGCGCGGCGGCCGCCGACTCCGCCTCAAGATCGACCGACAGTCGCGCTGGGCGCACCTGCTCGCCGCCGCGTTCCACCGACTCCGCGCCCTGCCCACACCCGCGACCTGACCCAGCACCCCGCGTTCCCACGAACACACCGGACAGCCCGGCAGACGAGGCCGGGTGGTCACCCACGCCGTCATCACCCAGCGCCCAAACAAGATCAACTCAACGACCAAAACCCACCGTCGACGCGCACATGAATAAGCAGGGCTAGCGCGTGGCCCTAACCTCGATCCTTCACGCGGCGGCCAGTTGATCAGCATGTCGCTGGAGTTGATCTTCTGAGCGACGCTTTCTCTGGTGGGCAGCGTGGAGCTGCCGGGCGGTCCGGCCTTCCGGGTCCTCGGGTCGTCGGGTCGGGGGGGTGGCGTTCAGGCGGGCCAGGGTGCGGCGCGTAGCCGGGCGAAGGCGGTGGCCAGGTGGGTGGCCCAGGGCCAGTCCTTGTCGATCTTGAGCTGCCAGCGTCGCTCGGTGCGGACCAGCCGGGCGGCCACGTGCAGCAGCCGGTAGCGCAGTGCGGCGGGTTCGCAGCGGGCCAGTTCGCCGTGCAGGCAGAGGGCTTGGGTCCAGGTGAGTAGGTCGGCGGCGGCCAGCGCGAGTTCGAGCCAGACCTTGTTCTGGTCGTAGCCGCAGGCAGGTTGCGCAGCCCGGTTGCTTTCGCGCAGCGGATGCGGTCTTCGACGCGGGCGTGGGAGCGGTGGCGGACCTCCAGGTCGGCCAACTGCCCGCCGGGGATGTCGGTGAGGAAGGCGGTGAACCGGTGCCCGTCGGCGTCGGTGAACCGCAGTTGCACCCCGGGATGGGGGCGTTCCCGGCGCACGATCACCCGCGAGCGGGTCGGCCACTTGTCCAGCTTCAGCAGCCTGGTCAGCTCGGCAACCCAGGCACCCTCGCGCGGTTGGCCGTCGATGTCATAGGCACCGGTGCCCAGGCCGGCTCGGGCAGGGCGAGGATCGCGGCCTGCACGTGCTCGTCGATGGCGAAACCCAGCTAGAACGCGCAGCCGGCCTCGCGGCACGCGGCGGCGAAACCGTAGCTGGGCACCGGCCGAGTCGGTGCGGATCAGCAGCTGTGGCGAGTCCGGATCGTCCGGGGGGGGGCGGGCAGCCTCGGGCAGCCTCGGGCAGCGCGGCCAACGCCATAGCCAAGATCTCGACATGGTCGGCGGTGGTGTTGGACCCGGCGTTGCCAGACCGCAGGATGCCGGCCAGCCCTTCACCGCCGGAGATCTCCGGGCGGTCCAGGTAGGCCAGCAGCGGATGAAAGCCGAACGTCTTCTTCCACGTCTTGGCCGCGTTCTCCTTCTCCGAGTGCGCGATCGTGATCGTCGCGTCGATGTCGATCGTCAACCCGCCGCCGCAGTCAGGGCCGGCACCGGCCGCCCACGCCCGTTCCCGCGCCGCGGCCCGCACGGCTTGCAGCCGGACCAAGTGCGCCTCGTCGACGCGCTCGACACAGCGCCACGCCGTCGCCTCCGAGGCGACCGTCCCGAACAACTTCTCCTGATCACGAAGCGCTGCCAGGTGCGCCAACGCATCCCCGCCATCGGCGATCGTCACGGCAAGATCAGCGAGCACCCGACCCGGCAGATGCACAGCCGGGAACGTCTTGTAGGCATCCAGCAGCGCCGCCGTCCACCCGGCCGCCAGGCCGGTCTCCTCGGTCAACTCCCGCACCAGCGCGACACCGGCCCGCGACACCAGCCCCTCACCATCCGCGCTGACCTTGACCCGCCTCAAACGCCGGTTACCCTTCACCTACGGAGTGCCTTCCTCGTTCGGGATCATGGACTGTCGCAAGCCCAAGCTTCCCGTACAGGACAGGCACTTCCGTGCTATCAGCAGCCGTGTCGCAAGATCACCGGTGAAAGAGCGAGGCTAAGACACGCAAGATGGGTTCAATAGTCGCGATTCACCTTATATGGCGATAGTGAAGCCCACGAACCCGAACACGTGGACCGCCTCGAATCCGCGTCCAGCGCTCAAAGCGGCACGGTGATTCGAGACTGGGGTCGATCAATCGACGCCCGGGATGGGAACGGCGCAGCGCGGTGGGTGTGTGACCGCCCGGTGCTCGCTGATTGAGCCAGCGGCGCGCGATATGCACGACGAGTGCGAGGTAGACGGCGATGTCGATCGCCGGCCCGCTGGATGCCATCGCCACGTCGACGACGTAGGCGGTGAAGCCGAGGAACCCGACGAGCTTGAGCACCGGCAGCGCGCGACGCAGGTGGCGACTCATTCCCAGTCGCTCCAGGCTGGTCAGCGTTCTCGTTCCATGCCAATATAGTAGGCCAGACTGCTTGGCGTAGCAAGTGGTTTGGCCTATGTGGCAGGCGAAGGTGATACGGTGCCTGGCGTGGACGATCTCGCGAGGCTTGCCGAGCGGCTGCGTCGCGAGCAGGCGAAGGTGGACGCGACGCGCGCGGAGTTGCACACGGCCATCGTCAAGGCGCTGCGGGACGGCGTTCGCCAGGTCGATGTGGTGCGAGCGACCGGCTACACCCGGGAACGGCTGCGGCAGCTGGCCGAGGCGGCGCGGCAGGCCGACGAGGCGGCGCCGTCCGGCTCGGCGCGGGATGGCCGGCGCCGGCGAGGGTGAGGCAGCCCGTCTCGACGTGTCCTTCCGAGGCCAGCCCCACCCTCCGCTGCCGGTCGGCTTGTCCCAGATCACCTCGACCCCGACCCCGGTCGCCATCTCCAACCGGCGGCGCGGGTGCCAGGCAGCGCGGGTGCGCGTCTCCATCGCGCTAATCCGAGAATCCCGGTGAGCGGGCAGCGTGATCTGGCCCCGAGTGGGTCGGGTTGATCGAGTGTGCTGTGGGGTCAGGCGGCTGGCTCGAGGGTGACCTTGTAGCCGAGGGCTTCGAGTTGTGTGACGTGGTTGCGCATCTCGCGGCTGGCGCTGACGCGGCGGTCGTAGAAGTCGGGTCCGAGGTCGTTGACCTGATGCGGGTCGGAGAGTAGGTGCCAGATGATGATCAGGACGGATCGGCCGACCGCGACAACGGCCTTCTTGGCTCCGCGCCGACGGACGTCGCCGGCGACCAGCAGCGACACGCCGCGGGCCAGGGCGAGACGGCCGTGTTCGGTGTCCGCCCGCCCGCGGCCGGTGGCGGCGCGCACGGCGGTCGGTAGACGCCGCCACGCGATATTCCCTTCGGCGTCGGCGCCGGAGGCCAGCCAGCGGCCTTGCCAACTGTCGCCAGGCTGGAGCTCGAGCCAGTCCAGCACCTGATCCAGTCCGCGGCGCCGCTCAGTTCGCCGGCTCGCCGATGCCGCGGTGAACGGCTCGCCGAGTAGCCTGGCCATGACCTGTGCCCGAAGCGCAACGGTCGCCGGCCAGTCGCTGGCCGGTGAGCGCGGCGGGAATCGGCGCGAGAGCGCGATCGCGTTCGGCGACGAACTCGACTCGACCCGCGCGGCCGGTCGGGCTCCCTGATACAAGCCGCCCACCGCTGTCGTGCTCACCTGTCCGAGCTCGCTCACCGGGCACGCTCGCCGAACAGCACCGCAGCGACTCGGGCCGGTAGGGCAACCGGCCGCTCGTCGCGTCGGGCGGATCACCCGGGGTGGCCTTGGCGCGTCGGTCGTGGTGAGCCAGCACGGCGGCGATCATGTCCTCGGCCGGTGCGGTTGCTGGCGGAGTCGGTTATTGCAACTGTCCGAATGCCTCCGGGTGGGTGGCCGGGTTCGGGGTGGCTGGTCGGCGTCGGCTGTAGTCGGCGGCGTAGTTGGTCCAGTCTCCGGCGGAGGCGCGTTGCCAGGCGACGGCGACGCTGATGTCGATGCCGAGCATGCGGGCGAGCAGCGCGGCGGGGAGTTCGGCGGCGAGTCCGAATAGAGCTGTGGAACGGTCTTGGCCGGGACGCAGGCCGAGTTGGTGAAGGCGTTCACCGAGGCGGTAGGCGCTGATCGGCTGGCCGGGTTGTCCGCCCGGGAACAGCCAGCGCGAGGTGCCCTGGTTGCCGAGGGCGGCGTGCGCGTGTCGGGTAGCGATGACCTCACGGGTGACCGCGGCGAGCGGCTCGGGCAGCACGATGGGTTCGCGGCCGAGTCGGAGGTGGACGTCCTCGCCGGTGACGTGGACGTGGTCGACGGTGAGGCGGCTGATCGTGGTGGTGTTCTGGGCGTAGAGGACGATGAGCAGCCCGGCGAGGCGATCTTCGGGTTTGAGCGTGCCGTCGTGGAGTAGCCGTCGGGCGGTTGCCCAACGCGCTTCGCTGTTGATGACCTGGGTGGGCCCGTTCCACTTGGTGGCGGGGAGTTCCAGGCTGGTGAGTTTGTTTCGTCGGGCCCAGCGCACGAAGTTGCCGGCATCGACGCGGCCGGCGGCGGGTGTGCTGATCAGCCATTGGTCGAGGTCTCCTTGCCGGGCGATGGCCAGGTCGAGGCCTCGTGTGTCGAGCCAGTCCAGCAGCGTGATCGCGGCTTTGACGTTTCGCTGGACGGCGACGGCCTGCCCGTGGGCGGCGGGTCGGCCGTTGTTGCGGCCGCGGAGCCGGCGAAGTGTGTGCCAGACGGCGTAGCGGTGTAGCAGGGCGCGCTGCTCGGGGTCGGCACGGTCAGCGACGGCGGCGATGATCCACCGCTCGAGGCGGATCAGGTGTTCGTCACGTGGCGGCAGTGTGCTGATAGCGACCAGGATGGCGCGCAGGTGCCGTAGGGGTTTGCTGTCGGGCAATTCGTCGAGGTCGTGGTGGCTCACCGCTCGCCGCCCGCTGGAGAACTCGGCGAGGACCTCGGCGGTCGGGTTCTTCGTCAGCCAGGCCAGCACGCTCTCGGGCCGCTCCGCCCTCTCTGTCAACCCAGGTTGACAGAGAGGGCTCTTGCGCGGCGAGGTGGTCGTGCAGTGCCTGTAGTTGGGGAGGGATCCGTCCGCTGTCGTCGCCGAGGAGTTCATCGAGGTGCCGCCGCAGTGAGCAGCGGGCGCGGCGGCGGGAGCGGTGCTGGGTGGGTTGGCCGCAGCCGGGGCAGGCTTGCCACTGTCGATCGGGGTGGGTGCAGGGTCCGCAGAGCGGCGCGGTGCGGCTGCCGCCGCGCACGCGGCGGACCTGGCTGCAGCCGGTGCAGCGGGCCCGCCGCTGCGCGCAGGCATGGCAGCACGGTTGCCCGTGAGTTCGGAGATTCCGCCGCGCGGGCTGGGCGCTCGCAGATCGAGCAGGTCACCGTGGCGACGGGCCGGTGAGCAGGTCAGGCCGGTCGGTCACGGCCCACGCCAGCCGGCGACGTTGACCGGGTTGCGGTGCGGCGGCGCGCACCCGCGGCGACCAGGTCGCCGGGCAGCGCGGGATCGATGCCGGCGACGACCTCGCTCACCGCCTGAACCGGGTCAGGCTCGGCGGGCAGCGGGCATGCCCAGCAGTACGGCCGGTGATGCCGGTCGCGCACCGCGATCGGCCGGATGTTCCCGCAGCCGGCGCACGCCGCGGCCTGCGGACCGTGCACCCCGCAGTACCAGTCCTGCCCGCGGCGTTGGAAGGCGCGCATCGGCTTGCCGCACTCGGCGCAAAGCGGCGCTGAGATGTTCACCGCGCCTGCGTCGCGTAACCGCACCATCAGCTTCCCGACGGACTCGGGGGCGGGTGAGCGGCCGTCGGTGAGCACGCCGGGGCGGGCCAGCAGCGCCTGCGCCAGCCGCCGGCGTTTGGCCCGGCCGCCGGCCGCTTCGACCGCCCAGCCCATCACCGACAACACGTTGCGCCGCCGGGGCGCTGGTTGCCTACCGGGACGCCACGCTGTTCAAGCGCTACCCGGCGATCATCCGGCTGTGGGAGAACGCCTGGGCAGAGTTCGTGCCGTTCCTGCGGTTCGACACCGAAATAAGGACCGTGGTCTGCACGACCATCGTCGCCGCCCGTCCCTTGACCATCGGCAGCGACGGCTGGGTGCGATCCAGCGCCTGCACCGAGGACTTCTCGTCCAGGCACAACACGATCGCGTTGTCCGGCGGCGCCAGATACGGCCCGACCACATCGATCAACTTCTCCTCGAACCGCGGATCATTCGACAGCTTGAATGAACCGTCCCGGGTTTCGTGCGCACTTCCCAAGTTGGGAAGGACGATGGGTTGCATGTCGAGCAGGTATGACAAGGAGTTGAAGGCGAAGGCGGTTCGTCTGGTCCGAGATCACGTCGGTGACTACGACTCGGAGTGGGCGGCAATGTCGGCGGTGTCGGCCCGGTTGGGGATGAGCACGGAGACGCTGCGCAAGTGGGTCCGGCAGGCCGAGGTCGATGACGGGCAGCGGCCCGGGCTGAGCGGCGAGGGGGCTGCCGAGGTGCGTGCGCTCAAGCGCAAGTGTCGCGAGCTGGAGCAGACCGTGGAGATCCTCAAGGCAGCCACGGGTTTCTTCGTGCGGGAGAGCGACCCGCTGCGTCGATGATCGCCGCGTTCATCACCGAGCACAGGTCCCGGTTCGGGGTCGCTCCGATCTGCCGTGCGCTGAGCGCGCTCGGCGTGCAGATCGCCCCGCGGACCTACTACGCGACGCTGTCGCGGCCACCGAGCGCGCGGGCGTTGTGGGACACCGTGGTCACCGAGCTGCTCGCCGGTATCTACGAGCCGGACGAGCACGGCCGCCGCCAGCCCGAGTCGCTGTATGGGTCGTGCAAGAGCTGGGCCTTCCTGCAGCGGCAGGGCATCCCGGTGGCGCGGTGCACGGTGGAGCGGCTGATGCGCACCCACGGCTGGCGTGGCGTCACCCGCGCGCGCGTCGTGCGCACCACGGTCGCCGACCCGACCGCGGCCCGCGCCCCGGACCTGGTGCGGCGGAAGTTCAAGGCCGAGAGGCCAGACCAGCTGCACGTGGCGGACTTCACCTACGTACCGATGGTGTCCGGGTTCGGTTACACCGCCTTCGTCATCGACGCCTTCGCCGGGGTGGTCGCCCGCTGGGAGTGCTCGCTGTCCAAGCAGACCGCGTTCGTCGAGCGCGCGGTACGGCAGGCCGCGGCAGGACGGCGCCGCGAGGGGCACCCGCTCGCCGCCTGCGACGTGGCCTCCGCGGCCGGGTTGCTGCGGGTCAGCTGGGATGAGGCGTGGCACCTGATGGACCGCGCGGTGGCCCGGGGCCTGGCCGCGAAACCACTGACCGCCCCGGCGCATGTCGGGGTCGATGAGAAGGCGGCCGGGCGGGGACAGGACTACATCACCGTGGTCGCCGACCTGGACACCGGCACCGTGGACTACATCGCCGACGAGCGACGCCAGGCCAGCCTGGACGGCTACTTCGAGAAGTTCACGCCCGAGCAGCTGGCCGGCATCCAGGCGGTCGCGATGGACATGTGGGAGCCGTTCGCCAACTCGGTGCGCGCGCACCTGACCGACCCGGACGACAAGATCGTGTTCGACCGGTACCACCTGATGGGCTACCTCACCGGCGCGGTGGACACCGTCCGCAAGCAAGAGAACCGGGCGCTGGTCGCGGCCGGTGACAAGAGCCTGGCCGGTTCGAAGTACCTCTGGCTGTACTCGGCCGAGAACCTGCCCGACCGTCACGCCGACCGGTTCGCCACGCTGCAGGCCGGCGACCTGCGCACCGCGCGGGCGTGGGCGATCAAGGAGAGCCTGCGGCACTTCTGGTCCTATAAGCGCCGCGGCTGGGCGGCCAAGCACTTCAACCGCTGGTACTTCTGGGCCACCCACTGCCGTCTCAAACCGATCATCGACGCGGCGAAGACACTCAAACGTCACCAGGCGGGGCTGCTGTCCTACTTCGCCCACCGGATCACCAACGCCGGCGCCGAAGGCCTCAACTCCCGCATCCAGGCGATCAGAGTCTCAGCGCGTGGCTACCGCAACCGCGAGCACTTCAAGACCGCGATCTACTTCCACCTCGGCGGGCCTACAGCTCTACCCGGCCACACCATGACCCACGAACTTCCCGGAAGCGCCCATTTTGGAGACACAAGAAGGCCGCCTGACCAGCGCCCAAGAGTTTAATCGCATCTGAAGCGGTGTCGCCGAAGTGCGCACCGCGATTCTCCTTCCTGCTGCGCTTTTGATTGTGCGAGCTGGTGCAGGAGTCTCGTCGTAGACATGTCTACGACGCAGAACCCTTGTCACGTAAGGGATCCTCGATCAGAGCTTCCCTCCCTGTCAGGCTGTGTTGAGACACCCCGGAGCCCCGGGCCACCCGTGAGGGCATGACAGGAGACAGTCTCGTGAGCAGCAGAATTTCAGCCCTTCCCGGTGGTGTTGATCATCCGGCGGCCGGCCCGATAGAAGCAGCGTCTGATCCGGCGGCGCGTCCGGTGCGCCGCTCGTTCACCGCGGAGTACCGGGCCCGGGTGGTGGCCGAGTACGAGGCGGCGCCGCACGGCAGCAAGGCGGCGGTGCTGCGGCGTGAGGGCCTGTACCAGTCCCAGATCCGGGAGTGGACGATCGTCCGCGACGCGTTGGCACGCGGTGCCTCAGCGCCGCGGCGGGCGCACCGCGCGGCGGCAGCTGGCGGCAAGGATGATCCCGGCCGGCTGCGGGCGGAGAACCAGCGACTGAGCCGTGAGTTGGCCAAGTCGCAGGCGGTGGTGGAGATCATGGGAAAACTGCAAGGGCTCTTGGAGACCATCTCCGAGAGCACGGGCACGCCGTGCTCGTCGACGACGCGATGAACACCGCGTTCGCCGAGCTGCGCGCCGCTACGGTGTCGACCAGCAAGGCCTGTGCGCTGATCGGCCGGGCTCGCGCCACCCACTACCGACGCGCCCGCGGACCGGTGCACGGCCCACGCCCCGCGCGCCTGGTGCCGGACAACGGGCAGGCGCTGACGTCTATCGAGCGGGCCGCGGTGCTCACGCTGATCAACAGCCCGGCTTACGCGGATCTGTCGATCGGGCAGATCTGGGCGCGGGAACTGGACGAGGGCCGCTACCTGTGCTCGCCGTCGTCGATGTATCGGATCGCTCGCCAGGCCGGGCAGAGCCGCGAACGGCGCCGGCAGGCCACCCACCCGACCAAGGTCAAACCCGAGCTGCTGGCCAACGGTCCGTCGCAGGTGTGGACATGGGACATCACGAAGCTGCGCGGCCCGAGCAAGGGGATCTTCTACCAGCTGTATGTGCTGATCGACATCTTCTCCCGGTTCAACCCGTCCTGGATCATCTCCCCGGTCGAGGATTCCCTGCTGGCCAAGGACTTCATCGCCGAAGCAATCCAGCGCAACGGTGCCGTCCCACACACCGTGCACGCCGATCGCGGCACCTCGATGACCTCCAAACCGGTGTCGGCGTTGCTGGCCGACCTGGGCGTCACCCGCTCGCACTCGCGGCCCCGCGTCAGCAATGACAACCCCTTCTCCGAGGCGCAGTTCAAGACCTTGAAGTACCTGCCCGAGTTCCCGAAATCCTTTGCCTCACTAGCCCTGTCCTAAGCGTGTCGGTCGTGTCGGAGCCGGGCAGGTAAGCAGAAAGGCCTTATCTTGCCGGGGTTAGTGCTCTGAGGACTACTCCGACAGGACAGGCCTTTCTGGTGAAGAAGATAGCGCACGTGCAGAGTCGGCGGAACCTGGCGCGCCGTCGCCGCAAGGTCGCGGCGCGGCATGCCCGGGCGGGGCATTGGGGTGCGCGGCCGAAGCCGATGTTCACGTCGGGCAAGATCGGTTACGAGATCGGCGGCAACGTCGAGGCGACCTGTTTCGGTGGGATCGCGGCGGTGCACCGACTGGTGTGCCGGCTCGGGCTGGCCGAGCGGATCGACGCCGACCTTGAGCTGTTGAAGGTGTACCTGCCGTATCACGAGTCCGACCATGTGCTGAACATGGCCTACAACGTGGCGTGTGGCGGTACCCGGTTGGAGGACATCGAACGGCTGCGGCACGACACCGCGTACATGAACGCGCTTGGCGCGAAGCTGATACCCGATCCGACCACGGCCGGGGATTTCTGCCGCCGCTTCGGCACCGAGGACGTGGTGGTGTTGATGGAGGCGATCAACGCCGTCCGCCCGCAGCTGTGGGCCGGGCGGGGCCGGGACTTGTTGGGCCCGATCGCGTATGTCGACATCGACGGCACCATCGCGCCGACGTGTGGGGAGCACAAGGCGGGGATGGACATTTCCTACAAGGGCATCTGGGGCTACGCGCCGCTGATCGTGTCGCTGGCCAACACCAAAGAGGTGCTCTATCTGGTCAACCGTCCCGGCAACGCACCGAGCCATCAAGGCGCGGCGGAATGGATCGACCGGGCCATCGACCTGGTCGATCCGCACGCGCCGCGGGTGTGCCTGCGCGGGGATACCGACTTCTCCCTCACCGCGCACTTCGACCGGTGGGCCGAGCGGGTCGATTTCCTGTTCGGGATGGACGCCAACGCCGCGCTGCGCTCGCGCGCCGAAGCCCTCGACGAATCGGCCTGGGCACGCCTTGCGCGGCACGCGAAGCACGAGCCGAAGACCGGGCAGACGCGGCAGCGGCAGCCCAACCACAAGCAGCGCATCGTCACCGAACGCGAATACCTCAACATCGAACTTCAGGGTGAGGACGTCGCCGAGTTCGACTACCAGCCCGGCAAATGCAAGCGCCCCTACCGGGTCATCGCGCTGCGCAAGAACCTCACCCGCTCCCGCGGCGAGAACGTCTTGTTCGACGAGGTCAAATACTTCTTCTACATCACCACCCGCACCGACCTCACCCCGGCCGAAGTGGTCGCCTGCGCCAACGACCGCTGCGACCAGGAAAACGTGATCGAGCAGCTCAAGAACGGCGTCAACGCCCTGCGCGTCCCGCTCTACGATCTGGTCAGCAACTGGGCCTACATGGTCATCGCCGCGCTCGCCTGGAACATCAAGTCTTGGTTCGCGATGATGCTGCACCACAAAGCCGGCCGTCGCGAGTACATCGGCATGGAGTTCCGACGCTTCATCACCAACGTCATCCTCGTCCCCGCCATGGTGATCCGCCGCGCCCGCAGCATCACCATCCGCATCCTCGGCTACCACCCCAACCTCGGCAGGTTCCTCAGTGCCTGGCGCACCATCGAGCGCACCCGCTTCGGCTAACCCCGCCACCGCTCGCGAGCCACCAATGCACCGCCGCCCGCGCGGCGGCGACCACGCCTGCTCGCGCACCCGTCACCAGTGCGTCGAACCCTCCACGCACCGGCGAACAGGCCATGAGACGACCCGCGAGCCAGCCAAGACGCCCTGCATCAAGCACCCCGGCACGACCGGAACCAGAATCGACATGATCAACTCGGTCGCGACTGCGACTAGCCGACCGACACGCTTATTTCAGGACTAGCGTCACGCCCGCCAGTTCTGCGCCGGCTTCTTCCACGAGTACAACTACATTCACCGGCATTCCGGGATCGCCTGGCATACGCCCGCATCGGTGCACTTCGGCACCGCCGACGCGATCGACCAGGACCGGCAGAACACGCTGACGGTTGCCTACCATGCTCATCCCGAGCGGTTCGGTCGTCGTCCGCACCCGCCGCTCATGCCGACCCAGTTCTGGATCAACCAGCCCGAACTACAACCCCAGATCAACTGACCGAAACTGTCTCATTTGACTTGACAGATAGCGCTTCAGATAACGATGGAGTCGACCTTCTCGACGGTAAGGCTTCGAACGAAAGTCACGCGCGGGCCGGGCTCCCGGGCGGCCGGGCTGGCGATGGCGTTCAAGCTAATCGAGTCAGCGCAGACCCGCTGGCGCGCGGTCAACGCACCGCACCTCGTCGCGCTCGTCCGCGCCGGCGCCACCTTCGTCGACGGCAAACGCGTCGAACGACCCGAAGATCAACCGGCCGAGACGCCCGCCGACACGGCCGCCTGAAAATGTCCGATCCACAGGAATGACAATTGCTCCGACCTTGATCGGAAGGCCCTTCTCCAGCAGAAGTCCATCTTGACCACGGGCTTACCGTAAGCGACACTTTAGCAACTGAGAACTCAGGGGGGACGACATGCCGATCTCAACGCCGCCGCCACAGCCAAACCACTCGCAGGTGCAACGGGCCGAGGAGCACGCGAGGGAGGCCTTCAGGCGCCAGCAGGAAGCGCAACGTCGTAGAGAGCAGGAAGAGAGGCAGCGCGCTCTGGACGCCGAAGCACGTCGGCGTGCCTCGCAGACCACTCAGCGCTAGCCATCGCGCAGCCTGAGCGACCAGCCAAGACTAGTGGTGACGAGCGCAGACGTCTCCAGCAGTGTGGAGGCTGCACTGCAGGAGGCCGATCAACTGGGTAACGCGCAGGATCGCGCACTCGCCGTCCAACGGCTTGAGCGCCTGGTCGCCGACTGCACCTTGATCCGCGGCGCGGATGACGTGTTCACGCTGCGCGCCCGCGAGCGGCTGACCTATTGGACGGGATGGGCCGGTGATCACAGTACGGGAATCACTCGCGCCGCAGATCTGTGCCGAGACTGTGAGCGAGTGCTGGGTCCAGATGACCCACTTACGCTCACGGCTCGTCACACCTATGCCAATGACCTGCGCCTGTCTGGTGACCACGCGCGCGCAGCAGCACTGCTAACCGAGGTGTCACGCGACCGGGAACGGGTGCTTGGCGCTACACACGCCGATGCGCTGCGCAGCCGCGAGGTCCTCGCATACACGTTGAAGCTTCTCGGCGAGCACCCCCGGGCCGCCGCTGAGTACGCCATCGTCGTCGAGCTTCAGGCGAATAGTCCCTCTCGAGGACCAAAGACGAAACTGCGTACCCGGGTCGCACACGCTGAGTGTGTAGGCGACGCCGGTGATGCGAACGGCGCCGCCCGACTTCTTGCCCCCGCGGTCGAAGAGCAGGAATCGCTCCTCGGGGAACTAGACCCGGAGACACTCAGTAACCGCGAGTCGCTCGCATACTGGACCTCGCGCGCGGGGCGCCTTTCGGACGCTATAGCGATTCGGCAGGAGTTAGTCGCGGACCAGGCTCGCTCTCTCGCACCTGATGATCCGGACGCGCTCGTCACCATGAACAACCTCGCCATCAATATTGCCCAGGCGGGCGATCCGGCGCAGGCCATCTCAATCCTTGAACCGCTTATTGCTCGACGATCCAAGGTCCTGGGCGAGGATCATCCGGGTACCATTTCCAGCCGCGCGAATCTCGCATTGGCGCTGAAGACGCTCGGTGAAACTCGCAAGGCAGCGAACGAGTACGAGCGCATCGTTGATATCGAGTCCCGCGTTCTGGGCAAGGACCACCCGGAAACCCTCGCCCAGCGACGCCAGCTGGCCGACTGCCTAGGCCAGCTTGGCAACGTCAGAACAGCGTCCAGGATGTGCCAGGACATTGTTGTGGCGGAGGTCGCAACTCTTGGCTCGCGGCACACAATGACGCTTGACGATCGCATCATGCTGGCGGCCTACACCGCCCAGGCCGACGAGCATGCGCAAGCCGCCGAGCTCTATGCAGACCTGAGCGAGGACCTGGAGTGGGTCTACGGCCCCGATAACCGCAGAACGCTTCTGGCTCAGGTTAATCACGCAACCTGTATCGGTGGCACTGGGCGCACGGTGAAGGCAGGCCTGCTTCTACGGGATTTGCTGGAACGGCATATTCATCTCTTCGGTAACGACGATCCGTCGACAGGGGACGTGCGGATGAAGTTCGCCTACTGGAGTCAACGGCATCCGTTCTAGCTGGCTCGACCTGGAGGGCGGGCTCGCCCAGCTTCGCAGTATTTCTCGCCAACTGTTCGCACAACGGTCCTCTTCGTGCGCACACTCGCGGAAGAGCAATGCTTGAAACCTAATAGATAGAGGCGCTTCCGGGAAGTACGTGGGTCATGGTGTGGCCGGGTAGAGCTGTAGGCCGCCGAGGTGGAAGTAGATCGCGGTCTTGAAGTGCTCGCGGTTGCGGTAGCCACGCGGTGAGACTCTGATCGCCTGGATGCGGGAGTTGAGGCCTTCGGCGCCGGCGTTGGTGATCCGGTGGGCGAAGTAGGACAGCAGCCCCGCCTGGTGACGTTTGAGTGTCTTCGCCGCGTCGATGATCGGTTTGAGCCGGCAGTGGGTGGCCCAGAAGTACCAGCGGTTGAAGTGCTTGGCCGCCCAGCCGCGGCGCTTATAGGACCAGAAGTGCCGCAGGCTCTCCTTGATCGCCCACGCCCGGGCGGTGCGCAGGTCGCCGGCCCGCAGCGTGGCGAACCGGTCGGCGTGACGGTCGGGCAGGTTCTCGGCCGAGTACAGCCACAGGTACTTCGAACCGGCCAGGCTCTTGTCACCGGCCGCGACCAGCGCCCGGTTCTCTTGCTTGCGGACGGTGTCCACCGCGCCGGTAAGGTAGCCCATCAGGTGGTACCGGTCGAACACGATCTTGTCGTCCGGGTCGGTCAGGTGCGTGCGCACCGAGTTGGCGAACGGCTCCCACATGTCCATCGCGACCGCCTGGATGCCGGCCAGCTGCTCGGGCGTGAACTTCTCGAAGTAGCCGTCCAGGCTGGCCTGGCGTCGCTGGTCGGCGATGTAGTCCACGGTGCCGGTGTCCAGGTCGGCGACCACGGTGATGTAGTCCTGTCCCCGCCCGGCCGCCTTCTCATCGACCCCGACATGCGCCGGGGCGGTCAGTGGTTTCGCGGCCAGGCCCCGGGCCACCGCGCGGTCCATCAGGTGCCACGCCTCATCCCAGCTGACCCGCAGCAACCCGGCCGCGGAGGCCACGTCGCAGGCGGCGAGCACGTCGATGGCCAGCCGCTCGAACAACACGGTGAACCGTGCGTGCGGCTCAGCCCACGGCAGCCGCACCTGCCGCACCCCGTGCTCGGGGCACTCGACCCGCGGCGGGCGGGCGTGCAGGAACGTCAAGAACGCACACGAGTCCAGATGCCGCCAAGCCCGCTCCTCGGCGTGGTCGTAGACCGCCAGCTCCCGCTCGCAGTCCGGGCACACGAACCGCGTCCGGCCCGGATGCCCGACCCACACGTCCACCCGCCCGCCGGGGGCCGACAGCTCGACACGATCAACCTCCCACGGCGCGACCAACCCCAGCAGATGGCGGTACAACTCGGTGTCGCGCATGCGACAGATCCACCACTAGCTGGTCGCGGATGGTCTTGGCGGTCTGGTAGTCCAGGCCGTAGGCGTCCATCACCCAGCGGATGCCGCGCCCGTTGCGCAAGGCGCGCCGGACGCCGGCGCGGTCGGGCACACCGACCGTGGGGCTCTCGTCCTCGTCGAACGGGTCAGTGCCGGGCGCCTGCGCGCCGACGTGGGCTTCCTCGTAGGCGCTGCGGACGCTCGGTGGGAGGGCGCGTGATGCCGTGATGTCGTAGCCGTTGCGTTCGGCCCATCCGCGCAGCTCGTCCCCGTCTGGCTTGCCGCGCCTACGCGCAACGCCGCCTTTGCCGGTTGAGGGTGCACGGGTGACGAACTCTTCGATGTTGTGGCCGCGGCCGGCGTTGTAGCGCTCGACGATGACTGCGGCGCACAGCCGCGGCACGGTGGCGCGGTGCGCCTCGCGAAGCGCGAGCGCCTTGGCGCGCACCTGCCGCGGCGAAATGTCGCGCAGCTGCCGCACGAGCCGCTCGGTGTCCAGCTCATCGGCGGTGTAGTACCCGAGGACGAGCGCGACGCCTTGCATGATGCCGCCGTCGAAGGCGTCGAAGGATCGGCCGAAGGCCGAGCTGAGCACGCCCACGACCTGGTCGAGCATGGACAGGTCGCCGCGGTCATTGACGATGGTCTCCAGCGCCTTGGTGGCTCGGACGTTGCCGTCGGCGGGGGCGGGGTTGACCTGGAGCTGGCGGAGGCGCAGCACTTGATCGATCCCGAGGACCTGTGGGTCGCCGGCGCCGCGCCGGGCCCGCCATCGGTCCCACCAGCTCAGCGTCTTTCGCCGGCTGTCGAGTGGGGAGGCGGAGGTTTCGGTGACGTGATCGCGCATCTGTGCACCCTTCTTGGGATTCGAGCCCTCTTATGCCAATAGATTAGGCCAAGGCATTGGCGTAGCAAGTGCGTCGGCCTCTGCGTTAGGCCAAGTTGGTTTACTCAAGGCGACGGGATCGGCGCGCGAGCTGGAGCCGCCGACGATCTGCTCCACGACCTGTCGGGCTTGGCGGTGCTCGGCGTAGCTGCCGTAGGCCGCCGAGCGGACGTACAGCTCGGCCAGCGCTGGGTCGCCGAGCGCGTCGGCGTAGCGGTGGTACTCGAGGCTTGCGCCGTATGGATCGTGGGCGTGGATGTCGAGGAGTTCTCGGGCGGCGGCGCGGTAGAGCTCGGGACCGGCCCCGATGGGGTCGGCGTGCTGCCCCATCGTGCGGCGGGCGACGTGCTGCCCGGCCCGCGCGCCGGCCGCCCAGACGCCGCGCGGCCCGCTGATCAGGCCGGTGATCAAACCTCGTCGAGCCTGGCGGCGGTCCTCGAGCAGGTCGAGCAGCGTTGCCACGAAGGCGGCGTCGACCTGGTGTGATCCGGCCGTGCTCACCGCCCGGGTGGGGTCGCTGGGCGGCCGCGCCGCGGCCTCGGTCGGGGCCGCGGCCGCGGCCCCGAGGAAGGCCTGCAGGACGAGGCGGCGCTCTTCGGCGTGGCGGCGCCGGTCCTGGCGCCGGCGCCGCGTGGCGCCGATCAACGACGCGGTGAGCCGCATGAGGACGGCGAGGATCAGGACGATGTTCACGACGAGCTCAGCCATGGTGGTAGGCTTCCTTTCCACGCGACGGGCCTAGTGGCGGACGAGGGCGACCAGCCAGCGGCTGGCGACGCGCTGCACGGTCAGCTGTGCGGCGAAGGTGGACAGGTAATCGGTTCCGGTGGCACAGGTGAGCTCGATGCGGGCCGAGACGTAGACCATGTGCACGGCCGGTCCGGACGGGGCGTCGGTGGGGATGAAAACGACCAGGTCATGCACGCCCGTTGCGCAGCGTTCGTTCTGGATCTGCGCCCAGGTGACACCCCCGCCGCCGGTACGCTGTGCCGCCTCGGCGCGCGCCTCGCGGCGGGTGACAAACGGGCGGGCGCGCATGGTCCACTGGCCGGGGCTCGAGTCGTGGTAGGAGCTGGAGTTCGCCGCGATCGCCCATTCTCGGGCGCTGCCGATCGGCGTAAGGGTGGCCCGGGACGGTGCGGGGACGACAACGGTGGTGGCCGGCTGCTGCTGCGGCGCATCGGCGGCCGCGGCGGCCGCTGACTCGGCCGGAATAGCCGTGGGTCGGTGAGCGGCGGTGCGGACGCTCGGTGAATCGAACTGCGGCGCGGCCGCGCGGCGCGAGGCGCGGCGATCGGCTGACTGGTCGTCGCGGGTGCAGCCGGTGCCCACCATGACGGTGGCGCACACTGCAACGGCGAGCGCAGCGGTGGCGCGCCGACATCTCGGGATGCTGCGCGTCATTTGCGGCTCACACCCGTGGCCGCTGCGCGCCGATGTAGTTCTGCGAGTACCACGGGTCGTTGACGGACTCGATCTTGACGACGGAGCCGGAGTGCGGTGCGTCGACGAGCTGGCCGTTGCCGATGTAGATACCGGTGTGACCGGGCGGCGGTCCCTCAAACATCATCATGTCGCCGGGCTGCAGCTGGCTCTTGTCGGTGATGTGCGCGAAGGCGGGGTCGTTCCACATCGCGACGGTGTAGTGCGGGACGGTGACACCGGCCTTGCCCCAGGCATAGACCATGAGCCCGGAGCAGTCGAAGCCGACGATGTGGCAGTCGTTCCACCCGTCCGTGCCGGGCACGCACTGGCCGAGGGTGGGCCCGTCCAGGTTGCCGCCGGCGTAGGAGTACGGGACGCCTAGTTGGGACAGCGCGGCGTTGACCGCGACCTGCGCCCTCGGGTTGCCGGGCACGCTGACCTGTGGCCCGCAGCCGGGTGCGTGCTGGCCGAGCAGGGCGGCCACGATCACGGTGGCCGAGGCTTCCCACTGGGCGTACGCGTCGGGGTAGGCCGAGTGCTGGACGGCTTGCGCCGCGTCGGTAACGGCCATGTCCTGCCAGCCCGGCACGGCGAGTAGGCGGGTATAGAAGGCAGTGGCTGCGTATGTGGGGGTGTGTAGTTGTTCAGGTGTACCCCATCCTTGGGAGGGGCGTTGCTGGAATAGCCCGACTGAGTCTCGGTCGCCGCCGCTGAGGTTGACTAGCTTGCTTTCCAAGATTGCGGTGGCGATTGCGATGATCTCGCCTCGCGCGGGAACGCCCATGCCGGTGCCGACGGAGACGATGGTCTGCGCGTTGGTCAGCCGCTCCCCAGTGACCTTGAACGTGTCCGCGGCGTCTGCGGTCGAGGTGACGGTGATGCCGCTGACGTTGGCCGGTCCGGCGATCGTGTCGCTGGCCGCGGCGGCGATCTGGCCGGTGAGAGTCTCGGCGAGATTCTTCAGCCCGGTCGCGCTAGGCGTGCCGCTTCCCCACCAGTCCGGGTGCTGCTTGACCGAGGCGGCGAAGTCGACGATGTGCCATGCGTCGCCGGGCTCCGGGGCGGCGGGGTCCGAGGCGTTCTCCTCGGTGACGATCTTGGTGTAGGAGTCCTTGCCGGGCGCGGTGATCCAGTACACGGTGCGGCCGGACAGCAGCAGCATCAGTTCGTCGATGCGCGCGATGTAGGCCGTGCTGGGGCTGGAGTCGTCTTCAGCCAGCGAGACGACAAAGATCGCCGGCGCGGAGTCGGGCAGGTCGCTGAGAATGTTCTCGCCCTGCTGGGCGGTGCGGCCCGCCTGGACGTCCTGCGTGACCTTGCCGCCGGCAAGACGGGCCGGCAGCCGACGGGCAAGGCCCAGCAGGGTCGAGTCGCCGAACACCTCCACGCGCTGGCCTCCGGTGGTGCCGGGCAGCTGGCAGGCGCTCTGGCCCGATGCGGTCGTGACGTACTTGCTACCGATCGCGGCGAAGGCGATCACCAGGCAGACCACCAGCAACGTCGCCGTGCCGCCAGCGCCGAGGAACTTCAGGATCCTGGCGGCGGTGCGGGCGCCTTTCGGCAGACGGCTGCGTCGGCGGCTCATGCGGCCCTCCGTGCTCGAGTGACTGGCGTTCACTCAGCACAAGTGCCGTCACCGAGCCCGAATACGACAGCGAGCCCAAACTTTCAGGTCAGTCGCTTGCTGCGCCGAGGCGGTCAACGACCGTCCCTGTCGAGAGCCTCACACGAATCGCGTCGGGCACATCAAGGCCGATCGGTCGCATCTCAAGCACCACGCCGTCCTCGAGCGCTACCACGCGTTCGACACGATGCGCCTGCGGATCATGCATCCGAACGATGTCGCCAACCCTCAGGTCGCAGGCCGCGACCTCATCAACCGGCACGTCCACAGGGTAGATCTCAAGCGTCACCGCGCTCGCGAACTCGCAACCGTCGGGGTCACGCAGCGTCACAAACGGGATGCCAAGCGGTGCCGCGGTAACCGTCGATATCGAGCACGTCCATCGCGCTTCCAGCCCGCGCAGATCAATCGATAGCACGCAGGTCAACGAGACGGTCGGGTCGCGCGTATCGGATGTTCTGCCGTGCTGGACGTTGGCGCAGTTGGCCTACCCTTCACCGGGCATTTCGTCCGGCGGAGCTTGCCTACCCTGGCGATCCACCGCTGGCACGCGTCGGCACCGTTGGTCAGCGTCCAGTCGCGGTTGGTCATCTGACACGCGGTTGTCGGCGCGCCCAGAACAAGCTGTGGCCACTCGTCCCCTCCGGTACGAAGTCCTCACTGATCACGCCCAAGCAGCTGTCCGCCAGCCAGCCTCGGTAAGTCGCGGCGTCGGCGTGGCTCCACCACATGTCAGCGTCGCCGCCGAGCCAGCCGGCTTCCGATCCGGTCCACGCACTCGCCCCCGCCGTGAGCAGCAGAAGGCCGTCATCGACCAACCATTCCGCCATCGCCGCAAGCACATCGGGCTGAGCCGACAGTGGAATGTGGATGATCGAGTACAAGGCAACGATCGCGTCGAAGGACTCGTGCGGCAGCGACAATGTCGTGACGTCAGCGCACAAGAAGCGGGCACCGGGCACCAACCCAATGGCGCGCTCGACCTGCACCGGGCTGAGGTCGACGCCAGTGATCTGATGCCCGGCCGCCGCTAGCGCCCGCGCCACCGGAACGCCGCACCCGCAACCAACATCCAGCACCCTGCTCCCAGGCCGAAGCTCGGCAAGTAGGTCAGTGATCCAGGTTGCGTATTCGGTCGGTTCATCATTGTCGGCTCGATAGCGCCTCGAGAGAGCTTCATATCCGCCGCGAACGACGTCGACCGGGTCCTTCTTCAGCGGATCGCTCATGCTCTGATTGTCGTTCCGGCTGCGGATCCACTTGCGGCGCACGCGGGTCCCGTGCGCAAGCCGTCGGTAGGCGGATAGCTTCGATCCATGTCGAGCCAGGACGTGATCAGTTCCTTTTGGTCAGCTATGCAAGCCAACGACTGGGCACGCGCGGCCAGGCACCTGGCGCCCGAGTGCGCGGTCGACTGGCCATGCTCTGGGGAGCGGATTGTCGGCAGGGACAACTTCGCCGCAATACAGGCTCGGTACCCAACGAACACCGGTCGCTGGAGCTTCGACGTGCACCGCCTCGTCGCCGGCGGCGACACCGTCGTCAGCGAGGTGACCGTGACCGACAGCGAACAGTCCGCGCGTCTTCTCGGAAGTGGTTGATGATCACATCGCACGCCAGGTCGAGTACTGGCCTATGCCGTATGACCCTCCCGCGGGCCGCGAGGATATGACGCGCCCGATCGAACGCATCCCCTGATTGACCGTCCTGCAGCCGGATCCACCACTGGAACAGGTGGTCAGCTGGTTGGACCCAGGCGAGAGAGCAATCTACGTGGTATCGCACGATCCGGCGTCTACTACAAGCATGGCTGGTATTAGACGAACCACGGAAGATGGCGGGGTGACTGGATGAGTCCTGAGCGGCACCTGGCCAACGTGATCGGTGCTTTCGCGCTGCAGGTTGTGACCCGCGTCGAGATCGCCATCAGCGAGGACACCGGTCTGTCCGCCGTCGAGGCCACGGCCGTGTCCGCGCTAGGCAACCTGGGCGATCCCGGGCTGAGCGTCGAGCAGCTGCGTGGTGTGGTGGGCCTGTCCCAGTCGGCGACCGTGCGGCTCGTCGATCGGCTGGTCGGGCGCGGTCTGGTCAGGCGGAGCGGATCCTCGGATGATCGGCGGGTGACCTCGGTGCAGCTGTCTGCGGCCGGACGCCGGATCCTCGCCCGCATCCGCGAGATCCGGCTGGCCGCCCTCGACGCATGGGTGGCGTCGCTGTCGCGGGACCAGCGCGCGCGGCTGGCGCCGCTCCTGGACGTGTTGGTGGCGACGGGTATCGAGCCCGGTCCGGTCGGCGGCTCCGCCGCCGACTTCCGCTGCCGGTTGTGTGACCCGGGTGCGTGCGGCCACCCGGAAGGCTGCCCGGTCACGGTGGCGGTGCGCGGGGGGCATTGACCCAGCTGTATGCGTCGTGCATGCTTCGGAGAGACAAGAGTATGCCCCGTGCATGCTTCTGGACTGGAGAGGACAGCTATGCGACGTCGCGCAGTGGTGGGCCCACTCGTGGCCGCGGTCCTGGGCGTGGCGCTGATCGTGGCGCCGGGTGCCTCGGCCGCCCCTCCGCCGAGCATCCCGATTCCGGGAGGTGGCACGGTCAGCGGTCCGATCCCGCAGCCGGCGCCGCCGATCGACTATCCGGCGGGATACACGTGCGCCTTCCCGCTGCACGCCGTCTTCCCGGTCAACCAGGTCGTCGGCTACACCTACACCGACTCGGCGGGCCGCGTCGTCGCCGAGTACTTTACGGGCGCGCTGATCCTCCGCCTCACGCGGACGGACACCGGCAAGTCGGTCACGGCCAACCTGTCGGGTGACGGTATCGAGACGTTCGGAACGGACGGGACGGACGTGCTCTACGGGTTCGGACCGTTCGGCAGCGGCCAGCATCCCGGAGACACGCCAGGGCCGTTCTACGCCGTTCTGCACGGGATTAGCGCGCTGCAGATCGACGCCAGCGGCCACAAGACGATCCTGTTCAGTACCCGCGTCGAGAACCTGTGCACCGAGCTGGCGTGATCTCGATCTGATCGGTCGGGAGCACGCTCCGGCGGAAGTCCGGCCGCCACCTGTGGCCGGCCCGGTCATGCTGGCCCGCCATGGACGTGTCGCGGGTTGGGCGTTGGTGAGGAGGGACTGGCCGGAGAGCTGACCCCCCGGCGAGTGCTGACAGTCGCGGCCTGGCCTAGCCCGTCGGCAGCGACCGGTCCTGCTCGGGCGGCGGCCATCCTGAGCGGTCCTCCCAAGTCCCGAAGCGGAAGGGTTGTTGCTTGATCACCGCGGAATGGCTGGTGGCCTTGCGGCGTGGGCGACGCCCGATGCCGGCCACCGTGGCGCCCCACAGCTGCCGCCCGATGTCCCGCCTCATCCGAGCCCAGTAGGGCAACCGTGACCGCAGACCCGGCAGGTGTCGACTCAAAGCGTGCTCACCCAGACGGTGTCCGGTCGGACAACGGACGCACGCGGCATATCGCAGCAAATCAAGAAGAGAATCGCCTTTGTCCGTCAGTGGGAGGTTGGGGGCAGCCCACGACGTGACCAGCTCCACCGTCGGTGAGCGGTACCTGCGGGATGACCACCTCACCGGGCACGGCGTCGGTCAAGTCGTTGGCGCCTGCCTTTCCGGGCTTATCTGTAACGGCTTAGCTGCGTGGTTGTAGTGAGCGATGACGGCTGGAGCGGGGCAACCGGTGGCCGTCCCGGTACCGGCGCGAGGGTGGTTACGTCATAAACGGCCGTGATCCTGTCGGGAATCAGCAGAACCGGCTTATGCGCTTGGCCCGACGCGGGCGGCGGCGGCAGGTGGCTGAATTGATCGGTCTCGTTGTCGCCCTGGTGCTGTTCACGCGGTTGCACAACCTGACAGGCACGGACGTCGCGACGGCGACGGCGAACGCGCAGACGCTGCAATCTGTGGAGCGCTCGCTGCATCTGGATATCGAGGTGGCTGCCAACCACTGGCTTACCACGCACCCGGTGATGATCGAGGCGGCGGTGCTTTGCTACCGCCTGTACTACCTGCCGCTGGCCGGCGTGTTGCTGTGGGTGCTTGTCCGGCACGCCGAGGTGTACAAGACGGTCCGCCGCACACTAATCGTGATGGCGCCGTTAGCGTTGCTTGTCTTCTGGCTGGTGCCAATGTCCCCGCCACGGTTCTCTCTGGCCGGGATCGTCGACGTCGTGGCCGACCACGACCTCATCGGCGGCGGCGCCTCGCGTGATCTGACCAATGGCCAGAATCACTTATCGGCGATGCCGAGCCTGCACGTTGGATGGTCGGCGTTGTGCGCCTACGCCGCGTGGCTGGCACTCCGAGACAAGCATCCGCGGCTCGCGTTGCTCGCGTGGCTGTTCCCCATGGTCATGGTCGCTGTCGCCATCACCACCGGCAATCACTACGTTCTGGACGTGGCCGGGAGCGGGGTGCTGCTGACGATCTCGATCGTCGCGGCGATGGCGTGGGATCGGTGCCGTCGAGCCCCACGCATCTGATCTCAGACCCACACGACCGCACGGCGTCAGGATCAGCACCAGCCGCTGCGGTTGCCAACTGTTCAGCGCGAGATCGCCGAGTCAACGCTGCCCGGAAGCCGAACGGCGACGCGTTCCCGGGTCAACCGCCGAGCCTGTCAGGAACCGATGATCATCGATGTCCCGTAGGACGCCCGTCACCGGACGGCGTACCGCAGGGGATCCTCCTGCGGCAAGTCCAAGATCATGCGTGCAGCGGGTTTGTGGCTGCCCGGGATCGTCCGTAGCCGGTTCCCCGGGTTCTCGCGGTCCTCGCAACACCTGATCGATCATGTGAGGGTGTTGATGAGCATTCGTTTCTCCAGCCGGTTGGTCGCTGAGCTGTACCAGTCGTTCTGGGCGGCGTGGCAGGCCGGTGAGTTCCTGACTGACGCCGCGGCGCTGGCCGGCACGCATCGCAAGCGGGGGCTGGCCTGGCTGCGTGAGGCCGGTGGTGTGCGCCCTCGTCGCGGCAAGAACCTGCAGGGACGCTACCTGTCCTTCGCCGAGCGGGAGGAGATCGCGCTGGCTCGAGCGGCGGGTGAGTCGATGCGCTCGATCGCCGCCCGGCTAAGGCGTAGTCCGTCGACGGTCTCGCGTGAGCTTGCCCGCAACTCTGATACCGCTGGGCAGTATCGGGCCAGTTCGGCGCACGTGCTGGCCTACGAACGCGCCTGTCGACCGAAGCCGGCGAAGTTGGTGACCAACTCGGTGCTGCGTGAGCGGGTGCAGGCCGACTTGGGCAAGCGGTACTCGCCGGAGCAGATCGCCGGTCGGCTGCGGGAGGATTTCCCCGACGAGCCGGAGATGTGGGTGTCGACCGAAACGATTTACCAGTCGCTGTATGTGCAGTCGCGCGGTGCGCTGCGCCGTGAGCTGACTAAGTGTCTGCGCACCGGGCGCGCGATGCGGGTGCCCAACCGGCAAGGTACGCACCGCAAGAATCGGGTGCTACCCGACATGGTCAACATCAGTGAACGTCCCGCTGAGGCAAGGGATCGCGCGGTTCCTGGGCATTGGGAAGGCGATCTGATCATCGGGAAGGCCAACGCGTCGGCGATCGGCACGTTGGTCGAACGTTCCACCGGTTACGTGCTCTTGGTGCACCTGCCCGACGGGTATCGAGCCGAGCAGGTCGCGCCTGCGCTCGCCGCGAAGATCGCCACACTGCCCGAGACGGTGCGCCGATCGCTGACCTGGGACCAGGGCCCGGAGATGCGCGACTGGAAACAGGTTTCCGTCGCGGCCGACATCGCGATCTTCTTCTGCGACCCACACAAGCCCTGGCAGCGCGCCACCAACGAGAACACCAACGGGCTGCTGCGCCAGTACTTCCCGAAGGGCACCGATCTGTCCGTGCACTCCACGGCCGACCTGGACTGGGTCGCCGCCGAACTCAACGACCGGCCCCGCAAGCGATTCGGCTTCGCCAAACCCGACGAGTTGATCGGTCACCTCCTGCAGCAGTGACTGCCGCTCCAGCTGGGGCATGAGGCGGCGGGCGCGTGCAGGCGGGCAGGGCCACAGCCCTGCCCGCTCTTCCCTGCCCCAGGGCCGGAGGGTCCCGCGGGTCAAGGGCCGGCCGCAGGCCGGTCCCGAAGGGACGCGCAGCGCCCTTGACGCGTGGGCATGCCGGCCCGTACCAGCGCCCGGCGACGACCACGACGACTACGCTCGATCACGAGCGAGCAACCCAGCCCGCAGACGCTGTGTTGCGACCACCGCCAGAATCCGCCGTTCGGGTTACGGGCGGTCAGCTCTCGACCGGGCCGGTCCGGTCCGCGTCGGTGAGGGTGATTTCGATCAGCACGCGGGCTGGCATGCCGGGTTGCGCGTGTTGGGTGGCGAGGCGTCGGTAGCGGCGTGGGTAGCGGTGCACCATCTCGGCAAGCACGGGGGCGACATGACTCGGGTCGGGGTCGGCGGTTGCGTGCCCGATCTGATCGCGGCCGCGCAGCCGCACGACGACGTCGGCGCCGTCGGTGAGGTTGTGCCACCAGCGCGAGTCGGTGGTAGCCAGCAGGCGGTTGCCGTCCTGGTAGTAGACGATCGGCACCGTGTAGGCGCGACCGGTCTTGCGGCCGTGGAAGGTGAGCAGCAGGGTGCTGCTGCTCATCAGCCGGTGTGCCGGGCCGCGCAGGATCGCGGTCGGGACGAGGTTCGTGGAGCGCATCACGGTCGACGTCCTTTCCACGCCGCGGCCGGGTGGGCGGCTAAGGTAACGCTCGTTAGCTCAATGGGGAAGACCGGCCTCTGCGCAGGCCGGGGCGGGCGGGTGCGTCGAGCTGGTAGCGGCGCAGGGCGTCCTGGAGCTGCGCAACTGGGTGCGGCAAGGCCAGTTCGGGTTTGCCGATGCGCAGGTCGGCCATGCCGTGCAGCAGTGACCACAGGGTCACCGCCACCGTGGTGGCGTCCCGCTCGTCGCCGCGGGCGTGCAGGCAGTCCGCCACGCTGTCGACCAGCGCCTGCAGCGATGCCGTGCCCGGATGCGGCCGCTCGCCGAGGTTGAGCGGCTGGGGGCCGAGCGAGGCCGCGCTGAACAGCATCCGATACGTCCCCGGCTGGGACTCGGCGAAGCGCAGGTAACCCAGGCAGCGGCGGCGCAGCCGGTCGAACGGGTCGAGCGCGTCCTGCCCGGCGGCGTCCAGCGCGGCGTCGAACTGGGCGAACCCGGCCGCCAGCACCGCCCGCAGCAGCGCGGCCTTGTCCGGGAAGTGCCGGTAGATCGACGGAGCGCTTGCCCCGACCGCCGCGCATAGCGCCCGGATCGACAGCGCCTGCGCGTCACCCCGCTCGGCGATCAGCCCGGTCGCCGCGGTGAGGATCTCCGCGCGCAGCCGGACACCCTCGCCGCGCCGGTTACGCGTCCGGCGTACCGGGTGGGGGGTGTCGGAGATGGTGGCCATGACACTAAGGTAGCGGTCGTTACGTTAATGCCTGGCAGGCCGGGCGGGACCGGAGGTGGAGTGCGGTGCAGCTGCTCACCTTCGCCACGCTGGTGGTGGTCGGCTTCACCGCCTGCGCAGAGTTCGGCTCCTACGCCTTCGTGCACCCGGTCATCCGCCGGTTGCCCGCCGAGCACCACCTCGCCGTCGAGCAGGGTCTGCTGCGCACCTTCGGGCGGGTGATGCCGGTGCTGATGACCGCCTCGCTCGCCCTCGGCATCGCCCGCGCCAGCGCAAGCAGCGCCGACACTGAGGCGGCACCATGGCGGTGGGCCGCCGCCGCAGCGCTGGCCGCCGCGCTGGTCTTCACCGTCATCGTCAACGTGCCGATCAACCTCGCCACCGGACGCTGGGACGCCGCCCATCCGCCGCCCGACTGGAAGACCACCCGAAACCGATGGGAGACCTTCCAAGGCGTCCGCTCCTGGCTCCTGCTCGCCGGATTCGTGCTCAGCTGCATCGCGGCCACCATCACCTAAGGTCACCGCAGGACCGTCACTGTCCCGGCCGTCTTCGGACGACGGCCGGCTATCGGCCGGCTGAACCGGTCATCGTTCGTCCTGTGGGACGGCGAGCTTCATCGGGTTGGTCGGATGGTGAGGCTGTGTCGCCGACACACCTCAGGTCGTCGCAAACTTCTTGGCGTCTAGCGTGTGCTCGCGGCGGGGGCGACTACCCGTCGGTCATCAGGCTTCGGGTGGGGCCGCGGTGCGGGAGGGTCTGGGTGTAGACGACGCTGGTCGTGGTGTCGCCGAAGCGGGCCAGGTCATCGACGTATTGCTGCAGCTGGGCCATCGATGTCGCCCCGACCTTGAGGACGTAGCAGTCTTCGCCGGTGATCCGCAGGCATTCCAGGAACTGCCCGTTGTCGGCGACGTAGGTGTGGAACGGATCGTGGTTGTTACCGAAGTACTTGAGCCGGATGACGGCGAGCAGGCCGATCCCGATCGCGTCGAGGTCCACGACCGCTTCGTAGCCGCGCACGACACCGGTGGACTCGAGGCGTTTGACCCGTTCTGTGGTCGCGGACGGGCTCAGGTGCACGCGGCGTGCCAGCTCGGTGAATGAGACACGGCCGTCGCATTGCAGCTCGCGCAGGATCAGCCAATCCGTGTCGTCAAGATCCACGGCCATTCCCGCAATCTACCCGGGATTTCCCGGCGTCGTCCGGTACATGCGGCGGGGATTGCGTTCCCGCCGGCGGCCTCGACAGCAACGATTATTGGAAGCAGAGCAGCAGCAACTACTCGCCGGAGAAGGGGTTGGTCAATCATGACAAGCACCGCAGCCGCAACCGTGACGCGGCCGAGAAGGCGGCGCAATGGGTCGCAAGTCGGGTTCGTGTTCGTCGACGTCTTCGCCGAGCGGCCGTTGACCGGTAACCCGCTGGCAGTGGTCCCAGACGCCGACGCACTCGAGGTTAGCCAAATGCGCGCGATCGCCAGGGAGTTCAACCAGTCCGAGACCACGTTCCTGCTGCGCCCGACCCGACCGGGCGTGGCGTGGCGGTTGCGCTCGTTCACGCCGGCCGGGGCTGAGGTTGGCGGCGCCGGGCACAACGCGTTGGGTGCCTGGCTGTGGCTGGCCCACGCCGGGCGGGTCGCGGCCGGCGTGTTCGGACAGCAGATCGGCGAGGACGTGCTGGCCGTCGAAGTCGTCATGTCCGAGCACGAGGCCACCAGGGTGGTGATGCAGCAATCCGCACCCGAGTACGTCGCGGTCGTCGACGCCGATCAGCGCCTCGCCGCGGTGCTCGGACTCACCGAAGACGACCTCGATCTGTCGCTGCCGGCCCGGGTGGTCTCGACCGGCGCTGCGCACCTGCTCATCCCGCTACGCGACCGCAGCGCCGTGGACCGGGTCAGCGCCGACCCCCGCGCGTTGCTGAGCGTGCTGCGGACGGCCGGCGGGGAAGGCTGCTACGTCTACACCACCGCCGGTGACAAACACGGCGACATCGGTTCCACTGACGGGGCGCACGCCTACGCCCGGTTCTTCAACCCGACGGTCGGGATCAGTGAGGATCCGGCGACCGGCACCGCGGCCGGCCCGCTGGCGGCGGCGCTGGTCCGTGCCGGCCGCGTCGCCGACGGCACGACGGTGCAGATCGAACAAGGCCACGCCCTGGGCCGCCCGAGCCGGCTGCAGGTAGAGGTGTCCGGCGCGGTCGTCCGCCTGTCCGGCTCCGGTCTGGTCGTCGGCGAAGGATGCCTGGCGACATGACCACCGACCACAGCAACGTGACCACCGACCACAGCGATACGGCTATCGGGGGCGAGGAGATGGCTGGCAGCGGCATCACCGACGTTGATCTGAGGCATCTGCGCGCAGCGGTCGACTTGGCGGCCCTCGCGGCCGCGACCGGTGAGTTGCCCTACGGCTCGCTGCTGGTCGACGCCGCCGGGACGGTGCTGGCCAGTGAGCACAACACGGTGAACAGCAGCCGAGACATCACCGCTCACCCGGAATTGAAACTGGCCCGTCACGCCGCCCGGACCTACGCGACCGGGCAGCGCGCAGGGTTGACCCTGTACACGAGCTGCCAGCCGTGTGCGATGTGCACCAACGTCATCGCCCGCGCCACGCTTGGTCGGGTCGTGTACGCCCTGTCGACCGAGCAGCTGCATCAGCTGCAGCCCGCGCACCTGCCCCGCCCGGACGCCTTCGCGGTGCAGTACTTCGGCCCGGCCCAGCTCGACGAAGCCGCCCATCCCATCCAGCAGTACTACCGAACCTACTCACGAGAGGTCTCTTGATGACCGCCACGCAAACGAGCGCCGAGCGCTTCGCCCCCACCCCGTACACCCTGACCATCGACCACGTCGACATCGACGAGCTGCGCCGACGGCTCGCCGCGACGCGCTGGCCGCACCAGCTGGCCGGCGTCGACGGCTGGACCAAGGGAGTCCCCGTCCAGGACGCCAGGGCCTGGGCCGACGATCTGGCGTCCTTCGACTGGCAGGCGCTGGAAGAGGAACTCAATACCTGGCCGCAGTTCATCGCCCAGATCGACGGCGCGGCCGTGCATTTCCTGCACGTCCGGTCTGCACGTCCCGACGCGGTCCCGCTGCTGCTACTGCACGGCTGGCCCGGCACCGTCGCCGAGATGCTCAACCTGATCTCGCCCCTCACCGCCCCACCGTCGCCGGACGTCCCTGCCCTTCACCTCGTCATCCCATCCCACCCCGGCGTCGGCCTGTCCGGTCCGACCATCGAGCCCGGTTGGGGAGTGCAGCGGACCGCCCGCGCCTACGCAACGCTCATGGCGGGGCTGGAGTACTCCTCCTATGTCGTGCAGGGCGGTGATCACGGCGCGGTGCTCGCGCCCCACCTGGGCCGCATCGACGCAGCCCACGTGCGAGGAATTCACGTCAACGCCGCCACCATCGGTTTCATCCCGATGGGCCCGGTCGACGACGCGACCGCCGCTGGTCTGACCGAGGTCGAGCAGCGCCGCCTGCAGGCCATCGGGCAGTTCATGCGGGACGGCAACGGCTACAACGTCATCCAGGCCACCAGACCACAGACCATCGGATACGGGCTGGAAGACTCCCCCGCCGCCCAACTGACCTGGATCATAGAAAAGGTCGCCGCGTGGACCCACGACCCGGCCAAACTCACGGACCCGGACTACCGCAACCGCCACCTGGCCAACGTGCTGCTGTACTGGCTGACCCGCACCGCGACCTCGGCGGCAAACAATATCTACGCCGAATACTCATCGTTGTTCGCCGACTCGGGCGCGTTCACCAACTCCGGGATCCCGACCGCCGTCATCGCCTACGCCGAAGACCCCTCCATCCGCCGTTTCGCCGAGCAGACCAACACCATCACCCGATGGACCGACGTCGACACCGGCGGCCACTTCGCGGCACTCGAGCAGCCCGAAAGCCTCGTCCACGACCTGCAGCAATTTGTGGGTGAACTTTCCGGCTGACGCGCTCACGAGTCCGCGTATTCCGATCGGTTGGCAGCCGTGTCCAAAACACATGCGCAACCCGCGCCGGCGCCCGTGGGGCTTGCCCTGCTGCCGGTGGCCAGCGTGACCGGCATGCCTTAGGTTCACGTCCCAACCCTCCCCGGTTAGGAGGGTCATGGGCGGGCAGCACGTTGGTTACATCAGGGTCAGCCGTGAGCGCGCCACGCGGACGACAGACTCAGCGCATGTCGGCCGAGCTGGTGATGAGCGCGAGCCGCCCGTTCGTGGACCGCGGCGAGGTCAGGTACAGCAGACGATCTTCGAGCGGGCTCGGCTGCTCCCATGACCGCTTGGACCGGCCCCATCGCTGCAATTGTCTGGGCGGCAGCGAGCAAGACGGCCGGCCGTCCCGGAGTGAAGGTCGTCGTACGGCCGGCCGTCAAACTCCACCCACTGCATCCACCAGCTACCGGCACCGCGACCTGCGCTACGTAGGCGAGCGCCGCGGCCACGACCGCATCGATATCGAGTCCGTCTCCGTCCACCATGTCCGGCCCCTGCGTCGGGCCACTTCCCAGTGGCGGCCTGAAGGTCGCCAGCCGAGGAGCGCCCGCCAGGGACGAGAATCCCAGTCGTCTCACTGACGTCCCAGCGCGAGACGGCCGTCCCAGTGGCGGATGTGTGCCACGAACGTGGAGGTGATGCTTTGAGGTAGGAGAGCGTTATTGATGCGGTGCTGTGCAGGTGATGAAGGTTTCGTGGCCCTTCGGCGTCGCCCTTCGGGGGGAGGCGTCAAACCACCTCGAGCTGCGTTGGCTGAAGACCGTCGTGGTGAGCGTCGAGGAAAAGGCGCACGTGATGCGTCAGGTGGGGACCAGGAAGGCGAGCGCAAGCGAACCGCTGTTGACGTGTCGAAACGACAAAGACGACATCGAAACCGGAGAGACGCATAGTCTCCGGGATCAGCCTGGCGGGTGCCCGATGATTGGCCAGGCGGTGTCCGGCATGGAGGCGGCGCGAGCCTGGTCTGCGGCTCCTGCACGGAACGTGGGAAGGCCGGTGCCGATACTGCTGCCGCGTGGTTGAGCGGTGGCGAGAGGGAGCGCGCCGAACGGTGGAAGCCGGAGGCGTTGAGTACCGTCGCGGCACCGGCCGGCGGACCGGTTCGCAGTAGCGGGGAAGCCCCTGTAATGGGGGTGGAGTGAAGGGGCCGGCTCATCTGGTGGTTTGTTCGCGCGAGCAACCGGGCGGCGAGAGCCGTCTGGGAGGAGACGAGTGGGCAAGTCGAATCCGACGGAGAAGTCGTTTGTGATTTCCAAGCAGCTGGTGTGGGAGGCGTACCAGCAGGTCAAGGCCAACAAGGGCGCGCCGGGGGTGGACGAGGTCTCGGTCGAGGCGTTCGAGTCCGATCTGAAGAACAACCTGTACAAGATCTGGAATCGGATGAGCTCGGGGACCTACTTTCCGCCGCCGCCGGTGCGGGCGGTGGCGATACCCAAGCCGCAAGGCGGCGGGTCGAGGATGTTGGGGGTGCCGACGGTCACGGCATAGTGCCGCGTCGTCCAGGGATCCTTTGGGATCGCTGGGTGTCACGCATCCGTTCCATCCGCTGTTCGGGCGGCAGCTGGAGATCTTGTATGTCAAGCGCCGCGGTGATGCGGTGGTGTTCGTCTGCTCGGGTGGGGTGAGCGGGCAGATCACGCTGCCGGAGGCGTGGACGGACCGGGGTGAGTCGCCGGCGAGGTATCGGCTTTCGGCTGACGGGCTGGCTGCGCTCGACACGCTGACCCGCGCGGTTGAGGGTCGTTGATCGCGATGACTGACACAATCTTGTGTGATGAGCGACTACAAGAACGATCTGACGGTGATGTCTACGCGGCTGCTGCTGGCTCGTCGGCGCGCGGTCGCGGCCGGTATCGGCGACGTGGAGCGGGTGCTGGCCGGGTCGCTGGTGGAGCAGACCCGGCGCTGCGGCAAGCGCGAGTGCCGGTGCGCCGACGGGCAGCCGCACGGCCCGTACTCCTACTTCAGCCCGCGGCCGCACGGCCGCGGCCGGCTGAAGTATGTGCCGGCTGCGTTGGCCGACGTGGTGGGCCGCTACCTGCACCGCCACGGCGAGATCGACGCCGCGCTGGCGGAGATCTCGGCGATCAACGCCGAGTTGCTGGCCCGGCGCGAGCTGAGCTGAATGACCGGCGCCGTGGTGCTGACCGGCCCGCCGCGGGCCGAGGCGGTCGCGGTGCTGGCCAACATGACGATCGCAGCGCTCGGAGGTGCCCGTGAACAGCGAACACAAGATCACCACCAGTCACCGGGGCCGGACCGCGGTGATCTACCTGCGGCAGTCCTCGATGGCCCAGGTCCGCGAACACACCGAGTCCACCGCCCGCCAGTACGGGCTGGCCGAGGAGGCGGTGCGGCTGGGCTGGGCCCGGGCCGACGTGCTGGTGATCGACACCGACCTGGGTGTGTCGGGCCGTTGGGGCGTGGCCCGGGCCGGGTTCACCGAACTGGTCGGCAGGGTGTGCTCGGGCGAGGTCGGCGCGATCTTCGGGATCGAGATCTCCCGGCTGGCCCGGTCCAACGCCGAGGTGGCCCGGCTGATGGAGTTCGCGTCGATCACGCAGACGCTGCTGATCGACGCCGACGGCGTCTACGACCCGCGCGATGTCAACGACCGGATGCTGCTCGGCATGAAGAGCACGATCGGGGAAGTGGAACTTCATGTGATGGCGCAGCGGCTGCAGGCCAGCAAGCGGGCCGCCGCCGCCCGCGGCGAGCTGCGCACCCCGCTGCCGGTCGGCTACGTCCACGACGCGGACGGCGAGGTCGTGATCGACCCCGACGCCGAGGTCCAGGCCGCAGTCGCTGACCTGTTCACCGCGTTCGCGTCCTGCGGCTCGGCCTACGGCGTTGTCGCCGCGTTCGCCGGACGCCGCTTCCCGCTGCGTGCCTACGGTGGGGCCTGGGCGGGGCAGCTGCGCTGGGGCGCGCTCACCCACGCCCGGGTGCTGGGGGTGCTGCGCAACCCGTGTTACGCCGGGGCCTACGTGCACGGCCGCTACACCTCCCACCGGCAGGTCGAGCCCGACGGCACCGTGCACACCGGGCTGATCGAGCGGCCCCGCGCCGAATGGCCGGTGCTGCTCACCGAGCATCACGAGGGCTACAGCTGGGCCGGCTACCTGGCGAATGAGGCCAAGCTCGCCGCCAACCGCACCAACACCGGTGCCCGGCCGCCGCGGGAAGGATCCGCGTTGTGTCAGGGGATCATCTTCTGCGGCAGCTGCGGCAAACCGATGCGCACCAACTATCACAGCGATCAGCGCCCGTCCTACGAGTGCAGCTCCCGCGCCGACCGGCTGACCACGCCGACCTGCCGCAGCGTCGTCGCGGCCACCGTCGACGACGCCGTCGCGGCCACGCTGCTCGAGGTCCTCACCCCCGAGCAGATCGCCCTGGCCCTGTCGGCCGCCGACCAGGTCGCCGACCGGCACCAGCGCGTCAGCCGGGCCGCGGAACTCGCCGTCGAACGCGCCCGCTACGACGCCGACCGGGCCGAACGTGCCTTCCACGCCTGCGAGCCGGAGAACCGGCTCGTCGCCCGCACCCTCGAGGCCCGCTGGGAAACCAAACTGGCCGCGGCCGCCGAAGCGCAGGCTGCGCTGCAGGCTGCGCAGGACACCCTGCCGCCGCTGCCCAGCCGCGCCGACCTGGAACGACTCGCCGCGGATCTGCCCGAACTCTGGCACGCACCCACCACCAGCAACAAGGACCGCAAACGGCTGCTGCGCACGCTGATCGCCGACATCACCCTGCTGCCGCAAACCCGCCCCGACCAGGTCCGGATCGGGATCCGCTGGCACACCGGCGCCACCGATGAACTGTCCGCGGATCGCGTCGTGCACCCCGGCACCGCGAAGCGGACCGTGCCCGAAGCCGCCCGGGTGATCGAAGAACTCGGCCCGAGGATGACCAACCGTGAACTGGTCGAGCATCTCAACACCGCCGGCCTGCGCACCGGATACGGCCGAGCATTCGATATCGCCGCCGTGCAGTGGGTCCGCTGGGCTTACAAGATCCCATCTCCGCAGCGCTACGGCGCCGGGGAGATCGGCGTCGCCGACGCCGCGGCGCGGCTCGGTTGCAGCACCAGCGTCGTCTACTACTGGATCGAGACCGCGCAACTCGACGCCCGCCGAGGTGTCGGCAACCGGCTGTGCATCACATGGACCCCGACCATCGAGGCAGCCTGCCGACAACGGATCGCCGAGTCGGGCCACCTCAAGACCGCGGCTCGTCGCGCCCTCACCGCAGCCACCCGCTAGACGTCACCAGAAACCGTCGGTGCCCTACGGCATCCTGACAGCGACCCAGTCACTCGCTCGGTAGTGCCAGCACCACGTCGCACATCCCTAACGCGCCAGCAGGAGGAGCGGTATGAAACCACCGTCCCTTCTGTCCGCGACCGGGTCGTGCAGGCCGCGGTGAAGATCGTGCTCGAGCCGGTCTTCGAGGCGGACATGTTGCCGTGCTCGTACGGGTTCCGCCCGCGACGCGCGACGCACGACGCCCTGCAGGTGCTCATCGACGAGTCCTTCCGGGGCAACCGCTGGGTGGTAGAGACGGATGTGGCCGACTGTTTCGGCGCGATCCCGCATTCCGGGTTGATGTCTGCGGTCGAGGAACGTATCAGTGACCGTCGCCTGCTGGCACTGCTGCGCGCGTTCCTGCGCGCGGGGGTGATGGAGCAGGGATCGGTCCGGCGGCCGGTGACCGGTGCCGCGCAGGGTGGGTTATGTGCAGCTGCACATAATGACCCCTATGAACAGCGCTGGGTTATGCGCAGCGCGCGGTGGTTGCCGCGGGTGGGTGCGGTCGTGACGACGAAACGCTGCGCATAACGCCGGACGGGGTTCAGAGGTTGGCGAGCCAGTCGAGCAGTTCGGGGTTCTGGTTCCATTCGGCCAGGTCGGCGGTGACGACGTCGTCGTAGACGGTTTCGAGGGCCTTGCGTTTGGCCTCGGTGGAGGCTCGTGCGTAGATCTCGGTGGTGGATAGGTCGACGTGGCCGAGGATGTCGCGGATGTAGGGCAGCGGAACGCCACTGTCGTAGAGGTGCATGGCCCGGCTGTGGCGCAGAATGTGTGGACTGAGGCTGGCGCTGGCGAGCGCCGGATCGGCTGCCAGGGTCTGGTATTTGCGAAGGATCCAGGCGATCCCGCCACGGCTGAGTTCGACCCCGTGCTGGTTGAAGAACACCGGATAGTCCTCGCGACCGGGGCGATCCAGGTGCCGCTCGGCGAGGTAGGCGGCCAGCAGCGCCGTGGTGTTGTCATCGATCGGCACGTGACGACTCTTACGGCCCTTACCGGTCAGTGCGGTCGTCGCCGGGTGATCCAAGCGGATGTCGCGGACGGTCAGATCGGCGAGTTCTTGAACCCGAGCGGCGGTGTCGTAGAGGGTGGCCAGCAGTGTCGCGTCACGTCGTCCCGTGCGGGTGGACCGGTCGGGTGCGGCGAGCAGTTGCCGCGTCTGTTCCACGGACAGGTGGGCCACGGCCGGGCGGTCGACTCTGCTGGCGGGGATCGCGAGGATGTCCTGACAGCAGGCCATGCGGGCCGGATCCTGGGTTTGCATCCAGGTGAAGAACGAGTCGATCGCGGCCAGCCGCTGGTTGCACGTCGACGGACTGTTGTTCCGGCTGGTGCGCAGCCAAGCAAGGAACCCGGTGATCGCGGCGGCGTCGACCTGCTCGAGGGTGAGCTTGTCCGGTGGGACGGAGCGCTGGTCGCGGAAGTAGCAGATCAACAGTTTGAACGCGTCACGGTAGGAGACGATCGTGTTCGGCGAATAGCCGCGCAGCCCGGCCAAGTGGCCGGTCAGGAACCGGCGCAGGAAGACCGCGAAGTCAGTGGCCATCAGACGGTCCTGCCATCGGCGGGACGACATCGCCGATCGCCTGTTGCACGCGGGTGGTGATGTCCGGGTAGGACTCGGCGGTCAGGTGCAGGTAGTAGCCGGTGTCGGCGATCGACGAGTGGCCCAAGTAGGACTGCAGCACCGGCAGCAGCGCGCCGACGTCGCGGCCGGCGGCGAACCAGGACCGCAGGTTGTTCACCGCCATCGTGTGACGTAGATCGTGCACTCTGGGGCCATGCCCGGGTCCGCCGTGGGAGATGTGCGCCTGCCAGAGGAACCGGCGGAAGTTGTGGTAGACGTTGCCCAACGTCAGCGGCTGGCCGGGCCTGCTGCCGGGGAAGAACCACTCGGCCGGGTCCGCCCGTCTGGCGACCTGCGCGTGGTAGCCGGCGAGGCGTTCGCGTAGCGGCTCGGCCACGGGCAGCTGCCGGTCCTTGCCGCCTTTCGCGTCGCGGATCTGCAACTCACCGGTGTCGATGTCGACGTCCTCGACGCGCAGCAGGCGGGCCTCCGAGCAACGCAACCCGCAGGCGTAGATCGTGCGGAACAGCACCGGCATGACCAGGTGTCGCAGCGGAACCTCCGAACAGTAGTGGCAGCGGTCGGTCTGGGCGAACAGCGCGGCCAGTTCGGTGTCGGTGTAGATGTGCGGGACGTACCGGGCCGGCCGCGGCAGCGCGGCCCGGGGCAGCAGGTAGGCCGTCACGCCTCGCCGGCTCAGCCAGCGGGCCAGCTCCCTGATCGGCGCGACCAGGCCGGCCAGCGTCGCAGGCTTGAGGTCCCGGCCTCGTGCCGCAGTGATCCACGCGGTTACCGACGCCTCGGTCAGCTCGTCCAGGCCGGGGAACTCGCTGCGGCTGAACGCCTCGAATCGGGTCAGCACCCGCGCCTCGGCGTCGTATTTGTAGCCGACAGCGCGTTTCTCGGCCACCAACACCGTGATCGCGCCGGACAGTGTGATGCTGCCGGCGCTCATCGTCCCGCCTCCGACGCCGGCGCGTCCGGGTCCAGGGCGCACTGAGCCAACAGGCGCAGCGAGGATTTCTCTGGCGGAGTCAGGTTTTCCAACTGTCTGAATACCTTCACTGTTGATCATCGGCGACCAGCTCGACGGCCGGGGCGGACGCTGGTCGTCGGCTGATCTCGGCGGCGTAGTTGGTCCAGTCACCGGCGGCGGCGCGTTGCCAGGTGGCGGCGACGGCTATGTGGATGCCGAGCATGCGGGCGAGCATGGCGGCGGGCAGGTCGGTGGCGAGTTGGAACAGTGCGGCCGAGCGGGATGGCCCGGCCTGGATGCCGAGTTCGCGGAGTCGTTCGGCGAGGCGGGCGGCGCTGATGGGGTGTCCGGGGCGGCCGCCGGGGAACAGCCACCGTGAGGTTCCTTGGTCGCCGAGGACAGCGTGACCGCGACGAGTGTTGACCAGTTCCCGGACCAGGGCGTCGACTGGTTCGGGCAGGGTGACGGGTTCGCGTCCGAGTCGGAGGCGGGTCTCGCTGTTGCTGGTCTGGACGTGGTCGAGGGTGAGCCGGCTGATCGCTGCCGCGGTTTGCGCGTAGAGGAGCACGAGCAACCCGGCGACGCGGCCCTCGGGCTGGAGGGTGTCGTCGTGCAGGAGCCGGCGGGCCTGGGACCAGCGGGTCTCGGTGTCGATCACGCCGGTCGGCCCGTGCCATCGGGTGGCGGCGAACTCCAGTCGGGTGAGTTTCTGCTTGCGAGCCCAGCGGACGAAGTTCCCCGCGTCGGTAGCCGAGCGTGTGCCGCTGGCCAGCCAGGTATCGAGGTCGCCTTGCCCGGCCGTGGCCAGGGTTCGGTCCTGGGTTTCCAGCCAGTCGAGCAAGGCGATCGCGGCAGTGATCTTGCGGCGAGCTGCGATGGCCTGCCCGTTGGTGGTGCTGGCCTCGCGCACCCGCCGCCGGAGTCTGCGCAGCACGTGCCAGGTGGCGTAGCGGTGCAGCAGTTGTCGTTCATCGGCGTCCTCGCGCACGGTGATGGTGGCCGTGATCCAGTTCTCGAGTCGGGTCATCTGCTCGTCGCGGGCAGGCAGTGCACCGACGGCAACCAGGACGCTGCGCAGGTGCTGCAGCGGCTTGGAATCGGGCAGTTCGTCGAGCCCGGCGTGGGTCAGTGGACGTTGCCCGGTGGCGAGTTCACCCAAGATCGCCGACGCGTTGTCCTTGTTGAGCCAGGTCAGCACGGTGTCTGGACGTTCGTGGCCGGCGAGGTGTTCGTGCAACGCTCGCAGGCGTGGGTGGATACCGCCGTCCTCGTCGCAGCCGAGCAGCTGCTCGAGCCGCTGTCGAAGCGCGCAGCGGCCGCAGGTGCGTCGCCGGTGCACGGTGTGTTCGCCGCAGCCGGGGCAGGTGTGCCAGAACGACGGGTCAGGGCGGGTGCAGGTGGCGCAGAGCGGGGCGGCGAGCTTTCCGCCACGCACCAACCGTATGGCCCCGCAGCCGACGCAGCGGGCCCGGCGTTTGCTGCAGGCGTAGCACCACGGTTGCCCGGTCGCGGTGGAGATCACGCCCGGCGCGTGACGGCCGCAGATCGAGCAGTCCACCACGCTGATCGGTCGGCATGCCTGACACGACGGCCCGCCCGGAGTGCGGGTGTGGACCCGGCGACGTCGCCCGCATCCGACACAGGTTTCCTGGTTGGCGGGCTCGGCGACCAGGCAGTTGGGACACAGCGGCCGGCCATGCTCGTCCCGGGCGGCCGCCTCGCGGATGACACCGCAGCGGGAGCAGGGCTGGGCGCGGGACTTGGCCAGGCAGTTGCGGCAGTGCCATTGACCGTTGATGCGCCGGTGCAGTCGTACGATCCGCTGACACTGCGGGCAGGCCGGTCGGATGATGGCTTGCGCGCCGGCCTCGCGAAGTTCGTCGATGAGCCGCAGCACGCCGTGCATCGGTGCCTGCGCGCTTTGGCCGGTGAGCAGCTCAGGTCGGTCCTCGATGGCCCAGGCCAGGCGCTGCAGATAGCTGGGCCTGGAGAACACGCGCCCGATAGCGGTGGTGATGTCCTCGACTGGCAGCGACGGTTCCAGGGTCGTGATCACCGTGATCAGGGTGAGCAACGGATCCCGGCCATCGGCATCGGGGCAGCGCGAACAGCGGGGCCGGCCCTCGCGGTCGAGGGTGACCACGATCCGGTTCTGGCCACAGGCAGCGCACCCGGTCGCCCGGGGGCTGCAAACCGCGCAGTACCAGTCGGTTCCGCGTCGCTGCAGCGTACGAAGCTGCTTGCCGCAGCCCGCGCAGACCGGCGCCGCGATGCTCATCGCGCCCGCGGTCCGCAGGTTCACCAGCAGGTCACCGACAACGCGTGGGGCGGGCGAGCGGCCGTCGGTGAGCACGGCGGGCCGCTCCAGCAGCGCCTGAGCGAGCCGGCGGCGCTTCGCCCGACCGCCGGCGACCTCGGTGGCCGCCTGCTCGATGACGGCGCGATCCAGCGCGGGCTCGGCGCCGGCGACCATGTCGACGACCACACCGATCGGGTCGGCGAGTACCTCGGGCACCATCACGCTGGTCGGCATCGATCAGCTGCGGGTGATGCGCGCCGGCTTCGGGCGCAGCGTCCCGATCCCGGTCTCCGAGCCGCCGGCCGCACGGCGCTTGCGGGCCGGCGAGCCAGCGGCGACTGGTTCGATCAGCTCGTCCATCGAGCAGTCCATGATGTCCAGCAACGCCATGAGGATCTTCAAGCTCAGCCGCTCCGGCCGCTCGACGACCAGCCGGTAGACCTGGCTGGAGGACAGCCGGATCCCGCGAGCGGCGAGCGGGTCGATCAGGTCGGTGGTGGCGAACATGCCCTGGGTGGCCATTACCTGCCGCAGGTTCCACCGGTAATCCAGTTTGCGTGTCATCGAATCTCCTTACCGAACCTGGGCATCTGGCTCGAAGGCCGGGGTGAGTGCCTTGCGCAGCGCGGTGTTCATGAAGTCCCCGGACACGTGGGTATAGATCGCCGTGGACGTGTCACAGCGATGTCCGACGGCCTCCTGGATGAACCGGCGGTCGGCCCCGTTCTCCGTAAGGTGGGTCACGAACGAGTGCCTGAGCGAATGGGGCGTCAGCTCGCGGGGCAGCCCGAGCGCATCACGGTAGGCAACGAACCGGGCGTTGATCTCTGCGGGTTTGATCCGGCCACCGCGTTCGGTGACCCACAACGCCGGATGATCTACCGCCCCGAAACGGGGCCTGATGTTCTCGACGTAATCGCTCACCGCCTCCACTGCCCAGCCGAACACCGAGGGCACGTTGCGCCGCCGGGGTGGCTGGCCGCGCACCGCCTTGCCGTAGCGGACGTGCAGCATCCCGAACCGGCCGAACTCCGGCGCAGCCGGGTTGCGGCCCCAGTCGGCCAGATCCAGCTTCGAGGTCTCGGTGCGCCGCAGTCCCCACCCGTAGACCACCTTGAACAGCGTGGCGTCCCGGTAGGCCGCCAACGCGCCCTTACGTCTGGCCTGCGCCGCCCGGTCGACCTGCTCATCGGCGTAGTCCAGAAAGCGTTGCAGTTCGGCCCGGGTGAACGGCCGGGCCTCCGGGTCGCCCTCGTACTCGTTCAGGTGCGTGATCGTGTTCCACTCGTGGCAGATCGGTACCGGATGCACCCCCGGCCCGAACTCCGTCTCGCACGCGGCCGCCCAGCCATACCGTCCGTCGCACACGTACTCGCTGAACAACCGCAGCTCGGTCTGGTAGTTACGGATCGTCGACGCCGCCAGATGCCGCTCCGCGGTCAACATCAACGTCCACTCGTCCACGTGCCCCGGCCGCCACTGCCACGGGTACTCGTTGGTGAAGGCCATGAACCGGCGCACCAGCCGCTGCCGGTAACCGACGGTCTCCGCGCGCAGGCCACGCGCTACCTGCTGCGCCTGCCAGCCCCGCAACATCGCCTCGACCATCGCATCCTCCGGCCGCAGCTGCCGAACCCCGTCGACCAGCTCGGCGCTCGCCGCGCCCGCCAAACCCACCCGCCGCAACGCGACCCCCAGCTCCAGTTGGTGGGCATATCCTGCATCAGACGGGATCAAACGATCAAGCCGACACTCCCGAAGCCCGAATATCCAGCAGGCGCGAGACGTGTTTCAGGCGACCAACTGCCGGAGTGCCGAATTCGGATCATGCATCTGATGCAATTCCCGAGGGTTCAGGTAGACGCCCGTGGATGCGACCTGCTGGTGGCCGAGGATGTCGGCGATCTGCTCGATCGGCGTGCCTGCCTCCAGCAGTCTCGTGGCGAGCGTGTGCCGCAGCGAGTGCATGCCGTGGCGACGCGCCTCACCCAGCGGCACGTGGGCGGCCCGGGCGTGCTTGACCAGGATCTGGTGCAGGTGATCCTGGTCGGAGAACGGGCCGATCGGGGCGGTATGCCGCAGGAACACTTCCGGGCACTCGCTTGCCGGCCGGGCATGCCGGATGTAGTCGATGATCGCCCAGCCGACGTCCTTGAGCAGCGGCAGCTGCACCCGCCGCCCGGTCTTGGCCTGCACCACCGACAGCCGGTTGCCGGGCCAGTCGAGGTCGGCGAGCCGCAGCCGTTTGACGTCGACGCCGCGCAGCCCGAGCCGGGTGATCAGCAAGATGATGGCGTAATCGCGTTTGCCGCACGGGTTGCCCCGGTCGATCGCCTGCAAGACTTTGGCTACGTCGGCCGGGTCCCATACCGACGGGATCCTGGCCTGCCTGCTCGATTTCGCTGTCGGCACCGCCTCCAACACGGTGCCCTCAATCAGCCTCTCGCCGCCGGCGAACCGCAGGAACGACCGTAGAGCGCACAGTTTCTGTTCCACCGTCTTGGCCTGGTAGCCGGCCAGCGTCGTCACGAACGCGTCGATGACCGCCGCGTCCAGGCCAGCCAGCCCACCCCTCGTGCCGGTGAACGCGAGAAATTCCCCGGCCACCGTGACATAGGTCCGCACGGTCGACACGGCGCAGCCAGCCGTATGCAGCGACACCCGGAACCGCGCGAGAACGTCGGCTTGATCGGCGTTCAGCTTGTCCACGCTGCGGGAGTAGCGGCGCAGCACCGCCCGGCGGGCGGCGAAGTCGTCGAGCATCGCCGCGACACGGAACAAGTACACGTCGGTCGGCTTCAGCGTGCCGGCCCGCTCCTTGTCGAAGAACCCGCCGCAGGCCCGGTCGACCCAGCTCATCGCCACGTCCAGCGAGAACTCCTGGACGCCACGGGACGCGAAGAACGTCTCCATTCGACGCCAGCACCCCCGGTACCAGACCATCGTCGAGGGCTTGTAGCCCAGACGCACCAGCTCGGCATCCAGCCCGGACACCAGTTCGGAAACAGCCACCATGACGGTTGACCTCCAACCACGACGGCTCGGCACCGTGCCGAGCCGCGTGATCAGAGTCCGTCGGGGTTATGCGCAGCGTTCGACGGTCACGACCGCTCCCACCCGCGGCAACCACCGCAGCGCTGCGCATAACCCAGCGCTGTTCATAGGGCGGGGTGATTTCACCGCTGCTCTGCAACGTCTATCTGCACCGGTTGGACCGGGATGGGCGTCAGCGGAATTCCCGCCTCGGGGCGTTCGTACGCTACGCGGATGATGAGTGATCCGCTGCCCGACCCGGGAGCGGGCCGAGCAGGCGCTGGCCGTGCTCGGCGAGATCTGGCGCGGGCTGGGGCTGTCATTGCGTCCGGACAAGACGCGCATCGTGCACGTGGCCGACGGGACCGAAGGCTATGACTTCTTGGGCTTCCACCATCGGATGGTGCCCTCGCGTCGCAACCCGAAGTTCCGCTATCCGGCGTGCTGGCCCAGTGCCCGGGCGATGCGCCAGGCCCGCTCCCGGGTGCGGGAGTTGACCGGACGCAACCGGCGTCACGTCCCCACCCATCTGCTGGTTGACGACCTCAACCGGTTCCTGCGGGGCTGGCGCCAGTACTTTCGCTACGGCAACTCGGCCCGCAGCTTCGCCAAGCTCGATCATCACGTGACCGAGCGGATGGCTCTGCTGCTCTCCAAACGGCACGGCCGCTCCGGCCGCGGCAACGGCATGAAGCACATCATCATGTCCGGCAACCGCCTCGGCCTGCAGGTCCTGTCCGGGAACGTTCGGTACGGCCGACTCGCGCACGCCGACAGGTGAAGAACGTCGGTAAGCCGTGTAAGCGAGAAGCTTATGCACGGATTGATGGGGGGCGGCTGGAGACGGAGCGTCGACCATGGTCACCGAGGTGGCACCGCCTGCCGGGAAACCGCAGGAACACAGGCCCTGGGACCTACCGCCGATCAACGCCACCGCGCCAGACGCCTACCCTCCACGGCGCGTTCAACCGCTCCGCGCTGTATCCGCTCTTGCAGCGCATCAACGCCTACCTGGTGCGCTGGCTCCGCAAGAAATATCGACGGCTGCGCGGGTTCAAGAAGGCCCACGCGTGGTGGGGCCAGGTCACCACCCGGTGCCCGGTCCTGTTCGCGCATTGGCAATGGATCCGCACGTACTGGTGATCAAGATGACAAGAGCCGTGTGACGGGAGACTTTCACGCACGGTTCTGTGGGAGCCGGGGGGTGAAACTCCCCCCGGCCACCCGACCGCCGCGCGGGACGCGCATAACGGGATCCGATCCGGGCGGCCGCCCGGTGACGGGGCGTCGTATGAGACAACCATGATCATTCACAGACCCGAGCGCTTGCGCCGGTCAACGGCGTGCCGTTGACGTTCCTCTGTTGGGACGCATCCCCGTGGAGCGGCGCCGCACCGGGCAGGTGGGTGAATTCCTTCCAATGTATGTAACTTGACGGTTACATATCTACGTGGTTACGCTACGGCGGTGGACGCGGTGCTGCAGGCGTTGGCCGACGAGAGCCGGCGCACGGTGCTCGAGATACTGCGCGATCACCCGTCCACGGCCGGCGAACTCGCCGAGGCACTGCCTATCGCGCGACCGGGCGTCTCGCGGCACCTGCGGGTCCTGCGAGCGGCCGGGCTTGTGGAGGTCGAGCGGCGGGCCCAATGGCGGATCTACCGCCTGCGACCGGAGCCGCTCGCCGAGCTGGACACCTGGCTGGGGCGTTACCGGGCGTTGTGGGAGCAGCGCCTCGACGCCCTGCAGGCCGAGATCGCCCGCGGGAAGCGGGAGAGAAGGAGAACGAGATGAATCGAATCCTCGGCAGCATGCGTCGCATCGACGAGAAGCGTGGCGCGGTGCGCGTGGAGGACGTCTACGACACCGATATCGCCGATCTCTGGTCCGCCGTCACCGAGCCGCAGCGCCTGGCCCGCTGGATCGCCACGGTCGAGGGCGACCTGCAGGTCGGAGGCACCGTGCAGATGCAGTTCACCAGTACCTGGGAGGGGCCCGGACGTATCGACGTGTGCGAGGCCCCGAACCACCTCGTGGTCACCATGGAGCCGGGCACCGACGATGAGGCCGTGATCGAGGCCGTGCTCACCGCGGAGGGCGCGCGCACCCGGCTGGTCGTCGAGGAACGCGGCCTGCCACTGGATGTCCTCTACAAGCACGGCGCCGGCTGGCAGGCCCACATCGAAGATCTCGGTCGTCACCTGGACGGAGGCGAGTCGATGTGGAGGACGCGCTGGGAACAGCTCACCCCAGCCTACGAAACCCTCGCCCTGTCATAGATCCACTTCCTCTGGTCGCCGGGTCGGGCAACGAGCTGGTGTCGCGGATGAAGCCGGTCTGCCGGAACTCCTCGACGCCGTCGATCTCAACCTGACCGCCGCGCTACTCGACCCAATCGGCAACCGGGTGTTCGAGGTGTGGCTGCATTTCTGGGTGGTTAGGCTCCGGCTGCATGCTCAGCGAGGCGATGCCGTCAGCGCCTACTTGCCGAGCACTGGAGTCACTCAATTGCCCCGCCGACGAAAGGACGCTCACTATGTCGGATGTCATCAAACTCAGCGGTGTCGGCGTGGACTGCCCGAACGCCCGGGAACTCGCCGCCTTCTACGCCGAGATCACCGGCGGGACCGTGACCAACCAGAACGAGCACTGGGCGAGCATGAGCGGTCCGGGCGGAAGTATCACCTTTTGGACCGTGCCCGACCACCAGCCGGCGACCTGGCCCAACGGGACGACGCCCAAGCAACTCCATCTGGACTTCTATGTCGACGACCTCGAGGCGGCCGAGGCGAAGGTGCTTGCGGCGGGTGCTTCGAAGTACGACTTCCAGCCCAACTCGGACCACTGCTACGTCTTCGCCGACCCGGCCGGACAGCCCTTCTGCCTTTCGACGTGGGGCAACCCGGACGAATGACCATCGTGGCGCGCCTTCGCTGACACGATGCCGACGCGGCCCGGCGTCGAGCCGAGCGTTGGTGTCGGTGAGCGATCCCCGATCCCTCAGCGGGTCGGTTGCATCAGGGTTCAGGGTGCGCCCGCAACGTTGCCCCGCTCTATTGACAACCCAGCGTTCCCGCTGCATGCTTTAGCTATGCAGGTAGATAAGGCGGTAAGCGAGTTCGGTGATGCATCGCCTATCGAGTTCCGGCTCGATCCGAGTTCGGGCGTGCCGACATACTTGCAGATCGTCCAGCAGGTGGAGCGCGCGCTGCGGCTCGGCTATCTCGTCCGGGGAGACCGGCTCCCGAAGGTCAAGGAAGTGGTCGCCGCCCTGGCCATCAACCCGAACACGGTGCTCAAGGCCTACCGGGAGCTGGAGCACAAGGGCCTGACCGCCGGACGCCCCGGCCAGGGCACGTTCATCGAGGGCACCCTGGACGTCGTGCCGCTCCAGGATCAACAGGCGCTGAAACGTGGCCTGACGCGGTGGCTCATCGAAGCCACCAAGGCTGGTCTGGACGAGGAGGGGATCGCCGCGCTGATCGCCAGCGCACTTCATGATCTCCGCCGACAAGGAGAGGAGGTGATCGCCTCATGAACGCCATTGAGACACACGGCCTCGGCAAGCGCTACGGGCGCACCTGGGCGCTGCGTGATTGCACGCTGGGCATCCCGGCTGGACGCGTCGTTGCCCTGGTCGGTCCAAACGGGGCCGGCAAGACCACACTGTTGCAGCTCGCCGTTGGGCTGATCGGGAAGACCACCGGGCAGATCGGGGTGCTCGACGGCCTTGTCCCCGGCTCCTCCGAGGCGCTCGACGGCATCGCCTTCGTCGCGCAGGACACCCCGCTGTACAAGTACTTGAGCGTCGCCGACACGCTGCGCCTGGTTTCTAACCTGGCCAACACCTGGGACGGGCCCCGCGCCCGGGCCCGGCTCGACGCGCTGGGCATCCCGCTGCGCCGCAAGGTGGGCAAGCTGTCCGGTGGCCAGCAGGCGCAGGTGGCCCTGGCCGTCGCGCTGGCCCGCCACCCAAGGCTGCTCATCCTGGACGAGCCGGTCGCCGAGCTCGACCCGCTGGCCCGCCACGACTTCATGTCGACCCTGATGGAGGCGGTCGCTGAGGATGGCGTCTCGGTGGTGTTCTCCTCGCATGTGCTCTCCGAGCTGGAACGGGTCTGCGACTACCTGGTGCTGCTCTCCCGCGGCAGCGTGCAACTCGCTGGAACCGTCGATGACCTCGTGGCGGCCCACCGGGTGCTGACCGGGCCGGCCGATCAGGCTGACGCGGTCGCAATGGCCTTGCCCGTCGGGCGCGAGCGGCGCGCTGGGCGTCAGGCCAGCCTGCTGGTCCGCACTACAAGCCACCGGAGCGTGCCTGCCGGCTGGCAGGACGAGCCGACCAACCTGGAAGAACTCGTGCTGAGTTACCTGCGCTCGCCCGACGCGAGCGCGTTACCAGGACCGGACTCAGCTAGCAGCGACTCGTCGAGGACGGTGATGGCGTGACCGCGACCACTCTTAGCCCGCGAGGATCCCCGGCGCGCCTTCGGCCGATGCGCGGCCTGGCCTGGGTGACCTGGCGTCAGCATCGCCTCGCCCTCGCCGCAGTGTTCGTGGTGCTCGGCGGCCTCGGCCTGTTCCTGCTGGTCAACGGGCTGGCCATGCACCACGCGTACACCAACCTCGGCCTGGACACCTGCGGCAAACTCGACGGTTCCGGCTGTCAGGGCCAACTCAGCGTGTTCCAGCAGGACTTCGCCAAACTGGCGGACCAGCTGCCGCACTATCTGATGATCCTGCCGGGACTGACCGGCGTGTTCGTCGGAGCGCCGCTAGTGGCACGGGAGTTGGAGTCCGGCACCTTCCGGTTCGCATGGACGCTGGCCCGCAGCCGGGTCCAGTGGATCGTCAGCAAACTCGTCCTCATCGCGGTCGTGCTCACCACGTTCGCGCTGGCCTTCTCGGCGCTGTTCACCTGGTGGTACGGACCCTTCGACGCCATCACCGGCCGGATGGCCTCGAGCGGCGCCTACGAGATCTCCGGGCTAGTCTTCGCCGCCCGCACCTTGTTCGGCTTCGCACTCGGCGCCCTGCTCGGCCTGCTGATCCGGCGCACCGTGCCCGCGATGGCCGCCACCGGGGCCGTCTGGGTCGCCGTGGTGGTGCCGTCCATGGTCTGGCTGCGGCCCGTGATCCAGAGACCGATCACGACCATGGGCCACCCGGCCAAAGGGGCCATCGCCAGCAGCCACGTGCCCGTCAACGCCAATTTGGTCAGCCACTGGTTCCAGGACGCCGCCGGCCAGCACCTCAGCTTCGATCAGGTTTACGCCCGGGTGCTCGCCGCCAACGGCCGCACCATCCCGACCCCGGACCAGTACGACGCCTATCTGGCACAGCACCACTACACCCAATGGGCGTCCTATCAGCCCAACACCTGGTTCTGGCACTTCCAAACCGTCGAGGCCTCCGGCTACGCCATCCTCGCCGTGCTGCTCGCCGTCGCCACCGTCCTCCTGCTGCGCCGACGGGCGGTCTGAGCCCGACACAGGCGCAACCTCAGCCAGGCCGAACGCCATCGCCCGATCGTCACACGGAAGCGACCCTTCTGCGCTGAGCGATCGCTCAGCGCGTCACGCGCCAGGATCGAGAAGCGAGACGCGGTCGCCCTATTGGTCGTACACGTCGCGCCGATGTCCAAGCCGCACGACGACGACCAACAGCACGTCGTCTTCGACCGTGTAAATGATGCGGTAATCGCCGACTCGGACACGGAGGCCTGGCCGACCCTGCAGCGCCCGTGTACCTGGCGGGCGCGGGTCCTGGCCGAGCAACGCGATCGCACCTTGGACGCGCCGACGAATCTGAGGGTCGAGCTTGCGCAAAGCGCGGACCGCCGCCGGACGAAGCTCGATGCGATACCCGCTCACTCCCAGCCGAGGTCAGCCTTGACCTGCTCCCAAGGGATGTTGGGTCCCTCCTCGGCCATCGCGGCGTCGAACGCCGCGACGTCCTCGACGTCTTCCAGTGCCGTCATCAGCTGCTCGTAACGCTCGGGACTGACCAGCACCCCGGCCAGGCGGCCACGGCGCTGTACAAACACCGTTTCGGTACGGGCGGTCTCTATCGCGTCAGGCAGGTGGTCGCGCGCGTCGCTGATATTCATCGTGGCCATACCCCCAATCGTACGATTCAGCATCTGTATTGTACAAGTGCAGCCCGGATGACGATCGACTTTCGGGCGACCCGCTTGGGTCGATGCGGCTCACGCCGAGGAAGGATGCTCGTATGGACGCCCAACAGATGACCGAAGAGCTCGGACAGCCGACCGCGCAGGATTGCTCACGGATGCGTCTCTAGCTCGGCTTGCCTACAACGGACCGGATGGTCTCCCGCGGGTAATTCCGATTGGCTTCTATTGGACGGCGACGAGATCGTCATCTGCACGGCCGTGACCTCGCCGAAGGTGGAGGCGCTCTCGAAGCGTCCGGACGTAGCGCTGACCATCGACGTCGGCGACACGCCTGACACGGCGAGAGCGCTGTTGGTGCGCGATAGCGCATCCGTCGAGATCGTCGGCGGCGTGCCCTACGAGTACATCGCCGGATCGAGCAAAGGACTGGGCGAAGAAGGCGTCGCCGAGTTCGAACAGCACGTCCGCACGATGTACGACCAGATGGCGCGCATCAGCATCGAGCCACGATGGGCCCGGTGCTATGACTTCGGCGCCGGTCGACTGCCGAAGTTCCTATCGGAATTGGCGAACAACGCCAGCAAGTCACGGCGACGCGCGGGTGCCGGGCGCGCAGCGGCTGATCACCTCGCAGTTGTCCGCGGTGTTTGGCCGCGCGAAGAGTATGCGTTCTGCCCGGACAGGGATCGCTTGCGCGACGTCAGTCGCTGATCCCCAAGCTGACGACCTTCTCCGGCACGATGTGGAAGTGGGCGGCGTCAAAGCCTGGCCCTAGGTCTGCCCCGCCGGTGTCGCGCCGCTCCGCGCGGCCTCGAATCTCCACCATCCTCGGCTGCCATGGCGGGAGCACATCGTCGACGACCAGACTCGCCCAGTCATTGGCCGCGACGTCGCGCCATTTCTTCCGAGCAACGAACGCGTGGCCGCCGATGTCCACCGTTCCGTCGTCGTTCACTCGGAACGATGTTGGCACGACGTGAGGGCGGCCGTCCGCGCCGACAGTCGCGAGCCGGCACAGCCGCTGGCCGCGGAGGTAGGCGAGTTCTGCGTTACTGAACAGTGAGGTCACCGACTGACTCCAGGAGCGACGACGGAGAAGATCCATCGTAGGCAGCCCACTGAGGTTCGACGGTTGCACAAGCCGATCCGGGACTGGCACACAAGCGCGCTACTCGCGGCATTGAGCGGTCGACGCGTTGCGCGGCCCATGAGCTCCCGTCGCCGCTGTGCGGCATAGGGGCGGATCTGCGCCTGGCCAGCGAAGCAGAGGACTAGGTTGCTGTCAGCAGGCCTTATCAGGATGCGGCCAGCTGAGCGCCAGCGCACGCACGAGGCGGCTGACGTCGCTTGGCGGGAGGGTTGTGATGCCGGGACGGTCCGGTGCTTGGCATCCCGTAGGTATCGACTCTGCGGTCGAGCGGGGCCCGAGCGAACTGCCTGTCGTGCCTCGCCGCGGTTCGCTGGAACTGCTGCCGCTCGAGTTGTTGTCATGGCCCGACTTCGAGAGCCTTCAGTGGCGAATCCTTCGAGATGTCGAAGGACTACGTCACGCCCAGATCTATGGGACCCCGGGTCAGAGCCAACGAGGCTTGGACCTGGTCGCGGTCGCGGCTGACGACTCGGGCGTCGCCTTGCAGAGCAAGCGCGTCAAGCAGTTCGGGCCAGCGAGGATCAGTGCTGCGGTCGATGCCTCTCGCGGCGACCCTGTGGGCGAAGACCACGAAGCCGGCGCCGGTCGGTTACCGACTCGCGTCTGACCCAGACGTGCGTGTTCGCCGGGCCCTCGCCCCCGAACCTGACGACAAGGCCAAGCTGACGAACACGAGGCACGCAGTCGAGCCAGGGCACCGCAACGGACGGCGCCGACCCGGCACGAGAGGCACGTTCGAGAGTCCTACGGCTGTTGCAGGACGACCCCTGCTACAGCGTCCGTCTGGCCGCGGGGTTTAGGCCACAACCAACGCCGCCGTGAGTCACGCGGTACTGCGTCATGAGCTGTCGATACCGCTGTGCCGTCACGCCAACCGCAGGTGGTTGCGGCAGCGCACCAAGCGACTGTCAAGCGGTCCTACACAGCGGCGTGCCGCAGCTGCTGCTCTGGCGTGAATCTCATTTGGCGACGGCAGCAGATCGGCATGAGAGTGCGTTTGACTATTGCGCCAGACGTGTCCGGCAGGGGATCGCTATGCGCGGCAACTCGCGTTGGGCGTGGTCGCGCTATTTATCGGATCTCACGATGGCGGATCTTGATCCGTCTGCGGCGGGGTTACGATCCGGGTCAGGGTGCTGGCAGAGGCCTACCCGGGCGGGCGCCGGTTGCCCGTGGCGATGGGAGCGGCTGGTGGCCGAGTCGGTGATCCGGGTCGATGACCCGGTGGTGGCTTTGATCAACGTGTTCGCGGTGGAGCCGGAGAGCCAGCAGCGACTTGTCCGGGTGTGGCAACGGGGTACCGACGAGCTGATGCGGCATCTGCCCGGGTTCGTTTCCGCCAATATCCACCGCAGCCTGGATGGGACGAAGGTAGTCAACTACGCGCAATGGGAAAGCGCCGAGACGTTCGCCGCGTCGCTGCGCGATCCGCGGGTGAGCGCGTACTTCAAAGAACTGGCCGAGATCGGCTCTCCGGCTCCGGTGCTGTGCGAGGTGGTTTCGGTACACCGCGCCGACTGAGAGCCCGCGAGTCGGCAGTGCCGATCGCCGTGCTGGCTGCTTCGTGGTTTTCGACGGGACCCGGCGCTACGTGTGAAGGCTGTGGTTCCGCCGTGGCGGAGGCGGCGTCACGCCCGGGCCGCGGCCCGGGCGCCGGGCGCGGGTGGTTCGGGATCGGCGGGTGTCGCGGGTGCGGACGAGTCTGGCCGGACCCGCGCTAAGCCTTCGGTGATGGCGGTCAGCAGCTGTTCCTGGTCGGGCCACGGGAACGTGTCCGGGGTCGAGGCGAGCAGCGTCGCCAGCCCGTGGATCGCGGCCCAGACGGCGACCGCGTCGGCGAACGGGTCGGTGCTGGCCGAGCGTCCGGCCGCTGCGCAGTCGGCGATCGCCTCGACCAGCACGTTGAGCGCGGCCGCGCCCTGCGCCCGGGCTTCCGGGTCGACGTCGCGGGATCGGCTGCGGATCGCCGGGTGGTCGAACAGCGTGCGGTAGCGGCGCGGGTGCTCGGCGGCGAAGCGCAGGTAGGCCCGGCCGAGTCCGTGGAGCCGCTGGACCGGGTCGGTCAGCCCGGCGACCGCGTCCTGCAGGCTCGCGGTGAACTCGGCGAAGCCGTCGGCCACCACCTGGTCGAGGATGGCCTCCCGGTCCGGGAAGTGCGCGTAGATCGACGGCGCCGCGATCCCGACGTTGCGCGCGACCGCGCGCAGCGTGACGGCCTGTTCGCTGCCGCTGCTCTCGAGCAGGTCGGTCGCGGCTTGCAGGATCTCGTCCCGCAGCTTGACGCCCTCGCCGCGCGGGTTGCGACGTCGTTCCCGGGGTTTCACTGACGTACTCACGATTGTAACTTTACAACCGTTCGGCCAAGTGCTAGAACTAACAGCTGTAAGAGAACGACTGTTAGGAGAGTGCCATGGCCGGCTCGATCACCACCTCGATGTCCGACTGGCGGCCCGGGGAGGCGCACCCCGCGCGTCGCAGGATCCTGCTCGTCCTGTGCCTGGCGCTGCTGATCGTCGTCGTCGACAACACGGTGCTGAACACCGCACTGCCGACGCTGGCGCGGCGGCTGCACGCGAGCACCGGCGGCCTGCAGTGGATCACCGACGCGTTCAGCCTGGTGTTCGCCGGCCTGCTGATCTCCGCCGGTTCGGTGGGTGATCGGTACGGGCGGCGGCGGGCGCTGGTGGCCGGGCTGGCGGTCTACGCGGCCGGATCGGTCGGCGCCGCGCTGTCCGCGGGTGTCGGCGAGTTGATCGGCTGGCGGGTCGTCATGGGCGCCGGCGCGGCGCTGGTGATGCCCGCGACGCTGTCGATCCTCAACGCGGTGTTCCCCGCCCGCGAGCGCGCCCAGGCGATCGCCGCGTGGTCCGCGGTGGCCGGCGTCGCGGTCGTCATCGGACCGACGCTCGGCGGCTTCCTGCTCGCACACTTCGCGTGGGGCAGCGTGTTCTGGGTGAACGTGCCGCTCGTCGCGGTGGCACTGGTCGCGATCGCTTTCGTGGTTCCGTCGATCCCGGTCGAGCGCGCCGCAGCCCGCTTCGACGTGGTCGGCATGCTGACCTCGACCGCCGGGCTGGTCGCGCTCGTCGACGCGGTCATCGAGGCGCCCGACCGAGGCTGGGTCGCACCGGGGACGCTGGCCGAGTTCGCTGCGGCCGCGGTGGCGCTGGCCGGCTTCGTCGGCTGGGAGCGGCGCCCCGCTCACCCGATGATCGACGTGCGGATCTTCGCCCACCGCGGCTTTTCCGCCGCGTCCGGCGCGCTCGCCGTGACGTTCTTCGCGCTGTTCGGCAGCCTGTTCGTGCTCACCCAGTACCTGCAGCTGGTGCACGGCTACAGCACGCTGGCCGCCGGCGTCCGCGCGCTGCCGTTCGCGTTGGCAATGGGCGCGGTCTCACCGGTGAGCAGCGTGCTGGCCGCCCGGGTTGGCGTGCGGGTGGTCGTGCCGAGCGGGCTGCTGCTGATGGCCGGCGGACTGTGGTGGCTGGGCGCGGTCTCGGCGAACACCGGCTACTCGCACCTGGCCGTCGCGGTGGTGGCGATGGGCGCCGGGATGGGCCTGGTGATGGCCCCGGCCTCCGAGTCGATCATGGCGACCCTGCCGCAGCACCAGGCCGGCGCCGGCAGCGCGGTCAACGACACGGTGCGCGAGGTCGGCGGCGCCCTGGGCGTCGCGGTGATCGGCAGCCTGGTCTCGGCCGCCTACCGCACCCACCTGCACCTGACCGGCCTGCCCTCGGCCGCCGCGCATGCCGCGCGGTCGTCGATCGCGGCGGCCGACCGCGTCGCGGCCGCCGCCGGCCCGCACCGCGTCGCCGTCGCCAGCAGCGCGCACGACGCGTACAGCGCCGCAATGACCCACGGGCTGTGGGCCGCCGTCCTAGTCGCCGTCGCCGGTGCCGCCGTCGCGGCATGGGCGCTGCCCGCCCACACCCGTACCAACGTCGAGGAGATCCCCGCCAGCGTGCCGCACCCCGAACCGCAGCCCCTCGCCGCCTGATCAGCCCAACGTTCGATCGCCCACCGCTGATCATTACCAGCACCCACCGCGGCCGCCCGGACGGGCTGGTAGGCCGGTCACGGCGTGTCAATAGCGCGGCGGCAACGTCTCGGAGGTCGCGATCAGCGCCGGCGCTCCTAGGCCAGGCGATCTTGACCGTCTCGTTTGCCGCACCTTTGCGGACGCCTGCCCGGACGGGATGGCTCAGCGCATCCGGCAGCTGCTAGTCGTGCACGATGGCCTGACAGCTATCGTCCTCAACTGGAGAAGATCTGACCATGGGAAGCCGCTGGTACCAGCTCGTGGTCGACGCCCACGACCCTTCGGCTCTGGCCCACTGGTGGGCAGAGGTGCTTGGCTACCCGGTGCTCTACGAGAGCGATCGCGAAGTGATCATCGGACAGTCCCCGGACCGTTACCCGGGCATCGTGTTCGTGCCCGTCCCTGACGAGAAGATCACCAAGAACCGGCTGCACATCGACTTGGACCCCGATGACTACGCCAACGAGGTCGCGCGTCTCATCGGCCTTGGAGCGACGGAGGTGGATGTTGGCCAAGGTGCGGCCGCTTGGACCGTGCTGGCCGATCCGGAGGGCAACGAATTCGACGTGCTCATTCCCCACCGCTCGCTGATCGACTAACCGCCAGGCGACGCCCGGAAGCCGAACGTCGCGTAGGTCGCGATCGGAACCTGACCGCGCTCCGAGGCCAGCGGATCTTGACCGTCTCGTTTGCCGCACCTTTGCGGACGCCTGCCCGGATGGGATCCTGGTGCGGGACGCACTGAGCGATCGCCCAATGGAGACTCCCCGTTTCTGCCGGCCGGCCGATCGTCGTGGGGGCGCGGTTGCCTCACGAGCGGTTGCTGTTCGCAGCTGGTGGGTCCGCATCGCTGTTCGGGCACCGGTTCCGGCGGACCGTTGTTGGCGCTTTAGATTTAGGCGGTGACGACGAGGTTGCCGATCATGCCTTTCTGGGCGTGGCCGGGGACCGGGCACAGGTACCGGTAGCTGCCGGGGGTGGTGGCGGTGAGGGTGAGGGTGCCGGTGTGCATGCCGGCCGGGGTTGCCTCGCCGAGGAACCAGAGGGCGGCGCCTGGGAAGGCGGGGGACTCGGTCATCATCGGCATCGAGCTGGCCGCGGCGTCACCGCTGGTGATGACGAGGCCGTGGGCGATGTCGGTGTCGGCGTTGATGAGCTGGATGCTGACCCGGGCGCCGGCGGGCAGCACGATGGTCGGGTTGGTCAGTCCGGCGATGCGGTAGTTCTCAGCGGGCATGGCGGGGCTGGCCAGCACGACGAGCTGCACGGTGTGGCTGGTGAAGGTGATCCGGCCGGCGGCGGTGTCGATGGTCGCGCCGGTGGGGGTTTGGTTGCCGAGCCTGGCGGCGTCGGCGGCGGTGGCCCCGGGGGCCGGGGGCCGGGGGCCCAGAATCTGCCCATGATGCTGCCCGGGTCGCTGCCCAGTCCCATCATCGAGTGGGGAAGCGAGCCGCCGGTCATCCAGCCGGGTGCGGTCGTCCCGCCGGTCATCCAGGCGTAGCCGGACTGGCCCATCATCGCGCCGTCGGATGAGCCCATCATGGAGCCGCCCGGCAGGCTGCCCATCATGGATTGGTAGTACTGGTAGGCGCTGGACCCGCTGCCTGAGGGCGTCGCGGATCCGGACCCGCCGGCCAAGGCGACGGTCAGGCCGATGCCCAGCCCGGCGGCGGCGAGGACGGCGGCGGCGATCAGGCCGGCGCGGGTTCGGGTCATGGCGTGTCCTCGTGTTGTGTTCTCGTGGTCTGGATGGCTGGTTGTCATGCCGAGCGGCGCCGCGTCGCGAGCGCGGCCACCGTGCCGGCCGAGTTCGAAGCCCAGCGCGCGGCGCATCCGCAGGTAGTCATCCAGATGCTCGGCCAGCGCGCTCATGATGCCGTCCCCGTCGGCCAAGCCCGCGCGATCGTGCGCAACCGTTCGACATCCACCCGGGCATAGGACGCCGTGGCGCCGCCCGAGTGATGCCGAAGCACCTGACCGATCTCGACCAACGACCCCCCGGCGGCCAGCATGTCGCAGGCAGCGGTATGCCGTAGCCGGTGCGCGCCAAACGGCGCCAATCCTGCCCGGATACAGGCGCGTCGAACAATGTGTGACACACCGCCGCGGCCCAGTCCGACCCGGGGTTGGATGACGCCCACGAATACCTGCCGCGCCGCGGTGCGTGGTCGGCCGCGGCGCAGATACCCGGCGATCGCCTCGCCGACATCGGCAGGAACGGGAAGCTGGTCCACGTGCCCTCGCTTGCCGTGCACCGTGACCAGACCAGCCCGCCAGTCGAGGTCGTTCAGCCGCAGCGCCGCGACCTCACCGGCGCGCAGCCCGAGCCGCAGCATCAACACGATCACCGCGTAGTCCCGCCGCCCCGTCGCGCGACGCCGATCGCAGGCCCGTAGCAGCGCACGCGCTTGCGCTTCGCTGACGCCCTGCGGGAGCAGCGAACGCCGCCGCCCGGAGACCGGCAACACCGCCGCCGACAGGTCCGTCTCGATCAACCCAGCGAAGTGGCAGTAGCGCAGGAACGCGCGCAGCGCGCACCCGTAGCGTCGTGTCGACGCCGGCGACCAGCCCGCCGCCACCTCGCCCAGCATCGCCTTCGAAACCTCAGCAGCGCTCAGGCCACGTATACCTCGCGGGCCACGCTTCACGAGGAAGCGACGCATGTCCGGCACATAGACAGCGATCGTCGCGGCCGACAGACCACGCTGTCCGCGCAGGTAGGCGACGAACCCGTCCAGTAGTACGTCGACCGGCGAGTGCCCGGTGATGCTCGATCTGGACATCTGCTCCTCCTTCTCCCGGAATGGGTGGAGGAAGCATCAGCACAGACAGCCGGATTGATCCGAGCTCCCCGCAGCCGCTCCCTTACGCCGCAGGCAGATCCACGCCTACCTCGGAACAACCCCGACCTCGGAACAATCGGCGCTTTGGCGGACTGCAGCGTGTCGTCGCGGGATGCCGATCACGCTACTCCGACGCACGACGCATCCCCCGGCCGACCTGGTGGGCCTTGGGTAGTTGCCGGGCCGTCGCCCGGAGAGAACAGAGAACATGCGGCGGCACCAAAGTCGTTGTAAACGACTGTTCGCACCGGCAGAAGCCAGTGATACCCGACCTTCCAGCCTTCCCGGGAAGTGCACACGCAACTTCAGTCCCAGCTGCTGTGGGACCCTGTTACTGCCAGGCGGGCGCGTCCGGATAGCCCAGAGGTGATAGCCCATACCGGTTCCCACGTACGTTGACGGGGAGGTCATGAAGTTATACCTACGGACGCTCACGCGGACGGCCTTCACGAGCCCTCGGTTCTTACTGTGCCTCGTGGCTGGTACCGGTTTCTTGATCATGGGCCTGATGGTGCTGCCCACGCCGGCTAGGAGCTTCGACTACTCCTGGGGCGCTCTTGAGGTGGATGTTCGGGCACCAAACAAGCCGACGGATACGCCGACAGTCACGGTCCAAATTGCGACTGGACCCGCCGAGTCCGCGCTAATTTCAGTTGCGACAAACTTCGCGTCAAGGTACGCGATTCGCTTGGATAACTCGCCTTCGTCGTGGGCAGCTAACGCCGTTCTGCGGACACCGTACGGTGCACGGGTTGTACGTGAGCGAGTACCTGCAAGCCTGAGTTCGGGTGACACAACAGACGTCTACGGACTCGATTTCGAACCTGACCCGTCCTTCAAGGCGGCGCCCGTGCAAGCCAGTGGCCCCGGCCCCTCCCTGTCAGGCTGTGTTGAGACACCCCGGAGCCCCGGGCCACCCGTGAGGGCATGACAGGAGACAGTCTCGTGAGCAGCAGAATTTCAGCCCTTCCCGGTGGTGTTGATCATCCGGCGGCCGGCCCGATAGAAGCAGCGTCTGATCCGGCGGCGCGTCCGGTGCGCCGCTCGTTCACCGCGGAGTACCGGGCCCGGGTGGTGGCCGAGTACGAGGCGGCGCCGCACGGCAGCAAGGCGGCGGTGCTGCGGCGTGAGGGCCTGTACCAGTCCCAGATCCGGGAGTGGACGATCGTCCGCGACGCGTTGGCACGCGGTGCCTCAGCGCCGCGGCGGGCGCACCGCGCGGCGGCAGCTGGCGGCAAGGATGATCCCGGCCGGCTGCGGGCGGAGAACCAGCGACTGAGCCGTGAGTTGGCCAAGTCGCAGGCGGTGGTGGAGATCATGGGAAAACTGCAAGGGCTCTTGGAGACCATCTCCGAGAGCACGGGCACGCCGTGCTCGTCGACGACGCGATGAACACCGCGTTCGCCGAGCTGCGCGCCGCTACGGTGTCGACCAGCAAGGCCTGTGCGCTGATCGGCCGGGCTCGCGCCACCCACTACCGACGCGCCCGCGGACCGGTGCACGGCCCACGCCCCGCGCGCCTGGTGCCGGACAACGGGCAGGCGCTGACGTCTATCGAGCGGGCCGCGGTGCTCACGCTGATCAACAGCCCGGCTTACGCGGATCTGTCGATCGGGCAGATCTGGGCGCGGGAACTGGACGAGGGCCGCTACCTGTGCTCGCCGTCGTCGATGTATCGGATCGCTCGCCAGGCCGGGCAGAGCCGCGAACGGCGCCGGCAGGCCACCCACCCGACCAAGGTCAAACCCGAGCTGCTGGCCAACGGTCCGTCGCAGGTGTGGACATGGGACATCACGAAGCTGCGCGGCCCGAGCAAGGGGATCTTCTACCAGCTGTATGTGCTGATCGACATCTTCTCCCGGTTCAACCCGTCCTGGATCATCTCCCCGGTCGAGGATTCCCTGCTGGCCAAGGACTTCATCGCCGAAGCAATCCAGCGCAACGGTGCCGTCCCACACACCGTGCACGCCGATCGCGGCACCTCGATGACCTCCAAACCGGTGTCGGCGTTGCTGGCCGACCTGGGCGTCACCCGCTCGCACTCGCGGCCCCGCGTCAGCAATGACAACCCCTTCTCCGAGGCGCAGTTCAAGACCTTGAAGTACCTGCCCGAGTTCCCGAAATCCTTTGCCTCACTAGCGCACGCCCGCCAGTTCTGCGCCGGCTTCTTCCACGAGTACAACTACATTCACCGGCATTCCGGGATCGCCTGGCATACGCCCGCATCGGTGCACTTCGGCACCGCCGACGCGATCGACCAGGACCGGCAGAACACGCTGACGGTTGCCTACCATGCTCATCCCGAGCGGTTCGGTCGTCGTCCGCACCCGCCGCTCATGCCGACCCAGTTCTGGATCAACCAGCCCGAACTACAACCCCAGATCAACTGACCGAAACTGTCTCATTTGACTTGACAGATAGCGGGCGGCCCGTTGCTACCGACGACGACACCTCCCGTCGGCGTTTGTCTAGGCGACGCGGGTCCCTTCCCAGCCGTAGTGCGGGTACCCGATCACGTGCTGATTCAAGCGTCGTCGGGTCACTTGGCAGCCCAGATGCCCTTCGTGAATGTTGATGGCGGTGCGCAGCCCGTAAAGGTAACGATTCAATTCTGCCCTGGGCCCCAGTACGTGCTTGACTCGTACTCATCGAAGGGGATGACGGCGACTGCTGGCTCCTGGACTTGGGAGCGGCAATCCTCTGACGCTGATGTGGGCGAGGTCGATGGACACTCGGTTGACGCCGGGACCTCCGAGACAGTGCACTCGGTCTGGTCGGCGACCTCATTGGGGCTGGCCGGGACAGCATTGATCGCCTGCATGGGCCTGCTCGTGAAGTTCTGGCAAGGATGCTCGAGCATAGGCCGTCACGCGGCAGCGAAAGTGCCGCGCCGATAGGAGATCACTTGCGCGCTGCGAACGAGCGCCTCCGGCGGGCGGCAGGGTGATGCCTGGTTTCGGCGCTAACGCACATCGGCGGTTCGGGAACCAACGGCCGCGTGCTCGCCAACGATCACGCGTCATGGGGCCCACGTAGGCTGGCCCCAGGCAGCGGCCTCCGCCGCCGTCCGGTTCTACGCGGCCGCCGCCGAAGCCCTCGGTAGCAATTCAACAGCGCTAACCTCGCGTCGCGGAGAACGAGAACATGCGGCGCGACCAACGTGGTCGTAAACAACTGTTCGCACCGGCGCGGTCCAGTGATACTGGGCCGCCAGCGCTCTTGGGCGACGTGTGCACGCGACGTCGGAACCGCCGTGGAGCAGGCTAAGGCGAGTCGGCACGCATCCGGATAGCCCCACCCTCACCGGGCCCAATCGCGGGACAGGTATGCGGGCATCGGTTTGCTCACGGATAGCTCGCCGGACTGCCGCCAGCGGTGCCCGGCCAAGGTTCCGCTTGCGGTCACTGGTCGGAGTGTTAGATCGGTGACGCGAGTTTGAACGCGCCGTGCACCGGGTGAGCGGCCGGTTACCAGCCCGAGCGTCACAATGCCGTCGACGGTTGCGGTGGGTCGGCGGAGCGAGCGCGACGACCTTGCCGAACTTGGCCGCATCACCCTTGAGCCGCGCCCGCGACCGTCTAGTCGGACGAGATGGACTTCTGGTCGCGGGCGTCGGCGAAGTCATGGATGAGACGGGCCAGCGTCGCGGGCTGGTCCAGCGGGATGAGCGAGTAGCTGTCCTCGATGTTGACGAGCCGGGCGGCCGGGAGCAGTTCGGCGAGTCGCTGGCCATGCTCGGGCGGCATGACCCGGTCCTGGGCCGCCCAAACCACCAGTGCGGGCCGGTCGAAGTTCGCCAGCCGGTCGGCCACGTCCATAAGCAGGTCGGGTTGGGCGGCGATCGAGCGGAGCACGCGGACGGTGTCACGACGGATCTCGCCCTGTTTTAGGATTGGCTGCATCCAGCGGACGGCGGCGGCGTCGCCGCGCTTGGTCAGCCAACCGAAGGCGAGTGGAAGCCGGCGGACGATCTTTAGCCGCATCTGTTGCATGAACAGCCCGAAGATCGCGGGGGAAAGCTTGCCGGCGCGCACGAGGGTCCTGCCGGTCAGCCCGGGTGGGAAGTTGTCGAACGCGTCGCACGAGACCAGCACGACCTGGCTGACGCGGTCGACGCCGTCGGCCATGAGCAGCTGGACGAGTGCTCCGCCGGTGTCGTTTCCGACGAGGGTGACCGTTCGCAGATCGAGGTGGTCGAGGAATTCGGCGACGAGCCGCGCGATCCCCGGCAACGACAGGTCGGCTTCAACGTCCATCGCGCGACGATGGGCGCCGAGTGGGAGTGTCGGGGTCAGGCACCGGTGGCCGCGACGCAGGTCGGCTACCGGTCCGTCCCACAGCGAGGAGTCCATCAGCAACCCGTGCAGGAACACGATCGGGGGTCCGTCGCCGCCGGTGTCGTCGTACTCGATCGTCCCGGCGGACAGCGTGATCTCGTTCATGCCGGGTTACCCGTAGCCGCAGGAGCGGAGGGCAGTGTGACGACGCGCGCGTCGCCAAGGACGTGCCGCTGCAGGAAGGACAGCTGGGCCTCGGCGGCCTGCTCGTGACCGTCGAGGAACGGTTCGTAGTGGCCGCCGCGCATCCGGACAAGTTCGGCATTCGGCGCCCGGTTGGCTGCCTCGACGGCTGCGGCTGGGGATGCTGATTGATCCTGTTCGCAGACCAGCACGAGCAGCTGGCATCGCACCTGGGATGCGAAGCGGCCGGGCCGATAGAACGCGATACGCATGGCAGAGCGGGCCGCGATCGTCTGCTGCCACTCCGGATGCTCGGCTGCGCGAAGTGCTCTCGCTGTGTCCTGTGCGTCCGGGGTTGTCAGCGCAGCGATCGTTCCTGGCTTGCCGGCCAGCGGCACCAGCAATGGCGCGCGTCCGACCAAAGCGCCGAGGACGTCGAGAGCGGCCCGGGCGGTGAAGCGCAACATCGCACCAGTCGTCTGGTGTCGAGTCGCATGGCGGGTGGCCGCGATGCCACCGGCGTTGGGGGTTTGCGCGATCACCGCGGCAAGATGGGGATTGGCGGCCGCGACCGGGAACAGGTGTCCGCCGCTGGCGGAGAATGCCCACAGTGCGATTTTGGTCTTCTCGACGCCCGGAAGAGTCGGCGCGAAGTCGATCGCGGCTTGCCAGTCGTCAAGCTGGTCACGGATCGGCAGGACTTGGCGCGGATGTCCGCCGCTCTCGCCGATTCGGCGGTAGTCGAAGGCGAGGACGGTGAAACCGGCACGATGGAAGCGCTCGGCGAATTGGTCGGTCGCCGGCTCCTTCGTGACCGCGAGGCCTCCGGCCATGACGACGCAGGCGCCGTTGGTGCCCGGATAGTGCCAGGCGGCGCATTCGGTGCCTCCGCTGAGGAACCGAAACGTCTGCCGGCGCGTGATTGCTCGCATGCATGTCTCCTTCGTGTTGTGGTCGGCTACGTGGACGCCGGGCGGGGGTCGTCGAGGCGCTGCCGGCGCAGGCTGATCAGGCACAGGCCGAGGTCCCGAATGCGGTCGAGCAGCCCGTGCAGCGCGGACTGATCGGCCAGCCGACCTGTGATGACCGTCTGCCCACGGTCGACTTCGACCTCCATCCCCGGAAACCAGGACGGATCGAGGACGCCGCCGACCCGGATTTCGTAGCGGGCGGACGAGCCGCAGCCGGTCATCTCAGCACGCTCCTGATCCGGTCGACGGGTCATTGGGCCGGTCCCCTCTTGTATCCACGCGTTGTGCTGGTCACGCTACGAACCGCCCCGGAGCAATGCGTCACCCGAAGGTGCATGCCGGGGTGGAAGGTTCGGTTGGAACGCAGTTCCCGGTGGGTAACCGACGGGCCTGCTGGCCGTAGGCTGGCCGGATCGGGTATCAGCGAATCGCATCTGAGCGGCGGGGTCATCGATGACAGAGGCACCCGCAATGGCCTCCTTCGACGTCGCTGCGTCCGCGCGGGACGTTCTGCTGGCGACCAAGCTTCACCTGCCCCGCGTCGGCGCCGGGTTCGTGGCCCGGCCCAGGCTGCTCGATCAGCTCGACGAGACCTCGGCTCGCGGGCTCGTGCTGGTGTGCGCGCCCGCGGGATTCGGCAAGACGGCGCTGCTGGCCGACTGGGCTCGGCTCGCCCAGACGCCGGTCGCCTGGCTGTCCCTGGACGCCGGCGACAGCGACCCGGCGCGGTTCTGGCGTCATGTCGTCGCGGCACTCGATCAGGCGTTGCCCGGAATCGCCGAAACGGTCGCGCCCTGGCTCGGACCACCGGCTCCGCCCTCCTACGCCGGGCTGGTGACGGCCCTGATCAACGACCTGACCGACGGGCCTGCCGACGCGGTGCGGCTGGTACTCGACGACTACCACCTGATCGACTCGCCTCGGGTGCACGAGTCGGTGATGTTCCTGATCGACCACTTGCCGCCCACGGTGCGCCTGGTGCTGGCCGGCCGCGCCGACCCGCCCCTGGCCTTCGCCCGGCTGCGGGTGCGGGGACAGCTGACTGAACTGCGCGCGGCCGACCTGCGCTTCACAGCCGACGAGGTTGCGGTCGTGCTGCACTCGGCTGGCGCACCCGAGCTGCCCGCATCGGCGGTGACGGCGTTGAGCGCCCGAACCGAGGGGTGGGCCGCCGGGCTGCACCTGGCCGCCCTGTCCCTACGCGGCCAGCCGGACGCCGCCGCCTTCGTGACGACGTTCAACGGCACCCACCGGTACATCCTCGATTACCTCACGGAGGAGGTGCTGGATCGGCAGGGTGATCAAGTCCGCGGGTTCCTGCTCGAGACGTCGCTACTCGACCGCGTGAGCGGGCCCTTGTGCGACGCCGTCACGGGCCGGAGCGATTCGCAGGCCATGCTGGAGACGATCGAGGCCGACGGGCTGTTCCTCCTCCCGCTGGACGAGGTGCGCGGCTGGTGGCGCTATCACCACCTGTTCGCCGACTTGCTGCGGGCGCGACTACAGCATGCGCGGCCTGACCGGGTCATGGAGCTGCATGCGATCGCGGCCGGCTGGCACGAGCAGCACGGGCTTGCCGACGACGCCGTGCGGCACGCGATCGCGGCCGGGGAGTCGGCGTGGGCGGCCACGTTGATCGAGCAACACTTCGATGAGTTGTTCTATGTGCACGGCGAGCCGGCGACCGTGACCCGCTGGCTGTCTCTGCTTCCCACCGATTTCGTCCGCACTCGGCAGCGCCTGCTGGTGGCGCAGGCGGCGATCGCCGACGCCGACGGCCGGATCGAGGACGTCGAGGAGCTGCTGACCGCGGCCGAAGGGGCACGACCGGACGCAGCCGGCGAAGCGTTCGTCCCGTCGGCCGGCCCCGCGGCCAGCCTCCTGGTCAACGTCGCGGCTACCGTCGCGATCTTCCGTTCCTACCTCGCCGCGCTGCGCGGCGACGCCGACGCGGCGGCCGCCTACGCCACGACGGCCCGTGCGGGCATCGGTGCCGGTCAGCAGATGCTGGACTTCATCAGCCAGGGCACCTCGGCCGTTGCCGACTGGTCGGGCGGCCGGGCAGCGCAGGCCGAACGTACGCTGTCGTCGAGCCTCCTCCGCTGGCAGCAGGCCGGACACGGCAACCTCATCGGCTGGGGCGGCTACCACCTGGGCCAAATCCAGCGCGCGCTCGGCCAACTCGACGCGGCGCAGGCCACCTATCGGCGGACCCTGGAGAGCACGGCCGCACCCGGGCATCCCGCCCTGCCCGCCGCCGGGATCGGCTATGCCGGTCTGGCCGAGCTGGCCTACGAGCGCAACGATCTCGACGCGGCCCGCCGGTTGATCACCGACGGGATCGCCCTGTGCCGGCAGTTCAGCTTCACACCGCCGCTGGCCGGCGCCCTCGCCACACTGGCCTGGACCCGCATGGCCGACGGCGACACCGACGGCGCGCTACAGGCCATGACCGAGGCCGCGCAGGCCTCGCCGCGGTCCGCCGACGCCGACCTGCTCAACCAGGTCCCGGCCCGGCGAGCGCGGCTGCTCCTGGCGCAAGGCGACGTGCCGGCCGCCCACCGCTGGACCCAGGAGCGCGGCCTGGCTGCGACCGACGAGCCCGACTATCCCAAGGAGCTGGCCCACCTCGTCCTGGCCCGGGTACTACTGGCGCAAGACCAACCGGAGCGAGCGTTGCCGTTGCTCCAGAAGCTGCACGCCTCGGCGGCCTCACAGGGCCGGGTCGGCAGCGCCATCGAAGCGCGTGCCCTACAGGCACTTGCGTTCGCCGCCTACGGGGACGATGCCGCTGCGGTGGAAGCGCTCGCCGAGGCCCTCACGCGTGGCGCCGCCGGCGGGTACGTCCGGCTCTTCGTCGACGAGGGTGCGCCGATGCAGGCGCTGCTCGGTCGGTTGGTTGCCAGCCAGCGCTCCGACAGCGCCGCTGCGCGGCAGGTCCCGTTGGAGTACCTAGCGCGACTCCTCCGCGCGTTCGACAGCACCTCCAGGCCGCCGAGCGGCCGTTCTGGTGCGGCGGTTTCGGCGCTGATCGATCCACTGACGCCACGCGAGGTCGAGGTGCTGGACCTGCTGGCGGCCGGCAAGTCGAACCGGCACATCGCTGCCCAGCTCGTGGTCACTCTCGACACCGTCAAGAAGCACGTCAGTCACGTCCTTGACAAGCTCGGCGCGACGAATCGCACCGAGGCGGTCGCGCGCGGGCGGGCGCTCGGGCTGATCGGCTGACCGTCTCCGGAGCACGTCCGTGCCGATCCGCGGCACGTCCTCGACCCCGCCGCCGAAAAGCTTCCACCACGAACCGGCACCTTCGGCTGACGCGAATGTCCGTCCCTGCTACCTAGCGTCGCCGTCGTGCCGATCGACCAGCCACCCGAACCGGACGCCTCACCGCGTCTGTCGTACCGACGCGTGGCTGTTCCATCTCGAGCCCTCAGGCCAATTCCCGCCCACCTCGGAGGTTCCACCATGGCGGCGACAATCGCTGCACCATCCTTTCTCGCCACCCGTCGTGGCAAGTTCACCTTGACGCTGTTGTGCGCGGTCGCGTTCCTGGACTTCGTCGACGCGTCGATCGTGAACATCGCGCTGCCCGACATCCGCACGGACCTGCACTTCTCGGAGCAGAATCTGCAGTGGGTGCTGTCCGGTTATCTGCTCACCTACGGCGGCTTCATGCTCCTCGGCGGGCGTCTCGCCGATCTGCTGGGCCGCCGCCGCGTCCTGGTCACCGGAACGGCGCTGTTCGCGGTGTCATCGCTGGTCGGCGGCTTCGCCACCGATGCCGGTGCCCTCGTCGGCGCCCGGCTCGCGCAGGGGCTCGGTGCCGCCCTGATGCTCCCGGCCGCGCTCTCGCTCGTGACGACGCTGTTCAAGGAGGGCAAGGACCGCAACACCGCACTCGGTGCCTGGGGTGGCATGGCCGGTCTCGCCTCCGCCACCGGAGTCTTCCTCGGCGGCGTACTGACCGAGGGACCCGGGTGGCGGTGGGTGCTGTTCGTCAACCCGCCGATCGCCGCTGTGCTGCTCCTCGCGATCTTCCGGCTCATCCCTGGTGAGCGGCGGCGGGCGCCGCTGGCCAACTTCGACATCATCGGCACCGTCCTGGCGACCGACGGGATGCTGCTGCTGGTCTACGCCCTGGTCAAGGCCCCTGACCAGGGCTGGGGGTCCGCGCGCACAGTCGGTGAGCTCGCCGGCGCCGTCGTGCTTCTGGCCGCCTTCCTGATCAACGAGCAGCGCACCCGCAGCCCGTTAGTCCCGCTGACGATCTTCCGAATCCGCGGGATCGGTGCCGCCGAAGTCACCATGCTCATCGCCGCGGCCGGCCTGATCTCGATGTTCTTCTTTCTGACGCTGTACATGCAGAACGTGCTGGATTTCTCGCCGATCCAGACCGGCTCCGCTTATCTCCCGTTCACCGTCGGGGTGGGTCTCGCGGCCGGCGTGACCTCCCAGCTCATGACCAAGATCGGGGACGCGGCCGCTGATCGTCGTCGGCGCACTCATCGGCGCGGGCGGACTGTTCGCGCTGTCCCGGATCCCGTCCGACGGTTCGTACCTCACCGATCTGCTTCCCGGCATGATGGCCGTCTCGGTTGGCCTCGGCGCGATGTTCGTGGCCGTCGTCACCGCAGCGAACGCCGGCGTTCCCGGCGACAAGGCCGGGCTCGCCGCCGCCCTGCTCAACGCCTGCCAACAGGTCGGCGGCGCGCTGGGGCTGGCCATCTTCTCCGCCATCGCCACCGCCCGCACCAACCACCTGTTCGCCGAGCACGCCTCGCCCGCACACGCACTCACGTCCGGGTTCCAACGCGCGCTGCTGGCCGAGGCCATCTTCCTGGTCGCGACCGCCCTCATTGCGTTGCGCACCAGCAACAGCCGCGGCGAGCCGGACCAAGCCGCCACGCCGGACGACGCCGCCGCGCTCGAGCCGGCGGTACTGCCGTGACCGCCGACCGTCCGCTGGTTATCGGCGAGGTCGACTTCACGATGATGTACGTCGCGCACGACGCGTTCGCCCGCGACCTGCGCCGCATGGCGTCGGCATGCCGGACGGACCATGCGCTTGGGCCTCGCACACGAACGGCGTGGGCGATGTTCACCAAGCAGCTGCACATCCACCACACCGCCGAGGACACCGCGTTGTGGCCGCGGCTGCGTGCCGCTCGGCTCCACGCGCACGAGGTGCTGGTGCTCGACGCGATGGAGAGGGTGCACGCCCAGCTCGATCCCCAGCTCGAACGCGTCGACAAGGCCTTCGCGGCCGCCGACGCCGCCGGCCTGGGCGCGGGGGTCGACGAACTGGCCGCGGACCTGTCCGCGCACATGCGGCACGAGGAGACCGACGCGCTGCCGCTGGTCGCACATCACCTCGGCCGAGCCGGCTGCGCCGAGTTCGGCCAGGCCATCCGCCGGACGCAGGGCGGCATCAAGGGCGGCGCGGAGTACCTCCCGTGGGTTCTCGACGACGCGACTGCCGACATGCAGACCAGAACGCTCCGCCTGCTGCCGGCACCGGCCAGGTTCCTCTACCGCCGCGTCTGGGCGCCGAAGTACCGCCGCACGGCGCGGCCGGACGACACGGTCGAAACGCGATGACAATGACGACCAAGCGCCCACCCGTAGTCGGACGGCCATTTCCCTCCCGTTCTGGCTGTCGGGGGCGGTCCGTGGCCGCGGTGGGAAGCATGGGCCGAGTGTTCGGCGACTACGGCGAAGCCTCGACCGCCGCCGAATCGATCGGCTACCCCGTCCTCATGCAACGGGCAGCCGATGCCGTCCAGCTCACCGACGCTTCGCTGCCCAACGAATGCGACGACGCGGACGCAACCGAGGCGCTCTGACAGCGTGTGCTCGCCTCGAGTCCGCTGGCCGATTGACGTTCACCTACGGAACGGCTCCATGGGCGCCCCCGACTCCCCGCGCGGCGAGCGTGGCGAGGCCCGGCAGGTGAGGTCTGCCACTCCCTCCTGCCGTCCCGTTCTCCGGAGTTGACACAAGTTAGGCGCGCGACTAAATTAGTCGCATGCATAAGGACGCTCGGTGAGCCCCGCACGCGCGCGAGGCGAGCAGCGGCGCGACGAACTGGTCGCCGCCGGGGTCGCCTTGCTTGCCGAGGTGGGATGGGGTGGCCTGACCCATCGCGCCGTCGCGGCCCGCGCGAACGCGAACCCGGGGTTGGTGCACTACTACTTCAATGGCAGCGATGGCCTGCGCGTGGGCGTGGCGCGCGCGGCCGCGAGTGACTCCATCGGGGCGGTTTTCAACCACGTCCTCGCGGCTCGGGACGACGCCGGACTGGTCCGCGCGATCGCGGACGCGTTGTCGGGGGCGCGTCAGGACGCCGCCGCTGGTCGAGTGACCGCGGAACTGGTGAGTGCTGCCTTCTCGGACCCGGAGATCGCCGCGGTGATTCGCGCCGAGTTCGCTCGCGGACGCGAACGCGTCCAGGAGTGGTTGGGGGTCCGTCATCCCGAATTGACGCCCGCCCTGGTGCGCGGCACAGCCGCCCTGATGGTGGCGGCGGTCGACGGACTCGTACTGCACCTGGTGCTGGATCCGGACCTACGCATGCAGGACATCGCGGAGGTGGTTCTCCGGATGGGCAGGTCGGCGGAGGAATCCAGTGACCAGCAGGACAGGAAGACGAGATGAGCTGCCTTCACCATGATCCCGCGGCGTCCTTTACCGCATACGAGGCCTGCCTGCGGCCCGTCGTCGCTGAGCGCCAGCGCCGGGCCCGCGCAATTTCGCCCGCGGACTGGTGCCGGCCACGCGCACCGGCCAGAGCGTCCGGCGTCTGGCCACCCCCGTGGGTCGGGCGGGACAGCTTTGTCCCGCTGCTGCGCTGGGGCTTCGACGATACCAGCAGCATTCTGCCCTCCCCGCACGACAACGAAAAGGAGACAATACGATGAGGGTCCTTGTCGCCGGTTCAACCGGCTATCTGGGACAGCACCTGGTCCGCCAGATGAAGGCGCGCGGGCACTACGTGCGGGCGCTCGCCCGCACCCCCGCCCGGCTGGAGCCGGTCCGGAATGCCGTCGATGACGTGTTCACCGCCGACGCCACCGACCACGAGGCGCTCGTGGGCTGTTGCGACGGCATCGACGCGGTCATCAGCGCGATCGGACTGGTGGGCAAGGGGGGCAGGCAGACCTGTTGGGACGTCGACTACGGCGCGAACCGCAACCTGCTGGAAGAGGCCCGCCGGGCCGGGGTCGGCAAGTTCGTCTACTCCTCCGTGGTCCGCTCGCCGGCGCTGGAGAAGCTGCAACTCGTCCGCGCCAAGACCGCGTTCGAGCAGGACCTGCGCAGTTCCGGGATGGCGTACACGATCCTGTATCCGAATGGCTTCTTCTCCGACTTCGACGAGTACCTCGACATGGCCCGCAAGGGCCGTGTCTACGTGTTCGGCGATGGCCGCTTCCGCATCAACCCCATCGACGGCGCAGACGTCGCCGCGGCAGCAGCCGACGCCCTGGCCGACGATGCCCGTGAGGTCGAACTCGGCGGACCCGTCGTTCTTACGCATAAGCAGATCGCGGAGGAAGCCTTTCAGGCCTTGGGCACGACGCCCCGGATCACCCGCATCCCGGCCTGGCTGCTCAAGTCCGCTCTGGTGCTGATGCGCCGACTGACCCCGTTGCGCGTGCACGGGGTCATCGAGTTCCCGCTCACCGTGCTCACCCATGACGTCATTGCCCCGACCACCGGGCGAGGGCACCTCGCCGACTACTACCGGCAGGCGACACCGAGCCCCGACTGCGACGACGCCATCCCGTCGCAGCGACCAGCGGACTAGCCCTGCCGTGCATCGAAGTGCGACCAGATGACCCCGCCCTCGACCGAGTCACGACCCAGCTAGTGAATGACGCGCCAGAAAGTCAGCTCCCCGGGATGTCGACTACCTGGCCAACCTTCGAGCCTTGCAGATCGCCAGGTACGAGTGTGCCGTTTCGTTCCTCAGCGTCAACGAGATGCACGCGTCGCCCTGCTCGACCGACGCCGTCCTGGGTGGTGGGCAGGTGAGTGAGCCCGTAACCTCGGTCGTTCGTCTCCCGCCGACACCCTCGCCGCCGCGCCGGCTCGTCGTCGGTATCAGCGGCGCGACCGGCATCGCGTACGGCATAAGGCTCTGCGAGCGGGACTGCCCGACTTGCAAGTCGTTATCGAGGACACCATCGTTGAAGGCGACCGGATCGCGGTGGGGATGACCTACCGTGGAACTCACCGAGGCGAACTCTTCGGGGCCGCTCCGAGCGGGCGAACGATCGAATGGGACGGCCTCACGATCCGCCGCCTCGACGCGGACGGGCGCACCGTCGAGCGCTGGATCCGTAACGACTCCGCAGCGCTACGGGCGCAGCTCGAGGGGGATCCGCGCGACCCTGACCCGGCATACGGTAGGAGGCGTGCTTCCTCCGAGCGCGACACTCGATGTCCGGCGGCTCGCCGCACTCGACATGCACGGCGCCCGGGGGACCCGGCGTCGCCGATGGGTGATCTTGGGCGAGTTCGCATTCGGGACGGTCGGCAGCGCGGCCCTCGGCGTCTGGGCGCTGACCTGGGGCGGCGCAGTCGGCGTGATTCAGGATTTTGGGCGCTTCCGGGTTCTTCGTGGGTCGGGTCTGGGTGTGACGGGCGCTTGGCGGCAGGATCTGTCGCATGCGCGACACCGAGTTGTACCGCCATCTGCTGGGGTTGGTCGCGCCGTGGGAGGTTGATCGCGTCGAGCTGTCGGCCCCCGGCGGGCGGGTGGACGTGTGGGTCGGGCATCCGGGCCGGACGCGGTTCGCGTGCCCGGACTGCGAGCGGGAGCTGGCGGTCTACGACCACGCCGAGGAGCGGGCTTGGCGGCATCTGGACTCGTGTGCGTTCTTGACGTTCCTGCACGCCCGCCCGCCGCGGGTCGAGTGCCCCGAGCACGGGGTGCGGCAGGTGCGGCTGCCGTGGGCTGAGCCGCACGCACGGTTCACCGTGTTGTTCGAGCGGCTGGCCATCGACGTGCTCGCCGCCTGCGACGTGGCCTCCGCGGCCGGGTTGCTGCGGGTCAGCTGGGATGAGGCGTGGCACCTGATGGACCGCGCGGTGGCCCGGGGCCTGACCGCGAAACCACTGACCGCCCCGGCGCATGTCGGGGTCGATGAGAAGGCGGCCGGGCGGGGACAGGACTACATCACCGTGGTCGCCGACCTGGACACCGACACCGTGGACTACATCGCCGACGAGCGACGCCAGGCCAGCCTGGACGGCTACTTCGAGAAGTTCACGCCCGAGCAGCTGGCCGGCATCCAGGCGGTCGCGATGGACATGTGGGAGCCGTTCGCCAACTCGGTGCGCGCGCACCTGACCGACCCGGACGACAAGATCGTGTTCGACCGGTACCACCTGATGGGCTACCTCACCGGCGCGGTGGACACCGTCCGCAAGCAAGAGAACCGGGCGCTGGTCGCGGCCGGTGACAAGAGCCTGGCCGGTTCGAAGTACCTCTGGCTGTACTCGGCCGAGAACCTGCCCGACCGTCACGCCGACCGGTTCGCCACGCTGCAGGCCGGCGACCTGCGCACCGCGCGGGCGTGGGCGATCAAGGAGAGCCTGCGGCACTTCTGGTCCTATAAGCGCCGCGGCTGGGCGGCCAAGCACTTCAACCGCTGGTACTTCTGGGCCACCCACTGCCGTCTCAAACCGATCATCGACGCGGCGAAGACACTCAAACGTCACCAGGCGGGGCTGCTGTCCTACTTCGCCCACCGGATCACCAACGCCGGCGCCGAAGGCCTCAACTCCCGCATCCAGGCGATCAGAGTCTCAGCGCGTGGCTACCGCAACCGCGAGCACTTCAAGACCGCGATCTACTTCCACCTCGGCGGGCCTACAGCTCTACCCGGCCACACCATGACCCACGGACTTCCCGGAAGCGCCATCTTCTTGTCGCAATCCCCCGACCACACCGTGAAATCGCGGGTCGGGTACGACGCTCGCAGGGTGGCCTCCAACTTCGACGCGTGCGCGGGGAGCTCGAACAACACCACCTTCGTGAACTCCGGACTGGTCGCTAGGGCAATCCGAGGCGAACCCTCGATAGCCGCCCCGGTGTCCCTGCTGACGTTGTCGGCGGCCCCGGCGAAGAGGTCGAGATAGACCGTCGCACCTGCCCTCTTCGATGCCGTGGTGAAGGCGTGGAGATAGTCCCGCAAGATCTCGAGTTTGTGCTCGGTCCAAAACCCCCACCCGCGCGCCATGTCGCCCTCCCTCGATGATCTCGGCGAACGACCTTCATGGTGCGCGCCGCTTCCTGCGTATCGGGATGCGACACGCGCCGCAGGTCGGCGTCCCGAATCCACGACGAGCCAGCCGCCTCGTCCGGTGCGTTGTCAATTTCTCTCGCGGGCATCGTCTTGAGCGGCGACGGCGAGTCGGGAGCTGCCGCTTCGATACCAGCGCGAGTTGAGCGGAGCAGGCATCCACGACCCTGACTCTCGTCACCAATCACGAAGCACCATTCAATAGTGACCCGGGTTCTGCTGATCGTTGAGCCGGACACCCTTCACGCCGGCCATGTTCGCTCGCAGAATCGCACCGGCGTCGGTATGCGAGGAAGTGGACAGGCGAGCCCTGGAGATCCTTGAACGCGGCCGCTCTGTCCACCAGCTCGTCGTCATTCCGAGGAAGCCGTGCATGGCCCCGCTCGTCGGACAGCAACTCGATCGCCAGGCCACCACTCTGCGCGGATGGCCGTCGCAAGATGTGCCAGCTGCCGGGCTCCGCCTTGAACCACTTGAACATGGTGTCGACCGTCCACCGGGCCCTGATTCGCTTCTCCTCGGGAAGGCCGCGGTTGTCCTTGATCCGTTCCAGCTCGTCAATCACGAGAATGGGCACCACGACCCGGGCCTCCTCAAAGGTGCGGACCGGCACCATGGTCCGCCAGGGAATCGTGCCGATTTCGAACTGGCCGTTGGCGTCCGGCTTGTGGTTCAAGAACACTCCGGTGTCGGGGACCACGAAGTGAGTTCCGTGAGGGTCGCCGCCCAGTGCTGCATCAGCTGCTGCGCCTCCCGGAACGCAGCGTCGATGTCCCGCGCCCGATTCTGCGTCTCCTGGTTGACCGCACCCTGGACCGGCGCCGTCGGATCCGGGTTTGCGAGCGTGGCCCAGTACCGAGGGGTCAGCACAAAGCGGTCAAGGTCGGACTTCCGCAGTACGGAGCCCAACATTCTGCTGGCATCGTTGGCCCACCGGAGGTACTTGTCGATCACCTCGACCGCACCGTGGGCACCCGCGGTGATCGGCTGGGAGATGTTGTTGACATTGCTCAGCGCTTGCACGAGGTCACCGGCGGAGAAGCCAGTTGCGGGCCAGATCATGAAACCCAGGATGCCGGCGAGCACCGACAGAGCTTCGGCCAGTCAGGCAGAGCCCTCGTACACGCTGCCGATCCTCGCGCGGACATACAGCTCCACGGTGGTGAGGAACTCGCGGGACGGATCGCGGACGAAGATGTGCATCCGATCGAGATTGCCGAGCATCCAACGTTTGATGTTGTTGGCGTCCCTCTCGGTGATGCCCAACCACGGCCACAGGATCGGATACTTGAGGATGCTTCCGGCGAGGGTCGACTGCGCCGATGCGGGCAGGTAGTGCTGGGACGTGAACCGGGCTGCCGAGTTCACTCCCACCTTGCCAACCTTGAGGACTCGTCCCGCTCCGGCCGGCGACGATGATTGCGACCGCAGAGCGAACGCATAGACGGCACCGAATCCGGTTGGCAGCCGCTTCGGCGCCTCGTGAGGCGCACGGAGCAGCTCGGGCCTCAACTCGCAAGGCCAACCGACGGTGGAGGCGAGCGCAGCCGCATCGCCGAAGTCCCGGAGCAGCTCCTCAGGGTTGATCACCGCGGGGACAGCCTCGCTGTCGGGCAGGCCCACGTCCAGCACTGATCGGCGAATGAAGTGTTCTTCCGCTCGATGCGTGCGCGGACGAGTTCCAGAGGCGGAGCATCGTCATACCCGGTCGTCGAGCGCCCGTAGCGGCCGATCCTCAAGTGGGGTGAGAACAGAGAACAGACGGCGACACCAACGTGGCCGTCGCCGAATGTTCTCCCCAGCCACCAGACTGCGGAGCTTCGACAGCGCCTTCGAATCGGCTGCGCACGCCAAGAGCACGGTCGAGAGCTGGCGGTGCTGCGCCTCCCGCGGACATGGCCGCCGGGCGCGACGTCGGGGGTCGGGGCGAAGCCGACGCCCAGGCTCGCGTGGTGCGGGGCGTCGCTCGCGCCGTCGTCTAACGTCGTCGGGCGTGGGCAAGCGGACCAACACATTCCAGGAAGTGGTTGCCCTTGTTCAGTCCCATCTCGCCGGCGACGCCGTCGTTACCGAGTCGAGGATGTTGTCGGACCGGCTTTCGGGCGCGACCCGCGAGGTTGACATTTGCATCGAGTCAGTTGTGGCCGGGCACAAGGTCATCGTCAGCGTCGAGTGCCGCGATCATGCCCGCGTTCAGGACGTCCAATGGGTGGAGCAGGAACACAGCAAGCACCAGAGGCTGCCAACCAACCTGCTGGTTCTCGCATCAAGCTCAGGGTTCACGAAGGAGGCCCTAAGGGTCGCTGAGAAGCTCGGGATCGAGACCGTCGTCCCGGGCCATATCCGAGAGGACTTTGGCGAGTCGGTCTCTGATCGTCTCAACGCGCTGTGGGTGAAGAAACTTGAGATGCACCCCCCAACACGCGTCGAGGTCACGGTGGCCGCGACCGAGGAGCTCGCCGAGGAGTGGTTCCAGGCCATGCCCAACATCCTCATCTTCACCGACGACGGGAACGAAGCTGGCACCGTTCTTGACGTGGTGAATCAGATTCGACCGCGGATCGATCCGACCGAGGCGCTTCGCGACGCGACGGGCGACGAGACTTTTCTTGAAGTTGTCGTGGATCTTGTGAACCTGCGATGGACAGCTACCGATGAGCCCGTCCGACTGCTCGTCCGCGAGGACGACATCGACCCACCTGTTCTCCGCCGCGTGACAAGGCTCCGGATGGTGGGCCCGATAGACATCGGCGTGACCGAAGTCCCGATGACCTACCGCGAACTTCAGTCGACGACATACGCGTTCGGCGAGTCCGAGATCGGCGACGGCAAGGTGCTCGTCGTCATCACAGACCACAGTGCATCGGAGAAGAAGGCCTCCATTCGCTTCAAGCCGAAGAGGTCTGCGAGTGCCACGAAAGGCAAGCGCAAGAGGTAGCGCGGTCCGCCCGGAATGCATCGTCGTCAACGAGTTTGGTACCTCCCGGAGGTTGGGTACCCACCCGGTGGCATCAATCGGCTAGTGACTCAAGCAACCGAGTCCCCGGCCGTCCCGGGGAATCTCACAGATACGGTGCGGCGGCACCAACGTGGCCGTCGACGACTGTTCTCACCCCAACAGCCCCGGATTTGCTGTCTGCGTGCACGTGCGGAGAGCAGTGCCGACCGCGATCGGTTCGCGGTGAACGCTGATTGACCATCCCGCAGGGCGGGATGTAGTCGGCCCGAGATGTCTGGGGCCGAGGCATCAAATCGGGGCGCCTTCACCGAACACGTGACGTCGCACCTACGGACGAGATCGACCGCGCGGAGCTCCGTAGCGACGCCTCAGGACCGCCCACTATCCGATGGGCGCGTCTGTCGCGCCCAACGACGATCGACCAACGCAACAGACCCAGCGCCACCATGGTCTAGGGGCTCGCCTACCAGGTCCTGGCGAAAATCTACCGTCAGGCGCGGCGCCTCGGCCGGGGTTTGCGGCGAACATGGTCGCGATCGGTACGTCGACGAGCCACCCAGTCGAGCGCCCTTGGAGCCGCGGCCGGGACCGCCCACTCCCCGCTTGTTAAGAACTGCGGAAGGTTCGGCCACAACCTCCGCGTTGGCGAGTGAGTACTTCGGGTTCAACGCCGAGTGACTATCGTTCAGAGCGGCCTGGAGTGCGAGCGGCCCAACGCATGGACGAACTGCTCGGCCGTCAAGGCTTTATCGTGAAGCCGGCGGTGAGTAGGTCTGCCTCCTGTGAGCTCGGGCCGACGAGCAATTCGAAGTTTCCTGGTTCGACGATTCGGCGTTCGTCGGCGGTGACCAGGGTGCACGAGGCGGCGGGCAGTTCGATGCTGATTTTGACGGATTCGCCGGGCCGGACATCTATCTGTTGGAATGCTTTGAGCTCCTTCTCCGCCCAGGTGACGCCGGTGACGAGGTCGCGGATGTAGGTCTGGATGGTTTCCAGGGCGGGTCGGCTGCCGGTGTTTGTCAGCGTTATCTGGGCGCGGATCGTGTCATCGGGTGCAACCACGGGCTCGGTGATGACGAGATTGCTGTATTGGATGTGCGTGTAGTTCAGGCCCTGTCCGAAGGCGAACAGGGGATCCTGGGTGAGGTCGGCATAGCGGTCGCCGTGCTGACCCCGGATCTGGTTGTAGTAGATCGGCTGCTGTCCGACGTGTCGGGCGAACGACAGCGGGAGTCGACCGGTGGGCTCGATCAGGCCCAGCACGAGTTCGGTGATCGCTCTGCCGCCGCGCATCCCGGGATTGAAGGCTTGGATCAGTGCGGCCGCGTTCATCACCGACTCGGGTAGGACCGCGGGCTTGGAATTGACGAGCACGACGATCATCGGTGTGCCGACTTGGGCTAGCGCATCGAGGAGGGCGCATTGACCGCCCTGAAGTTCCAGTGTCGCCGTTGACCGGTGCTCGCCGGTGAGTGCGACGACGTCTCCGACGACGACGATTGTGTAGTCGGCGGCGCGGGCAGCGGCGATCGCTTCGGCGATCATGGCGGGCACGACGGGCGCTGCCTGGAACCGCGGCGGCGGGCGTTGACCATCAGGGTTGGCCTCGCGTTCCGGATTCGGTACCGGCCGGCCGACGCCGGCGCCGCGCGCGTAAGTGACGACCCAATCCGCCGGTGCGAGGGCGCGGAATCCGTCCAGGACGGTCTCGACGTCGTCACGGGGGTGTCCGTCGATCATCCAGTCGACCTGCCCTGAGGAGCCGGCCCAGTCACCTAACTGCGCATGAGGGTCATCGGCGTTCGCACCGATGACCGCGATTCTGCGGTGGGTGTCTTTGCTGAGCGCTCGTCCGTCGCGGCCCGCGGTCAGCCCGCCGTCTAAGGGCAGGGTCCCGTCATTGCGGAGTAGGACGATCGATCGCCGAGCGACTTCCAGGTTCAGTGCGGCGTGCTCTGCGCAGCCGATCACCGCTTCTTGGCGGCTGGGGTCCGGGGCTCGAGGATTTTCGAACAGGCCGAGCTCGAACTTGAGTCGGAGGACACGCCGGACTGCGGCGTCGATATCCGCCTGCTCGAGCAGGTCCGAATCGACCGCCGACTGCGCGCCTTCGAAGAAGTCCGGTGTGCTCATGATCAGGTCGTTGCCGGCCCGGACCGCGACGGTCGCCGCTTGCTCGATGTCCTCGCAGACCCGCTGCTCCCAGACCATGCGGCCGACGTTGTCCCAGTCAGTGACCAAGACTCCGGTGAAGCCCCACTCTTCTTTCAGCACGTCGTTGAGCAGCCAGCGGTTCGCCGTGATCGGGACCCCGTCCATCGCCTGATAGCCGAGCATGACGATCCGACAGCCCTCGCGGACTACCCGCTCGAACGGCGGCAACTGCCAAGACCGTAGCTTGCGCGGGCTGATATCTGCCTCGCTGGCGTCGCGGCCGCCCTGGGTCTCCGAATAGCCCGCGAAATGCTTCGCGCAGGCAAGGATCGCCGTGGGGTCGTGCAGACCATCACCCTGATAGCCGCGCACCATTGCGGCGCCCAACTCGCCGACGAGATAAGGATCCTCACCGAACGTTTCACCGATCCGGCCCCACCGCAGATCCCGAGCCAGACACAACACCGGCGAAAAGGTCCAATGAATTCCAGTGGCGGCGACCTCGGCGGCGATCGAGCGGGCAGCCCGCTCCAGGAGCAACGGATCCCAGGTGGCGGCCATCGCAAGCTGAGTCGGGAAGATTGTCGCGCCCGGCCAAAAAGAGTGGCCGTGAATGCAATCGTCGGCAATGAGCAGCGGGATCCCGAGCCGTGTTCGGGCGGCGAGTTCGATCGCCTCATCGATCCGCGACGGCGACGCATGAAGTAAAGATCCCGCGAGCTTCGTCGACACTGCGTCATGCAAATCCTGATGGGCGTCGAGCTGCAGCATCTGCCCCACCTTCTCCGGGAGGGTCATCCGTGCCAGCAGATCATCGATCCGTGCTTCGATCGGCAGGGATGCATCCCGGTACGCAGCGACAGTATTCACGTCCACCTCAGCAGGAAGCTGCCTCTCGGCGGCGGAGGGTTTCGCCGGTCACGCTGGGACGACCCTTGACGGCTCTCGGTCATTTGATTCCGGTCGAGGCGACGCTCTGGGTGAAGAAGCGTTGCAGCGCAACAAACAGCACGACCATCGGGCCGACGACGAGCACGGAGCCGGCGAGCAGCAGCCCGTAGTCGGTGGCATGCTCACCGGTCGAGAACAGCGACAAGGCGACCGGCAACGTGTACTTGTGCTGGTTTTGCGCCACCACGAGCGGCCACAGGAAATTGTTCCAGGACGCCAGGAACGAGAAGATTGTCAGGGTGGCTAGCGGCGGCTTACACAGGGGCAGCACCACCCTGAGGAAGATTTTGATCTCACCGGCGCCATCGATGCGTGCTGCTTCGATGAGAGAATCGGGGATTCCGAGCATGAATTGGCGCATCAAGAAGACGCCCATCGGTCCAGCCAGGAACGGCAGAAACAGCCCCGGATAGGTGTTCACCAGACCGAGTCTGCTGATCATGACAAACAGCGGAACAAAGGTGACCACGCCGGGGACCATGAGGGTGACCATGACCATACCGAACAGGATCCGCTTACCGGGAAAGGCCATCTTGGCCAATGCATAACCCACCATCGAGCAGAACACGAGATTGCCAAACACGGTGACGACAGCGACAACCAGGCTGTTCAGGAAATAGTGCTGGATGCCCAGCTCACCGAACCAGCGCCGGTAGTTGCCAAGCGTGGCCGACTTCGGTATCCACCCGGTAGGGTCGCGCAGAATCTCGCCCTGCGTCTTGAATGACCCCAGAACCATCCACAGAAACGGCATCAGGGTAATGACCCCGCCGATGGTCAGCCAGGCGTACGTCCACCACTGACGACGCGCGGACCGGGCGAAAACGACGCTAGTGTCGCGGGACGGCGCAGCAACCTCATCGACGGCAAGCGGGGTGTCTTCGGTGATCGTCACAGCGGGCCTCAATCCTGTGATCGGAAGGCTCGGAACTGGATCAGGCTCAACAGCACGATCGCCAGGAAAAGGACGTAGCTGGCGGCCGACGCGAGCCCGTACTTGCCGAAGCCGAACTGGTTGTACGTGAAATAGGTGACCGACAACGTCGAATTCAACGGGCCGCCTCTGGTCATCACGAAAGGTTCCTCGAAGAACTGCAGATATCCGACCGAGAGCAACACGGCGGTCACCAGCAACGTCGGCCGAAGCAGCGGTAACGTGATTTTGAAGAACCGTTGCCGTGTGGTGGCCCCGTCGGTCATCGCTGCTTCCTGGACCTCAACCGGAACACTCTGCAGCCCAGCTAACAGAATCACCATCGATGTACCCATGTTTCGCCAGACCGCGAGCAGAATCATCGAAGGCATGGACCACTTGGTGTCGTTGAGCCAGTTCGGCCCGCTGATACCAATGAATCCGAGCAGGTGGTTGAGCAGCCCGTCCGGTTGCAGGATGAACCGCCAGACGACCGCGATCGCGACGATGCTCGTCACGACGGGTGCGTAGAAACCGACTCGGAATAAGGACCGAAACCGGTGGATGCCGCTGTTGAGTGCCACCGCGAGCAGCAACGACACCACCAGCGTCAAGGGGATGCCGACGACGACGAAGTACGCCGTGTTGAGCATTGACTTGCGGAACACCGGGTCGCTGAACAGCCTGCGGAACTGCTCGAGGCCGACGAAGTTGACGCCGCTCGGGTCCTGCACGTCACTGCTCTTGAAATCGGTGAACGACATGAGGAGCGACGACACCAGCGGCACCACCATGAAGATGCCGAACGACAGCACGAACGGCACAGCGAAGCCCCAGGCGACGAGGGTCTGCTTGCGTCGTGGGCGCCCGATCCGGTTGCGCCGCTTGCGGCCGGAGTTGGAAACGCCGCCCGCAAGCGCGGTTGTCGTGGCCATGGTCAGCTCTTGGTGCCGATGGAGTCCGCGGAAGACTGCAACGACTTCATCGCCTTCGCAGGATCCTCCCCGCTCTTCACGATCTGCTCCAGCTGCGTGTCCGCGGCCGCGCTGACCTGGGTCCATGTGGTGAGGGTCGGCGGCGACTTAGTGTCGGCGAGCTGGGCGTTGAACACGGCCAGCTTCGCATCCCCGCTCAACCCGGGATCGTTCCAGGCCGATTTGACAGCGGGCAGGTCGCCGGCAGCCTTATGCCAGGCGGCTTGATTGCTGGGCTGCGACAGGAACTGAACCAGCTTCCACGCTGCATCGCGGTTCTTCGACTTCTTGAACACAACTAGATTCGGAGCCGCCGACGAACGAGGTCGAACTTACCTTTTTCGGTATCTGCATGACGCTGTACTTGCTGGCGAACGATGCGCCGCCCGCCTGGTTCAGCGAGCCGATCTCGGACGGACCGGCGATCAGCATGGGCGTCTGGCCGCTCACAAAGGCGGACTCGGCCGCGCCCGCCCCGGTGTCAGGGTTCTTGTCGGCGATTCCGTCGGTGAAGAAGCTCTGGTAGTACTTCAGCGCATCAATCATCGCCGGGGTGTTGAACGTCCACTTTGTGTTGTCGCTGTTGGCCAACGACGCGCCGTTGGACCAGACGAAAGGCAGCATCGACTGGAACGCGTCCGCGCCACCGGTAGGCAGGCTGATGCCCCATTTTGCGCCGGCTTTCGTTTGCATCGCCTTCGCCATCGCCTTGAAGTCATCCCAGGTCGTCGGCGGGCTGGCATAACCGGCTTTCTGCGCCAGATCCGTGCGGTAGTAGATGACTCGCGTGTCGACGTACCACGGCACGCCGACGGTCGAGCCGTTTACGACCGTGGTCGACTTCGCCCCTTCGAACATTCCGCTGGTATCGATGGAGCCAGGCACCGGATCGAATGCGTCAGCGAAATCAGCCATCCAGGTCGTGCCCATCTGCGCCACGTCCGGCGTCGACCCGCCCGCGATCGAGGTCTGATACTTGCTGTGCGCGGCATCCCACGGCAACGCGGTGATATTCACCTTCACCCCCGGGTTGGCAGCCTCAAACTTCTTCGTCAGCGTCGGCAACGCCGTGCCCTCCTCACCCTGGGCCCAGATCGTGATCGTCCCCTTGGCTGGGCCCGAAGACAGGCTGCCCGCCGCCTCCGGCGCCGCATTGCTCGTACTAGACCGACCGCATGCAGTCATCGCCAATGCGGCTGCCACCATCACGGCGGCCACTGCAGTGCCTCGACGGACCATCAGCATTCCTTCCGATCAGGTCCCGCCACTCAGGCAAGACGACGACACTCCACGGCCGCGCGAGTGACGGGTCAGCATCCGCCATGGCCATGCTGTCGAGTCCGCCCTGTTTCGACGTTGAAACGGCTAGGTTAAGCGCAGCCTCGAAATGATTGGGCAGACGCTAGCTCCAAAACCTGGCGGTGTCTAGGTTTTGGTGAAGATTCCTTGAACCGCTGACGTCGGCACACCGGCCAGGGCGCGCGGACCCCGCGGACCGCACCCCAACACCACCGCGAGGCGCATGCAGATCCTCGACGTCGCTCTCGAGGTATTCGGTTGGCTGGGTCGTACTGCACCTTTCGCAGAGGCCGCCCAACATGCCATCGCGGTCACGAGTCGACACGGTCGCTGCGCTCGATCAGTTCCTCAAAGGGTTCGGACACATGATCAAGAAACCATGCCGACCCGCCCTCGTGGTCAACGCTGATCGGCGCAAACGGCGTGACACCGTAGTGGTGCCGCTGTGTGAGATGAGCGCTTCGTTTGCCCCGCGCGTCCGGGTAGGTGCGCGGCGCGATCCTCGTGGTCGGGCACGTCAGAGGAGTGGGCAGACCACACTCGAAAACGTCGGGATGACTAGGTTTACGTCCAAGATTCTTCTACAGTGAGCGGCGTGACCACAGCACCGACGCCGCGCGGGCCGCGGGGGCCGTACGCCAAGACCGCGGCACGACGCGTCCAGATCCTGGACGTCGCGCTCGATGTGTTCGGCCGACTGGGCTATCGCGGCGGATCAGTGCGCGAGATCGCCGAACGCGTTGGCCTGACCGACACCGGCGTGCTGCACCACTTCGGCTCGAAGGAACGCCTGCTGGTCGCCGTGCTCGAGCATCGCGAGGAGCTCTCCCGGCGGACTCGTCCGGCTCGCGAAGGTGTGGACCTGCTCGACGGGTTGCGCGAGCTGGTGAGGCGCAACTCGACGGCGCCCGGCCTAATCCAGATGTACGTCACGCTGTCGGCGGAGGCCACCGACCCCGAGCACCCGGCCCACGACTTCTTCGTCGCCCGCTACGAGGACGTCACCCGGTACTTCGTCGACCAGCTCACCACGGCCCGCGACGCCGGCGACATCGGCGGCGACGCCGATCTCACTTGTGCCGCCGAGCAGCTCATTGCCGTGATGGATGGGCTGCAGGTGCAATGGCTGCTCAACGAGAAGGTCGACATGATCGCCGCCTTCGACCAGTTCCTCGACGGATTCCGGAAGACCCTCGGGGTTCGCACGACCCGCGCCCGCCGCGGCGTGACAGCACGAACCACAGGCCAGACAACGACATCTCCGTCGACGGCGCGGCCAGCTCGGCGGCGACGGACCCCAGGAGAGCAGCGATGACCGACCGACCCACCTTCCCAACCTTCCCGACCGGCTTCGTCTGGGGCGTGTCGACCTCCGCGTACCAGATCGAGGGTGCCATTGACGCCGGCGGCCGTGGCCCGTCCACCTGGGACACCTTCTCCGCGCAAACCGGCCGCATTGCTGACGGCAGCAGCGGGGCCGTCTCCACCGACCACTACCACCGTTACCGCGAAGACGTCGCGCTCATGCGCGACCTCGGCGTCACCGCGTACCGGTTCTCCCTCGCCTGGTCGCGGATCCAGCCCACCGGCTCCGGCCCGGCCAACCCGGCGGGGCTCGACTTCTACGACCGGCTGATCGACGAACTCTGCGCCGCCAGCATGACCCCCGCACCAACGCTGTACCACTGGGACACTCCGCAGCCGCTGGAGGACGCCGGCGGCTGGCTGAACCGGGACATCACCGACCGCTTCGCCGACTACGCCCAGATCCTCGGCCAGCGCTTCGCCGACCGCGTGCCGATATGGGTGACGATCAACGAACCGGTCGTGCTCACCACCCTCGGCTACGGCCAGGGCATCCACGCCCCTGGTCGAAAGCTCGGCCTGGACGCGCTGCCGGCCGCGCACCACCAGCTTCTGGCGCACGGCCGCGCCGTCCAGGCGCTGCGCGCCGCCGGCGCCAGCAACATCGGCATCGCCAACAGCCACCTACCCGCCTCACCCGCCACCGACTCCGCCGCGGACCGAGAAGCCGCCCGCCAGTTCAACGCGTCGCAGAACTGGTTGTACTCGGACCCGCTGATCACCGGCGAATACCCCGACGACTACGCCGACGCCATGCCCGGCCCGGTCGCCGACGACCTCACGGTCATCGCCGCCCCGATCGACTGGTACGGGGTCAACTACTACTACTCCACCCGGGTCGCCGCGAACCCTTCCACCGGCGGTGGCGACACGGAGGCCGCGCCGTACGAGTTCGTGCCCGTCGTCGCGGAGCCTCGGACCGACCTCGACTGGCCAATCGTCCCGGACGGGTTCCGCGACCTGTTACAGCGCCTCGCCGACCGTTACGGCGCCAAGCTGCCGGCCGTCTACATCACCGAGAACGGCTGCGCCATCAACGACCAACCCGACACTGAGGGCCGGGTCGCCGACCAACGCCGCATCGATTACCTCGACAGTCATCTGCGCGCCGTCCACACCGCCATGGAGGCCGGGGTCGACGTGCGCGGCTACTTCCAGTGGTCGCTGCTCGACAACTTCGAATGGGCCGAAGGCTACGTCCCTCGCTTCGGCCTGATCCACGTCGACTACCAAACCCTGAAGCGCACGCCCAAGGACTCCTACCACTGGTACCGCGAGGTCATCGGGGCGAACACCTGACCGGCAACGCGTCATGCGTCCGCGGCGACGCCCGACTCGAACGCACGTCAACTGAAAGTGGAAGCGCACCGGCTTCGATCACCAAGACCTGGTCGTAGCCGGTTCCGAGCGATGGAGGCCTGTCGAATGCTGCGGAGTCGAACACTGTCGACGTTAGCTGTCGGCGCCCTGATGACGGCGTCGCTCGCAAGTTATGAGCCAGCCATGGCGGCTCCAGCGTCGCTGACTGCGCGCGTCTGGGTCACCACGCCGGATGGGACCGACAAGCTGAGCGATCTAGGGACGGTCCGCTTTGGCGACGCGGCGCCGACCGCACCGACGGTGGTACTCGACCCGACGCTGAGGTACCAAACGATGCAGGGCTTCGGTGGCGCGATCACCGATTCAGCGGCGACGGTGTTGTACCGACTCTCGCCGGCGGCGCGGGCAGCGGCCATGCGATCGCTGTTCGACCCGGTGCACGGGTGACGGGCTCGACTACGTCCGGCAGCCGATCGGCGGGTCGGACTTCGTGGCGACGGCCGCCTACGGGCAGAAGCATTTTTCGATCACGCACGACCAGGCGCAGATCCTGCCGTTGCTGCGCCAGGCTAAGGCCCTCAACCCGCGCCTGCAGGTCGTGCCCAGTCCGTGGAGCCCGCCGGCTTGGATGAAGACCGGCGGCTCGCTGGTCGGTGGGCGGCTTATCGACGACCTGCGCGTGTACCGCTCGTACGCGCTCTACTTGGTCAAGTTCGTCCAGGCCTACCGCGGCAGGGGCCGCAAGCTGCCACCGCACGGTGATGTGCCAGCAGTCCGGACAGGATCGACTCGGCGGGCCCGGGATGCCAGCCTTGCCATATGGACGACGTCACGACACCCATGGCTGACGAAGTGGAGCTTTGCCTACGGTGGCGCCACGTCCCGGACGGAGCCCTCGACGGCCAGCTCGAGGTCCGCAACATCTCGAAACGGAGTTCGTGGTGACCGCCGAGCTGCGCATCCCGCCCTACGTCGACCTGGCGCCCGGGCAGCGCGCTGCGGCGCCAGTGTCCTGGGCAGGCTGGGACGGGCCGCCGGCCAGTGGCCGAGTCCGAGTCCAATTCGACGGCGTGACCGTGGACCTGGCGGCGGAAGGTCCCGCACAACCGACGAGCTCGGCCGAGACGAGGAACCTGTCCTCCTCGTGGTTCGACCTTCTCGTCTAGGAGCGAGCCAAGCGACCGAACCATGCCGCGGAACGGCTCGCCTTTCTCCGCGCTCACCTTTGCCGAGGAGCGACCAGATACCCGTGGACAACTCGTACGCCGGTCGCACTCTCGCGGTGTCGACGATCGTCGTTCACACACCGCCCGGGCCCGCAGGCAGCGAGTACAAGTACGCGCAAGAATTCGAAGATCTGGCCCGGGCGGACAACACCGGCAACATCAATGACCTGCCAAGAGACGACGCCACCATCGCCGGGCGCCACGACCTGATCCCCTCCCACGAAGTGTTCTTCGTCGACGGCCAGGACAACATCCCGGTGGTGTTCGACGCATGGTTCCTGACGGGCACCACCGACCCGAACAATCACAAGATCATCGGCCTTCAGCAGACTCTTATCGCCACCCCTATCACCGAACCCCGCGCATGAAGTCGGGATCAACTTCGGGTCTGCTGCATCATCCGGTGCCAATCCCCCGAGCTTGACCGCCATACGGGTCTAGTCGCGCAACACATGCCCTCTGCGCCATCGTCGATGGCAGTCAGCTCGATGCGTCGGCTGGCGGGGAGAACAGAGAACATGCGGAGCGACCAAGGCGGTTCCGACCGTATCGCCGGAGATGGCACAAGCCTGCTGGCCGGGTGCCTCAGTCAGTAGTGGTGCCGGGCGTCCGCGCGACCGAAGCCGCGCATAATGCTTCCGCTCGGAACGTCCGCCTACCGTCCATGTCGACGCCATATTCGGCGATACTCCGATCTGTGCGGTTACCGCGCGTGATCTAGCGGGTGAGGTCGCCCTACGCCGGCCGAACGATCGCGCGTCGCACACTTCCGTCGTTCGGCGCGCGTATCGCGGAGTTGATGAACCGCGCGTTATTGGCTCGTATCAATCGCTCAGTAGCGCCCGCGCGTGCTCGCTCGCGGCCATGATCGGACAGCGTCGACGCACGCAGCGCGGCGAATCCGGATGAGTCCGCGCCGCACCGCGGTGCATAAGGTTCAGTTCAGCCGCGTGGTCGTCGTCAGCCATGACAGGCGCGAGGGTGCCAGCATGCGTCGCGGGCGCGTAATCGTCATGCTGTCGGAGGAGGGATGCTGCCCGGTACTCATCGCATTCCTCTCGCGGTGGTCACACCAGCTGTGTGGCCTGCATACCCGCCGCCGCCACAGCAGCGCGCGCGGCAGTAGCGGGCGCGGTCCCCGCCGTTCGTGCAGTGCACTCGGCTCCGTGCTCCGATGATGCCCGGTCAGTGGTCCAGAGCGGACACGGAGCGATACGGCGGCCCAGTTGGACCTTCGTCCAGCAGACGTTGCATGCCGTCGTTCATATGCGCGCGCAGCAGCTTCGCGGCATGGTCGGCTGTCCCGGCGATGATGGCTTCAGCGAGCTTCCGGTGCTCCTCGACCCGTTCATCGATGGAGTCGTAGGTCGCCTGCATGTGCGTCAGGCACATGCGCACCTGCGTCAACAGTGTGCGGTGCATCCGCCGCAACTGCGGGCTGCCGGAGAGTTCGACGAGTTTCTCATGGAACCCGAGGTCGAGCCGGGAGACCTCGTCGCTCGACGGGTCGGCCCGATACTGCTCCATCTGGCCTGCGAGCTCGAGCAGAATCTCCGCCGTATCGTTGCGACCGCTCTCGATCAGGTGCTCCATGGCAGCCCGCTCGACTGCGGCCCGAGCCAGGTACGTGTCACGGACGGTGGCCTCGTCAAGTTCCATCACGAACAGACCGCGGTTGCGATGGCTGACCAGGAGCCCCTCCTGGGTGAGTCGTTGCATGGCCTCCCGTAGCGGGCCACGGCTCACCCCCAGGTTCCGTGCCAACGACGTCTCGAGCAGCTGCTCGCCTGGAGCGAACTGGCCGGTGGCAATCGCTTCACGCAATTGTCGCGCGACGAGGGTGGGCGTGGAGTCCTGGTGCAGAGGAGTCAGGCCCAGTGGTTTGTCCACGTGGTCTCGGGTGCCTCTTGCTACCACCGTGATTCCTGACCCCCTGCCGAATGCAGCCGATTACCGATGAGCTTAGAGTTCGGCTCGCTCGGCGCCGGCGGATCGTGGCATCGCCAAGTACCGCAGCTCCAGAAACTCCTCGATCCCGGTCCGGCCGCCCTCGCGACCGAGCCCGGACTCCTTGATCCCGCCGAAGGGCGCCGCTGCGTTGGACACGAGTCCGGTGTTGATCCCGAGCATCCCCACCTCGATCGACTCCTGCAGCCTGAACGCGCGGTCAAGGTCGCGCGTGAAGACATAGCCGACCAGTCCCCAGTCGGTGTCGTTGGCCAGCTGAACGGCTTGGGCCTCGTCGTCGAACGGGATCACCGGGGCCACCGGGCCGAAGATCTCCTGCGACATGAGCTCCGCCGCCGGGTCGACGTCGGCGAGGACGGTCGGGGGGTAGAAGTAGCCGCTCCCTTCGGGGGCCGAGCCGCCGCAAACCACCCGCGCGCCACGAGCCACTGCGTCCGCAACCAGCGCCTGCACCTTGCTCAGTGCCTTGGGCTCCACGAGTGGACCGACCTGGGTGCCCTCGGCCAGCCCGTCCCCGACAGTCAGCGCCCGCATCCGGGCCGCGAGCCGATCGGCGAACTCGTCGGCGACACCACGCTGCACGAACATCCGGTTGGCGGCGGTACAGGCCTCGCCCATGTTGCGCAGCTTGGCGAGCATGGCGCCCTCCACAGCGACGTCGAGGTCGGCGTCGTCGAAGACGATGAACGGCGCATTGCCGCCCAGCTCCATCGAGGCGCGCATGACGTGCGTGCTGGCCTGTTCGAGCAGCTTCACGCCGACGGCGGTGGATCCGGTGAACGAGATCTTGCGCGCCAGACCGCTGCTCATCCACAGTTCGACCACCGGCCCGGGATCGGACGAGCAGACGACGTTGAGTACGCCTCTTGGCAGGCCGGCCTCTTCGAGGATGCTCACCAGCGCGAAGGAGCTGAGCGGGGTCAGGTGCGCCGGCTTGAAGACCATCGTGCAACCGGCCGCGATCGCCGGCCCAATCTTGCGGGTGCCCATCGCGAGCGGGAAGTTCCACGGAGTAACCAGCACGCATGGCCCGACCGGCTGCTTGGTCACGATGATCCGGGTGCGGCCGTCGCCGCTCAGCGTGGCCTCGCCGCTGATGCGCACCGCCTCTTCGGAGAACCAGCGGAAGAACTCCGCGGCGTACGCGACCTCGACTCTGGCCTCGGCGAGCGGTTTGCCCATCTCGGCCGTCATGATGACCGCCAGCTCGTCCTGCCGGGCCATCAGGAGGTCGTAGGCACGACGCAGGATCTCGCTGCGTTCCCGAGGAGGCGTCCGGGCCCAGCCGTGCTGAGCCCGCGCGGCGACGTCGATGGCTCGCTTTGCGTCCTCCGGACCTCCGTCGGCGATCGAGGCGATGACCTGCTCGGTGGCCGGATTGATGACATCGCACCGCGCCCCGGACACGGCCTCGGTCCACTCTCCGTCGATGTAGAGACCGGTAGGAACGGCTTCGATGACGGCGCGAGCCGCTGCGGTGGTGACCATCGTTGATCCTCTTTCCGAATCTATAGTCGCGAGCAGGTCATTGCTCGAGAACGTCCGCGAGCGCCGCGGCGAACCGGTGCAGGCCGAGCTCGATCTCGTCGGGGGTCACGACGAGCGCCGGGATGAGCCGAACCACGTTGCCCGCGGGGCCGCAGGTGAGGCTGAGCAGGCCATGGCCGGTGGTGGCCTGTTGCACGGCGGTCGCGGTGGCCGCGTCGGCGCAGCCGTCACCTCCGACGAACTCGATGCCCTGCATGAGCCCGAGACCTCGGACGTCGCCGATCGCGTCGTACTTGTCCTGCGCCTGCGTGAGCCCGTGCTGCAGCTGCTCGCCACGCAAGCGGGCGTTCTCCACCAGATTCTCTTCGCGGATCACGTCCAGCGTCGCGCAGGCGGCCGCAGCGGCGACCGCGTTGCCGCCGTAGGTGCCGCCCTGGGATCCGGGCCAGCCCTTCGCCATCAGGTCGGTCGGCGCCGCGATGGCGCTGATCGGGAATCCGGACGCGAGGCCCTTGGCGGTGATCAGGATGTCCGGCGTGGCGGTGCTGTGCTGGTGGCCCCAGAACTTCCCGGTCCGGCCGCAGCCGGCCTGCACCTCGTCGATGATCAGCACGATGCCGTGCCGATCGGCACGCTCGCGCAGCCCGTCCAGAAAGCCCGCCGGCGTCGGCAGGTAGCCGCCGTCCCCGAGGACCGGTTCGATCAGGAACGCGGCCGTGTCGGCGGGCGCGGTCCGGCTGAGCAAGAGGTAGTCGAGTTCGCGGAGTGCGAACTCGACCGCGGTCGGCTCGTCCCAGCCGTAGCGGAAGCCGTACGGGAAGGGCGCCATGTGCACCCCGGCCATCAGCGGGGCGAAGCCGGCCGAGAACCGGGTTCCGGCGGTGGTCAGGCTCGCCGCGGCGACGGTGCGGCCGTGGAAGCCGCCCTGGAAGACGACGATGTTCGGCCGGCCGGTCGCCATCCGGGCGAGCCGAATCGCTGCCTCGACCGCCTCCGAACCGGAGGTGGCGTAGAACACCGAGTCGAGCCCGGCGGGCAGCACCTCGCCAAGCTTCTCCGTCAGCTCCAGCAGCGGCTTGTGCAGCACCGTGGTGTACTGAGCGTGGATCACCTTGCCGACCTGCTCGCGCGCCGCCGCGACGACGCGGGGGTGGCAGTGCCCGGTGCTGGTGACCCCGATGCCGGTGGTGAAGTCCAGGTAGTTTTCGCCGTCGGTGCCGTGGATCCAGCTGCCCCAGGCGTGATCCACGACGACCGGGGTGGCCTGCTTCAGGAGCGGGCTCAACGATGCCATGACGCAGTACTCGCTATCTCTCGAAGGTTCGTGCGGTGAACTGATGCGGCTGCGCGGCCGGGCGGAGGATCGTCATCGATCGGACTCCCCGATGGCTTGGAGCACGTGCGCGGTGAACTCGTCGGTCCCGGCCTGACCCCCCAGGTCGGCGGTGCGTATGCCGGCCGCCATGGTGGCCTCGACGGCGGCCATCAGCGCCCTGCCCGCCTCGGGTTCGCCGAGATGATCGAGCATCATGGACGCCGACCACATCTGGCCAACCGGATTGGCGACGCCCTTGCCGGCGATGTCCGGCGCCGACCCGTGGACCGGCTCGAACATCGACGGGTACCGGCGGGGTGGATTGATGTTCGCGCTCGGAGCGATCCCGATCGATCCGGCCACCGCGGCAACCAGGTCGGACAGGATGTCGCCGAACAGGTTCGAGGCGACGATCACGTCGAAGGCCGCTGGGTCGAGCACGATCCTCGCCGCCAACGCGTCGATGAGCATGCTGTCCAGGCACACACCCTCGTACTCACTCACGATCGAGGACACGACCTCGTCCCAGAACGGCATCGAGTGGACGATCCCGTTCGACTTGGTCGCCGAGGTGAGCCTGCCGCGGCGCGCGGCGGCCAGCTCCGCCGCGAACCGGGCCACCCGGGTAACCCCGGTGCGGGTGAAGACGGCTTCCTGGATGGCCAGTTCCTCGGGCAGCCCGCGGTAGGCGCGGCCGCCGATCGCGGAGTACTCGCCCTCGACGTTCTCGCGAACGACCACGATGTCCAGGCCACCCGCGGCACCGTCGTCGCGGTAGGCCAGACGGCGCAGCGGCGATGTGACGCCCGGCAGCAAACGCATCGGGCGCAGGTTCACGTATTGCAGGAACTCGCGCCGAATCGGGATCACCAGCCCCCACAGGGTCTCGTGATCGGGCAGATCCGGATGCCCCACAGCCCCGAGCAGGATCCCGTCGCCGGTCGCCAGCTGCTCGATCCCGTCGAGCGGCATCATTCGCCGGTGCGCGAAGTAGTACTCCGATCCCCAGTTGCTCTCGCGCCAGTCGATCCGGAAGCCGTAGCTGTGGCCAAGCCGGTCCACGCACCGGACGGCGGCTGGGACGACCTCCTGGCCGATCCCGTCACCAGGGATCAGATCGATGGTGTAGGCCCGTTCACGCGTGGGCGCTGCGACGGTCGTGACGGCGTCCTTCAACTGCAGATCACCGGCCCGCTGGCATCAGCACGCACTTGGCTGCGGTGAGCTCCAGGACCGCTGAGCGGATGCCCTCCCGGCCGATCCCGGACTGACCGAATCCGCCGAACGGCATGGCGTCGAGCCGGAAGTCGCTGGTGTCGTTGACCAGCACGGCGCCGACCCTCATGCGGACGGCCACCGTGGTGGCGGTGGCCAACGACGCGGTGAAGACCCCTGCCTGCAGTGCGAACTCGCAGTCGTTGGCCCGCCGCACGGCCTCGTCGACGGACGCCACCGGCTCGATCATCACCACCGGCCCGAACAGCTCCTCACGCATCGCCGGGGCGTCATCGGGAACTCCGGTCAGCACCGTCGGGGTGTAAAAGTTGCCGTCCCGGCTGCCGCCGGTCATCAGCCGAGCACCTTGCGTCAGGGTGCGATCGACCACCTTGGCCAGCCGGTCTGCCGCGGCCGCGCTCACCAGGGGTCCGATGTCGGTGTCGGGATCCTGCTTCGAACCGACCGTGAGCGAGCGTGCGCCATCGGCCACCCGTTCGAGTAACTCGTCGAAGAGCGGGCGTTCGACGTAGACGCGCTGCACGGACAGGCAGTTCTGCCCGGCGACACCGAACGCTCCCGCGACGATCTTCTCGGCGGCGAGCTTGGGGTCCGCGTCCGCGCAGACGATAGTGGCGTTGTTGCCGCCCAGTTCCATGAGCAGCTTTTTCACCCCGGCGGCGCGGCTGATCGCGTCCGCGGTGCCGGTGCCGCCCGTGAAGGAGACCACGGCCACATCCGGGTGCGTGATCAGGGCATGGCCCACTGCCGCGCCGCCGCAGACCACCGACACCCGGCCGGCCGGCACCGCGGACTCGAGCAGGACCTGCGCCAGGCCCAGCGCCGAGAAGGGCGTCTGCTCGGAGGGCTTGAGCACGATCGCCGCCCCGGCCAGAAGCGCCGGCGCGATCTTGTGCGCCACGAGGTTCAGCGGGTCGTTGAAGCTGCAGATCGCGCCGATCACGCCGAGCGGCTCCAAGGTGTACCAGCCGATCCGGCCGACACCACGCTCGCTCGCTTGCGTCGGGAGCATCCGGCCGGTCAGCACGTCAGCGGACTGCGCTGCCACCTGCAGCGTCTCGACGCACCGCGCCACCTCGGCGCGGGCCTGGGCGAGGGTCTTCACCCCCTCGGCAGCGATCACTCGGGCGAACCGGTCGGTCTGCTCTTGCACGGCGGCAGCGGCCCGAACCAGCGCATCGACCCGACGGTGCAGCGGCCAGTCCTGCTCGAACGAGGCGGCCGCCGCTCGCACGGCCAGGTCGACGTCCGCGTCCGTGCATCGTTGGACGTAGCCGACCAGCGCGCCGTTCTCCGGGTCGTGCACCGGCATGTCCAGCGGCGAGGTGCGCCAGTCTCCCGCGATCAGTGCGCCGCCTGGCGGTAGCTGTACGGGCGCCAGCGTCGGCACCTCCTCCACCGCGGTCATATCCGGTTTCCCCGGAGCAGGTTCCATCGGTCCACCACATGTGCGCCGGCTCCGATGAAGGGCAGAAACCAGGGCGGGCCGAAGTGTCCGGGCACGGGCGGGAACGCGAGGCCCGCGAAGGGCAGATCGTCACGTTTGCCGAGCAGCTTGCGGGCGAGCTCGCGGCCGGCGTGGGTGGCCATCTGTACCCCGTGACCGCTGTACCCGAGGCTGTAATGGATGCCGTCGTGGAGTCCGGCGTGCACCATCTGGTCCATCGTGAGGTCGACGAGACCGCCCCAGGTGTAGTCGATCCGCGCCCCGGACAGCTGCGGGAAGACTTCGGACATCGCCTTGCGCAGTATCTGCGCGCTCTTCAGATCCGCATGCGGGCTGGAGAGGGCGAAACGCGCCCGGCCGCCGAACAGGATCCGGTTGTCCGGTGTCAGCCGGAAATAGTAGGTGAGCATTTTCGCGTCCGAGGCCATCCGCCCGTGCGGTAGCAGTTCAGCGACCAGCTCCGTCTCGAGCGGCTCGGTGCAGATGATGAAGCTACCCACCGGGATCACACGTCGCCGCAGCCACGGGGTCAGCGAGCCCGTGTAACCGCTGGTTGCGATCAGCACCTCGCTGGCACAGGTCGCCCCCCGAGAGCTCTGCACGACATGCTTGCCACCGGACCTATGAAGGCAGACGACTGGAGCGTTCTCGCAGATCACTGCACCGGCACCGATCGCGGCGGCGGCCAATCCGTTGACGAACTTCCCGACGTGCAGACCCGCCCCCTTGGGGTCGACCACCCCTCCGCAGTAATACTGCGAGCCGATCTCCTCGCCGATTGTGTCCGGACCGACGACTTTCAGCTCGGGCAGGCCGCCGATTTCTGCTACTACCTGCGCGGTCCGGCGCATCCGGTCAACATCGCGCCGGGTCAGTGCCAGCGAGAGCTTGCCGTGACGGGCGAAGTCGCAGTCGATCGCGTTCTCGTCAGCGAGAGATTCCACGGTGTCGATCGCGCGGTCGTACTCCAGGTAGTAGTCCACCGCCGCGTCCCGGCCATAGCGCTTGACCACCTGGCCAAGCCCGATGGCCGGCCCGGTCGTCGCCATCCCGGCGTTCCGGGAGGACGCCCCCCAACCGACCCGATGCGATTCGAGCACGACGACGCGGGCGCCGTTGCGAGCAAGTTCCAGGGCTGCAGACAGTCCCGTGAGACCCGCCCCGACGACGGCGACATCCACCGTCTCCGGCACTGCGGTACCCCTGAAGTCACCGGCGGGCGGAGCCGTGTCCTGCCAGTAGGAAACGAGCTTCATCGCTCAGTCGATCCCGAGCATCTGGTTCAACTCGTCCAGCGATGCCACGTCGACGTACTCGTAGGAGTGGGCCGGCGGGTCGTAGCCGCGATTCAGCATGACCAGGTTCCGGAAGCCCAGATCGTGGGCCGGCATCAAGTCATAGCGGGTGTGCGAGGAGACGTGCAGGAAGTCCGCGGGAGTCGCGTCCAGCTGCTCGACCATGTACTCGAAGGCCTGGTAGCGCGGCTTGTAGAAGCCGGCCTGCTCGGCGGTGAACACGCGGTGGAAAGGCGCGCCGAGCCTAGCCACGGAAACATCGAGGAATGCGGTATCGGCGTTCGACATGATCACTAATGGGTACCGCTCGGCCATCTTGGCCAGCGGCGCCGGCACGTCCGGGTGCGGGCCCCACGACAACACGGCCTCGCCGAACTGCTTCCCCGCCGTCGGGTCGGGCTCGATCTTCCACTTCCGGCAGGTCCGGTCGAACGCGTCTTGAAGGACCTCGCGGTACGCGTAGTACTCGCCAAGGACCTGGTCGTAGCGGTACTTGCTGAATGAGCGCAGGAACCCCGGCCAGTCCTGGTCGGTGATCTGATCGCCGACGATCCGCTTGGTCACCGACGTGATTTCAAAGTTGATGAGAGTGCCGTAGCAGTCGAAGGACACGTACTTCGGGCGGTAGTTGACCACGGTCTGGCTCCTAGCTGGGTGCGCGTTCTGATAGACAGTTGGGCTGGCTGGTCGTCGGTACGAGCGAGCGTATCGCCAGCTAGGTCAATTGTCTACAACCAGACGGTATACCGTTGACAGATCTGCGCAGCACACTCTACAGTCCCTCGGAAGCGAGCGCTTCGCGAGGCAGGAGCACTGAATGGCCGTCAGCAACGGGTTCGCCGCGCTACAGCTCCAATCGACCGCCGACCGGGTGCGCGAACAGTTGCGGCAGCTGATCATCTCGGGCGCGCTCGAGCCTGGTCAGCCGCTGAATGAACAGGACGTCGCGGCGCAACTCGGCGTCTCTCGCTCACCCGTCCGCGAAGCCCTCCAGCGTCTGGTCGCCGAGCGGCTGCTCGTCTCAGAACGCAACAAGACCGTGAGAGTGAAGCAGCTCACCCACGAGGACATCAACGAGATCTACGACGCCCGGATAGCGATCGAGAGCCACGCCGCCGCAAGCGTAATCGACGCCGGTCCGCAGAAGGTGGACGAGACCGTCACACAACTGGAGAGCGCCCTGCAACAGCTGAGCACCGCGCTAGACACGGGCGGACGCGTCGAGATCGCGGAGGCCGACCTGGCCTTTCATCAACAGTTGGTCCGCTGTGGCGGTAACTCCCGGCTGACCGAGGCCTACCTCCTTCTTTCGGCCGAGACCGTTACCTGCATGACCCGGCTCGAAATCGCGCATCCCTCCGGGGAGGAACTGATACAGGACCACGCCAAGTTCATCGATGCGCTGAAGACGGGCGATCCATCTCGGTCGTCACGGGTCATTACCCGAGAACTCAACCTGGCGAGTACGAAGCTCGCGAACTGGTCCTCACCCGAGGAACCTCAGCCCCCTGCGGCCGCCGCGCCGGCCCGTTGATCGGAGACACACCGTGAAAAGAAACGTCATCTCCCTCGTCGCCGTCGCCTGTCTTGCTGTGGGCACGATCGCCGCATGCTCGAGCTCAGGCGGCGGCGCGGCCGGCGCCCACGGCAGCGGCATGACTGCGGCGGGGACGTCGGGCAACACCGCCGCGGGCGTAGCCGCGGACCCGGCCGCCGTGAAGCTGCTACCGAACTCGATCAAGAACAAGGGCACCATCTCGGCGGCGATGGAACTAGCCTATCCGCCGACTTCGTTCCTTTCACCCTCGAACGAGCCCGAGGGCTACAACGTGGACATCGCTCGTCTGATCGCAGCTAAGCTCGGTCTGAAACTGCAGATCAAGAACGTCTCGTTCGACACCATCATCCCCGGCCTTACCGGTGGGCGCTACGACTTCACCGCCACGGACATGTCGGCCACCCCGGAGCGACTCAAGGTCCTCGACATGATCAACTACTGGAACGACGGTTCCTCGCTCGGCGTCAAGGCAGGAAATCCGGACAAACTCGACATCAACGACTCCTCGGTCTGCGGCAAGTCCATCGCGGTGATGCCCGGGACCACGCAGCAGCAGACCTATCTGCCGCTCCTGTCGAAGAAGTGCACCAGCAGCGGCAAGCCGGCCATCAAGGCAGTGGTCCTGCCGAACGTGAACGCCGCGCTGACCCAGCTTGCCTCCGGCCGCATCGATGGCATCTTCTACGACACCCCGTCGCTGGCCTACGCCGTGCAGCAGCACGGGTCCGCCTTCAGCGTGGCCGGCGCGCAGTACGCCAAGCCGGCCAATCTGGGCACCACCGTGGTCGCGCTCGGCCTGAAGAAGGACTCGCCGTTGACCAAGGCGGTGCAGGCGGCCATGCAGTCGATCATGGACGGCCCGCTCTACATGGAGGCGCTGAACAAGTGGGGCCTCGGCGCTGGGGCCATCAAGACGGCCTCCATCGCCACCTCGCCGGGAAGCTGACCCGACATGGACGCGGTCGACAAGCCACGGATCCACCGGCGGGGGGGCTACGAGTACGTGATGTGGGTGATCTGCCTGCTCATAGCAGCAGGCATCATCTACACCCTGGTCACCAATCAGCGATATGAGTGGCACGTCATCGCGCACTACCTGACCGCCCCCACCGTGCTCAAGGGAGTATGGCTGACCCTCTGGATGACCTTCCTGGTGATGGTCATCGCCACCGTCCTCGGGTTGCTGATCGCGGTCATGCGCGCGTCCAAGGTGCCGCCGGTCCGGATCCTGGCGATCTGCTACATCAACCTGTTCCGCGGCACTCCGGTACTGGTGCAGTTGATCCTGTGGTTCAATATCGCCGCGCTCTACCCGAACATCCGGTTCGGCATCCCGTTCACGACGCTCGGCACCAAGCTCGATTCCAACGCGCTGATCAGCGCGACCACCGCGGCGATCATCGGCCTGTCGCTGAACGAGGCGGCCTACATGGCCGAGATCGTGCGCGGAGGCTTCAACTCGGTGCCGAAGGGACAGCTGGAAGCCGCCGACTCGATCGGGATGAGCGAAGGCATCAAGATGCGCAAGATCATCATCCCGCAGGCGATGCCGACGATCATCCCGGCGACCGGCAACCAGGTGATCAGCATGCTGAAGGAGACCTCGCTGGTCAGCGTGCTCGGCGTGGCCGACCTGTTGCAGAGCGTGCAGCTGATCTACGCCCGCACCTACCAGACGATCCCCATGCTGCTGGTCGCCTGCATCTGGTACTTGATCATCTCGGTTGCGCTCGGCTATCCGCAGTCCAAGATCGAGTCGTACTACGGCAGGTCTCGCCAGGCTCAGGACAGGACTGCGGCGCCCGTCTTGGAGATGGTGCCGACATGAGCGACGGCCGCAAACCGACTTTGTCCCCTGAGCCCTTCAAGCCCGAGGGACTCGGCGAGGCCACCGGTCCGGGCACCGTGTGCATCCGCAAGTTGGTCAAGTCGTTCGGCGCGGACACGGTGCTGAAGGACATCGACCTCGACATCGCCCTCGGCGAGGTGTGCTGCCTGATCGGCCCGAGCGGCTCGGGCAAGTCGACGCTCCTGCGCTGTATCGACGGGCTGGAACAGATCGACTCGGGCGTGCTGAAGGTCAACGGCGAGCATCTCGGCTACGTAGAAGAGGAAACTCATTTCCGGCCGCTGAGCCGCAGGCAGTTGCGTGATCAGCGGGCGCACATCGGAATGGTTTTCCAGCAGTTCAACCTCTTTCCCACCATGACCGCGCTGGACAACGTCACGATCGGCCAGGTCGTGACCAAGAAGACGCCGAAGGGCGAGGCCGTCCGTCGCTCGCGCGAGCTGCTGGCCCAGGTGGGCCTTCGCGGTTGGGACGATCAATATCCGGCGCAGCTGTCCGGCGGGCAGCAGCAGCGGGTAGCGATCGCGCGGTCGCTGGCCATGGACCCCGAGGTCATGCTCTTCGACGAGCCGACCAGCGCGCTGGACCCGGAACTGGTGGGCGAGGTTCTCGACGTCATGAAGGGGTTGGCCAGCAAAGGCATGACGATGATCGTTGCGACCCACGAGATGGGCTTCGCCCGAGAGGTCGGCGACAGCCTGCTGTTCCTGGCCGACGGCTGCATCGTCGAGCGCGGCGACCCGCGCGAGGTGCTGTCGCACCCGAAGCAAGCACGAACCAGACAGTTCCTGACGAGAGTCCTGCCCGGATGACCGATGCACAGATCGGTGTCGTGGGGCTGGGCAGCATCGGAAGCATGACCATGTGGCAGGCCAGCAAACACAGCACGTCGGTGCTCGGCCTGGAGGCCACCACGCCCGCGCATCCGCGCAGTGCGGTCGGCGGTGACACCCGGCTGTTCCGGATGACCTACCGCAGCACCGACCCGTACTACCCGATTCTGCTCCGCTCGCGTCAGCTGTGGGCCGAACTGGAGCAGGAGAGCGGACGGGCGATCCTCAGCCGGTGCGGCGGCCTGTCGATCGGCGACCGTGAGGGCGCCTACATCCCGGCCCTGCTCGACTCGATCAAAGCCTGCGGTGCGCCCCATCGGATCCTCGACCACCGGGAAATGGCCGAGCGATACCCGCAGCACGATCTTGATCCGGACGAGGTCGCGATCTGGGACGAGCAAGCCGGCTTCCTGAAGACTGACACCGCCGTGCTCTCCGCGCTCGAACGCGCCGAACAGCATGGCGCGAGCATCGTGACCGATGCCCGGATCACCTCCATCCAGGAGACCGACGACGTCGTGCGGATCTCCGACGGCGACCGCAGCTGGACCGTCGAGCGGCTGGTGATCACCGGCGGGTCCTGGTCGGCCCCGCTGCTGCCAGCGTCCCTGCGGGACAAGGTCTATCCAGCCCGGATCCTGCTGACCTGGTTCCCGGCCCGCCGACCGGAAGACTTCGCTGTGGAAGCCTTCCCGATCTTCATCCGAATCGCCCGCGGCACGTCGATGTACGGGGCGCCGTCGATCGACGGGGCAAGCGTCAAAGCGAGCCTGGACGGGCGCGCCCAACCGGCCGAGGACCCCTCGAACCTGCTTCGCGCACTGTTGCCCGAGGAGATGTCCGAAGTCCGGCAGACGGTCGCGAGCTACTTCCCAGGCCTGATCCCGTACGTGATCAGGGCCGACACCTACCCCGACCTCTACACCCCCGACCGCGCGCCGCTGCTCGGATTGTCCCCCGGCTCGGCCCGGATCGTGCTCGCGACCGGGTTCTCCGGCGCCGGATTCAAGATGGCCACCGGGTGCGGCTGCATCGCCGCCTCATTGGCGCTGAACCCGCAGCACGCGGCCGCACCGACGTTCACCGATCCGGCGCGACTGCTGCGTTAGTCGCGACGCCCTCGGCGGTGTGTCTGTGCGTGCGGGTGATCAGAAGCAGTCGCTGACGAAGCCCCCGTCGAATCACGTGGCGCGCTCAAGCCTGCGTAGTCGCCTCGTCGTCGAGCTCGCCCCGCAGCGCGGCCTGGAAGTGCTGTGAAAGTCCCCGCCGGAACGCGTCCATGTCGCCCTCAAGCGCGACGGCAGCCAGGTTGTCATGTTCAACAGCGATCTCATGCAGGTCGCTGTAAGAGCGAACGTCGACCGTGTAATAGAGGCGCAGCTTGCTCTCCCAACCGTTCCACAGGCTGTTCAGCGCGCCGTGTCCGGAGAGGTCGTAAAAGAGCCTATGGAACTGCAGGTGCGCATCGATGCTGGCCGGAATGTCGTGCTTCTTCGTCGCCCGGTGCAGTTCCGCAGTCGTCTTCATCAACCTGGGCCGCTCCGGCCCGCGCAGCGCTTCCAGAGAAAGCTCCGCCGCGTACGGCTCGACAAGCAAGCGGATCGACGTGATTTCGGCGACGTCCTGAGCGCTTACCTCGGCCACGAACGCCCCGCGAAACGGCACCCTGACGACCAAGCCCTCCTCCTCGAGCTTGCCCAGCGCCTCGCGAAGCGGGGACCGGCTGATCCCGAGATCTGCCGCGATATGCGCCTCGCGCAACTGGCCACCAGGACGCACAGTGCCGTCGAGGATGGCTGCGCGAAGCACCTGATAGACGCCATCCGGCGTCGTCGCCCGCTGCTGCAGCCAAGCGAACTTGCCGTCGGACTTGGGGTCCATCCCACGCCTCTCTCTTGGTCGTTTGTCGACCATACCGGGGCTCCACCGCCGCGACTCTCGTCAGCGGCGTGCAGCAGACGCCGTTCGTGCAGGCGCCTTTCGACTCAGGGCCGCGACAGGCCCACGAGGGCCGGGAGGTCGCCGACATCGGTGATCCGCTCGTAGCCGAGCCATGGCTCGTCCGGCTCGAATCCCCGGTCGAGGTAGACCTTGTGCGGGATGCCGATGGCCGCCGCGGGGCGGAGGTCGTACTTCGGGCTCGCCGACACGTGCACGATCTCGTCGGGTGCCGCGCCCAGCTTGTCCAGCAGGTATTCGAACGCGCGGAGGCGAGGCTTGTAGACGCCCATTTGCTCGGCAGTGATCACGACCTCGAACGGCGCTCGAAGATTTTCCACCAGCCGCAGTGCATGCGCATCGTCGGTGTTGGTCACGATCACCAGCGGATAGGCCTCAGCCAAACGCCTCAGCGCCTCGGTCACACCCGGGTAAGGGCCCCACGTGGGGATCTCCTCGTACACGGCCGGCCCGTCCCCCTGCTGGTACTCGATGCCGAACCTCGCGCAGGTTCGCTGCAACGACTGCGCGACGATCTCGTGGAACGGCTTCCACTCGCCCATGCACTCGTCGATTCGGTATTCGTTGCCGACCCGCAGGAACCGGTCCGCAAGCTCAGCCGGCAGCCGATCCCCGAGCACGCGACGGATCGCGTCATTGATTCGGAAGTGGATGAGCGTCCCGTTCATGTCGAAGGAGATGAACTTGGGCTTCACGTCGAGCACGGACCCTCCAAAGTGGTCAGAGGCCTGGGGTGGGGTATTGTCGATTGTCGACCATACGTGTACTGTGATCGAGAGTCAATGCGACGGCCGCCCAGAGCGCCCTCGCCGACAACGAAAGCTTCTGTGAGGAAAGAATGAAGTTCACGTCCTACTGGCTGGACACCGCGCCTACAGGCTCTCTCGAGCGATCGAAGACCACGGTGCAAGGACGTACCGATGTCGCGGTCATCGGCGGTGGCCTGACCGGTGTCGTGGCCGCGCTGCACTTGGCTCGCAGCGGCGCAAAGGTTGACCTCTTCGAGGCGGACACGGTTGGGTTCGGGGCCTCAGGCCGCAACGGCGGCCAGGCGACCACTGGCATGTCGATCGGCGTCAGGGACGCGGTGGCCAAACTGGGCTTCGACACCGCCGCGCGGTTGTACGGCGCATACACCGAGGCGATTGACCTCGTCGAGAAGCTCGTGGCGGAGGAAGCTATCGACTGCGACTTCGCACGCACCGGCAAGCTCAACTTGGCGTCCAAGCCGGCGCACTACCAGGGGTTCGAGAAGACCCAGGAGCTGCTGAGCGCGCGGCTGGGTGTCGAGACTCAGCTCGTCCCCAGAGTTGACCTGCGTCGCGAGATCGGATCTGATGCCTTTCACGGCGGGATGGTCGAGCCCCGAAGCGCCGGGCTTCACGTCGGCAAGTACGTCCGCGGACTCGGCGAGGCGGCCGAGCGTGCCGGGGTGATGATCCACGAGCGAGCGCCGGTGCGAACACTGACCAAACTCGGCTCCGCTCACGAGCTCGAGACCCCCCGAGGCAGGCTGCGGGCGGATCAGGTTCTCCTCGCGACCGGCGCGTACACCCGCCGCCCGTTCCGCTGGCACCAGGTCCGCGTCGCGCCGGTCGGCAGCTTCATCATCGCCACCGAGCAGCTCGACGCGAACGTATGCGACGAGCTCCTGCCGGCACGACGGATGGCGTCAGATTCCAAGAACCTCCTGAACTACTTCCGTATCACGCCCGATGACCGCCTGCTCTTCGGCGGCCGTGCGAGGTTCGCGATGTCCAACCCCCAGTCGGACGAGAAGAGCGGCACACTGCTCCGCGAGCGAATGGCGCAGGTGTTCCCCCAGCTTGCCGACGCCAGGATCGACTACTGCTGGGGTGGTCTTGTTGACATGAGCCTCGACCGGCTCGTCCACGCGGGCGAGCACGGCGGCGTCTACTACGCGATGGGGTACTCCGGCCACGGGGTCCAGATGGCGACCTACATGGGTCGCCAGATGGCCGAGTACATGTCCGGCCGCCCGGACGCGAACATTTGGAACGACTTCCCGTTCCGTCGCATTCCTGGGCACTTCGGTCCGCCCTGGTTCCTCCCCTTCGCTGGCGCCTACTACAAGGTCAAAGACCGCATCAGCTGAACCGGTATCAACCGAACGCCCGCGCCGATTTCGCGCTCGGTGGCAGCGGAATAGGAGCACAGCATGAACATCAGTCAGACTCACACGGAGAACGAGTCGGCTTCGGGGCGGCTGCAGGCCCTCGGCCTGGACCTCCCGGCCGTCGCCGAGAGCTCGAAGTATGCGAACCACCGAACCGTTGACTCGAGTGTTTATGTCGCGGGTCAGCTGCCCTACAAGGACGGAGAATTTTTGGGTCAGGGCATCCTGGGTCGAGACGTCGATCTAGAGGCCGCCCGTGATCTGGCCTGTCAGGCCGCGCTCAACGCTCTCGCTGTCGCTGCTACTGCGGTAGGCGGACTGGACCAGGTGCGCATGGTGCAGATGCTGGTCTTCGTGGCCAGCACGCCCGAGTTCGGTCAGCAGTCGAATGTCGCCGACGCGGCCAGTGAGTTGCTGCTCGACGTGCTCGGCGAGAATGGGCGACATGCCCGCACCGCGATCGGCGTCGCCGGTCTGCCGCGGAACAGTCCGGTCGAGATCCAAATGATCTGCACGGCGGCCTAGCGCCGGCCGACCAGACGCGCGCCGGACCGGTCTTGGTGGTAAACCCACCCCGTCCGCGCCGTCCTACCCGCTTCCAGGTTCGAGGAGTGCAGCGTGCACCGGTTTCAACGACTACTTGATCGCCTGGCCGACCGGGTAGACACGCCCGCGCCCATCGTGTTGGCCGACGTCATGCAAGGCAACATCGACCGCATGCAGGGCTTCGCCGCCCAGCATGACCTCGCCCTCAGGCCTCATGTGAAGACGCACAAGTGCATCGAAATCGGTCGACGCCAGGTCGACTCGGGAGCGGTCGGGATCACCGCCGGCACCGTCGGCGAGGCGGAGGTCTTCGCCGCGGCCGGGTTCGCGGACATCTTCCTCGCCTACCCGGTCTGGCCGGGCGGCACCAAGGGCGAGCGGATCCGCCAGCTCACCCAGACCACCCGGCTGCGGGTCGGAGTCGACAACGCCGCAGCCATCGAAGCGCTCGCCGACGCAATGGGCAACGAACCCGACCGGCTCCAGGTCGTGGTGGAGATCGACTGCGGCGCCCGCCGGTCCGGGGCGCCGCCCGAGGCCGCGGGTGACCTCGCCCTCGTCGCCCGCAAGCGCGGTTTGGTGCCGATCGGGGTGTACACCTATCCCGGTCATGGCTGCTTCGGTCCGGACTCCCGGCAGCCAGCGGCGCAGGACCAGGACGCTGCGCTGACGACCGCGGTGCGCAGCTTTGCCGACGTCGGAGTTGCCGCCGAGGTGGTCAGCGCGGGGTCCACTCCCACGATCGCCTTCTCGACAAGCAACGTGATCACGGAGATCCGGCCGGGCGAATACGTGTTCTGCGATCTCGACAACACCCGGCTCGGCGCATGCGAGGAGGACCGGATCGCGCTGTTCGTCGCCGCCGCCGTGGTCAGCGACTGGGTCCCGGACCAGGTCATCCTCGACGTCGGGACCAAGGCCCTGGGGCGCGAGGGCACTCCCGAGCGCGGGTACGGCGGCATCGCCGGGAAAGAGGCGGTCCTGGCGAGGCTCAACGAGTACCACGGGTTCCTTGCTGTGCCCGCCGGCGAACCCCGTCCCAGCGTGGGCACGGTAGTCCCTGTGGTGCCCAACCACGTATGCCCCGTCGTGAACAGCTTCGAGGAGCTGATCGTGACAAACACCGAGGGCACCGACGTGCAGCGCTGGCCGGTCGCCGCCCGTGGACTCCTCAGCTGACTGTCCGGGCAGCCGGCCCACTTAACTCAACCCCCAAAGGAGACGCCGAGATGAGACTCGATAAGCGCACCGCACTGATCACCGGCGCCAGCAGCGGAATTGGCGAGGCGGTGACGTCCCACTTTCGCCGCGAGGGCGCACGGCTCCTGCTGACCGGTCGTAGGGAGCACATCGATACCTCGGAGCCCGACGATCTATACGTCCCCGGCGATCTCAACGATGAGGCGTTCGTCGCGACCTTGGCCGAGCAGGCGGCCAACACCTTCGGCTCCGTCGATGTAGTGGTCATCAACCACGGCATGCAGGCCACCAGCCCGCTCGTCGAGATGACATACGAGGACGCGAAGAACGTGCTGGACAGCAATCTGCTCAGCGCCTTCCTGGTCATGAAGCATTTCGCACCGCTGATGCCGGCCGCGGGCGGCTCATTCGTCTGCGTCAGTTCACGGCTCGGCATCGTCGGCAAGGCCGAGCAAGTGCTGTACTCCGCGGCCAAGGGCGGCCTCATCATGCTCGCCAAGGGGGCAGCGATCGAATGGGCCGCCCGCAACATCCGCGTCAACGTGGTCGCTCCCGGCCTGACCGCGACCCCAATCATCGAGGCGGCCTTTCAACGCAACTCCGATCCCCAGGCATACCGCCGTGAACGGGAGTCGCAGATCCCGCTTCAGCGCCTCGCCACCTCCGAGGAGGTCGCCGACGCCGTCCTGTTCCTCGCCTCCTCCGAGTCGTCCTACATCACCGGGGCGGTTCTGCCCGTCGACGGCGGTTACACCGCCTTCTGACGCGCCGCCGTAGGTTGGGACCCCTTTCTGTTGAGACCTGGGCACGGCTTCGTCTTGGTTGCCGACTTAGAAGGCGGGCGCGGACTGCTTGGTGTGCTGACCTTGGCGACGCGCCTCCAGCACCGCCTCTCGCAGCCGGCCCCGCGTCATCCCCAGGCACGCGTACACGGCTCCTCGTGCCACCGACAGACCGAGCACCTGCATCGGCGCCTTGACCTCGGGAACCGACGGAAGGCTCTTGTCGAGCCGTCTTCGCACCTCGGGAAGGACTTCGTCGACGAGCGGCCGCAACCGACCCACGACGAACACCGATCCCGGGTCGATCATCACGGCTACGACACTGACAGCAGTGACGATCCCCGTGGTGAATGCATCCAGCACGTCGGCGCGCGACACCCCCTCGTGAGGTTGCAGCCACAGATCTTCAATGCGCTCCAGGTGCAGCCCTCGCCCTCGAGCAAATCGAAGCAGACCGCTCGTGCTAAGCAGCCCATCGAGGACCTCGCTGCCCACCCCGGAGAAGAGCACACCAATATCGCCGAACGCAGGCGTACGTCCCCGGACGAGTTCGTGTTCTGTGCAACTGGCGACGTTCAGGACGCTGCTCAAGCTCAAGAGCACGCCACTGCCGAGCGTCACGTCCTCGGTGAGGATGCCGAGCAGCGATGCATTGGCATCACTGTCCAGTAACACGGGCGCGTTCACTAAGTCAGCGAGGTGTCGCTGAAGCCCGGAGCCTGCGAACGACTTCATCGCCTCCGGTGGTCCGGAGATCTCCGCGCCCGCCCGTACACGCCCGGGCACCGCCACAACGATCTGGCGCAACCGACCGTCTGCGGATCTGCTGGCGTCCGCCATCAAGGCGACCAGCCATTCCGCGGCCTTCCTCGCCTCTCGGTGGCCTACCGTGGGCACGAGGACGTGCTGGATCTCACGACCTCTCAGGTCGGAGACGAGGACACACGTGTTTTGTGCGCCGAAGCTGATACCGACCACATGTCCCGTCGTGCCGGGCACGTCCAGGTAGGTGGACCGACGGCCGCGGCCCGCAACCTCGTCGACTCCACTCTGGACAACGAAGCCGTCAGCCCGGAGCTCCTCCACCGCCCGAGACACCGTGGCCTTGCTCAACCCCGTCAGCTCGATGAGCTCGTTGCGCGTCAACGGCGCATGTGAGAGCACCACTTCGAGGACCGACGCTTTGTTGTAGTCGCGCGTGGTCGGGTTGCTGGTCACACGAGGACCCTAACGACGCCGGGCTGTTCAAACCTGGTCATGACGAGCCGCGCGGAGGCCAGCAATGACGTCCGCCATGGGCAGGGCCATGGACCGTTCGACGTTGATCCAGTCGTCGTTGGCATGCGCCAGGAGGTAGTCGCGCCGTTCGGGTACGCGGTCCGCGCGCCAGTTGGTGATCAGCGCGCGCAGGGTGAGCCGTGCCAACGCGGCAACCGGAAGCAGCGGTAGTTCGCGGTCCTTAATCGGCCGCCACCTTTCGTAGCCGGCGACGAAGGCAGACGCCTCCCGCCACGCCTGATCCGGCGTCCGACCGAGAAGGTTCGCCAGGGCCACTGCGGGGTCGAAGATAACCGCGCTACGCATCGTGTCACCGAGGTCGATGACGCCGATGACGTAGTCCTTGCTCTGCTCATCGACGACCACGTTGTACGGGCTGTAGTCACCGTGGATTACTTGCGTCTCGAGGTCATTCAGCCTCGGGACGATGGTTGCCTCGAACAGCCGGAACACGCTTTCAGCCAGCTGGCGGTGCTGGGCGTTCGGTGTGTGCTCGGCGAGCTCCTTCAGTTCGTGGAAGTGCCGAATGTCCCATACCAACCCTCGTCGGTCCGCCGGGTGCGCAAACGCCTCGAGCGCCACGTCGACCCTGCCGAGCATCTCACCCACCTTGGCGAGCTGGTCACTGTCTGGGTTCCTCTGAGCCCAGACCGCGCCTTCGACGAAGCTGAACACCCGCAGGACTCGAGTCGTGCCGTCGACTGTCCCGATGACCACATCATCGCGTCCGCCGACCGTCAGCCTCACCCGTTGGACCGGCAGCACCGGGGCGGCGCCTTCGAGAAAACGCATTACGGCGGTCTGCAGCCCGACGAGAATCTGTGCCTCATCCGGTGGTGACACCTTCACGAGGTAGCCGGCGTCCGCAGTCCGGAGTCTGAACGTGTCATCCTTCTCCGTCGCCACCGGGTGGAGACGTCCGGTGAGGTGGTAGACCTCTTCGAGCAGGACGCTCACCCGCTGCGCGTCGATGGGCGCGTGAGATGACGCCAATCCGCTGTCGGCGAAGAGCCGTTGAGCCGGGCTCAAGGGTCGTGAGCTGTCCACGGTCAGTCCCTTCTGCCAGCGTGCTAGAGGCGCTCTCTCGCTACCTCGGCGAACGTCTCCAGGAACCGGGTCACGTCGGCCGAGCTGAAGGCCAGCGGAGGTCGGATCTTCAGCGTGTTGGCTCCCTGACCGGTGCCGCTGATGAGGACACGACGCTCGCGCATGGCGCTGATGACGTCCTCGGCTCGTGCCCGGTCGGGCGCGAGCGTCTCACGATCCTTAACGATCTCCACGCCGGCGTACAGCCCGCCGCCGCGCACCTCGGCGACGTATGGCGACTCGCGAGTGAGCTCCTCGATGCCCGCGCGCAGTGACGTGCCGTTCTCCAGGACGCGCTGCTGCACGTTCTCCTCCTCGAACACGTCGAGTACCGCAGCCCCCGCGGCTACCGGGATCGAGCTGCCGGCGAAGGTATTGAAGTAGCGAACGCTCCGTCCGAACTGCTCGGCGACTTCGGGGCGGAAGACCACGCCCGAGATCGGCACTCCGTTGCCCATCGGTTTGCCCATGGTGACGATGTCCGGCAGCACGCCATGGCGGCTGAATCCCCACATCGAGTCCCCGAGCCGGGCGAATCCCGACTGCACCTCGTCGGCGATGTAGACACCGCCCGCCGCATGGACCTCCTCTACGACGGCGTGCATGTAGCCGACCGGGTCGGTGAAGATTCCGTCGCTGCTGTGGGCGCAGTCGGTGATGAGCGCCGCGAGCCGGTAACCGTGGCGCTCGAGGTCATCGATCGCGCCACGCACCTGGTCGCGCATGTGCTCGGTCAGCGTGCCTCCGCGTGTGACAAGTCGCGGGTCAGGGGGATCGATGAGTCGGACGTTCGGTCCCAGCGGTGAACCCTCGCCCAGGGATGGCGAGAAGCTCGAAACGTCGCGGGTGATGCCGTGGTACGCCCAGCGCGTCACGATGACTCCCTCGCCACCGGTGTGGAACCTGGCCACACGCATCGCGAGGTCATTGGCCTCGGACCCGCTGCACGCAAGGCTCAGCTTCGCCAGCTCCGCTGGGAAGGTTGCGAGGAGCCGCTCCGCATAGTCGACCAGCGCCTCCTGGACGTAACGGGTATTGGTGTTGACGGCCGCCAGCTGGCGGGAGACCGCCTCGACCACGCGGGGATGGGCGTGCCCGACACACGGAACGTTGTTGTAGGCGTCGAGGTAGTCATTGCCGTCGAGGTCGATCAAGTGGGCTCCGAAACCGGCCACGAACTCGACTGGCTCCCGGTAGATCAGCGTGTAGCCAGGGCCGAGCACCGCATTCCGACGCCGGATGGTCTCCTGGAGATGCTCGGGCAACGTGCTCAGTGCGCCCGGGTCGAACCGGTTCGGGTAGCTGTCGATGGCGCGACTGAGGCTGGAAGTCATCGCGAGGTCCCTTGTCGGCTCAGATACCGAGCATCGCGTTGAGCTCATCGAGTGACTTCACCACCGTGAGCCCGTAGCCGGGCGGCACCGGGTCGTAACCCCGGTCCAGCAGCACCAGGTTGCGGAAGCCCATGTCGTGCATCGGCAGTGGGTCGTAGCGGGTGTGCGAGGAGACGTGCACGAAGTCCTCCGGCTTGGCGTCGAGCTGCTCGAGCATGTACTCGAAAGCGGCGTACCGGGGCTTGTAGTAGCCGGCCTGCTCGGCGGTGAAGACCGCGTGGAAGTCCGCATCCAGCCGCGGCACGCTCTCCTCCAGGAAGGAGCCGTCGGCGTTGGAAAGGATCACCAGCTTGTAGTGCTCGCCCATCTTCTTCAGCGGCGCCGGCACGTCCGGGTGCGGGCCCCAGCTCCGAACGCCGTCGGCGAACCGCTTCCCCGCGGTGGGGTCCGACTCGATCCCCCACTTGCGGCAGACCCGGTCGAAGGCGTCCTGCAGGACCTGCTCGTAGGGGTAGTACTCACCGCACACCTGGTCGTAGCGGTAACCGCGGAACTCCGCGACGAACTGAGCCCACCGTTCCGGTTGGATCTGGTCGCCGACCAGCTCCTTAGTGATCGGGGTCATCGGCCAGCTGATCAGGGTGCCGTAGCAGTCGAAGGAGACGTACTTCGGTCGGAACCTCGGCGCGTTCATGACGTGTGCCTTTCGGTGGTCTGGATCTGGGTGGTCTGGGTTCGGCCGTGGCCGGACCTCGACGCTAACACATTTTGTCTCTGTTTGAAACTGGAACTTGACCTCAGATCGTCCCGGCGTTCGCCCGCTGAGGTGTGCGCAGAGACCGCGGAGAGTCCCAGCTCCCGACCGACAGTCGGCAGCGCGCTCTACCAGTGCGGCGGCGGCGCCGGGACCCGGGTCACCACGGAGAGCCGGGCGCCGGCGAACCGGGCCGTGACGAGTTCGCGGTCGCCACGGGTCAGGTACGTCCGTAGCAGCGACCGCGGCATCACCACCCGGGTGCCCGAGGAGCCGCCCCCACCGCACCGCCGTCTCGGCCGTCCCAGTCCCGAACGGCGCGGCTCGGAGCGCCACGACGCGCCCACGCGCGTCGAAGTGCGGATCAGCGAAGTCAGCGCGATCGATCTCAATGGCCACACGGCAAGTGCCCCGGCCAAGGTTGCGGCCGAATTGCATCCGATCACCGCTCCCCCGCCCGACAGCGTCAATGGGCACACAAGATCCAACCGACGTGACCTGACGCCGCACATAATCCCGATCGGAGAAGGCTCCTTCCGGCGCGCGCGAATCGGCG
>CAWIXH010000007.1:0-128402 GCA_963839995.1 uncultured Actinomycetota bacterium | reverse complement strand
AAGACTGAGGGTCGTTGTTCATCAGCAGCCACGGGTCACCGCTACTGGCTAGCCGCTCGGGCAGCGTGGAGATCGTGAACTGGTCAGGGTGCACGTGATCGAGTTCGTCCCAGCCGATCGGCGTGGAAACCTGCGCGTCTGGTCGAGCCCGGACGCACCAGGCACCGAACACCGTCTTGTGCGGCGCGTTCTGGTTGAAGTCGACGAAGACCCGACGGCCGCGTTCTTCCTTCCACCACGCGGCCGTAATCAACTCCGGGCGGCGGCTCTCGAGCTCGCGGGCAATGGCGACAGCGGCCGTACGCACCCGGTAGGAGTCCCAGCGTCGCTGCAGCCGCACGTACACGTGCAGGCCGCGGTTGCCCGTGGTCTTCGGGTAGCCGGTCACGCCGACCTCATCGAGCAAGGCCTTCAGCTCGTGCGCTGCCTCGCGGATCTGTCCGAACTCGATGCCCGGCGTGGGGTCCAGGTCGATCCGCAATTCGTCCGTGTGTCCCGGATCGTCGGCGCGATACGGCCAGACGTGAAAGCCGAGGCATCCCTGGTTCACCGCCCAGAGCACGTGATCGATATCGGCAACTACCAGCGCCTGCGAGGTCGTGCCGTTTGGCGTCGACACCACCGTGGTCTGCAACCAGGGCGGGACAGCCTTCGGGACCCGCTTCTGAAAGAACGACGGTCCTGAGGCGCCCGCAGGGAACCGCTGCAGCAGCACTGGACGTCCACCCATGGTGCGCATCAGCGGTTCCTCGACCCGCAGATAATGCTCGGCAAGGTCACCCTTGGTGTGCCCTCGCTCCGCGAAGTACACCTTGTCCGGATGGGTGATCGTCACCTTCCGGTCGACCGGATCAGCCACCAGATCACCGTACGCGCCGCGACTTGCGAGCTATCGATGGTCGGGTAGGAGGCTGGCGCGGTGGCGGTGATCGACGGTAGGTCCCGGCGCTCGCACCCGCCGTTTCCCGCGGGCACCTTTCGCCGCCGACCCTGGCCGACGCCCCGTTTCCAGCCTCCCCCCAAAGAACCGTGCATGACCTACTAAGTCACACGGCTCAGCCGCACCCCTTCACCGGACGGCATGCGCAGGGTCGTGCCGGACGCTTCCCACCAGGCGGACCAGCCCCAGGCACTCGTGATCGATCAGGACCCGCAGCCCGTAGCGGCGTCCGTGGTGGCCGTGCTTGTTCGAGATGAAGCGGGCCAGCCGCTCCATCGTGAACTGGTCGAGGTCGTGGAACACCGTGGTCGAGTTCCCGTACCGGAAATAGCCACGCCATCCGATCAGGAATCGATTCAGGTTCCGCACGACGTCCTCGACGGGCAGCATCAGCCACCGCCGGTCGGTATGCAACCGGATGCGGTCCTTGGCCCGGCCGACCGAACGGTCGGAGGGCCATCGGCTCAGAAAGTGCCTGCCCTTGCGGGTAAAGCTCTCCACCCGGCGATGGTGGAAACCCAGAAACGTGAAACTCGACTTGGCCTCTCGCAGGTTCACCAGCGAGGTCTTGGCCGGAGCCAGGGACAACCCCAGCCCGGTCAGTATGCCGGTGAGCACCGCGAGCGCCTCCTCGGCCCGTTCCCGGGTCGGCGAGAGGATCACCAGATCATCCGCGAAGCGGATGATCTGGCCCAATCGGCGGTGATCCTGCTGCCACCTGCGATCCAGGCGGTGCAGCACCACGTTCGCCATCAACGGACTGATCACCCCGCCCTGAGCGGTCCCGGTCTCGGGATGGATCAAGGTCTCCCCGGTCCAGATCCCTGCCCGTAACCACCCCATCAGCAGCTTCACCATCCGCCGGTCGCTGATCCGCTCCTCGAGAGCGGAACGCAACACCTCCGGCCGGATCGAATCGAAGAAGCTGGCGATGTCGGCGTCCACCACCCAGGTCCTGCCCCCGTTGACCCCTACCCGGATCGCCTCCAGCGCTTGATGCGCCGAACGCTTCGGGCGGAAACCGTAGGAGCAATCGAGGAAGTCGGCTTCGAAGATCGGTTCGCAGACCAGCTTCGCCGCAGCCTGGACCACCCGATCACGCACAGCGGGAACCCCAAGATTTCTGGTCCCACCACTCGCTTTCGGTATGGCCACCCGCCGCACCGGCAACGGCCGGTAGCTGCCCGCTTCAAGCTCGACGCGCAGGACGTCGAGCAACTCCTCGACTCCCTGCTCCTCGACCTGGACGATGGATACGCCATCCACCCCGGGGGCGCCACCATTGGCGGCGACCTCGAACCACGCCCTGCGTAATACGTCCGCACGGTGGACCTTGTCGTAGAGCGCGTGGAAGCGTCTGGACGGCGACTGCTTGGCCGCCCGGTACAGCTTGTGCTGAAGATCTCGGGTCTTATCACGGGTGCCGTTAGCCATCAGGCATTCACCGACCTGTCCCTTCCTCACCAAGCGTGTGATGCGGCAGGGGCCCTTCCCTCACCGGCGGTTATGTTGTCCAACCGGCTCACGCGGTACTACGGCCCCATCCGCCACCCTGCCGACTCGGCGCGACTTCCCGTTCAGACGGTTATACGCACCGGCTGCTCCCGACCACCGCACGATCGGGGTCGACGAGGGCTTCCCCAGTTCCCGTGCCCACCTTCTGCCCATCCCACTCCCCCTACCCCGGGGGGTTCCTCAGCGCCTGCAACTCCAGGTCTTCAGCGCCTTCCATGGCCTTCGCCGTGATTTCAGCGGCTCGGCACCCCCTTGTCCCCTGACGGGGTTAGCCTCACGAGGCTGCAGGATTCGCGTCATGCTGCGGGCTGGACAGTCGCTCCCCCCGAAGGGGCTTTCGACACTGCGCTTCGACGCCGGGCGTTTCCCCCCGACGCCGGCAGCCTGCTACCGGGCCTCCTGGCAGCTACCCGGACCGGACTCACACCGGCTGGCGGACACGAGCTTGCGCGTGAATCACCTCAACGCGACCACCTCCAAGGTCATCACGTCGCGCGCCCACGCTACTGGGCACACGAAAGCGTAGCTAGCCAAGCGCCGCGCAACCCGCACCTGGCCACCGAACGGGCCAGCAAACGCGACGCCCTGCTCACCGCCACCGAAACGGCGCTCGCTCCGCTGCGCGAACGCGTCGCCGCCGGGCGGCTGACCGGCGCCGACAAGATCGGCCTGGCCGCAGGACGGGTGCTGGACAAGTACAAGATGGCCAAACACTTCCACCTGGCCATCACCGACACCACCCTGACCGTCACCCGCAACCAGCCCAAGATCGACGCCGAGGCCGCCCTGGACGGCATCTACCTCATCCGCACCAGCGTCGCCGCCGACCGGCTCGACCCCGCCGGCGCCGTCACCGCCTACAAGCAGCTGGCCAACCTCGAACGCGACTTCCGCACCCTCAAGATCGACGAGCTGGAACTGCGCCCGATCCGGCACTGGACCCAACACCGGGTCCGCGCCCACGTACTGATCTGCACCCTCGCCGCCTACCTCGTCTGGCACCTGCGCAAAGCCTGGGCGCCGCTGACCTACACCGACGAACACCCACCCCAGCGCGACAACCCCGTCGCCGCCGCGAAACGCTCACCCGCCGCCGAACGCAAAGCCTCCCGCCGCAAAGACGACCAGAACCGACCACTGCACGACTACCGCGGACTGCTCGACCACCTCGCCACCCTGACCCGCAACACCGTCACCATCGGCGGCGCCGACCTCGACCTGCTCGCCGAACCCACCCCCACCCAACGACGAGCCTTCGACCTACTCGGCGCACCCATCCCAGCCACCCTCACGTAGCCAGAACCACCACCCCACACACGGCGAAACCCCCCTCAACACGGGGGCTTCACAGCATCAAGATCACGTAACTTCGGGCTAACCGTGCCGACGCTCGGCGACCCGGAGCGAATCACAGCCATGTAAGTTGTTATAGAATAGTTATTTTCGAACAGCACCTTAGGACCGGACCCGAGCCGATGGCCAAGGCCACAGGATCGCCACGGAGCCCGCTGGCCCAAGGATGGTATCTACCTCGGGTTGATCGACGATGGGCCACTCAAGCTGCCGCAGCGCATCGTCGCCCGGCACCAGCGCAGTCGCCGCGACGGCTGAGGTCGGTGCAAGCAAAGATGACGTCTACTTCTGGGCACACCGGCAGACCAGCAGGCCCACGACGGCCAGAACACCACAAACATCAACTAAACTCGAGGCAAGATCACCGGAACATCTGCTCTACGGATCGAGGCACCAATGGACCTCCGCACCAAGCGAGGCTTCGGGCCCGGTCGAGTGCTCATGATTGTGGTTGCCCTGGTCGCAGTGGCCTTGGTCCTTAAGCTCTTCAATCTGTTCCCCGGCTGGCCGCACACCAAGACGCATACCAGCATCGAGCCCAGCCGGCTCCAGGCCCAGCTGGTAGCACAACAGCAGCTTCAGGTTTACGATCTCACATTGCAGAACGTCGTGATCAATCAGTCAAATGCGCCCGAGGGCTCCCTGGGCACATTTTGGCATACCGACACCGTCTTGCACGCCTACGGCGACGTGGAGGTGACGGTCGACTGGAAAATGGCCAAAGTATCGGGTATTGCTCCGAACGGATCGGTTACGGTCAGCCTGCCCGAACCACAAATCGCCGCCGCCCGGCTCGATCACTCGCGCACCTTCACTGAGCGGCCCCGCTGCGGCATCAACGTCATCCTGGGATGCCGGCCCAACGTTGACTTGATGTACCGCGCAGCCGAGGCGGCTATGCGGCAGGAGGCTGAAAACCCCAAGTACGACCTCATGCACCAGTCCCGCCTGCAGGCCGAGGTATTCGTGCGAGACATCGTCGAGGCGGGCCGGGGCGACCCTGCGAAGGTCAAGTTCGTTTGGCGGCCCAACCCCGCCTGATGCCTCGCCTCCAAGTGCCGGCGGCTGGGTCGTGTCGCGGCAGCCGGCTGAGGACGACACCCTACGACAGACAAGCCACGGGCTTCGGCCAAGTCTCAGCCGTCGGCTGGTGCGCTCGGGTGTCTCCTCACGTTCGACGCCGACTCACCGAAATCGAGGCGCTGACGTTACTGCTGCTCAGACAAATGAAGGTGCTCGCGACCGTCCCGAAGGTTCGCTAATGGTGTATGCCTCCGGTCTGGCCTCGGCAACGCTGGCACTCGAGCGTGCTCGCTACGCTGGCTGCGTGATCAACGGTGGCCACGTCATCATCTACAGTCATGACGCCGAGGCCGATCGGGCTTTCTTCCGGGACGTGCTCGACTACCCGCATGTCGATGCTGGCGCCGGCTGGCTGATCTTCAAACTTCCTCCCGTCGAGCTCGCCGTGCATCCGGCCGACGGCCCGCCTGCTCACGAGCTGTACCTGATGTGCGACGACCTGGACGCGACGATGGCCCGGTTAGCGCGGATTTCCACGCAGGAGGTTCGGCGCAAGGTTTCAGGCGAACTCGTATCGGATGATCTTGTTGTCGAGCCAGGGGATGGTGGTGTCGGCGGGCAGGTCGGCTTTGCGTAGGACGGGGCTGTAGGCGCGGCGTTCGAGGCGCACGGTGATGGCCTGGCTGCTGGTGATGATGTGGCCGGGGGTTTCGAGGAAGCGGCGTTGGATGACGTCGGGGGTGACGGTCGCGTAGCCGGGTAGGCGGGCGCGTAGGGCGGCGAGCAGGGCTTGGGCGAGCACGGCGAGCATGATGTCGAGGTCGACGTTGATGTTGACGGTCGAGGACAGGGCGTCGGCGTGGAACGCGGTGATGATCTCGGCGAGGCGTTGTTCGATGGTCATCCGGCGGGCGTAGCGGTTGATCAGCTCGCGGATGCTGGCGTGCCGCTCGTTGGTGATGATCACCGTGGGTGCCTCGCGGCCGAGTCCGGTGACGACCAGTTGTCGGACGGTACCGGGGTAGTTGGTCAGCGCGACGGCCCGATCTTCGTGCACGCGGGGTCGGTTGTGGGGGCCGGGCCGGTCGAGTGTGATCGTTGTGAACTCGGCCGGGGTGAGGCTGTTGATGTGACGCACCAGGGCCGGGGAGCGCATGCGCAGGGTGAGGAAGGTGATCCCGCGGGCGTCGAGTTCGCCGAGTATCGGCTGGGTGGTGACCTTCTGGTCCATGACCAGCATCGCCGGGTCGCGCCCGGAGGCTTGTTTCCAGTGGTCGCAGAAGGCGATGACCTCGTGGGCCTGGCTGGCTTTGGAGATGTCGGCGTTGGCGTAGACCAGGTTGTGGGTGCCGGTGTCTTGGGCGAAGAAGGTCAGCACCGACCGGGCGCGTTGGGAACGGGTCGGCACGTAGTGCTTTTCCAGCGCGGGGTCGTGCCCCCAGTGCATGACGGCGTGGAAGTCCAGGTCGAAGATCGCTTCGCTGCTGCTGGCCAGCCCCTTGGCGATCATCTGCTGGTCCAGGGCGGCCAGGAAGCGTTGCTGGTGGTCGTGGGCGAGCCGGTAGGAGTAGCCGGTCAGCGCGGACTTCTTCGGCAGCACGGCCATGCCGGCCAGCATCGCCGCGGCCGGGTCGGCGAGCAGGTCATCGACGTGCGAGACCCGCCGGGTGCGGGTCAATTTCAGTGCCACCAGTAGCGACAGCAGCCACGACACGGCCGGGATGACCCGGGTGCCGGGGTAGCCGGCACGGCGGGCCAGAGCGGGTAGGCCGAGCGCGGCGAGGTCGGGCAGCACGAGCAGCAACCCGGCGCGGGTGGAGTCCACCCGGGCCGGCCAGCTGGTGAGGTCGATGACCCGCGTGCGGGGCAGTCGGGTGTCGCGGCCGGCGGTGGCCGGGCTGGCGCTGGCCTCGGGTTGGGGGCGGCGCAGCAGCCGACCGAACCCCTCCTCGGCGAGGATCTCGGCGACCGAGGTGCGGTTGAGCGGGCGTGTTCTCGCCGGCCAACCGGGCCGAGATCTCGTAGGTCGACAGCCCGGCCCGGCGTAGCTCGATCACCCGGGCGCGTACCCGCTGCTTGCCCGGCGCCACCCCCGGCCGCGGTCCGGGCTTGCGCGGTGGGGCGAACAGGTCCAGTTTCCCGGCCCGCCACCGGCGCACCAGGTCGATCATCGCCCACCGGGTGTAGCCGAAGCGCGCGCCTGCTTGGGCGTAGGACAGTCCCTCGACGTACCAGGCCCCAGAACAGCCCCGAACAAGGGAATCCATTGACCGGATCGACCAGCCGGCCATCAGCAACCTTGGCCAACCAGTTACGTGGAAATCCGCGTTAGACGTCCGGCTGCCGTCAGGACGACGACGGAATGTGGCGAGAGGCCCGTCATCGCCACGGGGGAAGCGACGCGGACCTCTCGGGCAGCAACGTTACGCGCCCGCCTGACCACGTCAAGTGACAGAAAATGCTGTTGCAAGAAGCGGACACCCTCGGGTGGCGGCGTGGGTTGACGTGGCAAGCTTCAGCCCTGTCGCTGCCGACCCGCGGAGGTCTTGCGTCCAACGGGGGTGCCGCAAGGCCCGCCGATCGGCAGCGGCGAACGCCCCGTTTCGGAACCCTCCCCGAGACGGGGCGCTGTTCAACGCCCCTGTCCCGGACGTCAGCCGAGACGAGGAGCTTCACGATCACCTGCATATCAAGCAGATCCGCTAAACGCCAGGCCCTTTGACCGGGCACATTCGGTCTGATCTGCGCGGGCGTCGGCTGGCAGACACTGATCGTTGAGCCGCACCGATCGTTGAGCCGCACCGAGCGAGACGGATAGCGTGTGCTCCGCGATGCTGCCGCCTGCCGCCTGCCGCCATGGTCGCCGTCGGCTCGTCGGCCAGGCGAGGTCCGACGAGGCGCGTCACTTATTGCCGGGTGGTCAACGCGGTCCAGGTAGGAGTAGCCAGACACTGCCGTGCGCAACAAGTGACGCGGCTGGCGGTGCTCGGACAGCAGTCCCAACTTTTCGAAAGGCTGGGCCGACTCGGCATGAAGGGGGCGCGATCGCCGAGTATCGACTGCCTTGCCAGCGTCTGGTGCCGTCGCTCGCATGACCTCAGTGCGCGAACCGGCCAGCACTTGACACCGGCTGCGGGCGGCACCCAACGGCACCGGTCGGCGGCAGGCCAGAAGGAACATCAACAAGTCAAGATCCCACTGACCGGAAAATCCGAGGTGACGCGGGCAGCATGAGGTGACCCGGGTGGTGACGTGACCGGGGTCGGCGGGGTGCTGGTGGTCAGGCCGCGGCGGTGAGGGTGACGGTGTAGCCGAGCGCCTGCAGTTGCCGTGTGAGTTGGTGGGTGCGGCGGGTCTTGTCGATGCGACGGGTGTAGAAGTCGGCGCCGAGGTCGACGAACTCGACGCGGGGGTCGGCGAGCATGTGGAAGATGATCACGAGGATGGAGCGTTCGAGGGCGCTGCGTGCTTTGGCCTTGGGCATGCGTTTGATCAGGCGTCGGTAGCGTTCGCCGAGGAAGGTGTCGGTCTTGGCGGCGCCGGTGGCCATCTGCCCGAGGGCGGCTTTCAGGTAGGGGTTGCCCTTGCCGGTGCTGGCTTTGCCGTTTCTGCGGCCGGATTGTTTGGTGCGCGGGGAGGTCTTGGCCCACGCGCATAACCGTTGGTGGGTGCCGAACACGGTCATATCCAGGCCGATCTCGCCGATCACCGCGCGCACGCTATCCGGTCCGGCGCCGGGAATCTGGCATAGCCGTTGCACGGCGGCGTTCACGCCGTCCGGCCCGGTGTTGATCGTGGTGCCGGCAGGGGCCGGGACGGTGAGCTCTGGTAGTGCGCCGATCGCCTGGTCGAGCAGCGCGGTGACCTGGTTGATGTGGTTGTTCAGCTCGTCAATCTGGTCGAGCAGCAGCCGGGCCAGGCGGGCGTGGTGCTCGGTGAAGCGGCCGTGCAGCGCGCGCTGCAGGTCGCCGCGCCGGGCTCGGGCCCGGCCTTTGGCCAGTTCGGCGAGCAGCTTCGGGTTGCGTTGCCCGCTGATCAGCGCGTCGAGGATCGCCCGCCCGGTGACACCGTGGATGTCGGTGAGCACCGAGCCGATCTTGATCAGGGCGTCTTCGAGCAGCTTCTCCACCCGCTGCTTGACCCGGGTGCGGTCGGCGACCAGGTCGAAGCGGGTCCGGGCCAGGTCTCGCACCTGGCGCATCGGCTCGGCGGGCACGAACGACGGTGAGACCATCGACTTCTCGGCGAGCTTGGCCAGCCACACCGCGTCGATCTTGTCCGTCTTCGGCCGGCCCGGGACGTTCTTGGCCTGGGTGGCGTTGACCAGCCACACCGTCAGTCCGCGCGCGGCGAGAATGTAGTAGAACGGACGCCAGTAGTCCGAGGTCGACTCCAAGACCGCGCGCTCGATGCCATCGCAGACCAGGTGGTCTGCAAGTTCAAGCAGCGCGTCGGTGTCGGAACCGACCGGCCACACCTTGGTGACCCTCCGGCCCGGGATCGACTCGTGCGGCACCCGCGTGCACACCATCCCGCTGGCCTTGGCCACATCGATCCCGGCCACCCGAGCCACCACCTGTTCCCGTTCGTCAACGTCGATCTCGATCGGCTGCTGCACCGCTGGCCTCCTTCGCCCCTCCCCGGTTGAATGGGGTTCAGCGGGGCTGTCCGGGGGTCCGGTAGGGAACCGAAAATCTGACCGGCGTGCTCGTAGCGACAGTGCGCGACCCTTCAGGCAGGGCCCCGGCGCCTGACTAACCAGCGGCCTCGAGTGCCAAGGAAACGACGGCGTCGGCGGACAGCCCCGCGATCATTTTCACGCCGTCGCGGCGCCTCCCGCAGGGGGCATGGGGACTAACCAGAGTCTCTACGGAATCAGGGGATTGCCAGCCCCGCGACCGGGCCGATCGGCAGCCGGCGCGGTCGTTGACCCGCGCTGGCTGATCGGCTGTTGGCTAGGACGCACGCGGGGCGGGGTCGAGCTGCTTGACCCCGGACGGCGCTCAGGCGTAATCGCACAAACGGCTACGACGAAGGCCGTAGCCTGTGGGGTTCCAAATAGTCGGCCGTCGGCGATTACGAGTTGTCAGGCTCATCGACATGTTCGTTGATGAGGCCGAGGTTCTGTCGGCGACGACCAAATCCCAACGTAGTGGCTGTGACCAAGGTCAGCGGCTGACCTACGCTCAGCGTTTCGACTCCACCGCGTCAAGCGGTGGGCATTCGATGCTGGAGTACGTGGACGCTCGTGGCGGCGAGCATCCGGGCCGACCCGAGCGGACGCATGGTGACAGATCCAGGCGGGGAGCGGAGATTTGCGATAGAGAAGTGCAAAGATCTATGTATTGACTCCGAAACGGAGCCGGCGTGGTCAAGAAGCTCACCGGGTTCGCCGTCGTCGCGTTCTTGATATTCTTCGCGGTGACAGCGCCGGATGCTGCCGCAAACGCTACGCAAGCTGTATGGGACTTTCTCGTTCACGTCGCCAATGGGCTCGCCGCGTTTCTCCACAGCCTTGCGGGAGGCAGCTCTGGCGGGGGATCCGGTGGTGGGGGTTCCGGTGGGAAGTAATGCCTGGCCTCAACCGAAATCCGTCGACATGCGTCCCAAGACGCTGCGATGTAGGTAGGTGAAGGCTCGCCCTGTTCGATCGCTGCTGTCATCGGCATGTTGGTGAAAGCATGCGACCGTCGACCGACGCGGAGGATCACATCTGCGCCGCTCCCGCTCGGAGCGGGGGCTCGTCAAGATAGGCGCGCAGATCGAGGCGGTTCGCGAAACTTCTCCGTGGATGTGGTAGCGGCGTCCGAGGCGACCCTATGACGATCGCTTCCGGCACGCGGAGCGGGGCGGTTAGGTCATTCCTGCCTGGCGTGTCGGGCGGCTCTACTTATGAGGCTCGCGAGTGGTGGTTGGGCGGATCGCGGCTGGGAGCGGGCACCGGAAAGCGCAGTACGCCAAGAGGGGTCGGGTCTGTATCGCGTATCAGGTCGTGGGCGACGAGACCTGATTCTCGTGCCGGGCTTGGTCTCCAAATGTGGAGGTGGCCCTGGGAGGAGCCGCGGCTGGTGCGTTTCCTGGGCCGACTGCCTCCTTCTCCCGTCTGATCGTGGTCGGCAAGCGGGGTACGGGCATGTCCGACCGGGTTGACGGTCCCGGTCGATGGATGAACGCATGGACGACGTCCAAGCTGTGCTGGATGGCGTCGGCTCGTGCCCGGGCATGACCATTCGAAGCAAACTACTACCGTACGTGCGGTTCATCGCGTCGGGTGATAGTTGTCGTGCGCACTGTCGATCTGGGATCGCGCCCAGTGACCGCTCGACGTGCATCAACTACTATCTGTGAAGGGAGAGGGCGGCGGCCGTGGCTAGGTATCCGATTGAAGCAGGCAGGCGAGTGGTGAGCGGCCGAAGCCACGCTGCGAGGAACAATGAGCTTCCCCTCGAATCGTGGAGGCTTGTTCAATGATGGATGGGGTTGCTGATCATGGGCAAGTGTTGGCTTGCGCCGGCGGTTTCACCGGTGAGCTCGGCGATGATGATCACCTCCTCACAGCAGGGGCAGATGCCGCCTGGGCCGAGGCGTCGGCAGGGCCGTGAGCAGTCGGGGCACCACTGTTCGGCGAAGTAGCGCGTTTCGCAGTCCGGGCACTGGTAGACGGTGCCTTCCCGCCGTGACCGATTGCGCGCCAACGGGACCTCGCGGGTGTCTGGTTGGTGGCGTCGGCGGTAAGCCGCTTGGCGGCACGCCGGTGAGCAGAAGCGTCGGGATCGCCCTGCGGGCAGCTGCTGTCCGCAGGCTGGGCAGCCTGCTGCCGTCACGGAAACGTCACTCGACGGGGTCGGTGTGCTCATCAGGCCGCCTCCTGCCCCTGGCCAGGTTGTGCGGCGGCGTGCTCGTAGTCGTTCGGCGTCATCATCGCCGCCGAACTGTGCCGCCGGCTGGTGTTGTAGAACTCGTGGCACCAGGCGAGGACCACGGTGCGTGCTTCGGCTTTGGTGGTGAAGTGGTGCCGGGACAGGACCTCGTGCTCGAGGGTGGAGAAGAACGACTCCGCGGCGGCGTTGTCGAAACACGAACCGACCCTGCCCATCGACTGCCTGATACCGAGTTTGTCCTTACACAGCAGGGTGAAACTCGACGCGGTGTATGTCGAGCCGCGGTCGGTGTGGAAGATCACGCCATCGATCTTCTTCCGGCCGCCGCGGACCGTGGCGGCGATCTTGATCGCGTCGCGGGCCAGCTGCGCGTTCGGATGCTCGCTGGTTGGGCAGGCCAGCAGCTTGCGAGAGAAAAGATCAAGGACGGTAGCGAGGTAGAGCTTGCCTTCATCGGTCGGGATCTCGGTTATGTCCCCGCACCACTTCAGGTTCGGCGCCGGGGCGGTGAAGTCCCGCTCGAGCAGGTCCGGGAACTTGGGTGCTTTCCTGTCTTGCTTCGTCAATCCCTTGCTGTGCTTGGGTTTACGGCCCTGCAGTCCTTGACGGCGCATCGAGTCCGCGACCGTGTTCACGCTCACTGTCCAGCCGGCCTCCAGCAGGTCGACGTGGATACGCGGCGAGCCGTAGGTGCGCTTGGAAGCGACGAACATCGCCAGCACGGCGGCGTCCAATGCGGCACGGCGCCGCTGTTGGGGCCGTGGTTCGTCCTTGATCCACTTGTAGAGCCAGGACACGCTGACCCCCAGGATCGCGCAGCACACCGCGTACGGGACGCGGTAGAAGGTCCTCTGGTCGGCGATGAAGCGTGCCACGCTCACTTCGTCGCCTCCTTCACCCACAGGACCACGGAGCGCTTGAGGACATCGCGCTCCATCCGCAGCTGGGCGTTCTCGCTGCGCAGCCGCTTCAACTCGTCGATGTCCGCGACGGACAGCCCGTCGGTGCCCTCCCGCTCGGCACGATCCTTGGCAAACCAGTTACCCAGCGTTCCCTCGTTGATCCCGAGATCACGAGCGACCTGCGCGATCGATTTGCCGGTCTCCCGGACGATCCGCACAGCCCCCTCACGAAACTCCTTGTCGAACTTCCTTCGCTTCTCTGGCATGACTACTCCTCATAGCGCATGCCTTCACGGTTTTGGGGGAGGTTCACAAGCTGGTTGCAGGTGCCTTGGCTGGTGGCATCGCACTCGGTGTTTGGGCTATAGCTGAAGGCGCCGGCAAAGAAACAGTTCAGGGCAGTGTAAAGGAACGTCACCTGAAATCTATCGCGCTGACGCTGCACGTACTCTACGACGCAAGACTAACCACTAACGTGTCCGCGCAGGTGACGGTACATGACAAGAATCCGCTCCCATTTCTCGCCAAACTTCCAATATTCCGTGATCTGCGAAACCACACGCTCAGAGATACAGCGGATGTAATCGTGAACGTCGGCTCCAAGCTCGAGTCACTTCAGGCAACACCGGATCCTCGAACCAGGGCCGCCTCACCGAATCGGCCCACTCGCCTCGCCCGCGCCATCGGCGTCATCCCCGACAGGACGCTGCCCGCACACGACCAATCCGGAGCGGTCGGCTCGCACCTCGGGCTACCCGCCGCCTCGCGGGCAGCCGAGCGAGTCGGCCGCTGCTGTGACAGTCGTGGACGGGGATGGGCTAACGCCCCCGGCCCACCGTTCAACCCGCCCACGCACGCTGCGGCCACCAGAGCCACGCCGAGGGCCGCGAAGGCGAACCGCGTCGCGGCGTTCCGTGGTAAAGGACTGAACGTCGAGGTTTGAGGCCGTGCTCTGGTCTTCGGTGCACGACAGCTGCGAACGATGCTCGCCGACTAGGTCCGCGACTAGTATCCGGTCGGTGAGCTCGGCTCTGATCGTTAAGACGAATGGTCAGCGAAGCAGTCCGCGGGCGGACAACGTAGCGGGTCTTCACGACAAACCTTGAAGGTAACGGCGGGAAGCGCATGAAGGTCGTTTCGCTGGTAGCGGCTGGCGTCGTAACCGCGTCGCTCGCGGGATGCTCGTCCGGAAATCAGGGCCCAGCGCCGCTCTCAGGCTCGGCAGCGGCCTCGGTCAGCGCCGCTAGCGCGTCGAGTGAGGGTAATTCGGGGTGGGCCGAGGCGAGCGCTAGTGACAACCCCGGTAGCGGGGCGGTAATGCCCGACGAGGTCGGGCAGGTGCTCCAGACGGCGCAGGACGATCTACAACGAGTGCTGGGGAATCCACTGTTCATTTCGTTCTCGAAGGACGCGACGGGCGCGGCGCGACACCAGATTGTCGACCGGGACTGGGTCGTCTGCGCCCAGGATGTGGCTCCAGGAGCGCCGCTGAATTCCGATACCCGCGTCACATTCTCCGTCGTCAAGATCGGCGAGACGTGCCCATGAGAGCTTTCTCGGCGCTCCTCGCGATTGATGGGATCGCCGCCGCCACCATCACGTTCGTGCGTGTAGGCGGGATCCTCGGTGCGGTGCTGTGCGAGAGATGACGGAAGGCCCTTCGGAGCCGCCCTTCCGGGGAAGCCTGTATGCCTCGATCCGTGGGCGAGTAGCTGACCGTTCGGCGCATCAGCCGAGGAAGTGCCTTCTGGATCCGGAGATCCGGAGTCGCGACCCGGCCGCGGCTCAGATGGGGCAGCAGGACGCCTCGCGCAGGCGCGTCACTTATTGCCGGGCGGTGAACCCGACCGATGCATGTTGAAGCCGATCCTCTGACCCTCCAGATAGTCGACAATGACTTTCTTCGCAGAACCGTTCATCGAGGCGCCCAGGAGACGAAGTCCATCCCGTCCCGTTCGGCGACATTCGATTCGTCGACCGCGTAGGGCGGCCGAGATTGGGCCGGCTCGGATCCGCCCTAACGGATGGCAGCTGACGACCTGGTCGCGACCGCCTATCGAGCGGCCGACCGCTCGGAGGTTGTCGGCATCAAGTTGGCGCGCGAACCGTAGGCGCGCATCGCTGCGATCCGGTTGCCGTCGAGGTCGTAAGCGACGCCATACCAGATGCGGCTACGGTGCGGGGCTGGGCTGTCTCCGTCACCTTCGATGAAGGCGGCGTGATCGCCGATCAAGAGTTGCCGGGTTCGAAGATTCCTCATCCGACTGTGCAAAGCGATGATCGCGTCCTGCACGGCCATCGGCCCTCGAACGATTTCGCCGGACTCGATCGTGGTTCCGGTGACGTCCGGGTGGAGAGGTGACCTCGTCCCTTGCGGATAGATCTCCGTGCCCGCCGTGATCGACAGCGAGCGCCCTGCCGGAGGCCGCGCGAGATCGAGGTGATACACGGGTGATACTGGCCCGCCGGTTCGGTCGGCACGGACGGCCTGCCGGCTGTCGTTATGTGCGCGATCCGAAGCCTAGTGGCCTGCAACTCGATGACGCCGGTCGCGGTCACCTCGACCAGGACCTCGCCCGGACGAGTTCAGGCGCCGGCCGGTCCGCGACACGCAGGCCGCCCGGCCCGGACGGCGCCGCGCGCGGATTCCGCATCGTCAACCCCGCAGGTCTAGAACACGGTGTAACCGCCGTCGGCGACGAGCACCGATCCGGTCACGAACGACGAGGCGTCGCTCGCGAGGAAGACCACGGCCGCCCCACACGACGTCGGCGCCGAGGTGGCGAAGCCCGGCGCGGGAGGGATGTGCCGGGCTTCGCGGCCAGGCTATCGCGCACGGCCGGTTGGTGCGGCTGTTTCTTGACATGGGTGCGGAGGCGTTCGCCGAGCGTGCCCGGGGTGAGCTGCTGGCGACTGGCGAGACAGCACGCAAGCGCCGGGTCGAGACTCGCGATGAGCTGACTGCGAAGAAGCGGCAGATCGCGGGATTCGCTCGGGATCGGCTGTCGAACCCGGAGATCGGTGCGCGGCTGTTCCTCGACTCGCGCACTGTGGAGTAGGCCGCACTGTCGCAAGCCCGCTACGACGTGCTCGACGAGCGGATCAGAGTCGTCGCGTCCGGCGGTGAGCTTCATGTCGGTCACCTCCAGTGGAGTTTCGCACTTCCTCGCTTGGTGAATTGAGCTACGCGTTCGGTCGGTGACGCGGTAGCCGCGAATGACACGCTGATCAACATCCCTCGGTATGGCCGCCTGTCGTGATCCCGGCTGCGCGTACATACACGCGCAGATGGGAGACTGTGATGGTGATGGCTGGTTCGGGCTCGATCCGGGTGCCGCGTCTGCTGCGCGGCTCGCTGGTCGTGCAACGGCGCCGCTGCGGCAAGGCGAACTGTCGGTGCGCCGCGGGCGTGGACTTGCACGAGAGTCCCGCGTTGAGCTACTCCGATCACGGGCGGACCCGAACCCTGGTGCTGCCGGTGGCCGAGGTAGCGGCGGTGGCCGCGTCGATCGAGCGTTACCGGGCCGCGGTCGCCGAACTCGACCAGGCCGCCCAGGCCGGGATCACCACGCTGGCCGACCGGCTGGGCGCTGCCCGGCGGGGCCGGTGAGCGGCTGGCTCGCGCTGCTCGACATGGTCGGCACGGTGTTCACCGCGCCGAGCTACGCGATCTTCACCGACCTGCTCACCGGCTGGGTGTGCGCCCCGGGCCGGCGCACCATCACCGCCATGATCGCCGTAGCGGACCCCGAGCATCGGCGAGCGCACGACGCCTATCACCGGTTCGTTCGCGACGGCGCCTGGTCGATGAACCGGCTGTGGCAGATCCTCGCCGTTCAGCTGGGGACTCGCGTTGCCCCGACAGGGGTGATCGGACTGGTCTGCGACGACACGCTGCACCACAAGTCCGGCCGGCACGTCGAGGGAGCCGGCACCTTCCGCGATGCGGTCCGCTCCACCGTGCGCAAGGTCGTCTACGCGCTCGGGCTGAACCTGGTCGTCAGCTGCGTGCGGGTGCAACCGGCCTGGGGAGGGAGCCCGATCGCGGTCCCGATCGGAGCTTGTCAAGTCTTCTGTGTGTGGGGTGCTCCTTGTTGATGTTGGTGGGTGTTCAGAGTTGGGCTTGTTCGGCTCGGTGACGCAGGCGTGCTGCGAGCGCGTCGGTCCAGGAGGCGATGCTGATCGGGTCGTCGGTCTCGCCGAGGGATAGCGCGCGGGTGCAGCGGGTGATCGCGGCGGTGTCGGTGCCGGTCAGCAGCCAGTTGGTGAGCCGTTCGAGCACTTCGGCGCTGTGGTCGACGACGCCGTCCTCGACGAGCACCCAGGGTGATCGCAGCGTGCTGTAGGCGGGCCGGTGATCGTTTCCGGTCACGTCAGTTCACTCCTTGCGGCAGGCGGCCGGGGTAGGCGATGTCGAGGGCGTTGAGGGCCTGTTTCCAGCCGGTGACGAGTTGGCCCTCGACGAGCCGGCCGGGTGCGGTGCGGTGGTTGACGGGCTTGCGGCGGCGTTCCTTCTCCCGGGCGCGGGCGCGCTTGTCCTCGATGTCGCAGATGGCCAGCCAGAGCAGCTTGACCACCGCCTCGTCGGAGGGGAAGTGCCCTCGGTTCTTGATGATCTTGCGGAGTTGGTAGTTCAGGCTTTCGATGGCATTGGTCGTGTAGATGATCTTCCTTACTTGCGGTGGGAAGGCCAAGAACGGGGTGAACCGTTCCCAGGCGCGTTCCCAGACGCCGACCGCGCCGGGGTAGCGGCGGCCCAGCTCGCCTTCGGTGAACGCCGCGAGGGCCTCGAGGGCGGCGTCTTCGGTGGCCGCGGTGTAGATCGGTTTGAGGGCGGCGGCGACGGCCTTGCGGTCGCCGTAGGACACATACCGCATGGCCGCCCGAATGAGGTGGACCACGCAGGTCTGGGTCACCGTCTTGGGCCAGACGGTCTCGATCGCCTCGGGCAGGCCTTCAAGCCCGTCGCAGCAGGCGATCAGCACGTCGCGCACCCCGCGGTTGCGCAGCTCGGTGAACACCTGCAGCCAGAACCTCGCGCCCTCGGCGTTCTGCACCCAGATGCCCAGCACGTGCTTGATTCCGTCGGTGTCCACGCCGACGACGATGTGCGCGGCCTTGTTCATCACGTGCGCGCCGTCGCGGACCTTCACCACCAGCGCGTCGACGTAGATGATCGGGTAGATCGCATCCAGCGGCCGGGCCTGCCAGGCCTTGACCTCTTCCAGCACCGCGTCGGTGATCTTGGAGATGGTCTCCCGGGACACCTCGACGCCCAACGTGCGCACCAGGTGGTGTTCGATGTCGCGGACCGTCATCCCGCCCGCATACAAGCTGATGATCATGTCGTCGAGGCCGCCGGCGAGTCGCCGCTCACCCTTGGGCACCAGCCGCGGAGTGAACGTGCCGAGCCGGTCGCGGGGCACCTCCAGCCCGATCGGCCCGGCCTCGGTGAGCACCGTCTTCGGGGTGGTGCCGTTGCGCGAGTTCGGCGCGCCGCGCCCGGCCGGGTCTCCCTTCTCATAGCCCAGGTGATCAGTGCGTTCGACCTCCAGTCCCCGCTCCAGGACCCGCTTGATCAACTCCGGCAGGAACCCGCCCTCGCCGGTCAACCGCAACTCGCCCGCCCCGGCGGAGGCGATCAGCTGGTCCAGCCACGCCTCGTCCACCAGCTCGTCGGCCAGCTCGGCGGCCGTCCGGGCGCGAGTCTGCTCGCACGCCCACGGGGGCGGCGCCGGTGGTGTCGCCCGGCCCGGCATCGACGACTCCGGCCCCAGATCGGTGATCATTGCTGCGCACATGCTCGGTGTCTCCTTCCACCTGAAGCCACATCAGTCACTTCAGGCTCTCAGGCACCTCCCGTACACAGACCATCTGACACGCTCCCGATCGATGTGCGGCTGCACCGCAAACACCACAACACCACCACCATCGCGCACGCCACCGCGATGCTGACCGAGATCGCCTCCTGGTTCCCCGGCCGGGACCTGCACCTGACCGCCGACGGCGCCTACGCCACCCTCGCCGGCACCCGCCCCGCTGGCGTGCACCTGACCTCCCGGATGCGCCGCGACGCCGCCCTGTTCGAGCCCGCCCCACCGCGCACCGGTCGACGCGGCCGGCCCCGCTGCAAAGGTGACCGACTCCCCACCCCACCCCAACTCGCCGCCGGTGCCGGCAAGCACGACTGGCAGCAGGTCGAGATCGACCAGCGCGGCACCACCATCACCCGCCTGGCACACGTGCGTGACGTGCCCTGGTACAAGGTCAACGAACACCCACCTGGTCCGCCTGGTGATCGTCCGCGACCCCGACGGCGTGCAGAACGACGACTACTTCTTCACCACCGACCTGAGCGCCACCGGCGCCGACGTCGCGACCCGCTACGCCGGCCGCTGGCCGATCGAGGTCTGCTTCCGCGACGTCAAGCAAGACCTACGTGGTGAAGACCCACAATCCTGGAAACGTCGGGACCCCGAACGCGCCGCCGCCCTGGCGCTATGGCTACACGCCGCCACCTGGTGCCGGTACCTCGACACCCACCCCGGCGGCCGCAGCTGGATCCCACGACCCCGGTACCGGCACAAGCACACCCCGAGCTTCCTCGACGCCCTCGCCGCACTCCGCCGCGTCGGGTGGTCCCAGCGAATTACCGCCATGTCCACTCCCGCAGCCGACCACGGCTCTAGCCGCGGGTGATCGACGGGCTCGCTCCCGGTGCGCGGCACGTGCTCGAGCAGTACCCGAACAACCCCATCGAGGCTGATCATGCCCGCCGGCCCCATAGCCAGGTTGCTGCCGATGCGTGGACTCACGCCTCGCGTGCACGCGCACCGTTGCCGCCGGTCAGGCGTTCGTGTAGAACCTGCGCCGCGGCCACGACGACCTCACCGCCCACCTGCCGATGCATGATCGGGTCCGTGCCTCCTGCGCCGAACTCGCGCCCTGCCTCTGATCGCCCGCGGATGCCTCGCGTCACGGGTTCGCCGCGTCCGCCTCCGGTCCTCGCAACAGCGCCTGCGGGAGGGCGCCGCTCATCCCCTGTGGGGCCCAAGGCCTTTGAATCAAGCGCCGGCCAAGTCAAGCGCCGAGTAGAACCACATGTGGGGAAACATCCTCTACCTGAGCCGCCCGACCAGCGGTGGCGGCGGTAGGAGGTCCGGCTTCCGCCGGGACGACGGAGTGTGGCGAGAGGCCCGTCATCGTCACGGGGGAAGCGACGCGGACCTCTCGGGCAGCAACGTTACGCGCCCGGCCGGGCACGTCAAGTGACAGCAAATGCTGTTGCAGGAAGCGGACACCCGCGGGTGCCGGCGTCGGTTGACGTGGCAGGCTACAGCCCTGTCGCTGCCGACCCGCCGGGGTCTTGCGTCCGACGGGGGTGCCGCAAGCCCCGCCGATCGGCGGCGGCGAACGCCCCGTTTCGGAACCCCTCCCCGAGACGGGGCCGTTTCCTGCCGTTGATTGCCTGCCCGGGCCACCGACGCGGGCGTCTGGGAGACCGGCTGGGGGAGGGCACCATCCGGCGGATCCTGTGCACGGCTGGGTTCGGCCCGCCTCCACGACCGGACAGCGGCATCTGGCGGGAGTTCCTGCGTAGCCGGGCGTCGGGGCTTTGGCGCGTGATGTCTTCCACGTCGACACTGTGCCGCTCCGGCGGATCTACGTGTCCTTCGTGATGAGATAGGCACTCGGCGGGTGCACATCCTGGGTGTGACGGCGCACCCGACGGGTTGACGCTGTGCGCGGCGGGAGATCGAGTCAATGTTGCAGCGGCCATATACGATCCGCTATTATTAGGAGTGTGGTTGCTACGACGTCGACGGGAAGCAGCCCAGGTGCGTTGTTGCGACAGGCGCGCACCCGGGCCGGGTTGTCGCAAGCCGAGCTGGCGGCCCGGGCCGGGGTGACGCAAAGCGTGATCAGCATCTACGAGTCCGGCGGCCGCCAGCCGGCGCTGCCGACGCTGGCCGCGCTGATCGAGGCCACCGGCTTCGACCTGGACGTGCGGCTGCGCCGGCGCCGGCTCGACCGGCTGACCGGCCCGATCGGAACCCGGTTGCGTGCGCGCCGGGCCGAGGTACTGCGGGTCGCCCACGCCGCCGGGATCGCCATCCGTGGCGTGTTCGGCAGCGTGGCCCGCGGCGAGGAGCGCCCGGACAGCGACGTGGACCTGCTCGTCGACCTGCCCAGCGGCATCGGGATCTTCGGCGTGGCCCGGGTGGCCGAACGGCTGGAGCAGATCCTCGACGCCCCGGTCGAGTTGATCCCGGCCGCCGACCTCAAGCCCGGGGTGCGCCGGGCGGCGCTGGCCGAGATGGTGCCGTTGTGAGCCGCCGCGACGCGCAACGCATGGAGGACATCCGCGCCGCGTGCGTGGCCATCCGCGAGCACCTCACCCACGGCGATCTCGGCCAAGGGCTGATCTTCGATGCGGTGCGGGTCCGGCTGATCGAGATTGGCGAGGCGGTCAAGGCCCTCGACCCCGAGCTGCTCGCCGGCGAACCCGACATTCCGTGGCGGCAGATCGCCGGAATGCGTGACCAGCTCGCGCATCGCTACTTCGACACCTCGCACGCCATCGTCGCCGGCACGGTGCAGCACGACCTGCCCCAGCTCGAAGCCGCTGTGGACCGGCTTGCGGCCATCGCCGGCGGCGCGGGGGAGAGCTGACCACGCTGCTGTTCAGCGCATGACATCGAGGGTCCCCTCGCCAGCGCTCAACCGCGCACGCACGAAACCGGCGACCGGCTACGCCCGAACCATCTGTGCGAGTCGGGACGACCCAGCACCGTTCGCGGAGCCGCACCGGACGGGCTGCGACTGTGTGGTGTGAATCCAGGGCCGTTGCGTCATGGCGTCGTGTCGCTGAGTTCGCCGCCATCAGAGTGCGGCACACGGAATGATCCCGCGGCGCTCGGCGGCCCCGGGGGTCGACGTTTCGGCTGGTGCGCGAGGATCGTGGCGGCAGTGTCCACGGCGACGGCGTGCTGGTTGGTCTTGCCGTGCCGGCAGTCGAGGGGAGCAGGCAGTGGTGGGGAACGATGTCAACATCGATCGTGCGCTCAGCGAGTTCCTCATCAATCAGCAGCACCGCTTGGCGGCGCGGACGTTGCGCACCTACACCGATGTGGTCGGGCTGTTGCGGGATTGTCTCAACGGCTACGGGTACCAGTCCCTCGACCCGGACGAGCGGCGACGGTGGGAGCACGCTTTCGACAGCGACGAGGACGCCTTCGTGCATCTGTTCGGGCCGGACAAGATCACCGAGAACTTCGGCGAGTTCCTGGGCTACTTCATGATCCGCAAGGTCGCCGCCGGACAGGAGTTGCTGCGCGCCGCCGGGACGGTGACCACAAAGTTGGCCACCTGGCTCGGTGAGCGCGGCTACCTCGACCCCGCTGAGGTCGGCGATGCCGCCGAACGGGGCCGCGCCGCGGCCCGCGACCTGCCCAGGGCGGAGAAGCTGTCCCAGTTGCTGTTCGAGCAGGCCCACGCCGCCAGCATCGACGTGGACGAGATCGCAGATGAGGACTACATCGAGGACTACCTGGCGATCGAGAAGGTCGAGCCCGGCGCGCTGTGGTTCGAGGGCGGCATCGGCCCGGTCGCAGTGCCCAAGGCCGCGTCGAACATCGCCCAGACAGGCTGGTCGGTCAACGTCAGCCTCGCACGCAGCGCAAACACCTGGCACATCCTCGAGGTCGGCGACGTCTACCCGTAATCCGGTCTCAACCGAGCCCAGCGGATGCCCGCTCGGCATCGACCCGCTACGGCCAGGTGCGCCCGCCCAGTCACCTACGAAATGTGATCAACCGTAGAACCAGCGTCACGTCCACGGTCGACGTCATCACGCTCGGTCATCGCGCGGATCACCGCGAGCGCCGAATCCAGCGCGTCGTTCGGCGGTCCAGAGGATGGCCGGTGGCGTTGTCATGTTCCTAGCCCGGGGGCCTCTGCCGAGTCGATGATGTGTCAGCCTTCGGGTCGCTGGTCGCGCCATTCCAAGCCGATGCCGTCGCTCGCAGCTTTCGGTGCGCGCGTCGCCTGGTTCGGATCAGGTGGCCGACGGCGCGACGACGGATGGCCCGCGTCGGTGTCCGGTACCAGGACGCGCCGAGCGAGATGCCTCCGATGAGGATTCGCCGCTGCGAGCATGGCGGTATGACGGCGACGACGGCCGGGCGGGTCCCGGCGCTCATCGAGGAACTGGACAGGTACCCGGACGACCGGGCCGAGATCGTCTTCGAGATCGTGGACGAGCTGCGCCGGGCGGGCGACGACGAGGTCGCCCTCGGCTGGCTGCGCACGTTGACGGCTGCGGGCGGATTCGACGGATCGATGGCGCGGGTGCAGCTCGCCGAGATCCACTTCGACGCGGGCCGCGCGGATCTCGCCATGGCTGAGCTCGACGCGATCAAGGACTCCCGCGAGCGCGAGCACGACGCGTACGCGATGGCAGCCGAGCTGCTCGCCGAGCGTGGTGATGAGCAGGGCGCGCTGCGCTGGTTCACCATGGCGGCGTCGCGATTGACGCACGAGCAGTGCGCTGCGGCGCGGGGCGAGTTCGGCTGGATGTCGCCGGCCTACGGCGTCTTGTGGCAGCGCCACGAGCTGCGCGTGCGTCTGGGCTACGCACCGGACGACCTGGAGGACGGCCCCTGGGAGCCGCCGGCTCGTCGGTCGCTCGCGGGCGGCGCGGCCTTCCCGTCGACGGACGAGGCGTGGGCCGACCCGCGCATCGGCGCTGCGAAAGCCATCCGGATCCTCACCTGGCCCGAGCGAGACTTCGCGGTCGCGAAGCAGCGCTGGCCGCACCTGCTCGACGAGGCGACGAGCCACGAGCAGTACCGCGCCCGCCTGGAATCGCAGTTGCGTGACACGGTACTGCGCGGGCCGTCCAAGATCGTGTTGGTCCACCTGCGGGTCGACGCGCTGCACGACTACGCCGAGCGCACCGGTGGCTCGGTCGAGGACGCTGCGACGCGCCGAGGCTACCTGGCGGAGCAGGCAGGCCTCGGCAACCTGCTCGCCTGGCCACCGGGCCGCAACGCGCCATGCTGGTGCGGCAGCGCCGTCAAGTACAAGAAGTGCTGCGGCCCCCCCCGGCCGCTGACCAAGACCGGATGACCTACCACGAGCGTAGGACTCGCCTGACCTCAGCGGACAACGCGAACACGCAAGGTGATCACTCGGACCACCGCGAGCGCCGAATACTCCCAAGGTTCTGAGGACCTCGGCGGCTGTGTGCGGTGTCGTTATGTTCGTTCGGCGATGCCGCATGAGCGTTGGATGGCGGCGAGATCGTGCGATTGCACCGACCGTGGTGTGTGAGCGGTCGCTCAACAAGAAGATTCAGCCCACCTGCGACGGCACGCCTTAATCACCGCGGCGCTGGACAACGAGGGCCCCCGTCACGCTGACGCCAGTCCGCTTTGGATCCCCGTGTACGAGTCGATGCCCGTGGCCGCCTCGGCTGGTGTTTCGCCGAGTGCCGTCGCCGTCTCGCCGAGCGCGGCCACGCCCTCGACGCCGACGCCGGTTAGGTAGCCGTTTGCGGAGAAGGACAGGTCCAGGTGTCGGCTAGCGGGGACGCGCCATACGATCCACAGGGCCGCGCCGGTCCATCTTGCCTGTCGGCGCGGAGGCAGATCCGTGCGTGCGGTCGGCCCGTGGTGGGTCGGTGGGTGGACCCGGTAGTCGAGGAACTCCGGCGCCCGGCGGATCTGGCGCCGTAGTCGGCGCAGCCACCGGCGGAACTGCCGGGCCTTCCCCGCTCCGAGGCTCCGCACGAGTCACAACATGGCCTTCGGCGGTTTGCCATGCGGTGTCACACCGCTCTGGTCAGGCGGAACTCGACGACTACCCGGGCGGGGCGTAGTCGTCGGCGGCTGATCGTCAGGACTTGCGGTGCGCGGCCGCGGCCAGTAGCTCGCGGCGCCGGGCGGCGATGCTCTGCCCATCTGGAAGCAGCTCGCCGGTGTCCTCGAACAGCACCACGCCGTTGCAGAGCAGGCTCCAGCCTTGCTCCGGGTGGGCCACGAGGACGTGCGCAGCGTCGCGGTCAGGCGCGTCCGCCGATGGGCATGGCGGATTGTGCTGGCAGGTGCGCGCCGCGGCTGCCGATGGTGCTTCGGTGATCATCTGGGTGGTTCCCCGTAATCGCTTGCGGTTAGGTTGCGAACACAAGTGTGCTCCGCGTTTGCCGAATCTTCCACCCACGACGCGCCAAGAATCGACTAGTTTTTCTTCGCGAATCACAATATATCAGGCGGAATTGTTGTCGCGCACGACATAATCTCCGATCGGCGCAGCGGAAAATCGTTGCTGCGGCGCTGGCCTCGCGCTCACACGGACACTACGAGCGGCCCAGGCGGTCCTGGGCGTCGTGCAGCACCGGCGCTTGCGGCAGCCAGTCGGCGAGCACCGCCGGGTATCCGGCGGCCGTCGCCGCCTCAACGACCTCGGCGTCGTCGTCGATGAAGGCCGCGATCGAGCGAGGGGCGAGTCGGGCGAGGGCCGACAGCTTGTAGAACCGTGCCGGACGGCGGTCGCCGTCGCCGCGCATATGCACCTCGGCACCGGGCAAGTCGTGCGACTGTAGCCAGCTCTCGGTGGTGCCGCGCAGCCAGTTCGGGCGTCCGGTGAGCCAGACAATCTCGTGGTGCCTGGCCAGGTCGGCGGCGAGTGCCAGCCCCTGCGGTAGGGGCGGGTCGTCCTTGGCCGCGAGGAAGAAGGTGGTCCAGTTCTTCGGGCGCCGCTCGATGTGGTGCAACCGGTGACGGACGTCAGCGACGACACCGTCGACGTCGAACACGGCGATGCTCACCCGGCGAACGGTACCGACCCCCCTTCTCCGCACGTCGGGAGTATTTGAGTCACGGCCTGGATCACATACTCCCAACGTCGAGAGGTCTATACGATGACTCGTGCGCTTTATCGACCCGATCCCGCCGTTCGAGCTCACCTACGACGACGTGTTCATGGTGCCGGCTCGCTCGGACGTGGGCTCGCGGTTCGACGTCGACCTGTCCACATCTGACGGTACGGGCACCACGATCCCGATCGTGGTCGCCAACATGACTGCGGTGGCCGGCCGACGGATGGCCGAGACGGTGGCTCGGCGGGGCGGCATCGCGATCCTGCCGCAGGACATCCCGGTCGAGGTGGTCGCCGAGGTGGTCTCCTGGGTGAAGTCGCGTCATCTGGTGTACGAGACCCCGTTGACGCTGTCCCGGCACAGCACGGTCGGTGACGCGCTGGCGCTGTTGCCGAAACGGGCGACGGGTGCCGTCATGGTCGTGCACGAGGACAAGCCGGTGGGCGTGGTCACCGACGCCGACTGCGTGGGCGTGGACCGCTTCGCGCAGCTGCACCGGGTGATGTCGAGTCCGGTGCTCACCGTGCCGGACAGGGTCGACGCGCGTGGTGTGTTTGAGTTGCTCGACGACTCGCACCGTCGACTGGCAGCGGTGATCGACGACCGCGGCCGGCTGGTCGGCGTGCTATCGAGGACGGCAGCGCTGCGGTCGGCGCTGTACGAGCCGGCGCTCGACGCGAACGGGCGGCTGCGCGTGGGCGCCGCCCTCGGCGTGAACGGCGACGTCGGCGGCAAGGCGGCGGCGCTGCTTGCGGCGGGCGTGGACGTGCTCGTCGTCGATACCGCGCACGGGCACCAGCAGCGGATGCTCGATGCGCTCACCGAGGTCCGCAAGCAATCTCCGCGGGTGCCTGTCGTTGCGGGCAACGTGGTCTCGGCGGACGGGGTCCGTGACCTGGTCGCGGCCGGCGCGGACATCGTCAAGGTCGGCGTGGGCCCGGGCGCGATGTGCACCACCCGGATGATGACCGGGGTCGGCCGTCCGCAGTTCTCCGCCGTTCTGGAGTGTGCCGCCGCCGCCCGGGACATCGGCAAGCACGTGTGGGCCGACGGGGGAGTGCGCCACCCGCGTGACGTCGCGCTCGCCCTGGCCGCTGGTGCGTCGTCGGTCATGATCGGGTCGTGGTTCGCCGGCACCCACGAGTCCCCCGGCGACCTGCAGCGGGCTCCGGACGGCCGGCTGTACAAGGAGAGCTTCGGCATGGCCTCGGCCCGCGCCGTGGCGAGTCGCACGACCGGTGAGGGGGCGTTCGACCGGGCCCGCAAGGCGTTGTTCGAGGAGGGCATATCGACCGGACGCATGTACCTCGATCCCGCCCGGCCGGGCGTCGAGGACCTGATCGACTTCATCGTGGCGGGGGTGCGTTCGTCCTGCGCGTACGCCGGCGCCGCCGACCTGGAGCAGTTCGCCGAGCGTGCTCGGGTGGGCATCCAGAGCACGTCCGGATACGCCGAGGGACGCCCCCTCTACAGCAGTTGGTAGTAAACTGAGCACCGTGATCCGCCGCAGCACACAGTGGTGGCCGTCCGCATAGGACGGCAATCCCGCGCTGCACATCCCACCCTCGCGGCCGTCCTCGTCGGGACAGCCGTTACTCGTGTGCGCTCCTGGCGTGGATGCCGCCTCGTCGATTCCTGGAGCCTCACATGTCCACTCGCGTACTGACCGGCGACCGGCCGACCGGCGCCCTGCACCTCGGCCACTACTTCGGCACCCTGGCCAACCGGGTCCGGCTGCAGGCCAACGGTTACGACGTGCTCGTCGTCGTGGCCGACTATCAGGTGATCGCCGACCGCGATCATCCCGGCGACCTTCGCGCGACCGTCCTGGATCTCGTCCTCGACTACGTCGCGTCCGGGCTGGATCCGCAGAGCAGCACGATCTTCGCGCACAGCGCTGTGCCAGCGCTGCACCAGCTGATGGTGCCGTTCCTGTCGCTGGTCGGGACGGGGGAGCTGTCCCGCAATCCCACGATCAAGGACGAGATCCGGCTGGCCGGCCGCTCGACGGTGAGCGGCCTGATGATGACGTATCCGGTCCACCAGGCCGCGGACATCCTGTTCTGCAAGGCAGATCTCGTTCCGGTCGGCCGCGACCAGCTCCCCCACCTGGAGCTGACCCGTTCGATCGCCCGCCGGTTCAATGAGCGCTACGGCGCTGTGTTCCCGGTGCCCGAGCCGATGCTCGGGGAGGTGCCGATCTTGCTCGGCCTGGACGGCCGGAAGATGAGCAAGAGCCTGCACAACGGCATCGCGCTGCGAGATGGCCCGGACGACGTGGCGGCGAAGGTTCGCGCGGCCCGCACCGACTCCGAGCGGCACATCACGTTCGAACCCGATCGGCGTCCCGAGGTAGCCAACCTCCTCACTCTTGCCAGCCTGTGCAGCGGCGACCCACCGGCATCGATCGCCGCGCAGATCGGCAATGGAGGGGCGGCTGCGTTGAAAGAGGCCCTGATCGCAGCGGTCACCGGATTCCTGCGACCGATGCAGGAGCGCCGAGCGACGGTCAGCCGGGTGGACGCGGAGCGCATCCTGCAGGCTGGCGCCACCGCCGCAAGCGACATCGCCGACGCGACGCTGGGCGAGGTGCGCACCGCGATGGGGATGAACTATGCCGAGTTGACGCCCGCCCCGGTGCTTGCGAGTATGAGCATGTGAGCAGTCGTTCAGATATTGCGGCGCGGGCGGCCGAGCCGGCCGACGGCGATATCGACGACGCCGCCGACGTCTTCGGCCTGCTGTCCGACCCGGGACGGCTGCGGCTGCTGGCAGCCTTACGGACCGGGGAAGCGAGCGTGGGACATCTGGCCGAACTGGCCGGGCTCAGCGAGTCCGCGACGTCGCATGCACTGCGCCTGCTGCGCGCGCACCGCGTCGTGCAGGTCCGCCGTGCGGGGCGGATGGCGTTCTACCGCCTGGCCGACACCCATGTTCAGGTGCTGCTCGACACTGCGTTCGCGCATGCCGGGCACAGCACGATCGTCCATCCGGAGCGGACGGGATGAGTCACGAGCACGGGCCGACACGCGGGGGATCAGCCGACCGGCGCTGGCTGGTCGCGGCGCTCGCCGTCATCGCGGCGTTCATGGCCGGTGAGGTGGTCGCGGGCCTGCTCGCCCATTCGCTCGCGCTCGTCACCGACGCGGCGCACCTGCTCACCGACGTCGCGGCACTCGTGGTGGCCGTCGCGGCGTCCAAGATCGCCGAACGGCCGGCGCGCGGCGCGTACACCTATGGCTTCGCGCGCGTCGATGCCCTGGCCGGTCAGGCGAACGGCATTACCCTGCTGCTGCTCGCGGCGTGGTTCGCCGTCGAGGCAGTCCGCCGGCTGGCCAACCCACCCGACACGTCCGGGGCAGTCATGACGGTGGTGGCGGTGATCGGAATCGCGGTCAACGTGCTGGCCACCGCACTCGCGATGCGAGCCAACCGGTCGAGCCTGAACGTCCGCGGCGCAGTCGCGCACCTGCTCAGCGACCTGTGGGCGTTCTCGGCGACGTTCGCTGCCGGCGTGGCGATCCTCGCGACCGGTTGGACGCGTGCAGACGCGGTGGCGTCGCTCGTCGTCGCCGCGCTGATGGCGTACACCGGCGTCGGGCTGGTGCGCGCCGCGGGGCGGGTGTTCCTCGAGGCGGCGCCCGCCGGCGTCGACCCGCAGCGCATCGGTGCCGAGCTGGCCGACATCGATGGGGTGGCCCAGGTGCACGACCTCCACGTCTGGGATATCGGCACCGCGGAGTCGGCGTTGTCGGCACACGTGCTTGTCCGGTCGCAGCTCGACTGCCACGACATCGGCGATGCGATGCGCCGCGCGTTGGCCGCCGATCACCAGATCCGCCACGTGACGCTGCAGGTGGACCACGTGCCGGTCGCGGGCGAGGCCGACGAGCACTGCGCGGACGCACACGGGCCCGTCCACACCACCTCGTAGGAATCGGCCCGCCATGCTGCTCCCGATGTCGCCTACGGACTCGCTGTTTCTCGTGCTCGAGTCTCGTGAACACCCCATGCACGTTGGCGTCCTGCAGCTGTTCGAGCCGCCGGACGGTGCCGACGCCTACGACGTCTGCCGCCTTTTCCTGGACATGTCTTCGGAAGCCGACGTGGCACCGCTGTTCCGCAAGCGGGCCCGTCGGTCCATCAGCTCCGCCGGTCAGTGGGGCTGGGAGGACGACGCCCAATTCGACATCGAGCATCACGTGCGGCATAACGCCTTGCCCCGTCCGGGCCGGGTGTTGGAGTTGCTGGCGCTGTGCTCGCGGCTGCACAGCAGCCTGCTGGACCGGCACCGCCCGCTCTGGGAGACCACCTGATCGAGGGCCTCGCCGACGGGCGGCTTGCGGTCTACTCGAAGCTGCACCACTCCGTGATGGACGGCGTCGCCGCCGCGCGCTGGATGCAGCGGGTGCTGTCAGCCGATCCAGACGCCCGGGAGATGCCGCCGCCCTGGGCGAATCGGCCAGCCCGCACCGAGGCGGCACCTGCCACGGGCGAGGAGGAGCGGGGCAACCTGCTCGGCGGTCCGGGCGGCGTGCTGAGAGCCGCTCGGGGTCTTGCCAGCGAGGCCGTCGGTCTGCCCGGCGCTCTCGTCCGAACGGTCAACCGTGGCATCCGCGAGCAGGCCACGTCGCTGTCCTTCTCGGCACCCAAGACGATCTTCAACGCTCCGATCACGGGGGCGCGCCGGTTCGCCGCACAGTCCTGGCCGGTGGAGCGACTGCGCGCAATAGCCAAGAGCAGCGGCGGCACGCTGAACGACGTGGTGCTGGCGATGTGCTCCGGGGCGCTGCGCCGATACCTGACGAGCCTGGAGGCCCTGCCCGACTCGTCGCTGATCGCGATGGTGCCGGTGGCGCTGCGCACCCGCGATCGCCATCGGCAGGTTGGCAACGCGATCGGCGCGGTCATGTGCACCCTTGGCACGCACCTGGCCGATCCGACTGATCGGCTGGCCAGCGTCAAGCGGTCCATGGCCGAAGGCAAGGAGGCGCTCTCGGGCATGTCGACCTCGCAGATCCTGGCGATGTCGGCGCTCGGAATGAGTCCGTTGGCGCTCGAACCGCTCCTGCACATCCACGGGATGGCCCGGCCGCCGTTCAATCTGATCATCTCGAACGTGCCGGGCTCGCGCGTGCCGCTGTACTGGAACGGTGCTCGCCTCGACGGCGTGTACCCGCTGTCCATCCCGGTGGACGGTCAGGCGCTGAACATCACATGCACCAGCTACGCGGAGCAGATGGCGTTCGGGCTGACCGGCTGCCGGCGCAGCGTGCCGCACCTGCAGCGGCTGCTCGATCACCTGGACCACGCGCTGGGTGACCTGGAGAAGGCAGTCGGCGTCAGCTGACGCGGGCGTCGGTCAGATTCATCATCGGTGGCGCTGCGGGTGGATTGCCGGCGTGTCGGCCAGCACACGCGCCGACGTCGCCGCGCATCGCCGCAGCTGCTACTGGCGCTGCTTCCCACGTCAGCGAGTAGCGCCACAGCACGTGGCGGCGAAACCGCGCACCGGGCAGGATCTCGGTCGCGATCCGGCGATACGGCTCAGAGCGGCGGCTGCATCCACGTGATGAAGCGTGGCTACCGTCGCCACGAGGTCGAAGGACGCTGGCTCGAACGGATAAGTCAGGAAGTCTCCGCGCACATAGTGGACACGGTCGTTCGCGTTCTGGGCTTGGGCGAGGTCGATGCTTGCCTGGTCGAGATCGATGCCGACAACCTCTGGCACCGCTGCCGAAGCTCACGCGCCAGCATGCCCTCACCGCATCCGACGTCGAGTGCCCGAACCGCTCCGTCCGGAACGGCATTGAGAACCAAACGGATAGTAGTGCGTGTTGTGGTTGCATCGGCCGGCCTTCCGCATCGGGCGGTGATCGTTTCACGCACGACCCAACGGGACGAGCGGCGTCGTTGTGGAATTTCCGTGGTGAGTGAGCACTCACTCAGTTACCATCGTGATGTGAGCGTACGCACTGCCCGGGTCAAGCCGCTGCCTGCCGAACAGCGGCGTGCCTCGATCATCGAGGCGACGCTGCCGCTGCTGCGTACCCACGGACGCGCTGTCACGACGCGTCAGATCGCCGCCGCAGCCGGGGTAGCAGAGGGCACGATCTTTCGTGTCTTCCCGGACAAGGCGACGCTCGTCACGGCCGCGCTGAGCACGGTCTTCGACGCCGAGCCGCTGCGCGGCCAGTTACGTGCTGTCGATCCGGACGCGTCACTTAGGGAGCGGATGACGGCCGCGGTAACGGTATTGAGCGAGCGGGTTCGCACCGTTTGGCAGCTGCTCGCCGCGCTGTCGACCGGCCCGCCGGTCCACCCGGCCGGCCGTCGGCGTGTCATCCCGCAGAACCAGACGATGGCGGCTGTGATGGACGAGCTGGTGGCGTTCTTCGCGCCACACCGTGATGAGCTGGTGTTCCCCCCGGCCAAGGTCGCCTGCATGGTGCGGTCGGTGGTCTTCGCCGGCGTGCACCCGATCATCAACGCAGGCGATCCGCTGAGCACCGAGGAGATGGTGACGCTGCTGCTGACCGGAGTCCAGAAGTGCTGATCCGGCTGGTGCGTAGCTACCTACGCCCGTTCCGCGGCCAGATCACCGGGGTCATCGTATTTCAGCTGGTCGGGACGATCGCCTCGCTGTATTTGCCCACTCTCAATGCCGACATCATCGACCGCGGCGTGGCCCGCGGCGACTCCGGCTACATCGTGTCTACGGGCGGCGTCATGCTGACGATCACCCTGCTGCAGATCGTCTGCTCGATCGTCGCGGTGTACTTCGGGGCCCGCGCCGCGATGGGACTCGGACGGGACGTGCGCGCCGCGGTGTTCCACCGCGTCGGCTCGTTCTCCGAGCGCGAGGTCACGCATTTCGGCGCGCCGTCGCTGATCACCCGATCGACCAACGACGTGCAGCAGGTGCAGATGGTCGTGATGATGGCGGCGACGCTGGCCGTCATGGCGCCGATCATGTGCGTCGGTGGCATCATCATGGCGCTCCGCCAGGATCTTGGGCTGTCCTGGCTGCTCGTCGTCAGTGTGCCGATCCTGCTCATCGCAGTGGGGCTGATCGTCTCGCGAATGGTGCCGCAGTTCCGCGCCATGCAGCGCAAGATCGACGTGGTCAACCGGATCCTGCGCGAACAGATCAGCGGCATCCGCGTGGTGCGGGCGTTCGTCCGCGAACCCGTCGAGCAGCGCCGGTTCGCCGACGCGAACACCGAGCTGACCACCACCGCGCTGCGCTCCGGACGGCTGATGGCGCTGATGTTCCCGACCGTGATGCTCGTGATGAACGCCTCCAGCGTCGCGGTGCTCTGGTTCGGAGCTCATCGCGTTGCCGCTGGCGACATCCAGATCGGCTCGCTAACCGCGTTCCTGAACTACCTGGTCCAGATCTTGATGTCGGTCATGATGGCGACGTTCATGGCCGTGATGATTCCGCGAGCCGCGGTGTCCGCGGAGCGCATCCAAGAGGTCCTCGATACCGACTCGTCCGTGGCGCCGCCGGAGGCGCCCATTGAGTCGGTATCGCTTCGCGGCGAGCTGGAGTTGCGTGACGTCGAGTTCCGCTACCCGGGAGCGGACGACGCCGTCCTGCTCGGGATCTCCCTGCACGCTCACCCTGGCCAGACCACGGCAATCGTCGGCAGCACGGGCGCCGGCAAGACGACGCTGCTCTCGCTGATCCCACGGCTGTTCGACGCCACCGCGGGCTCGGTGCGCGTCGACGGCGTGGACGTGCGCTATCTCGAACCGCAGCTGCTGTGGAGTCGGATCGGGCTGGTGCCGCAACGCCCGTACCTGTTCAGCGGGACCGTCGCGAGCAACCTCCGGTACGGCAACCCGGACGCCTCCGACGACGAGCTGTGGCAGGCCCTGGAGATCGCCCAGGCCCGCGACTTTGTGGAGGCGATGCCGGATGGGCTGGCGGCCCCGATCGCGCAGGGCGGCACGAACCTCTCCGGCGGCCAGCGGCAGCGTCTCGCGATAGCCCGCGCGCTGGTGCGTAAGCCGGAGATCTACCTGTTCGACGACTCGTTCTCGGCGCTGGACCTGGCGACGGACGCCCGGCTGCGGGCGGCGTTACGTCCGCACACCCGGACGGCGACCGTGCTGGTCGTCGCGCAGCGGGTTTCCACGATCGTCGGCGCCGACCAGATCGTGGTACTCGACGACGGCGTGATCGTCGGCATCGGCACGCATGACGAGTTGCGGCGCAGCTGCCCGACGTACGCCGAGATCGTGGAATCGCAGCTGAGTGAAGAGGTCGCCGCATGACCCGAGCCATGACGGCGCGCCCCCCGGCTGGGGCGATCGGCGGGCGAGGACCGTTCGGCCCCGGACCGGGCGTCCCGACCGAGAAGTCGCTGAACTTCGGGCCATCCGCGCGGCGGTTGCTCGGCCGGACGGCCCCCGAACGCATGACTATCGCCGGGGTGCTACTGCTCGCCATCGTCAGCGTCACGCTGACCGTCCTCGGGCCGAGGATCCTCGGGCATGCCACCGACCTGATCTTCACCGGCGTCATCGGAAAGCAGCTGCCTAGCGGCATCAGCAGGGACCAGGCGATCGCCGCGGCACGCGCCCACGGGCAGGGGTCCTTCGCGGATCTGCTGTCGGGCATGGACGTCGTGCCGGGCCGCGGCATCGACTTCGGCGCGCTTGGCTGGGTCCTCGTCGGCGTGCTGGCACTGTACGTTGCCGCGTCGGTGTTCGGCTGGGCTCAGGGCTACCTGCTCAACGGCGTCGTGCAGCGCACCGTCTATCGGCTGCGCTCGGACGTCGAAGACAAGCTCAACCGGCTGCCGCTTGCGTACTTCGACCGGCAACCACGTGGTGAGGTGCTCAGCCGAGTCACTAACGACATCGACAACATCGGACAGAGCCTGCAGCAGTCGATGAGCCAGCTGCTCGTCTCGCTGCTGACGGTGGTCGGCGTGGTCGTGATGATGGTCGTTGTCTCATGGGTCCTGGCGCTCATCGCCTTGGTGGCGATCCCGCTGGCGCTGACGATCACCCGGCAGATCGCGAAGCGCTCGCAGCCGAAGTTCATCGCCCAGTGGCGGCACACCGGTGAGCTGAACGGGCAGATCGAGGAGGCCTACACGGGTCACGCGATCGTCAAGGTTTTCGGCCGGCAACATGAAGTGGAGAAGTCCTTCGAGGACAAGAACGCCGAACTGTACCGGGCTTCGTTCGGCGCGCAGTTCGTCTCGGGGATCATCATGCCGGCGATGATGTTCGTGGGGAACCTGACGTATGTGGCCATCGCCGTCGTCGGCGGGCTGCGCGTGGCGTCCGGCGCGATGACGCTGGGTGACGTGCAGGCCTCCATCCAGTACTCGCGCCAGTTCACCCAGCCGCTGACCCAGATCGCGTCGATGGCGAACGTCCTGCAGTCGGGCGTGGCGTCGGCCGAGCGGGTTTTCGAGCTGCTCGACGAGGAAGAGGAAATCCCCGATCCCGTCGGCGCCCCGCCTTGCGAGGCGCCCCGCGGAAGCGTGGCGTTCGAGCACGTGTCATTCCGTTACGAGCCGGACCGTCCGCTGATCGAGGACGTTTCGCTGATGGCATCGCCGGGTCAGACGGTGGCGATCGTCGGGCCGACCGGCGCCGGCAAGACAACGCTCGTCAACCTGATCATGCGTTTCTACGAGCTCAACGCCGGCCGCATCACGCTGGACGGTGTCGACATCGCGCAACTCACCCGGGCGGATCTGCGGTCCAAGATCGGCATGGTGCTGCAAGACACCTGGCTGTTCAGCGGCACCATCCGCGACAACATCGCCTACGGCCGTCCGGACGCCACAGAGGAGCAGATCCGGCAGGCCGCCGAGGCGACCTACGTCGATCGGTTCGTGCACAACCTGCCGGACGGGTACGACACGGTGATCGACGAAGAGGCGAGCAATGTCAGCGCGGGGGAGAAGCAGCTGATCACGATCGCCCGCGCGTTCCTGGCCAGCCCGGCACTGCTCATCCTGGACGAAGCGACGTCCTCGGTCGACACGCGGACCGAGCTGCTGGTGCAGCACGCGATGGCGGCGCTGCGGTCGGACCGGACGAGTTTCGTCATCGCCCACCGGCTGTCGACGATCCGCGACGCCGACCTGATCCTGGTCATGCAGGACGGCCAGATCGTCGAGCAGGGCACGCACGACGAATTGCTGGACCGGCGGGGCGCGTACTTCGACCTGTACAACGCCCAGTTCGCCGCGCCGGACGTCGATCTCGACGAACCGAGCGAGTTGAACACGGCGCGGTTGGCGATGGCCCGCTAGCGGAGCTGCTCGCCGCGGCCGACGACCGCCGCCAGCGCCGCGGCGCGTTCGCTGCCCAGGACGTCTTCCAGCGGCATCGGTTGCCCGTCCGGACCGGTGAGCGGCACCCGCCAGTTCGGGTATTCGTCGATGGTTCCGGGCTGATTCTGCGCGCGTGGGTCACCAACCGCATCGGTGAGCGCGACGCAGACCAGCCGGGACGGGGTCCAGGTCAAGTAGCGGTGCAGCGCCTGCACCGTCGCCTCGATGTCGGCGTCTTGCGCAAGCGCGCCGCGCTTGCGCAGTTCGTCGAGCCAGGCGTCGCGATCCACGGCGTCGGCGGCGAGCTCCTCGTCGAGGGACCGGGTCAGCAGACCGAGCGACTGGCGCAGCCGGACGTGATCTCCAGCGAGGTATCCGGCCGTGGGCGGCAGGTCGTGGGTCGTCACGGACGCCAAGCAGTACTCGCGCCACCATTCTGGGCGCAGCGGAGCGCCGCTGCCGTGATAGTCGAACTCGAACCAGAGGATGGACGTGCCAAGTATGCCCCGCTCCCGCAGGTAGGCCCGGACCCACGGCTCGACCGTGCCGACATCCTCGCCGACAACCGCTGCACCGGCGCGGTGCGCCTCCAGCGCCAGGATGCCGACCAGCGCCTCGTGGTCGTACCGCACGTAGGTTCCCGCGGTTGGCGCCATGCCGTCGGGGATCCACCACAGCCGGAACAGCCCCATGACGTGGTCGACGCGGATCGCGCCCGCGTGCCGCAGCACGGTCGAGAGGAGTTCCCGTAGCGGGGCATACCCCACGTCGGCGAGCCGATCGGGACGCAACGGTGGCTGCTGCCAGTCCTGGCCGAGTTGGTTGTACGCGTCCGGCGGCGCGCCGACGGTAACGTGCTGCGCGAAGACATCTTGCAGCGACCAGGCGTCGGCGCCGGACGGCTTGACGCCGACGGCGAGGTCGTGCATGACGCCGAGCGTCATGCCGGCGCGGACGGCGGCGGCTTGGGTGGCGTCCAGTTGTTCGTCCAGCACCCACTGCAGCCAGCTGTGAAAGTCCACCTGGTCGGCGTGCTCGGCGCGGAAGCTCTCCACCGCGGGTGAGGCCGGGTGCTGCCGTTCGACGGGCCAGCCGCGCCAGTCCGCTCCGTGTACCTCGGCGAGCGCGCACCACGTGGCGTAGTTGACCAGGCCGTCCCCCTCCCGCCGCTGGAACGCGCGGTAGGCGATCTCGCGTCCCGCGCTGCGCGGTGCGGCGTACACGAGCGCTAGCGCGACGCGTTTGGCCGCCCAGGCGGTGTCGCGATCGATGCGGTCGATGCCGTCGAGCTTGTCATGCACCTGCTCGCGTAGCGCCTCCACCTGCGCCCGATGCTCCCGATCCAGGTCGCCGTACTCGGGGATCAGCTCCACCCGCAGGTAGAGCGGGTTCGCGAAGCGCCGGGTCGTCGGCAGGTACGGTGACGGCTCCATCGGCGCCACCGGCTCGGCTGCGTGCAGCGGGTTGACCAGCACGAAGCCCGCGGCGTGCTCGGCGGCCGACCACACGGCAAGGTCGGCCAGGTCGGCCAAGTCGCCCACACCCCATGAGCGCTTCGAGCGGACGCTGTACAGCTGGATGGCCAGACCCCAGGCGCGCCGGTCACCCAGCTGCTCCGGGAGGCCGAGCCAGGCTGACGTGACGATCAGCGCGCTCGACCCTTCCCGGTCGCTCGACCGGGCCCGCAGGGTGTGATAGCCCAACGGCAGGTCGGCTGGAATCTGGAATGACGCCTCGCCGATCAGCTCCCCGTCGACCTCGCGTGACGGCCGCCAGTTCTCGACCTGCCGCAGTCCGTGCCGAACGCCGCCGTTCTCCAGGTCGATCCAGACGTCCACTACGTCGCCGTCGGTGACGTGCACCCAGACCGCTTGCCCCGAGCCCTGCCGGGTCACCACGCACGGCGGCAGCATGCGGGTCCACGGCTCATGCCACCGGGCGTGCAGGGCCCGCAGCGCGGCCTCCGGCGTTGGTGCGTCGATGCCCAGGGCACGCAGCACAGCCACCACGGTCTCTTCGCTGACCTCGACGTGCCGCCCCTGCCAGTCCCAGAAGTCCGTGGCCACGCCGCAGTGATCGGCAAGCTGCCGCAACGCGTCGTTCAGGCTTGCCACCAGCTCGTCCTCGCTGTCGATCGACGGGGGAGCCGCAGCCACCGCGGCAGGGCCAGGCTGCTGGGGAAGCCTGCCCGTGTCAAGGGACGGGGCATCTAGCATCGCCTCGAAACCCACCGGCGGGCCGGGGCCGGCCGATGATCCGTTTGCCCCTTCCGGCACGCTCGAGGCCAGCCCGGCGCAGCTGCTGGGACCGGCCCTTACCGGCTCTGCCAGCGCGCTGGTTAGCAGCTTTGTCTCACGCGTGATACACTCGCGTGGTGGAGAAGGTGAACGTGCGCGAGCTGCGCAATCATGGGGGAGAGGTCCTCGATCGGGTCGCCCGCGGTGAGGCCTTGATCGTGACCCGAGACGGCGCCGAGGTGGCCGAGTTGCGTCCACTTCCTCGCCGGGGCCCGTCACCAGCCGAGCTCGTCGCGCGGCGTAGCCGGTTGCCACGGGTGGATCCGGAGGCACTACGCCGCGACATCGATGCCGTCGTGACCCCCGAACTGTGAGTGCGGCGCTCGCGCGGGGAATGCTCGACACCTCCACGGTGATCTTGCTTGGCCGCATCGAGAACCCTGCCGACTTGCCGGATGAATCGCTCATCTGCGCGGTGACCCTGGCCGAGCTCTCCGTCGGGCCGCACGTGGCTCGCACGACGAGAGATCGGGCGGCCCGCCAGGCGCACCTGCAGCAGGCGGAAGCCGACTTCGAAGCCATACCGTTCGACGTGGCCGCCGCACGGTCGTTCGGTCGGGTGGCGGCGTCGCTCCGATCGGCTGGTCGAAAGCCCGCCGCGCGAGCGTATGACGCGTTGATCGCGGCAACGGCGATCGCCAACGATCTCCCGTTGTACACGTGCAACCCCGACGACTTCGCTGCCATCGACGAGCTCACCGTTCGCCCAGTGCCTCATCCGGACCGGCGATGAGGGGGGCGCCCGCGTAGGTTATCGATACCCTAGATTGACATAATGTTCGTTATCGGCACTGCAGACGGCGGCCCTCCGAGCACCGCGGGCCGTATGCGCGCGGCGCGCCAGACGTGGAGCGGGACGAGTGAGCAACCAAGGCGACGGGTTCGTCGACTTCGCTGCAAGCCCGTGCCCAGCCGCTGTTTCACGCGGCGTGGCTGCTGACCGGCGACCGCTACCTTGCGCAAGACCTGGTGCAGGACCCGGTGTCGGGCCCGCGATCGGCGGACGGCTCAGCGCAGCTCCTGGATGCGGACCATGTTGCCCGCAGGATCGCGCAAGGCGCAGTCGCGCACGCCGTAGGGCTGCTCGGTCGGCTCCTGGACGACCTCGGCGTCGCTGGCTTGCAGCTTGTCGAAGGTGTCGTCGAGGTCCGTGGTGGCCAGCAGGATCCAGCCGTAGGTGCCTTTGGCCATCATCTCGGTGATGGTGCGGCGCTCATCGTCGGTGATCCCTGGGTCGGCGGCCGGTGGCGCCAGGAGGATGGACGTGTCAGGCTGGTTGCGAGGGCCGACGGTGATCCAGCGCATCTTGCCGTTTCCGACATCGGTGCGGACCTCGAAGCCGAGGCTGTCGCGGTAGAAGGCCAGGGAGGCCTCCGGGTCGTCGTGTGGGAGGACGCTCGCGTGAATGGTGATGTCCATGGCGGTCACGCTAGCTGCGGCTCCGTGGCCCGCGCTTCTCGATTCCTGATCGGTCTGGTCACCTGTTTCGCGACACACGACGGCATCCCCGCCGTCGCGCGTGCCCCCTCGCGCCGATAGACGCTGGGCGGCACGCCGACCAGTTCGGTGAACCGGGTGCTGAAGGTGCCCAGCGACGAGCAGCCGACCGCGAAGCAGACCTCGGTGACGTTGAGGTCGCCACGACGCAGCAGCGCCATCGCGCGCTCGATGCGCCGAGTCATCACGTAGCTGTAAGGCGACTCGCCGTAGGCGAGCCGGAACTCGCGGCTGAGGTGCCCGGCCGACATGTGCGCGCCACGGGCGAGCGCCTCGACGTCCAGCGGCTGCGCGTACTCCCGGTCGATGCGGTCACGGACGCGGCGCAGCCGCGCTAGGTCGCGCAAGTGCTGCGCCGTAGCGGGTCCGCTGGTCACCTGCGAATCGTGCCACATCGCCAGGACCAGCCGTCGAGCACGGACGCGTGAGCGCTGCCGGGAGCCGTGCAGCCGCAACGCATGTTCCAACGGAGCTACTCCCCCGGTCGAACACGCCACTACGGTTCCTGAATTGGCCGCAACGGACGTCGGTTCCTTCAAGACCGCCAAGTCAACGAGGTGCGTCGGTGGCCGGCGACCAGCCGTTCGAGTTGGCCCAAGCCTGCGAGGACGCGGGCGGAGCGTTCACGACGCGCGGCGCGCCGCTGCTCGAACAGACGATCGAAGGCTACGTACGGCTCGGTGCGGCCCGCGACTTCGCCCGCGCGGCGGCGGTGCTACAGGAATCCGGGATACCGCGCGGCCGCAGAGGCTCCCGGCGCACCGTGCAAACCCACCTGACGCACGTCTTCACGAAGCTGGACATCAGCTCATGGGCTCCCAGCTCGCCGCCGAGTGAGCCCCTACTTCGAGTGAGCCCCTACTCAGTAATATCCGGTGAGTGGGCACGTCCGCGCCGGCGCTACAGCTGCGTGGGCGTAGGACGGAGATGGCGGTCCTGGGTGCGGCCCTGGACCGGATTGCGTCGGGTAGCCCGGCGATCATGTTGATCGAGGGCGAGCCGGGGATCGGCAAGACTCGGCTGTTGGACGAGGTGCTGCGCCAGGCGCGCGACCGGGGTATGCAGGTGGCGGCCGGGCGGGCGGGTGAGCTGGAGCAGTCCCGGCCGTTCGGCCTGGTGGCCGGTACCTTCCAGTGCGTCCGGTCCTCGCCGGATCCGCGGCGGGCGGCCATTGCTCGGCTGCTGGCCACCGGCGGGGAGCGAGATCCGATCACCGTGACCAGCGATCCCGGACTGCGGTTCCGCGCGGTGGACGCCTTCGTGGACCTCGCCGAGGAGCTGGCGTTGGCCGGGCCGCTGGCGATCGGCGTGGATGACCTGCAGTGGGCCGACCCGTCCAGCCTGCTTACTCTGGGTGCGCTCAGCCGCCGGCTGGCGTACCTGCCGGTGGCGCTGCTCGGCTGCCTGCGGCCCGCTCCGCGGGGCCCGGAGCTGACCCGGCTGTTCAGTGCGCTGCAGGCAGCGGGCGGGCAGCACCTCACCCTGCACGGCCTGGCCGAGCCGGACGTGGCCGAGCTGGTGGCCGACGCGCTGGCCGCCGAGCCGAGCCCGGGGCTGCTGGCAGAGGTCTCCGGCGCAGCGGGAAACCCGCTGTTCGTCACCGAGCTGCTGGCCGCGCTCACCCAGGAGGGCGCGATCCGCACCAGCGACGGGCGGGCCGAGGTGACCGCTCCCGCGCTGCCGCCGACATTGCGGCTGACCATCCTGCGCCGGCTCAGCTTCCTGCCCGAGCACACCCTGCAGACGCTGCGCGTCGCCGGCATCGTTGGCTCCCCCTTCACCCTCACCGAACTGGCCACGGTCACCGGCCGCTCCGCCCTGGACCTATCCGTGGCCCTAACCGAAGCGGTTCGCGTCGGCGTCCTGGAAGATGATGGCGGTCGGCTGCGGTTCCGCCACGACCTCGTCCGCGAGGCCATCTACCAGGACCTTCCCGGCAGCGTGCGAAGCGCACTACACCACGAGGCCGGGCATCGCCTGGCCGAATCCGGTGCCCCCGCCCTCCACGTCGCTGAGCACCTGGCCCGCGCTGCCACCCCAGGCGACCCGGAAACCATCAGCTGGCTGACAAAGGCCGCCCGAGACGCCGCCCCCACCTCGCCAGACGTCGCCGCCGACCTCCTCCGCCAAGCCACCCAGCTGATGACCCCCACCGACCCCGACCGCGATCAGGCACTCGTCGAACAAGCCGGCAACCTGATGCGGGCTGGCCAGGTCGCCTCCGCAAGTGGCGTCTGCCGTGCCCTGCTGGATCGTGGTCATGATCCGAGAGCGGACGGACGCGCGCGCATCTGCCTCGGACAAGCGCTTGCCGTGGCCGGCCGCCTACATGACGCGCTGCGCGAACTGGACGGCGCGACCACCTCATCGGCGCTCAGCGAGACGGAGCGAGCCAGCGCGCTGGGATGGGCCAGCGTTGCCCACCGGTGGATGGGAGACCTCGACAAGTCAGCCGCCGCTGCGGAACAGGCGCGGTCCGCCGCGGTTGGGGCTGGGGACCACGTCACTCTCGCCCGGGCGTGCGCGTCGCTCGCCGGTGTGGCAGAGCTGCGGGGCCGTCTCATGGACTCGATCGAGATCGTCGATGACGCCGTGCGGCTGGCGGACGAGAGCCCGAGCAGGACGGGACACCGCTTTCCGCTCCATGCTGTTCGCGCGCTGATCCTGCTCCAGCTCGACCGGCTCGCGGAGGCACGAACCGCCCTCGAAGCCGGGCAGCGGATCAGCGATGAGCTCGGCCTCGGCTGGCAGTTGCCCGGGTACCTGATGGTGCGCGCGTTCGAAGGCTTCATAGCCGGCGAGTGGGATGACTCGATCGCCGAGGTAGACGTCAAGCTGTCCGACGAGAGCGGGCAGGCTTTCGTCCTCATCTTCGGCCACAGCGTGTCGTCTCTGATCAGCCTGCACCGCAACGACCTCAGCCGCGCGAAGCAAGCCGCAAACGCGGCCATACGCCTGCTCGCCGAAACGGGAGTTGTCTACCGCGCGCAATGGGCATTGTTGGCCCAGGCACTCATCCTGGAAGCCGACGGCAACGTCGCCGATGCGTTTGCGACGTTGGCCGGGTCCTGGGATGAGTGCGCCCGAAAGGGGCTCACTCTCGAGTATCGGATGCTCGGACCCGATCTTGTCCGTCTGGCCCTCGCCGTTGGTGATCAGGCGCGGGCCCGAGACGTGGCAGCCGCGGTCGCCGAGCTCGCGAAGATGAACCCGGAGGCTCGCTCGCTGACTGGAGTGGCGCTGCGCTGCCAGGGCCTGGCCGCCGACGACGCCGACACGTTGCGCGCCGCCGTCGACGCGTACGCCTCCGGCACCCGGCCGCTGGAGCTCGCGCTCAGCTGCGAGGACGCTGGAGCCGCTTACGCTCGGCAAGGCAAGGTAGATCAGGCCCAGCGACTGCTGGACCAGGCGATCAGCATCTACGAGCGCCTCGACGCGGCCCGCGATCTGGCCCGAGCCGAGGCCGTGCTTCGCGCGGCCGGCATCCGCCGCGGCCGCCGGGGAGCGCGCGGCCGGCCAAAGACTGGCTGGCGGAGCCTGACACCGACCGAGCGCACCGTCACCGACCTGGTCGCCCAAGGACTCTCCAACCCGCAAATCGGCGACCGGCTGTACATCTCCCGGCGCACCGTGCAAACCCATCTCGCGCACGTCTTCGCCAAGCTCGGTCTCACCACCCGCGCCCAACTCGCCGCAGAGGTAGCCCAGCGCCGAGACGGCCAGCGGTAACGCTGGGCGCTGCCGGGTCGTCCCGGCAACGACACAGGTCGATATCGGCTAACTGGCGGATGTCTCGGCTCGTCTTGCGCCTGACGCTGGAAGGGCCAGCAACACCCTCGTAGGCATCGTCATTAGGAGACGTCCACCGCAATGCCGAAATCAGCAACGCGACGAGAGAACGCAAGACCGCAAGTCGGCAGCTACGAAATGGACCCGAACGGCTCAGCGGTCACATTCCGGATCACGCACACGTTCGGGCTCGCACCTGCGAATGACCACCGCCGAGATGACGAGCAGCTTCGTTACCTCTTGGGACGGCGGCCCGATCGGCTACCTCCGGGTGGGCTACCGCCCAGCAGTCGTGCTGATGCACGGCAGCCGGCCAGTTCGGATAACGAGGATTCTCCTGTGTGGAAGGAACGTCATGAGCTCAGCGCTTGAAACCCTTCGCCGTGACTTCGGCGGCGACATGATCGAACAAACCCTTCGCCGTGACTTCGACGGCGACATCATCGAACCAGGCGGAGCGGAGTACGAATCGGCTAGGCGCTCGGTATTGGCTTCGGGTAGTCCGGCCCATGTTCTGCGGCCCACGAGCGTCGGGGACGTGCAAGCGGGTGTCAGATTCGCTGCCAGCGCGGGGATGTTGCTGTCCGTGCGAGGCGGCGGCCATGGCTTTCCGGGCTTCGGCACCAACGACGACGGGGTCGTGATCGACCTCAGCAAGCTGGCGAACGTGGAGATCATCGACGAGAAACGTCACCTGGTGCGGATCGGCGGCGGCGCCACCTGGGGGCAGGTCACGGCGGCCTTGGCCCCGCACGGCCTGGCGATCTCCTCGGGCGACACCAAGAGCGTCGGTGTCGGTGGACTGACGTTGACCGGTGGCATCGGCTGGAAGGTCAGGAAGTACGGTCTGGCCCTGGACAACGTGGTCGCCGCAGAGGTGGTCACCGCCAACGCAGAGGTCGTGCATGCGAGCGCGGAGGAGAACCCGCAGCTGTTCTGGGCGGTTCGCGGTGGCGGCGGCAATTTCGGGATCGTGACCGCCTTCGAGTTCGTGGCACACCCGACGACAGACGTCTTCCACGGCAAGATCGCCTTCCCGGCATCGGAGGCGGCCGCCGTGCTGCAGGGTTGGGCGGACTATCTCCGCACCGCCCCCGAAGAGCTCACCTCCATCGCTGGCTTCGCCAATCCATTCGCCGGCGGACCCGACGCGCCGGTCGAGATCTACGTCGTCTTCGACGGCGATCACCCGGAGCTCGCAGCCCTGGCAATCGACCCGATCCGCCGGCTCGGCACGGTGATCGAGGACGATATCGCGCTGAAACCTTATGCGGACACGCTGGCGGACGGAGCGACCCCGGCGCCTGGCATCCGGTTCATGACCCGAAGCGCCTTCGTCGACCAGGAATCGGTGGCCGAGGTCCTGCAGATCCTCGTCGAGGTTGGGGCATCGCAGCGGTCGCCGGTCATCGCCGTTCGCAGCGTCGGCGGTGCGGTATCCCGAGTCCCCGACGAGGCCACCGCCTACGCGCACCGCCAAGCGGAGTTGATGTTCGTGACTGTCACCGCGGGTCCGAAGCCGGTCGTCGACGCCGCTCGTCCAGCTCTGGAAGCAATCTGGGGGAGACTCGCACCTCACATCAACGGCGCCTACCCAAACTTCCTCGCCTCTGCCACCGAGGAGGATGTCGCCGCGATCTATCCAACGCAGACCTATGAGCGGCTCACGGTGGTCAAGCGTCAGTACGACCCCGGCAACCTGTTCGCCCGCAACCACAACATCCAACCTCAGTAGGCCTTGCCGACAAGCAAAGCCAACCGGCCACCGACGCTGGTGCTCGGACGAGCGGTGCGGCAACCGGATGCGGGTGAGGGCCCACCGAGCCCGTTCGCGGCAGCCCTGAACGATGCGAGTTCCGTGTGGAGCCTCGACGCTCCAGCGCTCGGTTTCTCGCAATGCGGCCAGATCAGGCTGGGACACCAGGACGGCTGCCGGCTCCCCGTTGCGGTTGATGTTGACATGCTCCTGGGTGGACTACCGTCGAGGTCGCTTGCCGGCCGAGAACCCCGAGCCGCCACTAGACAGGACAACAGGACGTGACAGATGGCAACGCAGCAGACGTTCGTGATTGTGGGGGCCAGCCTGGCCGGCGCCAAGTCGGCCGAGGCGCTGCGGGCGGAGGGCTTCGACGGGCGGCTCGTGCTCGTCGGGCAAGAGGCCGAGTACCCGTACGAACGGCCACCGTTGTCCAAGGAGTACCTGCAGGGCAAGGCCGAGCGGGACACGATCTTCGTTCACCCGGCGCCGTGGTATGCCGAGCACGACGTCGAGCTGATGCTCGGGAAACGTGCTGTCGCGCTCGACCGCGGCGCGCGCACTGTAACGCTGGTCGACGGCGACCAGGTTGGCTACGACAAGCTGCTGGTCGCCACCGGATCGTCGCCGCGTCGCCTCACGGTGCCCGGCGCCGACGACCCGCGAGTGTGCTATCTACGCAGTGTGGGCGACTGCGAGTCGCTCAAGCACACCTTGCGGGGCGCGACCCGGGTCGCGGTGATCGGCGCGGGATGGATCGGCCTGGAAGTGACTGCCGCCGCCCGGCTCGCTGGCGTCGACGTGACCGTCCTGGAGGCGACCGAACTGCCGTTGCTACGCGTGCTGGGCCCGGAGGTCGCGCAGGTCTTCGCCGACCTGCACCGCGACCACGGCGTGGCCCTGCGATTCGGCGCCCAGGTCGCTGAGGTGGTCGCGGGCGGAGTCCAGCTCGGTGACGGCAGCCTCGTCGAGGCCGACGCCATCGTCACCGGCATCGGCATCGCCCCGAACACGCAGCTTGCCGAGGCGGCCGGGATCACCGTCGACAACGGCATCGTCGTGGACGAGCACCTGCGTTCGTCTGACCCGGACGTCTACGCCGTCGGCGACGTAGCCAACGCCTTCCACCCCGTCCTCGGCAAGCGCATCCGCGTCGAGCACTGGGCCAACGCGCTCAACCAGCCGGCTGTCGCGGCCCGGTCGATGCTGGGCCGCGAGGCCGTCTACGACCGCGTGCCGTACTTCTACACCGACCAATACGACCTGGGCATGGAGTACGCCGGGTACGCCGGACCGGGCGATTATGACCAGGTCGTCTTCCGGGGCGACCGGGACGGGCTGGAGTTCATCGCGTTCTGGCTGGCGGACCGCCGCGTGGTGGCAGGCATGAACGTCAACGTATGGGACGTCACGGACCAGATCCAGGACCTCGTGCGCGCCGGGCGTCAGGTCGACGTTGGGCGGCTCGCCGACCGGGAGGTCCCGCTCAACGAGCTGTGATGCCGAAGCCTCGATCGCGGTTCGCGGGACCCGGTCGATGCGGTGCCCCGGGACGTACGATGCGGCTATGACGACGCGCATCTCGCACTGGATCGACGGCCACGTCACGCCGGGGACCTCCGGCCGCACCTCCCCTGTCTACAACCCGGCTACCGGCGTGCAGACCGGGGAGGTGGACCTCGCCTCGGCCGCCGAGGTCGATGCGGCGATCGCCAGCGCGGTCTCCGCCGCCCCTGAATGGCGACTGGCCTCCCTGTCGCGCCGCGCCGAGGTACTGTTCGCCTTCCGCGAGCTGCTGCACACGCACGCCGGCGAGCTCGCCGCGATCATCACTGCCGAGCACGGCAAGGTGCTCTCGGACGCTGCGGGCGAGGTCGCGCGAGCGTTGGAAAACGTCGAGTTCGCGACCGGGGTGCCGCAACTGCTCAAGGGCGGGTTCTCCGAACAGGCCAGCGCCGGGGTCGACGTCTACTCCATCCGCCAGCCGCTCGGCGTGGTCGCCGGCATCACGCCCTTCAACTTCCCGGCCATGGTGCCGCTCTGGATGTGCGCAAACGCCATCGCCTGCGGCAACGCGTTCGTGCTGAAGCCGAGTGAGAAGGACCCATCTGCCTCGCTGTTGCTGGCTCGGCTGTGGCAAGAGGTCGGCCTGCCGGACGGTGTGTTCAGCGTCGTGCAGGGCGACCGGGAAGCCGTCGACGCGCTGCTTGCGCATCCCGACGTCGCGGCCGTCAGCTCCGTCGGTTCGACGCCGGTTGCCCGGCACATCTACCAGACCGGGACATCCCACGGTAAGCGCGTGCAGGCGCTCGGCGGCGCGAAGAACCACATGCTGGTGCTGCCGGACGCCGACGTCGAGATGGCGGCAGACGCCGCGGTGTCCGCGGCGTACGGCGCGGCCGGCGAGCGGTGCATGGCGATCTCGGTGGCGGTGGCCGTCGGCGATGTCGGCGATCGGCTGGTCGACGCGATCGCCGCGCGGCTGCCGAAGCTGCGGATCGGGAGCGGCACGGATCCCGACACCGACATGGGTCCGCTGATCACCCGCGAGCACCGTGACAAGGTCGCGGGCTACATTGGGGAAGGTGCGAACTCGGGCGCAACCGTCGTCGTCGACGGCCGGGAATCCGACGTTCCCGCCGAGGGATTCTTCCTCGGCACGACACTGCTCGACCGTGTCACGCCGAAGATGTCAGTGTACACCGACGAGATCTTCGGCCCTGTCCTCAGCGTGGTGCGTGTCGACAGCTACGCCGAGGCGCTCGAGCTGATCAACGCCAACGAGTACGCCAACGGCACGGCGATCTTCACCCGCGACGGCGGCGCGGCGCGCCAGTTCCAGTTCGACGTTGAGGTCGGCATGGTCGGCATCAACGTCCCGATCCCGGTGCCCGTCGGCTACTACTCGTTCGGCGGCTGGAAGGCGTCGCTGTTCGGGGATGCGCACATGTACGGCCCGGAAGGCGTGAACTTCTACACCCGTGGCAAGGTCGTCACAGCGCGGTGGCCCGACCCCGCGACATCGACGGTCGACCTAGGCTTCCCGAGGACGCGATGACCGATCTGCTCAACGCCGCCAGCGAGGTCGCGGCGCGGGTCAAGGCCGACGACAAGCGGCACGTGTTCCACTCCTGGTCCGCGCAGGCGCTGATCGACCCGTTGCCGATCGCCCGCGCCGAGGGCAGCCACTTCTGGGACTACGCCGGGACGAAGTACCTGGACTTCTCCTCGCAGCTGGTGAACGTCAACATCGGCTACCAGCACCCGAAACTGGTCGCCGCGATCCAGGAACAGGCGGCCAAGCTCTGCGCGATCTCCCCCGTGTTCGCCAACGACGCGCGCAGCGAAGCCGCGCGGCTGATCGCCGAGCTTGCACCCGGCACCCTCAACCAGGTGTTCTTCACCAACGCCGGCGCCGAGGCCAACGAGAATGCGATCCGGCTGGCCCGGCTGCATACCGGCCGGCACAAGATCCTCGCGGCCTACCGCAGCTATCACGGGGCGACGGCCGGGTCCATCACGCTCACGGGTGATCCACGGCGCTGGCCGAACGAGCCGGGAATCCCCGGCGTGGTCCGGTATTGGGGCCCCTACCTGTACCGTTCGGCGTTCCACGCGACGACCGAAGCCGAGGAATCCGAGCGCGCCCTCGCCCATCTGCGTGACCTGATCATGCTCGAGGGTGCGCACACAATAGCGGCGATCATCCTCGAGCCGGTCGTCGGCACGAACGGCATCCTCGTGCCGCCGGAAGGCTACCTGGTCGGCGTCCGGGAGATCTGCGACGAGTTCGGCATCCTGTTCATCGCCGACGAGGTGATGGCCGGCTTCGGCCGCTGCGGCGAGTGGTTCGCCGTGGACCGCTGGGGCGCCAAGCCGGACCTGATCACGTTCGCCAAGGGCGTCAACTCCGGCTACGTCCCGCTGGGCGGCGTGATCATCGCTGACGAGATCGCCGAGTCGTTCGCGACCACCGCGTTCCCCGGCGGGCTGACCTACTCGGGGCATCCGCTCGGCTGCGCGTCGGCGGTGGCGTCCATCGGCATCTTCCGCGAGGAGGAAATCGTCGAGCACGCGCGGACGCTGGGCTCGCATGTCATCGGCCCTGCACTGAACGAGCTCGCGGCCCGGCACCCGAGCGTAGGCGAGGTCCGCGGTCTGGGCGTGTTCTGGGCCGTTGAGCTGGTGCGCGACCGCACGACCCGCGAGCCGCTCGTCCCGTTCAACGCTTCCGGCGCCGACGCGGCGCCGATGAACGAGTTCGCCGCGGCGTGCAAGCAGCGCGGGCTGTGGCCGTTCGTCCACTTCAACCGCACCCATGTCGTCCCGCCGTGCACGACCAGCGCGGAGGAGATCCGAGAAGGCATGGCGATTCTCGACGACGCGCTAACAGTGGCCGACGGATACTACCGAGGGTGACGCGCAGCTGATCACCAAAGCGCTGTGCGACGCCACACCGATCTCCTTCTGGCTGGACAACCCGGGTCGGCCCGTGGCGCGCTCACCGCTGGACGGTGATCTCGAGTGCGAGCTGGCCGTCGTGGGCGGCGGATTCACCGGCCTCTGGACGGCGCTGCTGGCCAAGGAACGTGACCCGGACCGTGACGTCGTGCTGATCGAGGCTGACCGAGTCGGGGCCGCCGCATCCGGGCGCAACGGCGGATTCTGCGCCGCCAGCCTCACCCACGGCTCGGCCAACGGCCGGGCCCGCTTCCCACAGGAGTACGACCGGCTCGAGCAGCTCGGCCAGCAGAATCTGGACGAGATCGGCGCGACGATCGAGCGCTACGGCATCGACTGCGACTTCGCGCGGGTCGGTGAGCTGACGGTGGCCACCGAGCCTCATCAGGCCGACGAGCTGCGCGCCGAGACCAGTGGCGAGTTCCTCGACCGCGAGGCGGTCTACGCGCAGGTCCACTCCCCCACGTACCTCGCTGGCCGGTGGGAGCGGCGCAACACCGCGCTGGTGGATCCCGCAAGGCTGGCCTGGGGACTGGCTCGCGCCTGCGAGCAGCTCGGCGTACGCATCGTCGAGCACACCCGCGTGCAGCGGATCGACGGCAGCCCGCTGACGCTGCAGACCGCTCGCGGGACGGTCCGCGCCCAGCACATCGCCTTGGGTACGAGCGCATTCCCCTCGCTGGTGCGCCGAATCCGCCTATACACCGTTCCCGTCTATGACTACGTGTTGATGACGGAGCCGCTCTCACCGCAGCAGCTGGCCGCGATCGGCTGGGCAAACAGGCAAGGCATCGGGGACAGCGGCAACCAGTTCCACTATTACCGGCTGTCGGCCGACAACCGCATCCTGTGGGGTGGCTACGACGCGGTCTACTACCCGGGGCGGCGCGTCCGAGCCGCCCACGACCAGCGACCAGCCACGTTCGGCAAGCTCGCCGAGCATTTCTTCCACACCTTCCCGCAGCTGGACGGGCTGCGCTTCACCCACGCCTGGGGCGGCGCCATCGACACCTGCACCCGGTTCTGTGCCTTCTACGGCACCGCGCACCGCGGGCAGGTTGCGTACGCGGCGGGCTACACGGGCCTCGGCGTCGGCGCGTCGCGCTTCGGCGCACTGGTGATGCTGGATCTGCTCGCCGGTGATCGCACCGAGCGCACCGAACTGGAGATGGTGCGCTCGAAGCCGGTGCCGTTCCCGCCGGAACCCCTTGCATATCTGGGAATCCAGGCGACTCGCTGGTCGCTGGATCGCGCCGATCGAGCGGCCGGTCGCCGTAACTTGTGGCTGCGGTCGCTGGACCGGCTGGGCCTCGGCTTCGACACGTAGCCGGAACATCCGATGGCAGAGGTTGGTTGCGGCTGGTGTGACTATCGGGCTCGGCAAGATCGGCGTCTGGCGCAACGCCTCGCGGCTGTCGCCCGACCTGGCGGCGGAGCTGGAGAAGCTCGGCTACGGCGCGGTGTGGATCGGCGGCTCGCCGAGCGGCGACCTCGAGCTTGCCGACCAGCTGCTCGACGCCACGACGACGCTGGTCGTCGCCACCGGAATCGTCAACATCTGGAAGGACGATCCGCAGACCGCTGCGACGGCCTTCCATCAGATCGAGTCGCGGCACCCCGGCCGGTTCCTGCTGGGCATCGGCGCGGGTCACCGCGAGCAGACCGATGCCCGCTTCACCAAGCCGTACGACGCGCTCGTGCGCTACCTGGACGAACTCGACAACGCGCACGTGCCGGCGCAGCGCAGATTGCTGGCAGCCCTCGGCCCGAAGGTCCTGCGGCTGGCGGCCGACCGGACGGCAGGTGCCCACCCGTACCTGACGACGCCAGAGCACACCCGGCAGGCGCGCGAGATCCTCGGCGCTGTGCCGCTGCTTGCGCCCGAGCACAAGGTCGTCGTCGAGCCGGACCTCGCCCGAGGCCGTGCGATCGGGCGACAGCGGGTCGCCCCGTACCTGGGTCTGGTCAACTATACGAACAGCCTTCGCCGGTTGGGCTTCGCCGACACCGATCTGACTGGTGGGGGCAGCGATCAGTTGATCGACGCGGTCGTCGCGCACGGCGATGCTGCGGCCGTCGCGAAGCGGATCCACGAGCACCTCGACGCGGGAGCCGATCACGTCAGCCTTCAGCTGCTCGCCGAGCCGGACGCCGACCCGCTCGACGGCTACCGCCAGCTGGCTGAGGTGCTGCTCGACTGAACTTCGTTCCAACGCCGAAGGCGGGATCTGGGCAAATCTGCGGTGCCGGGCGTCGGCGGCAAGATTCGGCCTACCTGCGTCGTGTGTCGATGACCCACCACCCGGCGCCGAGGTCCACGGTGCCGGTGATCGTGAAGCCGCTGGCATCGGTGAGCCCCCGCCATTGGGTGAGGGTGCGTTCCTTACCTCCGGTCATCAGCATCATGTTCAGGTCCGACATGGCTGCAAGGGGTCCTGCGTGCTGCTCCACCAGGGCGCGCTCAACGATGAGGAGAGCCGTCCCAGGGTTCGTCGAGTCTCGAACCCGCTCAAGGATCCGAACCGACGCGTCGTCGTCCCAATCGTGAAGAATCGACTTCAAGACATAGGCATCACAGCCGAGCGGCACCACATCGAAGAAGCTGCCGGCCACGATCTTGCAGCGGTCAGCGACACCGGCCGCCATCAGCCGCGACGGTGCATCGATGACGACGTGGGGCAGGTCGAAGATCAAACCGCGCAGGCCCCGGTGGCGGGTGAGCACGGCTGCCATGAGCGTGCCGTCACCCCCGCCGAGGTCGGCCAGAGTGGAGAATCGACTGAAGTCGTAGCCCTCGGCCAGCCGGCGTGCTGTTGTCGCCGAGAGTGCGTGCATAGCGTGGTTGAAGATCTCGTTCTCCTCGGGGTGTCGGCTGCGCCAGTCCCACACGCTCTCGCCGCCGTGGCGGGCGTCGAACGCGATCTCGCCTGTACGCACGGTGTGCAACAGGTCGCCCCATGCCGCCCAGTGGTAGGGGCGTGCTACGTACGCGGCCCACCCGGCCAGCGAATCGGGAATGTCGCCCCGCAGGAGGTTGCCGAGTTCGGTGAGCTGGAAGCCGTTGACACGCTCGGTGAGGACGCCGATGGCGGCAAGGGCGCACATTAAGCGGTGGAGGGATCCTGGGTGCGTTCCCGTCTCGCCAGCCAGGTCTGCCGAAGAGCGTGATCCATCGGCGAGAAGATCCGGTAGACCGAGCGTCACCATCACGTGGATCGCCTGGGTGACCTGGTAGCCGTTGACCAGTTGGCGCAGGCGCTCGACGGGGGTATCTGGCTGATTCACGAATCCCATGGTGGGCGGCGTCGGGACTCGGCGTCGAGGATCTCGAGGTGACAGACCAACCCGGGCCGCCTGAGCTCCGCTCTAGCGCCGCGTTTTCCTTCCAGCGGCGCGCTTCGCTATAGGTGTAACCGGATCGGGTGGCCGTGAATCGTCACAGTCATAGCGAAGCAGGATCTGGGCCTGCTCCGGGCCCAGAGGTAGGTCCCGTTATCGGCTCCGGCCCGGACAGCCTGGTAGACAAAGCCCATGTGGTGGCGCAAACCCAAGGTGGACATGAGCCTGCCCGAGTCTGCCAAACAAGCCCTGCGGGCGCTGGACGAGCAGGTAAAGCCCGACTTCCGCAGGGCGATCGGCTACGGGATCGTCCCCATTGCTGCGCTGATCGTGGGCAACACCTACGGTGGCATCCACGACGAGTTCATGACGCGGCGCCTCACTACCTGGGGCTGCGCGCTCGCAACTCTGATCTTCGGCGTGTTGGCCACCCGGGCCGCGGCGAACGAACTGCGGCGGATTAGCGAGCCACGTGCCGGAACCTCGGCGGCGTCCTCGCTGAGGGTCGCAGCGCTGCTGATCGGCTACCTCGTCGTCCTGTTCTGCGTGCTCGAGCTGCTCGACGTCCCGTTGGATCGGCTGCTGGTTGGTGGTGCGGTCACCGGCATCATCCTCGGCATCGCGGCCCAGCAGGTGCTGGGCAACCTGTTCGCCGGACTCGTGTTGCTGTTCGCAAGGCCCTACGTACCAGGCGCTCGGATCAGGATCTACTCCGGCACGCTGGGCGGACCACACGACGGCATCGTCAGTTCGGTCGGTTTGCTCTATACCTCGCTGCAGGCCGACGACGGCCCGCTGATCAACATCCCGAATAGCGGTCTGCTCGCCGCTGCCGTCGGCCCTGCCCCGGAGGACGACGAGGAAACGCCGGCAGACGAGGACGGCGAGGAGGCCGTCGAGGCTGCGCCGCCGCCAGCTCTCTGAGCCTGACCGCCGCCCGGATTGGGGCCGGTCATGGTGTGGGGATCGTCCGCCACACCATGACCGGCGCTCTGGGGGTCAGCCCGTGGGGATCCCGTTGGCGGGCGCCTCGGGCTGCTTCGTGGTGTACGGGGTGATCGCGCCGGTGCCGTCGTCGGTGACCAGCGGCGTGCCCTGCAGGACGAGCGCACCGGACTTGATCACGCCGATCTGCACCCCGGTGTACCCGGCGTGGGAGTCCTTGCTGTACCGGAAAGGGACCAGTCCCGGCCCGGCAAGGCCGCCCTTCTCGACCGCGTCGATCAGGCTCTGCCGGGTCGGGTTCTTGCCGGCAGCCTGGAGCACTTGGACGAACGTGTAGGCGACGGCCAGCCCATATTGCACGTTCGCGTCGAACGGCAGCGTCGGAGCGTACTTCTGCTTGACCTGGGTGAACAGCGTGTGCCAGCTGTTGCTCGTGTCGCCGAGCGACGGCAGGTAGCCGTCGGAGACGATGCCTTCGATGGCCTGATTTCCCTTTGTCGCGGACTTGGAGTATTGCTCGAGCAGCGCCGACAGCGTCATGACGTCGGCGCCGACATTGGTGACCACCAGCTGCGGGCTGAAGGCCAATTTTAGTGACGTGAGCCTGAACAGCGCCGTGTAGGCCGGAATCGTGAACAGCACGACGACGTCCGGCTTTGCCCGGGCGATCGCCGATACCTGTGCGGAGACATCGGTGTTGCCCGGTTGGTAGACCTGGCGGGCCACCACCTGGGACTTGTCGATCTCGGTGTCCAGACCCTTGACGCCGTCGGCCCCGAAGTCGTCGTCCTGGGAGAAGTACGCGACCTTCTTGCCCGGGAAGTTCTTGACGACGTACTGGCCGAGGATCTTGCCCTCGACGACGTAGTCGGGCTGAAAGCCGAACGTATACGGGTACTTCTGCGGCTGGTCCCAGCACTGGCAGCCGGACGAGACGAACAGGTCCGGAACCCGTGAGCCGTTGAGGTAGTCCAACACCTTGGTATGCGTCGGCGTGCCGAGGCCGCCGACCATGGCGTAGATCCTGTCCTGCAGGACGAGCTTTTTGGTGACCGTCACCGTGTTGGTCGGGTTGTATCCATCGTCCTCATACTTGAAGTTGATCGTCCGGCCGTTGACCCCGCCATGATCGTTGACCCACGTGAAGTACGCATTCATCGCCGGGGCGATCTCGCTGTAGCCGGGTGCGGCCGGGCCGGTCAGCGGCTGGTGGCTGCCGATCGTGACCGTCGTCGCGGTGACTCCCGGCGCGCTGGCCTTGTTCGGGCCGTTGTCAGCACCGCCGCCACTGCTGCTGCTCTTGGAGCTGCTGCACGCAGCGAGCACCAGCGCGAGCGCGGCAATGCCCGCTGTCGCGATCCGAATGCCCGTCCTGTTGCGCATCGTTGCGCCCCCTTCAGGGTCGAGGAGAACTGCGTTCGGCTGAGGGTAGACAGTCGACTCAGTCCCGGCCAGCTCCGTTTCCGTCTCGTGACCCGCGGCTGCGCAATCCGGCGATAGCGCCGGGGACGAGGCGCAGCGCCCCCTGCAACCCGCGCGGAAACAGCAGCATCACCAGGATGAGCACGACGCCGTAGACGATCAGCGGCAGATTCGAATAGACGTCACGGGAAAGGTTGAGCGACTCCGCCAGGCCGCTGGACCAGATCGGCAGCAGGACGACCAGGACCGAACCGTAAACCGCGCCGGCCAGGCTGCCGAGGCCACCCAGCACCGCCGCCGTCAGCAGCGAGAGCGAGAGCGACAACGGGAAGGCGCCGGGCGCGGCCAGGCTGGTGACGAACGCCAGCAGCGAACCGGCCAACCCGGCGCAGGCCGCGCTGACGATGAACGCGACGACCTGCAGGCGCGCCACCCTGATGCCGGACAGCGCGGCCGCGACCTCGTCGTCGCGCAGCGCCCGCATGTCCTGCCCGAGCTTGCTACGCAGCAGATTGGCCAGCCCGACGAAGACGATCACCGCGCACAACCCACAGATCCACGCCTGCCACCGCTCCAGCGGGAACGTCTCGCCGAGTGAGAGCGGCGGCGGGGTTGTGGCGATCGTCAGGCCGTTCGCGCCGCCCAGGGTGTCGCGCAGGTGACGGTAGTTGGCGAGCGACGGCAGACCAACCGCGAGAGCCAGTGTGGCGCCGGCCAGGTATGGCCCACGCAGCCGAGCGGCGGCCAGACCGACGATGGCCCCGAAGGCCGCGGTGGCCACCGTGCTGATCACGACGACCCAGCCGATATTCCAGCCCTGGTGCTCGAGGACCACCGCGGTCGTGTACCCGCCGACGGCCATGAATGCCCCCTGGCCGAGGGAGATCTGCCCGCTCGTGCCGCACAGCACGGTCAGCCCGCCCACCGCGATGGCGGTGTAGCAGATTGTCGCGATCTGCAGGTTCCGGTATTCGTCGACATGCTCGGTGATCAAGTAGAGGGCGCCCAGCGCGACCATCGCGGATCCGAGATGGCGGACCACGGTCAGCCGCCAGAACGCGGTGCGTGGCATTCTGGTGGTGGTCGGGGGTTGCGCCGTCACTGTCATCGGAGCGTCAGACCCGCCGTCCGGATCGGACGCCGAACAGGCCGCTCGGCCGGACCATGAGGACCACGATGAGGATGACGAGCGTCCCGAACGTCACGACGTCCGAACCCGCATAGCCGGACAGGTAGCTGAGCGCGAGTCCCAGCAGCAGCCCGCCGACGACCGCACCGGGCGGCGAGTCCAGCCCGCCGATCACCGCGGCGGTGAAGCCGAAGATCAGGATTGCGTCGAACGCGTTGGGCCCGACGAACGTGCTCGGCGCTACGAGGATACCCGCCACGGCACCCACCCCGGCGGCGAGCGCCCAGCCGAGGGTGAGCGTGCGCCCGACCCGCACTCCGAGCATCCGCGCGACCTCCGGCGCGAACGCTGCGGCGCGCATGCGCAGCCCCACCGCGGTGCGCCGGAACAGCAGCGCCAGCAGCACCATCACGCCGATCACGACGAGCACGGTGAACAGGTCGGCGGGCGAGAACAGCACCCGCTTGCCGCCGATGTCATAGCCCTGGATCCCGAATGCCGGCGAGAAGGACTTCGGGGTGCCCCCGAAGGTCGCGCCGGCGATCCCCTGCAGCAGCACCAGCAAGCCAAGCGTGACGATCACCGCGTTGATCGGCGGCTTGTTCTCGACCGGGCGGATGAGCACGGCCTCGGTGACCGCTCCGAGGGCCAGCCCGCAGGCGATCGCGACGAGCGTACCGAGCCAATAGGAGCCGCCGGCCTGGACGATCTGGTACGCGACGATGGTCGTCACCATCAGCATGCCGCCCTGCGCGAAGTTGACGATCCGCGTGGCTCGCCAGATAAGCACGAGCGCAAGGCTGACGGCCGCGTAGATCATGCCATTGGTGACGCCGGAGAGCGTCAGGTCGACGAAGCGCAGCATGCGGCCCTGCCTCCTAGAAGCCCAGATACGCGGCGCGGAGCCGGTCGTCCACGGCGAAGGTGTCGGCGCGGTCGTCGGCGACCTTACGGCCGAGGTTGAGGACGACGACCCGGTCGGCCACCGACAGCGCCGTCGTCGCGTTCTGTTCGACGAGCAGGACCGTCAGCCCGGTGTCGTCGCGCAGCTGGCGGATCACCCCGATGATCTCGGCGGAGGTTCGCGGGGCGAGCCCGAGCGACGGCTCGTCCAGCAGCAGCAGCTTGGGGCGGGCCATCAACGCCCGGCCGATGGCCAGCATCTGACGCTCGCCGCCGGACAGGCTCTGCGCGAGCTGGCGGCGGCGCGTCCGCAGCGGTGGGAAGATCTCGTACACCCGCGCCATGTCGGCCTGGGCTCGCGCCCGATCGGGACGCCATAGCCCGCCAAGCCGCAGATTCTCCTCGACGGTCAGCTCGACGACCACTCCCCTGCCTTCGGGCACGTGCGTCATGCCCAGTCGCGCCATGTCCTCCGGACGGCGACGCGTCACGTCGAGGCCGTCCAGCCGGATCCGCCCCTCGCGAGCCCGCAGCAGCCCGTTCACCGTGCGCAACAGTGTGGTCTTTCCGGCGCCGTTGGCGCCCAGCACGGCGGTGATGCTGCCTTGCGCGACCCTGATGTCGACGCCATCCAGTGCCCGCACCGGGCCGTATGAGGCGACGACGCCGTCAACGTCGAGCATCCGGTCCACCGGCCGACTCGGCCACCACGGCGGCGTCGCCGAGATATGCCTCCTGCACCGCGGGATTCGCCCTGACCTGATCCGGGGTACCGGACGCGATCACCTCACCGAAGTCCAACACGTACACCTGGTCGCACACCGACATCACCAGGTCCATATGGTGCTCGACGAGCATCACCGCCGGGCCGCCAGGCAAGGTCCGGACCAACTCGCCGAGCTCGGCGATCTCGTCGGCTGACAGGCCCGCTGCTGGTTCGTCCAGCAGCAGCAGGCGGGGCCGCGACAGCAGGGCGCGGGCCAGCGCGACCCGTTTGCGGGTGCCGTACGGCAGGCTCGCGCACGGACGGTTCGCGGCGTCGCCGATGCCCAGCGTCTCCAGCTGGTGCAGGGCGGTCTCGCGCAACAACGCGAGCTTGCGGTCGTTGCGGGGCAGCCCGAGCAGGGCCGCGGGCAGGCTGGTGCGGGTGTGCCCGGACGCGCCGACCAGCACGTTCTCGAGCGCCGTCTGGTGCTCGAACAACCCGAGGCCCTGCAGCGTCCGCGCCACGCCCATTCGGGTGAGGTCGTGCGGACGCAGCCGGCGCAGCGGGCGACCCAGCCATTCGAGCGAGCCTGCATCGGGCCGGACGAATCCGCAGACCACGTTGAACAGCGTGGTCTTGCCCGCCCCGTTCGGCCCGATCAGGCCGACGGACTGTCCGCGCAGCACCTCCAGGCTGACGTCGTCGAGGATCCGCAACCCACCGAGACGCACGCCGACTCCGCGCACGCGCAGCAACGGCGTCACCCCCGCCTGTGCCGCCACCGTCACCGCCCAAGAGCCGAGCACGCCGAATCGTATTCGGATCGTGCAGACAGTACTGAGGATGCCCCGCCGGGAACAGGCTCGACGTCGCCGCGCTCAGCCGTCCGGCCGAGCAATTCGGTCGATCAGCGTGAGGACGTTCTCGGCCAACCGCATGGCCTGTCTACGGGTCGACTGCATCGCGACTTCGACTCCGGCGGAATGCACCACACTCGTCAGGACGATCACGAGGGCACCGCCGAGTGAGGGATGGTCGGCACCGAGCACCTCGGCATTCCTACGCAGCCAGGAGTGGAAGCGCTGGCCGCCGATCATCGCGAATCCCGCCGGGCCGCCGCCGATCTGCCAGAGCCGGGTCAGGTCCCGTTCCTCCCAGCAGCCCTGCAGATAGGCCCGCGACCCCGCGACAAACAGATTGACCTGGTCGGTCTCGCCCCGGTCGCGGGCCGCGAGCACCGCCGCCTTCGCTCGCTCCTCCTGACGAGCGTGGTACTCGCTGTAGAGGGCGACGTACAGCTCCGGCTTGCCGCCGAAGTGGTGGTACATACTCCCGACGCTGGAGCCCCCGCGTTTGACGATGTCCAGGACGTTGGCCTCGTCGTAGCTGGACTCGGTGAAGGCCGCCCGTGCCGCCTCGAGCAACGCGGCCCGCGTACGGTCTGCGGCGCGTGGCGATCCGGGCATGCGACCTCCTCCCGCCGCGGAGCGTGTGGGAACTGTAGACCCGACAGCGACGGATCGGGCCAGCGCCACTACGCATCGTCCGCCATGATCGTCGGGTGGCGTTCCTGGACCTCCCGGCACCGATCGGGTTCGCGCATCGAGGTTTCGCGCTGGACGGAGACGAGAACTCGATGGCGGCGTTCGAGCGGGCCGTCCGCCTCGGCTACGACTACCTCGAGACGGATGTGAGAGCGACGGCGGACGGCGTGTCGGTGGCCTTTCACGACTCCGTGCTCGACCGGGTGACCGACCGTCGCGGCCGGGTCGCCGAGTTGCCGTGGGAGCAGGTGCGCCGAGCTCGTATCGCCGGGCGCGAGCCCATTCCGCTGCTGGTCGACGTCCTCGGTGCTTGGCCCGATATGCGGGTCAATCTCGACGTGAAAGCCGCGCACAGCGTCGGGCCGATCATCGACGCTATTCGGCGTACGGGAGCGATCGATCGGGTCTGCGTTGCCGCGTTCTCCGACGCTCGGATCGCCGCGGTTCGCGCCGCCCTCGGCCCGCTGCTGTGCACGACGCTCGGCCCCCGCGAAGCACTGCTGCTGCGGCTGCCCCGCGCCCGGCCCCCATCCGGCCTCTGTGCCCAGGTGCCAGCCCGCGCCGGACCGGTGCGGCTGTTCGACCGCCGGTACGTCGACCGCGCCCACGAGCTGGGCATCGCGGTCCACGTCTGGACGGTCAACTCGCGCACCGAGATGCTCCGTCTGATCGACCTCGGAGTGGACGGCATCATGACCGACCGGGCAGACGTGCTGCGCGATCTGCTGTGCGCGCGGGGACAGTGGCCAGCGAGCAGGTAGCGTCGGCGCCCGCGGCCAAGGTAGATCACTCCACGCGGATCAGCTCAGCCGCGACGTCTGAGCAGCCCAACTGTGCTGACGATCCCGGCGGCCGCGGAGACAGCTGCCCCGCCGACCATCAGCCGTCCCCGCAGCGGGTCGACGCGGCGCTGCTGCGCCGCCTGCACCAACACGACCGCGTCGACCACGTCACAGGCCACCCCGGCAAGGACCCAGCCCGGCTGACCGCGCCCGCGCAGCACGGCGACGACACCGCCCGCCCCGAGCGCCGCGTCGCGGGCAGCAGCGGTCCGGGCCAGCCAGCTCATCCGCGCCGCAGAGGCTCGGTCGACACCCAGCTGCCGGATCATCGGGGCCGGATAGGCGAGCAGCGACGCGCCGAGCGCGAGCCGTGCGCCGTTGAGGGACAGCGCGAGCGCCTTCGCAGACGGAGCGGTTCGGGTGGTTGGGAATCTCATCTCGAGATGCTCACCTCATGGCTCATAGGGATTGCGGACGCGCGTCACCTGAGGAATCGTTAAGTCGGTGCGAAGTCGGGGAATCACGCTGCCGGATCATTCGTTGCCGGGGATGAGACATTCGAGGACCTGATGGAGGTGCCCACTATGGCAGATCGCACCCTGCGGGGCAGTCGCCTGGGCGCTGTCAGCTACGAGACCGAACACAACGCGGAGCCGGCTCCGCGCAACATTGCAGCCTACAGTTGCCCGCGCGGCCACGAGTTCACAATCCCGTTCGCCGAAGAGGCCGAGATCCCGCCGACGTGGGAATGCCGCCTGGACGGTACGGCGGCGGAGCTGGTCGACGGCCCGGCACCGGAGGCCCGGAAGACCAAGCCGGCGCGCACGCACTGGGACATGCTCATGGAGCGGCGCACCGTCGCTGACCTGGAAGAGGTTCTCGCCGAGCGGCTGGACGTGCTGCGCGCCCGCCGGGGCGCCAAATCCGCCTGATCTGTCAGTCGAGGTCGAAAGCTGCTCGGATTGCCGCGGAGAGTTGGGTTTCCTGTGCCGGCAACAGGTACCCAATCTGCCGGCCCAGCACGGACTTCGGCACCGTGACGACGTTGTCGCAACTGACGACGCAGACGTGATCGAGTCCGTTGTCTGCTCCTATCGGTACTTCTGTGGACAGCCCCCGCACCGTACTCGTGATCGGCGCCACGGTGACTCTGCTGAGATGTGGCCGGACCAGCTCGCGCGTCAAGATCAGCACCGGTCGGACCTTGTCGAGCTGTGCCGTATGAATGGGTCGCATCAGCGGAGGTCGTCCATCGCGACTTTCGCCGCGTAACCGGCGAGATCATCGAGATCACGGTCGGCGCCAGCGCCAGCCAAGATCGCAGCGTCCCGCAAGGCGATCCGGCGGCGTCGCTCCCGAGTCAGGACCTGCGCGACGACGGCAGCCCGGCTACTCGCCTCTCCGACCTGGACAAGCTGATCGATGTACGCCACGACGTCATCGGGCAGCCGAACCGCAATCTGGGTAGTCATACCAAAACGGTACCACATCGGGATCGGGCGTAGCGTCACCTATCCCAACGAACTGCGCGGACCGCATTGCGCAGCTGGCGGGCCCGGTGCTGGGTCCCCCAGACGCTCACCCGCCACAGCGCCTCGCGGACGATCGAGCCGCTCATCTTGCTCTCGCCACGCTCGCGCTCGCTGAACGTGATCGGCACCTCGGCTACCCGGCAACCGGCCTGGACCGCGCGCCAGGCCAGGTCGACCTGGAAGCAGTAGCCCTGAGACGCCACCGCCCGGTAGTCGATCTTCTCGAGCACGGCGCGCCGGTACGCGCGATAGCCGCCGGTGGCGTCGTGCAGGCCGACGCCCAGGGCCAGCCGGGTGTACAGGTTGCCGCCGCGGGAGAGCAGCTCGCGTGACGTGGACCAGTTGACGACCCGGCCACCGCGTACCCACCGCGATCCGAGCACGAGGTCGGCGTCGTCGAGGGCGTCGAGCAACCGCGGCAGCTGCTCGGGGGCGTGCGAACCGTCGGCGTCCATCTCGACCAGTACGTCGAAGTTGTGGTCTAGTCCCCAGCCGAACCCGGCGATGTAGGCGGAGCCGAGCCCCTCCTTCACCACCCGGTGCAGGGCGTGGACACGTTCGTCGTCGGCCGCGAGGCGATCCGCGATGTGTCCCGTGCCATCGGGGCTGCCGTCGTCGACCACGAGCACGCTGGCAGCCGGCAGCGCGCCCAGCGTCCGCTCGACGATCAGCTCGATGTTGTCGCGCTCGTTGTAGGTGGGGATGACGACGAGCACCCGCCCGAGCTTGGTCTCGGTTCGCTCAGCACTCACGTCGTCACCATCTCCTGTTCGTCGGTGGGCGCGGCACCGCTCCCGACCCGGCCGCGGCGGTCACGCACGCCCACGATCATGCCGGTTGCCGCAGCGGCCACCGCGATCACGGCCAGCACATACTCAGGAATGGCCCCCAGCCGCGTGGCGAGCGTCTCGGACGTCCGCAGTGGAACGGTCGCGACGATGCGGGCCGGCGTAAACAGGGCGCCTGACCGCTGGCGGATCGCCCCGTCCGGCCCGATCACCGCGGACAGGCCGCTCGTGGACACCTGCACGGTGGTACGGCCGTGTTCGACGGCGCGCAGCTGGCTCATGGCCAACTGCTGATAGGTCTCGGCGGTGTGCCCGAATGTGGCGTTGTTGGTCTGCACAACCAGCAGCTGGGCGCCCGCGGCCACCGAGGAGCGAACCAGTCCGTCGTAGGCGACCTCGAAGCAGATGACGTCACCGAACGGGTAGGGCCCGCCGGTGACCAGCCCGTTGCCGGTGCCCTTGGCCATGTCGCGCTGCACCAGGTTGACCTTGTCGCTGATGATCTTGGCGATGCCGCGCAGCGGAATGTACTCCGCGAACGGCACCGGGTGTCGTTTTATGTACGTGTCGCCGGGTCCCGTACTCGGCGACCAGAGAATGCCAGCGTTGCTCACATGGTCGCCAGGCCCGTCAAGGATCGCACCCACGAGGATCGGCACACCTACCGCGGCGACCACCTGCTCGATCTCGGCTCGGGCGTCCGCATTGTCGTAGGGGTCGAGGTCGGACGAGTTCTCCGGCCAGACCACCAGCTGGGGGCGCGCCACCCGGCCGGCCTTGATGTCGGCCGCCAGCGCCATCGTCTGCTGAACGTGGTTGTCGAGCACCTCTCGGCGGCGCGACTCGAAGTCAAGGCCCCGATCGGGCACGTCGCCCTGGACGAGGGCGATCGTCGTCGTGTGCTCGTCCCTGTCCGCGGGCGGCGCGAGCGGCCAGCTCAGGAGGGCGCCGAGGGCAGGCACGGCGAGCAGCACGGCCAGCCCGGCGGCCACCGCCGGTAGCCTGGCCCGACCGCCGTTCGCACGCAGGACGGCTTGGGCCAATCCGGCACCGGCCAACGCGACGGCGAACGTCACGAGCGGTGCGCCGCCCAGCGCGGCGAACCACCGCATCGGTGACTCGGCCTGGCTGAAGGCCAGGCGCCCCCACGGAAAGCCGCTGAACGGCCACCGATCGCGGACCAGCTCCTCGAGTACCCAGGTGGCGGCGACCCAGACCGGCGCGCCAGGCACCCGCTGCACCCGCGGCAGCAAGGCGCCCACTCCCGCGAAGTAGCCCGCCTCCCCCACGGCGAGGATCAGCCACGGGACGGGTCCCACGTACACCCCGGTCCACTGCAGCAGCGGGACGAAGAAGGCGAGGCCGTAGAGCAGTCCGAGCCACGCGCCGGTGCGGCTGCGCCGTCCGTCAACGGCCACGCTCAGCCCGGCCACGCTGACGAAGGCGAGCGGCCAGATGCCGAAACGCGGGAGAGCGAAGATACCGACCAGGCCCGACGCAGCACAGAGCACGGCGGCCCACCGCCGCCGCATCAGCGGCCTGCTGCGGACGTGCCCCGCCAGACCCCGCATCCGCTCAGTATCCGTCAAGCCGCCAGGAATACGTCCCTGCGCAGCGAGTCATCCCCTTCGCTGCAGAGTGCGCAGGGCATCGGGTCTGCCCGGCAACGTTCTCGGACCGCCGGGCAATGGGTTACCGTCTCTGACGGAGTGCCGGGTCGGCCAGCGGTCCGGCGTATGGCGGACCATTTGCGGGCGAAGGTCATGACAGCGAGCATCGAGGACGTCGCACGGCGTGCCGGGGTGTCGATCGCGACCGTGTCACGTTCGCTGCGCGGCCTGCCCGACGTCGCCGACGCCACCCGAGACCGGGTGCTCGAGGCCGCCCGTGAACTCAACTACGTCGCATCGCCTTTCGCGGCGGGCCTGGCCAGTGGCCGCACGGCGACGGTTGGCGTTGTGGTGCCGTTCGTCAACCGCTGGTATTTCGCCGAGGTGCTCGGGGCGGTCGAAGCGGTGCTGCATCAGGGCGGATACGGCCTATTGCTGTACAATCTGGGCGATCCCGCGGGCCGTACCCGATTCTTCGACGCCATGCCGATGCGCAAACGCGTCGACGCCCTGATCATTGCCAGCCTGGTGCTCTCCGACGACGAGGCCGCGGCGCTGCTCGGGCTGGGCTGCCCGGTTGGATCGCTCGGCGTCGACAGGCCGGGTTTCCATACGACGCGCATCGACGACAAGCAGGGTGCGCGGACCGCGGTGCGGCATCTGCTGGAGATGGGGCACCGTCGGGTCGGGCTCATCGGCGGCGACACCGAGGACCCGATGCGGTTCACTCCCCCGCACCATCGCCGGGTCGGCTTCGTCGACGCGCTGACCGAAGCCGGGATCGAGTTCGATCCGCAACTGGAGGAACTCGGCTACTTCACCGTCGCCGGCGGCGAATCGGCCACCGAGGTGTTGCTGCGCCGGCCCCATCGGCCCACCGCGCTGTTCGCCGAGTCCGACGAGATGGCCTACGGCGCGATCCGGGCGATCCGCCACGCCGGGCTGCGCATCCCGCAAGACCTGGCGATCATCGGCTTCGACGACCACGACAGCGCGTCCCTGCTGGACCTCTCGACGATCCGTCAGCCGGTGGCCGACCAGGCCGCGGATCTCACGGCCCGGGTACTCGCTGCGATCTCGACGCCGGTCGCCGAGCCGGAGCTGGTGATCATGCCGACCGAGCTGGTCGTGCGCGGCTCGACCGATCCGACCCGCAGCGTCTACTGACCGCTGCAGTCCGAATCTCGCCCGATCGTGCAACTTCCGGCCGCCTGAGAAGGCCGGGCGTTGCACAATCCGCGCGCAGCTCCCTCCCACAGGTAGGCTCACCCGCGCCGTCCCTATGAACAGCGAGATCGAACCCAACTCCGACGCCCGGCAGTGAGCCGAGTTCGCGATGTTCTCCTTACCGGGCAACAGATCCTGGTGCTGGCACCGATCGTGCGCCACCAGCGCTGGTGCCGCCCGCTACCAGCCGCGAGAATCGGCGCTAGTCACCTTCATAAACAAGTAGAGGCTCTGCCCCGCGCCGGGTGAATCCGCGGTGCGCCCATAGCTGATACCAGGACCGTCGAGGTGGTCGAGCCGCAACGCGAGCACGACGCGGGTGTGGACGTGCTGCTCCGACTGTGCGGGTCAGCCAGCCGCCAGCCTGCGGTTGTCTGGTCCATCTCGACCGGTGTCCTTACTGATGCACAGTGCCGGAGTAATCCCCACGCGCCGGTCAGGGCGCGGACAACGCGAGGCTGGGCGGCTGGTAGCCGCCGGCGACCTCAGCGAGCAGCTCGGCGAACGTGATCGCCGTGTCGTCTTCGAAGCGCGGGCCGACGATCTGCGCACCGACCGGGAGCCCCGCGGTGGTTCTGCCCACCGGGGCGGCGACGGCCGGCAGCCCGGCCAGCGACGCGTGGGAGATCCAGAACGGTTGCTCGCTGTAGGACCGGTCCCCCTCGGGCGTTGCGATGACGCGTTCGTCGAACGGCCGGCCGTCGTGTGGGAACGCCGCGGTGAAGTTCACCGGGCATAGAAACACATCGACATCGGTGAAGTAGCGCGCCCACGCCGCGCGTATGGCCATCCGCCGCTGCTCGTGGTCGATGACCGCAGCGAGCGGCGGCTGGTCCTGCTCACCCGGCTGTTGGAAGGCAAAGAACAACGCTACGTGGAAACCGAACGACTCGGCGCCCTGCGCCGGGTCGACGCCGGCCGGCCATCCCCGGACCACCGCGGCCCCAGCCCGAGCCAGCACGTCTACCGCGTCCGACAGCACCGCCCCAACCGGCCCAGAGACCGCAGCGTTGGGGTCATCGAGCACGACGCCGACCCGGAAGTCCGCCAGCCGGGAATGCCGCGGCGCCGGCGGCACCCAGGAGAACGCCTTCGCGGCCGGATCCTCAGGTCCTGCAGTGACGCGCAGCGCCGTACGCAGGTCGTCGGCCGAGCGTGCCAGCGGCCCCACCGCCGACAGATGCGTCATCTCGCTGGTCGGCGCCGGCGGGCCAGGCGGCTGCAAGCCGGTCAACGGGACGATGCCGACGCTCGGCTTCAGCCCGTACACCCCGCAGAAGCTCGCCGGGATGCGGATCGACCCCACCAGGTCCGAGCCATACTCGAGGAACGTCATGCCGGCCGCCACCGCGGCGGCCGAACCGCCCGACGAGCCGCCCGCCGTGCAGGACAGGTCCCACGGGTTGTTCGTCACCCCGTACAGCTCGTTCGCGGTCTGCGCGAAATCGCCGAGCATGAACGCGACGTTCGTCTTCCCCACGACGATCGCCCCCGCCTGCTCGAGCCGGCGGACGACAGCCGCGTCCCAGTCAGCTACGTAGTCCCGGAACGCAGGATTGCCCCACGTGGTGTGCAGGCCGGCGACCTGGCACGCATCCTTGATCGTCATAGGCACGCCGTGCAGCGGCCCCAGCCGCTCACCGCGCGCGACCGCCTTGTCTGCGGCCGCAGCCTCCCGCAGCGCGGCCTCAGCGCGCAGTTCGACGACCGCGTTTACGGCCGGGTTGACCTGCTCGATGCGATGCAGCAGCAGCTCGGTCAACTCTCGAGAGCCGACCTGCTTCCGGGCGATCAGGTCGGCCGCGGCCGCGGCCGATCGATCCAGCATCTGATCGGGATGGGTCGCCGTCCGTTCGGCCATCAGCGCGCTCCTCGACATCCACGATGCCCCGTCGAAGGGTAGAACGAACAGCCACGCAGAATCTCATCGCGGCGAGCGAGCTCGGTGGATCTCGGCAGACGCCGACCGCAGTGCGCTAGGCGAGGCTGATCCGCCCGGCCAGTTCGGCGGCGGTCGGCGGGTTCGCTCCGGCTCGTTCACAAGTGATGGCCGCAGCCATGATCGCCCGGTCGACCACTCGAACGATCACCTCGTCGTCGAGTTCCGCCAGCGCACCCGGTTCGGTCGCTCCGACTCGGACGAACGAGCTGAGGAGGCCGGACATGAGCGCGTCTCCGGCACCGACCGTGTCGACGAGCTCGATCGGCGGCGTGGGGCGATGCACCGGCCGTCGGCCGCCGCGATAGGCCGACGCCCCACCGGGACCCTTGGTGATCACAATGAGTCGGGCGCCGAGCCCGAGCCAGTCCGCCGCGACCCGATCGAAGGTAGCCCCCGGATACAGCCAGCCGACGTCCTCGTCGCTTGCCTTGACAACATGTGCCGTTGCGACGAAGCGTTCGACGAGTTGCCGTCCCCGCTCGGGTGTGCCTATCAGCCTGGGCCGGACGTTCGGGTCGTAGCTGATCAGCACCCGGCCCCCTGCCTGTAGCGCGGCGACCGCGTCGGCGATCCGGGCGTCGCCGGGCGGAATCCAGCTGGCCAGCGAGCCGGTGTGCACCAGCGTGGCGTCCGCCGGGATCGCAGCGAGCTCTGCGGTCGTCCACTGCCAGTCGGCAGTTGCGTCCAGATAGAAGTCGTACGAGGCGCGGCGCTGCTCGTCGAGCGACACGACCGCGAGCGTGGACGGCTCTACCGCGCGGGGCGCAGCGGCGAGGTCCAGGCCGTTGTCCTGCGCATGCGACCGCAGTATTCGGCCGAACGCGTCGGTGGCCAGCCGGGCAAGCAGCGCGGTCGGGTGCTCGAGCCGCGCAAGCCCCACCGCCACGTTGAGCGGACTGCCGCCGGGATGTGCCACGAACGTCCGGTGGTCACCGGAGTCGACCAGGTCGACGAGGGCCTCACCGATCACCGTCAGCACGAGCCCGCACGTTACCGTCCAACCCGTGACCTTGATGCTCGTTGATGCCGCGGGACTGTATTTCCGGGCGTTCTACGGCGTGCCCGAGTCGACGACCGCGCCCGACGGCACGCCGATCAACGCGCTGCGTGGCTACCTCGACATGACCTCGACCCTGCTCGAACGCCGGCGGCCGACCCGGTACGTCGCCTGCCTCGACCTCGACTGGCGGCCAGCCTTCCGGGTGGCGCTTGTGCCGTCGTACAAAGCCCACCGCCTGGCGCCCGACGGTGTGAACGAGGCGATACCCGACCCGCTGCTGCGCCAGATACCGGTACTCCTCGACGTGCTGGCCGCGCTCGGGCTGGCCAGAGCCGGCGCCGACGGGTTCGAAGCTGACGATGTGATCGCCACGCTCGCCGCGCGCGAGGACGGGCCGTGCGAGATCGTCACCGGCGACCGGGACCTGTTCGCGCTGGCCACCGAGCGGGTCCGGGTGCTCTACACCGGCAAGGGCGTGGCCAACCTGGAGGACCTCGGCCCGGCCGAGATCCTCGAGCGCTACGGGATTCCAGCCGTCCATTACGCGGATTTCGCTGTGCTGCGCGGCGACCCGAGCGACGGGCTGCCCGGCGTGCCCGGCATCGGTGCCAAGACGGCCACCGCGCTGGTGGTGCGCTTCGGCGCGATCGAGCAGATCGTGGCGGCCGCGGACGCCGGGGCGGACGGCTTCCCGCCGGGCGCCGCCGCCCGCATCCGCGACGCGCGCGACTACCTAGCCGTCGCGCCGGCTGCGGTCCGCGGCCGCTTGGACGCCCTCGTGCCTGAGGTCGACGACCAGCTGCCAGGCGAGCCCGCAGACCCGGCGTACTTGGTCGAGCTGGTCGATCGTTACGGGCTGGACCGGCCGATGAACCGGCTGCTGTCGGTGCTCAACCGGGTGGCCAGCTGAGCGCGACTCAGCTGGCCGGCGTCCAGACGTAATCACCGTCGTTGCTCGTGACGTTCACGGTGATCTTCTTGCCGCCAGCGGCGGTACAGGTGAATGTCGTGCCGGTCTTGGCGTCCTCGCCGGACGGGCAGGAGACGTTTGCGTAGTCGCCGCGGCCCTTGGACTGGTCCTGAATGGTCTTCTCGACCGCCGTGTGCGAGAGCTTCTTGGTGTAAAGGAATGACGGCTTGGTGAGCACCACGGTCACCGCGGCGATCGCAATAACGGCCACCGCGATGAGTGTTCCCCACAGCCAGCCGAGGGACCGGTGTCCCGCCGGCGCCTCGACAGCGGCTTCGTCGTGAGCCGAGCTCGGCGGCTGATACTGCTCGGTGGAGTAGGCGCCGGCCGGCGCGCCCTGGCCCTGCTGGCCGTAGCTCGGCTGGCTGTACGGCTGTTGGTACGCGGGCTGGCCGTAGGGCTGCTGCTGGGAATATGGCGGCGGCGCGTACTGCGGCTGGCCGTAGGGCTGCTGACCGTAGCCGGACGGCGGGTAGCCCTGCCCGTGCGGCGGCTGGCCGTACGGCGACGGCGGCGCGGTGGGCCTTCCGTAATCTGTGTAGCCGGGCGGCAGGTAGCTGGGCGGCGGCGGGCTGGGCGGCAGCTGGCTCGGCTCGTTCGCCGGGTAGGTCACCTGCGGCGGCTGGACCCGGGTCTCGTCCTGCGGGTCAGGGTCGGCGGCCAGCGGTGCCTGAACGGGCGGCATCACATGGGTCTGCTGCTCGTCCTCGCCGGGGCTGGGCCCAGCTGGCGGAGCCTGGCCGGTGAGCGCCGGGTCAGGCCGAGCGGGCCCCGCCGAAGGTGCTGTGCTCTCCGGCTGGGCACCCGGCGGGTACTGACCCGCTGGGTCCGTCTCGTCAGCCATGGGCACCTCGCAGTCGGTGAAGTCCAGGTCGATGCGACATACGGTAATAGCACACCGGTGCAGACGCCGCGCTCAGGCCGCCACACCCTGCGCAACCACCCCGCGGCGCACCGCCCGGACGGCACGCCGAGCCTGGTCGGCGACCGGCGTGGTGGTGCCAGTGGGAGAGGGCGCCGCGGCGATCTGGTCGAGCAGATCGAGCAGCTGCTTGCACCACCGGACGAAGTCGCCCGCCGAGAGCTCCGAGCCGTGTTCCGCAGCGGCGGTGAGCACCTGGTCGAGACCCTCCTGCCGGGCCCACCGATAGGCGGCCCAGACGAACCCGAGCTCTGGTTCGCGGCTGCGAAACAGCCCGAGCTGTGCCTCGGCGGCGCTGAGGTCCGCCCAGATCCGCACGGTTGCCGACAGCGCCGCGCGGATTGCTGCGGTGGGCAGCCGGTCTGCCGGCCGCTCGTCGCGACGCGCCTCGTACACCAATGTCGAGACCACGGCGGCCAGCTCGGGAGCGTCCAGGCCGTCCCACACGCCTGCGCGCAGGCACTCCGAGACGACCAGGTCGGACTCCGACCAGATGCGGGCGAGCTGACGTCCGGCGGGCGTCGTCTCGTCTGCGGCCAAGTACCCACGGTCGTCCAGGAGCTGGCAGATCCGATCGAAGGTGCGTCCGAGTGAGCCGGTGCGGCCGTCGATCCGCTGCCGCAAGCCCTGCTGTTCGCGGGCCAGCCGGGCGTTACGCTCACCCCAGCGGGCGTGCGCCTCCCGGTCCGGGCAGCGATGACACGGATGAGCTCGCACCGCGGCCCGCAGCCGAGTGACCTCCTCGTCGTCCGCGATGGTTGTGCCGGCCCGGCGGTTGCGTTTGGGCTGCGGCGCGTCGATCGTACGCAACGTCGAGGCGAGGTCGCGCCGGGCCTGTGGCGAGCGGTGATTAAAGTTGCGGCCGACACGGACCTTGGCTACCGGCTCGACGGGTGTCGGGAAGTCGATGAGCGACAGCCGCCCGGCCCAGCGCCCCTCGGTGAGCAGCAACGGTCGTGGATCGTCGTGCGAGCCGTGCCCGATCCCTGGGTCCAGGACGACGGCCAGGCCAGCCCGCCGGCCGGCCGATACCCGGATGACGTCGCCGACCTGCAGCTGCTCCAGCGACGCGGCGACCGCGCCCCGCCGGGCCTGGGCGCCGGCGCGGGAGATCGCGGCCTCCCGATCGGCCAGTTCGCGCCGCAACCTCATGTACTCGTCGATGTCGCCGCGATCGCAGCGCATCTGCGCGGCGTACTCGGCGAGCTGGGCCTCGTTGCGGGTGATCTGCTGAACCAGACCGCTCACCGCGCGGTCGGCCTGGAACTGCGCGAAGGATGCCTCCAACAGGGTGCGAGACGCGGCGCGCCCCAGCTGCCCGACGAGGTTCACCGCCATGTTGTACGACGGCCGGAACGACGAACGCAGCGGATACGTGCGGGTCGAGGCAAGCCCCGCCACCCGAGCCGGGGCGATCTCGGGGCTCCAGAGCACGACGGCGTGCCCCTCGACGTCGATGCCCCGCCGCCCGGCCCGGCCGGTGAGTTGGGTGTACTCGGCCGGCGTCACGTCGGCATGCGTGTCGCCGTTGAACTTCGACAGCCGTTCCAGGACCACGGTTCGCGCTGGCATGTTAATACCCAGTGCCAGCGTCTCGGTGGCGAATACGACGCGCACCAGGCCGCGGACGAACAGCTCCTCGACGCTCTCCTTGAACGCCGGGATCAGTCCGGCGTGGTGCGCCGCCAGACCGCGGCGCAGGCCGTCCAGCCAGTCCCAGTAACCGAGAACGTCGAGGTCGGCGCTCGGGATTTCGGCGGTGTGTCGTTCCACGACGGCCGTGATCTCGTCCCGTTCGCCTGGCTGGGTGAGCCACAACCCGGCATGGACGCACTGCTGCACCGCGGCGTCGCAGCCGGCCCGGCTGAAGATGAAGGTGATCAGCGGCAGCAGCCCTTCGCGGTCCAGCCGGGTGATCACGTCCGGCCGGTGTAGGGGCCGCCAGCCGCGCAGCGGGCGCCGTTCCCGCGACCGAAACCCAGGATCGAGATAGCGCATCCGTTCGGTGATGTGGCGCTTCAGCTCCGGGTTGACGACACTCGGTTCGGCGGACCCGAACAGATCGAACCGCCGGTTGCCGACCAGGACGTGCTGCCACAGCGGCACCGGGCGTTCCTCGTGCACTACGACATGGGTGTGGCCGCGCACGGACACAAGCCACTCGCCGAACTCCTCCGCGTTGGACACCGTGGCCGACAGGGACACCAGCCGCACTGCCGCAGGCAGGTGGATGATCACCTCTTCCCATACGGCACCGCGGAAGCGGTCGCCAAGGTAGTGCACCTCGTCCATCACGACGTAGCCAAGGCCCTCCAGCGCGGTGCTGCCCACGTAGAGCATGTTGCGCAACACCTCGGTCGTCATCACGACGATCGGCGCATGAGCATTCACCGAGTTGTCGCCGGTGAGCAGGCCGACCTGCGCGGTGCCGTGCCGATCCACCAGATCGTTGTACTTCTGGTTGGACAACGCCTTGATCGGCGTCGTGTAGAAGCACTTCTGGCCGGTGGCGAGCGCCAGGTGCACGGCGAACTCGCCGACGACGGTCTTGCCGGACCCGGTGGGTGCGCAGACGAGCACGCTGAAGCCGTCCGCGACTGCGCTACACGCCTCGACTTGGAACGGATCGAGCTCGAACGGGTAACCGGAGCGGAAGTCCCCGAGCACCGGGTGCCGAGCACGCACCCTGGCTGCTGCGAATCGGTCCGCCGGCGACGAGCCGACCGGGGCGGACATACCTCTACCTTACGGTTGCCGGGTGAGAAGCTTCTCCGTCGACGCCGTGCTGTTCGACCTGGACGGCACCCTGGTCGACTCGTCGGCCAGCGTCGCGCGAGCGTGGCGGAGGGTCGCCACCGAGCTGGATACCCCGATCGAGCGGTTCGAGCCGTACATGCACGGGATTCCCGCGCCGCAGGTCTTCGCGGCCGTCACTCCGTGGCTGGCGAGCTCGCGAGCAGCTGTCCTGACGAACCGGATGCTCACCGCGCAGGCGTCCGACACTGGAGATGTCGTGGCACAGCCTGGTGCGCTCGCCGCGATCGATGGATTGCCCACGAGCCGCTGGGCGATCGTCACCAGCGCCGACCGCCAGCTGGCTCGCGCGCGCATCCGCGCGGTCGGCTTGCCGCTGCCGCAGGTGCTCGTCACCGCCGAGGACGTCGCAGTGGGCAAGCCCGATCCGGCCTGCTATCTGCTGGGCGCCCAGCGCCTCGGTTACTCAGCCGGGGGCTGCCTGGTCGTCGAAGATGCCCCGGCCGGTGTCGCGTCCGGGCTGGCTGCTGGCATGACGGTACTGGCAGTGCAGACCACCTACCGCGCACTCGAGGACGCGACGGTGAGTGCTCCGGATCTGTCGTTCGTCGACGTGCACGCAGACCGGCATGGCGTACATGTCGTGGTCGGATGCGATCAGGTCGCCTGGCCGTAGCAGCGCTCCACGTGCAGCCGCAGCACCAGCCGCTTGTCGCGCACCATCGCCTGGCGGTACTCGTCCCAGTCCGGGTGCTCACCACGGATCGCGCGGTAGTAATCGACGAGTTCCGCGACGGTGGCATCGTGCGGGTGGGCCGCCACGGGCGTGAGCTCCGCGGTACCCTCGGCAACCATCCAGCTCCAGAAGTCCGCGGACGCGACGTGCAGGCTGGCGCGCGGATCGCGACGTAGGTTGCGTGTCTTGGCGAGCGGATCCCTGATCGAAATCCGGGCAATGCGAGTGCTGTGTTCGTAGTGATGCGTCACGTTCGACAGCTGCGGCCGGCCGTCGCGCTTGATGGTGGCGAGCACGCTCCGGTTGACCTGGGTCAGCAGCCTCTCGAGGGCATCGTCCGCGCTCATGGCCGGACAACCCCACCGTCCTCGCCACCTATTCCGCAGGCGGCACGAGCACGTCGATGGCGTTGGGAACGCAGGTGACGGCCTGCGGCAGCGGGCCGATCCGCTCGCGGTCCGCGTAGGCCACCGTGTCGGGCGCGTCGATGACCACGCGCTGGGCGACGTGTGTGGTGACTGCGGGGTGGCCGATGTGGCCGGCGTGCAGGAGCGTCGGCGCGATGCGCGCTAAGGTCGTCCTGCTCACCGGGCCGACGAGGGTCACCGTGAACGTTCCGTCGTCCATGCGTGCATCCGGCGTGATCAGCTTGCCTGCGCCGTACTGGGGTGCATTGCCTATCGCGACCAGCGTGGCCCCCACCTCCCGCCGTCGATCGTCCAGGCAGACGATGAACGGGCGGGGACGCAGCCGCAGCAACTCGACCGCGATCGCCACGTCGTACCGGCGCGGCCCGCGGGGCCAGCGCATCCGGTTGGCCCGCTCGTTGACCGCCGAATCGAATCCCGCGTACAGCACCCCACCCCACCAGCACCCGTCGTCGGTGCGGCCGAGATCGATCCGCCGCGTCGAGTCCGCTGCCAACGCGGCCGCGGCGGCGTCGGCCGCGGCGAGCGGGTCACGTGGCAGGCCGAGCACGTCGGCGAGGTCGTTGCCCGTTCCTGCCGGGACGATGCCGAGCGGCGTGGGGGTTCCGGCAAGCGCCTGCAGAGCCAGATGCACGATGCCGTCGCCCCCCAGCACGACCACGGCGTCGTGCTGCCGGGCGCCGGCCAGCAGCCGGGCCGAGTCCGCCGCGGACGACCCGGCCAGCCGGGTGAGCGTGCAGGCCTGCGATAGGCGAGTGGCTACGGCGTCGGCGATACGCGCGGCCCGTCCGACGCCGGACGCTGGGTTGACGACCAGCGTGACCCGGCGGCTCAGGTGGTCTCGCCCCACGGCTCGTCGACGCGGCGCGGGATCGGGTCGATCCGGGACGGAACGTCGTCATCGAGCTGCCGGGCGGCGCGTTCGGCGGCCTTGCGGCGGGCCTTGCGCTTGTCGTGCACCACCGCGACGACCACCGCGGCCTCGTACAGCAGGCACATCGATACGGCCATGGCACACATGGTGAACGGGTCGGTGCTGGGTGTGGCAACGGCGGCGAAGAGGAAGATCAAGAAGATCGCGACGCGCTGCGACTTGCGCAGCCACTTCGCCGGTAGGGCGCCCGCAAGGTTGGCCATGACGACGATCAGCGGCAGCTCGAAGGCCGCCCCGAAGACCACGAGCATCAGCACGACGAACGACAGGTAGCTACTCACGTCCAGCAGCGCTGACGTGCCTGGCCCGGCCGATCCGATGAGCACCTGCAAGCCCTTGCTCAGCACCACGTAGGCCAAGCCGACGCCGGCCGCGAAAAGCACCGACGAAAGGCCGACGAAGATCATCGTGTACTTGCGTTCGCTCTTGCGCAGGCCGGGGGTGATGAATGCCCAGATCTGGTAGAGCCACAGCGGACTTGTGATCACCGCCCCCGCGATGACCGCCACCTTCAGCCGCGTGGTGAAGCCGGCGAGCGGCTGAGTGAAGATCAGCGTGCACTCACCCGTGCCGCTCGACGAATACCTGCGGCTGGGGGGCAGCCGGCAGTACGGCTGCTTGAGGATGTCGAGGATTTGCGGGTAGAAGATCCATCCGACGACGGCACCAGCTGCCACGAAGAGGACGATGACGACCAGCCGTCGGCGCAGCTCGCGCAGGTGGTCCAGCACGGACATGCGCCCCTCGGGGTTGCGGGCCCGGCGGCGCAATCGCGGAAATCTGGCCATCCGGCTAGTGGCCTGGGCGCAGCGCGGCTGCACGCTGCCGCGCCGACAGGAGCTGCACTTGAACCCGCGTCAGATCCGCGCGCAATCGGTCCAGCTGCGCCAGGTCGCGCCGCAACCGCGCGGACTTCCAAGCGATCTCGTAACCGCAGGAACCCAACACGACAAGCGCCACCAGGACGGCGAATCCCCACGCCGCGACGACCAGCCAGAGCACGGTTGCGACTCTACTTGCCCGCCATCGAGTAAGCGCGCAGCGCGGCAGCGGCCTCGGCCCGGATCGACCCAGCGAGCCATTCCGGTGACAGCACGCGGACCTCGCCGGCCGAACCGAGGGCCAGGGCGCTGACCCACGCGGGGTCCGCGACCCGCAAGCTGATACGGCGTTCGCCGTCGACCAGGCCGTCGTCCTCGACCGGGTAGTAGTCCGCCATCCACCAGTAGGCCGGTTCGATGCGCAGCACCACGAGCAGATGCTCCGGCGCGGGTGTGTAGACGCCGGATTGCAGGTCGCGCAGCTCGGCCTCGGCTGGGGGCCGGGCCGGCTCGTCGAGCACATCCGCCCGTTCGATCCGGTCGACGCGAAACACCCGCATGCCCTCCGCCCGGCGGCACCAGGCTTCCAGGTAGCTTCGCCCGTCCAGCTCGAAGATCCGCATCGGGTCGACGGTTCGCTCGGTCGTCTCGTCCCGGGTGGCCGTGTAGTACCGCAGCCGCACCGCTCGGCCCGTCTCGATCGCGCGTTGCAGCACCGGCTCCAGCCGCGACACCGCGTCGAGTTCGACCGTGACGGTCTCGGCCGCTACCGATCCGCCCGCCGCCGTCTCGACCTTGGCGAGAGCCCGTTCGACGGCGTCGCGGTCGGTCAGTCCCGGGGTTTCCGCCAGCGTGCGCAATGCGACCACGAGCGCGAGCGCCTCCTCGCCGGTCAGCCGCAACGGACGGGTGATCCCGGCGTCGAAGATTACCGAGACGGTGTCGCCGTCGAACGACAGGTCGATCAGATCACCCGGACCGTGGCCCGGGAGCCCGCACATCCACAGCAGCCCCAGGTCGCGGCGCAGCTGGTCCTCGCTTACCCCGAAGTCCGCGGCCGCATCGGCGATTGGGATGCCTTGATGGGCCTGCAGGTAGGGCACCAGCGCCAGCAGCCGCGGCAGGCGCTCGCGCTCACCGGTCATTGCCGGTCCCGGCAACGGTCCACAACCGCTCGGCGACTGCGTCGATCAGGTCAGGCGGTTCGAGTACCTGCGCGCTCGTCCCGGCACTGGCGATGATCCCAGCGATCGCCTGCACGTCGGTGAACGTGACGGTGAGCAGGCCGTCCTCTTCGGCGTGCGCGAGCCGCCGCAGGCGGCCTGCCCCGCTGCCGTTCACTTTGATGCGGGCCAGTCGGTCGGCCTCGGACGGCCGTCCGGAGACCATGCCGAGCAGGTCGACGTCCGGGGGCCGCCGGAATGCCCCGGCCTCGCCGAACACCTCGACCGGGCCGACAACGCGGGACAGCCGGAAGCTACGCGCCTCGCCCCGATCCCGGTCGAGTCCCGCGACATACCAGCGCCGCCGCCACGACAGCACGCCCCATGGCTCGATCGTGCGGCGCTCGGGGACCGATGACCCGGACTTGACATAGTCGAAGCGCACGGCGCGGGCGTTGCGCGCCGCATCCAGCAGGGCGGGCAACGACGGGTCGCTCGCGTCGACATGGGGGAAGGCACCCGGCGTCCCGGCCGCCTCGACGTCGGTGCCACCGGCCCGCAGCTTGATCAGCGCATTGCGTGCCTGCGTTCCGAGCGTCGCGGACTGCCACAGCCGAGCGGCGAGCCCCACCGCGGCCGCCTCGGCCGGGTCGAAGTGGATGGGTGGCAACTCGTAGCTGCGCCGGGTGATCCGGTATCCGTCCTCAGTGTCGAAAATACTGTTACGCCCGGTTTCCAGGGGGACGCCCAGATCGCGGAGTTCGGCCTTGTCCCGTTCGAACATGCGCTTGAACGCTTCGTCCGTCTTCGGGTCGCCGTCGGCGGGCTCGTAGCCGGGGATCGCGTCGCGGATCCGCTCCGCGGTCAAGAACTGCCGGGTCGAGAGCAGGCAGATGACCAGGTTCACGAGCCGTTCCGCTCGCCGCGCCGCCATGTCCTCGAAACTAATGTGCAGGCCCGCCCGCCGGGTGGCGGCTCGCCCCGGCAACGTCTTCGGCATGGCATCGATCATTGCCGATATCCGGCTTGCGGCGCATCCCCGTTCATCCGCTGGATTAGTGTGGCCGGCCTAGTGTGGCCGGCCCAGTGTGGCCGGCCGCAACCCGCCGGCCACGTGATCAGGTCTTCCCCGGGTATGGGCCCTCGGCCGCCGCCGTGATCACGCCTTCCCCGGGATTCGCCGCTGGAGCGGCGCGTCAGCGCACATTTGCGGGGAAGACGTGATCCACAGTTGCACCCGGGCAGCCGAAGGTCACATCGAGGCGATGAGCTTCTCGACGCGGTCGTCAACGCTGCGGTACGGGTCCTTGCACAAGACGGTCCGCTGCGCCTGGTCGTTCAGCTTGAGGTGTACCCAGTCGACGGTGAAGTCGCGGCGCTTTTCTTGGGCCCGCCGGATGAAGTCCCCTCGCAGCCTGGCCCGGGTCGTCTGCGGCGGGACGTTCTTGGCTTCGAAGACGGCGAGGTCGCTCGTCACTCGGTCGATCGCGCCGCGCTTTTGCAGCAGGTAGTACAGGCCGCGGCCCCGCTGGATGTCGTGGTATGCGAGGTCGAGCTGCGCCACGCGCGGCGAGGACAGCGCGAGATCGTGCTTGGTTCGGTACCGCTCGATCAGCTGGTATTTGGTGGCCCAGTCGATCTCCCGGTCGATGGTCGACAGGTCGCCAGTCTCGACCGCATCGAGGGTGCGGCCCCACAGTTCCAGGACCCGTTTCGCCGAGTCGTCGCTGCCGGACCGTTCGATGAAGTCGACGGCTCGGCTGTAGTACTCGCGCTGGATCTCCAGTGCGGACGCGGTGCGCCCCGCGGCCAGCCGCACCGGGCGGGTGCCCGTGAGGTCATGCGAGATCTCGCGGATGGCCCTGATCGGGTTCTCCAGCGTCAGGTCGCGGAACGTCACGCCGTGCTCGACCATGCGCAGCACGAGGTCGGCTGCTCCGACCTTGAGCAGCGTGGTGCACTCGTTCATGTTCGAGTCGCCCACGATGACGTGCAGGCGGCGGTAGCGCTCGGCGTCCGCATGTGGCTCGTCGCGGGTGTTGATGATCGGACGCGACCGGGTGGTCGCCGACGACACGCCCTCCCAGATGTGTTCGGCCCGCTGACTGATGCAATAGACGGCACCACGCGGGGTCTGCAGCACCTTGCCGGCGCCGCAGATCAGCTGCCGGGTCACCAGGAACGGGATGAGGACGTCGGCGAGCCGGCTGAATTCGCCGTGCCGGCCGACCAGGTAGTTCTCGTGACAGCCGTAGGAGTTGCCTGCCGAGTCGGTGTTGTTCTTGAACAGGTAGATGTCGCCGGCGATGCCTTCGTCGTGCAGTCGCTTCTCGGCGTCGACGACCAGCCCTTCGAGGATCCGCTCCCCCGCCTTGTCATGTGCAACGAGCGACGGCAGCGAGTCGCATTCGGGCGTGGCGTACTCGGGGTGGCTGCCGACGTCGAGGTAGAGGCGTGCACCGTTGCGCAGGAAGACGTTGGACGAGCGGCCCCAGGAGACGACTCGCCGGAACAGGTAGCGAGCCACCTCGTCGGGCGACAGGCGCCGCTGTCCACGGAACGTGCACGTGACGCCGTACTCGTTCTCGATCCCGAAGATGCGCTTGTGCACCAGTCCACCCTATGCGGCCCATGCGTCCACAGGGGCGAGAGGGCGAGCCGGATCTCACACCGGCAGTTGCAGCACATCCGTGCCGGCAGCCGTCCGGATCACGATGCGGGTGAGTTCGTCGCGGCGCAGCGAGGTCCCGGTGTCGAACGTTGTCACGCCACCGGTCACCAGCCGCCAACTGCCGAGATCATGCTTATGCCCTGCCTGGTCGACCGCGACGAGGGAGTATGCGGCGTTCGACGGGTAGGCCCAGCCCTTCTCGTAGCTGCACTTGAGTTCGATGCTGGTACCCCAGGGGACGGCGCGGATGTCGGCGGTCGCTCGCATCGGGGACGCGGCGATGGACTGCATCGCGACCGGATGACCGCCCACGCCACCATCGGTACGCGCGAAAAAGACGGTGATGACGACGAGGCAGGCCGCCACCGCCGCGGCGATGCCGCCCGCGTACCACCGACGCCTGAGCTTGGTCCGGCGAACCTCCCGGAGCAGTTGCGGCAAGAGCGTCGGCGGCGGTGCCGGGGCTGTGTCGAGGTCGTTGGGATCGTCGACGGTGCCGAGCAGGACCGGCAGCCGGCCGAGGGAGCGCACCGAGGCGGCGCACGAATCGCAGGTCGCGAGGTGACGCTCGTATGCCTGGCGGTCCTCATCGGACAGCGCGCCGAGGATGTAGGCGCCGTCGAAGTCGGCAAACGGATCGTCGTGATTGCTCATGTCAGGCCTCCTATCTCCTCGAGCGCTAGCCGCAGGGCGTGCAGCGCGTAGTGCGTACGGGACTTCACGGTGCCGGGCGGGATGCCCAGCCGGGACGCGGCTTCGGCGACCGACGAGCCCCGGTAGTAGCACTCGAGTAGCACCTGACGGTGTTCGGCCGACAGTGTGCGCAGCGCGTCCGCGACCACCGCGCCGGTCGCCCGCCGTTCGGTGTCGTCCTCGACCGACTGCTCGGGCGGCTGGGCGGTGACGTACTCGGGCCGGATCTTGGCCGCTCGCCAGTCGTCGATCACAATGCGCTTGGCGACCGTGAACAGCCACCCGCGAGCAGACGTCCGGGATTGGTCGAGCACGCCGGAGTGCCGCCACGCACGCAGCATCGTCTCCTGCACGACGTCCTCCGCGCGCGCTCGATCGCCGCCCGTCAGGTTGACGACGTACGACCACAGCGCTCCTGCATGCTGGTCGTGCAGGGCGCGCATCAGGTCGGCCTCGCTCGCCCCCACACTGCCTCCACTCGGTACCACGGTGCACGTTGGCACCCGGTTCACCTACGAGTGTGGCGCGAGTGCAGCGCGCTGAGCGAGCCCGCCAGGCTCACCCGGCAGAGCAAGGCCACGACGCCGAAGACGATGGCGACGATCTCGGCGACCTCGGCGAGGACCTGCGGCTGGCCGGTCGCCGTTTCGTGCACGCCGAACAAGCCGTGGAGCACCGAGATCCAGAATGCGACGAGGGTCGCCGCACCGAATCCGATCGCCGCCAACGCGGACAGCCAATGTCGCCAGCAGATCACCAGTACGGCGAGCAGCAGCCCGCCCACGGCGTTCAGCATGAACAACGGGCCGATGGTTGCGATGTCGCGGAATCCGCCCGTGTACCACAGGTCGAAATGCACGTCAGCCGAGACGACGACCCCGATGCCGGCCAGCGCGCGGGCCACCGTTTCGAGTCGCTCCGTCCGGCGTCGCGCAACGCCACCACCCACAGCGACGCCGATGGCGGAGTCGGCAACCTCGGTCACGGTTCCTCCCTTCATCCCTAACACGGCCGGGCCGGCGCAGTGGTTCACCGCGGCGCCGAACTGAACCGGGGAGGCGGCTGGCACGTACTGGCGGGAGAATTCAACTCGGCCCGCCCCAAACCAGGAGGACCTGATGTCCATCGATGCCGAAGTGTCCCGCCGCGCGGTGATCGTCGTCGGCGCTACCGGCGCGGGCGCTGCATTGCTCGCGGCGTGCGGCTCATCCGGGAGCGGCGCAGCCCGGACGAGCGCCGCGGCCACGAATGCCGCGACCACAGGTGAGGCGGGGACGGGTGCCGCGGCGACTACCGGTCCGCCGCAGAGCGCGGCGTCCTCCGGGGCTGCGGCTGGGCTGGCACAGCTATCCGACATCCAAGTCGGCCAGGCGGTGTCAGCCACTGTTGACGGGAAGCCGGCGATCATCGCGCGTCCGACCAGCGACACGGCGGCGGCCTTCAGCGCCATCTGCACGCACATGGGCTGCACGGTGGCCCCGGCCGGAACGCTACTGCACTGTCCATGTCACGGGTCGAAGTACAACGCAACGACCGGTGAGGTCATTCAGGGACCGGCGCCGCGGGCGCTCGCCAAGATCGACGTCCACGTGGTGGGTGGCGAGGTGGTCGCGGGCGCATAGCCCGAGCCGGGTCAAGCCGAATCGGCAGGGGGGGCCTCGGGCTCGTCGTCGGAGCCGTGGCGGGGTGTGGGCGGTCCCTCCTCGTCGTGTGGCGGGGTATCGGCGGGCGCCGAAGCGACGATGCCACCGCTCGGCTGGGAAGGGAGCAGGGCGGTGAGCGCTGCGCCGGTGATTCGCCGGAATTTTCGGGTTGCCCGATTGCGGTCGAGGACCGCGACCTCGAGCTGGCTCGCCGGCAGGACCCGAGGCTCGCCGTTGCCGCTCACCGAACCCAACGCGACAACCGCCACGGCGAGCGCCTCGCGCAACGGGAGGCCCGCCTGGTACGTACGGCGCAGGGATGTCGTCAGGGCCTCGGCCTGGCCACCCATCACGAGGAACTGGGGCTCGTCAACAATCGTCCCGTCATAGGAAAGCCGGTACATCTGGTCGTCCGCAGCGGTGGGGCCGACCTCCGCCACGCACAACTCGACCTCGTACGGCTTCTGCTGCTCCGTGAAGATCGTGCCAAGCGTCTGGGCGTACGCATTGGCCAGGCCGCGGGCCGTGACGTCACGCCGGTCGTAGGAGTACCCACGAAGATCTGCGAGCCGGATCCCGGCCACCCGGAGATTCTCGAACTCGTTGTACTTGCCGACGGCCGCGAACCCGATCCGGTCGTAGATCTCGCTGACCTTGTGCAGGGCGGAACTGGCGTTCTCCGCGACGAACAGCACGCCGTCGGAGTAGGTCAGCACGGCGACGCTGCGGCCACGGGCGATTCCCTTGCGAGCATATTCCGAGCGGTCGCGCATGATCTGCTCGGCTGAGGCATAGAACGGGATCGACACGGCCGGGTCCTCTCTCGCGGTTCTCGCTGCGCTGTGCGGGATCAGGAGCCGGGACGCTCGGTGCGGTCGGTCACGATGGCCCGGACGACCACGTCGAGTTCGTCGTCGGCGATGCGACCTGCCCCCTCGGCGGTGACGACCATCACGACCGGGAAGATCCGTCGAGTCAGGTCCGGGCCGCCGGTGGCAGAGTCGTCGTCGGCCGCGTCGTAGAGCGACTCGACCGCGACGCGGATGGCCTCGGCCCGGCTGAGCCCGGGTCGCCAGAGCTTCTTCAGCGAGCCCTTGGCGAACAGCGACCCCGATCCGATCGACTCGTAGAACTGCTCCGGGTAAAGGCCGCCCGCGACGTCGAAGCTGAAGATGCGTCCCCCGTTCGCAGGGTCTCCGCCGTCGACGTCGAAGCCGGCAAACAGCGGCACGACGGCAAGACCCTGGATCGCCTGGCCAAGGTTGCCCCGGATCATCGTGGCGAGCCGATTTGCCTTGCCGTCGAGGGTCAGCTCGGTGCCCTCGATCTTCTCGTAATGCTCGAGTTCGACTTTGTACAGCTTGACGATCTCGATCGCGAGCCCCGCCGTGCCGGCGATGCCGACCAGCGTGTAGTCGTCCGAAGCGAAGACCTTTTCGATGTCCCGCTGGGCGATGAGGTTGCCCGCGGTGGCGCGGCGGTCACCCGCCATCACCACGCCGCCGTCGAAGACCGCTGCGACGATGGTGGTCCCGTGCGTGGCGAGTTCCTGCTGCCCGGCTCGCGATCGGGGCAGCAGCTCAGGTGCGGCAGCGGCCAGGAACTCGGTGAACGACGAGGATCCCGGGGAGATGGCGAAATTCAGCAGCCCGGTATTGGTCCCGCGGTCGAGGTTCACGTCGCTCCTTGTCGGTGAGGCCCGTCGAGTCGACCCTACCGATCAGGTTGCGGGTCGGCGGCTAGGCGCTGCGACGTTCCCCGCGGGCCGGCGGATCCTCGTCGGGAACGACGTGGAAGCCGCGGCGCGCGACTGGCTCAGATTGATGGAAGCGCCTACTCCCCGCCTTTTTGGACAAAGCTCCTCACGAAGTCTTCTGCATTCGTTTCGAGGACGTCGTCGATCTCGTCGAGGATCGCATCGACGTCCTCGGTGAGTTTCTCGTGGCGCTCGGCGACCTCCGAGGCGGTTTCGGCCTCGACCTCGTCGACGTCGGCGGGTTGGCGTTGGGGTCGACTCTGACCGCTGTCGTGAGTAGGCATGCGATGTCTCCCTCGATCGGACCGCACCTCACCCTAGCTCGCAGGTGTAACGTTCTCGCGTCAGCGGGGGCCGACGAGGGCGTCGATCAGCGCAGCCGCCGTTGGGCAGCGATCCAGCAGCTCGCCGACGTGCGCGCGCGTCCCCCGCAGCGGCTCCAGAGTCGGCACGCGCACCAGCGAGTCGCGGCCGACGTCGAAGATGACCGAATCCCACGACGCGGCGGCCACGGACGGGCCGTAGCGGCGCAGGCACTCGCCCCGGAAGAAGGCCCTGGTGTCCTCGGGAGGGTCGCCCATCGCCGACGCGGCCGCGCCCGGCGGCAGTAGCGTCTGCATGGCGCCGCGGCCGACGAGCCGGTGGTAGAGACCCTTCTCCGGGCGGACGTCCGCGTACTGCAGGTCGATCAGCTGCAGACGCGGCGAGTCCCAGTCCAGGCCGTCGCGGTCCCGGTAGCCGTGGAGCAGGCGCAGCTTGGCAACCCAGTCGAGCTCCCCGGCCAGCTGCATCGGGTCGGTCTGCAGGCGGACCAGCACCGACTCCCACCTGTCGAGAATGTCCCGGGTCTGCTCGTCGGCGTCATTGCCGTAGCGGTCGTCGACGAACTTGCGCGAGCGGTCGAGGTACTCCCCCTGCAGTTGCAGCGCAGTCAGCCGTCGGCCGTCGGCGAGCCGGATCTCGTGGGTCAGCGAGGGGTCGTGGGAGACGTCGTGTAACTCGCGTACCGGCTGGGCGATGGTGAGGTCGTCGGGCAGAAACGCGTCCTCGATCATGGCGAGCACGAGTGAAGTCATGCCGACTTTGAGGTAGGTCGAGATCTCAGACAGGTTTGCGTCGCCGATGATCACGTGCAACCGCCGGTACCGGTCCGCGTCGGCATGCGGCTCGTCGCGGGTGTTGATGATCGGGCGCTTCAGGGTCGTCTCGAGGCCGACCTCGACCTCGAAGAAGTCGGCGCGCTGGGTGAGCTGGAAGCCCGGTGTGCGCCCGTCCTGCCCGATGCCAACGCGTCCGGCGCCACAGATGACCTGGCGAGAGACGAAGAACGGGACGAGGTGCCGCACGATCGCCACGAACGGGGTCGTCCGGCTCATCAGGTAGTTCTCGTGCGCGCCGTAGGAGGCGCCCTTGTTGTCGGTGTTGTTCTTGTAGAGGTTGATGGGCGCGCTCACGCCGGGCATGGACGCGACCCGTCGGGCGGCCTCGGCCATCACCAGCTCCCCGGCCTTGTCCCACTTCACCACGTCGAGCGGCGACGTGACCTCGGGCGTGGAGTACTCCGGATGGGCATGGTCGACGTAGAGGCGCGCGCCGTTGGGCAGGATCACGTTGGCCATCCCGGCGTCTTCCTCGGCCTCGATGAACTCCTGGGCAACCCCACCGGGCACTCCTCCGCCGAGTTCGAACCCGCGGGCGTCCCGCAGGGGCGACTCTTCCTCGAAGTCCCAGGCGGCACGCCGGGCGCGCCCGGCGGCCAACGTGCTCGCGTACGCGTTGACGATCTGCGCGGAGAGCAGCATGGCGTTCGCAGCGGGCTGACCGGGCAGGCTGACGCCGTACTCGATCTCGGTTCCCATCACCCTGCGCACCGTCACGCGTCAAGGCTACGTCCCCGGCTGCAGACCACCCGTTCTTCGTGACGTATCTGGCTGCCCGAACCGCCCGGCTCAGTCCACCACGAGCTTGACCATCGCGATCACGCCGACCACGACGATCACCCCGCGCAGCACGCCGGCCGGTAACCGGCGGCCAACCCGCGCCCCGATCACCCCGCCGGCCATCGAACCTGCCGCGATCAGCGCGGCCGCGGCCCAGTCCACCTGGCCGGTGAACACGAACACGACCGCGGCTACCCCGTTCACCAGGCCGGCGAGCAGGTTCTTCAGGCCGTTGATCCGCTGCAGCGTCTCGTCCAGCAGCAGTCCGAGGATGGCGACCAGCAGAACGCTCTGCGCTGCGCCGAAGTAGCCGCCATACACCGACGTGGCGAGGGTGAGCAGCCACATCAGCGGAGTGACGGCGGTGCCGCCGTGATGGCCGGCGTCGGCCAACCGTCGGGACAGCCACGGTCCGATGATCACCAGGGCGACGCCCAACCCGACGAGCGCTGGCACGATCGCGTCAAAGGCGCCGGACGGCAGGACCAACAGCAGCACGGCACCGATCAGTCCGCCGAGTCCGGACGCGATGCCCAGCCGAATTGCCCGCTCCCGTTGGCCGACCAGCTCGCGCCGGTACCCGTAGGCGCCGACCACTGCGCCCGGCGCGATGCCGAGCGTGTTGGACACGTTGGCCGAGATCGGGGTGAGGCCGACGGCGAGCAGGGTCGGGAACGTGATCAAGGTCCCTGAACCGACGACCGTGTTGATCGTGCCCGCTGCGATCCCCGCGACGCAGACGAGGATCGCGTCGAGCACCGTCACAGCGCCCTACCTTCTCGAGTCTCCAGGTTGCTCGACCCCGCGTGGGTCATAGCCCACCGACGGTCGAACAACGTCGAAGGTCGGCAGTCGCCTGCCGAGTTGTTCGACCCCGCGTGCGTGATAGCCCGCCGACGGTCGAACACGTGGGATGGGGGCTGATTCAGAGGTACTGGCCGGTGTTGCCGATCGTGTCGATGGAACGTCCTGCCTCGCTGCCCTTACCGGAGATGAGCGTGCGGATATAGACGATCCGCTCGCCCTTCTTACCGGAGATCCGCGCCCAGTCGTCGGGGTTGGTGGTGTTCGGCAGATCTTCGTTCTCGCGGAACTCGTCGACGCAGGCGGCGAGCAAGTGCTGCATGCGCAGCCCCCTCTGCCCAGTCGTCAGCAGGTCCTTGATCGCCATCTTCTTCCCGCGGTCGACAATGTTCTGGATCATCGCTCCAGAGTTGAAGTCCCTGAAGTACAAGGTCTCCTTGTCGCCGTTGGCGTACGTGACCTCGAGGAAGCGGTTCTCGTCGGACTCGGAGTACATCCGCTCGACCGTGTGCTGGATCATGTCCGCGACCGTGCCCTCGATATTGCCGGCGTGCTCAGCCAGATCCTCGGCGTGGATCGGCAGGGTCGTGGTGATGTATTTGGAGAAGATGTCGCGAGCTGCCTCGGCGTCCGGCCGCTCGATCTTGATCTTGACGTCCAGCCGGCCGGGACGCAGGATCGCCGGGTCGATCATGTCCTCGCGGTTGGATGCGCCGATGACGATGACGTTCTCGAGCCCCTCGACGCCGTCGATCTCGCTGAGCAGTTGCGGCACGATCGTGTTCTCCACGTCCGAGGACACGCCCGAGCCGCGAGTGCGGAAGATCGAGTCCATCTCGTCGAAAAAGACGATGACCGGCGTGCCCTCGCTGGCCTTCTCGCGCGCTCGCTGGAAGACCAGCCGAATGTGCCGCTCGGTCTCGCCGACGTACTTGTTCAGCAGCTCCGGACCCTTGATGTTCAGGAAGTAGGACTTGGCGTGTGAGCCGTCCGCTTTGCCGCCCACGTTCTCGACCTGCTTGGCGAGCGAGTTGGCCACCGCCTTGGCGATCAGCGTCTTGCCGCACCCGGGCGGTCCATAGAGCAATATGCCCTTGGGTGGGCGCAGCTCGTGCTCGCGGAACAGGTCCGCGTGCAGGAATGGCAGCTCGACGGCGTCCCGGATCGCCTCGATCTGCCTTGTCAGCCCACCGATGTCGTCGTAATCGATGTCGGGGACCTCTTCGAGGACGAGTTCTTCGACCTCGCTCTTGGGCACCCGTTCATACGCGTAGGACGAGCGCGGTTCGAGCAGCAGCGAGTCGCCGACCCGCAACGGCTGATCGCGCAGGATGTCGGCCAGATGGATGACCCGCTCCTCGTCGGTGTGCCCGAGGACGAGCGCACGATCGCCTCCTTCGAGGATCTCCTTCACCATGACGACCTCGCCGGCGCGCTCGTGGCCGCGTGCCGCCACGACGTTCATCGCCTCGTTGAGCATGACCTCCTGGCCGTGGCGCAGGTCGGCGACCGTCACCTCCGGCGAGACAGCAACCCGCAGCTTGCGCCCGCTGGTGAAGATATCGACGGTGCCGTCCTCGAAAGCCTCCAGGAACACGCCGTAGCCGCTCGGCGGCTGCGCCAGCCGGTCGATCTCCTCCTTGAGCGCGACCATCTGGTCGCGGGCCTCGCGCAGCGTCTCGGCCAGCCGGTCATTGCGTTCGCCGAGGTGCGCTACCCGCGCCTGCGCCTCGGCGAGACGTTCCTCGAGGGCGCGAACGTGCCGGGGAGATTCGGCGACTTTTGCGCGCAGCAACTCGACTTCCTGCTCCAGGAAGGTCGTGCGGCGCCGTAGGTCGCGTCCGGATTCGTCACCGTGGTCGTGCGAGCGCTGGCCGAAGCGCGGCTCGTCTGGCTCATGTGCCATGTGGCCACCTCCCGCTGCTGTGGTCCCGAAAACTCACCCTACACAGGCAAGGCCACGGGTGCGGCCATCTAGGCTGCATGTGGGGTTCGGCACGTTCGCCCGTCGCCGGCCGCGCCCTGCATACCACCGAGAGGACCATCGAGGCTGTGAGCGAACCGCCCGCCGACGCCGAGCCGTTAGGCGTCTGGATCGACCAGGATCTCTGCACCGGCGACGGCCTCTGCGTGCAGTACGCGCCCGAGGTGTTCGAGTTCGACATCGACGGGCTGGCCTATGTCAAAGACAGCGAAGGACGGCTGTTGGAGGCGGTGGGTGCACGCACCGACGTCCCGGCGCGGCTGCGGCTGGACGTCATCGACTCGGCGAAGGAGTGCCCCGGGGCGTGCATCCACGTCGTGCGTGCCGACGGAGTCGAGGTGGCGGGGCCTTCGGCTGGCTAGGGCTGAGCTGGCCGCGCGGCTGAGCTGACGGGACGGCGTTGACGGATAGGCGCGACGACGCCGGGAGCTAGCCGGCGGGCACTGACCAGGAACGCGGTGTGGCCGATCATCCGGTGCTCGGGACGCACCGCGAGGCCCACGACATGCCAACTTCGGATCAGCGACTCCCACGCCGCTGGCTCCGTGTAGCCGCCGTGCTCACGCAACGCCTCGACCAGCCGCGACAGCTGGGTGGTCGTCGCGACGTAACCGACAAGTACGCCGCCGGGGCGCAGCGCAGCGGACGCCACAGGCAACACCTGCCACGGCGAGAGCATGTCCAGAATGACGCGGTCCGTCAGGTCCGTATCGGGATGGTGGGCGATGTCGTCGACCCGCAGCGCCCAGTTTGCCGGCCGGCCGCCGAAGAACGTTTCCACGTTGGCCGCGGCGATCTCGGCGTGATCCGCGCGACTCTCGTAGGAGATCACCCGCCCGGCAGGCCCGACGGCCCTCAGCAGCCAGCACGTCAGTGCCCCCGACCCGGCTCCCGCCTCGACCACCGTCGCGCCGGGATGGATGTCGCCCTGGCTGACGATCTGTGCGGCGTCCTTCGGGTAGACGACCGCCGCTCCTCGCGGCATCGACAACACGAAGTCCGTCAGCAACGGCCGTAGCGCCAGGTACTGGGTACCGGCCGACGAGCAGACCACGCTGCCCTCCGGCCGGCCAATCAGATCGTCGTGCTCGATCGCCCCCCGATGGGTGTGGAATTGCTTGCCCGCCACCAGGACGACGGTGTGCAGTCGTCCCTTCGGGTCGGTGAGCTGGACCCGCTCGCCCTCGGCGAAAGGTGCAGTCACCGAGCAGTCTCCGACAGGACCGCCGCGAGGTCAGCGGCAGCCAGAATCCCGGCGGGCGAGCCGTCCGGGTACACCACCAGGTACTCGGACGCCGGCGTCGCGCGGACCGCCGCCAGCAGCTGATCGCCGGTGAGCGAGGCAGGCAGCATCAGCCCCGGCTCCAGGGGTCGGGCGACGTCGGCGATCGACACCCATGGCTGACGATCGGGCGGCACCTCGCGCACCCTGCGCTCCTCGACGATCGCGCGCGGCTGGTCGGCCGCATCGACCACGACCAGCCCGCGGGCCTGGTGTTCCCAGGCCCGGCGCAGCGCCTCGCCGACCGAGATGTCCGCAGGCACGCGCAGCCCCGGTCGCATCAACGCCGGCAGACGCAGCATGGGCAGCCGGTCTTGGAGCACGGCCATCCGCAGCGACTGGGTAGCGCCGACCCAGATGAATACGCCGAGGGCGATCCCGAACAGGCCGGTAGCGAATGTCCAGCCAGCGGAGGGGAAGAAGACACCGGGTAACGCCACGAGGACCGCCACGGCCCGGCCGACCCAGGCGGCGGCACGCGTCCCGGTCACCCGGGACCCGGTGATCTTCCACACACCGGCCCGCAGCACCCGGCCACCGTCGAGCGGCAGGCCTGGCAGCAGGTTGAACGCGGCGACGATCAGGTTGCTCCACATCAGCAGGGCGAGCAGCACCGATCCGACCGTGTTGGCCGGCACAAACCGTTCGCCGACGGCGGCTGCGCCCGCGATAGCAAGCGATACCAGCGGTCCGGTGACGGAAACCAGGAACTCGTCGCGCGGCCGCTCGACGTCCTGCTCGATCTCTGATAGGCCGCCGAGCAGGAAGATGACGACCCGTCGCACCGACTTGCCGAGCAGGAGGCTGACCGCGACGTGGCCGAGTTCGTGGGCGAGCACGCAGAGGGCCAGGCATATCGCGAACGCGACGGCGGCGAGGTAGGACACTGGCCGGCTGATGCCGTCGACCGCGTCGTAAAACAGCCCGTTGTAGGTGATGGTGATCAGCATCGCAATGAGCACCCAGGACGGAGCGAAATACAGCGGCACGCCGAAGAACCGGCCGACCATGAGAAGGCGGCCGGGGCGTTGCGGACCGGCTTGCTGCTGCGGGGTGGAAGTACTCATCCGCGCCGATGCTACGGCGGTGACCTGAGATGCCGCCTTGACACAGCTGTGCCGGAGGAACCGGAATTGTCACCGCCCGGCTCTAGGCTTCCGGTTATGACCGAGACCGTCGTCGAGTCCAGCGTCGTCGGCTCGCTGTCGCCCTCGCGGGCGTCGGATTTCAAGACCTGCCCGCTGCTGTATCGGCTGCGCACCATCGACCGGCTTCCTGAGGAACCGTCGAGGCCCGCCACTCGCGGGACGGTCGTCCACTCGGTGCTGGAGCGGCTGTTCGACCTCGCCCCGGCGCAGCGGACGCTCGAGGCCGCGCAGGCGCTCGTCGAACCGTCCTGGCAGCAGCTGCTCAACCAGGCACCCGAGCTCGCCGGGCTGTTTGCCGACGACGAGGACGGCGCCGATATCACCGCCTGGCTGCAATCCGCCCGCGATCTCGTCGCGAGCTACTTTGCCTTGGAGAATCCCTCCCGGCTCGAGCCTGCCGCCCGCGAAGAGCTGGTCGAGACGGTGGTCGACGGGCTGCGGCTGCGCGGCTACGTCGACCGGCTTGACGTGTCGCCCGGTGGCGACATCCGGGTCGTCGACTATAAGACCGGCAGCATCCCGCGCGAGGCGTTCGAGGCCAAGGCGCTGTTCCAGATGAAGTTCTACGCCCTGGTGCTGTGGCGCACCCGCGGCGTCGTGCCCCGCCAGCTGAAGCTGATCTACCTGGCCGACCGGGACACTCTCAGCTACTCGCCCGCCGCCGACGAGCTGGCGAGTTTCGAGAGGACGTTGCAGGCCATCTGGGCGGCGATCGAGCGGTCCGCCGCACGGGGTGAGTTCCGGCCGAGTCCGAGCCGGCTGTGCGACTGGTGCAGTCACCAGGCACTGTGCCCCGCGTTCGGCGGCACCCCGCCCCCGCTTCCAGCCGACGCGCTGCAACGGGTGCACCGTGATCGGCGCGAGGACATCATCCCGCCGGTGATAAACCCGGAACTGTGACCCCGTCAGGGCTGGCCGACGGCGGCACCCGTCCGGCGCAGCTTCCACCGAGATTGGGCCAGCAGCACCAGGTAGGCCGCGGCAACGATCCCGGTCAGGTTGATCGCCAACTGCAGCAGCGACCCGGCCGCCTCACCCCATTGGCCGAACACCATCCCGACCGCCACGTTCCCGGCGGCCGGGATGGTCGTCACGGAGATGAACACGCCGATCAGCGCCGCCGACTTGGCCGACGTCAGCGACAGGGTGCCTGCGGCCCCGGCGACGATGGCCGTGATGAGCGAGAACCAGCCGGGGTGGTAGATGAATTCGGTCTGCCGTGCCCCGACCAGGTCCTGGGGGTCGACGAGGCCGGTCGCCCGCCAGAGCGCTGCGACGGCGGCCGTCACCAGCAGGGCTACCGGAAAGCCCACGAGGACCGCGCCGAGGGCGCGGCGCACCGATTCGCGCCGGTGCAGCAGCAGGCCGACCGCGATCCCGGCAAGCGGCCCGAACTCCGGCCCGACGACCATCGCGCCGACGATCGTGATGGGCGAGTCCGTGGCGATGCCGATCGCGGCAAGCAGGCAGGCCAGCGTCATGAACGCGAGGAACGTCCAGGTCAGCGTCGAGTCCTCACCGGTGCGCGAGACGACCTGCTCCCAGATGACGGCGTCGGAGCCCTCTCCAGGAGCGTCTCGTTCGGCTCGCTCGGCGGCGTCGCCGATCGCCGTGTCGACGGCGGAGAGGCTGATCGCGCCGGACCGGTCCACCCCCAACTCCTCCAGACGCGCCAGCAGGTCCGGGACGCATTCCCTGGCCACGTCCGCGAGCAGCAGGTCACCGACGGGTTGGCGGGCGGCGCCCGGCACGACGGCGATGCTGGCCGCGCCGGGCTCGGCATGCATCGTCGCCAGCACCTGGTCGGCGCGTGCGGCCGGGACGATCACGCGCAGATGCAGCAGTGGCATCTCAGCGCCCGTCCACCAGCTCGGCCAGGTCGGCGAGCCCTAGCCCGCCGAGCGAGGCGTACACGCTGCGGGACTCGGCCGGCTCGATCGGGACCTCGCTCGGCACGCCCAGCACCGCGCAGCCAGCGGCCTCGGCCGCGGCGACGCCCAGTGGTGAGTCCTCGACGGCCACGCAGCTGCTCGGCGGCACGTCCAGCGCGCAGGCGGCCATCAGGTACGGGTCGGGCGCCGGCTTGGCGTGGGCCACCTCGTCCCCGCACACCGTGACGGCGAACCAGTCGCGGCCGATCGTGTCCAGGGCGATCTCGGTGAGCCGCCGGTGCGTCGAGGTCACCAATGCCATTGGGATGCCGGCAGCTCGCGCGGCCTCCAGCAGCTTGCGCGCACCCGGCTTCCACACCAGCTCGGTGTGGAACAGCTCCTCGGTTCGCTCGAGCAGGTACGCGCCGCTGGACTCCGGGTCGGCTTCGATGCCCAGGTCGTCGTGCATGATCGCGATCGACCTGGCCAGGCTGGACCCGACCATGCGCGCCCGGGCTCGGCTGGACAGCATCCCGCCGAGCCACTGAGCCAGGTCATCGAGCGCGACGTCCCACACCTTCTCCGAGTCCAGCAGCGTGCCGTCCATGTCGAAGAGGATGGCCCGCAGACTCACGTATTGAAGTACTTCGCCTCGGGGTGATGGACCACGATGGCGTCGGTGGACTGCTCAGGGTGCAGCTGGAACTCCTCGGACAGCTCGACCCCGATCCGGTCGGGACGCACGAGCTGCACGATCTTGACGCGATCCTCGAGGTCGGGGCAGGCGCCGTAGCCGAGGGAGTACCTGGCGCCGCGATAGGCGAGCTTGAAGTAGTCCTCGACGCTGCCGGGGTCCTCGGCGGCGACCGCGATCCCGCCCGGCAGGACCAACTCCTCGCGCACCCGGCGGTGCCAGTACTCGGTCAGTGACTCGGTCAGCTGCACCGACAGGCCGTGTGCCTCGAGGTAGTCGCGATAGGAGTGTGCCTCGAACAGCTGATGGGTGAACTGGCTGACCTTGTCGCCGACGGTCGCGACCATGAACGCCACGACATCCGTGTGTCCCGAGTCCTCCGCCCGGAAGAAATCGGCTAGGCACAGATGCCGCTCGCGGCGCTGCCGCGGGAAGGTGAACCGGGTCTGCTCCGTGCCACCAGTGCCGCCCACTGAGTCATTCAGGACGATCAGGTCGTCGCCCTTGCTGACACAGTGGAAGTAGCCGTACGCGACCGCAGCCTCCAGTAGCCCTTCGGTCTGGAAACGGTCCAGCCAGTACCGCAGCCGCGGGCGTCCCTCCGTCTCGACGAGCTCCTCGTAGGACGGCCCCTTGCCGCCGCGGGCACCGCGCAGCCCCCATTGGCCGAGGAAGGTGGCCCGCTCGTCGAGCAGCGCCGCATAGTCGGCGAGCGCGATGCCCTTCACGATGCGGTCGCCCCAGAAGGGCGGAGTCGGCACCAGGTTGTCGGTGGCCACGTCGGAACGGGCGGGCAGTGGCTCGGCGTGCTCGGCCTCGGCCTGGCGCCGTTCCTCGGCGATCTTGAGGGAGCGCGTCCGGCGGGCCTTGCGTTCGGCAAGCTTGCGCGACTCCTCGTCGGAGAGTGCGGCGTCCGGCGGCCCGTCCGGGGTCGTCGCCACTCCCCCGCGCCGCACCGCCATCAGCGCGTCCATCAGCCGAAGCCCCTCGAACGCGTCCCGGGCGTAGCGGACGTCTCCGGCGAAGATCTCCGACAGGTCCTGCTCGACGTAGCCGCGGGTCAGCGCCGCGCCACCGAGCATCACTGGGTAGCGCTCGGCCAACCCGCGGTCGTTCATCTCCTCCAGGTTCTCCTTCATGATCACGGTCGACTTGACGAGCAGGCCGGACATGCCGATCACGTCGGCGTTGTGCTCGTCAGCCGCCTCGAGGATCGCGTTGACCGGCTGCTTGATGCCGATGTTGACGACGGTGTAGCCGTTGTTCGACAGGATGATGTCCACCAGGTTCTTGCCGATGTCGTGGACGTCACCCTTGACGGTCGCTAGCACGATCGTGCCCTTGCCCGCCGCGTCCGACTTCTCCATGTGCGGCTCGAGATACGCGACGGCGGCCTTCATCACCTCGGCGGACTGCAGCACGAACGGCAGCTGCATCTCGCCGGCCCCGAACAGGTCGCCCACCGTCTTCATACCGGCGAGCAGGGTGTCGTTGATGATCGCGAGCGCTGCGCGAGTCGTCAGGGCTTCGTCCAGGTCGGCTTCCAGGCCGTTGCGCTCGCCGTCGATGATCCGCCGCTGCAGCCGCTCGTCTAGTGGCAGAGCGGCCAGCTCCTCCGCGCGTGACGCTGCGGACGACTGAGCGGAAACGCCCTCGAACAGCTGCAGGAAGCGCTGAAGTGGGTCGTACCCGTCGCTGCGGCGGTCGTAGACCAGGTCGAGTGCAACGTCGCGCTGCTCGGCGGGGATCTTTGACATCGGCAGGATCTTCGACGCGTGCACGATCGCAGAGTCCAGGCCAGCCTGCTCGCACTCGTGCAGGAATACGGAGTTCAGCACCTGGCGGGCGGCCGGGTTGAGGCCGAATGAGACATTGGACAGGCCAAGGGTCGTCTGCACGTCGGGGTGGCGGCGCTTGAGCTCACGGATTCCCTCGATCGTCTCCACGCCGTCTCGCCGGCTCTCCTCCTGGCCGGTGGCCAGGGTGAACGTGAGGCAGTCGACGAGGATGTCGCTCTCGCGCATCCCCCATTTCTCGGTGAGATCGGTGATGAGCCGCTCGGCGATCTCCACCTTCTTCTCGGCGGTGCGGGCTTGGCCCTCTTCGTCGATGGTGAGCGCGATGACCGCAGCGCCATGCTCCTGTACGAGGTTCATGACGCGCGTGTAGCGGGCCTGCGGGCCGTCGCCGTCCTCGAAGTTCACCGAGTTGATGACCGACCGGCCGCCGAGCATTTCCAGGCCGGCTTCGATGACCGGCGGCTCGGTGGAGTCCAGCACGATCGGCAGCGTGGACGCGGTGGCGAACCGGCCCGCGATCTCGCGCATGTCGGCGGCTCCGTCCCGACCCACGTAGTCGACGCAAACGTCCAGCAGATGGGAGCCGTCGCGGATCTGCGCCCGGGCGATCTCGACGCAGTCGCCGAAGCGAGACTCGAGCATGGCCTCCCGGAACGCCTTGGATCCGTTGGCATTCGTCCGCTCGCCGATCATCAGCACACTGGCGTCCTGACGGAACGGTACCGACTGGTACAGCGACGCCGATGCTGGCTCAGGGCGCACGGTGCGCTGCGCCGGCGACAGGGACCCGACCGCAGCGACCACGGCGCTGATGTGTTCGGGCGTCGTCCCGCAGCAGCCGCCCACCAGCGACGTCCCGGACTCCGTGACGAACTGGCGCAGCGCCGCCGCGAGTTCGTCCGGCGTCAGCGGGTAGGTGGCACCGTTCGGGCCCAGCTCGGGCAGGCCGGCATTGGGCATGACCGACACCGGTCGGCGCGAGTTGCGCGACAGATACCGGAGGTGCTCGCTCATTTCAGCAGGACCGGTGGCGCAGTTGAGGCCGATCAGATCAACGCCGAGCGGCTCCAGTGCGGTGAGCGCTGCGCCGATCTCCGAGCCGAGGAGCATGGTCCCAGTGGTCTCGACGGTGACGTGCGCGATCAGTGGTAGGTGGATGCCGAGCTGCGCCATGGCGCGTTTGGCGCCGATGATCGCCGACTTGGCTTGCAGCAGATCCTGGCAGGTCTCGACGATCACCGCGTCGGCGCCGCCCTCGATCATGCCGACCACCTGCTCCTGGTACGCGTCGCGCAGCATGCTGTAGCGCACGTGGCCGAGCGTCGGCAGCTTGGTGCCGGGCCCCACCGAGCCGAGCACCCAGCGCGGACGGTCCGGGGTGGACCAGCCGTCCGCGACCTCCTTGGCCAGCGTCGCTCCGGCGCGGGCCAGCTCCCGGATGCGCGGGACGATGTCGTACTCGGCGAGGTTGGCCCAGTTCGCACCGAAGGTGTTGGTCTCGACAGCGTGTGAGCCCGCTCGGAAGTAGGCATCGTGCACGCCGCGCACGACGTCCGGACGGGTGACATTAAGGATCTCGTTGCAGCCCTCGAGCCCGTCGAAATCGTCGATGGTCAGGTTGGCGGCCTGCAACATGGTGCCCATTGCCCCGTCGGCCACGACGACGCGCTCGGACAGGGCGGTGAGCAGCGAGGATCGGGTGGGCTCGGCATGCATGCGATCAGGCTACCGAGAACACCCGCGTCCTTTGTGCACTCACCGCTGCATCGCCGAACCGGCCGGTGCCGGACGTAGGCTGAGCCGGTGACGATCTACCCCGACGATGGCTCCAGCTGGCCAGAGCTCACCGATGCGGTGGCAGTCGCGGCGTTCGAAGGATGGAACGACGCGGGAGACGCGGCCACCGGTGCCATCGAGCACCTGGAACTCATCTGGGACGCTCAGCCGCTCACCGCGCTGGACCCGGACGACTACTACGACTTCCAGGTGAACCGGCCGACGGTGTCGCTTGTCGACGGCGTGACCCGACGCGTCACGTGGCCGACTTCGCGAGTCTCGTTCTGCCGGCCGCCGGGGGCTGAGTTCGATCTGGTGCTGGTGCGTGGCATCGAGCCGAACATGCGCTGGCGGTCGTTCTGCGACGAGATTCTCGGCATCATCCGCGCCGTCGACGTGCGGATGGCCGTGACGCTCGGCGCGCTGCTGTCCGACTCCCCGCACACCCGGCCCACGCAGGTCACTGGCACCTCATACGACGCGGCATCGGCGGCGAAGTACGGGCTGGAGAAGTCACGCTACGAGGGGCCGACCGGGATCGTCGGGGTCTTACAGGATGCCTGCGTGGCCACGGGGATCCCGGCGATCTCGTTCTGGGCGGGCGTACCGCACTACGTGTCCCAGCCACCGAACCCGAAGGCGACCGTCGCTTTGCTCCACCGCGTCGAGGAGGTCCTCGATCTTCCCGTTCCGCTGGCCGAGCTCCCGCAGCAGGCCGACGAATGGCAGAAACTGGTGGACGAGATGGCCGCTGAGGACGACGAGGTTACCGAGTACATCCGCAACCTCGAGCAGCGCGACGACGAGATCGACCGCGGTGCGATGCGCGAGACGTCCGGTGATGCCATCGCCCGCGAGTTCGAGCGCTACCTGCGCCGGCGCGACCGCGGCGGCGGATTCGGCCACGGCAGTAGCACCAGCTGACCACCGGGAACGCGGTCCGGTGGTCAGTGATCGGCAGCCGGCTCAGCGCAGCGAAACCGCGACTTGCTCGAGATGATCCATCGCTTCCTGCATGCCAACTTCCGTGCCAGAGTCGATGATCGCGTCGCGGAGCTGCTGGCTGCCGCACTCCGTCAGCTGGGTCAACGTCGCGCGCCCGTCCACCTCGGTGAACGTCACGGGTGGTCACCGTTTGGGCATCCGGCGCGCCCTCGAAGGCCTCGGTCGAGACGATGCGCTCGTCCGGAACGATCTCCCGGAACTCGCCGTGGAAGGCCACGTCACTGCCACCATCCCCTCGCTCCTGTGCTCTGAGGTCCGCCCAACACCGCATCCAGCCGATCGAAGCGCTGCGACCACGACCGCTCGTAGGTCTTCACCCAGTCGTGGATGGGCTTGAGCGGGCGACCGTCGAGCCGGTACATCCGCTGCCACCCGTCCTCACGCACCTCGACCAGCCCCACCTCGCGCAACACCCGCAGGTGCTTGGACACCAGGGGCTGCGCCACGCCGAGCAGCGCGACGACGTCATTGACGGGTCGCTCCCCGCGGCGAGGACGTCCAGGATCTGCCACCGCCGGGGCTCGGCTACCGCGTTGAACGCGTCCGCCGTCATCGCTGCCCGTGCCACGAGTGACAGGCTCATATTCCCCATATAGACATGTGTCAAGGAGGCGAATGCTGGCTTGCGCTGCCGCGACAAGGGAGAGTGTGGGGATGGTGGCTGGACCGGACGCGTTCTCGGCGGCGTTGGATCGTGCTGGTGTGCATGCCCGCGAGTGGCTGGCGTCACTGGCTGAGCGCCCGGTGCCGCCGCGGGCATCGGCGGACCAGCTGCGAGAGGGGTTCGGCGCGGAGCTGCCGCAGGAACCAACGGACGCGGCGGAGGTCGTGGATCTGCTGGCCGAGCTGGCCGAGCCGGGACTGATGGCCATGGGATCCGGCCGGTTCTTCGGCTGGGTCATCGGCGGCGCGCTGCCAGCCGCGCTGGCTGCCGACTGGCTGGTAAGCACCTGGGATCAGAACACCGGGATGCGATTCGCGACCCCGGCCGCTGCGGCCGCCGAGGAGGCGGCGGCAGGATGGCTGCTGGACCTGCTCGGGCTGCCGGCGGACGCCGACGTGGGGTTCGTGACCGGCGCGACGATGGCCAACTTCACCGGCCTCGCCGCCGGGCGCCAGCAAGTCCTGACGGATGCTGGCTGGGATCTGGACCAGCACGGCCTGAGCGGTGCGCCGCGGGTGCGGGTGCTGGTCGGCGAGGAGCGGCACGACACCGTCGACCTGGCGCTGCGCTACCTCGGCCTCGGCGCTCCGACAGCCATCCCGGCCGACGGGCAGGGCCGGATCCGGCTCGATGCGCTGGCCGACGCGTTGGCCGCCGGCACCGGGCCGACGCTGGTGTCCCTACAGGCCGGCAACCTGCACTCCGGCGCGTTCGACCCGATCGCGGACTGCACGACGATCGCCCACCAGCACGGTGCCTGGGTGCACGTCGACGGCGCGTTCGGCCTCTGGGCGGCCGCGTCACCGGCGCTGCGGCACCTGCTGGCCGGATACCACGCCGCCGACTCGTGGTCCACCGACGCGCACAAGACGCTCAACGTGCCCTACGACTGCGGCATCGCGATCGTGGCCCAACCGCAGCCGCTGCGTGCCGCGCTGGGGGTGCACGCCAGCTATCTGATCCACTCCGCGCAGGGACCCGGCGACCCGCTGGAGAAGGTGCCGGAACTGTCCCGCCGCGCCCGCGGGGTCCCGGTGTGGGCCGCGCTGCGCTGCCTGGGCCGCTCCGGCGTCGCCGACCTCGTGGATGGCCTGGCCCGGCACGCCCGTGACATCGCCACCGGCATCGGCACGATCGACGGCGCCCAGGTGCTCAACGACGTTGTCTTCACCCAGGTGTCGGCGGCCTTCGGCAGCGACGAGCGGACCCGCGCAGTGACCGACCGGCTTCTCCAGGACGGGACGGCGTGGATGTCCGGCTCCCGGTGGCACGACCGGCAGGTGCTGCGCGTGTCGGTCAGCAACTGGTCCACCGACGACGTCGACGTCGCCAGGTCCGTGAACGCGCTCCGTCTCGCCGCCGCATCCCCAGCCGGGTCATCCTGACCGCGGCAGACTGGCCTGGCCGCCCGTTGGCGACATCACAGGGCGATGCCCAGCAGCGCGTCCACCGTGTCGCGGACCAAGGCGGGAGCGGCGCGGTCGTCGCCCGCACGCGCGGCCCACTCGTCGAGGACGGCAAGGGCGGCCACGGTGTCAAGGTCGTCGGAGAGGCGCTCACGCACCTGCGTCAGCAGGGCTTCACCGCTGGGCCCCGCCGGACGCCGGATCGCCGCGCGCCACCGGGCGAGCCGAGCCTCGGCGGAAGGCAACCGGCCACCGGTCCACTCTCGATCGGCCCGATAGTGGCCGTCCAGCAGGGCCAGCCGGATCGCCATCGGATCCACTCCGGCGCCGCGCAGTTTGGACACGAACACGAGATTGCCGCGTGACTTGCTCATCTTCTCGCCGTCGAGGCCGATCATGCCGGCGTGGACGTAGTGCTGGGCGAACGGATGCTCGCCGGTGAGCGCCTCCGCGTGCGCTGCCGAGTGCTCGTGGTGCGGGAAGATCAGGTCCGAGCCGCCGCCCTGGACGTCGAGGCCTATGCCCAGCCGGTTGAGCGCAATGACCGCGCACTCGATGTGCCAGCCGGGTCGGCCCCGGCCGAGTTCGGTGTCCCAATAGGGCTCGCCGTAGCGATATCCCCGCCATAGCAGCGAATCCAGCGGATCACGCTTGCCTGCGTGGTCCGGGTCGCCGCCCCGTTCGGCGAAGAGGGCCAGCATCGTGGAACGGTCGTAGTTCGACACGTACCCGAAGCGCTCAGCTGCCGAGATGGAAAAGTAGATATCCTCGTCGATGCGGTAGGCCGCGCCCGTGTCTAGGAGCGTCGCAATTGCCTTGGTGATCTCGAAGATCGACTCAATGGCGCCGATGAATTCGACCGGCGGCAGCACCCGAAGCGCCCTCATGTCCTCGCGATACACTGCGATCTCGCGCTCGGCGAGGTGCATCCAGTTCTCGTGAATGTGTGCGGCCCGCTCGAGCAGCGGGTCATCGACGTCGGTGACGTTCTGCACGTACATGACCGGGTGGCCGTTGTCGCGCCACACCCGCTGCACCAGATCGAAGGCCAGGTAGGTGGCCGCATGACCGAGGTGTGTGGCGTCGTACGGCGTGATGCCACACACGTAGATGCGCGCCGTTCCCGCTGGCTCAATTGCGCGCACCTCGCCGGCCACCGTGTCGAACAGCCCCAACGACACGCCGCGCCCGGGCAGAGACGGCACGGGATCGGCGGACCACGACTGCATACAGGCAACCTATCCGGCGCGTTCACACCGAAGACCAGCCACCGAGTTGACTGCCTACATCGGCGGCCACGGGATCGCAGGACGGTGCCCGGACGGCGAGGGGTGCACACCCGAGGCAAGCAGCTGGTCGACCCGGCGGATCGTGCGGCGCACCTCCCGCACCGTCAGCAACTGGTGGAGCCGGTCAGCGAGCGGACCGTCGAGCGTGGCTCGGACCTCGCGCAAAGCACCGACGGCATCGTCGGTCAACGGCTCCCCCGCCCACTGCCACAGCAGGGTGCGCAGCTTCCCGTCGACGTGGAAGCTGACACCGTGGTCGACGCCGTACAGGTGGCCGCTGGGGGTCGGCAGCAGGTGCCCGCCTTTGCGGTCGGCGTTGTTGATGACGGCGTCGAACACGGCGATGCGGCGCAGCTGTTCCGACGAGCTGCCACGCAGCAGGGACACGATGTCCACCGCGTCGTCGACGTCGATCCACAGCTGCACCATGCCCGGCCCGAGCGGACCGTCACGATAGACAGTCGGCGGCACGATCAGCCATCCCGTGGCCACCGACACCTCGTAAGCGGCCACCTCGCGCTCGGCCAGCGTGCCGTCCGGGAAGTCCCACAGCGGCCGCTCGCCGGCGATGGGCTTGTAGACACACGCCGCATCGATACCTGCCAGGCTCGCCGAGCAGTAGAGCGTGGTGTTCGACGCGTCCATCAGCCTGCCCTCGACGCTCATCGCGCCGTTGCACAGCAGCGTCAGGGCGTCGTCGACCACCATCTCCCGGGCGGCAGTCAGCCCGTCGGATTCGGAACTCACGAGCTCACCCGCCGAGCGTGGTTCCGCGGTGGTAACCGTTCTGGCGTGGACAGATGTGCCCCGACGGATCGAGCGGTTGCCCGCACAGCGGACACGGCGGGCGGCCCGCCGCAATGACGCGCCGCGCCCGGTCGACGAACGCGCGTGCCCGGCCCGGGTCCAGTCGCACCCGCAGCGCGTCCGGCCCTTCCTCGACATCTTCGAGCAGCGTCTCCTGCGCGATCTCGGTGTCCTCGACCGGCGCCTGCGCCTCGACCACGATCAGCCCGGCGTCGCCGTCCCAGGCAAGGCCCATCGCACCTACCCGGAACTCCTCGTCGATCGGCTGCTCCAGTGCATCGGTATCCGGCTCGCCCGACGCGGGCAGCGCGGTCCCGGTTCGCGCGACGATCTCGTCGAGCAACTGCTCCATGCGGTCAGCGAGGATCGACACCTGCGCCTTCTCCAGCGCCACGGACACGATGCGAACACCGTCCACGGCCTGCAGGTAGAACGTCCGATCGCCGGGCGTGCCGACTGTGCCCGCCACGAAACGGTGCGGACGATCGAACAGGTGGAACTGGCGCGGCATGATGCCTACGAGCCTAACGGTTTGCCAGGCCTCGCCAGGTCAAACGGCGCCCCCGCCGGCTCCCCCGCCCACGGTCGCCTCCGAGTCTTTCGCGCGGCGGCCGCGGCGTTTCCTTGTCGCCCGCGGCGCGAAGCTCGCAAGCTCACCGCCAATATCGTTCGCCCGGAACACATACGGACGGGCGGCGGTGTACCGCACCACACAGATCGAGCAGGGGTCGACGACGATCCGCTGGAACTGGTCCAGGTGCAGCCCCAGCGCATCGGCCAGGATGGCCTTGATCACGTCGCCGTGGCTGCAGGCCACCCAGATCGCGTCGGCTCCCAGCTGGGCATCCCAGTCCCGCACTGCCTCGACCGCACGGGCGGACACCTCCGCCAGGCTCTCGCCGCCCGGGAAGCGTGCTGCGGACGGCTGGGTCTGCACGACCCGCCACATCGGCTCACGGACCAGATCTTTGAACGGTTTGCCGGTCCAGTCGCCGTACCGGCATTCGGTCAGGCGCTCGTCCAACTGCTGTTCGGGGGCGCTGGGCTGCGCGGCGGCGATGAACTTCGCCGTGTCGACGCAGCGTTCGAGTGGGCTGCTGACGACGGCGCGCAGCGGCAGGACGGCGATGCGCTCGGCGACGGCGGCTGCCTGCGCCGTGCCGCGCTCGTCCAGGTGAACCCCGGGCGTGTGGCCGGCGAGCACCGAACCGGTCAGCGGCGTGAGCCCGTGCCGGACGAGCAGGACGGTCGACATCAGCTGGCCGCGACCACGTTGGTAGCAAGCAGCCCGATCAGCAGCAGACCCAGCCCTACGCGGTACCACACGAACAGGTACATGCTGTGCCGGCTGATCCAGCGCATCAGCCAGGCAATTGACGCCAGCCCGACGACGAATGCGAAGACCACGGCCACCAGGGTCGGCCCCAGTGCAGCTGCGTCCTTGCCGCCGATCTTGCGCACTTCGAACAGCCCGGAGAGCACGACTGCGGGGATCGACAGCAGGAACGAGAACCGGGCGGCCGTCGGGCGATCCAGGCCACGGAACAGTCCCGCGCTGATCGTGGTGCCGGAGCGGGAAGCCCCGGGAATGAGCGCCAGCGCCTGGGCCGTGCCGACCGCGATCGCGTCACCCCGGTCGAGGTCCTCCTCGTGGCGATTACGCTGGCCGATGCGTTCGGCGAGCAGCAGCACGAACGCCAGGACGATCATGGTGCCGGCGATCAGCCACAGGTTGCGGGCGCCAGTCTCGATCTGGTCGCTGAAGATCAGGCCGAGTATGCCAACCGGAATCGTGGCGAGGATCAGATACGTGCCCATCCGGAATTCGAGCGCTGGCCGCAGCGACCGGTCGACGAGCCCGCGCAGGAAGCCGACCGCGACGTGAACCAGGTCGTGCCAGAAGTAGCCGACCACGGCGAGGGTCGTGCCCAACTGGATTACTGCCGTGAACGGCGCGCCGGGGTCGTCCCAGCCGGCGAACGCCGGGACGACGCGCAGGTGGGCGGTGGAGGAGATGGGCAGGAACTCGGTCAACCCTTGGACGACGCCGTAGACGACCGCCTGGAACAGGTTGATGTCGCCGGTCGGTTGCTGCGCCGCGAGCAGATACAGCGGAGCCGTCATTCGGCCAAGCCGGCCTCGTCAAGGGCGGTGGCCGCCGTTCGCAGCGAGGCCAGCCTCTCGTCGACAGTGGCGCCGAACGCCGTGACAGCGAGCGTTGTCACGCCGGCCTCGGCGAAGTCGCTCAGGCGTTCCGCGATCCGCTTGGGCGGGCCGAGCAGCGACGTGGAATCGACGAATTGTGCGGGTACCGCGGCGGCCGCACCGGCGTAGTCGCGGGACAGGTAGCGGCGCTGCACGTCGGCGGCTTCCTGCGGATATCCCATCCGCACCGCCAGGTCGTTGTAGAAGTTCTGCTCGCGACTGCCCATGCCGCCGACGTAGAGGGCAGCGTAGTTGCGGACCGGTTCCGCGCAGGCGTCGACGTCCTCGCCGACGACCAGCGGCACGGTCGGTACGACGTCGAACCCCTCCAGGGTCTTACCAGCCTTGGCGCGCCCGGCAGCGAGGTGCCCGAGCTGCTGGTGGGCAAACTGCGGCGCGAAGAAGACCGCCAGCCACCCGTCGGCGATCTCGCCGGCCAGCTCCAAGTTCTTCGGGCCGATCGCCGCGAGATAGATCGGGATCTGCTCGCGCACCGGGTGGACGGTGAGCTGTAGCGCTTTGCCCGGCCCGTCCGGCAGCGGCAGCGTGTAGGTCGCACCCGCATAGCGCACCCGTTGCCGCGACAGCGCCATCCGCACGATGTCGACGTACTCGCGGGTACGAGCCAGCGGCTTGGCGTAAGGCACGCCGTGCCAGCCCTCGGACACCTGCGGGCCGGAGACACCGAGGCCCAGCCGGAACCGCCCGCCGGACAGGGTGTCGAGGGTGGCTGCGGTCATCGCCGTCATCGTCGGGGTACGGGCCGGGATCTGCATCACCGCGCTGCCGATGTCGATGTGACTGGTCTGCGCAGCGACCCAGGCCAGCACGGTTGGCGAGTCCGAGCCGTACGCCTCGGCATTCCACACGACGGAGTAGCCGAGCCGGTCGGCTTCCTGGGCGAGCACCAGGTTGTCCGCATCGCCGCCCATACCCCAGTAGCCGAGGTTCAGTCCAAGCTTCACGCGGCTCACCCTAGCGACGCGGCGCTCACGGCTCGGCCCGCGCCGTCCACTAGGTTCTTGCACCGTGAAGCAGCGCAACGTCGGGCGCAGCGGGCTCAAGGTGTCACAGCTCGGCCTGGGCACCTGGCGGTGGGGGCGGGAGACCGATCCGGACGAGGCGGCCGCCTTGCTCGTCGCCTTCCGCGACGCTGGCGGCACTCTCGTCGACACTGCCGCCAGCTACAGCAGCGGCAAGTCCGAGGAGATGCTCGGCGCGCTCATCGCCGACGTGGTGCCACGCGACGAGCTGGTTATCTCCACCAAGGCTGGGGTGCGGGGGCGCGGCGACGAGGTCGTCGTGGATCTGTCCAGGGGTTCGCTGCTGGACGCCTTGGACACCTCGCTGCAGCGGCTGAGCGTCGACCACATCGATCTGTGGCAGCTGCACACGTTCGACCCGCTGGTGCCGATCGACGAGTCACTAGCGGCGCTCGATGCGGCTGTGGCGGCCGGCAAGGCGCGTTATGTCGGCCTCTCGAACTTCTGCGGCTGGCGCACGGCCCAGGCCGCCACGCATCAGCGGGTTCACGGCACAGCGCCGATCATCGCCAACCAGATGCGGTATTCGCTGCTCGACCGAGGCGTCGAACGCGAGGTGCTGCCCGCCTGCGCCGAGCTCGGCATCGGGCTGCTCCCCTACTCGCCGCTTGGCGGCGGCGTGCTCAGCGGCAAGTACCGCAACGGCATCCCCGCCGACTCGCGCGCGGCCGCCGGCGTCCGGCACCTGGCCCCGCTGCAGGACCCGGCAACGATCGGCGTCGTCGAGGCAGTCGCGACCGCCGCAGACGGACTCGCGACCTCGGCAGTCGCGGTTGCGCTTGCCTGGGTGCGCGACCGTCCGGGCGTGGTGGCGCCGATCCTCGGGCCGCGGACGTTGGGCCAGTTCACCGCGGCGCTGGCCGCCGAGACGCTGCACCTGCCTGACGAGATCCGCAGCGCGCTCGATGACGTGTCCTCGCCGGCAATGAGCTACCCGGAGACCGGCAGCTGAGCACATCGGACCCGGTCTTCGCCGCGTTCTGCGACGCGGGATTATGGCCCGGTCTGGGCAGGACCCTGGCGGCTGCACTGGGCGGCGCGGGCATCCGGGCGCCGGAAGACGTCTCGGCGAAGAACCTCGCCGCGCTGCCGAGGGTTACGGCCGGCCGGGCAGGCCGGCTCCTCTCCTCCTTCCTCACCGCTGCGCCGGTTTACCAAGTAGTCGAGCTGCTCGTGCCGGCGGGTGTCGAACCGCGAGTCGCGGGCCGGGTCGTCGACGAGATCGGGCCGCCCGCGTCGCGGCTGCTGCGGGACGATCCGTGGCTGCTGCTGTCGATCGCAGGCATCTCGGTGGCCGAGGCGGACCGCTTCGCGGTCCACACCATTCCCGGCGTCCAGCGCGATGACGCCAGGCGATCACGCGCCCTGGTCGGCCACCTGCTCGCCCGGGAGGCGCGCGACGGGCACACGATGGCGCAACGCCAGACGGTGCTGGCGTCGCTCGCGCAGTTCGGGGTGCGGGACGGCTCGACGGCTATCGCCGCCGCGATCGAGTCCGCTTCGGTCGTCGTGATAGCCGGGGACGAGCCTTCGTTGGCGCTGTCGACCTACGCTCAAGCCGAGGACGCGATCGCGCAGGGCATTGCCCGACTGGCCGCCACCGCCGAGCCGATCGAGGCCGACCTCGAGCGGCCCCCCGACGACGCGCTGGACGACGCGCAGCGGTCGGCCGTCGCCAACGCGCTCCGGTGCGGCGTCAGCATCCTGACCGGCGGTCCAGGCACCGGCAAGAGCCGGACCGTCGCCGCGATCGTTGCCCTGTGCGAGCGCGCCGGGCGGTCGGTGGCCCTCGCCGCCCCGACCGGCCGCGCCGCCAAGCGTCTGGAGGAGCTGTGCGACGCGCCGGCATCGACGCTGCATCGGCTACTTGGCGCCGCGCCGCGGCAAGGCACGGCGGGCGTCTCGTTCACCGGCGGGTTCGCGCACGGCGCCGAGTGGCCGCTGGATGAGTCCGTCGTGGTCGTCGACGAAACGTCCATGCTCGACGTTGTGCTGGCCGAGGCGCTGCTCGACGCCTGCGCAGACGGGACCCACGTGGTCTTCGTGGGCGACCCCGCGCAGCTCCCGTCGATCGGCCCAGGACGCGTGCTCGGCGACCTGATCGACGGTGAGCTGGTGCCGACGGTCGAGCTGCACACGCTCTACCGACAGGCCGAGGGCGGCTCGATCGCCCGGCTGGCCACCAGCGTCCGGGGCGGTGAGCTGCCGCCCGTCGACGATCCGACGCGCGAGGTGGTCGCGGTGCCCGCGCGCGGGTCGGACGATGCCGCGCGGCGTGTCGTGCAGCTCGTTACCGACTCGATCCCCCGGGCGCTCGGTATCCGGGCCGAGCAGGTGCAGGTCGTGACGCCGGTACATCGCGGTGCAGCGGGCACTGAGGCACTGAACGTCGCGCTCAAGGCTCGCCTCAACCCGGGCACCGGGCGCCGCCGCTTCGACGAGGGCGACCGGGTGGTGGCCACGGCCAACCACCTCGAGGCCGAACCGTTCGGCTACGCCAATGGCGAGGTCGGCATCGTCGCCGAGGTCGAATCGGACGGCACGGTCACCGTCGAGTTCGTGTCCGGACCGGCGGAGGTGAAGGGCAAGGCGCTCGGCGACCTGCTGCACGGCTGGGCGATCACGGTGCACCGCGCCCAGGGGTCGGAGTTCCCCGCCGTGGTCGTGGTGCTGCCCCCCGAGGCCGGTCGGATGCTGTCGCGGCCGCTGGTCTACACCGCGCTGACCCGAGCCCAGCGGCATCTGTCGATCGTCCACGCGATCGGGCCTGGTCTCGCCCACTCGGTGCGGCACGTCGGTGCGGCGCCGCGGCGCACCCAGCTGCGGGCACTGCTGGTTCATTATGTTCAGCCCTGACGATATGGAGTTCCGCCGCCAACCGGGGTTGAATGGCTGGCTATGACGGCTGCTGCCACTGCGTCGACCAAGGAGGGCGCGGATCCCGACTGGGAATACGCGCCGCTGCGGATACCGGCTGAGGTAACCCGGACGTCCGCAGCGGCGCAGCTGTCGCTGCGCGCCGAGTTCGAGGGATGGGAGCTGGCCCGAGTGCAGCGCTACACCGACGGCAGCCGCCGGGTGTGGCTGCGGCGGCGACGCCGGGCGAACGTCGCGGGGCTGCTGCCGGTGCCTGGGCCCGTCTGCTGACTCGTCGGCTGCGCGGAACGCGCGCACCATCTCGATCCGCATGAGCCGTCGTGCCGCGACACCGAATGAGCCCCGGCAACTTTCTCGCGATGGGCGCGCGAAAACCGTCTGCAGGGCGACCACTGTGGGGCCGGTACGACCAGATGGATCGATACCGAGCGCTTCGATGCTCCGGTACGGGTCAGCGTCCGGTCATCCGCTCGAGGTGTTCGGGGTAGCGTGCGCCGACGATGTCGATCTGGGCCGCGGCGGCCTGGATGTCGTCGAGGTCGGTGGCGGTGAGTTCGACGTCGGCGGAGCCGATGTTCTCCTCCAGCCGGCTGAGCTTGCGGGTGCCGGGGATCGGCACGATCCACGGTTTGCGGGCCAGTAGCCAGGCGAGCGCGATCTGCGCCGTCGTCGCCGACTTGTGGCTGGCGATGGCGGCGAGCAGTTCGACCAGCTGTTGGTTGGCTTGCCGGGCCTCGGCTTCGAAGCGCGGAATCGTCGCGCGGATGTCGCCGGGCTGGAACGATGTGTTCTGGTCGATCGTGCCGGTGAGGAAGCCTTTGCCGAGCGGGCTGTATGGGACGAACCCGATGCCGAGTTTCTCCAGTGTCGGCAGCACGTCGGCTTCGGGTTTGCGCCACCACAGTGAGTACTCGCTCTGCACCGCGGTCACCGGCTGCACGGCGTGCGCGCGGCGGATGGTGGCTGCGGCGGCCTCGGACAGGCCGAAGTGCTTGACCTTGCCGGCGGCGATGAGCTCGGCGAATGCGCCGGCGACGTCCTCGATCGGCACGCCCGGGTCGACCCGATGCTGGTAGAACAGGTCGATCGCGTCGACGCCGAGGCGCCGCAGTGACGCGTCGGCGATTTGCGTGATGTGTTCGGGGCGGCTGGACAGCCCGGTCTGATTGCCTTGCTCGTCGAAGGCGAACCCGAACTTCGTGGCGATGACGACCTGGTCGCGGAACGGGGCGAGGGCTTCGCCGACGATCTCTTCGTTGGTGAACGGCCCGTACACCTCGGCGGTGTCGAAGAACGTCACGCCGCGCTCGACGGCGGCGCGGATGAGCGCGATGCCTTCGGCTCTGGTCGGGAGCGGCAGGTAGCTCTGGCTCAGGCCCATGCACCCGTAGCCGATGGCCGAGACCTCAAGCCCCTGTCCCAGTGTGCGTGTTTGCATTCCGTTGTCCTTCCCATCGGTGCGGCCGTCACGGCCTCAGCAGGGTCTTGATGGCGCGCCGCTCGTCCATCGCGGCGTAGCCCCCGGCGGCCTGCTCCAGCGGCAGAGTCAGGTCGAACACCTTGCCGGGGTCGATCGCGCCGGAGGTGATCCGGTCGATCAGGTCGGGCAGGAACCGGCGGACCGGTGCCGGACCGCCGAGCAGATGCACCTCGGCGTAGAACAGCTCCTCGCCGGGCAGCTGGATGCCGTGCGCGACACCCACGAAGCCGACGTGCCCGCCGGGGCGGGTGGAGCGGATCGCCTGCATCATCGACTCCTGGGTGCCGACTGCCTCGATCACCGACTGCGCGCCGAGCCCGTCGGTGAGGTCCTTGACCTTTGCGACGCCGTCGTCACCACGCTCGGTGACGATGTCGGTGGCGCCGAACTCGAGGGCGAGTTTCTGGCGGGATTCGTGGCGGCTCATCGCGATGACCCGTTCGGCGCCCAGCTGACGCGCGGCCAGGACCGCGAGCAGCCCGACCGCCCCGTCGCCCACGACGACGACGATCTTGCCGGGCCCGGCCTCGGCCGCGGCGGCGCCGAACCAGCCGGTGCCGAGCACATCGGAGGCGGCCAGCAGGCTCGGCACGAAGGCGTCGTCGGGGACCGCGGGGGTGGCGACGAGAGTGCCGTCGGCCAGCGGGACCCGCAGGTACTCGGCTTGGGCGCCGCCGGCGCCGACGTACTCGACGTTGGCGCAGCGGCTCTGGTAGCCGGCCCGGCAGATCGGGCAGGTGTTGTCGGAGGCCATGAACGATCCGACGACGAACTGGCCGGGCTTGACGGTCCCGACGTCGGGGCCGACTTCTTCGACGATGCCGACGTACTCGTGGCCCATCGGGGTTGGTCCGGTGACCGGGTCGGTGCCGCGGTAGGGCCACAGGTCCGACCCGCACACGCAGGTGGCGGACAGGCGGATGATCGCGTCGGTCGCAGCGGCGATCGTCGGGTCGGCACGGTCTTCGACCCGGACCTCGCGCGGGCGGTACAGAACTGCTCCTCGCATGAGTGGTTCCTTTCCGTGAATCAGTGTGGATGCTGTGCTGTGTCGAGCGGTCCGGTCAGCCGTTGCCGAAGACTTGCTTGGCGACGCCCATGGCGGACATCGCACGCGGCCAGCCGGCGTAGAACCCGGCGTGGAGGACGAGTTCCTTGAGCTCCTCCTCGGTGGCGCCGTTGTCCTTGGCCAGGCCGAGGTGATAGGTCAGCTGCTCGCTCGCGCCCAGCGCCACCAGCACGGACACGGTGACGAGACTGCGCTCCTTCGCAGACAGCTGCTCGCGCGGCCACACCTGGCCGAACAGCACGTTGTCGGTGAACTCGACGAAGGCGGGGGCGAACTCGCCGAACGCCTTCTGCGCGCCGGACTGTTGGTTGTCGGTCATCGGGGGCCTTCCTTCCTGGGTGTGCCGGGTGGTGGGGTCAGTGGTTCGGCGTGAAGAGTGCGCGCAAGCTCGGCATCGACCAGATCGTCCTGCTGATCCTGCACCAGGCCCTTCCTTCGGAGTTCGAGAAACCCTGGAGGCGTACCGCGTACTGGAGACACTTCTTGCCGACGGCAAGGCGCGCGCCATCGGGTCAGCAGCTTCATGGTCGACCACCTGACCGGCCTGCTCGAGCGGGCAACGGCCGTGCCGGCGGTGAACCAGAGCGAGGTGCATCCCTACTTCGCACAGCGAGAGGTGCAGGCGTTCGGTGCCCAGCACGGCATCCTGACGCAGGCGTGGTCACCCATCGGTGGAATCACCTTCTACCGCGACCGCGGCCACGGCAGCACGCTCGAAGACCCCGTGATCGGCGACATCGCGCAATCACACGGGAAGACACCCGCGCAGGTGATGTTGCGTCGGCACCTGCAACAGGGCCGGTCGGTGATCCCGAAGTCGACCCGCCCTGAGCGAATCGCGGAGAACATCGACGTGTTCGACTTCAAGCTGACCCACGTCGAGATTGCGGCGATGGACGGCCTCGACACGGGCCGTCGCGGCGGTCCCGAGACGAGCGATATCACGCTCGAGAGCTTCGGCCGGCCGATCCTCGAGAACTGAGACTCGATTCCACGCATGGAGTGACCGGCATCGAACCGTTCACCGCGTTGGTCGAGCAGGTCATGGACCCGCGAGCCCCACGCCTTGGCGCGACGAACGTTCTGGGTCGTGCACAACGGCGCGTCGCACCGCGGCTGGACCGCCGCCGCAAGGCTGCGCGACGCGTTCCCGAACGCCCACATGATCCACCTGCCGGTGCACACGTCCTGGCGCAGCCAAGTCGAGGTCTGCTTCTCCGTCGTGCAGCGCAAGCTGCTGACACCTGACAACTTCGCCGACCTCGAAGACCTCGCCGAACGGCTCACCGCCTTAGCCTTAGAATCGCGCTCCAACACCGCCGCCACGCCCTTCGACTGGCGCTTCGGCCGCGACGACTCCAACAGACTCCTCGCCAAGATCGCCGCATGAACCCCCGACGAACTAACGGGCGTGACCACTAGTCGGCATACAGTGCGCGAACGGCGTCGATCGTGTCCGCTTCCTCAGGTCGTTTGTCATCGCGATAGCGGACTACGCGAGCGAACCGCAGCGCCAGCCCACCGGGGTAACGAGACGAGCGCTGCACTCCGTCGAAGGCGATCTCGACGACCTGCTCCGGCCGCAGCGTCACCACCCAGCCGTCGAGTGGCCCGGTGGCCAATTCACGAAATCGATCGGTCTGCCAGGCGAGCATCGCGTCCGTCATCCCCTTGAACGTCTTGCCGAGCATGACGAATCCACCACGGTCGGGGTCGCGTGCGCCCAGGTGGATGTTCGACAGCCATCCCCGTCGGCGACCCGATCCCCACTCCACAGCCAAGACCACGAGGTCGAGCGTGTGCACCGGCTTGACCTTCAGCCAGCCGGCGCCGCGGCGCCCCGCCTCGTACGGAGCGTCGAGTGACTTGACCAGGACGCCTTCGTGCCCATGCGCGAGAGCATCGGCGAGGAACGCGGAAGCCGACGCGGGCGAGGCGGTGACAAGACGCGGCACGCGATATTCAGCCGGGACGATCCGCTCGAGCATCTCATGCCGCTCGTGCGCCGGAAGGTCCAGCACGTCGACTCCATCGGCATGCAGGACGTCGAACAGGAACGGAGTGAGCGGCGTCATTGCCCGGGCGGTATTCGCGTCGAGCTTGCTCCCGATCCGGCTCGCAGTGACCCGGAACGGGTGCGGCCGGCGATCCGGACGCAGGGCGATTGCCTCCCCGTCAGCCACCAACGTCCGGATGGGCAAGGCCCGTACCAGTTGGACGACCTCCGGCACTCGCTCGGTGATGTCGTCGAGCGTGCGGGTGAAGATGCCGACCTCGTCGCCGGCCCGATGGATCTGGATCCGGGCGCCGTCGAACTTCCACTCGACCGACGCCCGGCCACCCAGCCTGCTCAGCGCTTCGTCGGTACTCGCGGCTGTCTGCGCCAGCATCGGACTGATCGGCCGGCCGACCTCGAGCGTGAATTCGCGCAGCGCGGAGTTCCCGCCGCGGATCGCCGCCGCAGCGACCGCCGGCAGGTCGCCACGCAGCATCGCCGCCCGGCGGACGTCCGCCACGGGGACGTCCGCTGCATTGCCGACAGCATCCGTCATCACACCGATCAGCGCCCCCTGCCGCAGATCGCCGCCGAGCAAGCGACGCAGGAAGCTCTGCTCGCTGGCGGTCGCCGCGGCGAACAGGTCCGCCAGCAGCTGGCGGCGGCGCTCCTGCGAGCCCGGCCCGGCCGAACGACCGATCGCGGTGAACGCTGCGTCGACCTGTGCCACGGTCAGCGACGGTTCGGCGGCGGGCGCGGGCAATTCGCGCAGCGCCGCCCACCCAACGCCGATCTGCCGCTGTGGCAACGCGCCGGACAGCCACGACACCACCACCTCCGCCTCGGCGGGCGGGAGCCCACGCAGTGCATCGGCTAGCAGCCCGACCTTCGCGTTGCGGGCCGACGTGGCGGCCACTGCATCAGAAACCTCGGCGACCGTTGCGAGCAGCATGCCGTCAGCAGGTGTTGAGGAACCGGTCGAGCACCCGGACGCCGAACCGCAACGCTTCGACGGGGACCCGCTCGTCGATGCCGTGGAACAGCGCGGTGAAGTCCAGCCCGACAGGAAGCCGCAGCGGCGTGAAGCCGAAGCACCGGATGCCCAGTGTGGAGAACGACTTCGCATCGGTGCCGGCACTGATCAGAAACGGCACGGCTCGTGCGCCGGGATCTTCGCTGCGCAGGGCTGCTGACATCGCGTCGACCACCGCGCCGTCGAAGGACGTCTCGACGGCGATGTCGCGCGCGACGAACTCGCGGGTGACGCCGGCGCCGATCAGCTCGTCGATGGTCGCCAGGAGCTCGTCCTCGTGGCCGGGCAGGAAGCGGGTGTCGATCAATGCCTCGGCGCTCGAGGGGATGACGTTTGACTTGTACCCAGCCTGGAGCATCGTCGGGTTGGCGGTGTTGCGTAAGGTCGCGCCGATCATCCGCGCCACCGCGCCGAGCTTGGGCAGGTCAGGCTCGGGATTGTCCGGATCGATGTCCAGTCCGGTGATCTCAGCGATCTGCTCCAAGAACCGGCGCACGGTGTCGGTGACGTGGATCGGGAACTCGTGGGTGCCGATCCGCGATACCGCGGTGGCCAGCCGCGTCACCACGTTGTCGTCGTGCAGCATCGAGCCGTGCCCCGGGCGACCCGCTGCACGCAGCCGCAGCCAGCCGAGCCCTTTCTCCGCCGTCTGGATCGGGTACAGCCGCAGGTCCGCTCCGACGGACAGGCTGGCGCCGCCGATCTCGCTGATGGCCTCTGTGCAGTCCGCGAACAGGTCCGGGTGGTTGTCGACGAGCCAGTGCGCGCCCTGCCGGCCGCCCGCCTCCTCGTCCGACACGAATGCCAGGACGATGTCGCGGGCCGGCTTGTGTCCAGTGCGCGCCCATTCACGCACGAGCGACAGGGTCATCGCGTTCATGTCCTTCATGTCGACGGCACCGCGGCCCCACACGTAGCCGTCCTTGATCTCCCCGGCGAACGGGTCCACCGACCACTCGGCGGCGTCCGCGGGGACGACATCGAGGTGCCCGTGGATCAGCAACGGAGGACGAGTACGGTCGGCGCCCTCGATGCGGGCGATCGTCGACGCGCGGCCCGGCGCCGCCTCGAGCAATTGCGACTCGACACCCACCTCGGCAAGCATCGTCGCCACCCATTCCGCGGCGGGGCGCTCCGGGTGGGTCGGGTTTGACGTGTCGATACGGATCAGATCGGCCAGCAGGCCCACAGCCTCGTCCTGAGCGGTAGGCGCAGCGCTGCTCATGGCTCGTTCCTACCAGGCGAGTCGGACGACGTGGTCAGTACTTGCGTCGCGCGCTTCGGTATCCGCCGAGCAGCACCACCCCGCCGACAGCGGCGGTGAACAAGACGATCAGGCCGGTCAGCAGCCAGACGTCGTTGATACCGCTGCTCCGCGTCATGGGCACGTTGCTCGCGCCGGCTTGCCCGGAACCGGACGACGGCGAGGCACCGGACGCGGTCTGCCCGCTTGGAACGGTCGTCGTCGAGGCGGAGGAGCTGGGCCCGGCGGGAGATGCCGAGGCGAATCCCCCACCCAGTCCCGGCACGCCGGACGGCCCCGTGCCCAGGGGCGGTGCGATTTGCGGTGGATAGCGCGACAGCGTCGTGTCGTTGGCGGGAACCGTGCTCAGCGCGGGGCCCGCTGCGGCCGCCGACGATGACCCCGTCGGTACGCCGGCGGATGAGCTCACTCCCGCCACCGGCGGATTCTCACTCAGCGTCGCCGTCGGCGTGGTGGTTGGCGCCGTGGTCGATGAAGCCGAAGGCGACTCCTCCTCAGGGGCCTGCGGTGAGGGGGCGGGTTGCTGCAACTGCAGTCGGAGCGGCGCGAGCGGCGCGGGCGGTGCGAGCCCGCTGGAGGTTTCGGATTCCGTCGGCTGTGCGGATTCCGTCGGCTTAGTCGCCTCGGTTGGCTTCGTGGGCTCGCCCGGACGCGTGGGCTCCGTTGGCTTCGCATGCTCCGTTGGCTTCGCATGCTCCGTTGGCTTCGCATGCTCCGTTGGCTTCGCATGCTCCGTTGGCTTCGCATGCTCCGTTGGCTTGGCGTGTTTGGTTGGCTTCGTCGGCTCGCTTGGCTTCGTCGGCTCGCTTGGCTTGGTTGGCTCCGTTCGCTCCGTTGGCTCGGCTGTCGGCGAAGGATGCTGGGCCGCACGTGTGGGTTCCGTCGCTGGGCACTTGCCGTCCGACTTGTGGTATGCCGGATGGTCGGGTCGCTTGTGGTACCGGGGCCAAACGTCAGCATGCGCGCCGACAACGCATTCCTGGCCGCCGTCTCCGGAGCGCGCCCCGGCTGCCGGCAAAGCCATCGCCAGCAGGCAAGCCGAAGCCACGACCGCGACGAGCGCGATCGGCTTGGCGGCCGTGCTGATGCTGCGTGCCATTGGAGCGGAGTCCCCCGAACATACAGCCCTCGTGGCCCGCTCGATCGGGCCTGGACAAGGCCAATCAGACGCCCTCCTCCGCGCGGTCGTGACTTCCGTGATCTCGCGGTTCGCCCGATGTGAACTTGACTTAACACGGTAGTCCTCCCGGCTGCCCCGCGGGAGGATCTCGCGCCATTATGTTTGATCTACGTGTGCGCCGCGGTGCGCCACTCCGGCGAATCGCACGGCCTAGATGGGCTAGACTGCCATGTCGCTCGTCCGGGTGGCGGAATGGCAGACGCGCTAGCTTGAGGTGCTAGTGCCCTTATTGGGCGTGGGGGTTCAAGTCCCCCCTCGGACACCCTTGTAGGCCCCGTATCTCGGGGTCTGCAGTCGTTTTCGAGCAACATCAATTGGCCTACGGCCCGCCTGTGGACCACCCATCCGACCCTTCGGGTGGGACGTGAGGATATCGGGCCAACCCGAGGCCTTCGCCGCAAATTGCGCGACGTCCTCGGCGACCACACCCGTCACCGGGCACGGGACCACGATCGCTATCAAGCGCGGACGAAGTGCGCCTCGACGGTGCCGAGTGCCATCTTCGACGCCATGCCCAGTGGGCTCCATGTCATGTCGAACAGGGTCCGGTCGACGAGGATCTCCGCGACCAGGGTGACCCCGGGATCGGATACATCGTGGAGTTCCGCGTTGAACCGGATGGGTGCGACATGTCCGGCCGCGTCGAGGGTCCCTTCACAGGCCAACCTCGTGCGACCGGCTGGCTTGGCGGAGGTAAGTCTGCCACGGTGGAGGCGCTGGTCGATCCTCACTCTCGCGGTGACCCGATGTCGCCGTTGCGGTGGACGGTGAAGGCACCCGGCAGTTGGCGGCCGAACTGGCACGTCAGGGTTATCGGGTCAGTCACGTGTGGGTGGCCGAGGCGTTGCATCAGCTGGGCTACAGCCTGCAGGCGAACGCGAAGACGATCGAGAGCAGACAGATCCGGACCGGGACGCGCAGTTCGGCCACATCTCCCGGACCGTCGCGCGGTTCCTGCGGGCAAAACAGCCGGTGATCTCGGTCTACGCCAAGAAGAAGGAGCTGGTCGGCTATGACCCGCACTACAAGAACAGCTGACAACGGGCGCCCGGCCAAGACCCCGGTGAAGCTCGGGTGTAGACTTTCCCGACCCGAAGCTGGGCAAGGCCATCCCGTACTGCATCTACGACATCGCCTCGAACACCGGCTGTGTTGTGGTCGGCGCTGACGTAGATACCGGCCGTCACGACCGCGTACGGGTGGCGGTCAGCGTCGAAGAAGTCGGCCGAGCGGAGATGCCGGTCGCGCCTGCTGTTCTTGGTGTCCAGCGAGGCGGCGTCCATGCTCAGCCGGCCGGTTACCATCCCATCCGCGCCGACCGTGCCCTCACCGGTGATCTGGGCGAAGGAGCCGTGCACGGTGATCGCCCCCCAGAAGTGTTTGACGTGGAACTGGACTCGCGACCGTGCTGGGTCGAGTACCCAGCGGCCGGTTGCGGTTCCGCCGGCGAGGAGGGCTGCGACGTCGACCTGCGCCGAAGACTGCTGTTCATCGCCGTTGGCGCTCACGGCGACTCCTGTTCCGGCGGCGCATCGAATCGTCCACCATGACACGATGTGTTGCCTCGTCCACTCCCGATATCACGGGCAATGTCTGCTCCACCGCGGCCGGAATTCCTCTCTCCTAGTCGACACATCCCATTCAGGGCAGCGGATCAGGCAAATCACCCGCGACGCCGAGGCTACCGTGCGCCCACCGGTCACGTCGCTTCACCCAGACCAGCGGGCCGCTGCCGGCCACCAATAATCGTGCGCTCCTCCAACGTTCCCAACGGATTCTGCACCAGCCGGATTAAGACAGCGCGAAGAAGGTGCGGATGACGCCGACCATTGGTGGGTGGCACCGTACGCCGTCGCTGCCAGCAAGTCCGGCTTTCTCAGCGTTGGCGAGTCAACCCACCGGACCCCGCGTGCGTTCGGCTGTTGATCAGATCAACCCTCAGGCGGCAGGACCGCTGCGCAAGTCGTCGCGCGGCAACTAGTGCCGTTCCGCTGGGACGCCACCCCAGCAATCTTGGGAAGCAGAGCGTCGCGGGTGAACTAGGTTGGGCCGTGCCGGGTGAACCACCCGGCAATAACTGCCGCGCTTCCAGGCCGCGCTCACGGTCGTGCGAGGCAGCCAACGCCTGGCGCTGGGTGCGCTTGGCAGCGCGCGAGCGCACACGTTATCCGTCGATCGACAGATGGTAGGTGGCGCTCGCGGAGATCCGCATAAGACCGCTGGACAGGACCCCTGCTCGCCGACGATGGGAATGCCGGCGGCGAGATCCTCGGTGGGATAGCTGGCGTGCGCTCGGCATCTCAGGGATCATGGCGGCGGCATGGCCATCAACTCGCAGATCCGGCTGGTCGACTGCGAGGACGGGCGCCGGCTGCGCGTGGAGGTCGTTGGGGACAGCGATCGGGTAATCCTGGCGCAGCTGGGCACGCCCAACGCCGGCGTGCTGTTCGACCCGTGGGTGCGCGACGCCGCCGCCCGAAGCTTGTCGCTTGTGAGCTAGGACCGGCCCGGCTATGGCGGGTCGTCCCCGCAGCCGGGACGGATCGTGGCCGACTGCGTGAAGGACGTCCGCGCGATCGCGAGAGCTGTGGGATTCGCGCGCTGCGCGGTCTGGGTTTTCTCCGGAGGCGGCCCGCACGCGCTGGCGTGCGGCGCACTGGCCGGCGATCTGGTGGCGGCGGTCGCGACACTCGGCTCGCCCGCTCCTCCCGACACGCCGGGCCTGGACTACTTCGCCGGCATGTCCGACCAAGCGCGGCAGGACGTCGAGCTGCTGCGCACCGACCGTGCCGAGTGGGCGCGGGTGAGCTCGGAGCAGCGCGAGACGTCACTTGCCATGACCGCCAAGAGGGCATGCCCCCGGCCATCGACGGTGCGCTCGAGGACAACGTCGCGATCTTCCACGCTCCGTGGGGCTTCGAGCTGGTGTCGATCGCCGTCCCGGTCAAGGTCTGGCACGGCGCCCAGGACCGCTTTGAGCCGTACAGGCGCAGCGGGTGGCGGGTTCACCCAGGCTTCTGAGCCATCCCGGCTGAATACGCTCATGTGGTGCAGCGACGCGCTCGGGTCGAGGACATCCACGAGCTCGCCGCTGGGATGCCGCACGTCACGGTTCTACACGGGCCGCGGGACAACCCGATCTATCAAGTCGGCGGCAAGTCGTTCATCTTCTTCCGCACGCCGCGGCCGGATGCGGTCGATCCGCAGACGGGTGAGCGGTACCCCGACGTGATCGTCTTCTGGGTCGCGTCGGAGGCCGACAAACAGGCGCTGATCCAGGACGAGACCACCGCGTTCTTCACCACGCCGCACTTCGACGGGCATCCGTCTGTGCTTCTGCGTGCTGCCCGTGTCGGCCAGCTGACGAGGGCTGAGCTGGCCGAACTCGTCCAGGACGCCTGGCTCGCACGAGCGTCGGCTCGCCGCGGTGCGGCCTGGCTCCAGGCCCACGGGCTGTGACGAGCCGGCGGCGATACGTCGCGGATGGCGGTTTCTGCCGGTCGCTCCGCAGCGCCGTCTGCCTAGCCTGCGATGAGTACTCGACCCGCGATGCGTCAAAGCTGTCATGACGACGACGCACCTGCTTGAAACCGCCGAGGTCGACATCGCCTACGACCCGCGCTGCCTGGGCCGCAGCACCCCGCAAAGACGGCCGGGTCGACCATGCGCCCACGGTCCAAGCACGCGACGTGCACGCCGTCATCGAGGCGCTCGGCGTCGGTCTAGTCGAGATGTTCGCAGCAGCGGCGGCGCGGTGGCCACGCTCGCGCTGGTGGCGGCCTACCCCAACGACGTGACCACCTGGTCGCACACGAGCCCCCGCTCATCCCGGTGCTCCCCGACGCCGCAGCTGCCGAGCGCGCCCGCGCCGGCGTTCGGGACGCCTACGAGGCCAACGGGTCCAGTACCGGCATGGCGGCCTTCATCGCCATGACGTCATGGCGAGGCGAGTTCACCGCGACTACGTCGCCCAGCCGGCACCGGATCCCGCCCGGTTCGGGCGGCGCCAGCCGTTTGCCGGTCGGCCCGTCCAGGATGCCACCCGGTCAACGCGCACAACTCGTCCATGGGCCCCGCCGGCGCCTCAAGCCGCGGGGACCGAGGTTAATCGATACGTCCGCGGGCGACGATCCATTCGGTGGGTTGGCCGGTGATGGCGGCGATGTGGTCGTAGTCGGACTCGTAGTGCAGCACGGTCGCGCCGGCGGTTTCAGCGATCGCCGCGATGAGTAGGTCAGGAAGCTTAGCGGCGCGGTGCAGACCGCGGTGTGCAAGCTGTTGCTGCACCTCTAGCGCCCGCTGGCCGACCGCAGGGGTCAGCGGCAGGCTCAGGTAGGCCTGCGCTCGGGTCGCGGCCCATTCGTCGTACTCGGCCGGTCCGCGGGCGGAGTGCAGCAGCTCGAGGTCGACCAGCGGGCAGGTGCACAGCGCCTGGCCGGAGGCGAGTTTCGCCGAAACTGCGGCGGCGACGTCGGCGCGGCTAGCGATCCGGGTCCACACGCTGGTGTCCACCAGGACAGGAGCGGCTCGGGAGCTCACCGCGTCCACGCGTCAGTGCGTGCGCTGTCCAACGCGTCGGGATCGGCCCAGGTCCCGGCGCGGATCATGTCCAGTTCGCGCCGCTGTGCGGCTGCCGCGACGGCGGCGTGGAGGGCGGCGGTGACCGTATCCTTCTTCGTGCGCGTTCCCAAGACCACGCTCGCGGCGGTGAGGAGGTCCGGGTCGACGTCCACTAGCGTTCGACTCATGACTCCATGATAGCTGATCGAGGCAACATCAGCTGTCTGTTGAACGACAATACTGCTGCAGATTCAGGTACAATAGGATATCGAGAACTGCCGGCGACGAGTTCACGGACGTGATGCAGACAGGCACGTCCAACGAGCCTTCGGTCCTTGACCTGACCCCCATTTGCGGGTGGGCCATGGCCCACCCGCACTCCCCTGGGTGCCCCGCGCTGACCCGCCGTGACCGCGGAATAGCGGAATATGGGTGTAATCTCGGGCAGACAGCAGCACCGCCCGGGAAATGCTGACCTGCGAATGTCCGGTTCAGGCGATTCAAGTCCCCCTCGGACACAGATTCAACCTTGATTTCATATCGGCTATACGGTTGGCCAGCCGTAGTCGCCAGCTTGCCGCCGGCGCTGTTCCCTCGTAGACCTGGGCTCGTCATCGCAGATCGGCGACTGTCGAAAGTCTCCCGAAATCAACGTGCCAATCAACCTTGCCGGGCTCGCGCCGCAGCGGCAGTGTGGCGCAGCGTTGCGTGAACCGCCACCCCCCGCCTCCATGAGCGGCAGGAGTCGCGTTCGGTACGGCGCCCGAGAACCTCAGCTGATCGAGCGCGACCCGATCTCACGGGTCGCGTCCGTCTGCACGAGACGCGGCGGGGCACACCCGGATCGGGTGGCCCCCGCGAAACAGCATTCGTCAGCCTTGGCCGTTACCGGCGTGCACCTGCTCCATCGTGTAGGAGAAAGCGAAACCGCCGTCCACCGGGCCCTCGTCGCCGAACTCGGTGACGTTGTCGTAGACGCAGATCTGCACGAGCGCCAGGCCCGAGTGCAGGCGCGGCACGCTGGCCACGAAGCCCGGCTGCGGCTTAAGGATGATTGCCTGGGTGTGCTGAACGCCGTCACAGTTCAGGGCGTTCGGGCCGCTGTCGGATTTCCAGTTCGTGCTGTAGAAAGTGTCCGCGAAAGAGCTAGATGACTGAGCGTCGGTGTCGATCAGCGGACCCTGTTTCACGGCGACGAAGAGGTGGTTGATCGGTGCCTCCGTCGACGAGCAGGTATACGTGATCTGGACGACCGTGGCGCCGGGGCCGGCAATGACGCTGCCCCCGTATGCGGCTGTCGGCTGCGGCGCCTCAGCTGTCGCGGAGCCTGAAGAGAGCGCGACTGCGCCGGCGGCAACGGCCAGCGCAGCGCCCAATCGGCGAAAATTCATGTTGATTCCCCCGTCTTCACCTGGGGGAAGAACGACCTGCCCTTCTACGCCGGACGTGCACATCGTGGTGGTCGATCCGCTCCGTGCCGGTGACGAGGTGAGCTACTGCCCGGGCGAGGCGAACCTCCGCATGGCCGACGTGATCCTGATCAACAAGATGGGCTCGGCGTCGACCGAAAACGTGAACGCGCTGATTCACACGATCCACCTGGCGAATCCGGAGGCGACCGTCGTCAAGGCGAGCAGCCACGTGACGGTGGATGATCCCGAAGCCATCGAGGGGAAGCGCGTGCTTGTGGTCGAGGACGGGGCGACGCTTACCCACGGGGGGATGAAGTTCGGAGCTGGAGTCGTCGCAGCCCAGGCACACGGCGCGACCGAGATCGTCGACAGACCCCCGGCCTTGGGCGATCGGCACGATGGCCGAGACGCTCCGCAAGTACGACGTCGGGCCAGTATTACCGGCCATGGGTTACTCGGAAGGCCAGCTCGCGGAGCTGGAGGAGATCATCGATTCCGTGGATGCCGACGTCGTCGTGATCGGCACGCCGGTCGACCTGCGCCGCGTGATCGACATCCACAAGCCCGCCTTGCGCGTTCGATACGACCTCGAAGTGCTGCCGGACTCGCCGAGCCTGCTCGACGTGCTGAAGCCGGCCTTGACCTGAGCGATCCTACCGGGTGCACCGCATGTGGGTGACTGAGCCTCGCGGGTCGGATGGTAGGCGCGGTCGCAGCAGGTTGCGATTGTGATGGCCAGCAGGCATGTGGGGCCGGCAAGCCACCACCAGGTATTCGAGGGGATTCCGCCTGAGCCAGTCGACGTAACCGGGAAGGTGTGGACCCAGCGCGCTACTGGACCGTAGATCGACGGCACGATCAACACGAACACTGCCGCCGCGGACGCCCAGACGCCGGGCTCGCCGGTCCGGAGCCGGGCCACGCTGGCGATGGCGAAGCCGAGCAGCACGTTGCCGACGAGCGCAAGACCCATGCCCGGCGTAGGCAAGGTCGTGGCACGCATCGCTGCCGCCAGAACGAGAGCGAGTCCGCCGCACAGCGGCACGGCCAGCGCGACGGACCGGGCCGCGGTCTGCGCCGCTGGTCCGATGGGGGTGACGTCGACGACCGCGCTGGCCGGCTCCTCCAGTGCGAACGCGCTCGCCGCGGCGAGCAGCGCCAGCGCGGTGGCCAGCAACGGCGGCCCGACGAACTCATGCACGAGCAGCACACCGCACCCGCCGACCGCGCAGGCGCACGCGCTGAGTCCCGTTATGGCCGTCCACCCGGCGCTGCGCAGCACTACCGCGATCACGGCTTCCTCAGATGGGCTCAGGTAGAAGGCCCGGGTAGGTGATCACCGCATGATGCAGCCCGCCCGTGACAGCGATCGCATAGGTCGCCGCGGCCAGGAACGACAACACGAACAGCGCATCGGTCAGCCGGTGACGGACAACTGGATCGGCGTCGCGGAGCAGCGCCACCGTCACGGCAAGCGCGCACAGGCACAGCTGCCAGCCGAGGAAGGCGATCGGTGAGCCGCGCCAGGTCTCGACTCCGACACCGTTCCAGGTGGTGAAGAAGGTGAACGGGGCGAACATTCGCATGAGCAGCACCGGCATCGAGTTCCGGTAGCTGTCGGCGAGCCCATTGGCAACGAGGAGCCAGGCCACGATGATCAGAAAGAGCGCCGGCGCGACCCACCCGGCGCGCACCCAGCGTCCCAGCGCGATGCCGAGCAGCGGCCCGCCCAAGGCGGGAAGCACGACCTGGCTGACAAGCACGGCGGCCCGATCGACCGTGCGGTAGGCACCTTCGGTCCAGTCGCCTTCGACCTGCCGGAACATCACGATCGCAAGCAGGCTGAGCAGGCCGCAGGCAAACGGGATGATCGCCGTCAGACACAGCGCGGTCGTGCGCACTTGCGCCGGTGTCGGGGCAATGTCGAGTGCTTGCGCGCTAGGGCGCATCGACTGGGTCAGCCAGCACGCCGCGATCATGCCGAACCCGCCGATGAATGCTGCCGGGTAGGTGGGCAGCTCGTCGGCGTCAGCGACGATGCTGCGCGTCAGGTCGTAGATCGCGTAGGCCGTGAGCGCGAAAGCAACGAGGAAAACCGGGCTGCGCACGTATCGACGCGTTTCGTACCACGTCAGGGTGCGCAGCGTGCCGAGGGTCATCGGCCGGATCAACGTCGCGGTCATGCGCCGACTCCCTCGGGCCTCGGTGTCGGTCCGGCGCCAGCGGCGCGCAGGAGCAGGTAGGCGTCCTCCAGCGACGGTTCGACGGGTTCGACTCCGGTCGGAGCGCGGTGTGCGATGTTGCGGTACCGCCCAGTACCGGTGCGCCAAGACGCCCGGGCCGCGGGATCGGCGTCGTCGGCCAACCACACCCGCCCCGCTGCGTACCGGACCAGCTCTCGCACTGGGCCGTCGTAACGAACTCGGCCGCCGTCCAGGACGATCACGCGTTCGCACAGCGCCGCGACATCCTCCGTCTGGTGCGTGGACAGCATGACCACCGAGGTGCGAGCTGCCTCGGCCAGGACGGTCCGCAGCGATGCCCGCTGCTCCGGGTCGAGGCCCGCCGTGGGCTCGTCCAACGCCAGCAGCTCGGGTGCTCCGAGCAGCGCCTGCGCCAGTGCCAGCCGTCGACGTTGTCCGCCGGATAGTGTGCGGATCCGTTTCGTCGCGACGCCGGCCAGGTTCACCAGATCCAGCACGCGACGTACTTCGGCGTGCCGGGGGCCCGTGTCGTTCCATTCCTTCAGAACGGCGACGTAGTCCACGAAGGCGAATGCACTGAAGCCGCGTGGGAAGCCGAGCTCCTGCGGCAGGTAGCCGAGCCGGCGCCGGATCCCCGTCCGCTGGTCGGGTATCGCCGGGTCGAGGCCGAACACCGAGATCTCCCCACGTGTCGGGGCGAGCGCCGTCGCAAGCAGCCGCAGCAGCGTCGTCTTGCCGGCCCCGTTCGGACCGAGCAGCCCGACCACGCCACGCGACAGATCGAGATCGATATCGGTGAGTGCCCAGGCGCCGCCGAATCTCCGGCCGACGCCGGCGAAGCTGATCGGGGCGGTCATGGCCAGCTCCGCTTCGGCCGCAGCTCACGCACATGGCGACCTCGAGCCAGGAACGCCCCTCCGGAAAAGATCGCCAGCGCGATGTAGGAAATCAGGCTCTTGTGACCGATCCGTGGGTGCCTGGGGAGACCCGGGCGCGGCACACGCCGTTCCCCGCCTACGGTTCCTGCTGTCGAAAGCTGGAATCGCGGGTGAGAGGAACGGCGTGCGTTCTACCAGGTTATGGGCTGGGCTGCTGGGGTTGGTCAAGGTCGTCGTGGAGGGCGTCGAGTTCGATGAGGTTGAGCAGGCCGTCGTGGTATCGGTGCGGCCCCGGAAGGCTGCCAAGCGCCGGTGTGGTCGGTGCGGGAAGCTTTGCCGGGGTTATGACCCGGGTGAGGGCCGCCGGCGTTGGCGGACCCTGGACCTCGGGCTGATCCGGGCCTTCTTGGAGGCCGACTCGCCACGGGTGCGCTGCGCCGAGCATGGGGTGGTCGCGGCGCAGGTGCCGTGGGCGCGGCACGGTGCCGGGCACACCTACGCCTTCGACGACACCGCCGCGTGGCTGGTGACGCACTGCTCGAAGTCCGCGGTGCGCGATCTGTTGCGGATCGCCTGGCGGACCGTCGGGTCGATCATCACCCGGGTCGTCGCCGACGCTGAGGCCGAGACCGACCGGTTCGCGAACCTGCGCCGGATCGGGATCGACGAGATCAGTTACAAACGCGGCCACAAGTACCTCACGGTCATCGTGGACCACGACAGCGGCGTGCTGCTGTGGGCCCACCCGGGCCGGGACCAGAAGACGCTGGAGAAGTTCTTCGACAAGCTCGGCGAGCAGCGCTGCGCCCGGATCAGCTTGGTCAGCGCCGATGCCGCCGAGTGGATCGCGAACGTCGTCGCGGACCGGTGCCCCAACGCCGAGCTGTGCTTGGACCCGTTCCATATCGTGGCCTGGGCGGCCAAGGCCCTCGACGAGGTCCGCCGTGAGGTGTGGAACGCGGCCCGCAGGGGCGGGCAGAAGACCCTCGCCAAGGAGCTGAAGAACGCCCGTTTCGCGTTGTGGAAGAACCCCGATGACCTCACCGAGCGGCAGACCGCGACACTGGCCGGGATCGCCAAGACCAACGCACCACTGTTCCGGGCGTACCTGCTGAAGGAGCAGCTCCGCCAGGTGTTCGCGCTCAAGGGCACCGACGGGATGACCCTGCTCGACGGGTGGCTGAAATGGGCCTCCCGATCTCAACTCCCAGCCTTCGTCAAACTGGCCCGCTCGATCCGCGAACACCGCGCGGGCATCAACGCGGCGCTGACCCACGCCTTGTCGAACGCCCGGGTCGAAAGCGTCAACACCAAGCTGCGGCTACTGACCCGAATCGCGTTCGGGTTCCGCTCACCCGAAGCCCTTGTCTCCCTCGCCATGCTCGACCTCGGTGGGCTGTGCCCACCGCTACCCGGCCGCATCGCCGCATGATCCCACCCACGGATCGGTCACAAGAACCGGAAATCAGGAACGGGGTATGCAGTACCGTGCCCGCGGACCGGTCCTGCGCCGCCGCCAGCCATACGACAGCGAGCCATATCACGCTTATCGCCACGGCGCCGCGCAGCGGATTGATCCACGTCGACAACGCGAGGACGGCTCCGACGAACCCCATCGCGGGCAGCAACCACAAGTACGGCGCGTGCGTCGGCAGGACGAGATCCAGTAGGACGACGGCGGGGATCGCCACTGCGAGCACGGCAACGGTGCGCAACACGACCAGGCGCAGTGGCGAATACGGCGTGGTCAGCTCTTGCTCGAGTGCCGGCTCCACATCGGGGTCATAGCTGAACGCAACCGCGACGCAGGGCAGCAGCGGTGCCACTGCCAAGAAGAAGAACTCGCCACGAGCGTGCCCGAACTGTGCCGCGAGCTCGACGAACCCCAACACCACGAGCACGCCCGTCAGCCATGGACCGCGAAACGCCCGGGCCGCAGCAACCAGCCGCGCATCGTGGGCCGGCAGCCCCAGCCGTGCCAGCATTCGCTCGAACCACGACGGTCGCGGCAACTCGACGGCGTCGCGCACTCGTGCCCACACCGCGTCGAGGTCCGGTAGCTGCTGCGGCGAATCGTCTCCGACCGCGATCCGGACGCGGCCGCGGCACTGCTCGCACGCGAGCAGATGTTGCTCGACCGAGGCGCTGTGCGGCAGCGCATCAGTGCGGTCGACCCAGCGCCGCAGCACCACCTCATCGACATGCCAACTGGTCATTGCACTCCCTCCGCGAGCGCGACGCGCAGCTGCACCTTGGCCCGAGACAGGCGGGTCTTGACGCTGCCCTCGGGCATGTGCAACAGGCGGGCGGCCTCTTTGGTGGTGAGCCCATCCAGGACCACCGCCTGGATGACAGCCCGCAGCTGCGGTGACAGCTGCGCCAGTGCCTGGCCTACGTCGCCGTATTCGACCCCCAGGAGCACTTGCTCCTCGGCAGCGGGAACCGGCGCCGCCTTCGCCGGCTCGAAGCCGACGATGACGTCGCGGCGGCTCCGCAGCCGACTGATCAAACGCCGGATCGCGATGCCCCACAGCCACGCCGCGACCTCTCCCTGACCACGGAACCCGCTGGGCTTCTGCCACACCGCGACGAAGGCGTCCTGCAGAGCATCGGCGACAATCTCCGAATCGTTGCAGCGCCTGGACAACCGAACCGACATCCAGGCAGCGTGCCGCTCGTAAAGCTCACGAATCGCGTCGAGATCGCGCGATCCGACTGCAGTCAGCAGCTCCGCATCGCTGTGGCCGCTGCCCGCCATGAACTAACTGTCG
>CAWIXH010000006.1:0-327652 GCA_963839995.1 uncultured Actinomycetota bacterium | reverse complement strand
CATGCCGGCTCGACACGCGCGACCTACGAGGTGCCTGGCGCCACCAACGTCGACTGGGAGGATCTCGCCGTCGCGCCGGACAGGCGCGGCGTCCCGTCGGTGTGGCTCGCCGACCTCGGCGACAACGAAGCACAGCGCGGCGAGGTTCAGATCTACCGGGTGGACGAGCCGCACGTGTCCACCGGCAACCGGTCAACCGGGCCACCGGACGTGTGGCGGCTGCGGTATCCCAGTGGCGCGGTCGACGCGGAAGGCCTCGCGGTGGGCCCGGACGGAGCGGGGTACGTGTTCACCAAGTCGCTGCTGGGGGCGACCGCGGTCTACGCGGTGCCGCGCGCCCCGGATCCGGCGCACGTGCAGCAACTGCGCCAGATCGGGACGATCCAGTTCGCACTCACCGGCACTGCGGGCGGGCCGAATCCGGTCGGCCAGCTCACCGCCACCGGCGCGGCGCTGTCCCGTGACGGGTCGCTGCTGGCGGTGCGCACCTACACCGACGCCTACCTCTGGCGGGTGACGAACGGTGACGTGGCCGCCGCGCTCCGGGCCGCGCCGGTCCGCCTGGCCCTGCCGCGGCAACCGCAGGGTGAGGGCATCACGATCGACGCCGGCCGGCTGGTGATCGACTCCGAGCAAGTCGGCTCGACGGTCTATTCGCTGCGGATCCCGTCGATCGGATCGTCCGGCGCCCCAACGCCGACGCCGACCGCGTCGACGCCAGCCCCGCATACTCGGTCAGCCGGCGGCATTGTGATCGCTGGCGCGGTGCTGCTGGCCGCGCTGCTTGCCGCCTGGTCGCTGCTCCGAATACGCCGGGCCTGGCGACGGTGACCGAAGCGTCAGCGCTTGACGAGCTGGTACCAGGACGGCCGGGCGTTGCGCACGGGACCGCGCAGCGTGATCTCGGACGCCGGGCGGCTGAACGCGAGATCCCAATCGGAGAACAGCACCGGAATCTCCGCGGGGTCGACGCCGTGGGGGATCGGGCCCCGGTGTCCGGGGGAGAACGCGAACATCAGCAGCGTCGCGCCGGGCTTGGCCACAGCTGTAACGGCGGCGGCCGTCCGCCGGCGCTGCTCGGGCGTGAGCCCGTGGATGCAGCCGCCGTCGAGCAGGAGGGTGAACCCGGTGCCGATGTCTGCCTCGCTGATGCGGCTGATGTCGGCGTGCAGGAACTGCACGTTCACACCCGCGGCAGCTGCCTTGCGCCGGGCCTGCTCCACGGCGGTGGGCACAGCGTCCAGGCCGGTCACGGTCCACCCGTGGCGTGCGCAGTAGATGGCGTCGCCACCGGTGCCGCAGCCGATGTCGAGCATGTCGCCCGGCGGCAGGGCCTCGGGGCGGCCCTCGACCAGAGTGCGGAGAGGTTCGGGCGGATCGCTGTGCTCCCACGGCGTGACGCCCAACCGATACATGATCCGGTACGCGAGGGTCATGACAGCCCCTTCCCTAGCGTGGCGCTCTATTGGTAGAGGTAGACTCTACTATCAGAGTGTTACTCTAAGGTGTGACCGACGTCAAGGTGTCGCTCCCCGAAGGGCGGCGGCAGCGGGGGGCCAGGCAGACCCGGCGGCGCATCCTCGCCGCGGCGCAGGACCTATTCGTGCGGCAGGGCTACGCGACCACGACCATCCAGCAGATTGCCGACAAGGCTGACGTGGCGTGGCAGACCGTCTACTCGGTCTTCGGCACCAAGGCCAGCATCCTCTCGGCCGTCTTCGATGTGTCGGTCGCCGGCGACGACGAGCCGGTGCCGGTAGCCGAGCGCCCATTCGTGCAAGCCATCAAGGAAGCTGACGATCCAAGGCAGAAGATGCGCATCTTCGCCCGCCACCTTCGCGAAACCGGCACCCGGACGGCTGGCGTGCTCACTGTCATCGAGTCCGCGGCCTCCACCGATCCGGAGATCGCGGGCCTGTGGCGCAAACTCCAGGACCAACGCCTGTACGGAATGACCCTGGCCGCAACCAGCTTGCACGACCAGGCGGTCCTGCGCGCCGACCTAAGCGTCGCCCGCGCCGCAGACATCCTATGGTGGTACACGGGGCCCTGGGCGTATCGCACCTTTGTCACCGAACGCGGCTGGACCCTGGACGACTACGAGGCCTGGCTCGCCGACACCCTCTATGACCAGCTCATGAATGCGCGCCCGACCAACCGCCGGCCACCGCGCCGAGCCCGCTAAGCCGCGCGGCGGTAACCGAAGGGCTACAGCACCGACCCAGCCCCCTCGCTGGCGCTCGGCGTGATCCGCAAGACCCGCTCATCGTCGGCGGTCGGGTGGCCGTGCCCGTCCTTGTTAGACGTCGTGATCCACAATGCGCCATCGGGCGCCGCGACCACGGTCAGCAGTCGGCCATACGCCCCGTCGAGGGTTGCCGTGAAGCCACCGATCCCGGCGGTGGTGCTCAGCGGCGCGGACAGCAGCGCGCTGCCCTCGAGGGTCGTGACGTACAGCTGCCCGGCCATGATCGCGCAGTCGCCCGCACCGCTCTTGGCCGCCGGCAGCCTGGTGATCGGCCCAACGCTGGCCGCGGATCGGGTCGGCCACCCGAAGTCGGCGCCGGCCGTCAGGGCGTTCACCTCGTCGGTTCCAGCGGTCCCCCCGCGCTCGACATCGTAGACGCGACCGGTGCGCGCGTCCTGGCACAGCCCGTCCACGAGGCGGTGTCCCCGGCTGTACACGGCCGATCCCGCCCGCGGGTTGCCCGCTGCCGGCTGGCCGATCGGGTTCACGCGCAGCACCTTGCCGGCAAGGCTCGCGGGAGAGGCGGCGAGCGACGGCTGACCGGCGTCGCCCGTACCGACGTACAGGCTTCCTGTCGCGCTAAACATGATTCGGCCGGTGTTCCCCTGCGTCCCCTTGGGGATCCCGGTCAGGACGGGCGTCACCGGCCCGCTCGGCGTGAAGTCGACGACCTCGTTGTCGGTGGGCGTCGTGATGTAGGCGTAGATCAGGTTGTCCTCGCCGAAGGTGGGCGAGAGGGCCAGGTCGAGCAACCCGCCGTCACCCGAACTGTCCAGGCCGGTCAGCGTGCGAACATGCTGGACCGGCTGATCGGGCTTGGGCTGCACGCGCACGATGCGCCCGGTCGTGCGCTCGCCCACCAGCGCGGTGCCGTCGGGCAGCAGGACGAGAGCCGTCGGCGCCGTCAAGTGCTTCGCGACCACCGCAGAATCGGCGGCGGACGGGCTGCCGCTCGGTGAGCCAGGCCGTTCGCTCGGGCCCGGCGCGGATGGCGCGGGCGAGACGTTAGGCGTGGGCAGCTGCACATAGGGGCCGCCTTCCCCGCTGAACGGCTGCGTGGGCCGCCAATCTGGGGCCGCCGCGCCGGCGGCAGCGCAACCGGCGAGCAGGGTGCTCGCGAGCAGCAGGGCCGCTAGTGGTCCGCGGGGCCGGCGCATGGCCCCTAGTCTGCCTGGGCATCCTGTGCGCCCGCCGCACGGCCGTGCCGTCGCTCGATAGCCTCGGCTGGTGACCCTCATCTGCCTCCCCGACCGCGAGGCCCGTGACTTGGTCGGCCCGCTGCCCGCGCCGGGCGAGGTGATCGAGTGGGACGGAGCGGCCGACCCACCGGACCGCGCCACCGAGATCGAGTTCTGGGTGCCGACCTACATGATGAGCGACCCGGCGGCTCGTGATCGGGCATTCGCCGCGATGCCCGCGCTGCAGGTCATCCAGCTCGTCTCGGCCGGCGCGGAAGTCTGGGTCGGCCACGTTCCCGACGGCGTGACGCTCTGCGACGGTCGTGGCGTGCACGGCGGCTCGACGTCCGAGTGGGTAGTGACGGCGATCCTCGCAGTGCTGCGCGAGTTTCCTCGGTTCGTCCTCGCCCAGCAGCAGCGGCGGTGGGATCCGGACATTACCGATGAGCTGGCCGGCAAGCGCGTGCTGATCGTCGGTGCCGGCGATCTCGGCATGAACGTGGCGCGACGGATTCGGGCGTTCGACGCCGAGCCCACGCTGGTGGGGCGTACCGCCCGGGACGGCGTGCACGGTGTGCAGGAGCTGCCGCAGCTGCTGCCCCACGCGGACGTGGTCGTGGTCGTGATCCCGCTGACGGCGCAGACAACTCGGCTGATCGACGCCACGTTCCTCGCCGCCATGCCCGACGGCGCCCTGCTCGTCAACGCAGCGCGCGGACCCGTTGCGGACACCGACGCCATCCTGTCCGAGCTGCGGTCGGGTCGGCTGCGGGCCGCGCTGGACGTGGTCGACCCGGAGCCGCTGCCGCCGGACCATCCGCTCTGGGCCGCGCCGAACCTGCTGCTGACGCCGCACGTGGGGGGCGGGGTCCGGGGCTTCCCGGCGCGTGCGTATCGATTGGTACGCGAGCAGATCGAGCGCTATCTGGCCGGGCGGCCGCTGGCGAACGTCGTCGAGGATGGCTATTAGCGGCGGCGGCGTGTCGGCGCGAACTTCGGCGGCACCTCGGGCAGCGGCGGCAGATGCCCGGCACTGGCGGCGGCGACCGCCGCGAGGTCTGCAATGCGGACGCACGGCAGGCGAATGGAACCCTCGTCGGTCACCGCGTAGACGTTGCGTCCGGTGACCGAGAGCCCTCGCACGCTGGTCCAGGAGATCCGTCGCTGTCCGACGAGCGCTCGCACGGTTAACCCGCCTGCGTCGACGATGGTCGCCGCGCGCAGGACGAACACCGCGGCGGCAATCGGGACCACATAGGCGATCGCGGCGATCGGATGCTGGACGAGCACGGTCACGCCGAGCGCAAGCAACACCACCACCAGGTACGCCGACCTGGGCAGCCGGAAGTTGCGGGCCCCGCTCGCGGACTCGGCAGACACGACTGGCACCGTACGCCGTAGATTCTCCCCGTGAGCACAGTGGATCGCCCCGCCGGCGGCGAGCAGCCGGGTCAACATCGCAAGCCGCACAGTGGCATCGTGACCGACGGCATCGAGCGGGCCGGCGCCCGTGGCATGCTGCGGGCCGTCGGTATGGGCGACGACGACTGGCGAAAGCCGCAGATCGGCGTGGCATCGTCCTGGAACGAGATCACACCGTGCAACCTGTCGCTCGACCGGCTCGCCAAGCGGGCCAAGGTCGGTGTACGCGGCGCTGACGGATTCCCTTTGGAGTTCGGCACGATCTCCGTCTCGGACGGCATCTCGATGGGCCATGACGGCATGCACTATTCGCTGCCGTCCCGCGAGGTCATCGCCGACTCGATCGAGACGGTATTTCGCGCCGAGCAACTCGACGGTGCGGTGCTGCTCGCCGGTTGTGACAAGTCCGAGCCAGGCATGCTGATGGCGGCGGCCCGGCTGGACGTCGCGGCAGTGTTCCTTTACGCCGGGTCCACGCTGCCCGGCAAGCTGCACGGCAACGACGTAACGATCGTGGACGCGTTCGAGGGCGTTGGTGCCTGCCTGGCCGGCAAGATCACCCGCGGCGAGCTGACCGAGATCGAGAAGGCGGTCTGCCCGGGCGAGGGCGCCTGCGGGGGCATGTTCACGGCGAACACGATGGCTTCAGCGGCCGAGGCACTCGGCATGTCGCTCACCGGATCTGCCGCGCCACCCGCCCCGGACTCCCGTCGGGACGCGTACGCCGAGCGCTCCGGCGAGGCCGTCGTCCGGCTCGTCGACGCGGGCATCACGGCGCGTTCCATCCTGACCAGGGAGGCGTTCGAGAACGCGATCACCGTCGTGATGGCCCTGGGTGGCTCGACGAACGCGGTGCTGCACCTGCTCGCGATCGCCAACGAGGCGCGGGTCGATCTTCACCTCGACGACTTCAACCGCATCGGCGACAAGGTCCCGCACCTGGCCGACATGAAGCCGTTCGGCCGGTTCGTGATGACCGACATCGATCGCATCGGGGGCATTCCCGTCGTCATGCGTGCCCTGCTCGACGCCGGCCTGCTGCACGGCGACGCGCTGACCGTCACCGGCAGGACGGTCGCCGAGAACCTGAGGGACGCCTCGCCGCCGCTGCCCGACGGCGAGGTCATCCGTCCGCTCGATCGTCCGATTCACCGCACCGGCGGGCTGACGATTCTGCATGGCACGTTGGCGCCCGAAGGCGCCGTGGTGAAGACGGCCGGCTTCGACGCCGAGGTAGTCGACGGTACGGCGCGCGTCTTCGATCGTGAGCAGGCGGCCATGGACGCGGTCGCTGACGGGACGTTGCGGGCCGGCGACGTCGTCGTGATTCGCTGGGAAGGCCCGAAGGGCGGCCCCGGTATGCGCGAGATGCTTTCCATCACCAGCGCGATCAAAGGGGCCGGCCTGGGCAAGGACGTGCTGCTGCTGACCGACGGGCGCTTCTCTGGTGGCACCACCGGACTCTGCATCGGGCACGTCGCGCCCGAGGCTGCCGTCGGCGGCCCGATCGCCCTGGTCCAGGACGGCGACCGCATCGTGGTCGACATCCCCAACCGGACCCTCGAACTGCACGTGGACGACGACGAACTGGCCCGCCGGCGTGCGGCCTGGAAGCCGTTGCCGCCTCGGTTCGAGACCGGGGTGCTCGCCAAGTACGCCAAGCTGGTCGGCTCTGCCGCCCAGGGCGCCGTCTGCGGCTAGCGCACGTGCGACGCGGCTTGACGATCTTGAGGCCCACGTGTAGCCATAGAGCCTGTTGCAGGTTCGGCGGCGCGGCTGGGCTGGGGTGTGGCAATGGCCGTTGCCTGCTTGGCGATGTCTGCACCGTGTTGGGCGGGGAAGCCTGGTGGCGCGGGCCGCGGGTGGGGTGCTCGGGGTGGTCAGCCGGTGGGCGTGAGGCCGGCTCGGTGGAGTTTGAGCAGGTTCGCGGTGGCAGCGGTGAGGTTGAGTTCTGCGGTGCAGGCGGTGAGGCCGCGCATGCTGAAGCGGCGCAGTCCGATGATGTCTTTGATGTGGGCGTTGACGGTTTCGACGGTGGCGCCGCGCTGTTTGTAGGCGGTGGCGCCGTCGGGGGTTCGCAGCCGGTGCCGCATACGTTCGATCGGCCCGGCGGTGTCGGGTGGGGGTCCTTGGGCGGGGTTGTCGCGGGCCTCGCGGTCGAGGTCGCGGTGTTTGCCGGCGGCGATGAGCCGGTCCGGGCCGGGGGCGGTGAGGTTGTCGGTGGACAGGTAGCCGGCGTCGGCGAGCACGAGCCCGATCGCCGCGGGCTGGGCGGGGCTGCTGGGCTGGTTGCCGGTGCGGGGCGGCCGGTGCGGGGCGAGGCGTTCGGCGGCGGCGACGGCGGTGTCCATCATCGGGGTGAACTGCTCGGTGTCGGCTGGGTTCTGGGTCAGGGTGACGCCGAGGACGAGCCAGTCGGCGGTGACGGCGAGGTGGGCGTTGTAGCCCTGGACCCAGCCGTTGCGGGTGGGCATGATCCGGCTGTCGGGGTCGGTGATGTTGTGCCGGTTCGCCTTGCCCGGTGTTGCCGCCTTGCCCGGCGGCCCGGTCGGCGGGTTCTGGCGTGCCGCGTTCCCGAGCGTGGCGTTCTCGCGGGCGGTGTCGAGGGCGTGTTCGGCGCGCAAGACCGGCAGAGCCTGGTCTGGCGGGTCGGGCGGGGTGCCGGGCAGGCGGCGGCCCCGCGCGGCGGCCTGGTCGGCTTTGGCCTGCCAGGCGCGGCGGCGGGCTTCGGCACGGCAACGCTGGCCCTGCACCCGCGCCTCGGCCAGCTCGACCGGGTCGACCCCGGCCGGAGGCTGGGACGGGGCGGTTGGATCGCCGGCGCGGACCCGGTCCAGGTACTGCTCGGCGTCGGCCCGCTCGGCGGCGGCGCGGGCTTGCCGTTCGGCCCGCTCGCCCGCGGCCCGCGCGGCGGCGGCGCGGATCCGCTCGCGGCGGGTGACCGGGTCGCGCAGGTCTTCGGGCAGTTCGTCGCCGCGACGGTCCGGGCCGAACAGGTCGTCGTCGTCGGCGGCGTCGGCGGCCTCGGCCTCGGCCACGATCCGGTCCACTTGCTCGCGCAGCCAGTCCTCGGACCGGTTCGCGCCCAGCGAGGCGTTCGCGGCGATCTTCGTGCCGTCGATCGCGACCGTGCCGAGCTTGACCATGCCGGCCTGCGCGCACAGCCTCAGCACCTGCTCGAAGAACTCGGTGAACGCGGCCAGGTTCGCGCGGCGGAACCGGGCCAGCGTGCTGTGATCCGGCGGGTCGCCGCCGCAGACCACCCGGAACGCCACGTCCACCTCGCACAGCGCCTCGATCCGCCGCGAGGACCGCTGCCCCTGCGCGTAGCCGTAAACCAGCAGCGCGAGCAGCATGTCCGGGTGATACGGGCGCGGACCCGTCCACGACCGAGTCGCACGCCGCTGCTGGAAACGCCGGGTGTCCAACAGCCGCACCACCTCGATCACGAACCACACCACATGATCGGCAGGCAACCAATCCCGCATATCCGGCGGCAGCAAGAACGGCTGAGCACGATCCACCGGTCGATAATCCCGAGCCACACCCAATCATGACATTCCCGACAGGCAAAGTCAGGATGCCACGCCGAACTTGCAACAGGCTCCATAGGTCGATACAGACATCAAGATTACCCGGGCAGGGCCTGGACCAGATCTGCAACGGCCCACTCGGGGTCTAGTTGAAGTGGCTCAGCGCAGCCGTGTAGCGTTCACAGCGTGAGTCGGCTCGTACTTATCGACCGGCGCGTCGAATGAGGCCACCAGGCCTCTCGACGCGCTAGCCCTTCGTGCACCAGCACGAGGGGTTTTTTGTTGCACGTCCGAGCACTCGCGATCCGCGAACATGACGAGAAAGGCACCGCCCATGGCCGCTTCCAGTACCGGGACCAGCGAGATGACGGGCGCGCAAGCGCTCGTGCGGTCGCTGGAAGAGGTCGGCGCCGACGTCGTGTTCGGTATTCCCGGGGGAGCGATCCTCCCCGCGTACGACCCCCTCTACGACTCCACGAGAGTGCGGCACATCCTCGTCCGCCACGAGCAGGGCGCAGGACACGCGGCAGAGGGGTACGCACAGGCCACCGGCCGGGTCGGGGTCTGCATGGCCACCTCCGGACCAGGTGCGACGAACCTGGTCACGCCGATCTCAGACGCGTATATGGACTCGGTTCCGATCGTGGCGATCACCGGCCAGGTAGGGCGTGCGTTCATCGGCACGGACGCCTTCCAGGAGGCCGACATCTCCGGCATCACCCTGCCGATTACCAAGCACAACTTTCTGGTGCAGTCGGCAGCCGAGGTGCCGCAAGCCGTGGCCGAGGCGTTCCATCTGGCGTCAACCGGACGGCCCGGCCCGGTTCTGATCGATCTGCCGAAGGACGTGTTGCAAGAACGAGCACCGTTTCGCTGGCCACCGAAGATCGACCTGCCGGGCTATCGACCGGTGACCCGCCCGCACGGTAAGCAGGTGCGCGAAGCGGCCCGGCTCATCGCCGAAGCCCACCGTCCGGTGCTGTATGTCGGCGGCGGCGTGCTCAAGGCGAGGGCGACCAGCCAACTGCGGCAGCTCGCCGAGCTCACCGGCATCCCGGTCGTCACCACGCTGATGGCCCGCGGCGCGTTCCCCGACAGCCACCGTCAGCACCTGGGCATGCCCGGCATGCACGGGTCCGTGGCCGCGGTCACCTCCCTGCAGAAGGCGGATCTGCTGATCGCACTGGGCACTCGTTTCGACGACCGAGTCACCGGCAAGCTCGACACGTTCGCGCCGAACGCAGCGGTGATCCACGCCGACATCGACCCCGCCGAGATCGGCAAGAACCGGGCGGCCGACGTCCCGATCGTGGGCGACGCGCGTGAGGTCATCACCGAGCTGATCCCGGCGGTCGAGGCCGAGTTCGCGGCCGGCCGTCGAGCGGACCTGACCGGCTGGTGGCAGCAGGTGGACACCTGGCGGGCCACCTATCCGCTCGGGTACGACGACCCGGCCGACGGCACCCTCGCCCCGCAGTACGTCATCGAGCGCATCGGCAAGCTCAGCGGACCGGACGCGATCTACGCGGCGGGCGTCGGCCAGCACCAGATGTGGGCCGCGCAGTTCATCGACTACGAGAAGCCCCACACCTGGCTCAACTCCGGCGGCGCCGGCACGATGGGGTACGCCGTGCCGGCGGCCATGGGGGCCAAGGTCGGTCGCCCCGACACACTCGTCTGGGCCATCGACGGCGACGGCTGTTTCCAGATGACCAATCAGGAACTCGCCACCTGCGCCATCGAGGGAATCCCGATCAAGGTCGCAGTGATCAACAACGGCAACCTGGGCATGGTGCGGCAGTGGCAGACCCTGTTCTATGACGAGCGGTACAGCCAGACGGACCTGGGCACCCACAAGCACCGCATCCCCGATTTCGTCAAACTCGCGGACGCCCTTGGCTGCGTAGGGTTGCGTTGCGAGAGCAAGGCAGACGTCGACGAGACGATCGCGAAGGCGATGTCGATCGACGACGCCCCAGTGGTCGTCGACTTCACGGTGGGCAAGGACGCGATGGTGTGGCCGATGGTCGCCGCGGGTACGAGCAACGACGACATCCTGGCCGCCCGTGGCATTCGGCCGGCGTTCGACGAGGAGCTTTAGCGAATGAGCACGCACACGTTGTCGGTCCTCGTCGAGAACAAGCCGGGCGTCCTGGCTCGGGTGTCCGGCCTGTTCAGCCGGCGCGGCTTCAATATCGAATCTCTTGCCGTCGGTCCGACTGAGCACCCGGAGATCTCCCGGATCACGATCGTGGTGACCGTGGAGGGCAGCGCTCTCGAGCAGGTGACCAAGCAGCTGAACAAGCTGGTCAACGTCCTCAAGATCGTCGAGCTCGAGGCGTCGCAGGCCGTTCAGCGCGAGTTGCTGCTGGTCAAGGTGCGGGCCGACGATGCCTCGCGCCGCGCGGTCGTCGAAACCGTGGAGCTGTTCCGTGCGAAGGTGGTCGACGTCGGCCCGGAGGCGCTCACGGTCGAAGTCACCGGGCCTCCGGCGAAGCTCGACGCGATGCTCAAGATGCTCGAGCCGTACGGTATCCGGGAGATGGTCCAGTCCGGCATGGTCGCGCTCGGCCGGGGCCCGCGATCCATGACCCAGGCGGCGCTACGCGCGGTTGACCGAACCGCCTGACACTCTCAGAAGGGGAACTGACGTTCATGGCTGTCGAGATCTTTTACGACGACGACGCGGATCTGTCGATCGTCCAAGGACGCAAGGTCGCCGTACTCGGCTACGGCAGCCAGGGCCATGCGCACGCGCTCAGCCTGCGTGACTCGGGCGTTGACGTGCGGGTCGGCCTCCCCGAGGGCTCCAAGAGCCGGGCGAAGGCGGAGGACGAGGGGTTGCGCGTGCTTACGCCCGCCGCCGCCGCAGCCGAGGCGAACGTGATCATGGTGCTCGCGCCCGACCCCGCCCAGCGCAGGCTCTACGCCGAGTCCATCGAGCCGCACCTCGAGGACGGCGATGCGCTGATGTTCGGGCACGGCTTCAACATCCGCTATGGCTACATCAAGCCGCCCGCGAACGTCGACGTGGCGATGGTCGCGCCCAAGGGCCCGGGTCATCTGGTGCGCCGGCAGTTCGTCGACGGCAAGGGGGTGCCGGTGCTCGTCGCGGTCGAGCAGGACGCGTCGGGCTCGGCGTTCGCGCTCGCGCTTTCCTACGCCAAGGCGATCGGCGGCGCCCGCGCCGGCGCCATCAAGACCACGTTCACCGAGGAGACCGAGACGGATCTTTTCGGCGAGCAGGCCGTCCTGTGCGGTGGCGCATCGCAGCTCGTCACGTACGGCTTCGAGGTACTGACCGAGGCGGGCTATGCCCCCGAGGTCGCGTACTTCGAGTGCTTGCACGAGCTGAAGCTGATCGTCGACCTGATGTACGAGGGCGGCATCGCCAAGCAGCGCTGGTCGGTCTCCGACACGGCCGAATACGGCGATTACGTCTCGGGCCCCCGGGTGATCGATCCACATGTGAAGGCCAATATGCAAGCCGTGCTGCGCGAGATCCAGGACGGGTCCTTCGCCGCGCGGTTCATCGCCGACCAGGACGCCGGCGCGCCGGAGTTCAGGGCATTGCGGGCCAAGGCCGAGCAGCATCCGATCGAGGCGGTCGGCCGGCAACTGCGCGGCCTGATGAGTTGGGTGGCGACCAGCGATGACGACTACACCGAGGGGACAGCGTCTCGTTGAGTTGGATGGGCCGAACATAGGCACGCACTCCGGGCGGTCATGCTTGATCCCTACGTGCGCACCCACGTTCGGCCCTACGGTTCGACCGGGCTGGTGTAGTCGTCTTCGCTGAGGAGGATGTTGTGAAGCTGGCGGTTATTCCGGGGGACGGGATAGGTCCGGAGGTCATCGGGCAGGCGCTGAAGGTCCTTGACGCGGTCGTTCCCGATGTGGAGACCACCCGGTACGACCTGGGGGCCACCCGGTGGCACCGCACCGGCGAGGCGCTGCCGGACTCGGCGCTGGCGGAGATCCGCGGCCACGACGCGATCCTGCTCGGGGCGGTGGGTGACCCGTCCGTGCCCAGCGGAGTCCTCGAACGCGGACTCCTGCTGCGGTTGCGGTTCGAACTCGACCACTACGTCAACCTGCGCCCGGCCAAGCTGTACCCAGGGGTTGCCACGGCCCTCGCGGGCGCGCCGTCCATCGACTTCGTCGTCTACCGCGAGGGAACCGAGGGTCCCTACATCGGCAACGGGGGAGTGTTGCGCCGGGGCAGGCCGAGCGAGGTGGCCACCGAGGTCAGCGTCAACACCGCGTTCGGCGTCGAGCGGGTGGTGCGGGCGGCGTTCGAGCGGGCCAAGGACCGTCCGCGTAAGCACCTCACGCTGATCCACAAGAACAACGTGCTCGTATTCGCGGGTGACCTGTGGAAGCGAATGGTCGACGCCGTGGCCACCGACCACCCAGACGTCACGGTGGCGTATCACCACGTCGACGCCGCGACGATCTACCTGGTCACCGACCCCGGACGTTACGACGTGATCGTCACGGACAACCTGTTCGGCGACATCATCACGGACCTCGCGGCCGCGATCTCGGGCGGAATCGGCCTAGCTGCCAGCGGAAACGTCGACCCGTCGCACACGAATCCGTCGATGTTCGAGCCGGTGCACGGCTCCGCGCCCGACATCGCCGGACAGGGTAAGGCCGATCCTACGGCGGCGGTCTTGTCGGTGTCGATGCTCCTGGCTCACCTGGGCGAACCGGATGCCGCGGCGCGGGTGGAGGCGGCCGTCGCCGACGACCTTGCCGCCCGCGACGCGGCGAACCCGGGCTCGACCGGCGAGATCGGCGAGCGGCTGGCCAAGGCCGCGTCGTCCTGACCGTCTCCTGCTCACCGTCTCTTGAGGTTGTTCGACCCCTGGCGGGCTCCGGCCCTCCCGGGGTCGAACAGCTTGCGGGGGAGAGTGCCGGGAGGGAGAGCGCGCGCGGGGGGTGGCTGGTTTCCGCGTTGGGAGTGTGCGACACTCGACGACGTGCATCTGACCTCGATCATTATCGAGTAGCGCGCCGGACGCAGTTCGACTCCGACGCGCAGACCCTCCGCATCCGCGGGGGGTCTTTTGTTTGGCCCACTACGACCGAAGGAAACCGCAATGCTCACAGACGAGTTCCACGTCTTCGACACCACGCTGCGCGACGGGGCGCAACGCGAAGGCATCACCTACTCGGTCGCCGACAAGCTCGCGGTCGCGCGACTGCTCGACCAGCTCGGGGTGGGCTTCATCGAGGGTGGCTGGCCGGGCGCGGTGCCCAAGGACACCGAGTTCTTCGCCCGGGCCGCTGACGGCGAGCTCCAGCTGAAGAACGCCACGCTGGTGGCGTTCGGCGCCACCCGCCGACCCGGGGTCCGCGCCGAGGACGATCCCCAGGTACAGGCGCTTGTCGACTCGCGGGCGAGCGTGGTGACCCTGGTAGCCAAGTCGGACGTGTGGCACGTCGAGCGAGCCTTGCGCACGACGCTCGAGGAGAACGTCGCGATGGTGCGCGACACCGTGGCGTTCCTGCGCGCCGAGGGACGGCGAGTCTTCCTCGACTGCGAGCATTTCTTCGACGGCTACAAGCACGATCACGACTACGGCGTGCGGGTACTCGACGCTGCGGCCGCCGGCGGCGCGGATGTCGGTGTGCTGTGTGACACCAACGGCGGCATGCTGCCGATGGGCGTGCACGACATCGTCAGCGACGTGCGGGCACGCACCGGTATCCGGCTCGGCATCCACACCCAGGACGACACCGGCTGCGCGGTGGCCAACACGCTGGCGGCCGTCGACGCGGGTGCCACGCACGCGCAGGGCACCGCGAACGGGTATGGGGAACGCGCCGGGAACGCCGATATCTTCGGCATCATCGGTGGGTTGGTCCTGAAGATGGGCCTTGACGTCATGCCGGAAGGCGTGCTTGTGGAGATGGTGCGCGTGTCGCACGCGATCGCCGAGATCGCCAACCTGGCGCCGAACACCCACCAGCCGTACGTCGGCTCGTCGGCGTTCGCGCACAAGGCAGGGCTGCACGCGTCAGCCATCAAGGTGTCGCCGGAGCTGTACAACCACCTCGACCCGACTGTCGTGGGCAACGACCAGCGGATCCTGATCACCGAGATGGCCGGACGGGCGTCGGTCGAGCTCAAGTCGCGCGAGCTCGGCGTCGACGTCGCGGCCCGGCCCGACGTGGTCAGCAAGGTGGTCGAGCGGGTCAAGGAGCGCGAAGCCGACGGGTGGTCCTACGAGGCAGCCGACGCGTCCTTCGAACTACTGCTACACGACGAGCTGGGCGATGCGCCGGAGCAGTTCACCGTCGAGTCCTATCGGGTGATCATCGACCGCCGGGAGGACGGCACCCTGGTGAGCGAGGCCACGGTGAAAGTCCACGCCGGCGACCAGCGGGTGATCTCGACCGAGGAGGGCAACGGGCCGGTCAATGCCCTGGATCGCGCGCTGCGCAAGGCGCTCACCACGGCGTTCCCCCGGCTCGCTGACTTCGAGCTCACCGACTACAAGGTGCGCATACTCGCCGGACGGCACGGCACGGACGCGGTTACCCGGGTCCTCGTCGAGACCTCGGACGGCCACCGCGAGTGGACCACGGTCGGCGTCCACGGCAACGTCATCGAGGCATCGTGGCTCGCGCTGCACGACGCGGTGCGGTACGGCCTGCTCGGTACGTCAGACCGGACGAGTGCCCTCGGCACCGAATGACTGCGGGCGAACCCGGCAGGTGGCGCAGGAGTGGTCGCACAACGCGCCGCGCTCACAGACCGCGTCGGTGACCTGCAACTCGTCCGGATCGTGTTCCCACCCGCAGTCGCACATCGTTGCGCCTGTCTCGTCGATCGCCGCGCCCACAGCCTGATCGGCCGTGTCTAGCTGGATGCTGCGCACCAGCCCCCAGCCCATCAGCCCGAGCATGAGCGCGCCGACCAGCGCCACGCTGGCGAACAGCCGCACGACACCCGGTGCCGGGCGGACCCACGCCACGACGAACACCGCGGCCATGACCACGGCGAGCAGCAGTGCGCTGCGGGCGGCACGTCGCCGTCGATCGATGGGCACGGTGGACAGTGCGGAACTCATGCGGACGAGTATGCGGGACGGCCGGCCGGCGGAGTCGCCCCGGTAGCCTTGGGCACCGTGCGTATCGCTCGGTTCGTGGCGCCCGGCTCGTCCTCGCCCGTCGCGGATATCCGTTGGGGCACCGTCGAAGGCTCTAGCGCGCTGACTGTCGCCGCGATCGCCGAGCACCCGTTTGGGCCAGTCGCGCTTACCGGCGATCGCTGGGCGCTCGACGACGTCCGGCTGCTGTCGCCGATCCTGCCCAGCAAGGTCGTCGCGGTCGGCAAGAACTACGCCGACCACGCCACGGAGATGGGCGGCGACGAGCCGCCGAAGTCGCCGATCATCTTCCTCAAGCCGTCGACGTCCGTGATCGGGCACGGCGACGTGATCCGGCTGCCAGCCAGCTCCGCCCACGTGGATCACGAGGCCGAACTCGCCGTCGTCATGGGCCGGCCGGCCAAAGACCTCACGCGCGACCAGGCGCTGGGGTACGTCCTGGGCTACACATGCGCCAACGACGTGACGGCGCGCGACCAACAGGCCGCGGATGTGCAATACACCAGATCGAAGGGCTACGACTCGTTCTGCCCGATCGGACCGTGGATCGAGACCGAACTCGACCCGTCCGACCTGCGACTCACGGCCGCCGTCAACGGCGAGCTGCGCCAGCACGCCCGCACCAGCCAGATGGTCCACGACGTGCCCACGTTGATCGAGTTCATCTCAGCCGTGATGACGCTGCTGCCGGGTGACGTGATCTTGACCGGGACGCCGGCCGGCGTGGGGCAGATCAAGGACGGCGACATGGTGAGCGTCGAGGTCGAGGGCATCGGCAAGTTGTCCAACCCGGTGCGGGCCAAATGACCGTCCGGGTACGGTTTTGCCCGTCGCCCACTGGGAATCCGCACGTCGGGCTGATCCGGACCTGCCTGTTCAACTGGGCGTACGCGCGGCACGTCGGCGGCACGTTCGTGTTCCGGGTCGAAGACACCGACGCTGCGCGCGACTCCGAGCAGTCCTACCGCGATCTGCTGGATGCGTTGCGCTGGCTGCGCCTCGACTGGGACGAGGGCCCCGAGGTGGGCGGACCCTACGCGCCGTACCGGCAGAGCGAGCGACGCGCGATCTACGCTGATGTGGTGGCCAAGCTGCGGGCGGCCGGCCATCTGTACGAGTCCTTCACGACGCCCGCAGAGACCGAGGCGCGGCACCGGGCGGCCGGCCGCGACCCCAAGCTCGGCTACGACAACTTCGACCGAGACTTGTCGGACGCCGTCTGCCGGGCCTACAAGAGGCAGGGCCGCCCGCCCGTGCTGCGGCTGCGGATGCCCGACGAGGACATGAGCTGGATCGACCTCGTTCGCGGCGAGGTCAGCTTCGCCGCCGACACGGTCTCGGACTTCGTCGTCGTGCGCGCGAACGGCGAGCCGCTCTACCCGCTGGTGAATCCGGTCGACGACGCGTTGATGCACATCACCCAGGTGCTGCGCGGTGAGGACCTGCTGCCCTCAACACCTCGGCAGCTCGCCCTGTATCGCGCCCTCATAGACATCGGCGTGGCCGAGCAGACCCCACAGTTCGGTCATCTGCCCTACGTCATGGGCGAGGGCAACAAGAAATTGTCCAAACGCGATCCGCAGTCCTCGCTGAACCTGTATCGCGAGGAGGGTTACCTGCCCGAGGGACTGCTGAACTATCTCGCGCTGCTCGGCTGGTCCATCGCCGATGACCGTGACATCTTCTCGCTGGACGAGATGGTCGCCGCGTTCGACATCGTGGACGTCAACGCCAATCCGGCCCGCTTCGACCCGAAAAAGTGTGAGGCGATCAACGCCGCACACATCCGGCTGCTGCCTGCCGACGACTTCGCACGGCGGCTGGGCAGCTATCTCGCTCGCGCCGGGCTGTCCGTCACCCCGGCGGATGTTGCCGCCGCCGCCCCGCTTGTCCAGACGCGGATTCAGACCTTGCGCGAAGGTGCCGACATGTTGCGGTTCCGGTTCGTCGACGAGTCGCAATTCGTGATCGACGAGGCAGCCGCGGCCAAGCAGCTCGGCTCCGACGGGCAGACCGCGCTGGCGGCCGCGACCCTCGCGCTCGAGGCACTGCCCACGTGGTCTGCCGGATCGATCGAAGGCGGGCTCAAGGCCTCGCTGGTCGACGGGCTCGGACTCAAACCGCGCGACGCGTTCGGCCCGGTCCGGGTCGCCATCACCGGCCGGACGGTGTCGCCGCCGCTGTTCGAATCGCTGGAACTGCTCGGCCGCGAGCGGTCGTTGCGCCGGCTGCGCGCAGCCGCGTCGTGAGGCGCCTTCCGGGAAGCCACGACCGGTCGCTTTGCCTGCGCGGCGCGGGCTGCGACCTGTCCGCCCACACCGGTTCGGCAGGCAAAGCGTGGTCTAGGCGGGCAACGCGGCGATTTCGGCCCGCCGGACGCAGTCGGGTAGAATCCTTATCCGGCCTGATCGGGTATCCCGAATGGGCCGTAGTGGGGTATGGGGTAATTGGCAGCCCAACTGATTCTGGTTCAGTTAGTCTAGGTTCGAGTCCTGGTACCCCAGCGCTACACCGTTTGGAAGTTTCTGGGGCCCCGTCGTCTAGTGGCCCAGGACGCCGCCCTCTCAAGGCGGTAGCGGCGGTTCGAATCCGCTCGGGGCTACACAGCTGGGTGTCCTGCCGCTCACCCACAAGTCTGACGGGACATCCCCGCAGACGCCAGCCACTAGACCGCTGCCGCAGCCACGTCACTAACTGCGCGGCAGGCACGTGTGGATTCCCGCAACACCGCACGTTTCGAGAAGACAGGCGTGCTGCGGGATGAATAACGTCGGCCACGGCAGTTACCCCGACTCAGGAGGAGACCGATGATCAAGCTCAGCACGGCGCAGCTTTGGGTTCACGACCAGGACGAGGCGCTCGCCTTCTACACCACCAAGCTCGGCATGGAGGTGCGCTCGGACGTGACGCTTGCCGAGATGGGCAACTTCCGCTGGCTCACCGTCGGCCCGGCCGCACAGCCGGACATCTCGGTCGTGCTGATGGCCATCCCCGGGCCGCCGGTGATGGATGCCGAGACAGCCGAGCAGGTACGCACGCTCATGGCGAAGGGCTTCGCGGGAACGATCTTCCTTACGACCGACAACTGTCAGGAGGCCTACGAGCAGCTCAAGGGCCGGGGCGTGGAGTTCGTCGAGCTGCCCGAGGAACGGCCTTACGGGATCGACGCGTCGTTCCGGGATCCGTCGGGTAACAACATCCGGCTCACCCAGGTTCGGGAGATCGCCGCCATCTGAGGCGCGTCCGGCGAAGTTGGTTGACTGTCGGTGATCAAGAGCTCGTGAGCCAGCGTCCGCGCTGGTCGCCAGGCTCTTGATCAACGAACGCTGCTGCGGGTTGACGGGTGCTGCTCGCTCTGGTCGCGCAAGCGTCAGGCTTCGGCACAGCGTTTCAGGTGCTGTCTATCGGTCTCGCGTCCGCGGTGCTCATCCTGGGCACCTTGACCGGGATCCGGGTACACAGCGCCAGCCTGGACGACGTGGCCCTGCTGGTCGGGATGAATCGGCTGCGCGCCGCCCACCGCGAGATCTACCCGACCGTCGGCAACTACCTGGTGGCCTCCTGGAACGACGATCAGGCCGGAGTCCTGAGGACGTACACGATGGGCATCCCGCGACGTCTGGTCAGCCACGTCGCCGGAAGCACGTCGATGTTCATGAATGTCGTCAACGCGATCACCGCGGGCATCCTCGGAGCGCTCGTGTCGAGCGCACGCGGCGCGGGAACGGTTGAGGTGACCTTCGCTGGGATCGGCGCCGGGCTGGCGTATCTCGGCGTGATGCTGGAAGTCGGTCGCCGGACGTTCAGCCAGCTGCGGATCGAGCCGCGTTTCCCGACGCGGGAGGCTGCCTGAGTGCCGACACGGCGAACGGGTGCCGCGGCCCCGGCACTGCTCGTCCCACGTCGCCCTCACGCAGCAGCTTCGCGCTGGTAATTGATCCGCCGGCTCTCGGCTGACGGATGGCGCCGTGACATACTCCGGGCGACAGTGTTGACCTGAATGGAGTTGTCGCGATGCTGACTATCAAGGCCCTGTCTGCGATCGAGATTCTCGACTCGCGCGCCCGCCCGACCCTCGCCGTGAATGTCGAATTCGCAGACGGTGTTACTGCTCGCGCTGGCGTGCCGTCCGGTGCGTCGACCGGGACTCGGGAGGCACGCGAGCTGCGCGACGGGGACACCGCCCGCTACGGCGGGCAGGGCGTTGTGAATGCGGTCGAACACGTCAATGGCGAGATCGCCGAGCGGCTGCGCGGGCAAACGTTCGCGGATCTTGCCGAGATTGACGCGGCACTCATCGAACTTGACGGGACGCCCAACAAGACCCGGCTCGGTGCGAACGCAATCGTGGGTGTATCGATAGCCGTGGCACGCGCGATCGCCAGCGCGGCCGGTGTGCCACTGTGGCAATCGCTCACGCCAGAAGGCGTCACGCCAAGGATGCCCGTGCCGCACTTCAACGTCGTGAACGGCGGCATGCACGCCCGAAACGAGCTTGACTTCCAAGAGTTCATGCTGGCACCGCTCGGCGCGCCGACGGTCGCAGAGGCGGTCCGTGCAGGCGCAGAGATCTACGGGGTGCTTCGGGGCAAGCTCGTCAAGCAAGGTTTGAGCGCCGGTCTCGGCGACGAGGGCGGTTTCGCCCCCGAGCTCACCTCGCCGGAAGAGGTGCTCGCGCTACTCGTGAGCTCGATCGAGGATGCCGGATACAAGGCCGGGCGAGACGGCGTAGCGCTCGCCATGGACCCCGCGTCGAGCGAGTTCTACCGCGACGGCGCCTACCACGTCGCCGGCGAGGCACTCTCGACGGACGAGATGATCGCCCGCTACGAACAGATGGCCGAGCGGTACCCGGTCTGGCTGTTGGAAGACGGGCTTGCGGAGTCGGACTGGGACGGGTGGGAGCGGATGACTGCCCGGCTCGGTGAGAAGATCCAGCTCGTCGGCGACGACCTGCTGTGCACCAACCCGACGATCATCCGGGAGGCGATCTCCCGCAAGGCTGCGAACGCCGCGCTCATCAAGGTGAACCAGATCGGCACGGTCAGCCAGACGCTCGAGGCAATGCGCATCTGCCGGGAGGCCGGCTGGTCGCAGTTCGTGTCACACCGTTCGGGCGAGACGGAAGATACCTTCATCGCCGACCTGGCGGTCGGCAACGGATGCGGGGAGATCAAGAGCGGCGCCCCGGCACGTGGCGAGCGTGTCACGAAGTACAACCGGTTGATCGAGATCGAAGCGGACGCGCACCTGCCCTATGGCCTGCCTGGCTGAGCGTCCTGGCCTCGGGCCGAGGCACCCGCACGCCACGATTCTTCAGTGGATGATTGGCCGATGACCGCTTCAGATCCTGTCGGTCTGCTGGCATCGCTTACGCTTGAGGAAAAGGCCTCACTCTGCTCCGGGTCCGACTTCTGGCACACCCAGCCGATCCTGCGGGTGGGCATCGAGTCGATCATGCTGACCGATGGGCCGCACGGCCTGCGCAAGCAGGCCGTGCACGGCGACCATCTGGGCCTCGGCACGAGCGTGCCGGCGACCTGCTTCCCGACCGCGGCTGCGCTCGGGTCGTCGTGGGACGTCAACCTGGCTCGACGCGTTGGCGAAGCGCTCGGCGCCGAGGCCCGCGCGGAACACGTCTCGGTCCTGCTGGGGCCCGGCATCAACATCAAGCGGACGCCACTGTGCGGGCGCAACTTCGAGTACTTGTCCGAGGACCCGGTGCTCAGCGCGGAACTCGCCGCCGCGTATGTCGACGGCGTGCAGAGCCAGGGCATCGGCACCTGCCTGAAGCATTTCGCGGCCAACAACCAGGAGACCGATCGGATGCGGATCAGCGCCGAGGTGGACGAGCGCACCCTGCGCGAGATCTATCTGGCCGCGTTCGAGCAGGTCGTCAAGCGGGCCAGACCGTGGACGGTGATGTGCTCCTACAACAAGCTCAACGGCACCTACACGTCGCAGCATCCGTGGCTGCTGACCGAGGTGCTGCGCGAGGAGTGGGGCTTCGACGGCCTCGTCGTGTCGGATTGGGGTGCCGTCGACGATCGAGTGGCGGGCCTGAAGGCAGGCCTGGACCTCGAGATGCCCTCGTCCGGCGGGCTCACCGATGCGCAGCTCATCGCAGCGGTGCGGACCGGCGACCTGGACGAAGCGGTGCTCGACCTGGCTGTCTCCCGGCTAACTGATTTCGGGAAGCGCGGCTGGCGGATTCCGGGAGTTCTTGTGCTTCGACCGGTGAAGAGTCCAGGTCAGGCGGCTGCCGCTCGACTTTCGCCCCTCGCCTTGTAGGGGATCTATCTGAACACGAGAGTGGCTCGCTGGCGTCGTAACCAGTGGCTTCCGGGTTGCGTGGATCCGCGGACGGCAAGATTTCCCTGTTTCCAGAAGTATTCGCCGCGCCGCGTCGTTGAGGTCCACTCGATGTCTCGATTACAGCACTACGATAGTCCACAATGATTCCAGAAGACCACCTACAGCTATGAGGGCCGGGGCCGAGTACTTCGCCGAGCCGTCCGCGCCGGCGCAGCGCCGCTACGAGGCCCTGCGCGCCTACTTCGTCGAGGAGGCCGCGGCGGCCGAGGTGGCCGCTCGTTTCGGCTACTCGGTGTCGACCGTGCACCAGCTGGCGCGGAACTGCGCGCCGGGCGCACCGAGTTCTTCCGCTCCTCCAAGCCCGGCCCGAAGGGCCCGCGCAAGTTCGCGACGATCCGCGACCGGGTGCTAGCGCTGCGCGCGGCCGACCGCTCGGTGACCGAGATCGCCGCGGCGCTGCACGCCGAGGGATCACCGGCGTCCGCGCAGACAGTGTGGGCGATCCTGCACGCGGAAGGCATCCAGCGGCTGGGGCGCCTACGCCCCGGCGGGGCCGCGCCGCGCACCGAGCCGGTCAAGGCGCGCGCCCTGGCGGACTGGCCGACCGGGGCGAGTTGGCCCTGCGACCACGCTGGCCTGTATCTGCTGATGCCGGCCATGGCCGAACTCGGCTTCGACGGCCTGGTCTCCGCGGCGCGTTATCCCGGCACCTCTGTGCTCTCCCCGTTCCATTCCGTGGGGTCGCACCTGCTGCTCAAGTGCTCCCGCCGCGGACGGGCCGCGAACGCCTTCCCGCTCGGCGCCGACCCCGGTCTCGGGCTCCTGCTCGGGCTCAGCGCGTTGCCCAAGGCCACCCACCTGACCAGCTACTCCTACCGGGTCAGGCGCTCCTCGAACGTCTCCTTCCTGGAAGGCCTCGCGCGGCGCTGCTCGCAGGTCGGCCTCTACTCGGGCCAGGCCGGGTTCAACCTGGACTTCCACGCCATCCGCCACCACGGGCAGGAGGTCCCGCTGGAGAAGCACTACGTGCCCACCCGCTCGCAGCGGACCCGCTCGGTGCTGACGTTCTTCGCCCAGGACCACGCCTCGACGGAGATGGTCTACGCCAACGCCGACCTGACAAAGCCGAGCAGGCGGGCGAGGTGCTCGCCTTCGCCGAGTACTGGCAACGCGTGTCTGGCAGAGACCCAGGGCTGCTGTGCTTCGACTCCCAGCTCACCACCTACGCCATGCTCGACGAGCTGTGCGCCCGGGGCATCACCTTCCTGACCCTGCGCCAGCGAGGCAAGAACGTGCTCCAGGCGCTCGCCACACTGCCCCCCTCCGCGTGGACGACCCACACCATCAAGCGCTCCGGGCGCTACCGCCGCCCCCACATCCACGAACAGGTCGTGCGCCTCAACGGCGTGCAGCATCCGCTGCGCCAGATCGCCGTGCGCAACATCGGGCACGAGGAACCGACCCTGCTCATCACCAACGACCTCGCCGCGACCGCCGGCAAGGACCTGTTCGCCCGCTACGCGGAGCGGATGATCATCGAAAACGAACTCGACGCCGACATCTCCGGGTTCCACCTCAACGCGCTGTCCTCAGGGCTTCCCCTCAACGTCGACCTCGACACCACCCTCACCGTGGCAGCCGGCAACTGCTACCGACTTCTCGCGCGCACCCTCCCGCGCTACGAACTGGCCACACCCGACCGGATCTGGCGCCACTTCCTCGACAACACCGGGACCGTGACCGTGGCCGACGACCACGTACGCGTCGACCTCGCGCTACGCACCTACACACCCGTCCTGATCGACGCCGGCTTCCCCGAACTCGACATCCCCATCCCATGGTGGGCAGGGCGCAAACTCCGATTCGGCTTCCCGCCGCGCTGAACCTCAGCAGTCCAAAACCTCAGGGGAACTACCTTCCCGAGGATCGAGGCTATTGCGATTGCTCAACCGCACCGGTCCCGCGGCCGGGCACGGCGGCTCCTACGACCCGCAGGCGCACCATGCCCTCGCCCGCGACGTCGCCCGAGACTGCGCCGTGCTGCTGAAGAACGACGGCGGGTTGCTGCCGCTCGACCCGTCCGCAGCCGGTTCGATCGCGGTGATCGGCGAGTTCGCCCGCACGTCGCGCTACCAGGGCGCCGGAAGCTCGCAGGTCAATCCGACGCAGCTGGACAATGCGCTCGACCAGATCTGTGCCGTGTGCAGCCGCGAGATCACCTTCGCGCCCGGCTACGGCGTCGACGAGCGCAACGACGCGCTGATCGTCGATGCGGCGGCGAACGCGGCCGGTGCCGACACAGTCCTGCTGTTCCTCGGGCTGCCGCCGAGCTACGAGTCCGAGGGATGGGACCGCTCGAACATGGATCTCCCCGACGACCAGGTCGAGCTGCTGCGCGCCGTCGCAGACGCCAACCCGCGGGTTGCGGTCGTGCTCGCCAACGGTGCGGTCGTCGCCGTCGACGCCTGGCAGCAGCAGGTCCCGGCCATCCTGGAAGGCTGGTTGCTGGGCCAGGCGGGCGGCGGGGCCATCGCCGACCTGCTGTTCGGCGTCGCCGTTCCATCGGGCCGGCTTGCCGAGACGATTCCCCGCCGTCTGCAAGACAATCCGTCGTTCGGCAACTTCCCGGGTGAGAACGGCGTGGTGCGCTACGGCGAGGGCCTGCTGGTCGGCTACCGCTACTACGACGCGAAGCAGTTGCCCGTGTCGTTCCCGTTCGGGCACGGTCTGTCGTACACCACGTTCGGCTACACGGACCTGGTGGCGACGGTCCGCGGGGGCGGCGGGCAGGTCCGAGTCGACGTCGCGGTCACGGTGACCAATACCGGCCCGGTCGCGGGCAAGGAGGTCGTGCAGGTCTACGTCCGCGATCCGGACGCCTCCGTGTTCCGCCCCGAGCGGGAGCTGAAAGCGTTCGCGAAGCTGGCTTTGGCACCGGGGGAGTCCAGGCAGGCCAGGTTCACCCTCACGGGGCGCGATTTCGGCTACTTCCACAGCACACACCGCCGGTGGGTCGTCGAAGGCGGTGCCTTCGAAATCGAAGTCGGCGCATCGTCACGCGAGATCCGCTGCCGGACCACCGTGCACGTCGAAGGCGAACCTCTGGCCGTCCCGCTCACGGCAGACTCGACGCTGGCCGAATGGCTGGCCGACCCGGCCGGCGCGGCAATCCTGCGGCATGCGTACACGCGCGCCGGCCTGGATCCCGAGGGCGTCAAGATGCTCGGCTCGATCCCACTGAGCCGGCTGGCGCGCTTCCCAGGGTCGCCGATCAGGCCAGACGATCTGGACGCGATGATCGCCGAGGCCACCAAGGACTAGTGGTTGGCCGTGCGGAGCGGCTCGGCCCTCGGCTGTGCCTCCAGCAGCGGCAGGAAGCGCTGCTCGACGAGCCTGCTCAGCACCACCACGCTGGTCGACCGTGCGATGCCGTCGATCCGGCTGATGCGCAGCAGCGTCTCTTGCAGGCCTTCATGGGACACCGCGGCGAGCTTGCACTGGACGTCGCCAGCACCGGTTGTCGCGTAGGCCTCGATTACCTCGGGGATCTTGGCGAGTTCAGCGGCGACCTCGCTGAGCGCGCCCTGGGAAATCTCCAGGGTGGCGAGGGCGCGCACGGGGAAGCCGGCGTGGACGAGATCGATGTCCGGGCCGTAGCTCCTGATGACGCCGCTACGTTCCATCCGTTCCAGCCGGGCCTGGACGGTGGCGCGCGAGACGCCCGCCTGGCGCGACCATTCAAGGTAGCCGGCCCGGGGCGAGTCGTGAACCAGCGCCAGCAACCGCACGTCCAGCGTGTCCAGCGGAGTAGTCATTCTGAGCACCTCCAAGGCCAGTCGACCCCGTTCGGCTGCGCAGTTTGCCAAGCCATGGTGCTCATTATTGCTCATGAGGTCCTCGCGGCGTTGCATTGCTAGGCAAATCGTCGTGAAACTGGAGCGCGCTCATGAGCGAGACGATGGCAATCGACACCCTGGTCGGGGCGGTGGCACACGATCCCACCCACGACGTCTTCCCGGTGATCGGCATGGACCACGTGCGGTTCTGGGTCGGCAACGCCAAACAGGCCGCGCACTACTACTCGACGGCGTTCGGGATGACCTGCGTGGCCTATCGCGGACCCGAGACGGGCAGCCGCCAGTATGCGGAGTACGTGCTGGCCTCGGGCAAGGCACGGTTCGTACTGACCGGTGAAGTGCGAGCCGGCACCGCGGTGGGCGCGTCGGTCGCGGCGCACGGCGACGGGGTCAGCGACCTGGCCCTGGAGGTGCCGGACGTCGACCGCGCTGTCGCCCATGCCCGGACCACCGGCGCGTCCGTGCTCGACGAGCCGCACGACCTGACCGACCAGCACGGCACGGTGCGGGTCGCGGCGATCGCGACCTACGGGCAGACCCAGCACACCCTGCTCGACCGGTCGGGCTACGACGGGCCCTTCCTCCCCGGCTTCGTCGCTCACGAGCCGCTGTTCTCGGGCAAGCCCGCGGACCACCCGACGGGGTATTTCCAGGCGATCGACCACTGCGTCGGTAACGTGGAACTGGGCCAGATGGACGAGTGGGTCGGCTTCTACAACCGGGTCATGGGCTTCACGAACCTGAAGGAGTTCATCGGCGACGACATCGCCACCGAGTACTCCGCGCTGATGTCCAAGGTCGTCGCGAGCGGCAACCACCGGGTCAAGTTCCCGCTGAACGAGCCGGCGCACGGCAAGCGCAAGTCGCAGATCGACGAGTATCTCGAGTTCTACGGCGCCCCTGGCGTGCAGCACATTGCACTTGCCACCGGCGACATCGTGTCGACGGTGCGGGCGATGCGCGAGATGGGCGTGGAGTTCCTGCCGACCCCGGACACCTACTACGACACGCTCGGCGAGTGGGTGGGCGATACCCGGGTCCCGGTGGACGTCCTGCGGGCCCTGAAGATCCTCGCCGACCGGGACGAGGACGGGTACCTGCTGCAGATCTTCACCCAGCCGGTGCAGGACCGGCCCACCGTCTTCTTCGAGCTGATCGAACGGCATGGCTCGCTAGGCTTCGGGAAGGGGAACTTCAAGGCCCTGTTCGAGGCGATCGAGCGCGAGCAGGAGCGTCGCGGCAACCTGTAGGCAGGGGAGTCTGATGCCGTACTACCGCAGCGTGGGGTCGGTCCCGCCGAAACGGCACACCCAGCACCGCCGCCCGGAGGGCGGCCTCTACTACGAGGAACTGACCGGCGAGGAAGGCTTCTCGGCCAACTCGTCGCTGCTCTACCACGTCAACTTGCCGTCGGCCATTGTCGGCGCGACCGAGTGGGATGTTGGTGACCTCAGCACCACGGCGAACGCGCCGCTGCTGCCGCGGCACCTCAAGTTGCACGACCTGTTCCCGGACGAGGCATGGAAGGCCCTCGACGTGGTCACCGGCCGCCGGCTCGTGCTCGGCAACGCGGACGTCCGGATCAGCTATGTGGTGGCCGGCGAGACGTCGCCCCTGTACCGCAACGCGTTGGGTGACGAGCTCGTCTACATCGAGTCGGGCAGCGGCACCGTCGAGACGGTTCTCGGCGCGCTTGACTTCCGGCAGGGTGACTACGTCTACCTGCCAAGGGCGACCACGCACCGCTGGCTGCCAACCGCCGACGAACCACTTCGTGCCTATGTGATCGAAGGAAACTCGCACATCCGGCCGCCGAACCGCTACCTGTCCCGGTTCGGGCAGTTCCTCGAGCACTCGCCGTACTGCGAGCGCGACATCCACGGTCCGGCCGAGCCGCTGCTCGCTGACGGCACGGACGTAGAGGTGCTGGTGAAGCATCGGGCCGCCGACGGCGGGATCACCGGCACCCGGTACACCTACCCGGCTCACCCGTTCGACGTGGTCGGCTGGGACGGCTGCCTGTACCCGTACACGTTCAACGTCGCGGACTTCGAGCCGATCACCGGACGGGTGCATCAGCCACCACCCGTCCACCAGGTCTTCGAGGGCACGAACTTCGTGGTCTGCAACTTCGTGCCCCGCAAGGTCGACTACCACCCGCTGTCCATTCCGGTGCCGTACTACCACTCGAACGTGGACAGCGACGAGGTGATGTTCTACTGCGGCGGGGACTACGAGGCCCGCAGGGGGTCAGGGATCGGGATCGGCTCGATCTCCTTGCATCCGGGTGGATACTCCCATGGCCCGCAACCCGGAGCCTACGAGGCCAGCATTGGTGTCCACTACTTCGACGAGCTGGCCGTCATGGTCGACACGTTCCGTCCGCTGCAACTGGGCGAGGGGGGCCGCGCGTCCGACGACGGGGTGTACGCATGGTCGTGGGCCGGTCGGCACCTGGAATCGTGAGCGATACCTGGCTGGCCATCGAGCCTGACTCGCCGTTCGGTTCGCAGACGCTGCCGTACGGCGTCTTCACGGTCGGTTCGTCGCCGCCCCGGGTCGGCGTGCGGATCGGCGAGTGGGTGCTCGACGTCGGCGCGGTGGCCGGCGAACTGGCTCCGCGGCTCGCGCCGTGGCTGGCCCTGCCGTCGCTCGATGGCTTGCTCGCTGCCGGCCCCCAGGTCTGGGCGGACGTGCGGTCGGCGGTCACGGCCTGGGTCACGGACGAGGCTCGTCGTTCGACCGTGCAGCGACATGTCCATCCTCTCGACGCCGTGACCCTGTCGCTGCCGTTCACCGTCGCGGACTACGTGGACTTCTACTCGTCCCGCCAGCATGCCGAGAACCTCGGCGCGTTGTTCCGGCCGGGGCAGCCGCCGTTGACGCCGAACTGGCGGCACCTGCCGATCGGCTACCACGGCCGCGCCGGCACGGTCGTCGTCTCCGGCACCGACATCAAGCGGCCGTGCGGGCAGACCCGCCCGCCGGATGCCGAGCTGCCCACGTTCGGCCCGTCCCGGCGGCTGGACATCGAGGCCGAGGTCGGCTTCGTCGTCGGCGTCGGCTCCGAGCTCGGTGAGCCGATCCCGGTCGGTGACTTCGCCGAGCACGTGTTCGGTGTGGTGCTCGTCAACGACTGGTCGGCGCGCGACATCCAGGCGTGGGAGTACGTGCCGCTCGGCCCGTTCCTCGGCAAGTCGTTCGCCACCACCGTGTCGGCGTGGATAACTCCGCTGGCAGCGCTCGAAGCGGCTGTAGTGCGACCGCCCGCTCGGGACGTGCCGCTGTTGCCGTACCTGCGCGACGACCACCACCCGTGGGGGCTCGACATCACCCTGGCGGTGGAGCTGAACGGCAAGGTGATCTCACGGCCGCCGTTCGCCGGGATGTACTGGACGCCCGCGCAGCAGCTGGCCCACCTGACCTGCAACGGAGCCAGCGCTCGCACCGGCGACCTGTTCGCCTCCGGGACTGTGTCGGGCAGCCAGCCTGACCAGCTCGGCTCGCTGATCGAACTGTCCTGGAACGGGCAACGGCCATTGCGGCTGGCCGACGGTTCGACGCGCGGCTTTCTCGAGGATGGCGACGAGGTCGTCATGCGGGCCACGGCGCCGGGGCCGTCCGGGACAAGGGTCGGCATCGGCGAGGCGCGCGGACGCATCCTGTCCGGCTAGCCACGTCTCGTGGCTTGCCTGGTTGACCCACCCGGACTCGAGCCGGGAATCAGAAACACGCACATGGAGTGAATGGGCCAATTGCCAGGCTGGCCGCGGACCCACTAGCTTGTTACCGGCCTCATACGCAGCGGGCTCACTGGTGAGCCTTCGGGGGAGTTCGCAGATGCGCCGAATCCTGGCCGGCGTCGCTGCCGTGCTGCTGGCAACCGGGGTGGCCTCTCTCGTGCCGGCTATGCCGGCCGCGCAGGCCACTGTCCCGACACCGCCGGCGAACAGCTCGGTGATCACGGTCAAGGTAGGCGGCGTACGCACCGGTGTTGCCGGCGTGACCGGCCTGGCCGGCGTGACGCTCCAACTGTTCGACGGCAGCGCAAGCGGGCCGACGACGCCCGCCGCGGGCATCACCAACACCTGCGTGTCGGACGTCGACGGCGACTGCTCATGGACCATTCCGGGAACCCAGGCGGACGGCGCGAACCGCGACCGGCCGTTCTGGGTGAAGCAGACCGGCGCCCCCTCCGGGTGGTTCCAGAACTCCGTGCTGGCGACCGGGACCAGCAGCACGGTCACGCAGGATCCGTATCAATTCCGCACGTCCACGCAGCTGCGGGCCGGTCAGACGTACAGCTCGACCGACCAGTTCATGATCGGAACCGGCAACAGCAATCTGCAAGCATCCGGCGGCATCTGGCAGAACTCCCTGGACGACCCTGCCCTGCCGGCGCAGTGCGGCCTGCGGGTCGCCATCATCAACGACCTGTCCGGGTCGGTCCAACCGCAGCTGGCCAACCTGAAGGCCGCGACGCAGACGTTCATCAACGCCCTCGTGGGCACGCCCTCGACCGTGTCGCTACTCACGTTTGCCGCCAATGCTCCGGCGAACACCACGAACAACCAGAACCATCCGGCCCTGAATCCGGTCTCGACCCAAGCGGGCGCGGACGTTCTCAACGGCTACGTGAACGGGTACACCGCGGGCGGCAGCACGAACTGGGACCGCGGCTTCGCGCAGGTCGCCGAGGCGGCTGCGCAGTACGACATCGCGGTCGTCATCACCGACGGCAACCCGACGTCGTACAACGAGCCCACCCAGGGGCCCGGCAGCAACGTGCGCTTCCGGGAGGTGGAGAACGGCATCTTCTCGGCCAACGCCATCAAGGCCGAGGGCACCCGGATGGTCGCCGTCGGCGTGGGGTCGGGGGTGTCCGGACCGGCGAACAACCTGATCGCGATCTCGGGCCCGGTCCAGAACAGCGACTACTACCAGACAGCAAACTACGAGCAGGCCGGCGCGGCGCTGCGCGAACTGGCGCTCGGCAACTGCAAGGGCTCGCTCACCGTCGTCAAGCAGGTCATCCCGCCGGGTGGCACGACGGCGGACGCGGTACCCGCCGGCGGCTGGACGTTCGGGGCGACGACGTCCACAAGCGGCGTCACGATCGCCCCGAGCTCCGGTCAAACCGCGACCGGAACCGGCGCACTGAACTTCAGTCTGACCTTCCCTGGTGGCGTGGCCACCGCGCCGGTCACCGCGACCGAGACCCAACAGGCCGGCTACACGCTGCAACAGGTCGGGGGCTTCAACGCGACCTGCGTCCGCACGGACACCGGGGCGGCCGTCGACAGCACAAATTCCGGGGCGTTGGGATTCACGGTCACCGCCTCGGAGGCCTACCCGGTGAGCTGCACGCTCTACAACCGGGCGCCCCAGCCCCAGGCGTCGGTCGTGGTGAACAAGACCTGGATTGTCAACGGGCAGAGCTATCCGGACGGGGCCCAGCCGTCCGGTCTGGTGGCAGCGCTCACGATCAACGGCACAGCCCAGGGCTGGGGCGTACCCCGCACCGGCTTCGTGCAGGGCGACACGCCCACCATCGACGAGACGACCGACCTCAGCGCCCGGCCCCTGTGCACGCTGGACAGCAGCCGGGTGACCACCGCCAACGGCGACCCCGTCGACCTGGCGCTGCCCTACCAACCGACGCTCGCAGCCGGGCAGAACACGTACGGGATCACCAACACGGTCACCTGCACGACCGTCCTGACTCTGGCGAAGCAGGTAATCGGCGGCAACGCCGACCCGGCGCTGTGGACGCTCACCGCAACCGGACCGGCCGGGTCGCTGCCCGGGCCGACCGGGGTGACCGGATCGCCGGAGGCGACGGCCGACGTCACGCCTAATCTCGTCTACGCGCTCGCCGAGTCCGGCGGCGACCCCGCTTATATCCAGGACGACAACCGCGCCACTCCGGTGCCGGGTTCCTCCGGCAGCTGGAACTGTCAGGAGGTCACCGCGGACGGCACGGTGATCACCGGCTTCCAGGACGGGATCAACGGCGGGGTCACCGTGCCGCTCGGCTTCCACGTCCGGTGCACGGCCACCAACCGCACGTCGTTCCTGAAGATGGGCAAGATCGTCGTGAACTCGAGCGGCGGCACCGCCGTGCCCGACGACTGGACGCTCACCGCGACGCCGGTGCCGCCGGCGCCGGACGGGTTGGACCCGGTGAGCATGCCCGGCGGCAGCGGGACGGTGTCGGATGTCCGGCCACTGCAGACCTATCGGCTCACCGAGTCCGGGCCGGCGGGCTACACCGCGTCGTCGTGGCAATGCGTGATAACCGACCCCGGCGTGGGCTCGAGATCCGGCGGCGACACGGTCACCCTCGACCGCGGCGCGACCGCGACGTGCACGATCACCAATACCGCCCAGCCGGCCAAGCTGACCCTGGCCAAGATCGTCGACGCCGACGAGAGCGGATCGGGCAAGACCCCCGCAGACTGGACGCTGACCGCGACCCCGGACAGCATCCCCGGCCAGAATCCGGTCACCGGCGACGGCGACCCGAACAGCCCCGGCGGCGTCAACCAGGTCTCGGTGTTCGCCGGCACCTACACCCTGTCCGAGGCTGGACCGGCCGGGTTCACCGCCGGCGAGTGGACATGCACCGGCGGTACGCAGGACGGCGACCGCATCACCGTGCCCAACGGCGGGGCGGTCAACTGCTCCATCACCAACACCGCCGTCGCCCCCCGGCTGACGTTGATCAAGCTCGTCGACAACGGCGCAACCGGCGGCACGGCGGTGCCTACCGACTGGACGCTGACCGCCAGCGGCCCGAGCACGATCAGCGGCCTGTCCGGCTCCAGCGCGGTGACCAACGCGGCCGCCCGGGTCGGCACGTATGCGCTGTCCGAGACCGGCGGCCCACCCGGGTACTCGACGGCTGGATTCACCTGCACCGGCGCGGTGTCGTTCACACCGGCGAGCGTCACGCTGGCCGAAGGCAGTGCCGCGACGTGCACGATCAAGAACACCGCGAAACCCGCACCTACGCTGACGCTCGTCAAGAAGGTCGTCAACACGGCGGGCGGCACGGCCGTACCCACGGACTGGACGCTGAGCGCGGCCGGGCCGGTCACGATCAGCGGCGTCACCGGCAGTACCGCGGTCACGTCCGCCACCGTGGCGGCCGGGACGTACGCGCTGAGCGAGTCCGGCCCGAGCGGCTACACCCCCTCGGCCTGGACGTGCACCGGCGGGGCCGTCAACGGCGTCCAGAACAATCCACCGTAGCTACTTCGACCTGAAGAAGTCGGCGTGCGGTGAGTGTGGTCGAACGCCGACTGCGGGCGGCTGCCTCGGATGGTGTTGATCTTCGCCGGTGGTGGTTTCAGCTGGCCAGCGCGCTGATCTTGGTCAGGTTGTGGGCCAGGACGCCGTGGCCGGCCCAGGTCCGAGCACCTGCGGTGCCGTCGAGGCGGCTGCGGTCCCATCCGTACCCGCGTTTGAGGCTGCTGATCCGGCCTTCGCTGCCGGTTCGCCATCCCACGGTCCGCCGGAACGCGGGCCGGTGTTCCTCGGCCTGGCGAGCCGTGCCGGGTCTGCCTTCGCGGGGGATGACGACAGTGCGCACGCCTTGCGCGCGCAGGTCGTCGTCGACCTTCTTCTCACCGTAGCCGCGGTCCGCGGTTACCGTACGCGGGCGGCGTTTGGTGCGTCGGGTGACGCGTTCGACGGCGGGGGCGAGCTGCGGGGCGTCGGGTGGGTTGCCCGGTTCCACGGTGTGGTCGAGCACGACGCCGTCGTCGTTGTCCACGACCTGGGCCTTGTACCCGAACTCGACCGGCTTGCCGAGGCGGCCCTTGGCGATCGGGCGGGCATCCGGGTCGTGCAGGCTGACCCGGCGCGTCGCCCCGTCCGGTGTCGTACCTGCCACGCGTTGCCGGGTCTGCGCGGCGATGCGCAGGGTCGCTTCCAGCAGCTCGACCAGGTCATTCACCGCCCGCCGCAGTCGTCCGCGGCGCCGGCCCGCCGCCGCGTCACGCACCCCCACCGCCGCAAGCCGTTCGGCCCTGAGCTGGGCACCGCGCAGCGCCCGGCGGGCGTTGGCGAGCAGCCGCTCGGCGTCGCGGGCGGCCTTCTCGGCCAGCCCCGCCAGTTCCCCGGTGATCCGCCGCACCGTGGCCTGCGCCTCGTCACGCCCCGCCGCGGCGCGCAGGCGCAGCTTCGCCGCGATCCCGTGCACCCGTCTACCCGCCACCCGGGACCGGTCCCGGACCTTGGTGCGCGTCGCGCCACCAGCGGCCTGGATCCGCCGACCGGTCGCCGCGATCCGCCGCACCGCCCTGGCCAACAACCCCGAATCGGTCGGGTAGGCGACGTTCGCCGGCACCACCGTGGTGTCCGCGCGCAGCCGCGTCGTGCGCAGCAGCTTCGCCTCCGCGGCCTTGGCCAGCAGCGCCTCATTCAGCCCGCCCACCGCGGCCGTGCCGCAGCGGGTGGTCAGCTTCATCAACGTCGTCGGGTGCGGCACCGACCCATCCAGCGGGATCCGGCAGAACCGCCGCCACGTGATCGAGTCGGTCACCTCCCGGCACAGCGACTCGTACCCAGCCGATACCGGAACTTCAAGAACATCATCCGCAGGTAGGTCTCCATCGGCGTCGAGGGCCGACCCACCCGCGGGTCGAAGAACGCCACGAACGGCGCGAAGAACACCGGGTCATCCAGCAATGCGTCGACCCGTGCCAGCTCCATCGGCAGCCTGCGAATCTCTTCCGGCAGAACCGCCTCCCACAAGCTGACCTGCTCGGCCCGCGTCCGCAGCATCCGCCACCCCCACCACTCGCCGACCACCCGTCAGCGACCATGATCTCGTCATTTCAGCGGTCGACCCGGGCGGCGCGCGGCGCGAAACCCTTACGTCACAAGGGAGACTGGTACGGGTTTTACAGGTCGAAGTAGCTAGCTACGGCACCTCCCGAGCAGGAACACTATCCCGCAAGCGGATCCCCATGCGGTGATCCTGACTCTTCGGGGCAGCGCCGGGCGTCGCCGGGATGCGGTTGCTACAGCGGGACACTCCCGCTGGTGTGTCGGCGCGACGGGGATGATCTACCCGGCCGGTGGTCTGCTCACGATGCCCGTAAGCGTCCCCGATGGACCTGGGCCGCGGCTTCAGCTGCGCCTACTTGGGCCCAGGTGTCGTCACGGCGTGGGGCGGGGGTGGCCGCCCTGGCCTCGTCGCCATGCGCCTGGGGCTTCGCCGACCTCACGTTTGAATGCCCGGTTGAAAGCCGCCTCGGACTGGTAGCCGACGGCGGCGGCCGCCTGGGCGACGCTCATGGTGCCGGACTCCAGCAGCCGCGCGGCGAGTTGGAGCCGCCATCTCGCGAGGTATTGCATCGGCGGGATACGCACATAGGTGGTGAACTGCTCGGCGAATGAGGACCTCGACATACCGACCTCGCGGGCGAGGCGCTCCAGCGTCCATGGGGCGGCGGGCCGCCCGTGCATCAGCCGCAGCGCGGCACCGACCTGGGGGTGACGCACCCCGGCGAGCCAGCCCCGCTCTTCCTCGCCCAGTTGGGCCAAGTGGCTACGGAGGGCCTCGACGAACATCAGCTCCGCGAGTTTGGCCAGCATGGCTTCCCGGCCCGCGCCGGCCTCGCCACCACTCGTTTGCACCGCCGCGTCGATCAGGCTGGCCACCCATTGTCGGCTCTGCGCGGAGACGGGCGAATGGACGATGCGCGGCAGCGAGTCGAGCAGCGGGTTGAACGGCCTGGTGTCGCAACCCAGGAAGCCACACACGAATCTGGTGCGATCGGCCGTGGACTCCCGACTCATGCGAAGAGAGAACGGCAAGGTCCGGTCGGGAGGACGCTGGTATAGCGAGGGATCCGGAATACCGCGCATCCCGGGCGCGGAGGCCATCACGTTGGCATCGCCCGCCGGGAAGGCCACCATGTCGCCCGCCTCCAGCGCGACCGGGGGCTCGCCTCCGTCGATGATCTCCGCCCAGCAGGTGCCCTCGGTGACCACATGGAAGGCGATGACCTGCTCGGCTCCCGACAGCACCTCATGGTGGAGAGAGGCGACGCTGGGCGACTCCGTGACGAACGGGGACCGGGCATCGACGTCGAAGAAGACCGCGCCGGTCAGCCGCACCGACATGAGCACGTCGGAGAGCACATCCATGGTCGCCTCCCAGACGTCCGGGCATCGCCTCCGGACGTCCTGACATGAACCTTTCACCTCGCGGACATTCGGACAACAGCGTCGGACGAGCGGTCATTCAGTTCGGACCCGCTGCACTCCTACGGTCGATTACCGGCTCCTCGATGGGAGGGGCGCTCACAAGGAGTCATCATGACCGTGAACACCATCACCGACCTGGGTCAGCGCCTCCACGGACGGGTCATCGACCGCGACGATCCGACCTACGACGAGGCCAGGGCGCTCTACAACGGAATGATCGACAAGCGGCCACTGCTCATCGCACGGTGCCTGGACGCCGCCGACGTGGTCACCTGTGTCGGCTACGCGCGGGAGGCCGGCCTGGAAGTCGCGATCCGCGGCGGAGGACACAACGGGCCCGGACTCGGCAGCGTGGACGACGGACTAGTCATCGACCTGTCCCGGATGCGCGGGGTCCGTGTCGACGTCGAGCACGGAACCGTGCGCGTAGCCGCCGGCTGCACCTCGGGAGACGTCGACCACGCCACCCATGCCTACGGCCTCGCCGTACCCTTCGGCATTGTCTCGACCACCGGCGTCGCCGGCCTCACTCTCGGTGGCGGCATGGGGTACCTGTCACGCCAGCACGGCCTGACCATCGACAACCTCCTCGAGGCCGACGTGGTCCTCGCCGATGGCCGACTGGTCACGGCCAGCCCGACCAGCCATGCCGACCTGTTCTGGGGCCTGCGCGGCGGCGGCGGCAACTTCGGCGTGGTCACCAGCTTCCTGTTCCAGGCCCACCCGGTCAGCCAGGTGTACGCCGGTCCGGTGTTCTGGGGTCACGAGCACACGGAGCAGGTCATGCGCGCCTACCGCAAGTTCCTCGCCGAGGCACCCGAGGAGCTCGGCAGTTTCGTGGGCATCAAGAAGGTTCCCGCCGTCGAACCGTTCCCGGCCGAGCATCACGGTGAGCTCGCTTGCGCGGTCATCTCCTGCTACAACGGCCCGGCCGATCGGGGCGCCGAGGTCATGTCGCGACTGCTCGACCGACTCCCGGAACCGATGTTCAACTGGATGGACGAGATGCCGTTCCCAGCCATGCAGGCGCTGTTCGACCCGCTGCTCCCGCCAGGCCTGCAGTGGTACTGGCGCGGAGAGTACGTCCACGAACTCACCGACGCAGCCATCGAGGAACACATCGCGCAAAGCAGCGACATGGTGGGCGCCCTGACGATGGTGCACCTGTATCCCATCGACGGCGCCGTTCACCGGGTCGGACCGACCGAGACGGCATGGAACGAGCGCTCGGCCACCTGGACGATGGTCATCGTCGCCGTGGATTCGGATCCGGCCCTTGCAGACGACCTGGGTGTGTGGGCGAAGCGCTACTGGTCGGCCATCCACAAACACACCAACAGCGGTGGCTACGTGAACTTCATGATGGGCGACGGCGACCGCGCGCGCCTCGCTGCGACCTACGGAGACAACTACGAACGGCTGGTCGCACTGAAGAGCAAGTACGACCCGACCAACTTCTTCCACCTGAACCAGAACATCCCGGTCAGGAGGTCCCAATGAGAGCCACGCGGATGGTGATCGCGGCGACACTCGCCGCGTCGCTCGCGCCCTCGACGGCAGTTGCCAGCGTCGTGGCGGATGCGACGACGCCGATCGTGAAGCGGACAGAGGGACCGGTCTTCACGCCGCTTGCGGAGTTCGGGAGCGGGTTGGCGGCGGGAAGCACGATCGGCCCCGACGGTGGCCTGTACGTGACCGACCCCAATGCCGGCAGCGTGCTGCGCATCGACCGGAAGACCGGGTCAACCAGCACGTACGCGGAGGGCCTGCCACAGCAGGTGTTGGGCGTCGGCGGGGCGATGGACGTTGAATTCATCGGCGGCACCGCCTACGTGCTCGTCACGATGGTCGGCGGGGACATCGTCGGCGGGGGACCCATCGGTGATGCGACCGTCGGCATCTACCGCCTGGGCCGCGATGGCCGATTCAGGGTGATCGCCGACATCGGTGGGTGGTCGGTGGACCATCCTCCGGCAACCGACTTCTTCATCACTACCGGGGTTCAGTACGCCCTGCAACGCCATGGCCGCGGGTTCCTCGTCACCGATGGCCACCACAACCGCGTGCTGCGGGTCGGGCTCGATGGCCGTATCGCCGAGGCCCTCACGCTCGGCAATGTCGTCCCGACCGGGTTGGAGACCATCGGGCCCGTCGTGCTGACGGCCCAAGCCGGACCGCTGCCGCACAACCCTGAGGACGGCAAGGTCGTGGCCGCCGTACGCCGGTGGGGCACCCCCATCGACATCGCACACGGCGCCAGCCTGCTCGTCGACGTCGAGTTCGATCCTCGCGCGGGTCTCTACGCGCTGTCCCAGGGCCAATGGGATGGCGTCGCCGAGGGATCGCCTGCCTCCCCGAACACGGGGCGGCTCGTCACGGTCGACCGCCACGGGGGCCTGGTCCCGGTCCTCGATGCCGACGGGTCCGAGATCGTGCTCGACCGGCCGACCTCGCTCGAGCTGGTGGGAGACACGGCGTACGTCGTCGGTCTGGCTGGCACCATCGTCAAGATCGAGAACCTCTGACCCGTCACGAAGCGCTCGCGCACTACGAAAGGACCAACAATGTCACCGACGACCGACGGCCGGGCCTGGGGAGTCCGCCTGATCCGTCGGCTCGTCGATGCGATTCCCCGACGCCGGACCAGTCACCCCATCAATGCCCTGACACGCTCGGCCCTCGAGCGCGACGGGTTCGACGTCGGGCCAGTCCTCTTTTGTGACCGCCCGGTCAGGCGCTGACCATGTCCCTGCACAATGCCGGCGTCGTCGCGGGGACGGTCTCGACCGCCCTCTTCGTGACGAGCTACCTGCCGATGCTGGTCAAGGCCGCCCGGACCCGCGACCTCAGCTCCTACAGCGTCGGCAACCTGGCGGTGGCCAACGCCGGCAACCTGGTGCACACGATCTACGTCGTGTCGCTGCCGGTGGGGCCGATCTGGGTCCTGCACGGCTTCTATCTCGGCAGCACCGCGCTGATGATGTGCTGGTGGCTCCGCTATCGCGAGAAGCCGCACATCCAGCGGGGGCAATCGGCCTCGGACGGCGTGGACGCTCGGCGACTCGTCAGTCATGAAGTGGCGATCGCGCATCCCCAAGGACTAGGGGGGCCACCCGACGCGGGCAACGCCCTCTCATCTTTTGGGTCGCCCTCTAACCCAAGACCTCAGGAGAAGGAAGATGACCACGACACACGCGCCACCGATGCCGGCGGCACCGGCTTCGGCCTCACTGGGATGACTCTCCGAATCGGTGGTGGGCGCCGATGAACGGCCGCGTACTCGTCGTTGGCGCGGGCCTCGGCGGTCTGGCCACCGCACGCGCCCTGGCCGGGCACGGGATCGAGTGCCGGGTCGTCGAACGTCGGCCAGACCGGTCGGACCATGGGCTGGCTCTCAACCTGCCAGGCAACGCGGTCGCGGCGCTGCAGTGCCTGGGCGCTGCCGCGGGAGTGCTCGAGGCGGGTGTGCACATCGCCCGGCGCGAGTACCGCACGGCAGGCGGCCGACTGCTCTTCGCTGTCGACGAGGGGGCGTTCTGGTCGGACGTGGCTCCGTCGGTCTGCGCGCCCCACGCCGTCGTGGTGGACGCCCTCTCGGCGGGTGTCGCAGTCGAGTGGGGCGTCGGCGCCACATCGGTGGACCAGCAACCGGATGGTCACGTTCGGGTTTCGCTCCCCGACGGCAGCGAGGAGGTCGCGGACTTCGTGGTGGCGTCGGACGGCGTGCATTCGACCGTGCGGTCGTCGATGACCAACGCATCCCCGCGCCCATCGGCGATGACGAACGCCAGTTGGCGGTTCGTGACCGACGACCCCGGGATCAGTTGCTGGACCGCCTGGACCGGTACGGGCACGCGTTCCTGCTCATCCCGGTCTCTTCGGGGCACGTGTACGGCTACGCCTCCAGCAGCCGCGGTGGCGATGCTGGCGAAGACGCGTCCTGGCTCGCGGACGCGTACGCTCGCTTTCCCGAGCCTGTCACTCAAGCGATCCGTCGCTCCTTGTCGTCCGATGTCCCGCCGTACCGCTCGCCCGTCGAGGAGGTCAGGATGTCGAAGTGGTACGACGATGCCGTCGTGTTGATCGGTGACGCCGCGCATGCCACCGGCCCGGTGTGGGCAGAGGGCGCTGGCATGGCCTTGGAGGACGCGATCGTGCTGGCCGACCTGCTGGCCGAGCACGACGACTGGTCAGTGGTCGGGCAGGCGTGGGAGGCGGTCCGGCGGCCGCGTGTCGAGCACGTCCAGGCCGCTACCGACCGGATGTCCCGGTTGGCCGGCCTGCCGTCCTGGTTGGCCCACACCGCGGCGCCGTTCGCCGGACCACGTGCCTATCGGGCTACCTACGGCCCGCTGCCAGGCCCGGGTGCAGGACGAGTCGTTCCCGGCCTTCCTCGATACGATCCTCGTTCGCCCGTGGCCTCGACGCGTCCGCACCGCGGTCATCGTGCTCGCCGCCGGACGCGACGCCATCTTCACCGTTGACGAGATGCAGCGAACGGCACACGCCTACGGCCGGACTGCAGAGATCTTCGACGGCATCGGCCACGACATGATGCTCGATGTCGGGTGGCAACGCGTGACCGACAGGATCGCGGAATGGGCGCGAGCCGCCCGCCCGGCGTCCGAACTGCATGATCGTCCGTGACATCGTCCACGAAGCCTGTGGCAGCCCTGGGCTCAGCTTGGTTGAGCGGTACCACGTCCGCGACCTCGCCCATCTCGACGCCGGGGCCGCGCAGCCGTCGCCGACATGGATGACCCGGTCGCCCGAGAGGTGGCGTTCTGCACTTCTTCGAAGGAGATGACGAGCTCATGCCGGAGCAATCAGGCTGCCTGCACGCCACGGTGCATGGTTGCTGGAAAGGCGCGCCGGCGTCGAGACTCCAGCAACCCTCCTTCCGCTGCCGACTTGTCCGTCTCGGATTGCCCGCTGCGGGCGAAGACGACGCGCACTCTCGGCGAACTCCTCGCCGGGCGCTGGCATCCCCCAGCACGCTCGAGGTGCGAGTCCCCGGCCCTGGGCCGCTGCGACAGGCGGCGAAGGAGTACGAAGGTTGCCAACGGCGGCCAAGCGCGGACTTTGGCTCATCAATCGCTGACAGAGGGCGCCCACCATCGATCCCGTGGCCCACCCTCGCCGCCAATCCTGCTCATTGCGCCGACGCCAAATCAACGACACCCCCCTTGACGAGCGGACCGGCCGGGGGCCAATGACCCGAAGCGCGGACAGTGTCTCACAAGCGGAACCTCTACCGGACGCCACCATCGAATCGGAGGGCCGGGGACCCTGGCGTCCCGAGTGGGTGTCAGATACGGAACAGCGACGTTCGCAGGGTCAGCTCCGTGACTCAGCGATCCCAGCCTTGGCCGCGATCTGTTGACGTTCGATGGCTTGGTAGACGGTGGAGCGGCCCACGCTGAAGAGCTCGGCGACCTCGGCGGTGCTGTACTCATCGTTGTCCACCAGGGAGACCAGTGAGCTTCTTGCTTGCGGTTGAGCTTGGGCTGCTTGCCACGCAGCCGGGGCTTGGCCTTGGCGACCCTCATGCCCTCACAGGTGCGAAGCCGGATGAGGTCGGACTCGGCCACCATTGGCGATGACGTTGAACGGGAGCCGACCGACGGCGTCGGTGGGTCGTAGACCGAACCTCCCAGGGTCAGGGTGATCTGCCGTCTGGTGAGCTCCCTGGCGATCGCCCGGGCATCGGGCAGAGACCTGGCCAGACGGTCGAGCTTGGTCACCACCAGGGTGTTTTGGCTCTTCACCGCGAGCGGCAACACGTCTTCGTCGGTGAGGGTCGCGTCGGCGACTGACCCCACTACCGGACGGGCGACTCGCTGATCACCCTCGGGGCGCGCGGACGAGCAGCCGGTCGCGCTCCACACGGCACAGTGATGCGCGCCGCGCGCGATTCCGAGAACGTGTTGTCCGGACGAAAACAGGCGCGCGGCGATGGTGCCGCCGATCGCACCAACCGCTGCCACGACGTACCGCATCGGCCACCTCTATGGCACGTTGGCGCCCACGGTGTCGGTGGTGTCACCTGACCGAGGATCCTGCGTGCCGCAGCGCCGGACAAGTCACGGCCTGTCTTCGAGCGCTGGCCTGCGCAGCGGGCCGTAGGTTGCCCGATAGGCACGTGGTCCCGCAAATGGAGCGGCGAGGTGAGCCACCCACGTGGGCAGGGCGGCCAGTCGAGACATCCGGTCGGTGGCGGCCTGGACGTGTGCGACCCGCGGGCGGCGTACCGCCTCCCACGTCTGCCCGACCACCGACCAGTCGTCGTGCTTTGCCAACAGGTCAGCCAGCACGATCGCGTCCTCCAGGGCCATTCCCGCGCCCTCGGCCCACACTGGACCAGTTGCGTGCGCGGCGTCACCGAGCAACACAACAGAGCCCTGATGCCAGGTAGGGATCCTGACCTCATCGACCGGTGAGCGATAGGGCGGGACCTCGGATGACAGCGCCTGCCGAATGGCACCGGTCACCGGCTCCGGAAAGTTGGAGTACGCCACCGTCAACCAGGAGGCGTTGGCCCCTGCGCCGGCGCCGCGGCTGCTGGAGGCGTAGGCGTACGCCTGCCCCCTAGCGAAGGGAACGAGCAGGAACGCGTGCCCGTGCCCGGTCCAGGCGGTCCAGCAGGTGATGCCGGGGTTGTCGGTCACGAACCGCCAACTGGCGTTCGTCATCGCAGATGGGCGCGGAGGCGTGGTGGTGACCGAGGACCGCACGGTCGAATGCACGCCGTCCGCCGCGACCACGAGGTCCGCGACATCCTCGGTGCCGTCGGAGAGCGAGACCCGGGCCCGACCGTCGGGCAGCTGGTCCACCGAGGTGGCGCCGATGCCATGCTCGATGTCGATGCCCGACGACAAGGCGTCCAAGACGGCGGCGTGGGGCGCGCACACCGACGGAGCGACTCCCGACCAGAACCGCGTCTCGTCGATCTCGAACAACAGGCGGCCCCCCGACGCTCGGTACTCCCGGCGGGCGACCGGGACTCCCGCGTGCAGCACGTCGGCTGCGGCTCCCAGCCGCAGCAGCGCCGCGACCGCGTTGCCCGGCAGGTTGAGCGCCAGCCCATTGTCCGACCGGTCCGGCCGTCGTTCGACGACCCGGCACTCGATCCCGCGCGCGGCCAGAGCGCGGCCCGTGGCGAGTCCCCCGACGCCTGCGCCGACGACGAGCACACGGCGGTTCACCGGCGCCAGCCTCCGGTTCCGAGAGTCGTGCCGGCGGTCAGGGGCTGGAACCAGCCGGTAAGAGCGGCTGGTGGGCGCGACGGTTCGGCGAAGATGGGGAGGCCAGTCGGGCACTCCGGACACAACATCGTCAGACCTTCAGTGGGGGCGCGGCCGCGTGATGATCGGTCCGAGGTTGTCGATCTTGACGACGCTGCCAGTCAGGCCGACGACGTACGCCGTGTGCCCCACCAGTTCCAGCGAGGTCGGCCGGTCGAGCACGATTTCGGACCCGTGGGTGTCGACAACAGGGACCAGGTGCCCGTGGCGGTCGAGCTTGACCAGTCGGCCCGTGTTCGGTGAGGCAGGGGACCCTTCGGCGACGCCGTCCCATCGACCCTGCGACAGTGCGTAGAGACCGAGACGAGGACTGAACTCGACGTCGACGAGCAGGCTCGCGCCTTCGGCGATGTCGACGGCGGTGCAGAGCCACACCCGAGGGCCACGATCCTTCCGTCCTGGGGTTCGTGCGGAAGCGGTCCGGCAAGTGCAGTGAGTACGACGGGCCCGATGGTCTCCAGCCCGGTCGGTACGACGTTGCCGAACGTGAGGGCTTCGGAGATGTGGCCGTGGCGGCCGACCCGCAGAAGACGGTTGTGGTGGCCGTCGGTGACGAGGAAGCCGCGGCCCTGGCGTTGCAGGGCGTACTGCACCCCGGTCGTGATGAAGAAGTCCGTGTCCGGAGGATGGTCTACCGACCACTCACCGATGTCTGCGATCACCCTGAAGTCGCCGTCGCGTCCGAGCCGGTAGATGCCGACGGTCGCGTCGCCGATGGGTGGCCCACCGACAATGTCTCCTCCGACCAGCGTGACGAGCACGTAGGCGGTACGGCCGATGAACTCGACGTCCATCGCTCCACCGACACCGAGCACCTGTGGGGGCAGGCCTCCGGCGTAGGTTCTCGATACTCCTGTCCTGCGGTCGACGCGCAGCACGCTGCCGGCGTTGGGGTCGGTCACGTAGAGCGCACCGTCGGGGCCGATCGTGCTGCCCGAGGCCAGCCCGGTGCCGAACTCCGTCAGCTGTGTGAGCACCGGTCCGTCCGGCGTCCGATCCGCCACGGTTGGCGTGGTCACATCCGGCTCTGCCCCCGCAACTGCCGGGTGCAACAGGGACGCGACGACCGCCGCCGCGATCATCACCCCGGTGGCCCTCATCGGCTTCTCGTCACCGGAATGTTCTGGTTCACGTGGAAGAAGTTTGTCGGGTCGTACTTGCTCTTCAGCGCGACCAACCGCTCGAAGTTCTCGCCGTATGTCGCAGCCAGGCGCGCTTCATCGCCGTCGTCCATCATGAAGTTCACGTAGCCACCGCTGTCGGTGTGTCTGTGGATGGCCGACCAGTAGCGCTTCGCCCACACACCCAGGTCGTCTGCAAGGGCCGGGTCCTCGTCCACGGCGACGATGACCATCGTCCAGGTGGCCGAGCGCTCGTTCCACGCCGTCTCGGTCGGCCCCACCCGGTGGACGGCGCCGTCGATGGGATAGAGGTGGACCATCGTCAGGCGCCCACCATGTCGCGGCTCTGCCTGATGTGTTCCTCGATGGCTGCGTCGGTGAGGCCATGGACGTACTCACCACGCCAGTACCACTGGAGGCCTGCCGGAAGCAACGGATCGAACAACCCCTGCATGGCCGGGAACGGCATCTCGTCCATCCAGTTGAACATCGGTTCCGGGAGCTGGTCGAGGAGCCGGGACATGACCTCGGCGCCTCGATCGGCCGGGCCGTTGAAGCAGGAGATGACCGCGCAGGCCAAGTCGCCGTGATGCTCGGCCGGGAATGGTTCGACGGCGGGAACCTTCTTGATGCCCACGAAGGTGCCGAGCTCTTCGGGAGCCTCGGCGAGAAACTCACGGTACGCCCGCATGACCTGCTCGGTGTGCTCGAAGCCCCAAAACACCGGACCGGCGAAGACCTGGCTGACCGGGTGTGCCTGGAACAGGAAGCTGGTGACGACGCCGAAGTTGCCGCCGCCGCCTCGCAGGCCCCAGAACAGGTCGGCATGGCTGGTCGGGCTGGCCGTGACCAGCCGACCGTCGGCCAGGACGACGTCCGCCTCGAGCAGGTTGTCGATGGTGAGGCCGTGCTGCCGCGAGAGGTACCCCATGCCGCCACCGAGGGTGAGCCCGGCGACGCCGGTGGTCGAGACGATGCCGAAGGGTACGGCGAGGCCGTAGGCATGGGTGGCGTGGTCGACGTCGCCCGATGTGCAGCCGGCGGCGACGCGCACGGTTCCGTGCTCGACGTCGACGCGGACCCCCCGCATCCGCGACAGGTCGATGACCAGTCCGTCGTCCACGCTGCCGAGACCGGGGCCGTTGTGTCCTCCGCCGCGGATCGCGACTTCCAGGCCGGCCTCTCGCGCGTAGCCGACGCAGGTGGCCGCGTCGGCGGCGTCCAGGCACTGCGCGATGAGCAGTGGCCGCTTGTCGATCATTCCGTTGTAGAGCGCCCTGGCTTCGTCGTACGCCGGGTCGTTGCGGTCGATGACCCGTCCGCGAAGGCGCTGTCCAAGGTCACTGATGGTGTCCACGGTCATGATGGCTCCTTGTGAATGCCCCTCGCGTCGAGGAGTCGGAGGTCGACCGTAGGAGTGCCGTGGGTCCGAACTGAATGACCGCGCGTCCGGCGCTGTTGTCCGAATGTCCGCGGGGTGCGAGATTCATGTCGGAGCGTCCGGGCGGCTTGTCCGGACGTCTGGGAGGCGACATGGATGTGCTCTCCGACGTGCTCATGTCGGTGCGGCTGACCGGCGCGGTCTTCTTCGACGTCGACGCCAGGTCCCCGTTCGTCACCGAGTCGCCCAGCGTCGCCTCGCTCCATCACGAGGTGCTGTCCGGCGCTGAGCAGGTCATCGCCTTCCACGTGGTCACCGAAGGCACCTGCTGGGCTGAGATCATCGACGGCGGCGAGCCCCCGGTCGCTCTGGAGGCAGGCGACATGGTCGCCTTCCCGGCTGGCGACGCCAACGTGATGGCCTCCGCACCCGGCATGCGCGGCAGCCCCGACCCCTCGCTCTACCAGCGCCCGCCCGACCGAACCCTGCCGTTCTCTCTTCGCATGAGTCGGGAGTCCACGGCCGATCGCACCAGATTCGTGTGCGGGTTCCTGGGTTGCGACACCCGGCCCTTCAACCCGCTGCTCGACTCGCTGCCGCGCATCGTCCATTCGCCCGTCTCCGCGCAGAGTCGGCAGTGGGTGTCCGGCCTGATCGACGCGGCGGTGCAGCCCAACCGCGCCGAGGCCGGTGCTGGCCGGGAGGCCATGCTGGCCAAGCTCGCGGAGCTGATGTTCGTCGAGGCGCTCCGCAGCTACCTGACCCAGTTGGGCGAGCACGAGCGGGGCTGGCTGGCCGGGGTGCGTCACCCCCAGGTCGGTGCCGCGTTGAGGCTGATGCACGGGCGTGCGGCGGAAGCGTGGACGTTGGAGCGGCTCCCGCGCGAGGTCGGGACGTCGCGATCCTCGTTCGCCGAGCAGTTCACCGCGTACGTCGGCATCCCGCCCATGCAGTATCTCGGACGGTGGCGGCTCCAGCTCGCTGCACGACTGCTGGAGTCCGGCACCGTGAGCGTCGCCCAGGCTGCCACGGCCGTGGGCTACCAGTCCGAGGCAGCCTTCAACCGGGCGTTCAAACGAGAGGTCGGCGAAGCCCCGGGCGCGTGGCGACGAGGCCGGAACGCCCCTTTGATCGAGGCACCCGAGCACAGACCCGACCAGGTGGAGCCCTGAAGGGCTCTGCTCGTGGCTGCTGCAGGGGCTCCGCGTGGGCGACCACGGCGAGAAGCCGCCGGCCGCCGGTCCGTCCGTCCGGGCCTCGCGCACGATGTCTTGGCCGCCGCCGACCTCAATCGGCGAAGAAGGGGGCGAACCCGTGCAGCACGACGGCCGGGCCGGCCACGATGAGTTCGGCGAGCGGACACGCCAGCACCGGCGGCCGTCGTCGAGCGTGGCGAGCATGGCGTCAAGGGTGGGAGCCACGTGCTCATCCACCGGCGGTCAGACCGCCAAGGTCAAGAGCGCGTCGGGCGGACTGGTGCCGGCGTTGACCCGAGCGAACAGGTCCATCCCGGCCTGGCTGCCGTGGAGCGAGAGCAGCAGCTGCTCCATTTCGGGCGGTGGTGGTTGGAGTGTCGCCAGGTCGGTGGTGAGGGCGTACATCCCGGCGACGGCCGCGTCCCGGGTCGACTGATAGTTGGCCATGGCCTCCTCGAACCCGCGACCGCCGAGCGCCGTCGTCAGTGCACCGGCGCACAGCTCGGCGTCGCGGAATGCGTCCTGCATGCCCTGGGCGGTGATGAAGTCCCTCTGGTAGCCAGCGTCGCCGACCAGAGCCCAGCCCGGTCCGTAGGGCCTTCGGTAGAAATTCGGCACCGCGGCACCGACCACCCGGCCGAGCTGTCGCGCGCCCGCGATCCGCTCGGCGAACGTGGGCACGAGGTCGAACATGGCCAGGTAGTTGCGTTCTGCGTCGGTCCGGTTGCGCTCGAACTCCGCGAACGGCCAGCCACCGATCACCACCGTGCAGTCGTCGTTGGTCGGCCACGCCGCGAACGCCCGGCCGGGCCGCACGAAGGTCTCGAACCGGCCATCCATCGGCAGGCCGCTCCAGTAGCTGTAGTAGCCGGCCAGCAGGCGCGGCAGCTCGTTGTAGGTCGGCGCCTGCACGGCCGCGGCCACCAAGGAGCGCATGCCGTCGGCACCGATGACCACCTCCGCCCTTTCGATGACCGCTCGGCCGTCGGCGCTGCGGCCACGCAGACCGACCACGCGGTCGTCCTCGACCAGCAGATCGGTGACGTTGAACCCGGTGCGGACCTCGGCGCCGGCCCGGTCCGCGGCACGGAGGAGGATCTCGTCGAGAATCGTGCGCCGCGGGGCGTAGGCGACAGGTGAGTCCGTCGTGCCGGGCGCGCCCACGAGGGCGAAGGCATCGAAATCGAAGGCGTAGGTGTCGATGGCCGGGCAGCCGGTCGCGAGGACCTCGTCGAGCAGCCCCCACCGCCGTAGCGCGGCGGCGCCCGGTGGATGCAGGAGGTGGGTCGACAAGGTGTCGCTCGGGAAGGTGGCCCGGTCGACAAGCAGCACCCGACACCCGCTGCGCGCGAGGAGCATGGCGGTCGGCGAGCCCGCACAGCGGGCGCCCACCACGATCACGTCGAAGCCGCCGCTCATGACGACCGCACCCCCGCCTCCAGCGCGCGTAGCAGGACCTCGACGAACTCGGTGGGGCGATCCAGCGGCGGATCGTCCCCCGCCGCCTCGACGACGTGGAGCGGCCAGCCGTGGCGGGCGGACGCCTCCTCGGCCACCGCGAGCTGGGTTGCGGCGTCCTGACGACCCCAGATCATCGTCGTCGGCACCCCGATGGCCTCCCAGGTCTCGGTGGGCAGTGGCCGCACCGCGAACAGCGCGAGGAAGGTGCCGATCGCTGCCTGCACCCCCGGGTCGCGCGCCAGCTCGACGGCGTACTCGGCGTAGGGCGCCCAGCGCGGGCCGAGCTGGCGTCGGACGGTGTCGAGGTCGAAGGCACACAGATCCATGAACCGTTCGTAGGTCGCGCCCGACGGGTCGGCCAGGAAGCGCTGCAGGGCCAGCCCGAAACGGGGCTCGGGCGCGAACGGCACCAGCCCGGTCGTGTCGACCAGGACGAGCTGGTCGACACCGTTCGGATGCGCAGCAGCGTAGTGCGCGGCGATCGCACCGCCGACGACGCGGCCGACCAGCACCGGCGGCTCTGCGCAGGTCTGGGTGATCAGGTCCTCGAGCCATGCGGTGACGAGGTCGACCGTGAGCGCCGTCGCCGGCAGCTCCGACGAACCGTGTCCAGGCAGGTCCGGGACGACGACGTGGTGCGACGCAGTCAGCTGGTCAAGCACAGGAAGCCACACGCCGGCGAACTCCCCGGGCCCATGAAGCAGCACCATCGGGCGCCCCGCGCCGCCCTCCAGGACCGCGGTGTCGGTTCCGCCGGCGACGATTCTGCGCTCCCGCACCGGCGCGTCGCCCAGCATCCGGGTCCGTGCCGACGCCGTTTCCCGTGTCGTCCCGCTCATGGTCTCCTCCAGTCTTCGGTTGTCGCGACGCTAGGCCCGTGACGATGCCGACCGCGTCGGGCGATCGTCGTACCACGTCGAAATGGGTGATTCTGCGGATGCTCGCGACCGTCCACGCGACCGTCGCTCGTGCGAGAGTGGAGGTGGGACAAGACAGCGGATGAACAGTGCAGATCAGATCAGCGAGCGCGGCCGCGCGGCGTACGACCGCCGGGTGTGGTCCGAGGCCTTCGCATGCTTGACGCAAGCGCACCGTGCGGGTCGGCTTGAGCCTCCCGACCTGGACCGACTGGCGGTCGCCGCCTATCTCACCGGTCGCGACGACGAGGCTGACGAGTACGCCGCGCAGGCCTTCCGTACCTGGTTACGCGAGGGCCAGCCGCGTGAGGCTGCACGCCGCGCCGCATGGCTGGCACTCCACCTGCTGCTGCGCGGTGAGGAGGTCCGCTCGCAGGCATGGTCGGCTCGCGCTGAGGAGGTCCTCGACGGCGTCGAGGGCGGCCCGGACCCTGAGCACGGGTTCGTGCTGATTGCGGTCGGGCTCGTGCAGTTGGCCGAGGGGCAACCGGCCGCCGCCCTGGCCACCTATGAGTCCGTCGCCGAGCTCGGCGAGCGCTTCGACGAACCCGACCTCGCCGCCATCGGCCAACTCGGCCGCGGCGAGGCTCTCAGGGCGCTGGGCCAGGTGAAGGAGGCGATGGACTGCCTGGACGAGGCGATGGTGGCAGTGACCGCCGGCGAGGTCAGCGCGGTTGCGGGCGGCATCGTCTACTGCGCGGTGATCGGGGAGTGCGAGGCCGTCTTCGACCTCCGGCGGGCCCGCCAGTGGACCTCCGCCCTGGACCGCTGGTGCGAGACCCAACCGGGACTGGTGCCGTTCCGCGGCATCTGCCGGGTACACCGCGCTCACCTCCTCCAGCTGAGCGGCGAGTGGGCCGACGCGGCCGACGCGGCCGACGAGGCCTGCGCACTGCTCGACCGGCAACCGGCCGCGGGCGAGGCGTACTACCGACTCGCCGAGCTGCACCGGTTGCGCGGGCGGTACGACGACGCCGAGCGCTGCTTCCGGCAGGCGAGTCGATGGCTCGGGGATCCACAACCGAGCCTGGCGTTGCTGCGCCTGGGCCAGGGACGGACCGGCGATGCAGTCGCGGCCATCCGGCGCGCGCTCGACGAGACCCCGGACCCGCCCGGGCGAGCACGGCTGCTTCCCGCCTACGTCGAGGTGATGCTCGCCGCCGCAGACCCAGCCGCCGCCGCGGAGGGTGCGGTCGAGCTGGCACGGACCGCACACGAGCTCGGCGCACCCATGCTCGCCGCAGCCGCGTCGTATGCCGAGGGCATCTGCGCGACCGCGGACGGCGACGGCCAGACCGGGCTGGAGAGGTTGCGCGAGTCGTGGACACGATGGCGCGAGCTCGATGCTCCGTATGAGTCGGCACGGGTGCGCCTGGCGATGGCCGAGGCCCACCGGCTGCTCGGCGATCGCGACTCGGCAGAGCTCGAGCTGGAGGCGGCCGGGTGGGTCTTCGACCACCTCGGCGCCGTACCAGACCTGGAGCGGGTTCGCCGGCTCTCGATCCGGAGCGCGCCCGCGGGCCCGCTGACGGGACGCGAGGCCGAGGTGCTACGGCTGGTCGCGATCGGGGTGACCAACCGAACCGTGGCCGCCCGGCTCTTCATCAGCGAGAAGACCGTGGCTCGACACCTCAGCCACATCTTCACCAAGATCGGCGTGTCCTCGCGGGCCGCCGCCACGGCCTACGCCTACGAGCACGGGCTGCTCGAGGACGACGCGGCGCCACGGGCTCACTCGTAGCCCGCGGGCGGCCGAGCGTTGGGCTCGACTGTGCCCGGCGTACGCCGACCAGGTCGACCTCGGCCCACGGCATCCGCGCGGCTACCTCGTCGACAGTAGATCCGTGCCACCTACTTCGGGATCGGTCCCACGTACGCCTTGAACTGAGCGGAAAGGCAATTGGGGCACCGCCGGCGTCGTCGCGCACCAACTGCACGACCCCCATCTGGGGCAGGTGTCGAGAAGGAGCCACGCGTTCTCATCCGGAGCGTCTCCTGCGCACCGCTCAAGGCGACTCACCGCAAGCCGAACCGCTACCGACTCAACCGCTATGGCGACCGCCAGCTCAACAGGGCCTGCACATCACCGTCCAGTCCCGCATCCGTTATGACGGGCCGACCCGGGACTACGTGGCCCGACGCACCACCGAGGGCATGACCGGACGCGAGATCAAACGCTGCCTCCCCGCTGCATCGCCCGCCTACGCGAAAGAGGCCCCATCACAGCTTGACGAACCATAGGAGCGTCGCGCGTTCGTTGCGGAACGCGGAGCGTAACCAGTTGCCGATCTTCTTCCTGGAACTCGTCCCGAAAGTCATCTTGAGCAACTCAGCCCTCGAGCCGTGGGCGGTGGCCCGACGACGCCTCGACGGAGTCGTTGATGTCGGCGCCTCCCTGCTCGACGATCTCCGCGAAAAGCCGGCCGCTGACGACAAGGCCGTCCCGCACCGTGAACTGGGTGATCGCACGCATCTCGAACGGCTCACGCTTCTCGGTCGTGCCCCACCAGTGCCACTCGCTCCAGACCACGTCGCCGTCCTGCACCGACGCCGGGACCTCGGCGCGCAGGTCGGGGACCCCGGTGAGGATCGCGCCCCGGTTCGCCTTCATCTGCGCTCGGCCACCGAAGCCGCGGGCGGGGTGGAAGGGCTGCTCGCTCTGGTAGTCCTGGTCTATCAGCGCCGCCATGCCCTCGAGGTCGTGGGCGTTGGTCCGCTCGACCATCTCTCGGATGACCTCTAAACCGGTTGCTGCCATGTCTCGCTCCTTGTCTTTCCAACGCCGCTGACAAGGGTCCCACGGCGCGACGGCCTCACCCAGACCGTGGATGAATCCGATCAGGGGGCCAGACCGCCAGCCAGAGGAACCAGAACGAGCAGATATCTGGCCTCGGAACCCGGGGACCACTGCGAGTGCCTCGGCTGGCAAACAATGTCAGAGACCCGATCTACCCCGCCGTGGTGCGGGTCTCGGCCGTGGACGAGTGGCTGACGGGAATCGTCTTGGCTCGACGTTGGGTCAGCGGCATCGGTCCCGTGAGCCGAACGGTGCGCGGTGAGCAGACAGCGGTGCCGCCGCCTGCCTTCGAGGTCCCGCAAGCGGATGGTCTTGAGGTGGCCCTCGCCCATGTAGTCCTTCAGCTGGTCCAGCCGCAGGCGTTCGGTGGCCTTGGCGTTGGTTCGAGCGGTCTGCACCAGGTCGCGAACGTCGTCCCACGACCAGTGCCCAACGGGCGCGCCGCCCACATCGGCGGGCAAGACCTCCCGTGCTCACGGCTCGGTGGAGTCCGACGGCGCCGTGCGGGCCTGACGTCAGCCTCCGAGCTCGGTGAAGAACGACCGGAGGTCGTCGGCCACCAGCTGCGGCGCCTCTGCGGCGGCGAAATGGCGGCCTCGCGGCATCCGCGTGTAGCGGCGCACGTCGTAGAGCCGCTCGACCCACTCGCGCGGCGGAGTGCCCTCGAAGGCGTGCATGTGGTCAAAGACCGCCAGGGCGGTCGGCACCGCGGCGTACTCCTCGGGCCCGATCGGCGGGTTGGACCAGCGGTTGTCGAGATAGTCGCGCATCGAGGACCCGGTCGTGCCGGTCAGCCAATAGGTGGTCAGCACCGTCAGCAGGACTTCGCGCGGGACGCGGGCGAGGTCGCCGCCGGAGTCGGACCACCGCACCCATTTCTCGATGATCCAGGCCGCCAGGCCGGCCGGTGAGTCGGTCAGCCCGTAGGCGACCGTCAGCGGCCGCGTCGACTGGATGGCGCTGTAGCCGCGCTCGACCTCGTCCCACGCCGCGACGTCGCGCTGGTAGGAGCGCTCGGCCTCGCTGAGCGGCCGGTGACCGAGGTGGGGCGTGTTGTCGAGGTTGGTCAGGTGGAGACCGGTCATCCGGTCCGGCTGCTGGATCGCCATAAACGTCGACACCGCGGCCCCGAAGTCGGTGCCATGCGCGCCATACCTCTCATAGCCGAGGCCCTGCATCAAGCGATGCCACAGCCGGGCGGTGTCTCGCGTCGTGTGCGGACCGCTCGGAGCGTCGGAGAAGCCGTAGCCCGGCAGTGAGGGGATCACCAGGTCGAAGTCGTCCAGCAGCGGGACCAGCGGCAGCATCTCGGCGAACGTGCTTGGCCAGCCGTGGGTGAGGATCAACGGCGCGCCCCCGCGCCGGACGTGGACGAAGTGGACGCCGAGGCCGTCTAGGTCGGCGCGGAAGTGGGAGAGCGCGGCGAGTTCCGGCGGAGGCCAGGAGAACCGCGCCCAGTCATCGAGGAGCGCTCGCAACGCACCGAGCTCGGTGCCGTGGGACCACGGGTCGCCTGGCGCCGGCTCGGGGAAGTGCGTGCTGGCGATCCGCTCCCGTAGGTCGGCGATGCCCATCTCTTCGGAGTCGATGCACAGCGGCTCAATATCCACCCCAGCAGGGTAGTGATCGGCACCGACAGTAGTGCTGCGCGTCAGAAGTTCCTAGGCCCTTCGTTGTCGTCGCTCGCAGGAGCCCAACTACAGCCGTCGATGCTCCGCCTCGCGGTGCACGCACCCTGAAGACGCCAAAGGTATGCGGGGACGGCCGGTGCCTGCAAAGCGGTCGCCCGGAGGGCATCGCGTCGCCGCATGGGGATCCGCCTGCCGCGACCGGGTTGGTGGATCGCCTCACCCGCCGAGAACTGCCGTAGGTCGTTCCCCTCGTGGAATCTGCGCGCCGACTGGCAGTTGCTCATCACGTTCTCGAGGCTGGCTGATCGTCAGGCCGACCACCCGGTGAGGATTGCAGTCTGGGCTGTGTCCTGCCCTATTCAGTCGAGACACGACGCGGCGACCGCTGGGTCTGTCGGGAACAGCCACCTGGTGTGCGTCCCGACCTCGAAGCAGCCGGGCCGGGCCGACGCGGTCGATGGTCGCGGACCGTGTGTCAACGCCGATTGGCGCGGGCAGCCCCGGTGATCAGAGCAACAGGCACGCTGTGAACGGTACTGGACAGCGGCTCCGCCGCATCCCCGCAAGGGGAAAGTCTATTGCGCTTGCGGTCCTCGATGCCTTCAGTCGGCGCATCGTGGGCTGGTCGATCGACTCCCGGCAGGACTGCACGTTGGTGGTCAACGCACTCGACATGGCGATCCGTAACCGGCTCCCGCAGCCGGGCGGGATCGTCCACGCCGACCACGGCGTTCAGTTCACGTCCTGGGCCTTCGGCGACAAGATCCGCTCAGCAGGGCTCATGCCCTCGTTCGGCAGCGTCGGCGACGGCCTGGACAAGGCTTGCGTTTCACACTGCACCTCCTGGCGCGGGTTGGGTTCGAACTCGGTTTCTGATCGGGCTTCCCTGGCGTGCCACCAGTCGCGGGTCGCCGGGTGTGGGCGGCTCGAAGAGCCGGATGTGCTTGTCGTTGGCGGTGTGCGAGAGGAGCAGCCCGGCGCGGTGCCAGGCCTTGATCGTCGACTTGTGCACGTGCAGGCGTTTGGCGAGTTCGTCGATGGTGAGCAGGCCTCGCGCGCGCAGTCGTTCGGCGTGGCTAGGCATGTCGTGGGCGCGGCGCAGGTCGAGCACGATCCGGTTGGTGAACGGTTTCCCCTCGCCGGAGCGGTGCCCGGCGGCGTTGAGCGCCGCGGCGGTCTCGGCGTCGGTGTGCTGGTCGAGCAGCCGGTCAAGCGCGGCGAGGGTGTCCGGGTGAGTCTCGCGCAGCTGCCAGGCCGGGCCAGGTATCGGCAAGGTCAGCGCGGTGGTCTGCCCGCCGCGGAGGCGGACGTGCGCGTGGATGCGGTCGGTCTTGGCCAGGGTGACGTCCTCGATCAGCAGCCGGATCATGCGTTTGCGTTCCCGGACCGGGGTCGCTGGATCCGCCCAGAGAGCGGGAAAGTCAGTAGCCAGAGCGCGGATCTTGGCTTGGTGCTCGTCGTCCAGTACGACGGCCGCGGCCGCGGTGGCCTTCTCGTACTCGTCTTGGGCGGCCTGCACGGCGCGCAGCGCGTCGTTCCAGTCGGCTTCCAGGCTGTCGGCGACCAACCGGTTGTCCGGGTCCACGCCCAGGTAGCGGCGGCGGGCCAGCTCGGCGCGGTGCCGGGCGCGTTCGACGTGCCGGCGCAGCGCGTCGGCGTGCTCGGCGCGGGTCTCGATCTCGGCCTGCACGGACAGCGCAACCTCGATCGCGAGCGGGGTGAGGGTGTCGAGCAGCAGTTGGGCGATGGCGTCGTCCACGCCGGCGCCGGGCACGAACAGGCAGCGGCGTGCGGCGGCGTCGATGCATTCGCGCATGCACTGGTAGTCGGGCACCTCGACGCCGCGGGGTGTGGTAGCGCACGCTCATCCGCCGCCCGCAGTTGGCGCAGATCGCCAAGCCCTGCAGCAGCGCGGTCCCTTCCCGAGCCGGTCCCTTGTCCCGCTCGCGGCCGACGGCTTGCGCGTTGGCCAATAGCACCGCCTGGTTGGCTTCGAACTGTTCGAAGCTGAGGTATCCGGGGTGCGCGTCGGGGATGAACGCGAACCATTGCTCGCGCGGCACGTTGATCGTCGTCATCTTGCCGGTGGCCGGGTTGCGGGCTTCGCGGCGCTGACCGTAGACGAACGCGCCGGCATAGCGCGGGTTGTGCAGGGTGCGCAGCACCCGCCAGTGCCGCAGCGGTTCCCAGGCCAGCTCACCCCTGTGCGGGCCCTTGCGGATGCGGACCGGGAACCGCAGCCCGGCGGTGTTGAACTCGGCGACCACGGCGCGGGCCGAGCCGGTGCGGGCGAACACCGCGAACAGGTGCGCGATCGCCTCACGCACGCTGAGGTCGGGGTCGAGCACGATCTTGTCGCTGGGGTCGTAGACCAGCCCGACCGGCAGGCCCATCTTCAGCTCGCCGCGGCGCGCCTTGGACAGCTGCCCGCCGCGCAACCGGGCCCGGATGAAGTGCAGCTCGGCCTCGGACATGGTGCCCTTGAGCCCCAGCAGCAGGCGGTCGTTGAACTCGCCCGGGTCATAGAGTCCGTCCTCGTCGCAGATCAACGTGCCGGACAGCGCGCAGATCTCCAGCAGCCGGTGCCAGTCGGCGTTGTTGCGGGCCAGCCGGGAGACTTCCAGGCCGAGCACGATCCCGGCCCGCCCCATCCCGACCTCGGCGACCAGATGTTGGAACCCTTCCCGGTCGGCGGCCGAGGCGCCGGACTGGCCCTGATCCACGTCGATGGTGATCACCTGGTCGGACTGCCAGCCCAGCGCGATCGCCTTCTGCCGCAGCGCGTACTGCCGAGCGGTGGACTCGGTGTTGGTGAGCACTTGGCGCAGTGTGGATTGCCGGACATACAGGTAAGCCGCCCGGGCCAGGTGCCCGGCGGTGACCTTGCCCGCGGTCTCGACACTCACCGCGACTCACCGGCCTGCGGCGGCGACGGCCAGCGCCATCGCGGCCAGCGCGTCGACGAGCCGGTCGGTGACACCACCCGACGGAACAGCCGGAGCTGGCTCGCGGGCTGGCGTGCTCGCCGCGGCCGGGACGGCCTGCCAGGTCCGCAGCCAGGCCACCATGCCGCGGTGTTGCAGCACGCCCAGCCCGCACCGCCAGCCCGCGGCGTCGCCGGCCAGCGCGCGGGCGCGCAGCTGTTCGTAACCGGTGACATCGTCATGATCAGCGCCGCGCGCGGACGGGTCGTGGTGTTCATTGGGAGTCTCCGCTTTTGGGCGTCCTCACCCGTGCCAGCGCCCGTTCCACCGAGCGCGGATGCACCGACACCCCGAACCGCTGCTCGATCAGCTCGGCCAGCTCGCGTGAGCGCAGCCCGGGGTCGTCCTCGCGCGCCGCCCGGGCGAACGCGGCGATGTCTTCGGTGAGCTTGTGCGCCCGCCGCGGCCCGGGCCGGGCCGGCACCAGACCGGCCAGCCCGTGGGTGTCCACCGCGGCGGCAGCTTGATAGAACGACGGGCGGGAGAACCCGAACGCCGCCGCCGACCGGCTCACTGGCACCCCGTCCACCCGTGCCCGGCGCACCATCTCGTACTTGACCTGCACCACGTCCCGTGCGTCGAAGAACTCCGAGGCGCCGAACGCCTCATCGGTGACCTCCTCTGGGCGCGGGTTCAGGCTGCGCTCGGCGCGCAGCGCCGCTACCTTCGGGTCCTGCCGCCGTCTGGCCATATCCGCCTCCGAATCACAATCATGTAAGTCAGATTATGCCGAGCGATTGCTTCTTACGTGCTGCGACACGCCGAGCAATCCGCAGCACCGTAGGCAGCTTCATACGTATCTGCACGCTCTGCCGCAGCCACGGCCTGGCTATTACGGCGGAAACGTCTTTACACTACCGGCGGAATTGACCTTACAGTCCCGCCGGCTCAGACTCGCCGCGCAGCCCGTCGATCAGACCCACCAACCTGCTCAGGTCCGCGACCCGGAACGGGCACCGCCCGGCCGCCGCCACGACGAACGGGTCGAGATCGATCGCGTCCGTCCAGCCCACCGGCAGCGAGTGCTGCACGCCCTGATCATCGAGGAAGAACACTCGATCTTGCGACCAGTTCTGCCGCACACCAACCAGCACGAACTGCCGGCCGTGCCACGGATGGAACGGGTGCGTCACCCGGACAGTCCGCTCCCGAGCGTCGGAATCAGGAGCATTTGACGACGCGGGACAACGCAATGATGGAATCGTTCTGGTCCTCGATGCAGATCGAGCTGCTCACCCGTAAGAAGTGGAAGACGCGGGTCGAGCTCGCGAACGCAATCTTCGAGTACATCGAGATCTTCCACAACCGTCAGCGCCGCCACTCCGCACTCGGCTACCGCAACTCCGATCGAGTACGAACTACTCTCCGAGAAGATCACCATCCCAGCCTGAGACTCACCACCGCGAGTGGAAACCAAGCTGTAGGGCAGGTCAAGGTGTCAACCAAACTCTGGGCAGACCCGTATGAACACCTTCGCCGGCGTGCGGCCGAGAAGCCTCCCGTGGATCAATCGGCACAACAGCCGTCGGGCGCCCCGGTGCCGCACACGCCCGACTCTGGCAAGACCAGATGGACCCGAGCGGCCCGGTCGTCGTCACCGGCCAAGTGAGCTGCAACAGACCGGACCTGTTCGTAGCCCGTGGCCAAGAGAAACGTGGGGGCACGGCCATAACTCTTTGCCCCGACCGTAAAGAAGCCGTCGTCGGGGTGGCCCAGGTGCTTGTAGGAGTGCGGTCGGACGGTGCCGCAGCTGTGCACGTTCGGGTCGATGAGTGGGCCGAGGGCCCGCACAGACTCCAAACCTTCGTCGAGTGAGATGCGAAGTTCCGAAGTCAGTGTGAGGTCAGGTCGTTGTCCTGTAGCCACGATGACCTCGTCGAGCCCATAGATGGAAGCCTGCCCAGCGACCAAATCCACCTTCCCGTCCGCCTCTCGCACCTCCTCGATTCGGAACCGTTCGTGCATCATTACCGCACCGTCCCGGACAGCGGTCTGTGTGTCGCTGCCCAGACGGCCACGGGCTTCGAGTTCATCGGCGCCGCCGCCTCCGTAGGCACGCGGGACTCGGCCTCTGATAATCCAATGGACGGACGTGCCTGGATCATCATTTTGCAAGGCCAGCAGTTCGAGGACAGCGTTGGCAGCTGAGTGGCCTGACCCGACGACAGCGGTCGTCCTTCCCGCGTACCGGGCACGCTCCGAACCTCGCACGTCGGGAATCCCGTAGTGGAGTCGGGATGGCATGGCCGACTCGCCTAGGGCCGGAAGACCGTTCGCTCCGAGGGGGTTCGGTGTTCGCCAGGTACCAGAGGCATCCACGACGGACTCAGCGAGGACGTCGCGCTCGCCGGCATCGCTCTGCACTCTCAACACGAAGGACTTGTTCCTTCGACCGTCGTCGACCTTGTCAACGGATCGGCTCACGGCAATCACTCGCGTTCCCACGTGAATTCGGTGGCCGAGCGCCGGCAACTTGCTCAGCGGTGCCAAGTACTGGTCAATCAGGTCCTGACCAGTCGGGAGGGCATCGAGGTCAGGAACAGACCAATCGGTTTCCGCCAAGAGCGTCGCCGACGCGGCGTCGATGTTGTATCGCCATGGCGAGAACAGGCGTACGTGACCCCACTGGCTGACACTCGCTGCTACTGAGGCGCCTGCCTCGAACACGATGGGTTCGAGGCCCTCCTCGATCAGGTGAGCCGCGACGGCTAGGCCGACTGGGCCAGCCCCGATGACGGCCACCGGCAGTCGAGAATGCATGTCTCCCCTTCTCTCCCTTGTTGTCCTCGACGCGGTCACTGGCAGCCGCAACCGCCGTCGGCGGTTGCCTCGCTGCCGCAGCATGACGACTTCTCGGTGGCCTCGCAGCAGGTGGACTGCTTCTCCGAGGAGCAGCATGGCGACGCCTGCGGGGGTGTGGTGGGCGGCGAGACGTTCGAGCCGGGAAAGTCGAACTCAGTGGTGTCCATGTCAACTCCTGGTGATTGGGGCGCCGTGTTTGCGCCTGCACCTCCTAGACGACGCGCCCCCCGGCGAGACGCACGCGGGATGGACGTAACTCCGGCGGTCCGATCTGCGCTCCACGACCTGTCCGCGTCCGATCCCGCCGTAGACGCCATTGATCATCGGCGGCAGTGAGTCTGCGGTGGGTGTGCGTCGTCTATGACCACGACAAGTGCATGGTCGGGTTCGACCTTGTTCGGCAGCGGAGTTAGGACCGAACACAATGAAGGGTGGCCGAAGCCGTTTACGCCTTGGCCCCGGCCAGGTCGGGTCACCTGATTGGCTCCACGCAGTTGGAGTGCCGCCGCAGGTTGGTTGCCGCCGACCAGGACGTCGACGTGACGGGGCGGCATGTTGGCTATCGAGCCCCAGCATCGCGCCCGTCTGCGTCAAGGCGCCCACCCGCCGGTTTGAGCGGTCTGGAGCCGATGCATGAGGCCCCAAGATCTTTGGCAACGATCTTTCAGGAACGGTTGGCGCAGAATGCCTGGCTGGGGGGCGGTGCGCGCCCTCGCATTTAGCGAGACAGCGAGCTGGGGGATCCTCTACTACTCCTTCTCGGTGTTCATGCTGCCTATGCAGCGTGACCTGCAACTGTCGGCCGCAACCGTCGCTGGCGCGTACTCACTGGCACTGTTGACGACCGGAGTCGCCGCCGTCCCGGTTGGACGTTGGTTGGACCGCCATGGGTCGCGTGGGCTCATGACGGCGGGTTCGGTCGCGGCCACCGCTCTCGTCGTAGCCTGGTCACGAGTGGAGAGCGTCGCCGGGCTGTACTTCGTGATGTTTGGGATCGGTCTCGCCTCTTCGGCCGTGTTGTACGAACCCGCGTTCGCATTCGTCGTTCGTTCGTTCCGCCAGGATCTTTCCCGCGCTCTCATGCTCATCACCGTGGTGGCGGGCCTGGCATCCACGATCTTCGTACCGCTCGCATCCGTGCTGGAACAGCATCTTGGGTGGCGGGGCGCCATCTTGGCTCTCGCGCTCGTGCTGGGAATGGTCACGATCCCGGCTCATGCTTTCGGCCTGCGCGGGCAGACCGCGCCGGACTCGACAGGTAGTTCGGACATCACTTCTCCCACGCCGCCGGAGACGCCCCCAACGACAGCTGCTCGATCCATCCTGACCGTCGCCAGCACCGCTTCCCGAGACCCACGATTCCTTTGGGCAACAGTCGCGTTCGCGGCGAACACCTTCGCAACGGTCGTGGTGTCCGTTCACCTGCTCCCGCTACTTACGGAGGCTGGCCGTTCGGCGGCCCTCGCTGCGACTGCCACCGGTGCACTCGGAATACTGACCGTAGTCGGCAGGATGACCTTCACCAGGCTGGCACGGCGGCACAGCCTCACCCGTCTAACGGGCCTCGCCTTCGCGGTCCAAGGCCTCGGGGTCGTGTCGCTGCTCTTGGCTGACGCCGCCACCGCGGGTGTAGTTGCGTTCGTCATCTTGTTCGGACTCGGGTTCGGGATCAGCACAGTCTCTCGGCCGGCCATCATGGCGTCGACGTTCGGCGTCGATGACTTTGCGACCCGGGCTGCCCTCATGGGGCTTGCACTCACAGGCGCCAAAGCGTTCGCTCCCCTGGCGGCCGGCTTCGTGCGAGTGGCCAGCGGGGACTACCGAGCGGTCTTGATCAGCTTGCTCCCAGTCATCGCGCTGTCCGTCGTCGCCTTGGTAGGGGTGACGCTAACGGAGGACGCTGTGCGATAGGGCGCAACCGTGACCGCTCGAGCAATCTCCCGGCGTGAGGTGAGGTCGAAAAGGGTCAACTTGAGTTGACCGTCCTTGCGGGGGCGAGGAGTGTGAGAGGACGAATCGTGCAGGACGCCTCGCACCCGCTCGCTGCTGGGAACATGCACCAATCCAGGAAGCCGTGCGTCTTCTACCCGCCAACTCCGTCAGGAGAAGGAACTGACCCCAGGGTCTGCGGTGGCCAACCAGGGGTCCCGCCACAGTCGCCTGCGGTTGCAGCGTCCACGAGCCGTGATCTGGGATCGGCTCAAGTGTCCAGGCTTTGAAGGGAACGTCGAACAAGATGAAGTTGGAGACCACACCACGCGGGGTCGAGGAACTGTGGGACGCGTCCTCTCATGACCTGCTTCGCTACATTGCGCGCCGCGTTCGCCGTCCCGAAGACGCTGAAGACGTCCTGCAGACAGTTTTCCTTCGCATCCAGGCAAAGCTCGCCACCGTGAAAGACGACGACCGTCTGCTGGGTTGGATCTACGCGCTCACGCGCAATGCCATCACCGACTACTACAGACTGGCGAGCAACCGCCGCGAGTTCCCCACTGACGATCTCGCGGACGACAACCACGTGACTGACGCCGTCGAGCATGAGGATGAGAACCTCGCCGAGGCCGAGCTGGCCGGGTGCCTGCGCCCAATGCTGGCGGGTTTGTCCATGGACCAGGCGGCTGCCCTCGAGCTCGTCGAGTTTCAGGGAATGTCCCAGGTGGACGCTGCCGCGCTCGCCGGGGTCTCCGTGTCAGGCATGAAGTCGCGAGTCCAGCGCGGACGGGCACACCTGCGCGAGCTGGTGCTCGGATGCTGCAGTGTCTCGCAAGATGTTCGCGGAAGGGTGCAAGAGTTCTCCCCGCGCTCTGGCGCAGACTGTTCCGGATGCTGACGACTCCCGAGCACGACGACAGCACCCGCGCCCTCCTGAGAAGCGGGGCGCCGAGCCCCACCGAGGCCACGCGAGCGGCCTGGTCATGAGCCACATCTCGGCCGTGGGTCAACTGATCGCGGCCAAGTGCGGAGCCAGACCAAACGCTATGTAGGGCGGGCTCGCGGTGGGCGCGTTCTCAGGCAGCGACTCGGCTACCTGGTTCGCCGGAACCTGCTCCGAGAACCACCCGGAGCCTCCGGCCGTGTCGACCCTGTTTCAAATCGGTCAGTGACCAAGGTCTTCACCTCGCTGCTCTTGGGCGACGCGGTCGCCATGGGATCCTCCGGTGGATACCTTGCTGGCGAGCTATCTGCCCGTCGAGCCCCGACACACGCGCAGCAGCCCAATCCAGATGATGCACGCAACGAACCAAACCAGCCAGTTACCGCGCTCGCCTGCAGGAGCCCTCTGGTCGACGTTGAAGGGACTGATGGAATTGATGCGGGCGCACGTCGCCCGTCCACCACGGTGCTCCCTGGCGTGCTCCAGCTCGTTCAACAGCCAACGGCCCCCCTGGCCACCGATGGTTGTAGATGGGGCTGGCCTGGACATCTCGCCTCTGCGCGGCACCAGGCGCGAGGCTTGGTGGGCCAGCGGGGCCACCGGGGGTTCTTCGGCCACGTCGCCTTCGAGCCAGCGTGCAGCGGTTGGAGTCGTTGTCTTGACCAACACGTGCCCGCCCGTGATGCCGCTGGGCCATTCGATCTTGCGCGAGCGCGTGCAGATGGCGGAGATCTGACCGCAAGAAGCCGCCCGCTGTCATGTCCGATTTCCGCGCGAGACCTTCGATCATCGTCGACAAACTGGTTGAACCCAGATACGCAAGAACGTCTGCAAGGAGCCCCATGCACAACGCTGTACCTCTGAAGGTTCTGTACTTCGGAACCCCTGTTGTTGTTAGCCTCGATCCTCGGGAAGGTAGTTCCCCTGAGGTTTTGGACTGCTGAGGTTCAGCGCGGCGGGAAGCCGAATCGGAGTTTGCGCCCTGCCCACCATGGGATGGGGATGTCGAGTTCGGGGAAGCCGGCGTCGATCAGGACGGGTGTGTAGGTGCGTAGCGCGAGGTCGACGCGTACGTGGTCGTCGGCCACGGTCACGGTCCCGGTGTTGTCGAGGAAGTGGCGCCAGATCCGGTCGGGTGTGGCCAGTTCGTAGCGCGGGAGGGTGCGCGCGAGAAGTCGGTAGCAGTTGCCGGCTGCCACGGTGAGGGTGGTGTCGAGGTCGACGTTGAGGGGAAGCCCTGAGGACAGCGCGTTGAGGTGGAACCCGGAGATGTCGGCGTCGAGGTCGTTTTCGATGATCATCCGCTCGGCGTAGCGGGCGAACAGGTCCTTGCCGGCGGTCGCGGCGAGGTCGTTGGTGATGAGCAGGGTCGGTTCCTCGTGCCCGATGTTGCGCACGGCGATCTGGCGCAGCGGATGCTGCACGCCGTTGAGGCGCACGACCTGTTCGTGGATGTGGGGGCGGCGGTAGCGCCCGGAGCGCTTGATGGTGTGGGTCGTCCACGCGGAGGGGGGCAGTGTGGCGAGCGCCTGGAGCACGTTCTTGCCTCGCTGGCGCAGGGTCAGGAAGGTGATGCCCCGGGCGCACAGCTCGTCGAGCATGGCGTAGGTGGTGAGCTGGGAGTCGAAGCACAGCAGCCCTGGGTCTCTGCCAGACACGCGTTGCCAGTACTCGGCGAAGGCGAGCACCTCGCCCGCCTGCTCGGCTTTGGTCAGGTCGGCGTTGGCGTAGACCATCTCCGTCGAGGCGTGGTCCTGGGCGAAGAACGTCAGCACCGAGCGGGTCCGCTGCGAGCGGGTGGGCACGTAGTGCTTCTCCAGCGGGACCTCCTGCCCGTGGTGGCGGATGGCGTGGAAGTCCAGGTTGAACCCGGCCTGGCCCGAGTAGAGGCCGACCTGCGAGCAGCGCCGCGCGAGGCCTTCCAGGAAGGAGACGTTCGAGGAGCGCCTGACCCGGTAGGAGTAGCTGGTCAGGTGGGTGGCCTTGGGCAACGCGCTGAGCCCGAGCAGGAGCCCGAGACCGGGGTCGGCGCCGAGCGGGAAGGCGTTCGCGGCCCGTCCGCGGCGGGAGCACTTGAGCAGCAGGTGCGACCCCACGGAATGGAACGGGGAGAGCACAGAGGTGCCGGGATAACGCGCCGCGGAGACCAGGCCGTCGAAGCCGAGTTCGGCCATGGCCGGCATCAGCAGATACAGGCCAGCGTGGTCGCAGGGCCAACTCGCCCCGGTCGGCCAGTCCGCCAGGGCGCGCGCCTTGACCGGCTCGGTGCGCGGCGCGGCCCCGCCGGGGCGTAGGCGCCCCAGCCGCTGGATGCCTTCCGCGTGCAGGATCGCCCACACTGTCTGCGCGGACGCCGGTGATCCCTCGGCGTGCAGCGCCGCGGCGATCTCGGTCACCGAGCGGTCGGCCGCGCGCAGCGCTAGCACCCGGTCGCGGATCGTCGCGGACTTGCGCGGGCCCTTCGGGCCGGGCTTGGAGGAGCGGAAGAACTCGGTGCGCCCGGCGCGCAGTTCCGCGGCCAGCTGGTGCACGGTCGACACCGAGTAGCCGAAACGAGCGGCCACCTCGGCCGCCGCGGCCTCCTCGACGAAGTAGGCGCGCAGGGCCTCGTAGCGGCGCTGCGCCGGCGCGGACGGCTCGGCGAAGTACTCGGCCCCGGCCCTCATAGCTGTAGGTGGTCTTCTGGAATCATTGTGGACTATCGTAGTGCTGTAATCGAGACATCGAGTGGACCTCAACGACGCGGCGCGGCGAATACTTCTGGAAACAGGGAAATCTTGCCGTCCGCGGATCCACGCAACCCGGAAGCCACTGGTTACGACGCCAGCGAGCCACTCTCGTGGTTCAGATAGATCCCCTACAAGGCGAGGGGCGAAAGTCGAGCGGCAGCCGCCTGACCTGGGACTCTTCACCGGTCGAAGGCACAAGAACTCCCGGAATCCGCCAGCCGCGCGTTCCCGAAGATCGAGGTTAGCGGCAACGCTGTCTATGCATTGGTCGGCCGCGTTCGGTGGTGATGGTTCGGCCGGGCTTGGTGTGGCCGGATGCGAGGTCAGGTGGGCCAGGGCCACCTCCCGTCGGCGATGGGTGAGTTGGGGTCGAAGCGCAGTCGGGCCTCGTCGTCGCTGGTGCCGATGAGGACGGCGATGTCGTTCCAGCTGGCGCCGTTGGCGCGGGCTGTGTCCACGGCCGCGGGTAGCCAGCGCAGTGGGCTGCTCCGCGAATTTCGGACATGTAATTGGTGGTGTTTCTTACGCCGCGGAAAGAGATCCGCGCTTGTTGATGTAGTCGTTGTAGGCTTCGTGTGGTGTCCGATAGCCGAGTGCCGAGTGAAGCCTGCGACGATTATAGCGGAATTCGATGTACTGCACAATATCACGTCGTGCGTGTTCTAGGGTTGGATATTGGGTGCGATTGACGCGCTCGACTTTCAACGCGGCATTGAAGGATTCGGCGAGCGCATTGTCGTAGCAGATACCGGTGCGGCCGACCGAGCGGCGAATACCCAGCGCGGTAGCGTGTTTCGCGAACTGGTCGGACATGTATTGTGTTCCGCGATCGGAGTGGAATATACACTCGTCGGCGAGGTCGTAATTGCGGGCGGCCATGTCCAACGCGTCCACGACGAGGTCGGTGCGCATGTGCTCGGCGACCGCCCAGCCGATGCATGCCTTGGTGTGGCAGTCGATGACGGTGGCCAGGTAAGCCCAGCCGCGCCAGGTGGGAATGTAGGTGATGTCCCCGACAAGCTTGCTGCCCGGCGCGGCGGCGGTGAAGTCGCGGGCCACTAGGTCCGGTACTGCACTTGCGTCGCCCGGGGTCGTGGTGGTGGGCCGGAAGGGCTTGGGCTGGCAGGGGTACAGGCCGAGATCGCGCATCACCGCTCGCACCAGCTCCGGGCTGGCCGGGACCTGCCCGCGGGCCAGCTCGGCATGCACCCGCCGGTAGCCGTAGATGCCGTCCGCCTCCTCGAACACGACGGCCACGAGGACCTCCAGCTCACGCCGGCGCTCGGCGGTCGCCGACGCCGGCCGCGACCGCCAGTCGTAGTAGCCCGACGCCGAAACCTGTGACCACCGGCACATCGACCGGACCGGGTAGAACGCCTTCTGCGCATCGATGAACTCGTACCGCTCGCTCACCGATACTCCTGGGCGAAGAAGGCCGCCGCTTTTCCCAGGAACTCGCTCTTCATCCGCAATTCCCGAACTTCCCGCTCCAATTCTCGCAGTCGCGCCCGCTCCGTAATATTCAACGGCGGCTCGTCCTCGACGTGCTCGGCCCGATACTTCGCCACCCAATTACCCAGGGTGGTTTCGTTCAGGTGGATCTCCCGTGCAACATCGGCGATCGGCCGAGATGACTCGATCACCATCTTTACCGCCTCGTCCTTAAACTCGGGCGAATACTTCCTGCGCCGTTCTGACATTTCCCATCCTCCATTCCGGTCCGGACCCTATAAGGGCCGGTGTCCGAAATCTGGGAGGCAGGCCACAGTGCTTGGTCGATGAGGCTGGCGAGTAGGTGGATGAGGATGAGTTCGTCGCCGAGCCAGAGGCCTCGCCGGTGGGCGAGGTCGGCGATCGCGTCGTCGAGCACGTCGTAGGTGTCGGCGTCGGTGCGGGGCGTGGGTAGCGGGGTCACGGCCGTTTTCCGTTGTCTGGTAGGGCTGTTCTCGTGCGTGTGGTTGGGTGGCCGGTTCCTCCGCCGGGGAGGGTGTGCCGGTGCTCGGCCCGGTCAAGACCAAGTCGTGCGGCCTTCGGCCGGTCTTGACCGGGCCTGCGCTCCGGCAGGGGTGGCGGCGGTGGAGGAACCGGCGAGTGCGAGGAGCCGGCGAGCACCGTCTGAGCTGGTGCGGGGCGGGGGTCAGTCGCGGGTGAGTTCGGCGGCGGCCTTCTTGGCGCAGGCGTCATCGACGAGGTCTTTGCCGTCGGCCGCGGCGGCGATCAGCGCTGCGGTGGCGGCGTTGTTCAACGCGCGGGGCAGGCCGTTGGCGATGCGGTGCAGCCGGGCGATGGCATCGTCGGCGAACAGCGGCTCGTCGCGGCCGGCCAGCGCCAGGTGGTGGCGCAGGTAGGCGGCGGACTCGCCGAGGTCCATCGGCTTGATCGTGAACCGGGTGGCGATGCGCTGATCGAGCGCGGCGAACATCCCCATCCGCAGCTGCCGTGCCAGGGTGGGTTGGCCGAGCAGGATGCCGGCAAATGGCGACGCCGCGTCCATGTCCAGGTTCGTGAGCAACCTCAATTCCTCCAACTGGTCCGGTTGCAGCAGGTGCCCTTCGTCGACGATCAGCACCACCCGGCGGTGCCGTTCCTCGGTTTCGGCGGCGAGCAGGTCCCCGGCTTGGGCCATCAACTCAGCGCGTTGGTAGCGGGGTTCGCCGCCGAGCGCGCGGACGATGGTGACGTAGAGGCCGCGGGTGCCGAACGCCGGGTTGGCGACGTAGATGACCTGGTGCCGGGACGGGTCCAGCCCGGCGACCGCGGCGCGGACGGCCACCGTCTTGCCCGCGCCGACGTCGCCGGTGAGCACGCCGAGGGCGGCCTCGACGACGCAGAAGTTGATCCGGGCCACGGCTTCCTGGTGCGCCTGCCGGGAAAACAGGTCCTTCGCGGCGATGGCCTTGCCGAACGGGGTGCGGGACAGCCCGAAGTGCGCCACCCACGGCGCCCGGCTCACCACGGCACCTCCCCAGCGTCGCTGGCGCCGTGGCCGTCGTCGTCACTGGCAGGTTGGTCCAGCCGGGCGAGGTGGGCGTAGTCGATCGGCCCGGCCACGCCGGTGGCCTCCTCGTGCAGGGCCTGCACCAGGCCGAGGTAGTCGATACCGGTGATCGGCGTCGGCTCCGGCCGGAACGCCTGCGGCACCGACGGATGGACGTGGCGGCGGGTGACGAACGGCCGGGCCACCCCGGCCGGTTGCCCGTCGAGGAACACGTCGATACGCGTCAGGTCCTCCGGGTCGTAACGCAACTCGACCCGCCGCCCCACCAGGGCCGGGTCGACGGCGTAGTTGTTCCCTTCCAACGGAACCGTCGCGGTGCGGGTGACCTTACGGGTCACCGACCAGCGAAACGCCTCCCGCAATCGATCCGGGTCAGCGGAGCGTGGTGGGCCGCCGGCCTCCCACCGGTCGATCGGCGCCTGACCGGTTTCGGCGTGCCGACGCCGATTGGCCACCTGCTCAGCCCACGCGGCGAACCGGTCGTTCAACTCCTCGATCGATTCGATGCCGTGATGGCACGCCTCGGCCAGGAATGCCTCCCGGATATAGCGATTCAGCCTTTCCTGTTTGCCCCTGCCTTGCGGCGAGTACGGCTTACTGTGAACCAGCCGGATTCCCAGCAGCGCGCAGCTGCGCGCCAGCCACGCATTAGCGAACGGCGCCCCGTTATCCGCATACAGGACCGTCGGGATGCCGCGGCGCACGATCGCCCGGCGCAGCAACGCCTGACAGGCCCGGGCGTTCTCGTGCGCGAAGAACTCGCCATCCACCAGCAGCCGGGAATGGTCATCGACGATGAGGAACAACCGGGCCCGCACCGACCCCTCCCGCCGCGGGTAAGGCACCCAGGGACCGACCAGCACGTCGGTGATCCACCGATCGTTCGGGTGCTCGGCCTCATAACGGCCGAACACCTTCGGCTCCGCCTGCAACGCCTCCCGGTGCAGCCCGGCCCGGCGCAGCTGCGCCCGCACCGTCCGCTCAGACACCCGAACCCCGTGCCGGTGGAACAGGATCGCGGCGATCTGCGCCGCCGAGCGGGTCGGGAGTTCCAGCCGCAGCGCGGCCCCCTCGGTGAACAACTCCGGATGCGCCCGCACCACCCCGGCGTCCGCCCGCGGCGCCGGACGCAGCCCAGCCAGCCCGTCCTTGCGCCAGTCACGCAGCCAGCGGTCGATCGTCCCGCGCGAATACCAGCGCACGGTCCCGTCCGGGTGCGCGTGCGCCCGCGCGGCAATCGCCCGAACCAGAGCACCACGCTCCGCCGGCCTCAATCGCGGATTGGCCGCCTCGGCGATCACGCCCCAGCGGTGCAGCGCCACCTGCTCGATCAATTCACGGTCCATGTTCGCCTCCGATGTCGTGGTGAACCGTCGGAGGCAGAAAACGACGTTTGCCGACCACCAGATAGGGCGAGATCGTGTTGGCCGCCAACAGACTCCCGCCGCTCACCGCCGAGGCGAACCGCCACCGCGACAGCGACGCCCAGCCCGGGAACTCACACGCCACGCTGAACGCCGCCCCGATCGCGGCCACCGCACCGTCGGCGGCGTCCGTCATCGGGCGCAGCACCGGCCCACCCAGCTCGGCACACAACGCCGCGAACGCCGTGCCCAGGTCCTCGGCGCGGGCGGCGAACCGACGGCACCACTCCCGCGCCGTCGTATACGGCACCCCGATCCCGGCCGCGGCTGGGCGCATCCCGACCGCATGCGACGCGATCGTCTCAAGCACCTGCCCGATACCGGTCACCGCGTCCAACCGGTCGCAAAGCAGGAACGCCGGCAACAACGCATGAGTCACTCGGCAGCGGCGGCACCGAGCCCGCGGCACGAAGACCCGCAGACACCGGCCACCTGCCCGGACCCAGCGGCGATACCCCGACCAGAAACACATCGGCACCGCGCAGCGCGGGCACTCCGGGCGCGGCACATCGACATCTCCTCCCGCCGCCACATACGCATCGACCGACAGCGGGCACGGCCATACCATGGCCACGGGCCCACACCCCGCCTCGGACCCCTTCCCGCACGCCGCCGTCAAACAGCAGCGAGAAGGGGTCCCTCGCGTTCCAGGACCCGGCAATCCTCTCGCCCAACCCGAGCCGGGCGCGGCCGCATGGCCAAACAGCGTTGCCGCACGCTACGCGGCGAACCTCACCCAGTCACGCCGTCAACAGTTGTCATCATCTCGTCCACCAATCCCGACGGCACACGTCCTCCGTCGTGATTGCCATGACGCGAGACCTTGGCCCCGACCTCGGCGCAGACGCCTTCTTGCGGGGAGCCGTGGCCGCGATCTCTATCGGCGCCTCCACCGAGGACTTCCTCGGCTCAGACAACCGTGTCGGGTGTGGATCGGAGTCCGGGCACACCTTCTCTACACGCCAGGTGTAAGATAGGTGTATGTCGAAGGTGCGTACGAACATCGAGATCGAGGACGTCTACGTCCGGGCGATCATGGACCGCTACGGGGTCCACACGAAGACCGAGGCCGTTGAGCTGGCGCTACGGCATCTGGCAGGGCAGCCAATGACACGTGAGCAGGCGCTCGCGATGCGAGGTGCCCGCGCGCTGGATGAGGTTCCGGCCGATCCCGCTCCCCGTGGCGCCGCGTGATTCTGGCAGACACCTCCGCGTGGGTCGAGTACGACCGGGCCACCGGCAGCACGGCAGATGAACGCCTGGCTGAGCTGATCGCCGCCGACGGGCCGCTGATGGTCACCGAGCCGGTGCTGATGGAGGTCCTCGCCGGGGCACGCAGCGACGCGCAGGAGGAGGATCTGCGGCGCCTGCTGCTGCGCTTCGGATGGGCGCGCTTCGATGCCGTCACCGACTTCGACGCCGCGATGAGGATCTACCGCCGATGTCGGCAAACGGGCGTCACCCCTCGCGGGATGGTCGACTGCATGATCGCGGCGGTTGCACACCGAAGCGGCGCCGCCCTGCTGTCCTGGGACGGTGACATGGACCGTGTCGCCCAGGTCATCGGCATCGAACTGGATGAGGCATCACTCCGCGCTTGACGTCTGCGACTACTGCGCTCGAAAGTCGGAGCAATTCAAGCCGCGAGGTCAGACTGTCCCGCAACTGGACCACTTGCGGGAATGCCGCAGGTCAAAGCGGTTCCGAACTGCACGCATCCCGCAACATCCGCCCGGTGAACTAACCGGGGAGGGGACGTCAACTGGATTAGCGATTGGGTGAACGAGGAGGGGCCGGTCCTCAGCATCCAGGTGACGAGGGCCGCGAGCTACAGTACCCAGGCACCAGCCTCGCGTTGCTGAACGATGAGAAAATATGTGAAGTTAACGGTCTCACCTGATCGCCGAGCGGACTTTTTCGCCATTGGCACGATGACGAGTTCTTGCTCGACGTGCCAATCCACGGTGGGTGTGGACCGTCAACGCTGCACAGGTCACCGTGGCACTGGCCGCAACCGTGGTCTGCACGATCACGAACACCCAGCAGGTCGTGCCGCCACCGATTCCGCCGCTGCCCAATACAGGCGCGAATGTGATGCCATGGCTGTGGATTGGGTTCACGATGCTCGGCCTGGGTGTGCTGGTGCTGGCTGCCGCAAGGAGACGTCGCCGCTCGGCGTAGCGCGCTCATCGAGCAGAACACCCGTGGCCGGCGGTGGCAAGCTGGGGCCATGACCACGCTGCCAGCCGGAACTCCGACCGACCTGTTCATCGACGGCAAATGGGGAGGCGGATCTCAGGGCAGCTTCCCCGTGCTCGACCCGTCCACGGGCGACCGGATCACCGAGGTGGCGCGGGCCGGGGACGCTGATGCCACTCGAGCCGTCTCGGCCGCCGCGTCGGCGCTGCCCGAGTGGGCCGCGGCCGCGCCGCGAGAGCGCAGCGCGGTGCTGTACAGGGCGTTCGAGCTCATGGTCGCCCGACGAGACGAGATCGCGTTCGTGATGAGCCTGGAGATGGGCAAGACGCTGGCCGACGCGCGCGCTGAGGTCATCTATGCCGCCGAATTCTTCCGCTGGTTCAGCGAGGAGGCGGTACGTGTCGGCGGCGAGCTGCGCACGGCACCGTCCGGCGCGAACCGCATCCTGACTTTCCGCACGCCGGTTGGTGTGTCGCTGCTGCTGACGCCGTGGAACTTCCCAGCCGCAATGGCCACCCGGAAGATCGGCCCAGCACTGGCCGCAGGTTGCACGGTGCTGCTCAAGCCGGCGCATGAGACGCCGTTGACGGCATTGCTGCTGGCCCAGGCCCTCTCCGATGCAGGTGCGCCGGCTGGCGTGATCAACGTGCTCACCACCGACCGACCGGCCGAGTTGGTGACGGCCGCATTGTCGGACGAGCGCGTGCGCAAGCTGTCCTTCACCGGCTCCACCGCGGTGGGCTCGCAGTTGCTCAAGCAGGCCGCCGATCGGATCGTCAACTGCTCCATGGAGCTCGGCGGCAACGCGCCGTTCATCGTGTTCGACGACGCTGACTTGGACGCTGCCGTTGCCGGCGCAATGGTCGCCAAGATGCGCAACGGCGGGCAGGCGTGCACCGCGGCCAACCGGTTCCTCGTCCACGAGCGCGTCACGGAGCCCTTCGCGGCGAAGCTCGCCGAGGCCATGGCGACGCTGCGCGTCGGCGCGGGCACTGACGAGCAGACCCAGCTCGGGCCAATGGTCAGCGCCCGAGCTGTCGACGGCATCGCGGAGAAGGTCGACGCGTCCGTGTCGGCCGGCGCGGTAGCCCGCATCGGCGGTGCCCGGCTGGATCGTCCCGGCTTCTACTACCCGGCCACGGTGCTGACCGACGTCCCGCGCGAATCACCCGTCGCGACGGACGAGATCTTCGGGCCGGTCGCTCCAGTCATCTGCGTGCGCGACGAGGACGACGCCGTGGCTGTCGCGAACGCCACCGAGATGGGCCTGACCGGCTATGTCTACACCGCCGACCTGGCGCGTGGATTACGGGTGAGCGAGCGGCTTGAGGTCGGCATGGTGGGGCTCAACCGCGGCCTGGTCTCCGACCCGGCCGCCCCGTTCGGCGGCGTGAAGGAGTCCGGCCTCGGCCGCGAGGGCGGCTTCGAAGGCATCGAGGAGTACCTGGAGACCACCTACGTGGCAACGAGCTGGTAGCGCGCCGGCGTGGCCGTGTCGCTGTCCGGATGCGTCAGCGCACTCTCTCGCGGAGAAGGTGATCGACGAGCAGACCAGGTCAGGGTGCGAGCGTCTCAGTGATGCGCCGTGCGCCGGCAACCAGGATCGGCGCATAGCGCCGTCCCGGCGTACGGCCCAGCCGTTCGATCGGGCCGGAAATGGAGATCGCGGCGACGACGTCCCCGGCCGGTGAGCGCACCGGCGCCGACACCGACGCCACACCGGCCTCGCGCTGCGCGATCGATTGTGCCCAGCCTCGGCGACGGACCTCGGCCAGGGTCCGCTCGCTGAATCTGGCCTCGGCGAGCACCTCCTCGAGCGCATCCCGTTCAGGTGGGGTCAGCTCGGTGCACAGCACCTGCGCCCCGGACCCGGCCGTGAGGGGCAACCGGCTGCCGACCGGGACGGTCGTGCGCAGCCCGTGCGCACGCTCGGCGGACGCCACGCAGACGCGGTCGACACCGTCGCGTCGGTAGAGCTGGGCGCTCTCGCCGGTTTCGTCGCGCACCCATGCCAGGACGGGCTGGGCGGCAGCCACCAGGGGATCGGGAAGTGCCGCCGCGAGTTCGCCCAGCCGAGGGCCGAGGACGAAGCGACCTTCGGCGTCTCGGGAAACCAGCCGGTGGATCTCGAGCGCCACGGCCAGCCGATGCGCGGTGGCCCTGGGGAGATCGGTGACCTCCGAGAGCTCTGCGAGCGAACGGGGTGCCCGGGCGATCGAATCCAGCACGCCGACCGCCTTGTCAAGCACGCCGATTCCGCTATGCTGTCTCACAACGCAATACTATGGTCTCAGTATTTGAGACGGCAAGTCGAGAAGGGCAACGCCGTATGGGCAAGACGCTCGCCGAGAGGCTCTGGGAGAGCCACGTCGTCCGCAGCGCGCCGGGTGAGCCCGACCTGCTGTACATCGACATGCATCTGGTCCACGAGGTCACCAGCCCACAGGCCTTCGACGGGCTGCGGCTGGCAAATCGGCCGGTGCGCCGGCCCGATCTCACCCTGGCCACCGAAGACCACAATGTCCCGACCATCGGGATTGCCGCCGCAGGCGGTGCGCCGACCGTCGGTCCAGGCGCCTCGGGGGCACAGCTCCCGATCGCGGACCCGGTGAGCCGCACCCAGGTCGAGACCCTGCGCAAGAACTGCGCAGAGTTCGGCATCCGGCTCTACCCGATGGGCGATGCCGAGCAGGGCATCGTCCACGTGATCGGCCCGCAACTGGGGATCACCCAGCCCGGCATGACCATCGTCTGCGGCGATTCCCACACGTCGACGCACGGCGCGTTCGGGGCGCTCGCCTTCGGCATCGGCACCAGCCAGGTCGAGCACGTCCTCTCGACGCAGACGCTGCCGCTGGACCGGCCAAAGACGATGGCCGTCACGGTCACCGGTGAACTGCCCGCTGACGTCACCCCGAAGGACCTCATCCTCGCCGTCATCGCCAAGACGGGCACCGGCGGCGGGCAAGGCTACATGGTCGAGTACCGCGGCAGCACGTTCGAACAGATGTCTATGGAGGGCCGGATGACGGTCTGCAACATGAGCATCGAATGGGGCGCCCGGGCCGGCGTGGTCGCCCCGGACGATACGACATTTGCCTACCTCAAGGGCCGTCCGCACGCACCCACGGCCGACGAATGGGACGCCGCCGTCGAGTACTGGAACAGCCTGCGCACCGACGACGACGCCGAGTTCGACGCCTACGTCACGATGGATGCCACCACGCTCGCCCCGTTCGTCACGTGGGGGACGAATCCCGGTCAGGGCGCGCCGCTCAGCGCAACGGTGCCCGATCCGGCGGGTTTTGACGACGAGTCGGCTCGGGTCGCTGCCGAGAAAGCCCTGGCGTACATGGGATTGACTGCAGGAACACCGCTTCGCGATATCAAGGTCGACAAGGTGTTCGTCGGGTCGTGCACGAACGGCCGCATCGAGGACCTGCGCGCCGCCGCCGGCATCATCGAGGGACGCAAGGTGGCCAACGGGGTGCGCATGCTGGTCGTGCCCGGCTCGATGCGGGTGCGCGCGCAGGCCGAAGTTGAGGGGCTGGACGCTATCTTCACCGCCGCAGGAGCCGAATGGCGGCAGGCCGGCTGCTCGATGTGTCTCGGCATGAACCCGGACCAGCTCGCCCCCGGCGAACGCAGCGCCTCCACGTCGAACCGCAACTTCGAGGGACGGCAGGGGAAGGGCGGCCGGACGCATCTCGTTTCGCCGCTGGTCGCCGCGGCCACCGCTGTCGCCGGCCATCTGGCCAGCCCGGCTGATCTGTAGGGGAATCGGAGCGATGGACAAGTTCACCGTGCATACCGGGCGCGCCGTTCCGTTGCGCCGCAGCAACGTCGACACCGATCAGATCATCCCGGCGGTGTATCTCAAACGGGTGACCCGTACCGGCTTCGAAGACGGCCTGTTCAGCGCATGGCGGGCGAACGAGCCGGACTTCGTGCTGAACCAGGACCGTTTCCGAGGCGCGTCGATCCTCGTCGCCGGGCCCGACTTCGGCACCGGATCCTCTCGCGAGCATGCTGTCTGGGCGCTGACCGACTATGGCTTCCGGGCAGTCATCTCGCCACGATTCGCCGACATCTTCAGGGGAAACTCGCTCAAGGCGGGCCTGCTGACTGTCGTGCTGGACGAGCAGGTCGTGCAGCGGCTGCTCGACGTCGTGGAGGCCGACCCGACGATCGAGGTCACGGTCGATCTGATCGAGCGACAGGTGCGCTGGGACGGTGCGGTCCATGGCTTCGATCTGGACGACTACACGCGCTGGCGGCTGCTCGAGGGACTCGACGACATCGGGCTGACCCTGCGGCGTACCGATGCGATCGCGGCGCACGAGGCCACGCGCAAGCCGTGGTTGCCCGCTGTGTCCTGAGCGCACTCTTGCCCCTCGGGGCAGATTCCGTGCCCGGCGCGGAGATTTCGCCGATACGGAAGAAGAAAAGTCTGCGACACAGGCGGATTTCGTTGGTGTAAGGCGATTCAGGTCCTACCGTGTCGGACAAGCCGGCCCACAGGTCGAGCCTACGCACCTACGTCCAGGGAGGACACGTGCCAAACAAGGCAGAATTCATCGAGCTGCTTGCCAATCGGCTCGGTGAAGACAAGAAGCGCGCGCAGCACGTTCTCGACGCCGTGATCCACACGGTTTACGTGAACATCGCGCGAGGCGAGCGGGTCACGCTGACCGGATTCGGCATCTTCGAGAAGCGCGACCGGGCGGCCCGCATCGCTCGTAACCCCGCCACCGGGGCGAGAGTACGCGTCAAGAAGACCTCGGTTCCCGCGTTCCGCCCAGGCGCGGAGTTCAAGGCGATCACGACCGGTGCCAAGAAGGTCGCGGCGAAGAAGGCCGCGCCCGCGAAGAAGGTCGGGGCGAAGAAGGCCGCGGCCAGCAAGGCGCCCGCGAAGAAGGCGCCCGCGAAGAAAGCCGCGGCGAAGAAGGCGCCCGCGCGCAAGGCTGCGCGCTAGCCGGACGGGTGGTATCGAAGGGCCCCGGGCAGCTGGGCACCCGGGGCCCTTCGTCGTCGACGGGCGGCGAACGCGTCAGCGAACCGCGTCGTAGTAGTCGGCCGACATGGCGGTAACCCGCGTGGCGTCGGCACAGCAGAGCACCCAGAAGGCGCCTTTGCGGGTCGCCACCGAAGCTGGCGTCGGCTCGATCGGAAGACGAGAGACCAGTCCGGGGACCGCCGTGCCCTGACTCGCCACGACCACGGTCGCGCCGGGCTTGGCCAATGCAAGCAGTTCACGGACCGCGCCGCGCGGATCATCGACGAAGGACTCGTCCGAGAGGGCCGGCAGCACCTCGACCTGGATCCCCAGCCGGTCGGCCAGCGGCGCGACCGTCTGCACGCATCGGGCGCGATCCGCGGATACGACACGGTCGACGGCGAAGTGCGTCAGAGAGCCGGCGAGCTGCTCGGCCTGGGCCCGGCCCTCGGCATCCAGTGGTCGATCGCGGTCGTCGCCTTGCCATGCCGAGCGCTTGCCGGCCTTGGCATGCCGCAACAGGACGAGGACCGCGTGCGGCACCGGCATCGCGGCAAAGGCATCGAGCGTGTCGCGGTAGACGTCGTGGCTCACCCTGCGCCGCGCCTCGTCCACGGCCATCCAGACGAGCTCGTCCACCTCCCGGTTAGGCGTGAACCGGCCGCTCACACGGCGCATGCAGAAGAACGCGACGCTCTTCGGCACACCATCCACCGGGTATTCGACGCAGCCCAACCGGCGGCTGACCGCTACCTCGGCACCGATCTCCTCGCGGACCTCGCGGACCGCGCCCGCCAGCTCGGTCTCGCCGCTGTCGAGCTTGCCCTTGGGCAGCGTCCAATCGTCGTACCGAGGCCGATGGATCACGGCGACTCGGATCTCGCCAGCGACCTCGCGCCACACAACGCCGCCAGCGGCCTTGAGCTGCGGGGTCACCGGCTACTCGCCCCGGTGCCCGACAAGCCTCATCAGCACAGCCTGGTAGTCGACCTGCTGCGCGCCGCCCGAACGCAGCCACTTGTCGTCGGGTTGGAGTTCCCACGCCGCGGTGTTCGGGGCCAAGGCGGTGTCCAGGCATAGCCGGATGTGCTCGGTGGCGGCGTGGTCGTTGACGCGGCACAGCACCTCGATCCGGCGGTCGAGGTTGCGGTGCATCAGGTCGGCCGAGCCTATCCAGTACTCGGGATCGCCATCGTTGGCGAAGTAAAAGATCCGCGAATGCTCCAGGAATCGGCCCAGGATCGAGCGGGTGCGGATGTTGTCCGACAGGCCCGGTACACCCGAGCGGATCGTACAGAACGTCCGCACCAGCAGGTCGACCTGTACGCCGGCCAGAGACGCGCGGTACAGCGCGTCGATGACCTGCTCGTCCACCAGATGATTGGTCTTGATCTGAATGCGGGCCTCCCGGCCGGCATCGGCATGCTTGCTTTCGCGTTCGATCCGCTCGATGAGGCCAGCCCGAAGTCCTTGCGGGGCCACCAGCAGCGAGCGGTACTCGGTGTGCCGCGAGTAGCCGGTGAGCACGTTGAACAGGTCGGTGAGGTCGGCGCAGACTGCCTCGTCGGCCGTGAACAGCCCGAGATCCTCGTATAGCCGGGCCGTCTTCGGATGGTAGTTGCCGGTGCCGACGTGGGCGTAACGCTTGATCTGGCCGCCCTCCTGACGCACCACCAGGGCTGTCTTGCAGTGGGTCTTCAGCCCGACGAGACCGTAAACGACGTGGCAGCCCGCCCGCTCCAGGGCGCGGGCCCACTTGATGTTTGCCTGCTCGTCGAAGCGAGCCGTGATCTCGACGAGCGCGACGACCTGCTTGCCGGCCTCGGCCGCATCGATCAGGGCGTTCACGATCGGAGAGTCACCTGAGGTGCGGTAGAGCGTCTGCTTGATCGCGAGGACGTTCGGGTCGGCGGCGGCCTGCTCGATGAAGCGCTGGGTGCTGGTGGCGAACGACTCGTACGGATGGTGTACCAGCACGTCGCCTTCGCGCAGCGTGGCGAAGACCGACTTGGGCGTCTCGCCATCGGCGAATCTCGGGTGCGTCGCGGGGACGAACGGCCGCTCTTTCAGCGCCGGGCGGTCCACGTCGTAGACCTGCCATAGGGCGCTGAGATCGAGCAGTCCGGGTACCCGCACGACCTCGTCCGCGTTCAGGTCGATCTCGCTGGTCAGCAGCGACAGCACGGCGTCGTCCATGTCGTCGGCGACTTCCAGTCGCACCGCCGGCCCGAATCGGCGGCGCACCAGCTCCCGCTCCAACGCCTGCAGCAGGTCCTCGTCGCGGTCCTCCTCCATCTCGAGGTCGGCGTTGCGGGTGACGCGGAACAGGTGGTGTTCGCCGATGTCCATGCCGGGGAAGAGCATCGACAAGCGAGCGGCGATGAGGTCCTCGAGCGGCAGGAACTCGGCCTCGGTCGCGGTCTGCGACACCACGACGAACCGGGGCACGTTGTTGGGCACCTTGACCCGGGCGAACCGCTCCACCTCGCTGTCGGGCTCACGGACCAGCACGGCGAGGTTAAGCGAAAGCCCTGAGATATAAGGGAATGGATGTGCTGGGTCGACGGCGAGCGGCGTGAGCACCGGGAAGACCTTGGACTCGAAGTAACGCCCGAGCCGTTCGCGTTCCTCGTCGTCCAGCGCATCCCATCGCACGATGCGGATGCCCTCGCCGGCGAGGGCCGGCTGGATGTCTTCGAGGAAGCACCGGGCGTGCCGGTCGGCGAGCTCGCGGGTGCGCTCGGCGAGCTTGGCGAGCGTCTCGCGTGGCGAAAGCCCGTCCGCCGACGTCACTTGCAGGCCCATGTCCGCGCGTCGCTTCAACCCGGCGATGCGCACCATGTAGAACTCGTCGAGGTTGCTCGCGAAGATCGCCAGGAACTTCATCCGCTCCAGCAGCGGCTGGCGGCGGTCCTCGCCGAGCGCAAGGACCCGTGCGTTGAACGCCAGCCAGGACAGTTCCCGATTGCTGAACCGGTCCGCGGGCAGGTCCCCGGCCAGATCGAGCTCGGGCTCGAGGTCACCCTCGGGAACCGAGTCCGCGGGGTCGATGGCCGGTGTCGGGAGCGCAGTGGGCTGGGGCGGCGTCTCCGTGCTCACGGTGGTGCTGCCGGTCGCCGAGGTCATGGGCCCATCATGCCCCGCCCGAGTCGAGGCGGATAACCCCGCCATCAACAGCGGGCGGGCTGATCGGCCTGCGCATACTGGTGGTGCAGCGCGTTGGTGTACACGCCCAGCCCCACCAGGGCCGCACGATGCAAGTCGGCGGGTGTGTCGACGTCGCACCGCAGTCCCGGGGATGCCGCCAGACGGTGGGCGGAGCTTGCGGCGTGCCGTGCCGCCGACGAGGGCCCGAACAGCGGCTGCAGCGCGGTGCCCGGCACCGCGGTGAGCAGCGTGCTGCCCGTCCCCGTCGCGTCGGGGGCGAAGGACCGGGCGTACCCCGACGCCTCCCGCAGCGCCGCGTCGAGGTCGGCGCCGCGCACGGCCGGCAGATCACCCACCAGGGCGGCCACCCCGTCACCTGGCCAGCGAGCCCGGGCGTAGGCAGCCCCCTCGGACAGCGCGGCGTTCAGGCCCGGTCGGGACTGCACGAGCGCCGCGGGATGCTCGTCGTCGGCCCGGTCGGTGACGACGAGCAGGCGTGCGACGCGGTCGGCCGCGTCGATCGCGGCCAGCGTGTCGGCCCGCATCGCGCGCACCAGCTGGACATGCTGGTCACTGTCGGTGCTTGCTGCGAGCAGCCGGGACTTGGCCTGCGGCAAGGCCTTCATAGGGACGAGGACGGTCCACCTGACAGACATCGCAGAACGACGGGCCTTCCGGACGTGACAGACGCGGGCGACGTCTACGCTAGCCTGCGGCTTCGCGAGAGATGGGGTGTGACGGTGCCGAAGCAGCCGAAGCGTCGCAAGGCCTCGGCAGAGCATTCGCCGCCGTGGCTTCGGGTCTGCGTCGTCCTGCTCTGGCTGCCGATTGGCGCGCTGTTCAAGCTGCGCTGGCGAAACGTGGCGGGCATCCCGGTCACCGGGCCCGCGATTCTCGTCATCAACCACATCTCATACGCCGATCCATTCATCGTCGCCCGATTCGTCTACGACGCCGGACGCACCCCGCGGTTCCTGGCCAAACGCAGCCTATTCGGCATCAAGATCATCGGCAGCGCGCTGCGCGGCACCGGCCAGATCCCGGTCGACCGGGGTACCGCCGACGCGCGGCAGTCCTTGGACGAGGCCGTGGCCGCACTCGGCTGCGGCGAAGTGGTCGTCATCTATCCCGAGGGCACGGTCACCCGCGACCCGAACTGGTGGCCGATGACCGGAAAGACCGGCGCGGCCCGCCTGGCGCTGCTCGCCCCGGACGTCCCGGTGGTTCCCGCCGCGCAATGGGGCGCGCAGTTCGCCGTGGACGTCTACCACAAGCGGTACCGTCCATTCCCGCGCAAGCCGGTGACGCTGACGACCGGTCAGCCCATCGACCTGAGCAGATTTCGGGACCAGCCGCCTACTGGCCGGACCCTGCGGGAGATGACCGATGTCATGATGCGCGCCATCCGCGATCTGCTAGGGGAGCTGCGCGGCGAGCAACCGCCCGCCGGGCCGTTGTGGCAGAACGTCCACGGCCACGCGACCGTCGAGCGGAGGGGCGCGTGAGCGAGCGCAGCGAGCGAACCATGGGCGTTGGTCGTCCGCGACGTGGTCGCGGACGTGCGCTCCGCAGCGTCGAGCGGAGGAGCGCGTGACCCGCGCCGCCGTTGTCGGCGCGGGATCGTGGGGCACGGCGTTCGCCAAGGTGCTGGCCGACGCGGGCACACCGGTAACCCTGTGGGCGCGGCGGCCCGAGCTTGCGGAACGGATCAACAAGGAGCACGAGAACGCCGACTACCTGCCTGGGTTGGTGCTGCCTGCCTCGGTCACCGCGACGGGGGATCACGTGGCTGCGCTGGCTGGCGCGGACCTGGTGGCCTTCGCGATCCCGGCGCAGAGCCTCCGCGCGAACCTCGGGGAGTGGGTTCCGTACCTGGACAATGACGCCACGCTGGTGAGCCTGATGAAGGGCGTCGAGCTGGGCACCTCCAAGAGGATGAGCGAGGTCATCGCCGAGGTTGCCGGTGGGTCGCCGCAGCGGGTAGCCGTTGTCTCGGGGCCGAACCTGGCCCGGGAAATCGCAGCCGAGCAACCGACGGCCACCGTCGTTGCGTGCACCGACCTGGAACGTGCGATAGGCATCCAGCACGCCTGCGCGAACGCCTACTTCCGGCCCTACACCAATACCGACGTGGTCGGGTGCGAGCTCGGCGGGGCCGTCAAGAACGCCATCGCGCTGGCGTGCGGCATGGCCCAGGGGATGGGCTTCGGCGACAATACCCAGGCGTCGATCATCACCCGAGGCCTGGCCGAGACCGCCCGGCTCGGCACCGCCCTCGGGGCCGACCCGATGACCTTCGCGGGCCTGGCCGGCCTCGGTGACCTGGTCGCCACGTGCAGCTCCCCGCTGTCGCGCAACCGGACCTTCGGCGAACGGCTGGGCCGGGGGGAGTCGCTCGAGCAGGCGCAGCACGCCACACACGGCCAGGTGGCCGAGGGCGTCAAGTCCTGCCGGGCGATCCTTCACCTGGCCGAGCGAGCGGGCGTCGAGGTTCCCATCACCCAGGCCGTCGAGCGGGTGTGCTTCGGCGGACTGGATCCCAGGGACATGGTGCGGATGATGATGTCGCGGACTATGAAGAGCGAACAGGCCGATCGGTAGGGTCGAGGTCCATGGGCCGTTTCCCCGCTCATCGGTCACGCATGGTGGCCCGATGACCCGCAAGATCCGTGTCGCCGTCGTGTACGGCGGCCGCAGCAGCGAGCACGGGGTGTCGGTGGTCTCGGCGGGCAGTGTGCTGTCGGCGTTGGACCCGGACCGGTACGACATCGTTCCCGTCGGCATCACCCGCCAGGGCGGCTGGGTGCTGACGGGCGCCGACCCGGCCAAGCTGCAGATCACCGGGCGCGAGATGCCCGAGGTCGATGCCGGGACTGCGGTCGTGCTGCCCGGGGATCCGACGTCCGATGGCCTCGTCGTGGTCGAGCCGGGTGAAGGTGCCAGGGTGCTCGGCACGGTCGACGTGGTCTTCCCGGTGCTGCACGGGCGATTCGGCGAGGACGGCACAATCCAGGGCCTGCTGGAGATGGCTGGGGTCCCGTATGTCGGCGCCGGGGTGTTCGCGAGCGCCGCGGCAATGGACAAGCAGATCACCAAGAAGCTGCTGCGCGCCGAGGGATTGCCGGTCGCCGACTACCTGGCCGTGACACCGACCCAAGTGGTGTCGGCAATCGACGTCGAGCACCTCGGGCTGCCACTCTTCGTCAAGCCGGCCCGGGCCGGATCGAGCGTCGGGATCAGCAAGGTCCGGCAATGGGCCGATCTCGCCGACGCCATCGCCGTGGCCCGCGAGCACGATCCCAAGGTGCTGATCGAGGCGGCCGTGACCGGCCGCGAGGTCGAGTGCGGTGTGCTGGAGGACGAGCGTGGTCAGCCACAGGCGAGCGTCCCGGCCGAGATCCGGCTGGTGCGCGGGCACGACTGGTACGACTTCGAGGCCAAATACCTCGACGACGCTTGCGAATTCGACGTCCCGGCGAAGCTGCCGGCCGACCTCACCGAGCAGCTGCGGGATGCCGCGTGCCGGGCATTCACGGCGATCGACTGCGCCGGGCTCGCGCGCGTCGACTTCTTCATCACGCCTGACGGCCGGCTGGTCGTCAACGAGATCAACACCATGCCCGGCTTCACGCCGATCTCGATGTTCCCGCGGGTGTGGGCGGCGTCGGGGGTGGACTATCCCGAGCTTGTCGACCGGCTCATCGCTTCGGCCCTGCGCCGCGCAGGACGGCTCTGACCCGTCTCCTTACGTGTTGATCTGAGGGTTGCTGTCGCTGAGCGACGCAAACCCTCGGATCACCAAGGGAAGATGCCGGGCTACGGGCGATGTGTACACAGCGAGGCGGTCGGTGGCGCCGGTTTGCCGAATTGCGCGACCTGGCATACCGCCGGCAGCACCGAGGCGATTGCGTCAGACAGCGGTGCAAGCGGCGGCTGAGGGTAGGCGACGGGAACCGTCACCTCGATGTAGACGCTGCGATCCACTGTGGTGAAGATGTTCTGCTTGGCTTCGTTGACTGGCGCCCAGCCGACGGTGCCCGTCGAGCCGGTGATCGGATACAGCACCTCGCTGCTGCCCGGCGTCAGCATCCGGGGCCTCGGCACGCCGCAGCGCAGCACGATGGCTGGGTCTCCCCAGGCCACAACGTACGGGGACGACGAGACCACCCGGCGCTGCGCGAGGTCCTGCAGCCGCACCGGCAGGGCGCTCAGCAGCTTCGTGCAGTCGGCAGCCGCAGCCGGGTTGTCCGGTGGCGGTGACACCGAGGTGGGCGCGAGAGCCGACGGCTGGGTCGTGATCGCCGCGCTGGGGCCACCGCTCAAGGACCCGCCGAGCCCGCCGGCGAGAAGCAGCGCGAGCAGCACGGTGACGGGGACAGCGATCGCGCCCGCAATCAGGGCATGGTGCCGGCGGACGGGGTCTATGCGCGGTCCGATCTACAGATGCACGACGGGGCAGGTCAGCGTGCGGGTGATGCCGGACACGGCCTGCACCTTCGCGACGACGAGCTTGCCCAGGTCGTCGACTGTGGCCGCCTCGGCGCGCACGATCACGTCGTACGGCCCGGTGACGTCTTCGGCGGTCGTGACGCCGGAAATGTTCGCGATCTCGTTGGCGACGGCGGCGGCCATGCCGACCTCGGTCTGGATCAGAATGTACGCGTTGACCTGCTGCCCTGACGTCATCGTCGGCGCGTCCTTCCGTCGTCGCTGCACTGGACGGGTAGAACGTAGCGCAGAACCGTCGACGCAATCCGGCTGCCGTGACGGCTACGGGCAGCGACAGCCGAGCAGAGAATGAGGATGACCGACATCACCGTTTCCGACATGGGGGAGTTCGGCCTCATCGCGCGGATCACCGCGGGCCTCGATCTGGCCGAGTCCACTCTGGTTGGCCCGGGCGACGACGCAGCGGTCGTCTGGGCGACGGACGGACGGGTGGTCGCCACCACCGACCTACTGATCGAGAACCGCCACTTCCGGCGTGATTGGTCGACGGCGAACGACATTGGGCACAAGGCGGCGGCCAGGAGTTTCGCCGACGTGGTGGCGATGGGTGCCGTGCCGACGGCGCTGCTGGTTGCGTTCGGCACGCCGGGCGATCTCGAGCTCAGCTGGGTCGACGGGCTGGTCGCCGGGCTGCGGGAGGAGTGCGGTGAGGTTGGCGCGGCAGTGGTCGGCGGGGACGTCTCGGCGGCCGACGTCATCGTCCTCGGGGTCACCGCACTGGGCGACCTGCAGGGCCGCAGCCCAGTTAAGCTCGCGGGCGCCCGTGCCGGGGATCTCGTCGCCGTGGCTGGGCGGCTGGGCTGGGCGAGCGCTGGCCATGCGGTGTTGAGCAGGGGTTTCCGGTCACCGGTGCAGGTGGTCACCGCGCACCGGCGTCCCGAGCCGCCGTATGCCGAGGGCCCCCGTGCGGCCGTCCTCGGCGCCACGGCGATGACCGATATCAGCGACGGGCTGGTCATCGACCTGGAGCATCTCGCGGCGGCCAGTGCGGTGCGCATCGCGCTGACCGCGGCCTCGATTCCGGTCCCGCTGAAGCTAACCGAGGTCGGCGCCGCACTCAACACCGACCCGCTCAGCTGGGTGCTCACCGGGGGCGACGACTACGCGCTCGCGGCGACGTTCCCCAATGGCACGCAGCTGCCGGACGGCTGGACGGTGATCGGCGCCGTGACCGAAGGCGAGGGCGTGCGGGTGGACGGCCGGCGCTGGCCATCCGGGGGGCACGAGCACTTCCGGTAGAGGCTCGGGCTCAGGCGCGGATGACCTTGCCGGCCTTCAGGCAGGACGTGCAGACGGTCAGCCGCTTGCGCGTGCCCGGCGCGACGCGTGCGCGCACGGTCTGGACATTGGGGTTCCATCGGCGATGTGTGCGACGGTGCGAGTGCGAGACGGACATGCCGAAGCCAGGCCCCTTGCCGCAGACATCGCAGACCCTGGCCACTGTGGCCTCCTTGACAGCGTCGGTACCGGTCGACTCAGACAACACGCCCGGTGGCGCGCCGGGCTGCGCTGGTTAGTCTAGCCGGGCGGCATTGCGGGAGCCAAAATCCCGGCTAGACCACCGCTTTGCCGGCCGAACCGGGCTTGGCATGGTGGCTGCACCCCGCGCTGCACAGGCAAAGCGACTGCACGCAGCTTCCCGGATCGGAACTCAGCCTGGACGGTCGGTGCGGGACAGTAACCTCGGCCTACCGGAGATCTGACAGGAGCAGGGTGGACGTCGTGCTCGAAACGCTGGACGCCCCTGCGGTGCGCCGGTGGAGCCTCGCCGCCGCAGCAGCCCTCGCTGCCCATCAGGATGAGATCGACGATCTGAACGTCTACCCGGTTCCGGACGGTGACACGGGGACCAATCTGGCGCTGACCATGCGTGCGGCGGCCGACGCCCTCGGCGCGCACACGACAGACACCGCGTTGGGCGCGCTGCGCGAGATGGCCCACGGAGCCGTCCTCGGCGCGCGGGGCAATGCCGGCGTGATCGTCTCGCAGATCCTGCGCGGCCTGGCCGACGGTATTGCCGAGCCCGATGCTGGCGGCACAGGGGATGTCGACGGATGCGACGGCAATCGGCTGCGCCGCGGCCTGCAGGTGGCCGTGAGTCACGCATATGCCGCGGTGGCGCGACCGGTCGAGGGCACGATCCTGTCGGTCGCTCGGGCGGCGGCCGACGCTGCACGTGGTGTGCCGTCGTCGGCAACGCTGCCGTCGGTGGTTACCGCGGCGCTCGCCGGTGCCGCCGAGGCCTTGCGGCATACGCCTGAGCAGCTACCCGTCCTGGCCCGCGCCGGGGTCGTCGACGCGGGTGGCCGGGGGCTGGTGGTGCTGCTCGCTGCGCTGGCCAGCATCATCACGGGAGTCGAAGAGCCGGCCGGCGGGCCGCCGCGGGTGGTCCGCCGTCGCGATGCGCTGCAGGCGATGCGTGAATCGGGCAGCGCCGAATTCGGCTACGAGGTCCAGTATCTGCTGCACGCGGGCGAGGACCGGGTCGCCTCGCTGCGTGCGGAGCTGGCGGCCATCGGCGATTCGGTGGTGGTGGCCGGGACCGGCGACGGGCTGTGGAGCGTCCATGTGCACGTCGACGACGTGGGCGCGGCGATCGAGGCCGGCGTCGAGTCGGGACGTACCCGGCGGATCACGGTCGTGCGCTTCGCCGACCAGATCGCCGCCGACACGATCGAGGTCCGGCGGAGCCGGTCGGGCGTGGCAGTGGTCGCGGTCGCGCCGGGCGACGGTTTGGCGCACCTGTTCAGCGGCGAGGGGGTGCAGGTGGTCGAGGCGGCAGCGGGCGTGGACCCGTCCACGGCCGAGGTCCTCGACGCCGTGCTGGCGACCGGCGCCGCGCAGGTGATCCTGCTGCCCAACGCCGCGCAGACGTCGGATGTGGCCGATGCCGCCGCCGACGAAGCTCGCGCCGTCGGGGTCGAGGCGGCCGTCGTCCCCACCCGTTCGCCGGTGCAGGGCCTCGCGGCGGTCGCCGTCCATGACGCCGGCCGGCAGTTCCACCAGGACGTCATCGCGATGGCCGAGGCGGCTGCCGCCACCCGCTGGGCCGAGATCACCGTCGCTCAGCGCGAGGCGCTCACGTCGGTGGGCCGCTGTCAGCCCGGTGACGTGCTGGGGCTGATCGTCGGCGAGGTCGTCGAGATCGGGAAAGACGTCGAGTCGGTGGCCCGGGCAGTCCTCGACCGCCTGCTGGCCGGTGGGGGCGAGCTGATCACGATCGTGACCGGTGCCGAGGCCGATGCGGCCGACGTCGAGGCGCTGAAGGCATACCTGACCGCCTCCCAGCCGCTCGTCGAGGTCGCGGTTTTCGACGGCGGGCAGCCGAACCTCCCCCTGTTGATCGGTGTCGAGTAGGCGACCGTGGCGCGTTGGGAGACACCGCTCGCCGAGGTTATCGGCGGACGTACCGCCAAGACGCTCGACAGGGCGTTCGGCATCCGGACGGTAGGCGACCTGCTGCGCCATTACCCGCGGCGGCTGGCCGAACGCGGGCAGCTGACCGACCTCGCATCGCTGCGCGTCGACGAGGACGTCACGGTGCTCGCCGAGGTGCGCACGTGTCGGATGGTTCCGTACCGCTCCAGGATCGGTGGGCGGGCGGAGAGTCGCCTGGAGGTGGTGGTGGGCGACGGGAAAGGCACGCTGCAGCTGACTTTCTTCGGGCGGCGGCAGGCCTGGCGTGAACGCGAGCTGACGCCGGGCGCGCTGGGCCTGTTCGCCGGCAAGGTGAGTGTCTTCCGCAACACCCGCCAGCTCACCCACCCCGAGTACGAGCTGCTGCCAGGCGATGGCTTCGAGCGACATGAGGCGGACCTCTATGCCAACACGCTGATCCCGGTGTACCCCGCGACCAAGGAGATCCGCAGCTGGACGATCGCCAAAGCCGTCGGGTTCGTGCTGGGCAGTCTTGACCGGGTCGACGACCCGATGCCGCCCGATGTCCTGGCCCGGCACGGGTTGATGGACCTCGCCGGCGCGCTGGAGGCGATGCACCAGCCGGACAGCCGCGAGCAGTGGTGGGCGGCCCGGCACCGCCTCAAATGGGACGAGGCGCTCGGTGTGCAGCTCGCTCTGGCGCAGCGCCGGGCGGCCGCGGCGGCGAATCCGGCGACGCCGCGTCCCCGGATAGGCGGCGGCGTCCTCGCTGCGTTCGACGCCCGCCTGCCGTTCGAACTCACCGCCGGGCAGCGCAACGTGGGCGCCGAACTGGCCGGGGAGCTGGCGCGTCCGCACCCGATGCATCGGCTGCTGCAGGGCGAGGTCGGTTCGGGAAAGACCGTCGTTGCGCTGCGGGCCATGTTGCAGGTCGTCGACGCCGGCGGACAGGCCGCGCTGCTGGCACCCACCGAGGTGCTGGCCAGCCAACACGCCCGCACGATCGAGTCCATGCTCGGCGAGCTGGGCCAGGCTGGGCGACTGGGCGGCGCCGAGCATGCCACCCGGGTGGCCCTGCTCACCGGTTCGCTGCCCGCGGCCGCGCGCAGGGCGGCTCTGCTCGATGCCGCCAGCGGAGCGGCCGGCATCGTCGTCGGCACGCACGCCCTGATCCAGGAGCACGTCGCGTTCGGCGATCTCGGTCTGGTCGTGGTCGACGAGCAGCACCGCTTCGGCGTCGAGCAGCGCGATGCGCTGCGCGGCAAGGCAGATCGGCCGCCGCACCTGCTGGTGATGACCGCCACTCCGATCCCACGCACGGTCGCCATGACGGTGTTCGGCGATCTGGAGACGTCGGTCCTGCGGGAGCTGCCGCTCGGCCGATCACCGATCACCACCACCGTTGTCCCGACGGCCGAGAAGCCGGCGTGGCTGGCCCGGATGTGGCAGCGCATCCGAGAGGAGGTCGCTGCGGGGCGGCAGGTGTACGTGGTCTGCCCGCGGATCGGCGACGACGACGCCGAGAACGACCTGTACGCGAGCTCCGACGAGCCCGCCGCACACCCGCCGCTCGCCGTCAACGATGTGCTGCCGATGCTCCGCGACGGTCCGCTGGCCGGTTTGCGGCTCGCCCCGCTCCACGGCCAGCTCAGGCCCGACGTCAAGGACGCCACGATGGCCGACTTCCTGGCGGGGCAGAAGGACATCCTAGTGGCGACGACCGTCGTGGAGGTCGGCGTCGACGTCCCCAACGCGACGGTGATGGCGATCATGGACGCCAGCCGGTTCGGTGTCTCGCAGCTGCACCAGATGCGCGGCCGGGTCGGACGTGGCGCGTCGCCGGGAATCTGCCTGCTGGTCACCGATGCCCCAGCGGGCTCGGCGGCGCGGGAGCGGCTCGACGCCGTCGCGGCCACCACCGACGGGTTCGAGCTGGCCCGGCTGGACGTCGAGCAGCGCCGAGAGGGAGACGTCCTGGGGGTCACCCAGTCCGGACGGCGTTCCGCGCTGCGGCTGGTGTCGTTGCTTCACGACGAGGGGTTAATTGCCCAGGCGCGCGCGGAGGCGGCCGAGCTGGTCGACGCCGACCCTGACCTGCTCGACCATCCGTTGCTCGCCATCCAGGTTGCCCAGCTGTTCGCCGACGGCCAGGCCGAATATCTGGAGAAGGCGTGAGACTGCGCGTGCCCACCGGTCGCCTCGTTGCAGACCCGTGCTGTCCCCGCTCGGCGGCCGGCGCATGAAGATCATCGCTGGCATCGCCAAGGGACGGCGGCTGGCCGTCCCGGCGAGGGGCACCCGGCCCACGTCCGATCGGGCCCGCGAGGCGCTGTTCAATACCCTTGCGGGGCTCCTCGACCTCGCCGGCGCTCGGCTGCTGGACCTGTTCGCGGGCACCGGGGCGGTGGGGCTGGAGGCGTTGTCCCGCGGCGCGGCTCACGTCACCTTCGTCGAGTCGGACCGGTCGGCCGTGCAGATCCTCGCCCGAAACATCGCGACCGTCGGGCTGCCGTCGACGTCCGTCCTGCGGTGCACCGCAGAGTCGTTCCTGGCAACGACCGGCAGTGAGGGGCCATTCGGGCTGGTGTTCGCCGACCCGCCGTACACCTACGGCGAGGCGTCGCTGGCCGCGTTGCTCGACGGCGTAAGCGGCGAGCGCTGGATGGGGCCCGATGGGATCATTGTCGTCGAACGGTCCGTGCGCAGCTGCGAGCCGCATTGGCCCGACGTGATCGAACCGATCAAGCGGCGGCGCTACGGCGAGGGCGTGCTTTGGTACGGTCGCCGTCTGTGAGCGAGCATCGCAGCGAGCGTCAGCGAGCAAGGAGCGGAGCGAATCCAGCGATGAGCGCTTGCGCGAAGAGCATGGTGACCTTGTGAGCGCTGACTACCGGGTGCGCCGGGCGGTCTGCCCCGGATCATTCGACCCCGTGACCAACGGCCACCTCGACATCATCGGCAGGGCGGCCGCGCTCTACGACAAGGTCGTCGTGGCGCTGTTCATAAACGAGTCGAAGAGCAGCATGTTCAGCCTGCAGGAGCGGCGCGAGATGCTCCTCGAGGCCACTGCGGAATACCCGAACGTGCGCGTCGACTCCTTCCACGGGCTGGTCGTCGACTACTGCAAGGCGAATGACATCCCCGTCATCGTGAAGGGCATGCGCGCGGTCAGCGATTTCGATTACGAGCTGCAGATGGCCCAGATGAACCGCGGCCTGGCGGGAGTCGACACGTTGTTCATGCCGACGAACCCCGAGTACAGCTTCCTCGCGTCCAGCCTGGTCAAGGAGATCGCGAAGTGGGGCGGCGATGTCTCGTCGCTCGTCCCCCCGCTCGTGCTCAAGCGACTTGCCGACCGGGCGCAGAACCGCGGCGACTGACGATGGCTGGCCAAGCCCTGCGCAGAGCCGATGCCCTGCTCACCGAGCTGGTCGAGCTGGTCGAGACTGCCCGCGCGGTGCCGATGTCCGCTTCCTGCGTGATACCGCGCGAACAGGTGCTCGACCTGCTCGACGAGCTGCGCGAGGTCATGCCTGCCGAGATGGACGAGGCACGCCACGTCGTCGCCCAGCGCGACGCCGTGCTCGCGGAGGCGTCGCTGCAGGCCGAACGGGTGGTCGAGGTGGCCCGCCACCGGGCCAGAACCCTCGTCGACGGAGCGTCGGCCCGAACCGCAGAACTCGTGTCGAGTTCCGCCATACACCAGTCGGCCGCCGAGGAGGCCGCCCGGCTGCGGGCCGACGCCGAGGCGTATGTCGACCAGACGCTGGCCGACCTCATCGCGGTGCTGCATCGGGCCACCGCCACCACCGAGCAGGGCCGGCAGGAGCTGGTCCAACGCCGAGAACGTGCCGAGGTCGAAGGGCCGATTTCGGGCACCGCGCCTGGCTAAGCTAAGATCCCTTTCGGCCTCAACCCGCTCCGAGCCAGTCTGCGCATGCCCGAGAACAGCACACCGACGCGGTACGCACCGCACCTCGATCCCCGCGATCCGTTCGTGCTCCCCGTCCGGGAGCTCGGCCGCCGGGCGGGTGCGATGCTCACCTTTCGGCGTGACGCTCCCGCGCCTGCAGGGCTGCGCTTGGAGCTCATCGGGGTGCCGGAAGGCGCCCCGCTCGCGCTCGACGTCCGGCTCGAGTCGGTGACCGAAGGCGTGCTCGTTACGGGCACGGTGACGGCACCGCGGGACGGAGAGTGCGGGCGGTGCCTCGATCCGGTCCACGACGAGTTCGTCGCCGAGTTGTGTGAGCTGTTCGCCTACCCGGACAGCGCCACCGACGAGACGAGCGAACGGGACGAGGTGTACCGGATCGTCGACGAGCTCATCGACCTCGAACCGGTAGTGCGTGACCTTGTCGTCCTGGGGCTTCCCATGACGCCGTTGTGCCGTCCCGACTGCGGCGGCCTCTGCCCGACCTGCGGGCAGCGGCTCGACGACCTGCCGGCCGGCCACACGCACGACACGACCGACCCCCGTTGGGCGGCGCTAGCGGGGTTCGTACCGCAGCCCGACACCGAGAGCACAGCCGACAGCAAGGAGTAACGCCGTGGCCGTCCCCAAGCGGAAGACGTCGCGCAGCAACACCCGCTCGCGCCGCGCGCACTGGAAGACGAGCGCCCCGACGCTGGTCACCTGCCCGAACCGAGCCTGCGGCCAGCCGAAACTGGCGCACACCGCCTGCCCTAACTGCGGGCAGTACGACGGCAAGCAGGTGCTCGCGGTCTGACGGGCGCGGGCGACAGCGTGCGGGCCAACGGTCCGGAGCCTGCGGAGCAGGCTCAGCTCGCCGCCGCGCTCGGGGTCACTCTCGATCCCGGGCTGCTTCGCCGCGCCCTGACCCACCGCTCGTACGCGTACGAGAACGGCGGCGTGCCGCACAACGAGCGGTTGGAGTTCCTCGGCGACTCGGTGCTCGGGGTCGTGATCACCGAAACGCTCTACCGGGCCCATCCCGAGTTGCCGGAGGGGCGACTGGCCAAGCTACGCGCATCGGTCGTCAACATGCGGGCGCTCGCCGAGGTCGCCCGGCACGTCGACAACGGCGGGGGCCTCGGCCCCTACCTGCTGCTCGGACGTGGCGAGGAGGTGACCGGCGGGCGCGACAAGGCCAGCATTCTTGCCGATACTATGGAGGCCCTGCTCGGCGCGATCTTCCTCGAGCACGGCCTGGACGATGCGGCGCGGGTGATCCACGGCCTTTTCGATCCACTGCTCGACGACGTGGCCACGCAGGGCGCCGGCCTGGACTGGAAGACCAGCCTGCAGGAGCTCACCGCGACCTTGGGTCTCGGTGTGCCCGAGTACGTCATCACCTTCGCTGGACCCGACCACGCTCGGACCTTCGCGGCGCGGGCCAGCGTCGGCGGCGAACTGTTCGACGAGTGCACGGGGCGCAACAAGAAAGAGGCGGAGCAGAAGGCTGCGGCCAGCGCGTGGCGCGTGCTGCAGGCCCGGGCCGACGCAGGCGTCGAGTCGGCCTGAGCGAGCGAACGTGCCGGAGCTGCCGGAGGTCGAGACCATCCGGGTGGGGCTCGCCCGGTGGGTGGTGGGCCGCACTGTGGCCGACGTCGAGGTGCGGCATCCCCGTGCGGTGCGCCGGCATGTGCCGGGCGCCGCCGACTTTGCCGACCGGCTGCACGGAGCGACCTTCGACGCGGCCCGGCGGCGGGGTAAGTACCTCTGGCTGCCGATTGGTGGCGCGCCAGAATGCCTCACCGGGCACCTCGGCATGAGTGGCCAGCTGGTGCTGCAGCCACCGACCGCGCCCGCCGAGCGACACCTGAGGGTGCGGTTCCGCTTCATCGACGGCACCACCGAGCTGCGCTTCGTCGACCAGCGAACCTTCGGTGGCCTGCTGATCGACCGGCTCGTCCGCACCGAGGACGTCCCCGGCGACAACGTGCCGGCCCTGGTGGCCCACATCGCCCGCGATCCGCTGGATCCGGCGTTCGACGACACTGCTTTCGTCGCTCGCGTGCGCCGCCGCCGCACAGCGATCAAGCGGGCGCTGCTGGACCAGACCCTGATCTCCGGCGTCGGCAACATCTATGCGGACGAGGCGCTGTGGCGGGCCCGGCTGAACGGTGAACGAGACACCTCCGCGCTTGGCCGGCCCGTCGTCGGCCAGCTGCTGGCCCAGGTCCGAGAGGTGCTGCGCGAAGCCATCGCGGCCGGCGGCACGTCGTTCGATGCCCTCTATGTGGACGTCGATGGCCGCAGCGGCTACTTCGAGCGCACGCTTGCCGTCTACGGGCGCGAGGGATTGCCGTGCCTGCGGTGCGGCAGGCCGATCCGCCGCTCGGCGTTTATGAACCGGTCAAGTTTCTACTGCCCGCACTGCCAGCGTCGGCCCACCCGGGGCTGATCTGCCCGGCGTGCCAAGCTGCCCCGCGGAAAGGCCCGGCAGACCCTCTTTGCCCCGCCCTGACGGCTCAGCGTGCCATGGCGGGGCAAGAGCCGACCGGAGTGCGTGCAGGCCAGGTGCAGCGCCTCGCCACCCTCGCCGCCCCGGGCCGATCGCTGCGCGGGTTCGGCAACGAACTGCTCTGGTCGCTGCCGCGTCAGGCAGCTGCGGCGGCCGAAGGCGGCCCGCAGAATTGGATGGAGGCCCGCCACCGCAACCGTAACGAGCCGGTGGGGAGGTAATGCGTGGATGTCAGCAACAGAGCCAGCGCGACGCAGGTGCGCGAGGTCGCCGCGGAGCTGGCCGCCCAGTACGAAGGGCCAATACCTGCGAGCACGATCCGGCACATCGTCGCAGGAGCAGGTCGCGACCTGCAGGGTCAGACGCCGGGAACGGCACGTCCGGAGCTGCTGCATCGCAGCGCGTGCAGCCGACTGACCCGGTCGCTGGCCACCAGCCACTGATATCGCCGCGCTCTGCCGCGGGCGACGTCCAGAGCCCGGCACTGCGACGTCCCGCCGGTCCCCCCGGCCTTCATGGTGACCGACCGTTCGGGCCCGAGGCCGGGCGCCGGGTCGGCCGGTTACCAACCGGCGCCGGCTATGGCACACACCGACCGCCTACCTCCTGGACTCGCGCCGTCGCCCGCGGTGAGACTCGCCGCGGGGTCAGCTGACGACGAAATACCGCAGCCACACGTACGCCATGGACACCGCCAGCGTCACCATGGCTGTCAGGACGCCGTACCGCACGAACTGCCCGAAGCTGATGCGGCAGTCGTGTCGTGCCGCGATCGCCAGGATCACGATGTTCGCGCTGGCGCCGATGGGGGTCGCGTTGCCGCCGAGGTCAGCGCCAAGGGCTAACGACCACCACAACGGGGCGGCATCGGTGCCGGCGGGCAGATCGGCGGCGACGGTGGCCACGACCGGTGTCATCGCCGCAACGTACGGGATGTTGTCCACCACGGCGGACAGTACCGCGGACGCCGTGAGCAGCACGGCAGAACCCAGCAGCACCCGCCCGTCCACCCCATCGGCGATCGCACGGGACAGACTCCCGACCACGCCCACTTTCACCAGCGCACCGACCATGATGAACAAGCCTGCGAAGAACGCGAGGGTCGCCCACTCGACCTCGCGCAGCACGCCCGGCCGGTTCCGGCTGGCCAGCAGCAGGAGGCCACCGCCGAGCAACGCAATGACCGACGGCTGGTAGTGCAACGCCGAATGCAGCACGAAGCCGACGGTTACGGTGCCCAGCACGCTCAACGACCAAACCAGCAACCGGCGATCGGTGATCCGCTCGCGCGGGTCCTCGGCGAGCAAGCCCGCCAGCCGAGCCTGGTCACCGCGCCCCAAGTCCCGGGCGAACATCAGCCGGCACAGCCCGGCATAAACGAGCAGCAGAAGGGCCACCAGCGGCCCCAGGTTGGTCAAGAAGTCCAGGTAGGACAGTCCCGCCTCGGTCCCGATGATGATGTTCGGCGGATCGCCAATAAGGGTCGCCGTGCCGCCGATGTTGGACGCCAGCGCGACGGCGATGAGGAACGGAGCTGGCCGAAGGCCGATGTCGCGGGTAACGGACAGCGTCATCGGCGCGACAAGCAGGACCGTGGTCACGTTGTCGACCAGCGCCGACGCGACCGCGGTGAGCAGTATCAGGCTGATCATCAGCCGGTATGGCCGACCGCCGGTCAGCTGTACCGCCCGCAAGGCGAGGTAGTCGAACAGGCCGGTCTGTTGGATCGCCCCGACGATGATCATCATCCCGAGCAGCAGGAAGATGACCTCCCAGCTGATCCCGTAGCGCTCGGAATGGAACGCGTCGCCTGCGTCCAGAATCCGCAACGCCAACAGCACACCCGCGCCGACGAGGACGACGGTGACCCGATGGATCTTCTCGCTGGCGATGGCCGCGTACCCGGCCAGGAAGATCGTGACCGCGATGATGGCGGACATCTCGACGTCCTTCCCGGGAGGTGCGGCGTCGACTCAGCCGCCGTGCGCCGGTCCGCAGGATCAGCAGCCAGCGGCTCGCTGCCCAGTCTTCCGCCGGCCTCGCGAGGGCGCCGGAGATCAGCCAGGCCGATAGTCTCCACCGTCATTGCCGACATCCGGCAATGACGGTGAGGAGCCTGCCTTGTCTGCGAGCCCGAGCAGTCGGGCGCCCACTGCGGCGATCTGCAACGTCAACCAGTCGGCGGGATCGGTCGGGCGGTAGCCGGTGAGCGTGGCGATGCGGCTGAGCCGATAGGTGACCGCGCGGACCGATAGGTGCATCTGCCGCGCGGTCTCGGTGGCCACTGCACCGCAGGCGAAGAACGTCGCGAGCGTGTCGAGCAGTGGCTGAGCGCCGCCGCGGGCGGCGGTCAACGGCTTGCGGACCGCCTCAACGACGCTGGTCAGGGCTTCCGTGTCGCGTAACAGGACCTGGTAGACCGCCAGTTCGTCCGCAAGCACGACCGTGTTAGGCCAGCCGACCTGTGCCGCCAAGCCTAACGCCTCTCGGGCCTCGCGGTAGGACATCGCGACCCCAGCCGGACCCGTGTGCTCCCGTCCCAGCGCTACCGTCACGGCAGGGTCGGTACGTGTGACCGCGTGGATCTGCCGGCCGATGAGATCCGCCAGCTTCCGCTGCGACGACGGCGACGGAGCGTTGCCGACTTCCGCTCCGACCACGATGACGATCAGGCTTTCCTTCATCGCGATGAGGAGGTCACGGCCCGCCAGCCGGGTCCGCAGCCGCTCCTCGAGACTGGACAGCGCGAGCCCGCTGGAGCGCAGCGCAGGCCGCGACGCTACGACTGCGACCAGGTGTGCGGCGGTGAGCCGCAGGCCGACCCGGTCGGCGCGCGCAACCAGATCCGAGACGTCCCCTGCTCCCGCGAGCACGTCATCGACGAACTCGCGCCGCAGCGATTCCTCCTGCCGGATCACCGCGCGCCGGGCCTGGGCGTACCCCTCAGCCACCGACGCGAGCGCGTCATCCGCCGCGCGCAACACCAACTGCCCTAGTTCAAGCAGCCGCTGCGCCGGTAGCACGGGCTGACCGATGCTCTCGTGGAGCGCCGGCAGCGCCTCCCAGACCAGCCGGGTAGCGCTGAGGAAGGCATCGACGACCATCGGCAGCTCGATGCCCTCGACCGCCGCCTGGCTGCCGATCGTGCGGCAGTGCCTGAGCTCGCGCGAGCCCAGCCCGCCGCCGTGCAGCCACGCGGTTGTAATGCCGTCGAGGTAAGCGCTCAGCATGTCGGCGGCGAAGCCGCCACTTTCATCCGAAGCGCGGGCGGCAATGTCGTGTAGTGCGGCTTCGAGCGAGCTGCGCCCCGACGACATGCGGCCACCGACGGCATCGGCCGTCTGGCACCGGCGACCGTGCGGTGAACGAGCCGGCACCTGACGGACCGATCCCGGCCGATCGTCGGACGACGATTCATGCCGGTAGGCAGGCATCCCGGGACCCGTCATGGTTGAGCTCGAGGCCCGCGCTGCTGCGTTGTTTCGTCATAGTGGGCATCTTGCACCTGGTCCAGACCTCCCGGTGCTGCGTGCCTGCCCCGGCTATCATGACGCCGTCCGCGGCTCCGCAATGACGTAGCGTCCAACATCCCGACCAGCCCGCCAATATCCGAGGCCGGATCCGATGCCCGAGTCGCACTCGTTCGTGGTAGCGATCTTGATGATCGCCACTGTTGGGCTGCTGGCGTTGCTGTCCAGTCGGCTTACCGAACACCTCAAGGTGCCGGCGCCGCTGCTGGTCTTACTCGCGTCTGCGGCCGCGGTAGAGGCGATTCCGAGTCTGCACTCGCCGCCGCAGCGCACGGTTCAGCAGCTGGTGACCCTTGCCCTGCTGGGCATCCTGTTCGATGGCGGGCTCAACATCGGCTGGAGACGATTTCGCCTGGCGGCGGTGCCGATCGGGATCGTCGGCGTTCTCGGTACCTTCCTCACCGTTGCAGGTGCCGCCGTCTTCGTTCATTTCGCCTTCCGCCTTGGCTGGTACTTGGCGCTGCTGGTAGCAACGGCCGTTGCCCCGACCGACCCTGCCGTGGTGTTCTCCGTGCTCGGTCAGCGGGAGGTTGCCGGACGTAGCGGCACGATCCTGGAGGGCGAGTCCGGCGCCAATGATCCCGTCGGCATATCGCTGATGGCGAGCTTGATCGCGGCGGGTGGTATCGGCGGGGGCGCCTTCGCGCATATCGCCGGGGAATTCGCGCTGCAAATGACCGTCGGTCTGGCCATCGGGGTCGTCGGCGGTCGGGCCCTGGTGTGGTTCGTCAGGACAGTACCCCTGCCCAGTGCCGGGTTGTACCCGTTGCGCACCGCCGCCAGTGGCCTGCTCATCTACGGCGTCGCGGCCATCGCCCACGGATCCGGTTTCCTCGCCGTGTTCGTCGCGGGCATCGTGCTCGGCGATGAACGAGTCCCCTACAAGCGCGACATCCGGCAATTCCATACGGCGTTGGGCAGCCTCGGCGAGATCGTCGCGTTCGTCGTGCTGGGCCTCACCGTCGATCTCGCCGAACTTGCGCACCCTGACGTCTGGATACCGGGACTACTGCTCGGGATTGTGCTCAGCGCTGTCATCCGCCCCCTGTTCGTCAGCGGCTGCCTCGTCCCAGCTCGGTTGAAGAGAAACGAACGCCTCTTCGTGCTGTTCGCCGGGCTAAAAGGTGCGGTACCGATTCTGCTCGCCGGCTCCCTGCTCACGGCGCACGTCGCGGACGCAGAACGGCTCTACGGCATTGTGGTCGTTGTCGTGATCTTCTCCGTCGTCGTGCAGGGGAGCCTGGTCCCGACGGTCACGCGGTTGCTGCACCTGCGCGTGCGCGCCATAGAGCCCGAACCCTGGTCACTGGGCGTTCGCGTCGGCGAAGCGCCCAGAGGCGTCCATCGGCTGACCATCCAGAAGGGTGCCCCGGCCGACGGGCGGCGCATCGCCGACCTCACCGAACTGCCGGACGATGCTTGGATCAGCCTCGTCCTACGTGCGAACCGCCTGCTCGTCCTGCGCGGCGACACCGAGTTACGGGCCGGCGACGAGGTCATCGTCCTGGCCGACTCCGATGTTGATGCTCAGCTGAGGTCAACGTTCAGCAGGCCCGAGCGCGGCACGAGCAAATAAGGGACGAGATCCGAACCGCTCAACCAACGCAGCGTCGTGCTCCGGGAGATCCACACGGTGCGGCGCGGCGTGTCGCAGGCGATCTGGATGGGGCACGGATGCCCACGTGGTAGATGTCAAGTGTGACAGCGCGCGCGACGTTGGATGACGGCGTGCTCGATCGAGTGCGTGAGTTGCGCGCGGCCGGACTGTCCCCGAAGCAAGTCGCCCGGACACTTGGTATGGGCCCAGCCGCTGTCTCCCCGCTGGTTCGTGCGGTCTCGGCGCAGGCCGCGGCCACGGACCGCGAGCCGGCGCTCGTGGGCTGTTGGGTAAGCCCGGGCTGGAGCGGGGGGTTGGGCGTACCGGGGGATCGTCAGGATTGGCCCGACGTCGCGGCCGGGGCAGAGGACGTGGCTGGGATGGCCGCCGTGGCCGTTGCCCGCCGACACCGCTCTCACCGGGTCTCGGTGTGCGGGTATCTAGTCGACACGCATTGCCTCGGCGTGAAAGACACCCTCGGACCCCGGATCATGGATGAAGGCGGGCTACCGGGATTCGTGCGACTGTTCTTCGGTGCGTTCGAGCACATCGGGCCGCCGCTGGCAGCGCCGCTGGAGTTGGCCCAGCAGGTGGTGTTCGGGGCGGTCGAAGCCGCGCGCCGGCTCGGCTTCGAACCCGCGCGGGACTTCGCGGCCACCGCCGGACACCTCGGGACATGGACGCAGGACAGCGTCATCACCTTCGGACGCAACGGCGTTCCGTTCTACGTGCAAGGACCCTACGATGACGCGGTCACCGTGGTCGGCACCCTGACCGGGACGGTCGGCCCGGGCGCCTTCCACTTCCTGGTAGCCGAAGACACCGGGCTGGCCGGCGCCTGACGACCTACTGCGCCGAAGCCCGAGCGAGCGACCCGCGGGCCCGGGCACTGGCCTAGGTGAGCGAGTGCCACGGCGGGGCAAAGGCGATGCGGTGGGTGAACGGTGAGCGGCTGTGAGCGGATGCAAGGGGTGCTGTGAAGGTCGTGTCAGTGCCCGCACCGAGGCGCCTTGATTGTTGACCTGTCGTTACCACGGTGAGACCATGGGATGACCGACCGAGAGTCACGCGCATCGCCGCAAGGCATCTACCACAGGTGCGCGCAGCCCTCGCCGCGTCGCACACGGACAAACTGACGTGCCCGACAATAGCGTCGGCACGGACATAGTTGTGTGAAAGGTCGCTACATGGCACGCGCCCTCATTGGGTACATCGGTAACGGTTCGGACCAAGCGCTCTCGCTCGAGGTCGTGCGATTGCGTCGTCGAATCCAAGAACTCGAGGGGGAACTCGCCGATCTGCGCGCGCGTTATCAGCCGGTCCTGGACCGCGCGCTGGACCTCGAATTGCATCGCCTCTCCGAAGGCGCCGAACCCGCCGAACCCGCCCTGGCATAGCCGGCCCGCCTGCCGGTCGAATGACCCGGCAGGAGCGTGGCTAACTCGTCGGCCTGCCTCGCGTGCGCGCCGACCGCGGCGCGCTAGATTCGCACGAGCCACCGACACCGCCGAGCGCCCGCCGGGAGATTCGTGCACCTCAACTCGCTGACCCTGCGAGGTTTCAAGTCCTTCGCCTCGGCCACGACCCTGCGCTTCGAGCCTGGTATCACCGTTGTCGTCGGACCGAACGGAGCTGGCAAGAGCAACGTCGTCGACGCCATCGCCTGGGTGCTCGGCGAGCAGGGAGCCAAGGCCCTCCGCGGCGGCAAGATGGAAGACGTCATCTTCGCCGGCACGGCGGGCCGTCCGCCGCTCGGTCGGGCCGAGGTCACGCTCACGATCGACAACAGCGACAACGCGCTGAATATCGACTACACCGAGGTCTCGATCACCCGGCGGATGTTCCGTGACGGCGCCAGCGAGTACGAGATCAACGGCGAATCGGCCCGGTTGCTGGACATCCAGGAGCTGCTGTCGGACTCGGGGATCGGCCGCGAGATGCACGTGATCGTCGGGCAGGGCCAGCTCGACTCGGTCCTGCAGGCGCGGCCGGAGGATCGTCGCGGGTTCATCGAGGAGGCCGCCGGCGTCCTCAAACACCGCAAACGCAAAGAGAAGGCACTGCGCAAGCTCGACGCGATGGAGGCCAACCTCGCCCGCCTCATCGATCTCACCGCGGAGCTTCGTCGCCAGCTGAAGCCACTCGGCAAGCAGGCCGAGATCGCCCGGCGGGCGGCCGGAGTGCAGGCCGAGCTGCGCGACTCGCGACTGCGGCTGCTGGCCGACGACCTCGTCGCACTCCGAGACGAATTCGACCGTGAAGTGGCCGACGAGCAGGCCATCCGGGCCCGTCGTGGCGGCGTCGAGGCCGAGCTCACTCAGGCGCGGGCCCGGGAGAGTGGGCTCGAGCAAGCGGCAGCAGCGGACGCGCCGCTCCTGTCCGCCGCGCAGGAGACGTGGTACCGCCTCTCGGCGCTCGAGGAACGCTTCCGCGGCACGGCCTCGCTCGCGGCGGAACGGGCCCGGCACCTGTCGGCCCAATCTGCGGACGTGCGGCCCGGCCAAGATCCCGAGGCGCTGGACGCCGAGGCCGAGGCCGTTTCCGCGCAGGAAGCCGCGATCCAGCACCAGCTCGACGAGTCACACGCGGCATTGACGGCGGGCGTCGGCGCCCGGCAGGGCCTGGAAGGCCAGCTCGCCGAAGCGGAGCGGGCCATCGTGGCTGCTGCGCGGGCGGTGGCCGACCGGCGTGAGGGCCTGGCGACGCTGGCGGGCCAGGTCAACGCCCTGCGCACCCGCGCCACCGCTGGCGGTGGCGAGATCGCCCGGCTGGCCGAGGCGGCCGCTGACGCCCGAGCTCGCGCGGCCGCGGCCGAAGCACAGCTCGCCGACATCCACGCTCAAGTGGGCGCGTTGGACGAGGGCGAGCTGAGTTTGGATGAGCGGCACGAAGCCGCTGTCGCCGCCTACGAACAGGCCGAGGCACGGGTCCGGGAGCTGGCCGCGGCAGAGCGGGAGGCCGAGCGGGACCGATCCACCTGGACCGCGCGCCGAGACGCGCTGGCCCTGGGCCTGACCCGCAAGGACGGCGCCGGCGCGCTGCTCGCGGCCGGGTCGCGGCTGCCGGGCGTGCTCGGCTCGGTGGCTGCGCTGCTGAGCGTCGAACCCGGCCACGAGGCGGCGATCGCCACAGCCCTCGGTCCGCTCGCCGAAGCGGTTGCAGTGGCCTCGCCCCACGACGCCGCAGCCGCGCTGCAGCTTCTGAAGACCGACGAGGCCGGTCGGGTGGGCATCGCCATCGGCGGCGCAGCACATCCGATTGACCGCGCGGGCTGGCCTGCGCTGCCGCCGGGCGCCGTTTGGGCGATCGACGTCGTCCGTACCCCCGACTCGCTGCTCGGCCCTGTCGGCAGCGCCCTGGACCGGGTCGCCGTCGTCCCAGACCTGACCGCGGCACGACACCTGGTAGCCGAGCACCCGCAGCTCCGGGGCGTCACCCGGGCCGGTGACGTGTTTGGCGCGCAGTGGGCCGCCGGCGGATCGGCGTCGGCGCCGAGCGCGATCGAAGTGCAGGCCGCCGTCGACGAGGCACAACAGCGCTCGGACGAGGCGAGTGTCCGGCACGACCGGCTGCACGCCGAGCTGGTCGCTGCACGAGCCGACGCGGCGCAGCACGAGGCGGAGGTGTACACGGCCCTGCACGCGCTGAACGAGTCCGACGCACGGTTGTCCGCCGTCGCCGAGCAGCTCGCCCAGCTGGGTCAATCGGTCCGCTCCGCCACGGCCGAGGCCCAGCGGCTGGAGCAAGCATGTCTCGCCGCCGAGGAGGCGCGCAACCGGGATCTGGCTGGGCTCACCGAGCTGGAGGAGCGTCTTCGGCTGGCCGAAGCCGAGCCCGTCGCGGACGCCGACGACGACACCGCCCGACGTGCCGCGTTGGCCGCAGCTGTCGAGGCCGCCCGTCAGACAGAGCTCGAGGCACGGCTCACCGTTCGCACCGGCGAGGAACGCGTGCGCGCGCTCGCCGGACGCGCCGAGGCGCTGCGTCGGGCCGCCGCAGACGAGCGGGCGGCGCGGCGGCGGCACGCCGAGGTGATTCGCGCGCGCGCCCGGGGCGCGGTGGTAGCTGCCGGGGTCCGTGACGCCGCAACGGCTGCCCTCGTCGCGATCGGCCACTCGGTGGCCCGCGCCGCCACCGAGCGCGACGCGGTCCAGCACAGACGCGTCGTTCGCGAGGGCGAGCTGCTGGCGCTGCGCGACCGCAGCCGAGGGCTTGACGAGCAGGTGGCCAGGCTCACTGATGCGGTCCACCGCGACGAGGTCGCCCGCGCCGAGCATCGGCTGCGCATCGAGGCGATCGAGAACCGAGCCGTCGAAGAGTTCGGCGTCGAAGTCGAGGCATTGCTCGCAGAGTACGGCCCGGACCAGCCAGCCCCGCCGAGCTCGCTGGAGATGGCGGAGTACGAACAGGCGCGGGAGCGTGGCGAGACCGTCACCGCACCACAGTCCGGACCGTTCCACCGTCCCACCCAGGAGAAGCGGGCGGCGCGGGCGGAACGTGAGCTGGCCCTGCTGGGCAAGGTGAACCCCCTTGCGCTCGAGGAGTTCGCCGCGCTGGAGGAGCGGCACCAGTTTCTGTCGACGCAGCTCGAGGACCTCAAGGCCACCCGCCGCGACCTGCTCACCGTTGTCAAGGAGGTCGACGACCGGATTCTCGAGGTGTTCACCAGCGCCTATCAGGACGTCGCGCGCGAGTTCGAGGTGGTGTTCGCGACGTTGTTCCCCGGCGGCGAGGGACGCCTGGTACTGACCGATCCCGACGACATGCTACTGACCGGCATCGACGTCGAGGCCCGGCCGCCCGGCAAGAAGGTGAAGCGGCTGTCGCTGCTGTCCGGCGGTGAGCGGTCGCTCACCGCGGTGGCGTTGCTGGTGGCGATCTTCCGAGCCCGGCCGAGCCCGTTCTACGTCCTGGACGAGGTCGAGGCCGCGCTGGACGACGTCAACCTGGGCCGGCTCATCGGGCTGATCAGCGAGCTTCGAGCCAGCAGCCAGATCCTGCTGATCACCCATCAGAAGCGCACCATGGAGATCGCCGATGCGCTCTACGGCGTCACCATGCGGGGTGACGGGATAACCCAGGTGATTAGCCAGCGGCTTCGTGAGGTCGGGCGAGAGCTCGTCTCCGCCAGCTGAGCGCATACAGCAGACGTACGGCGCACGCTCTCGCACACCGGTCGGATGACCTGCCCGCATCACCTAGGCTGTCCGGGTGTCTTTGACCCTCCGCGCTATTGCTTCTCGTTGTTGCAAGGCGCGAATAGGTCTCCTCATCGGATTGGTCACGGTGGGCATGCTTGTCACTGCCTGCGCGACCACCACGGACGGCAACGGCACGCCCGGCTCGACCAGTAGTAGCACCAGCAGCAGCCCGGGCGGCTGGAATTCGTCCGGTCCGTCCGGGACGCCGACTACGACGAAGCCGGCGATCCCCACCACACCGGTCAAGGTCAGCACCGTGCAGGGCGACGACCAGACCTACGGCGTCGGAGAGCCGATCATCGCGCGATTCTCTCCCGCACCCACCGACTCCTCGGCGTTCACCAAGGCGACCACGGTGACGGTCAACGGAGCGCCGGCCAACGGTGCGTGGTACTGGGAGCGGCCGTACGCCGACGGGCCGATCGAGGCGCATTACCGACTGCAGGACTACTGGCTGGCGCACTCGACGATCCACGTCGACATGCCGATCAAGGGCCTCAGCGCCGGTGCCGGCCTGGTCTACGAGGACAACCTGACGCTCGACTTCAGCATTGGCGCGAGGCACGTCTCGCGGGTGAACGGGCAGTCCCTGCAGATGGTGGTCACGTCGGAGGGCGCCGTGCAGAAGACGATCGGGGTCTCGCTCGGCAAGGGGAACACGCCAACGTACAACGGCACGAAAGTCGTCATGGAGAAGCGCAATCCGCAGCGGATGATCGGCGACGGGAGGTCCGGACCGTCCTCGGTTTACAACGAGCTGGTGCCCTGGTCGGTACGGGTCACCCTGGACGGCGAGTTCATCCACGCGGCACCGTGGAACTCCCGTATCGGGCAGGCCAGTACCTCCAACGGTTGCACGAACCTGGAGACCGCGGACGCGGAGTGGTTCTACAAGTTCTCTCTGCTCGGCGACGTGGTGACCTACTCAGGGACCTCCGGGGGCACCATGCCCGCGTTGGACGGCCTGGGCGACTGGAACCTCGGCTGGGCCCAATGGAAGGCCGGGGGCCTGCTGGTGAATCACTCGTGACGCCAGATCTCGGGCCGTGCGGTACGTCGCGCATGGCGCAGTCCCTTACCCTGTCCGGGTGAGTTCGAACCCGCGTGGCACCGCGATGCGCCGACTCAGCTACGTCGCGACCCTGCTGGCCGCGCTCGCCGTGGTTGTCGTGGGGTGCTCCTCGACCACGTCGGGCAAGGGCACCGCAGGGTCCAGCGTCCCCGGTGCCGACTCGTCCGCCGCGGCGCCTTCGGGTCAGTCGTCGGCGAGCAGCAAGCCCAAGCCGACCAAGCCGGTGCACGTCAGCACGCTGCAGGACGACGGGCAGGTGTGGGGTGTGGGGTTCGCCGTCGTGCTGTGGTTCACCGTCGCGCCCACCGAATCGAGCGGATTCACCAAGGCGGCGTCCGTCACCGTCAACGGCCAGCCGGCAAACGGCGCGTGGTACTGGCAGAAGTCCTCGCACACCTTTGCCAGCGGCAAGCAGGCTCCCATCGAGGCGCTGTACCGGCCGCAGAGCTACTGGCCGGCGCACGCGAAGATCTTCGTGAACCTGCCGCTCAAGGGTGTCAGCGCGGGACCGGGCCTGGCCTACGACGACAGCCTGACCCTCAATTTTTCGACCGGAGCAGCGCACATCTCGACGGTCACTGATACGAACCCGAAGCAGATGACGGTCACCAGCGACGGCAAGGTCGTCAAGACGATCCAGGTCTCGCTCGGCGCGGCCAAGACCCCTACCTACAGCGGTACCAAGGTCGTGATGCAGAAGGGCGAGGACATCCCCGGCACCGACACCCGCAAGCCCGACGGCATAGTGCACATGGTCGGGCCGGGCTACTCCGAGGACGTCAAGTGGTCGACTCGGGTCACGTCGAGCGGCGAGTACATCCACGGCGCCCCGTGGAACACCCACATCGGCCAGCTGAACACCTCGAACGGCTGCACCAACCTGCAGCTGGACACGGCGCAGTGGTTCTACAGCTTCGCGCTGCTGGGCGATGTGGTGATCTACAACATTCCTGGCACCGTCATGCCGTCGTGGGACGGCTACGGCTGGTGGAATCTGTCGTGGAACACCTGGAACGCGGGCGGCCTGTTGGTCAATCACTGATCGCTCAGGCCCAGCCGTGGCCTGAGATGATGACGCCGTGACTTATCTGTGGATCGCGCTAGCGATCGTCGTCGTGGCACTGATCGCGCTCGCCGCGTTCGTCGTTCCGCGGCGGCGCGCCGGCCGGGTCGTCCCGCCGCCTGCGCCACCGCGTCCCAGTGCCGGCGGCGAGCCCGCAGTCGCCGATCACGCGCAGCCGCCCGGCAGCGTGGGCACGATCGTCGAACCGGCCGAAACCGACGTCCTGGCCCCGCCCCCGGTCGAGATCCCGGAGCCGACCGCGGGGCGGCTGCATCGCCTGCGCGCCCGACTGGGCCGGTCGCAGTCCACGTTGGGTCGGGGCCTGCTGTCCGTACTATCGCGGGACAAGCTAGATGAGCAGGCGTGGGAGGAGATCGAGGAGGCCCTGCTCAGCGCGGACGTGGGCGTCGGCGCCACGACCGAGATCGTCGACCGGCTGCGGACCCGCAGCAAGGTGCTCGGCACTCAATCGCAGGGCGAGCTGCGGGCGTTGCTTGCCGATGAGCTCGTCGCGGCGCTACAGCCGGATCTGGACCGCACGCTGCACACCACGCCCCATGACGGTCACCCGTCGGTTCTGCTCGTCGTCGGGGTGAACGGCACCGGCAAGACGACCACCTGCGGCAAGCTGGCCCGGGTGCTGGTCGCCGACGGGCGCAGCGTCCTGCTCGGGGCGGCCGATACCTTCCGGGCCGCCGCAGCCGACCAACTGCAGACCTGGGGTGCCAGGGTCGGCGCCGAGACGGTGCGCGGCCCGGAGGCTGGTGACCCCGCCAGCGTGGCATTCGACGCCGTGCGGCACGGCGCGCAGCGCGGCGTCGACACGGTCCTCATCGACACGGCTGGCCGGCTGCACACCAAGGTCGGGCTGATGGACGAACTGGGCAAGGTCAAGCGGGTGGTCGAGAGGCAGGGGCCGGTCGACGAGACACTGCTCGTCCTGGACGCCACCACCGGGCAGAACGGCCTGACCCAGGCCCGGGTATTCACCGAGGTCGTCGACGTCACGGGAATCGTGCTGACGAAGCTCGACGGCACCGCCAAGGGCGGCATCGTCATCAGCGTGCAGCGCGAGCTCGGCGTGCCGGTCAAGCTGGTGGGCTTGGGCGAGGGCGCCGACGACCTCGCGCCGTTCGACGCCGAGCAGTTCGTCGACGCCTTGCTCGGCGAACCAGTGGGCTGAGCGTCGACGCCTTGCTCGGCGAACCAGTGGGCTGAGCGTCGACGCCTTGCTCGGCGAACCAGTGGGCTGAGCGTCGACGCCTTGCTCGGCGAACCAGTGGGCTGAGCGTCGAAAGGGTTGTTGCCACAGCGTTACTGCGATCGCGCGACTGCCGGTCGTTGATCAGGAGCCACAGACCAAGCCGTGGCGCTGGGTCACGGGCTCCTGATCATGTGGATGGCCGCACAGCTCGTGGCGCTACCCTCTCGCCACCGCAGATCGCGAGGTTGTGCGCCCCGGGCCGTGCACGTCGCTCGACGTGCCTCGGTCGAACACGGGCCTCAAGGGTTCGGTGCCACGGTGCGCAGACCGGCCAATCGTGCAGCGGCGTTCTGCCGGTAGTCGTAGCTGACGAAGCCCTCGATCGGAACGACGTCCAAAGCCGAGGCAACGTGGATCGCATCGAGCGCGCGCAGCGCCGGCTCGGCCAGCTTGCCCGCGGACACCAGGATCGGGCTATCGAGGGGCAGCACGGCTACCGCATCCAGCAACTCGTCGGCACGATTGAGCAGCTGGTCGCCGGGCAGGTGAGGACCGTGTCCAACGGCGCGTCGGATGGCGCGGGGAATTTCGCACCGTACGAGCTCGCTTGAGATAATGTCGGCGCCGTCGAGGAACCGCCGTAGCGCAGCCGATTCGGGCTCGTCCACGACGAGCTTGACCAGTGCCGAGGAGTCCAGATAGTAGAGCGGCACTCAGCCGTCGCCGCGGATCTCGTCGAGTGCGGAGCTCAACGGGCGGGCGTCGCCCGAGACCGACAACGGCGCCGGCAGCATTCGCCGACGCGGCCGCTGGACGCGACCCTCGACAACGAGGCGATCCAGGTCCGCGCTGCCGACTGCCGGGGGGCCGAGCTCAGCAACCGGACGGTTGCGATCAGTGACGACCAGTCGCTCGCCGCGCTCGACCAGCTTGAGATACCTGCTGAGGTTCTGGCGGAGCTGCGCTACTCCCACCGTAGTCGTCATGTACACGAAGGTAGCATCTAGCCGCCGTGGGCCTAACGATGTATGCTCATACATCGTGCGCCGTACGCAAATCTACCTGGACGAGCAGCAGGATCGCGTGCTCGCCTCCCGCGCAGCGGCCGAGGGTCGCACGAAGTCGCAGATCATTCGCGACGCGCTGGATCAGTACCTCGAGCGCACGTCCGACGACCACCAGACGAGAATGGAGCGGTTCCGGGCAGGTGTGGAGGCGGCCGCCGGCATCGCGCCATACCTGCCGGATGGCGCGACGTACGTGCAGGAACTGCGTAAACGTGACCGGGTGAGGCAGCGCGAGCTGGAGCAGCGTTGGCGGGATTAGTCATCGACACCACAGTGCTCGTAGATGTGCTGCGCGGGTTCGCGGACGGCGTCGCGTGGCTCAACTCCGCGAACGAGCCGCCGTATTGCTCGGAGATCTCTCGTGCTGAAGTAATCCGTGGCCTGCGTTCCGGCGAGCGGCGCGCGGCTGAGGCGCTGTTCGCGGTCTTGGACTGGGTGCCGGTCAGCGAGCCAGTGAGCCGGATGGCCGGCGACCTCGGTCGTCAGTACCGGCGCAGCCATCAAACCGTGGGGTCGGCGGACCTGGTCGTCGCCGCGACCGCTCAGTGGCTTGCGGCAGAGTTGGCTACCCACAACGTCAGGCATTTCCCGATGTTTCCCGGACTGAAGGCCCCGTATTGAGATGAAGGCGCTCTACAAACCGGCAGCGCGGCCGGGATTCGAGTTCACTGATCGACCGGAACCGGTGCCTGGGCCCGCCGAGGTCAAGATCCGTGTGCTGCGCACGGGGATCTGCGGCACCGACCTGCACATCGAATCGTGGGACTCGTTCGCCGCGTCGTCTGTCGATGCCCCGCTCATCGCCGGGCACGAGTTCTGCGGAGAGGTCGTTGCGCTCGGCGACGGGGTTCGCGACGTGCGGGTCGGCGATCTGGTGTCCGGTGAGGGGCACATCGTCTGCGGTACCTGCCGCAACTGCCGAGCCGGTCGGCGTCATCTGTGCATCCGCACGTCCAGCCTGGGTGTCAATCGCGACGGTGCGTTCGCCGAGTTCGTCGTGCTGCCGGAAAGCAACGTCTGGGTGCACCACACCCCGGTGGATCCCGACCTGGGCGCGATCTTCGACCCGTTCGGCAACGCGGTGCACACCGCGCTGTCGTTCCCGCTCGTCGGCGAGGACGTGCTGATCACCGGGGCCGGCCCGATCGGCCTGATGGCTGCCGCTATCGCCAGGCACGTCGGCGCCCGGTACGTCGTCATCACCGACGTGAGCGAGCCGCGGCTGGAACTGGCCAGGCAACTCGGCGTCGACGTCGCGCTCAACGTCACCACCGGCACCATTGAGGACACCCAGAAGCAGCTTGGCATGGTCGAGGGTTTCGACGTCGCGCTGGAGATGAGTGGCCATCCGTCGGCGTTGCCGGACGTGATCGGCAACCTGAACCACGGCGGACGCATCGCCATGCTCGGCCTGCCGAGTGCGCCGGTCGAGATCGACTGGACCAAGGTGGTCACCCACATGATCGCGATCAAGGGGATATACGGCCGGGAGATGTTCGAGACCTGGTACGCCATGAGCGCCCTGCTGCGGTCCGGGCTGGACATCTCTGCGGTGATCACCGACCGGTTCCCGGCTCACCGATGGGCCGACGCCTTCGCCACCGCGCGGGGGGGCAAGTGCGGCAAGGTTGTCCTGGATTGGACGGTGGTCTGATGTACGGCTCGGTGCGGGACGATCTGCGCGGCACCCTGGACGAGATCCGCGACGCCGGGCTGTACAAGCACGAGCGCGAATTGGCATCGCCGCAGTCGGCCTCGATCGTCACGGGCGACCGCCCTGTGCTGAACTTCTGCGCGAACAACTACCTAGGGCTTGCCGACCACCCCGAGATTGTCGCGGCGGCCAAGAAGGCCTTGGACGACTGGGGATTCGGCATGGCCAGCGTCCGCTTCATCTGCGGAACGCAGACCCAGCACAGGGAACTGGAGCGGCGGCTGTCGGCGTTCTTGGGCACCGAGGCCACGATCCTGTACTCGTCCTGTTTCGACGCGAACGGCGGCACCTTCGAGGTTCTGCTTGACGAGCGCGACGCGGTGATCTCCGACGAGCTCAACCACGCCTCGATCATCGACGGCATCCGGCTGTGCAAGGCGCAACGACTGCGCTACCGCAACCGCGACATGGCTGACCTCGAGACGCAGCTGCGGGCAGCGTCCGGCGCGCGGCGCCGGCTGATCGTGACCGACGGCGTCTTCTCCATGGACGGCTACCTGACCCCCCTCGACGAGATCTGCGACATCGCTGATCGTTACGGCGCACTCGTTATGGTCGACGACTCGCACGCGGTCGGTTTCGTGGGCGAGTCAGGGGCGGGAACCCCGGAATTGTTCGGCGTGCAGGACCGCGTCGACATCGTCACCGGAACGCTCGGCAAGGCGCTGGGCGGGGCGTCCGGGGGATACGTTAGCGCTCGCGCGCAGATCGTCGAGTTGCTCCGGCAACGGTCGCGTCCCTATCTGTTCTCCAACGCTGTGGCCCCGGCCGTCGTCGCCGGGTCGCTTGCCGCCCTCGATCTCGTGGCGGGCGGCATCGAGCAGCGGGAGGTGCTGCGCCGCAATACGCAGCTGTTCCGCCATCGGATGGACGAGGAGCGCTTCGACGTGCTGCCCGGCGAGCACCCGATCACCCCGGTGATGTTCGGCGACGCGGCGCTGGCCGTGCGCATCGCGGACGAGATGCTGGACCACGGCGTGTATGTGATCGCGTTCTCCTATCCCGTCGTGCCGAAGGGCAAGGCTCGGATCCGGGTGCAACTGTCCGCGGCGCACTCTGCAGCCGACATCGAGACAGCCGTACAGGCGTTCATCACTGCGCGGTCGGCCATCGCGGCCTGAGCGGTCAGCACCCTGCGCGGTCGGCGTTCGCGATGGCGCTAACGCGACAGCGGGCTCTGCTGCCCGCCACGGCACGTCGTCGCGGCCACCGCTTTGCCCCGCAACGACACATTCGTAAGCGACTTTGTCCCGCGACGGCACGTTTCAGCCGCCGGCCAACGTGTCGCCGCGGGGCAAAGGGGGCCATAACCGTGTCGCAGGAGGGCAAAGGGGCCCGTGAGGAGACGAGCACTCAGCGCTGGCCGACCGTGGTTACAAGGCTGAAACACGCCTGGGCGCTTCGCGTTAACAGGGGCCCTCCACTCTGTCGCCAGCGCGCGTTCCCGCGCGACGACTGTCCCTAACCAAAAGGGGGAGCCCTGTGTCACAACTCGTGGTGGCGGCGTCCTATGCGCCATTCGATCTGAAGAAGAGCCTGAGTGCGGGCGATACCGCCTGGGTGCTTGCCGCGGCATCGTTGGTGCTGCTGATGACGCCCGGCCTGGCCTTCTTCTACGGCGGCATGGTCCGCGCCAAGCACATTCTGGGCATGCTCATCCAGAACTTCATGGCCATCGCCGTGGTGAGCGTCACCTGGGTGATCATCGGCTTCACCTGGGCGTTCGGCGGTGACAACAGGTGGCTGGGCGACCTGCATTTCTTCGGGATGCAGAACATCAGGGACGTCGTCCCGGCCCTTGGCGCCGCCCAGACCATTCCGACGCTCGCCTTCGTGGCGTTCCAGGTCACGTTCGCGATCATCACGCCGGCCCTCATCACCGGCTCGACGGCCGATCGCTGGAAGTTCGGGGCGTTCGTCGCGTTCGTGACCGCCTGGTCGATCCTGATCTACGCCCCGGTCGCGCACTGGGTCTTCGACGGCTACGGCTGGCTGAACCAGTCGCTGTGGCCGGCGGGCAAGTACTTCGCGGAAGACTTCGCCGGCGGGACGGTGGTCCACATCAACGCCGGTGCGGCAGGCCTGGCGATGTGTCTCGTACTCGGACGTCGACGAGGCTGGCCGAAGGAGAAGATGCGCGGCAACAACATCCCCTTCGTGATGCTCGGCGCCGGCTTGCTGTGGTTCGGCTGGTTCGGGTTCAACGCGGGCTCGGCGCTGAGCGCGGGCGATCTGGCTTCGTACGCCTGGGTGAACACGAACACCGCGACGGCCACCGCGCTCATCGCCTGGCTGATCGTGGAGAAGCTGCGTTACGGGAAGTCCACCGCCCTCGGGGCCGCGTCCGGCGCGGTGGCCGGTCTGGTGGCGATCACGCCCTGCGCGGGCTTCGTGAGCCCGATCGGCTCGATCTTCGTGGGTTTGTTCGCCGGCTCGATCTGCGCATACGCGATCAGCGTGAAGAACAAGCTCGGCTACGACGACTCGCTCGACGTGGTCGGCGTCCACCTGGCCGGCGGCTGGGTCGGCACCCTGTGCGTCGGCTTCTTCAGCACCAGCGGCACCAACTCGCTGGCGAACGACGGGATTCTCTACGGCGGTACCGGCAAGTACGGTGGCTGGAACCTGCTGTTCCACCAGTTCCTCGCCGCCGGAGCGGTCACCATTTTCTCGTTCGTGGGCACGTTCATCATCGCGAAGGTCATCGGTCTGTTCTTCAAGAACCGGGTCACCGAAGAGGCCGAGCTCGAGGGCCTGGACATCGCCATCCACGGTGAGTCCGCGTACGATTTCGGTCCGCTCGGCGGGGTCGGCGCAGGAGACTACGTCCCGGCCGCCGCGGGGACGAAGGAGAGTGTGGGCGCATGAAGCTGATTACCGCAATCATCAAGCCGTTCAAGCTCGACGACGTCAAGGCCGCCCTGGAAGTGCTGGGCGTGCAGGGACTGACGGTCAGCGAGGTGCAGGGCTTCGGCCGGCAGCGTGGGCACACCGAGGTCTATCGCGGCGCCGAGTACACGGTCGACCTGGTGCCCAAGGTAAAGGTCGAGGTTTTGGCCGACGCGCTCGACGCCGACAAGGTCGTCGACGCGATCGTCGAAGCGGCCCGCACCGGCAAGATCGGCGACGGCAAGGTGTGGGTGACCGAGGTCGGCACGCTGGTCCGGGTGCGGACGGGTGAGCGGGACGCGGACGCCGTCTGAACGGGGAAGTCTCCGACTCGATCAGGTCCGGGCTGGCGTGTTGCGCCAGCCCGGACTGGTCGGTCAGGACCTTCGGCACCGGCTGGCGGACGAGTACGACGCGTGGTTGCGTGCGGCTTTCGCGCAGCACGGGGAAGGCCAGGGCATGGCCCTGGTGGCCGTGGGGGGGCTGGGGCGTCGCGATCCTTCCCCGTACGCGGACCTCGACCTGGTGCTGCTGCACACCGGCCGAGTCTCCAGGGCTGCCGCCAGCGTCGCGCAGATCGCCGACGCGATCTGGTACCCGATCTGGGACAGCAAGGTCGGCTTGGACCACTCGGTCCGTACACCGGAGCAGGCGGTCAGCACCGCCAAGGACGACCTCAAGGCAATGCTGGGGCTGCTCGACATGCGTCACATCGCTGGCGACCCCGGCATCTCGGGTCCGCTGCGTGATCGCCTGCTCGAACTGTGGCGCGCGACAGCCGCGAAGAAGGCGGGCGACCTGCACGAGATGGCACGGCTGCGGTGGCGCATTGCCGGTGAGGGCGCGTTCTTGCTCGACCCGAACCTGAAGGATTCGCAGGGTTGCCTGCGAGATGCCAACATGCTGCGGGCCCTCGCTGTGGGGCAGTTGGTGGACTTCCCGCTTGCGGTCCGGGAGGCGAAGAACGTGCTGCTCGACGTCCGCGGCGAGCTGCATCGCCGAACTGGCCGGGACGAGGACGTGCTGCGCCAGCAGGAGCAAGCGGGGATCGCTACCGCGCTCGGGGTGCCGAATTCGGATGCGGTTCTCCGCTCGGTCAACGAGGCGGCCCGCACGATTGCGCTGACTCTGCACAACGCCTGGCGCCGGGTTGACACGGCTCGCCCCGCAGAGCGTGGCCTGCGTCCGCTGCGGCTGCTCCGGCCGTTAGCGCCGGCCGCGCCGGAGCGGGTGCCGCTTGCGCACAACGTGGTGGCTCAGGACGGCGAGGTCGTGCTGGCTCGAGACGCCGATCCGTGGGTCGATCCGCTGCTCGTGCTGCGTGCCGCCCGCGCCGCCGCTGAGCATGACCTGCCGCTGTCCCCGTTCGCCCTGGAGCGGCTGGCTACGGAGTCGGCCCCGATGCCCCAGCCGTGGCCCAAAGCGGCGCTGGACGACTTCGTATCCGCCCTGGGCGCCGGCGCCGCAGGGGTGCCGGTGTTCGAAGCCCTCGACCAGGCCGGGCTGCTCGTCAACCTCGTACCGGAGTGGGATGCGGTGCGGTTCCGCGCGCAGCACAACCCGGTGCATCGGTACACCGTCGACCGGCATCTGCTCGAGGCGGCGGCGCAGGCGGCGCAGCTGCGCCGTCAGGTCGCCCGGCCCGACTTGCTGCTGCTCGGGGCGCTGCTGCACGACATCGGCAAGGGTTACCCGCCCCGTGACCACTCCGTGGTGGGTGCCGACGTCGCCGCGCCGATCGCGAGCCGGATGGGGCTGTCATACGGGGACGCGGCCACGGTGACGGCCCTGGTGCGCCATCACTTGCTGCTGCCGCACACGGCGACGCGGCGGGACCTGAGCGATCCGGTCACCATCCGCATCGTCATCGACGCGGTCGGCGGGTCGGCCGAGCTACTCGATCTGCTGTACACGCTGACGGTCGCTGATGCTCTGGCCACCGGGCCCGCCGTGTGGAGCGACTGGAAGGCCGGGCTCGTCGCCGATCTGGTACGTCGTGCGAGGGTGGTGCTGGGCGGGGCGCCGCTTCCACCTGCACCGGCACTGGACGAGCACCGCCGCCGGCTGGCCGACGACGGTCGGCTCGCGGTTGAGGTCCGCGGAGACGAGGTGGTCGTGGCCGCGCCCGACTCGCTCGGCGTGCTGTCGCGGGCGGCCGGGGTGCTCGCGCTGCATTCGCTGGACGTGCGGTCGGCGTCGATCCAGACTCACCGTGGCATGGCCGTCAACTCGTTCGCGGTCGAGCCGCGGTTTGGGTCGTTGCCGGACGCCGCCATCGTCCGGCACGATCTGGCGCGCGCGCTCGATGGGTCGCTATCGCTGGCCGAGCGGCTGTTCGCCAAGGAGCGTTCCTACGCCCGTGGCGCGGCCGCGGGACACAGCGCGCCGGCGGTGCGTTGGTTCGATGACCAGGCGACCGACGCCACCGTGCTGGAGTTCCGCGCCGACGACGCGATCGGCCTGCTCTACCGGGTCACCGCGGCTCTCGAGCGCTGTGGCGTCGATATTCGGTCGGCCCGGGTGGAATCACTCGGCGGAGCTGTGGTCGACGCGTTCTACGTCACTACGGCCGACGGCAAACCGATCCCCACCGAGCAGCGTGATGTGATCGAGAGCGTCCTGGCCATGGCTGGCTGAGATGCGACACACCAGGCGGATTTCCGGCGGTGAATGGCTGGCCGGTAATCTCAACGATGCCTTGCGGGCCAGTGCTGTCCCGGCCGAACGTCCAGTCCAGCCGAGTCCTCAGCCAGTGTTCGGAGGGGAACCCACCGGATGAGCATGTTCTCCACGGTGCCGCCTGCGCAGGGCCTGTACGACCCGGGGTCTGAGTCCGATTCGTGCGGCGTGGCGTTCCTCGCCGACCTCAAGGGACGGCCGAGTCACTCGATCGTGGCGCGCGCATTGGTCGCGCTGCACAATCTCGACCATCGCGGCGCCGCGGGCGCCGAACCCTCGTCCGGTGACGGCGCGGGCTTGACGGTCCAGGTGCCGGATGGGTTCCTGCGCGAGGTCGTCCCGTTCGCGCTGCCCGATCGCGGGCACTACGCGGTGGGGAACGTCTTCCTCCCCGTTGCCGCGGATGCAGCCGCTCAGGTCGTCCGGCTCATCGAGCACGTCGCGAATGAGGAGGCGCTGGACGTCCTCGGCTGGCGGGACCTGCCCACCGACCCCGACGGCCTTGGCCCCACCGCGCGCAGCGTGATGCCGAGCATCCGGCAGCTGTTCGTCGCGGGCGAGAACGGCGAGTCCGGCATGGACCTGGAGCGCCGGGCCTTTTGCCTGCGCAAGGTGGTCGAGCACCGTGCCCGCGCCGCCGGGCTGGACGTGTACTTCGCCTCGTTGTCCGGGCGCACTCTCGTCTACAAGGGAATGCTCACCACCCACCAGCTCGGGACGTTCTTCCCGGACTTGCGCGACGAGCGGTTCGCCAGCGCGATTGGCCTTGTGCACAGCCGGTTCTCCACAAACACGTTTCCGTCCTGGCCACTGGCCCACCCGTATCGCTACATCGCGCACAACGGCGAGATCAACACGATCAAGGGCAACCGCAACTGGATGAGCACCCGGCAGGCGATGCTCGAGTCCGATCTGATTCCGGGCGACCTCGAGCGGCTGTTCCCGATCTGCTCGCCGGCGGCGAGCGACTCTGCGTCGTTCGACGAGGTCCTCGAGCTGCTCCACATGGCCGGCCGCAGCCTGCCGCACGCCGTGCTGATGATGATCCCCGAGGCGTGGGAGAACGCGGCCGACTGGATGGACCCCGCCCGCCGCGACTTCTATGCGTTCCACTCGTCGCTGATGGAGGCCTGGGACGGCCCGGCCTGTGTGAACTTCACCGATGGGACGATCATCGGCGCGGTCCTCGACCGCAACGGCCTGCGGCCGGGGCGCTGGTGGCGTACGTCCGACGACCTCGTCGTGCTCGGCAGCGAGTCCGGGGTGCTCGAGGTAGATCCCGCGACGGTCGTCGCGAAAGGGCGGCTGCAGCCCGGGCGGATGTTCCTGGTCGACACTGCCCGCGGGCAGATCGTCCACGACGACGAGATCAAGGCGGAGCTCGCCGCCGACAAGCCGTACGGAGAGTGGCTACACGCGGGGCAGATCGACCTGGCCGACCTGCCCAGGCGTGAGCACGTCGTGTTCTCGCACGAGTCGGTTACTCGGCGCCAACAGGTGTTCGGCTACACCGAGGAGGAGTTGCGCATCCTGCTCACCCCGATGGCCGTCGGCGGAGCCGATCCGATCGGATCGATGGGAACCGACACGCCGCTGGCGGCGCTGTCGCAGCGGCCCCGCCTGCTGTTCGACTACTTCACCGAGCTGTTCGCACAGGTGACGAACCCACCGCTGGACGCGATCCGAGAGCAGATGGTCACATCGCTCGCCGGGATGCTCGGCCCGGAGCACAACCTGCTCGTCCCCAGCCCGGCGTCGTGCCGGCAGATCGTCCTGCCGGGGCCGGTGATCGACAACGACGATCTGGCGAGGATCTGGCACGTCAACGCGGATGGTGACCTGCCCGGGTTCGACTGCCAGCTGATCGACGGCCGTTATCGGGTACATGGCGGCGGCGAGGCGTTGGCCGGCGCCCTCGAACGCGTGCGCCGCGAATGTTCCGAGGCGATCGACGCGGGCGCGCGCATCCTGATTCTGTCCGACCGCGAGTGCGACGCCGACCATGCGCCGATACCGTCGCTGCTGCTGACCGCCGCGGTACACCACCACCTGGTGCGCACCGGGCAACGGTCGATGACGGGCATTGTCGTCGAGACCGGCGAGGTGCGCGAGGTGCACCATGCGGCGCTCCTGGTCGGCTACGGCGCAGCCGCCCTCAACCCCTACCTCGCATTCGAGTCGATCGAGGACCTCGTAGAGCGCGGAGCCATCACGGCCGTCCAGGGCGCCACAGGCGCCGCGCCGACCGTCGGTCCAGGCGCCTTGACTAGCCGCGCCGCAGGCGCCGCGCCGACCGTCGGTCCAGGCGCCTTGACTAGCCGCGCCGCAGGCGCCGCGCCGACCGTCGGTCCAGGCGCCTTGACTAGCACAGCGATTGCGAACTTCGTGAAGGCGCTCAACAAGGGCGTGCTGAAGGTGATGTCCAAGATGGGCATCTCGACGATCGGGTCGTACACGGGCGCGCAGGTGTTCGAGGCGTTCGGGCTGGCCACCGACCTCGTCGACGAATACTTCACCGGTACCCCGTCCCGGCTCGGGGGAGTCGGCCTGGACGTGCTGGCCGAGGAGGCCGCTGCCCGGCACGCGACCGCATACCCGCTCGTCCCGTCCGCGCGGGCCCATCGCCGCCTCGACGTGGGCGGTGAGTACCAGTGGCGGCGCGAGGGCGAGCTGCATCTGTTCAACCCCGAGACGGTGTTCCTGCTGCAGCACGCCACCCGGCAGCGCCGGTACGAGGTGTTCCGGGAGTACAGCGAGACGGTCGAGGAGCTCAACCGTTCGGGTGGCACGCTGCGCGGGCTGTTCGAGCTGCGAGGTGATCGCCCGCCGGTTCCGCTCGACGAGGTCGAGCCCGTGTCATCGATCGTCACCCGGTTCAACACCGGGGCGATGTCCTACGGCTCGATCTCGGCCGAGGCGCACGAGACGCTCGCGATCGCGATGAACCGCATCGGCGGCCGGTCGAACTGCGGCGAGGGAGGGGAGGACGCGTCACGGTACGCGCCCGACCCGAACGGCGACCTGCGCAAGTCGCGGGTCAAGCAGGTGGCCTCCGGACGTTTCGGCGTCACCAGCCATTACCTGGTCAACGCCGACGACATCCAGATCAAGGTGGCGCAGGGCGCCAAGCCAGGCGAGGGGGGCCAGCTGCCCGGCTTCAAGGTGTACCCATGGATCGCCCGGACCCGGAATTCGACGCCCGGTGTCGGGCTGATCTCGCCGCCGCCGCACCACGACATCTACTCGATCGAAGACCTGGCCCAGCTGATCCACGACCTGAAGAACGCCAACCCGCAGGCCCGGGTGCACGTCAAGCTAGTCGCGGAGTCGGGCGTAGGCACGGTGGCGGCGGGCGTGTCGAAAGCGCACGCCGACGTCGTGCTGATCTCCGGCCACGACGGCGGCACGGGTGCCGCCGCCCTGACGGCCTTGAAGCACGCTGGCCTGCCGTGGGAGTTGGGTCTGGCCGAGACCCAGCAGACGCTGCTGCTCAACGGGTTGCGGGACCGCATTACCGTCCAGGTCGACGGTGCCATGAAGACCGGGCGGGACGTGGTCGTGGCTGCGCTGCTCGGCGCCGAGGAGTACGGATTCTCCACCGCACCGTTGATCGTATCCGGATGTGTGATGATGCGTGTCTGCCATCTGGACACCTGTCCCGTGGGCGTGGCGACGCAGAATCCCGCCCTGCGTAAGAGATTCACTGGCAAACCCGAATTCGTCGTCACATTTTTCGAATACATCGCCGAGCAGGTCCGCGAGATCCTTGCCGCGCTGGGTTTCCGATCGCTGGACGAGGCGATCGGCCGGGTCGACATGCTCGACACTCGCGCGGCGATCGAGCATTGGAAGGCGGACGGGCTCGACCTCAGCCCGATCCTGGCCGCGCCGGCCGTACCGGACACAGCTGCGCTGCGCCAGACGGTCGAGCAGGACCACGGTCTGGATGCGGCGCTGGACAACACCCTGATCCAGCTGTGCGAAGGCGCGCTGCTCGACGCCGTGCCGGTCACGCTCGAGCTCCCCGTGCGCAACGTTAACCGAACCGTCGGCACGATGCTCGGCTCGTACGTCAGCAAACGGTACGGCGCCGACGGGCTGCCCGACGGCACGCTCGACATCACGTTCCGCGGGTCGGCCGGCCAGTCGTTCGGTGCGTTCATGCCGCGGGGCATGACACTGCGGCTGTTCGGCGACGCCAACGACTACGTCGGCAAGGGGCTGTCCGGTGGCGTGATCGCGGTCCGCCCGGACGAGCAGGCGCCGTTCACCGCCGAGCAGAACGTCATCGCAGGCAACGTGATCGGCTATGGCGCGACGTCCGGCGAGATATACCTGCGCGGCATCGTCGGTGAGCGGTTCTGCGTGCGGAACTCGGGTGCCGCTGCCGTCGCTGAAGGCGTGGGCGACCACGCGCTGGAATACATGACCGGCGGCACCGCGGTCATCCTCGGGCCCACTGGCCGCAACCTCGGCGCGGGCATGTCCGGTGGCCTTGCGTTCGTGCTCGACCTCGACCCGAGGTTCGTGAACAGCGAGCTCGTCGACGTCGAGTCGGTGTCCGACGATTCCGCGGCCGTGCTGCGGCAATTGATGCAGCGGCACCTCGAGCTGACGGATTCGGCCGTAGCCGGGGCTCTGCTCGCCGACTGGCCTGCCGCGCGGCCGCGGTTCGTGGCGATCGTGCCACGCGACTACAAGCGCGTCGTCGAGGCCACCAGACAGGCCGAGGAGCGCGGCGAGGACGTCGACGCTGCGGTCATGGCCGCGGCCCGCGTCTGACTGCCCGGCATTACAGCATTCGACCGTAACCCCCCCACCCGCGACCGGCGGTCCCGCGACCGGCGGTCCCTCGACCGGCGGCTTCGCTATAGCTGTGACGGGATTCTGCCCGTCCAGAGGGTCACAGCTGTGGCGAAGCGGAGATGGGGGGCGGCAGACAGCATCGATGCGTCAGTTGGGACCGACGCTCAGCGTCGATGAGCCAGCGCGAGCTTTCCCCGAATCCGGGCGACGAGGCCAGCCGGGTCGTTGATCACCTCGTCCCACATCACCCGCACGATCTCGAAACCCAGGCGTTGCAGCCGAGCTTCCCGACGCTTCTCCGCGTGCAGATCGGCGGACGTCCGGTACTTGCCGATTCCGTCGGCCTCGAGCACGACCCGTTCTGCCTCCCACAGCATGTCGACGCGGCACCACCACGCGCCGTCACGGATGACGACCTGTAACTGCGGGACAGGCAGCCCGCCATCGACGACGCACAGCCTGGTGATGCTTTCGAGTGGGGATTCCGCCTTGGCATCGGCCAATTCGATCGCGCGGCGAGCACCGCGCACACCCGGCCAGCCGCCGCAACGGTCGAGCGCCGCGTCAAGCTCGCCTCGGGTTACCACGCCACCGGCGAGCGCGGCGTCCGCCGCGACTAGGCCGTCGGCGACACCGAGGCGGCCGAGATCGACCACCGTCCGGGCCCGCGATGTGATCGGCACGCCGAACCAGGTCGCCTGGTCTTCGCGGGACACGGTCGCGTGTAGGACGCGAACCCCGTCATCGAGTCGCGTAGAGGTGGCCGCGCGGTGTGGGTCCGGAGCGGTCACTGTCGGGACCGCTGGCTCAGTGAGTCGAGGGAAGCCGTGCATTACGGCTGCGCTCGGCCCGCTTGCGATGACCCCTCGACGAAGGCTGGCTACTGCTGCGGCGGCGGCGAGGGCGTTGCGATCGTCGCGGTCCGATGGACGGAACACGCTCAACACCCCGCGCCGGGGCGTAGCCCATTCGCGTCGCCTGAGGCGCCTGACGTCCTCAGTCGACAGGCCGCAGCTGAGCGCCTGGTGCCGGGTCAGGACGAAGCCCTGCCGGCACGCCAAAGACGCGGCAGTGCCGATGGCGCCATCGCGCGTCAGCACCTCGGCTCGGCGCCGCTCCCACCCCAGCAGCCAGCGCTGCTGAACGGCAGCCACCGGAGTGAGGTGCTGCGCGCTCAGGATTGCCTCGTCGAGTACCCAGTCCAGATCGGGCAGTAGTCGCTCGGCGGCTGCGGAGGCGCTGTTCACCTGGGCATCGTCGCTGATCGTCCCGTTGCACCGGGTCCGCTATCCACAGGCGGCCAGGCATCGCTCGCCGCCGAGAACCGGCACGTCAGCCATCCGCGCTGCTTCGCTATGGCTGTGACCGTATTTCGGTGGCCAGGATGGTCACACCCATAGCGAAGCAGGGATTGGACGCGGCGAAGCGGGATCGGGGCAGGCGAAGCGGGACCTGCGGGCAGGGTAGGTGCGAGTCAGCCGGCAGTCCGGGTGTGCGACTCATGTGCCCCGCACCCTCTACGCTTGACATGTGACGCGTCGCGCGAAAATCGTGTGCACCCTCGGCCCGTCCACGGACACGCCCGAGCGCGCGCGGGCACTTGTCGAGGCAGGCATGGACGTCGCCCGGCTGAACTTCAGCCACGGTGATCACGCCGAGCACGGCCGGCGCTTCCGTGAGGTGCGCCGGGCGGCCGAGGCCTCCAGGCGGAACCTCGCGGTGCTCGCTGATTTGCAGGGCCCGAAGATCCGCCTGGGCCGCTTCGCCGACAGGTCGGTGACGTGGGCAACCGGCGAGCGGGTGCGGATCACCGTCGAAGACGTCGAGGGCACGCACGACCGGGTGTCGACCACGTACCCGTTACTGGCCGACGACGTACGGCCGGGCGACCGGCTGCTCGTCGACGACGGCAACGTCGCGCTCGTCGCAGTCGAGATCGCGAACGGCGCCGACGTGGTCTGCGACGTCACCGAGGGCGGCAGGGTAAGCGACAACAAGGGCCTGTCGCTGCCGGGCGTCGCCGTGAGCGTACCCGCCCTGTCAGACAAGGACGCTGACGATCTGGAGTTCGCGCTGAACCTCGGCGTGGACTTCATCGCGCTGTCCTTCGTGCGGGCCCCCGACGACATCGACCTTGTCCACAAGATCATGAACGAGGTCGGAGTGCGCCGTCCGGTGATCGCCAAGATCGAGAAGCCTGAGGCCGTCGAACGACTGGGGGATATCGTCGGTGCCTTCGACGGTGTCATGGTGGCCCGCGGAGACCTCGGCGTCGAGATCCCGCTGGAGCAGGTACCGATCATCCAGAAGCGCGCTGTGCAGATCTGCCGCGACAATGCCAAGCCGGTTATCGTGGCCACCCAGATGCTCGAGTCGATGATCAACCACTCGCGGCCGACCCGAGCCGAGGCGTCCGACGTCGCCAACGCCGTGCTCGACGGGGCAGACGCCGTGATGCTGTCCGGCGAGACCAGCGTCGGCGCGTATCCGGTGCAGACCGTTGCGACGATGGCCCGCATCGTCACCTCGGCCGAACAGGGCGGCGTGCGGATAGCCGGACTGCAGCACAATCCGCGCACGGTCGGCGGCGCGATCGCCAAGGCAGCGAAGGAGGTCGGCGACGCGCTCGGCGCCACAGCGTTGGTCGCATTCACCCAGACCGGTGACACCGCGCGCCGCTTGTCGCGGCTGCAGCCCACCCAGCGGATTCTGGTGTTCACGCCGGACGAGAACGTGCAGCGGCAGCTTGCGCTGTTGTGGGGCGCGGACGCCTACCTGACATGGACGGTGAAGACCACGGACGAAATGGTGCGGCAGGTCGACTCGGCCCTGGTTCAGCGTGGCGTCTGCCGTCCCAACGACCTCGTCGTCGTGGTGGCGGGCACACCACCGGCCACGCCGGGCGCGACGAACACGATTCGCGTCCACCACATCGGGGATGTCCTGCAGCGTGACCGCTGAAGTCGCCGCCGACGGCCAAGCGATCGTCGACGGACTAGTGCGGTTGCTCGACCTCGAGCAGATCGAGGAGGACATCTTCCGTGGGCCGAGCCCGAATGTGTCGCTGCAGCGGGTCTTCGGCGGCCAGGTGGCGGGCCAGGCGCTCGTCGCGGCCGGCCGCACGGTGCCGGACGACCGCGGCGTCCACTCGCTGCATTCGTACTTCATCCGGTCGGGCGACCCGGCGGTACCGATCGTGTACACGGTCGACCGCGAACGAGACGGCCGGTCGTTCACCACGCGCCGCGTCGTCGCGGTCCAGCACGGCAAGGCCATCTTCTCCCTGGCGGCGTCTTTCCAATTGCGGCAGGGCGGCGTCGACCATCAGAGCCCGATGCCTGGTGTACCGAGCCCGGAGGAGGTGCCAACACTCGAGGAGCGTTGGGTTGACTTCGGCCCGGATGCGGCCTACCTGCGTCGTATGCCCCGGCCGTTCGACCTGCGCTACGTCGACGATCCGCCGTGGGTTCAGCACGCGCAGGGCCCACGGGAGAGCGCTCCGCACCGCGTTTGGATGCGCGCCAACGGGCACCTGCCGGACGACGAGCTCGTCCACGTCTGCGCGCTGACCTTCGCCTCGGACCTGACGCTGCTCGACTCGGTGCTGATCCACCATGGCCTGGCCGCGGGTCTCGACCCGATCGTGGTGGCCTCGCTGGACCACGCGATGTGGTTCCACCGGCCGTTCCGCGCCGATGACTGGTTCCTCTACGACACCTCGTCGCCATCGGCATCCGGTGGCCGTGGCCTGGCGTATGGGCGGATCTTCGCCCGCGACGGCCGGCACATCGTCACGGTGATGCAGGAAGGCATGCTCCGGGTCCCCAGCGCGTGACCCCACCCACTTCGGGAGTCTTTGGTGCAGGGCCCTGGATCAGATACTCCCGAAGTCGGAGGCGGCGGTCTGCAGGGCGGCCCAGGCTGCCCGAACGTGCCGCTCCTGCGTCTGCGGCGAGCCGATCGCGAGGCGCAGGGCAAGCCGGCCGTTCACCGAGGTATGGGTCAGGTACAGGTCGCCGGACGCGTTGACCCGGTCCATGACGGCTCGAGTGGCCTCATCACCGGCCCGCAGCCGGAACGTGACGAGAGAGAGCGACCGCGGAAGGACCAGCTCGAAGCGCGCGTCGGCCTGCACCCACGAGGCGAACTGCTCGGCCAGCGATATGTGCGACGCGATGTGCTCGCGCAATCCCTCGGCGCCATACCAGCGGATCACCGCCCATAGCTTGAGCGCGCGGAAGCGCCGGCCGAGAGGCACGTGCCAGTCGCGGTAGTCGATCACTGCACCGGACTCAGTCGCCGCGTTGCGCAGATACTCGGGCAGGATCGACAGCGCGCCCAGCAGCGCCGACCGGTCGGCCACCCAGAACGCATCGCAGTCGAAGTTGGTCAGCAGCCACTTGTGCGGATTGGTGCAGTACGAGTCGGCCAACTCGAGGCCATCGTTGATGTAGCGCAGTTCCGGGCAGATCGCCGCCACGCCCGCCCAGGCCGCGTCCACGTGCAGCCAGGCGCCGAACTCGTGCGCGATCGTTGCCAGCTCGCGCACCGGGTCGACCGCGCCCACCCCGGTGGTGCCGACCGAGGCCACAACCAGGGCTGGCGCATGGCCGGCTGCCACGTCCGCTGCAAGCAGCTCGCGCAGACGGTCCGGCCGGGCCTGCAGCGTGCCGGCGTCGACATCGATCTTGCGCAGCGCGTTTGCCCCTAATCCGGCGACTCGACACGCCTTCTCGACCGACGAATGGCTCTGCCCGGACGCGTACACTGTGAACCGCCCCGCCGCGACACCCGCGTACTCGGTCATGCCACCCCTTGCGCGGTGCAGAGCCGCGACCAGCGCGACCAGCACGGCGTCCGAGGCGGTGTGTTGGATGACGCCGCCCCCGGGGCCGTCCGACCCGAACGCCGCCGGCAGGTCGAGCAGCTGGGCGAGCCAGTCCAGGACGTGGGTCTCGAGTTCGGTTGCCGCCGGGGAGGTCGCCCAGAGCATGCCCTGCACGCCGAGTCCTGAGCTGAGTAGGTCGCCCAGGATCGCCGGCCCGCTGGCGTTGGCGGGAAAGTACCCGAAGAACGACGGGTGCTGCCAGTGGGTGATGCCGGGCAGGATCACTTCGTCCAGGTCGTGGAGGACATCGGCGAACGGCTCGCCGCGTTCAGGTGGCGCCGACGGCAGCGTGGCGCGCACCGCGCCCGGCTCGACCCGCGACAGGACGGGAAACGTCTCGATCTTGTCGTAGTAGTCGGCAATCCAGTCGACGACCTCCCGGCCGTACCTGCGGAACTCGTCGGGCGTCATGTGGCGGCTCACCCGCACAGTCTGCCCGCGCTTGTTCGTGCGGGCACGCTCTAGTCTCGGTGGGCATGCTGGCCGGACGAGTCGTCGCGATCACCGGCGCGGCGCGGGGGATCGGGCTGGCGACGGCCCGGGCGCTCCTCGCTGCGGGCGCCCAGGTGGCCATCGGCGACGTCGACGAAGCCGCGCTGAAGAGCGCCGCTGACCGCCTCGGCATCCGCACCGCCTATGGCTTGGACGTGACCGATCCCCACTCGTTCCGGGCATTCGTCACCGCAGTGGAACGCGACCTCGGTCCGCTGGACGTGCTGATCAACAACGCGGGGGTCCTCCCGGCCGGCCCGGTCGCGGAGGAGAGCGACGCAATAGCGAGGCAGGTGATCGACGTGAACCTGCTGGGCGTCATGACCGGGACCAAGTGCGCTCTGCGGTCGATGCTGCCTCGCCGTACCGGGCACATCGTCAACGTGGCGTCCATCTCCGGCGAGACCTACGGCGGGGACGAGGCGAGCTACTGCGCGAGCAAGTACGGGGTGGTGGGCTATACCGACGCGGCGCGTTTCGAGCTGCATGGCCGGGGCGTGCGGTTCACCCTGATTATGCCTGCCCTCGTCGACACCGAGCTCACCACCGAGGCGCGGCGACTGCTGTTCGTGAACGGACGGGTGTCGCCGGACGACGTGGCGGCGGCGATAGTCCGGGTGCTGCACCGGCCCCGCCGGCGGGTGTACGTGCCGGCGAGCATGGGCGTGGCCGTGCGAGTGCGGCGGTTCGTGCCGGCGCAGCTGAGCGACGCCGCCGCCGGTTTGATCGGGGCGCGCTCGATCTTCCTCGACATCGACCACGACGGTCGGCACGCGCGCGAGAAGTGGCTGCGCGGTTAGGGCACGTCACGCCACGGGTTCACGACTCAGCGCGATACGACGATTTCTTCAGTGCCGGGAGCGGGATTCGAACCCGCACGCGCTTTCGCGCAATCGCTTTTGAGGCGATCGTGTATCCCGTTCCACCATCCCGGCGATTGACCCTACGCACTTGCCTTCGACACCGTAGGCTACCGCCAGACAACGAGGTCATTGGCACAGGAGGCAGCGTCCGTGGCCTCTGTTGCCGACACTCAATCGGCGCGTGCCGATCGCAGAGGACAAGACGCTGATCCGTCTCCATCTTCGCGAGATGCTCCAGCAGGAGGGCTTCGACGCTCATCGGCGAGGCGGCAGAGGGCGCGCAGGCTGTCGAGGTGCTTAATCCAGCGGACACGCTACCGGGGCTAGGGTTACTTACAGCGATGTCCGCACCACACCGGAGGGACGCACCAGTGCCTGCTGCGTCAACGAGTTCGTCTGCCGAGCCGTCGAGTAGGCGAGTGCTCATTGCCGAGGACGAGGCCCTGATCCGGCTGGATCTGCGCGAGATGCTTCAGGAGGAGGGGTTCGACGTCGTCGGCGAGGCGCCGGACGGCGAACGGGCCGTCGAGCTCGCCAAGGAACTGCTCCCGGACCTGGTCATCTGCGACGTCAAGATGCCGAAGATGGACGGCATCACCGCGGCCGCGCAGATCACCGCCGAACGCATCGCCCCGGTCGTCATCCTCACCGCGTTCAGCCAGCGCGATCTGATCGAGCGGGCGCGCGATGCCGGAGCGATGGCCTACCTGGTCAAGCCGTTCCAGAAGCGTGATCTGCTGCCCGCGATCGAGATGGCCACCTCACGGTTTGCCGAGATCCGGGCGCTGGAGTCCGAGGTGCACGGCTTGCGCGACCGGCTGGAGGTCCGCAAGCTGATCGAGCGGGCCAAGGGCGTGCTGATGTCCGATCACCGGATGACGGAGCCGGAGGCGTTCCGGTGGATTCAGCGTGCCGCGATGGACAACCGCACCTCGATGCGTTCAGTGGCCGAACTGGTGCTAACCGGCGACACCCCTCAGGCGGCCGCGGCCCCCTCGCTCCCGCGGAGCGCCCGATCCTAGCCATTTCCGGGGGGGTGCGCGAAGCCCCCATTCAGCTAGCTGCCATGAAATGCACACCCCACTGCCAAGCGCACTTCCCGCCCTACTAGGGTCCGTTCATTGCCACAGCTATCGAAACTCGCAAATCCAGACGTAGGTCGTGCCGACCCCGCAGGGAGCGCAGCTGTGTCGCGTAGCCACGTCCGAGTACGGCCCGCCGAGCTTGCAGACATCCCGGAGCTCGTGCGCCTCGGCGAGTCCGAACTCCCGTCCGGCGCATTTGGCGGACGGTCCTCCGATACCGACCAGCGCCTGGCCGAGGTGCTGACCTGCGGTGATCGTCAGTTCCTCGTCGCCATTGACGAGTTGACGGGCGCCCTGGTCGGTTTCGTCCTCGTCTTCGACGACGAGATCGGCGCGATCGTGCGCTTTCCAGCGCTGCAGATCAGCCACCTGGTCGTCGACAAGGCGTTCCGGCGTCGGGGCATCGGCCGCGCCCTGCTGAGCGCGTGTGTACATCTGGCCGAGCAGCGCGGCGTCGAGCATGTGGTGGCCAGCGCCGTTACCACATCGCGCGACGCGAATCGGTATCTGGCCAGGCTCGGGTTCGCGCCGTTGGTGGTGCGCCGCATCGCGCCGACCTCGGTGCTGCGCAGATCGCTGGGGTTGCACGACGGGTCCGACCGGCTGGCGCTGATCCGCCGGGTGCGCGCCGGGAGCCGCCCATTTCGCAGCTCGCGCTCGGCAGTGGAGCTGCGCAACGTCCGCGGCGCATAGACCGCGAGTCTCGCTCAGCGCGGCGTTACCTGACCGATCGTCCTGCGTGGGTGGGGAACGTGTGGCGGCGGTCGGCTCGTCGTAGATGGCAGGAGGGAAACCACCTCGCGGGTTGGTCCAGACAGGCCAGGGGTCAGATGGGAACGCGCTTCAGGGGCAGCCGAGCAACCGGGTCCCCGGGTTACCTCAGGGGCCGATGGGCGTGGCCTGGTTGCCCGCTGTTGATTGCAGGCGCACTGCTGGTCGCGGCGGGCTGCGCCTCGACAAGCGCGACAAGCTCGGCAGGTGACTCGAGCAAGACCCGCCCGCCGACCCCGAGCAGCAGCCCGACCCCGCTCCCTATGACTTCCGCCAGGCCGACGCCTCGGACGGGCCCAACGCCGTCGATTTCCGCCGGGCCGGGTGCGGCGGTGACGGTGCAGGTGGGGTTGGCGTCCAACGGCGGGCCGATCGAGCTGCGGGTGTATCAGCGGCTGCGGGTGGTTTTGGCGGGGTCGTGGACGGCCCCACAGGCCGCGGCGGCGGGCGAGGGCGCCGGATTGGCGCCGTTGCGACGAGATGCCGCGCACGGCTATCCGGCGCCGGGAGCGGCGTGGGCGCTATTCACCGCGGTGCGCAAGGGGGCGGGCGTGGTGACGGCGCACACCGACTACGCATGCCTGCACACCCATCCGATGTGCGCCCGCGCGCAGCAGGGGTTCAGCCTCACCGTCGTGGTGGTGCCGCCGCCGGGGCAGGGCGCGGGTCCGTTGCCCATGCCAGGCAGTTCGTGACGGTGGTCGAGCTCGCCGGGGCAGTGGGGTCGGGCCGACTTCCTGCCCGACCCCACTCGTCCCGCCCGCCACGTTGGTTACGGGATCGCCACCGCTGCGGCGAAGATGTCCTCGTCGTTGGCGACCGGCGCGTTGGGCGCCGACCCAGTGCAGACGGACGGCGGCACGCTGGGCGTTCCGGTGCCCGGGCAGAGGAACTCGTCCACCGTGCGGGTGTCTGCCCAGATCGGGTAGGCCGTGGTGGCGGTGACGTCGAGTCCGATGTAGTCGCCCATGAACTGCCCGCTGAACTGGGTCGGCGGCGGCATCGACGACGACGTGACGCGCTTGTGCGCGAACGTCACCCTGTCATGCGACGCAGACACGGTGATGTCCGAGTACCCGGTGCTGTTGTCGATGCCGTAGGACCGGTCGTAGTAGCTGACCACCAGCGTCCCGTCCGGCGCGAACGCGACACCTTGCCAGAACTGGTCGGTGCGGGCCTGCGTGGACTTGTCGCTGACCACCGGCAGCAGCCGCGGGTCGATCGTGGTGCCGGAGAACGAGGCGCCCCGGTTGGTCGAGACGCTGTAGACGATGTCGTTGTTGCAGCCTCCGGTCTTCACCCCGTCGTAGGTGTTGAGGCCGTCGGCGGCGAACCCGGTCGGGGTGCAGCCGCGGGCCTCGTTGGAGTCGCGGTTGATGTAGGAGGCGAAGGTGACCACGACCCGGTTGCTGTCGGTGGGGTCCACTCCGCCGAGCGGGTAGTTGGCGGCCCGGAACACCGAGTTCTGACTGGTGCCCTTCTCCGGCACGCAGGCCCGGAACGGGTCGGCGCCGGCGCCCTGGTAAGTGTCGCAGTCGGGCAGGTCGTAGTAGTCGGCGACCTTCACCGGTTTGCCGAAGCTCTTGCCGCCGTTGGCGGAGCGGGCCAGCATCACCTGGTTGCGGTTGTCGTTGCCGGTCACCACGTTGTTGTAGTTGGCGTATACGACATAGAGCGTGCCGTCTGGCGCGGTGAACGGCTGGGAGAACTGGTTCTCGTTGCAGCGCCCCTGCGGGGTGGGCAGGCCGAAGGTGTTACCGCACAAGGCATTGTCGCCGCTGACTAGGACCGGTGCCGAGAAGCTTTCTCCGTAGTCGTTGGAGTAGGCCTCGTAGATGTAGCCGGTGCCGTCGGCGGCGAACGTCGTCCAGGTGACGTAGATACGGTCGGCGAACTTGCTGCTCGGGTGGTTGTCGACGGTCATCAGCTGCTTGTCCAGCAGCGCGGCCCCGGTGCCGACCGTGTCGTCGAGCGTCGCGATTGGGCGGCCGGGGAAGTTGAACGACGCGCCGTCAGTGTGGGTCGAGCGGAACAGGAAGAAGCCGCTGGACTGGTCCGGGTTGGGGGAGACGCCGCTGCCGCGGTTGAAGGCCTGGCAGGACAGGTAGGCGTTGCCCTTGGTGTCCCAGGCCACCGAGGTGTCTCCGGACGCCTGCCAGTATTCGCGTGGCGTGCCGACGAAGTCGCCGCGGGTGAAGCCGTTCGGCGTGGTCGTGTCGGCCCACGTCTTGCCGCCGTTCAGCGAGTACGACACGCCGCACGTGCCGTCGCCGCGCCGGTAGTCGTTGTAGCTCGCGAGCACATGCGCTGGGTTGTTCGGGTCGACCGCGATCCAGGTTTCGTTCTGTGCCTGGCCGCGGCCTTGCAGGTCGGAGTCGGTGAGGTTCAGACAGTTCTGATTGACCTTCACGTTCGACCCGAGCTTGGCCGGGCAGCCGTTCGGGCCGGGTGTCTGCGGCACGGTTACCGCGGGCGCCAACGGGGCGGCGGTACGCGCCCTGCTCGTGCCCGGGCCGAGTTCGGCGGCGAGCAGGCCCGATACGTGCCGCTGCTGAACGGGGTTGAGGTTCTGGTAGCCGAACGTCTGGGCTGAGGCGCTCTGTGAGCTCAGCGCGATCGCTGCGGTCAGGGCTAGCGCACCGGCGCCGATCAGCGCGGCAGCACGTCGTCGTGATGTCATCATTCGGGGTTCTCCCTATCGATGAGTCGGATCTGCCGGCCGGGCACGGCACTCACGCTCGCGCACCTCCCCTCAACCGCCCGACAGGGGGCGCTTGGCTGAGCCACCGTGGTCAGGCAACGACTTGACTTCAGTCAGACGGGGTCGCGTCCGGCAAGACCGCACGCTAGACCCGTCCACAGGCCGTACACAAGAGCGCTGCACGTCGAGGGTCTACGGGCTGTCGGCCCGTCCTCCTAGACTCGCGTTGTGAGTGAGTCGAGCAACGCACGTCTCCTTCTCCTCGACGGGCACTCGCTGGCCTACCGGGCGTTCTACGCGCTGCGCGAAGTGGAGATGTCCACGACGACGGGCCAGCCGACAAGCGGCGTGTTCGGCTTCACCTCCATGCTGGTCAACCTGCTGCGCGACGAGGAGCCGACACATATCGGGGTGGCCTTCGACGTCTCGCGCCACACGTTCCGCACCGAGGCCTACGTCGAGTACAAGGCGGGCCGCGCCGAGACGCCGCCGGACTTCGCCGCACAGCTGTCGCTGATCCGCGAGGTGCTCGATGCGCTGCACATCCCGACGCTCGAGGTCGAGGGCTACGAGGCCGACGACGTCATCGCCACCATCACCACCCGGGCCGACGCCGAGGGCATGGACACGCTGATCTGCACCGGCGATCGCGACTGCCTGCAGCTGGTGAACAATCACGTCACGGTGCTCTACCCGCGCCGTGGAGTCAGCGACCTGACCCGGTTCACGCCGGAGGAGGTCGAAACCAAGTACAACCTCTCGCCCGCGCAATACCCGGACTTCGCGGCCCTGCGCGGCGACCCGAGCGACAACCTGCCAGGCATCCCCGGCGTGGGGGAGAAGACGGCAGCTAAGTGGATCCGTGATTATGGCTCGCTGGACGCTCTGGTCGAGCGCGTCGACACCGTCAAGGGCAAGGTCGGCGACGCACTGCGCGAGCACCTCGCTGGCGTCATTCGCAACCGGCGGCTCACCGAGCTGGTGCGCGACGTATCTCTCGAGATCGACCTGGCCTCGCTGCGGCGACAGCCCTGGGATCGCGAACGAGTGCACACCCTGTTCGACAACCTACAATTCCGCGTGCTGCGGGAGCGCCTGTTCGCGTTGACGGCGACCGAGCCGGAGGCCGAGGAGGGCTTCGACATCGCCACGACGCGCCTCGGCCCGGACGACGTGGCGGGGTGGCTCGACGAACATGCACGCGACGGCCGTCGGGTCGGCGTCGCGTTCCGGGGCACGTGGGGGCGAGGCACGGGGTCGCTGACGGGTGTCGCACTGGCCGCCGCCGATGGCGCGGCGGGTTTCCTCGAGCCCGATCAGCTGGGTGAGCAGGACGAGAAGCCGATCGCCGCCTGGTTGGCTGACACGTCGGTGCCGAAAGCCGTCCACGACGTCAAAGGTCCTGTGCTCGCGCTTCGCCAGCGCGGCTGGACGCTAGCGGGCGTCGCGACCGACACCCAGCTCGCCGCCTATCTCGCGCTGCCGGGCCAGCGTTCGTTCGACCTGGCCGACCTCGCGCTGCGTTACCTGCACCGTGAGCTACGGGCGAACGTTGAGGAGTCCGGGCAGCTCACGCTGGACGGAGGCGTCGATGAGGCGGACGACGCTCTAGCCGAGGTCGAGACCGTTCGGGCATCCGCGATCCGCGATCTCGCCGACGCGCTCGACGGCGACCTCGACGAGCGGGGCGCCACGCGGCTGCTGGCCGACATGGAGCTGCCGCTGACGTTCGTGCTGGCCGACATGGAGGCGGTCGGCATCGCCGCCGACACCGATCACCTGCTCGCGCTGCAGAGCGAGCTCGGTGCGGCCGTGAAGTCCGTCGAGGAAGACGCGTACTCAGTCGTCGGCCGGCCGTTCAACCTCGGCTCGCCCAAGCAACTGCAGGAGATCCTCTTCGACCAGTTCAAGCTACCCAAGACGAAGCGCATCAAGACCGGGTACACCACCGACGCCGACTCGCTGGCCGCTCTCTACGAGCAAACGCAGCACCCGGTGCTCGAGCACCTGCTGCGCCATCGTGAGGTGGCCCGGCTCAAGACCGTAGTCGACTCGCTGCTGCCGCTGATCGACGACGGTGGCCGGATCCACACGACGTTCAACCAGACGATCGCGGCGACCGGGCGGTTGTCGTCCACCGACCCCAACCTGCAGAACATCCCCGTGCGCACCGCCGAGGGCCGGCGAATCCGGGAGGCGTTCACCGTCGGCGTCGGCTACGAGTCGCTGATGACGGCCGACTATAGCCAGATCGAGATGCGCATCATGGCGCACTTATCCCGCGACGCCGGACTGATCGAGGCGTTCACCACGGGCGAGGACATGCATACCTTCGTCGCGTCGCGCGCGTTCAACCTGCCGTCCGAGCAGATCGACCCCGAGCTGCGCCGCCGGGTCAAGGCGATGTCCTACGGGCTGGCCTACGGCCTGTCGCCGTTCGGGTTGGCCCAACAGCTCAAGATCACCCCGGATGAGGCGCGTGGCCAGATGGACGCGTACTTCGCCCGGTTCGGCGGCCTGCGCGACTACCTGCGTTCGGTGGTCGACGACGCCCGACAGACCGGCTACACCGAGACGATCATGGGCCGGCGCCGGTACCTGCCCGACCTCACCAGCGACAACCGCCAGCGCCGCGAGATGGCCGAGCGGATGGCCCTCAACGCGCCGATCCAGGGCAGTGCCGCCGACATCATCAAGGTCGCGATGCTGGGGCTGCACCGCGCCCTGGTCGAGGCGGGGCTGCGGTCACGGCTGCTGCTGCAGGTGCACGACGAGCTCGTCCTCGAGATCGCTCCTCGCGAACAGGGCGTGGTCGAGGAGCTGGTGCGGCGCGAGATGGGGTCGGCGTACGCGCTGGACGTTCCGTTGGACGTCTCCATCGGCGTCGGCCTGAACTGGCACGAAGCCGCCCACTGAAAACTGTCGGTACCCCTCGGCAGGCTTGGCCGCATGACGAGGAGGGAGCACCATGGCAGCCATGACGACGCAAGCGGACGTCGAGCGGCCGTACACCGTCACGGATCTCGAGACGATGCCCGATGACGGGCGCCGTTACGAGCTGGTCGACGGGGCGCTGCTCGTGAGCCCGGCACCTGGCTGGCCGCACCAGGAGGTGGCGTACACGCTGTACGGCATCCTGCGCGCCGCCTGCCCACGCGAGCTGCGAGTGATCGGCGCGCCATTCGGGGTGCGACCGGATGCGTTCAACGAATACCAACCGGACGTGCTAGTCGCCCGGTACGTGGACCTGACGCTCAAGAACCTGCCGAAGGCGCCGGTGCTAGCCGTCGAGGTGATCTCGCCGACGAGCCGGATCAGCGACGCCAGCCTGAAGAGGGCCGTGTACGCACGGCTGGGCGTTGAGTCGTTCTGGCTCGTCGACCCCAACCCGGAGCAACCGTCGTTGACGGCGTTCGAGCTCGGCGCCGCTGAGTACCGGCAGGTCGCGCACGTCCTCGGCGACCAGGCGTTCGATGCGGAGCGGCCGTTCCCGGTGCGGGTTGTGCCCGCGGAGCTGGTCGCCGGCCTGCGACCCTGAGATCGATCGGCCAGAACGGCTCAGCCGAGTCCGGGCTCGGGGCGGACGAACGGGAACGCCAGCGTGGAGCGGATGCTGGTGCCGGTGAGCATCATGACCAGCCTGTCGACGCCGAGGCCCAGCCCGCCGGTCGGGGGCATGGCGTACTCAAGCGCGGTCAGGAATGACTCGTCGATCTGCATGGCCTCGGGGTCGCCCGCAGCTGCCAGCATCGACTGCGTGGTGAGCCGTTCGCGCTGGTCGATCGGGTCGATCAGCTCGGAGTACGCGGTGCCGATCTCGGCACCGAACGCGACCAGATCCCACCGCTCGGACAGCCGTGGATCCTCGCGGTGGACGCGGGTGAGCGGTGAGGACTCCAGCGGGAAATCGGTGTAGAAGGTCGGCGCGAGCGTCTGACCTTCGACCAGCTCGTCGTACAGTTCCATGATCATCGCGCCGGCGGTGGGCTTGGGGTGCACGCGCACCCCCTGGTGCTCGCAGACGGCCCGGACCTTCTCCGGGGCGGTGTCCGGCGCGAGCTCGACCCCACACGCCTGGCTGACCGCCTCGTACACCGGGATGGTGGGCCAGGACCCGCTCAGGTCGACCTCGACGAAGGTGCCGTCGTCGCCAGGCCGCCGGGCGATCGGCCGACCGTGGACCGCAGTGGCCACCTCGAGGATCAGCTCGCGGGTCAGGTCGCGCATGACGTGGTAATCGGCCCAGGCCTGATAGGCCTCGAGCGACGTGAACTCGGGGTTGTGCGTCGCGTCCGCTCCCTCGTTGCGGAAGTTGCGGTTGAGCTCGAACACCTTGGCCATGCCGCCCACGCACAACCGCTTGAGGAACAGCTCCGGCGCGATGCGCAGGTACAGGTTTGTGTCGTAGGCGTTGATGTGGGTGAGGAAGGGACGGGCGTTGGCGCCGCCGTGGACGGTCTGCAGCATCGGCGTCTCGACCTCGGCGAAGCCGCGCCGCTCGAAACCGTCGCGCAGCGCCCGCACCGTCATGCTGCGGCTCGTCATCAGCGCCCGGGTGTCGGCGTTGACGATCAGGTCGAGGTAGCGCTGGCGCACCCGGGCGTCTGGGTCGACGAGACCGACCCGTTCGGTGGGCACGGGTCGGAGGCATTTGGCGGCCATCGTCCATTCACTCGCCAGCACCGACAGCTCGCCGCGGCGGCTGGTGACTACCTCGCCGGTGACGCTGACGTAGTCGCCGAGGTCGACCGTGCGCTGCCACAGCGCGACGGCATCGTGCCCAGCGCGCTCGTCGGTGAGCATGACCTGTAGCCGGCTCGCCTCGTCCTGCAGCACGGCGAACAGCAGACCGCCGAAGTTGCGTACCGCGCGAACCCGGCCGGTGACCGACACCTGCTCGCCGGTGTGCTCGTCCGCGGCGAGGTCCGGGTGGGCCGCCCGCACCTGCGCCAGGCTGTGTGTGCGCGCGACGTTCACCGGGTAGGCGGGAACACCGGCGCTGGCCAGGTCGTCGATCTTCCCCCGGCGTACCCGCTCCTGTTCGGTCAGCCGCTGGACGGGACGCGCCGGGCGCAGCAGCTCCTCGGCCTGGGCGATCGCCGCCTCGGCGAACGGCACGTTCTCATATCCGTGCCACCCGACCGTCTGCATCGGGTCGCGCGGCGCCATCGGGTCAGGCGCCGGCAGGAATCCTTCGGCCATCCCGGCGGCGATCGCGGTGCGCACGATGCTCGTGGACGGGTGATGGCACATGAAGCGGGGGACCCATCGAGGCAAGTACTTCGCGTTCGACCGGTACAGGCTCTCCAGCTGCCAGAACCGCGACGCCACCCCGAGCACCGCGCCGGTCACTCGCGTCACGGGCCCTGCGCCCACCCGCTCGCAGGCGTTGAAGATGCCGCGGAACATGGCGAAGTTGAGCGAGACCTGGCGCACGCCGAGGTCCGGGCAGGCCTCGATCAGCCCGGCCACCATGAACTCGGTGAGCCCGTTCTCCGCGGCCCGGTCGCGTCGCATCAGGTCGAGGGACAGACCACGCACGCCCCACGGAACGAACGACAGGATGCCGCGCAACGCGCCTTCAGCGTCCCGGGCCAGGACGGCCACGCATCGCCCGTCGGCGGGATCGGCCAACCGGCTCAGCGCCATCGAGAAGCCGCGCTCGTCGCCGTCGCTGCGCCACGCGTCGGCCAGCCCGGACAGCCGGGTGAGCTCCTCCGTCCCCAGATCGGCGTGCCGCGCGACCTCGACCGTGTACCCGGCCCGTCGCACCCGCTCGACGGCTCGGCGCACCGGCGCCATCGTCGGGCCGGCCAGCGTGAAGATGTGGACGTCGATGATCGCCTCGTCGCCGAGGGACATGGCCCGCAGCCCGGCTGCAACATATGCGGCGGCACCCTCTTCGCTGGCCGACAGCGCCGCTGGGTACCAGCCGTAGTTGCGGGCTTCGGCCAGCCACGCTTCGATCGCGGCGGGCCACGACCCGACGTGGCCGAGGGGATCCGCGCTCGCCAGGCTGACCGAGGCCATGACACGGTAGGTCAGCGCTGCTCGTCGATCGGGGGAGAAGATCACCGACTTGTCCCGCCGGGTGGCGAAGTAGCCGAGCGAGTCGCGTTCGCCGCTCTCCAGAATCAGCCGGCGGAGCTCCAGTTCGTCCTGGGCTTCGACGAACTGCTTGGCGCGTGCGGAGCGCAGGAACACGATCGCGGCGCCGATCAGGGCGGCCGCTGAGATCACGCCGGCGAGCGCGGCGATCCAATGGTGTCCGTGATGGCCACCGAACACGGAGCTGTGCTCGTCCGGCAGCTGGCCGATCGCTGCGCGAAGTGGCCAGGCGACGCGCTGCCAACCTGGCTTGAGATCGCGCGGGAACGCCTCGGTGAGCGAGATCGCGACCACGGCGGACGTGGCGATACCACCCACCAGCACCGCGAGCGCACGTATCCGGGAGCCGCGCACCAGGCGAGCGGGGAATGCCGCCCGGGCCTTGATGAACAGCACGCACAGCACGACACCAACCGCACCCTCGAACAGCAGCAGACCGACGCGGAGGTCTTTGGTCGCTGCGCCCTGGGTGTCGACGTCTACCTTGTCGCTGAAGAGCAGTGCGGCGGCGATCACCACCGCGATGAGCACCGCGATCGCCTGGAAGGCGAACACCACCCACATGGCGAACCGGATCCGGCGCCTGAGCGCACTGCCCAGCACGAACAGCAGCACGATCGTGAACAAGCTCGGGTCCGGCGGGATGTTCACCAGGCCGAACGCCTCGTCCACCCAGTCCGTCCACGTGAACGCGCGCAGCGGGATGCTGATCAGCGACCAGATGGCCGCGTAGGTGACCAACCGTCCGGTCCAGATCGCCAGCTGCTCGTGCCAACCGGCGACCGTGTGCGGCGGTGCAGCGCTCGTCGTCGCCGCAGCGGTCACTCAGCCACCCCCTGCCCGAAACGGGCCCCGTGACGCCTACCGGCCGGGTCTGCGGCGTCGCAATGAGTGTAAGCGCCTGTTGATGTCCTAGCCGGCCAGCTGGCCGCCGGTACCGACGTCGCTCCTCGTTCAGTGCAGGGGTTCTCAGGTCGTGGTAGTCGGCCGCCCGGCTATCTTCGGTTACGGCCGCGTAACATTAAGCGTCGTTCGATTGCACTAAATCGTTCGGTCTGACCGAATGACAGAGACAGTCGAGTTCCGGAGGAAGGCCAACCATGCATCGACGCAGCGGTCTTGTCCTCGCGGGTCTGGCCATCCTTACGGTAGGGCTCGCGGCGTGCAGTAGCTCTAGCAAGTCCGGCTCCGCTTCGTCAGCAGCGACCTCAGGTTCATCTTCTGCGAGTGCCGAAGCCACGACAGCGGCGTCGTCGCCAGCGAGCACAGGTGGCCTTTTTGGCCCTGGGTGCGCCCAGCTGGGACTGACCGATGCGCTCGTTGCCCCGGCCGTGCAGGCTCCCGTCGGCACGGTGGCGGCGGGTGTGCCGTTCCTCAAGAATGTGATCACTGCAGCTACCGCTGCGGGACTCGTGCCAACGCTGAATGCGGCACCGGCGCTCACCGTGTTTACGCCGACGGACCAGGCGTTCACGAAGGAACCGGCGGGACTGCTCCAGTCGTTGCTGACGGACCCATCGAAGAAGCCGCAGCTTGTCGCGACGCTCAAGTATCACGTGCTGGGCACAGAGATCACCAAGGATCAGCTTCCCGGCACACACGTGACGCTCGAAGGGCAGAAGCTTACGATCACCGGCAGTGGTGACAACTATGTGATCAACGGCACGGCGCATATCTTGTGTGGTGGCTTCAAGACCAAGAACGCCGTGATCTACATCATCGATACTGTCCTGCACCCACCCGCCTAGCAGAGCGAGAAGATTCGCAGCGACACTGCGGCAGGAGGAAAGCGTGCGCCGAGTCGGCGGAATCGTGCTCGCCATACTTGGTCTGGTGCTCGTCGTAGCAGCGCCGGTTCTGAAGTGGGGGCTAGCCTCGACCCTCGTTAAGGTGCCATTAGACATCAACCGAACGACCATCGCCGAGGCCGACAGCCAGGTGTTGGTTCTGGCGGCCCAGCGGGTGCAGGCGGTCCACGTGGTTGCTACGCGGACGGTGACTGGTGACAGCAAGGCCGGTACCGCGAACGTCGCCGTGTATGACGAGGTGTTGTGTCTGCGGGCGAGCAAGGGCGCAGGTGACAATGCTGCTGGCTGTCCCGTGGCCACAGACCCGACGTTCATTCAGCGGACAACCGATCGGATCGCTTTCGGGAGGCGATCCGGGCTAGCGGTGGCCAACGGCAGCCGCTTCGGAGCAAATGTCAACGGCGACAAGAGCATCGTGCATGAAGGTCTCGGATACACGTTCCCGATCGCCACGAAGAAGACCACGTACCCCTTCTTTGACACTGTTCTCGGGAAGGCATACCCGATGTCCTACCAAGACACGGAGAAGCTGGACGGCCTGACAGTCTATAAGTTCGGCCAGAACGTGCCGGCGAGCCCGATCAAGATCCAAGGCTTGATACCGGGTACGTACTCCAACGTACGAACAGTCTGGGTGGAGCCGACGACCGGAGTGATCGTAAAGGGATCGGAGAAGATTGAGCAAAAGTTCGCGCAGGGCGGCACGATCGCGTTCAGCGGGACATTGGTCTTCAATGACGCGACCGTGAAATCGCAAGCGAATTACGCTAAGTCGCAGATGGACAAGATCAATCTGGTCCGGTGGTGGATACCGCTCGGGCTGCTGGTTCTCGGGCTGTTGGCGATCGTCGGTGGGTTGCTGCTCGCGCGTGGACGGCGTTCAGACGACGGAGAGCTCGCAGACGTAGATCGCGGTGCCGGGCAGGATCGCGCCCCGCAGCGGTGACCACTGCCCCCATTCGTCCGTCAGGTCGGCGGGCCACTCGGGCTCGATGACATCGATCAGCCGGAACCCGGCAGCAGCGATCTCGCGGACCCGGTCGCCGAGCGTGCGGTGGTGCTCGACGTAGGTCGCCTCGCCGGCCCCGTCGAACTCCACGTACGGCGTGCGGTCGAAGTACGGCATGGTGGCAGTGAGTCCTTCGGGACCCGGGTCGTCGGGGAAGACCCAGCGGATCGGGTGGCTGGTGGCGAACACCCACCGCCCGCCGGGACGCAGCACGCGGGCGACCTCGCGCATCACCCGGGCCGAGTCACCGACGAACGGCACCGCGCCGAAGGCGGTGAACGCGATGTCGAATGCGTCGGTCGCGAAGGGCAGGTCCTGCGCGTCGGCCTGGACGAGGGGCACGTCGATGCCCGTGGCCCGAGCGCTGGCAGAAGCGTGGCGCAACATTCCCGCGGACAGGTCGAACGCCACCGGCCGTGCGCTCTTTGACGCCAGCCAGCGTGAGCACATCGCCGCGCCACATCCCACCTCGAGGACGCGACGACCCGAGACGGGCCCGAGCAGGCCGACGTCAGCCTCGCGCAGCCGCTCCGGCGACCAGACGAAGTCCGCGACGCCGAGGAACTCCCCGTGCAGGGCCTGGTAGTCGTCGGCGTCCGCGTCCCACCAGCGCCGGTTGGCCCGTCGCGTCGCAGCGGCGTCGATCTCGCGGCGCGTGACGCCGACGGCGTTGAGCTTTGCCTGGTCGGCCACTACGGGTCCAGCCGGCTGCCGTGCTGCTCGTACAGCTCACGCAGTAACTCAGGGTCGGGCGGCCCGCTGGCGGGCAGCGCGGCCCCGATCGCCCGCATAAACTCGACGCCGGCGGCGGCGGGCGACCAAATGCCGAGCACCCGCGCGGGCTCGCCGAACGGATTGCTGAAGAAGTGTCGCGTGCCCCGGCGCGCGATCAGCATCGCACCCGGCACGGCCTCGGCCGGTTCATCGTGGTCGACGCCGGCGAGAATCCGCCCCTTCAGCACGTAGATTCCCTCGTCGAAGGTGTCATGGACGTGGGGGATCGGCCCGCGGAATCCAGCCGGCAGGCTCAGCTCGCCCACAGCCCACGGCGCGCTGCTGCTCGCGAACTGAAACGGCTCACCCGCGTACACGATCTGTTCGCCCTCGCCGGCCGGACCAGCGCCATACCAGACCCTCAGAGGACCGCGGCGAGGGCGCGCCCCGCCACTCGTCCCGAGAACAGGCAGCCGCCCAGGAACGTCCCCTCCAGTGCGCGGTAGCCGTGCATTCCCCCGCCGCCGAAGCCGGCGACCTCGCCGGCCGCGTACAAACCGGGCAGCGGGGCGCCGTCAGCTTGCAGCACCCGGGCCGACAGGTCCGTCTCCAGGCCACCCAGCGTCTTGCGGGTCAGCACGTGTAGTCGCACCGCAACCAGCCGGCCACCCGATCCGTCCAGGTAGGCATGCGGCTTGACGATGCGGGTGATCTTGTCGCCGAGGTAGCGCCGAGCTGCGCTGGTCGCCGTGATCTGCGGGTCCTTGCCAAGCCCGGACAGCACCTGTCGATCGCGTTCGGCGACGATCGCGCGCAGCTCGGCGGCGTCGACCAGCTCCTCGCCCACTAGCTCGTTCATGCCGCGCACCAGGCCCTCGAGCGAGCTGCGCACGACGAAGTCGATACCGCGGTCCAGGAAGGCCTGCACCGGCGCGGTGGGCCCGCTGCGGACCCGGCCGAGCGACTGGCGAACGTCCTTGCCGGTCAGGTCCGGGTTCTGCTCCGAGCCGGACAGCGCGAACTCGGTGGCCACAGTCTTCTCGTCCAGGACGAACCACGAGTGGTCGTAGCCGGACGCGGCGATCTCGCGCAATGCGCCCAGCGCGTCGAAGCCGGGGAACAGCGGGGGAGGCAACCGGTGGCCGCGCGCGTCCAGCCACAGCGGCGACGGGCCGGACAGGATCCGGATGCCGTGCCGTGACCAGATCGGCGAGTGGTTGACGATGCCCTCCGGGTAGTGCCACATCCGGTCCGGGTTGATGATGCGCCCACCGGTCTTCTCGACGACGCCCAGCATCAGCCCGTCGACGTGGTCCGGGACTCCGGAGATCATCTCCCGCGGTGGGGTCCCCCAGTCAGTGGGCCAGTTGCGGCGTACGAGTTCGTGGTTGCCGCCGATGCCGCCGGACGTCACGACCACCGCGTGTGCGCTGAGCGAGAAGTCGCCGGCCACCTCCCGAGAGCTCGGCGTGCCGCGTTCGACCCCGCTCGGCACCAGCACCTCGCCCTCGACGCCCGTCACCGCGCCGTCGGTGACGGACAGGCCGGTGACCCTGTGCCGGAAACGCAGCTGCACCAGACCCCGGTCGGCTGCCTCCTTCACCCGGCGCCCGAATGGCGCTACCACGCCCGGCCCGGTGCCCCACGTGACGTGGAAGCGCGGGACGGAGTTGCCGTGGGATCCGCTGGGCCCGACGGCATAGCCGCCACGTTCGGCCCATTGCACGATCGGGATCCAGCGCATCCCCATCTCGTGCAGCCAGGCGCGCTTCTCACCCGCGGCGAACGCGACGTACGCCTCGGCCCAGGCCCGAGGCCAGTAGTCCTCGTCCCGGTCGAAGGCGGCCGAGCCCAGCCAGTCCGACAGGGCCAGTTCGTGGGAGTCGTTGATGCGTAGCCGCCGCTGCTCGGGGGAGTCGACGAACATCAGTCCGCCGAAGGACCAGAACGCCTGCCCGCCGAGCGAGGCCGCGGGCTCTTGGTCGACCACGATTACCCGCCGCCGGGCGTCCGCCAGCTCCGCCGCCGCCACCAGTCCGGCGAGCCCCGCGCCGACCACGATGGCGTCTGCGTCCACTCGCCAGACGTTAGCCGAATTGCCCGGCTCAGCAGCGCCTTGGCCAGGGAATATCGGGCCCACATTGACCCGTTACGAGTGCTGTCAGTAGTCTTGACACCGCGTCGCAGGGTCTGCGTGCCTCGATAGGGAGCAGGCCGCGCTCGTCATGCACGTTTCCATGCGCACCTGATCGGTGCGGCTCGGCACGTTCACCGGCGAAAGGATCCTGCAGCGTGCCGCGACAACCTTTGGAACCCACCACTACATGACGTCCACTATCGAGACCACCGCAGTACCCGCAACGCCGCATGTGGCGATCAACGACATCGGCAGCACCGACGACTTCCTCGCCGCGATCGACAAGACGATCAAGTACTTCAACGACGGCGACATCGTCGAGGGCACCATCGTCAGGGTCGACCGGGACGAGGTGCTGCTCGACATTGGCTACAAGACCGAGGGCGTCATCCCCTCGCGTGAGCTGTCCATCAAGCACGACGTCGACCCCAACGAGGTCGTCAAGGTCGGCGACGAGATCGAGGCCCTGGTCCTGCAGAAGGAGGACAAGGAGGGCAGGCTGATCCTGTCCAAAAAGCGCGCTCAGTACGAGCGGGCTTGGGGCACGATCGAGCAGAAGAAGGAGAACGACGAGGTCGTCGAGGGCACGGTTATCGAGGTCGTCAAGGGCGGCCTGATCATCGATATCGGCCTGCGCGGCTTCTTACCCGCGTCGCTGGTCGAGATGCGCCGGGTGCGGGACCTGCAGCCCTACGTGGGCAAGACCCTCGAGGCCAAGATCATCGAGCTTGACAAGAACCGCAACAACGTGGTGCTCTCCCGCCGCGCCTACCTGGAAGAGACGCAGTCAGCGCAGCGCGGCGATTTCCTCAGCAAGCTGGCCAAGGGCCAGGTGCGTACCGGTGTGGTGTCCTCCATCGTCAACTTCGGCGCGTTCGTCGACCTCGGCGGGGTCGACGGCCTGGTGCACGTCAGCGAGCTGTCCTGGAAGCACATCGACCACCCGAGCGAGGTCGTCGAAGTGGGCCAGGAGGTCACCGTCGAGGTACTCGACATCGACCTCGAGCGCGAGCGGGTGTCGCTGTCGCTGAAGGCCACCCAGGAAGACCCATGGCGGCAGTTCGCGCGCACTCACCAGATCGGCCAGGTCGTGCCCGGCCGGGTCACCAAGCTGGTGCCGTTCGGCGCGTTCGTCCGCGTCCAGGACGGCATTGAAGGCCTGGTGCACATCTCCGAGCTGGCCGAGCGGCACGTCGAGATCCCCGAACAGGTCGTCCAGGTCGGCGACGAACTGCTCGTCAAGGTCATCGACATCGACCTGGAGCGTCGCCGGATCTCGCTGTCGCTGAAGCAGGCCAACGAGGGAGCCCTCTCGGACGACAGTTTCGACCCCGCGCAGTACGGCATGGAGGCCCAGTACGACGACAAGGGCAACTACATCTACCCTGACGGCTTCGACCCCGACACGCAGGAGTGGCTGCCCGGCTACGACGAGCAGCGCGAGGCCTGGGAGAAGCGCTACGCGTCGGCCCGCGAGCGCTTCGAGGCGCACCGTCGGCAGCAGGGCGAGGCACGCAAGGCCGACGCTGAGGCTGCCGTGGACGCTGGCGAGGCCACGTCCTACACGTCCGACCCTCCGCAGACCAACGGCACGCTCGCCTCGGACGAGGCGCTGGCCGCCCTGCGGGAGAAGCTCGCCGGCCGCTGATTGCCGCTTCCCCAAACTGGCGGGGTGGCCCAGCCCGGTTTGATCAGCTCTTCCCCGGAATTCGTCGCGATCTGCCGCGCCCAGCGACCAATTCCGGGGAGAACGTGATCGACTAGCGAATGTGAGGGTGGGGCTGACCGGTGGCGTGGGGTCTGGCAAGAGCACTGTGGCCCACCTGCTCGCCGAGCACGGCGCGGTGATCGTCGACGCCGACGAGATCGCCCGGGAGGTCGTCCGCGCGGGCACGCCCGGGTTCGCCGCCGTGATGGCCCGATTCGGGCGCGACATCGTCGGCCCAGAGGGCGAGCTCGACCGGCCGGCGCTGGCGCGCCTGGTCTTCGCAGACGAGGCGGCGCGCACCGACTTAAACGCGATCGTCCATCCGCTCGTCGCGCAGCGTTCGCAGGAGCTGATGGCGGGTGTGCCGGACGGTGCGGTGGTTGTGTACGACGTCCCGCTGCTCGTCGAGACACGGCGAGGGGGCGAGTTCGACGTCGTCGTGGTGGTCGAGGCGAGTGAATCCGCCAGGCTCGAACGGCTCCAGCGACGCGGTCTGCCGCCCGATCGTGCGCGTGAGCGAATGGCCGCCCAAGCCACCGATGAGCAACGCCGGGCGATCGCCGGCGAGTTGATCCACAACGACGGCGACCGGGCGGAACTGGCCCGTCAGGTCGACGCGCTGTGGCAGCGGCTGACCTCCTGATGCGGTTGGAGTCGTTCTCGCCGATCAGATAGAGTCGGCGTCCGGCAGGCGTAGCATTTCGCGTGCTTCGCGGACGTAGCGCAGTTGGTAGCGCATCACCTTGCCAAGGTGAGGGTCGCGGGTTCGAGTCCCGTCGTCCGCTCGAGGATCTGCTGGGGGTTGGCAGGTTGGCAATGGCCATTCCTCCCTCCGGCGAGTCGCGCGGGCCGCAACCGGCGGATCGCCGGCTTCCCGGCGGCGTGGCCGAGTGGCTTAGGCAAGGGCCTGCAAAGCCCTGTACGCGGGTTCGATTCCCGCCGCCGCCTCCGCAAGGCGTTCGACAACCGGCACCGACAGGTGACGCACATAGGGGCGATTAGCTCAGTGGGAGAGCACTACCTTGACACGGTAGGGGTCACTGGTTCAATCCCAGTATCGCCCACCCGGTTCAGCCGGGGCGATTAGCTCAGCGGGAGAGCACTGCCTTCACACGGCAGGGGTCACTGGTTCGATCCCAGTATCGCCCACCAGACCCCGGATTCCGGGCCGGCGGTCTGTTGTGGATCTTGCATGGGCCGTGCTAGGGCCCGCCAGCGTTGGCGGTGGCTGGCGTTGGATCTGGAGCAGCCCAAACGTGTCCCTATGAGCAAATACCACGCGCCGCCGCGCTGAGCTATATACTGAAGCCTGGCGTTCTATATGGATGGTGTGGTTTGACGAGGCGATTGATCGACCTCGATGACGAGTTGCTGACACAGGCACGGCGTGAGCTGCATACCAGCGGGGTGTCCGACACCGTCCGCGCGGCGTTACGGCACGCCACCGTCGCTGCGGCGCGGGCGCGTCAGGTTGACTGGCTGGCCGAAGGCGGGCTCGCTGAGGTGGCAGATGACCAACAGCGAGACGCAGTGTGGCGGTGATCGCCAGGTTCCTTATCGATACCAGCGCCGCCGCACGTATGACGAATGCCCTCGTCCGTGCCCGGATCGAGCCGCTGATCACCGGGGGAGTGGTTGCGACCTGCGCGACTCTGGACGCCGAGGCGCTCTACAGTGCGCGCAGCCCAGCCGAGTACGAGCAGCTGCGTGCGGATCGCCGCAGCGCATACGAGTATCTGGGGACCGATGAGGAGCACTGGCAGCAAGCGTTCGCCGCGCAGCGTGAGCTGGCGCGAACTGGTCGACACCGTGCCGTCGGGATTGCGGACCTACTGACCGCCGTCCTAGCGGGCGAACACCGACTCCCCCTGATCCACTACGACGCCGACTTCGGCGTCGCCGCCGAAGTCATGGCCTTTGATCATCGCTGGGTCGTACCGCGAGGGAGTCTCTGACGATCTTCGACGGCACCACGTCGGCAACGCGCCAGGGCCGCGCCGTTCAATCCACGTCGCAGATGACGGCACAGTCTCTGCCGCGCGCAATCAACAACCCAGCTGGCGGTGCATTCGCTCGGCCACGCCAAGCGGCTGGGCGGAGCGCGGCCGCCGGGCTGAGGTGGGTGCCATCGCCGAATCGGGCACGGGTGTCGCGACCGCCTGGCTGGCGGTGTAGCGACCGCCTGGCTGGTCGGCGCTGCGTTGGTTAGGCGTGCTCTCCGACTTGATCGATGTCAGCGGGGCGGGAGCGGTAGGTGGCGATGATGACGCCGGCGTGGTCGGGGTCGTGTTGATGAGCTCGTGTGTTGTTGCGGCGAAGCCGTCGGCGCACAGGCGGTGTCCGGTGCCGAGGACGAGCGGATGGATCGAGAGCGGGTGCTCGTGGATGAGGCCGGGCGAGCTCAGAGATCGGATAAGTGCGCCGCTGGCGCCCGCGCGGGTCGGTGTGCGGGCGCGAGACTGCCTTCACGTGAACGCTCGGTGGTGGTCGGCTTCGGAGCCTGCGCTGCTGGGGGTGTGCGGTGCGCGGTCCGTGCGCGGGGGGCAGACTCGGGGTGGGCAGCGGCCGGTGGCGCGGGCGGCGACGGGGCGGTTGATGGCGGTGCTAGCCGAGGCGGGGTGGCCGTGCCCGAGGCGCCGGGGCCCTGGCGCCGCGGGTCGATGAGAAGACCTGGCTGAGGCCGGGGGAGGCGGCGGTGTTGTCGGGGGTGCACTGCAAGCTGGACCACGCCAGCGGGTGTGAGTCCCGCCTGGGTAGGCATCGGAGCGCCCAGTAGCAGACCCCAGTCGTCCGGCGAGACCTTGGCGGCCGAGCGGGGTGTCAAGGCCTCTTTGGAGGGAGCAAGATCGCGGGCCGTAGCGTCACTCGGCGCGAGTTCTGCAGCTTCGTCAGAATTACGATGGGGGAGCCGAGCCGCTCATGTCACGGTGCTATGTCCAAGAACGCCTGGCGATCCTCGGCAGTTCTCAATGGCCCTTGACAACAACGCCAAACGCGGACGTCCGGGCCGAAGTTGGGGCCTGCGCCACAACAGCGCCTGGTACCAGATGCTCGGCGTCTACCGCCTCTCCGGGACGTCAACGCATCTTGTGCTGCGGGCCGCAAACCACTGTTCGGTGACTGGGGGCGGCGCTGGCCAGACGCTCCTGCCGGCGTTAGCGTCCGAGCGCGGAGTGTATCCGGCAGTCGGTGAGCAGCATGGGTGGCAGACATGGCAGGCATGATCCGGAAGAGCTTGGACGCGCCGGAGGAGACCCGTCCGTTCGAGGACGATATGGGCAAGCTCGAACTCGTCAACGTCGAGTCGGGCCCGGTCGGTCGCGCAACGTTCGAGCCTGGCTGGCAGTGGTCGAAGCATGTCAAGCCGATCGCCCGGACGGACAGCTGTCAGGCGCCGCACATGGGGTACTTCATCTCCGGTCGGATGCACGTCGTGATGGACGACGGCCAGGAGATGGAGTTCGGTCCAGGCGACTTTCGGTGATTCCACCCGGTCACGATGCGTGGATCGTCGGGGATGAGCCGTGTGTGGTGATCGACTGGCAGGGGTTCGCGGATTACGCCAAGCGCTGATCAGCCGAGCTCGAAGGGTTCGCATCCATCACGAGAGCCGTCCAGCAATAGAAGACCTCTTTCTGAGCGCGCCTTGCTCAGGATGAACGGGTCGCCGGAGCCGAGCAGAACGAGACGGATAGCGCGCCTTGCGGATCTCGACGGCGCCGGGGTCGGAGACGAGAGCCAGGATCCGGGAATGTCCGGGTGCGATCGCGTCCTGCAGCTCCGCGGCGAGTTCGCTGCGGTGGTGCAGTTCGCGGGCCCTGCCGGTGGCGGCGCCGGCCGTTCAACTGGACTCGACCCGAGACGCGGTGTCCGTTGACGGACGTCCCGTTGCGGGACAACCCGACGATCGTCCGCGCGCCGGCCACGCGCTCCAACGTCGAGTGCAGCCGAGAGGCGATATGACTGCTGTCCGGCGAGATCGTGACCCCATCATTCGACGCCGGCGTCACTTTGACCGGGCTCGAGCACGACAGTGTGTCCTGGCTGGCGCTGCCCGAGCAGATGGAACAGCTGCCATTGGGCGAATGGCGGATCATCGATCGTCCCGAGCGGCTGCCACATACGTACACGCGGCAAGCGATCAAGCCCGGCTGACCGCGGCTGGCGAACACCCGTCGATCGCAGACGTCATGCCCGAGGCAGGCGGTCGAGAAGCGGATGCCGTCCGGCGATCATCCCAGTGAGTGCTATTACGAGAGACCAGCACGCCACCCCGGTGATCTCTGGAATCGTCAGCGTCCGTCGCGAGTCGCGCGGCCACTCGACCTCGAACATCCCCGGCTTCCCCCTTGCCGGGTCCAGATCGGCCTCGATCGCCCATGTCGCCGGGTCGGGTGCAGCTTAACCGCCGAGAATAGGTAGGGCGACCCCGCACCGGGAGGATCTTCTTGACCGGAGGTCACATGACAGATTTGGAGTACCAATGACGACGATTCCCGCCTCGCATCGCGACCTTCTCGATGCCGAGGTCGCCACTCTGGCGACCCTCGGTGACGACGGGTGGCCGCAGCTGTCCGAGCTATGGTTCCTCGCCGAGGACGAGACGGTTCGGCTGTCGCTTAATATCACCCGGCAGAAGGTCAAGAACCTCCGACGTCGACCGGCGTGCAGCCTGCTCATCCTGGATCTGGCGAATCCGCACCGGTACCTCGAAATCCGTGGTGACGCCGAGATCGAGCCCGACGTCGATTACGCCTTCGCCGACCAGCTCGCAGTCAAATACGGGGCGAACCTGCGGGACATGGACGGCGTGGGTGAGTCGCGCGTGGTCGTGACTTTGCGGCCGCAGCGGGTCCGGACATGGGGGTAGCCGGCCGGGGGATCGCCGCTGTGGTGTTCGACCTCGATGGCGTGCTCATCGACTCGGAACCGGTATGGGAGTTGGTCCGCCGCGGGTTGGTCGACGAACGGGGCGGCCGTTGGCCGGTGGACGCGCAGACCCGGCTGATGGGCATGAGCACGGCCGAATGGGCGCGCTACCTCGGCAAGGAGCTCGGTGTGGACCTGCCGCCCGAGCGGGTCGCCACGGTCGTCATCGATCGGGTGGCCGCCTGCTTCGGCGAGCGGCTGCCTGTGCTGCCCGGCGCGGACGGCGCGCTGCGACGGCTCGCCGCGCGGTGGCGCCTGGCACTGGCGAGCTCATCGCCGCGACGGCTTATCGACACCGTCCTGGCCGCAGCGGGCTGGGACGCGCTGTTCGAGGCCACCGTCTCGACCGACGAGGTGGCCTCAGGAAAACCCGCGCCCGACGTCTACCGGGCAGTGGCCGGTCGGCTCGGGTTGCCGCCCTCGGCCTGCGTCGCGGTCGAGGATTCGAGCAACGGGTTGCGGTCCGCGGCCTCGGCGGGGCTTCGGGTAGTCGCCGTCCCACAGCGGCGGTATCCCGCGGCGCCCGACGCGCTGGAGCGTGCGGCACTGGTATTGACGAACCTCGACGACCTCACCGTCGCCGCCGTCGAGGAGGTCGAATGATCGGCAATCGATCGAGCCACGTTGGCCGCGCTGGTGACGGCGACCGGGGTGCGATCGTCGTCGGCGTCGACATCGGCACGACAAGCACGAAGTCCGTTGCCTACGACGTCGGCGGCCGTGTAGTGGCTTCGCACGCGGTGGCATATCCGTTGCGCGAACCACGCCCGGGGCACGCCGAGCAGGACCCCCGGGGGATCTTGACCGCCGTCCTCCAGACCATTGCGAGCGTCGCTGCGCGATGCGGCGGTCAGGTCGGAGCCCTGTCATTCAGCTCGGCGATGCACGGTCTAATCGGGCTGGATTCGCACGGCTCCCCATTGACCCCTGTCGTGACGTGGGCCGACCAGCGCGCCAGCGTGCAAGCCGAACGAATGCGCGCCGCCCCGGGCGGGTTGGCCTTGCACCGGCGAACGGGAACACCGCTGCACCCCATGGCGCCGCTGCCCAAGCTGGTGTGGTTCCGCGAAGAGCAACCCGAGCTCACGGCGCAAGTACGGCACTGGGTAGGCATCAAGGACTATGTGCTGCTGGAACTGCTGGGCGTGCTGGTCACCGACCATTCGGTTGCCTCGGGCACCGGCCTAATGGACATTCATCGGCTGCAGTGGGATCCCGAAAGCCTGCACCTTGCTGGGATCAGCGCGGATCAACTACCTGAACTCCTCCCGACGACCACGGTGCTGCCCGGCCTGCTGGCAGGCGCGGCCGAAGCCGTGCACCTTCCGACCACGACCCCTGTCATCGTCGGTGCGGGCGATGGTCCGCTGGCCAATCTGGGTCTGGGCGCGGTCCGTCCCGGCGTGGCGGCCTGCTCAATCGGCACCAGCGGGGCGCTGCGTGTCATGGTCGAGCGCCCCAACGTCGACGAGCAGGGACGTAGTTTCTGCTATGCCCTGACCGAGCAACGCTGGGTCGTCGGCGGTGCAGTCAACAACGGCGGCCTCGTGCTGGATTGGTGTGGTGAAGCGCTCGCCGCAGAGCTGGACGAGGGGCATGAGGACGAATTGCTGCGTCAGGCCGGCGCGGTGCCGCCAGGGTCCGGCGGCTTGATCATGCTGCCCTACCTGCAAAGCGAACGCGCCCCGCACTGGAGCTCGTTCCCCTCAGGAGCGTACATCGGGCTGACTCGTGAGCACCGGCGCGGTCACCTGATCCGCGCAGCGCTCGAAGGCGTGTGCCAGCAACTCGCCCTCGTGCTCGAGTCGGTACGCGCCGCGGGCAACGACGTTACGGAAATCCGCGCGACAGGCGGCTTCGCCCGCAGCGCCCTGTGGCGACAGATGCTCGCGGACGTCCTCGGAATGCCGATCGGCTTCCCCGCTGGACACGAAGGCTCGAGTCTCGGCGCCGCGCTGCTCGGCATGGAGGCGCTCGGACTCGTCGCGTCGATCGATCTGGCAGCCGACATGGTGCACATCGAACAAACCGTCGTCCCCGACCACGCCGCCCGGCAGACCTATGCCGACCTACGGCCTACGTTCGACAACCTTTACGACGCGCTGGTCCCGGCCTTCCTCGCCCTGCGAGGAATGAGACCGCGCCTGCCACTCGAATACACCCCTTGACGGGGCCCGCCGCTCGTACTCAGCTCACCGCCTGCTGGACGAACTGCTCGCATTGATCGAGGACAATCGCGATGACGTCCGCGTCGACGCCGAGGGCCGGGTCGAGGCTGCCGACGACACGCGGGACGGCGGCGCTTAGCGGGCCCGCGGCCAGGGGGACGACCACGTCGGCCCGCGCGTCGTTGACCGGCGCGCCGAGGCCGCGCAGGTGGCAGATCCAGGCCGCCAGTACGCGCGTGGCGTCGGCGGGCAACCGGCCCGCCGCGAGTTCAGCGCGCAGGACGGGTAGGATGCGGATCGGGAGCTTCTGCGAGCCGTCTGCGGCGATGCGCTCCAGCAGGTCGCGCATCCGCGCGTTGGCGAAGCGCTCCAGCAGTAGGGCGCGGTACGTGGCGACGTCTGCGGCCGGCTGGTCCAGATGCGGTGACGCCACCGCCCACCATTCCTCCAACCCGGACCGGCATGTCTCGTCGGCCACCGCCTGGGCGACGGTGGCATGACCCCTGCTCGGCCCGGCGTAGGCCAGCAGCGAATGCGCACCGTTGAGCAGCCATAGTTTGCGGTTCTCGTACGGCGTCACGTCGTCGGTGAACGTTGCGTCGGCGCTCTCCCAGCCTGGCCGTCCGGCGGGGAACGCGCCGCTGAGCACCCATTCGTGAAACGGCTCGCTGACGACCGGGCAGCGGTCGTCGAACCCGGTGCTCTCGAGCACCGTGCGACGTCCTCCGGCGCTGCGCGGGGAGTGATCCGGTCGACCATAGTGGTCACGACGGCCACCCACTCCCGGAGCCACCCGGCCAGATCGGCGTCGACGAGCTCGGCCAGGTCGTGCACGACCCGCTGTGCCAGCGCGCCGTTGCACGGCGTCTTGTCGCAGGGCACGAGCGCGAGCGCGCCCGCGCCGGCTCGCCGCCGGGCTCAATCCCAGCGACCAGACGCGCCGGAACAGTGCGCACCAGCCGCCTCGGATCGTCGCGCAACGCCTCGACGTCGGCCTGGATCTCCGGGCGACCGACGTCCAGACCGCCGGCGGCGCCACGCAGGCAGGTCGTGCTGTACGCCCCGCACATCCGCGAGATCGCCGCGACGCACCCGGCGATCGAGCAGATCGGATATCACTGCCGGGACTACTTCACCAAGCAGTGGGACCGCTTCAAGGACCTGCACTGGGGCGACCTCGCCCACTCCACACACCTGCGCGGCGCAGGAACCTACGACGAGGTCCACGGTGAACGTGACCGGGTCACGGTCACTCTCGCCACCGGCATCTCGCAGGATGTCACTCGCGCGATCAAGCTCAACTACCCCGACCCGGCGAAGGTCGACCCCGCCGCGTGGGCGGCCGAACCGGACACCCTCGTCGTGCCGGACGCCGGTGAGGACCTTTACCGCCTGCGATAAAGCAGTGAGCAGGTCAGCATCTCCCGGCGAAATCCCACACCGGCTGGCCCGTGCCGCAGGCACCGCCGGTACCGTCACCCCGTGGCGCTCGACCCCGGTGACCTGCTCGCACCGCTTCGCCGCAAGCCCGCGACGGCGGGAATCTTTAGCGACTTCGACGGGACGCTGTCGCCCATCGTCCGAGACCCCGCGATGGCCGAACCGGTGGCGGGGGTCCCCGAGCTGCTGGAGGAGCTGGCCGGGCGCTACGGCGTCGTGGCTGTCGTCTCGGGTCGCCCCGTCGCCTTCCTCACGGCCCACCTACCCGCGTCGATTCTGCTGGCCGGGCTTTACGGCCTGGAGGTGCAGCGCCGCGGCGAGCGTCAGATCGAGCCCGAAGCCGAGCGCTGGCGCGCGGTCGTCAGCGCCGCGGCCGTGCGCCTCCAGGCAGCGGCACCGCCGGGTGTGCTGGTCGAGCCGAAGGGCTTCTCAGTCACCTGCCACTACCGGACCAACCCAGACCTCGAGCCGCAGGTGACGGCCTTGGCCCTGGGGGTGGCAGCAGCGACCGGGCTCGTGGCGCGCGCCGGCCGCAAGTCGGTGGAACTGCTGCCGCCGATTCACACGGACAAAGGCACGGTCCTCCGGAAATGGGCCGCGTCTCTCGATTCCCTCTGCTACCTGGGCGACGACCTCGGCGATATGGCGGCGTTCCGGGCCCTCGACGATTTGGCCGCCCAGGGAATCGCCACGGTACGGGTCGCGGTGCGCAGCGACGAGGCGCCGGCGGAGCTACTGCAGGCTGCAGACCTGGCCGTCGACGCACCCCAGGGCGCCGCCGCGCTGCTGCGGACTCTGCTGTAGCCCCTGACACGCTGGCCGGCGGGAGTGGACGGTGAGGACATCTGCTGCAAAGAATGGTCGTCTGGCGGCCAAGACGCAGCTGAGGTGACCGAGATTCCTGCGGGAATCGCGTCCCGGGTACCAAACCCTCCCGCTGAGCGGCGGCGATCGCCTCCTCGAGTACCCGCCGGACCGGGATGGATCGCACCGCGGCCACCTGTGCAGCGTCGTCGAATTCCGGTGTCGCATGGACGATCTCACCGCCACGATGCGCAACCTTGATGCGAATCCGACCACCCCCGACCGGCAACGGGCGCCCCTTCTTCATCACGATCGGGACCAGCCACGCGTCAGCCGCGCCGGCTTCGAGCAATGACGCCAGGACGGTTGGCCACACCCGCGGGTCCAGGTCGTCGACGTTGGTCTCCAGCACCGACAGGACCGACCGGTTGTCCGGTTCTGTCGGAACACCGGTTCGGTCGCCGAGGACGACCCGCACGACGTTCGGATGCCCGGGGACATCCCTGGTGCCGGCCCCTACGCCGACCGTGCGCACCGACATGGCAGGCAAATTGCCGGACTCATCGGACAGCGCGGTGAGCAGCGCATGGCTCACCATCTGCCACCGTGACCCGGCCAGAGCCCAGCGCAACCGCGCTGCAGGACATGGCTGTAATACCCAAGCAGTCGAGCGCGGCGCAGACCCCCGACGACGTCCGCGATCGAATCCCAGCCCCCGGCCTCGTGGAAATGCACGTCGTCGGCCGCAACCCCGTGCACTCGTGCTTCCGCCTGGGCGAGCCGCAGGAACACGCGCTGGGCCCGCTCCCGCACCTGCACCGCGAGATCCGACCGGTCGAGCAAGGCCCGGATGTCGCGCCAGCTGCGACGCGCCTGATTCTCCGCTACACACGTCACGTCCACCTTGGTGGCGCGCAGGCCGGCCCGCCGGACCTCGGTGGCGGTCAGCTCGACCGACCCAGGGGTCACGGCGCTCACGGCGGCCAGCAGCGCGGCGAGCGGCGCGCCGGCATCGACGAACGCGGCCAGCAACATGTCGCCGGCCACACCGGCCGTCGCCTCGACCCAGACGCGTCTGCCCGCATCGGCCGGCACCATGCGACAACCGTAGATGCACCGCCTCGACCACGGCTTCGCTGAGTGGTAGCGCGGGCACCTGTCGTGGTTTACCAGGGCACCGGATACGCTGTTGCGGTCCGCGGGGGACCGGCTGAGTGAGGGAGCGAACCCGTGACGACCACACAACCGTCCACGATTTACGAGCGGCTGGGTGCTGAGGGCGGCGTCCGCCAGGCGGTCGATGACTTCTACGATCGGGTCGTCGGCGACGCGGACCTGGCACCGTACTTCGAGGGCATCGACATGAAGACGTTGCGTCGTCATCAGGTGGAGATGCTGTCCGCTGCCACCGGCGGGCCGAATCAGTACACCGGGCGGGACATGGCGAGCGCTCATGCGGGCCTGGGCATCACCGACGAGCACTTCGACCGGGTGGTCGGGCATCTCGTCGCAGCATTGCAGGGGCTCGGTGTGGACGACGCGACCATCGGACAGGTCGGCGCGGCGTTGACACCGCTACGCGCCGACATCGTCACCGCCTGAGGGATTTCCTCGTGGGAGAGCTGGATACCGCTGCGCTGAAGGACAACTTCGCTGCGGTGGCCGCGCACGGTGGCGATGATGTGGCGTTGTTCTTTTACAGCTATCTTTTCGTCCTGCATCCGGAGACCCGGGCGATGTTTCCGCCGGCGATGATTCGTCAGCGCGACCGTCTGGTGGGTGCGCTCGGGCACATCGTGTCCCACGTGGACCAGGTCGACGAGCTCGTTCCGTTCTTGCAGGACCTGGGCCGCGACCATCGCAAGTTCGGCACGGTCGCCGAGCACTACCCGGCGGTTGGCCAGGCACTGATCGCGACCTTGCGCCACTTCTCCGGGTCGGCCTGGACCGACAAGCTCGAGGAGGATTGGGCGGCCGCGTACGGCGTCGTTGCCGAGGCCATGTCCGCCGCCGCGGAGGAAGCCGCTCGCGGTGCGCCGCCGTTCTGGGACGGCGAAGTCGTCGCGATCGAGCGGCGCACTTTCGACATCGCGGTGCTCACCGTGCGCACCGCCGAACCGTTGCCCTACCGCGCCGGGCAATCGGTCGCGGTCGAGGCCACAGATCTTCGTCCGCGGGAGTGGCGGTGGTACTCGCCGGCGTCGCCACCGAACGGGACACAGTTCGATATCCACGTTCGGCTCATCGACGGCGGCCCGGTGTCCAGCGCTCTCGTGCACTCCGCGCAGGTCGGGACGCGACTGCGGCTGGGGCCGCCCATCGGCCAGCTCGTGCTGGACGACGACTCCGACCGCCCTTTGCTGCTGATCGGTGGCGGCACCGGTCTCGCCCCGCTCGAGGCCCTCATCGCACAGGTCGCCGCCGACGGTGGGCGGCCTACCCACCTGTTCTTCGGTGTGCGTACGGTCCGCGAGATCTACGACGCGCCGTCCCTGGACCGATTGGCCAGCGCCAACCCGTGGTTGACCGTGGTGACCGCGATCTCGGACGATGAGCGGTGGGAGGGCGAGCGCGGCCTGGTGGGTGAGGTGGCGGTGGCCCACGGCGACTGGTCGAGTCACGACGTCTACATATGCGGTTCCCCGGCGATGGTGGAGGCCACTGTCAAGCTCGTCGTCGACCACGGGGTGCCGGAGAACCACATCCGTTTCGACGAGTTCGGTCAGAGCTGACCCGGCCACAGGAGGAGATCGCTGATGACGGGGTTGACGTTCGGTGGCGAGAACGGACGGCTCACCGCAGCCGACCTTCAGGCGGTCACCTTCCACGAGACCAGGGGCCTCGGCAAGGGGTACGACGAGGACGAGGTCGATGCCTTCATCGATCGCTGCTCCGAGCAGGTTCAGGCGCTGGCCAACAGGATCCGGGAGCTCGAGGAGGAGAACACGAAACTGGCCGATCCGCAGCGCCGCGACGAGAACATCGTCCTGCAGTCGGTGAGCATCCTCACCACCGCACAGCAGACCGCGGACAGCACCGTCAAGAACGCTGACGAGTACAGCGGGCGGATCATGTCCGAGGCGCGGTCGATGCACGAACAGGCCCGGCAGCGGGCGAAGATCATCGTCGACGAGGCGCATCGGCTGGCGTCCGAGGCTTCCGAAACGGCGGCCTTGCGGCACGATGAGCTGGAACAGCAAACGGTATATCTGCGAGTTCTTCGCGACTCCACACAGGTTCAGGTCGAACAGTTCCTGAAGGGCCTGCTCGACCACGTCACCGCCGAGTACGGCCGAGCCGATCCGGCGGCGGCACAAGCGGCCGCTCGACCCACGACACACGCCGCGCAGGACGCGGCTGACTCAATGAGCTAGTGGCCGGGCAGGTCGCGCCCGTCGCTTTCGGGATACCCTGCCGCGATGAAGTTCCTCGTGCTGTGGCATATGGAGCTGTCACTGCTCTCGCGCGAGATGGCGCAGGCAGTCGGCCGGATGGCGGACTACGGAGCCGCCCTCGAAGCGGACGGCAAGGTGCTGGAGCGCTACCACGTCGTCGGCGCCCACGGTGGCGCATGGATCTACCTGGTCGACTCGCACGAGGAGTTCGAGCGGCTGCTCGCGCGCAGCCCGGTCTTCAACTTCGCCAAATACCAGGTTTACCCCCTGGCCGAGATGGGTATCGTTCAGTCGTCCTGACAGGATCCGAGAATCCGTGATTGACGGAGTCCCCGTCCTGGCACGACGATGGGTACCCCGGCGAGGTGGGCGATATGGGTGTTGGCATCGGCGACGGCTGGCGAGACCGGCGACTGCTCATTACGCAGCGGCTCCGGCAGCGCCGTGAGGATCTCGGCTTCACCCAAAAGCAGATCGTGACGCGCCTCGCTCGCTGCGGAATGCACACGACCAACCGGGCCCTGTCCAGCCTCGAACACGGTGCTGGGGTCGACGTCGCCAAGCTGCCGGATCTCGCTTCGGCGCTCGACTGCACGGTTACTTATCTCGTCGGCCTCACCGACGATCCGCACCGCTGGGAGCCCGATCAGCGGCCCGCTGGCCGCGCCCGGCCGCGCCGCGCAGCGCCCGCCGCCCCGCCTGATCCAGGTCCGTCATCGCTGATCATCGGCCTCGACATGCCCGAGCGCACGCTCCGCCTCGGGATCGACGGCGCCGCGAGCGGCCACTGACCGCATCCGGAAGGGAGCCACAGATGATCGTGCGAGCAGCGTGGATCCTCCCCATCGTCACCGCGCTGGCGGTCGTCACCGCGGGCTGCAACAGCGGGGTGGAGTCCGGCTCGTCGTCGATGACGCTTTACACCTGCGCGAGCGCCAACGTGGAGCAGGCCGTGGTCACGGCGTTCGAGAAGGCGCACGACGCAGCGAAGGTGAACGTCTTCCGCGCGCCGACCGGACAGCTGAATGCGCGGGTCGCCGCGGATGCCCGCGCCGGAGGTCTGCAGGCCGACGTCATCTGGGCCTGCGATCCGCTGACGATGCACGGATACGACAGTCAGGGGTTGCTGCGGGAGTGGAGTCCGCCGAACGCATCCGGCATCCCGAGCGCCTATCGCGCGCCGCACTTCACCGGCATCGACCTGCTGTACATGGTCCTGGTTGTGCACAAGGGCGGGTCTGCGCCGACCAGCTGGGCGGACCTCGTCAAGCCCGAATACCGCGGGAAGGTTGCACTTCCGAGCCCGAGCTTCGCAGCCTCGGCACTGGGACTGCTCGGCTACTTCGCCTCGACCCCCGGCTACGGCGTGGACTATTACAAGCGGCTCAAAGGCAACGGGGCGGTGCAGCTCAATGCCCCGGCCGACACGCTGACGGGAGTAGAACAGGGCAGGTACACCGCAGGCTTCACGCTCGCGAACGCGGCTTATGCCGACCAGCGGAAAGGCTCGCCGATCGAGGTCATCTGGCCGCAGCCTGGGGCGGTCGCCATCTACGCACCGATCGGCGTGACGACCAAGACGCAGCTTTCCCCGCTGGCCGAGCAGTTCGCGTCGTACGCCGCCAGTACCACGGGTCAGAAGTTGATGGCGGCGCAGGGCACGTACGTGACGATCGCGGGCCTCGGCGGGCCGCCGATTCCCGCTGGCAGTCCGGTGGTCTCGCCCGACTGGCCGGCGCTGTTCGGCGGCTACACGTCGGTGCTCGCCAGCTACAGAGCGATCTTCGGCGGCTGATGCGATGCGTGGCCACACGCTCATCCGGGTGCGCCCGGGCGAGCAAGCGCTTGGCGCGGCCGCGCTGCTCGCGATCGTCGGATTGGTCGCCGTGCCGCTGGCCCGGCTCGTCTGGGTGGTGGTTCGCGAGGGCGGCTCGCCGGTCACCCGGGTGCTGCACGTCCCGGGCATCGCGACGGCGGCGGCCCATTCCCTGGAGCTGGCGCTGATTGTCCCGGTGCTGGCCGTCCCGCTCGGAACAGCGGTGGCACTGCTGCTGCGCCGGACCGATGTGCCATGCCGCGGTCTACTCCGTGTGGTCGTGCTACTGCCGCTGCTGATCCCGCAGTTCGTCCTCGGCTACAGCTGGACGCAGGCGTACGGGCGGGCCGGGTTCACCGACCACCTGGTGGGATTCACCTGGACCGGACTGAACGGCCCGGCCGGAATCGTCGTCGTGCTGGTCGTCGACGCCGTGCCGCTGAGCTACCTGCTGACCACGGCTGGGCTGGCCGTTCGCGCGCAGCCGCAGCTGGAAAATGCGGCTCGGACCAGTGGGGCCGGAGTGTGGACCGCGGTGCGCACCGTGACCTTGCCGCTGCTGCGCCCGGTACTCGCGGCCGAGTTCGTCCTCATCTTCGTCGTGGCACTGGAGAGTTTCGCCGCGCCGCAGGTGCTCGGTGCACCTGCGGGATACGCGACGTTGACGACCCGGCTGTACGCAGACCTCGCGTTCGGCAGCGATCCCGGCGCGTTTCTCGACGCGGTCACGCTGGCCCTTACTCTGGTCCTGATCGCGGCCGTGCTTCTGATACCGGCCGATCTCGTCCTGGCTCCGCAACTGCGCTCCCGCCGCACCGCACGGCCGGCCGGCCCGGCGATGCCAGGCCCGCGTCGCACCGGTGCGGGGGTAGGGGCCGCGCTACTGGGCCTGTACGCCGTGCTGGCCGTCTTGCTGCCGACCGCCGCATTGGTCGCTGCGGCACTGACCCGCGCGATCGGGCTGCCGCCGACGCCGGGAAACTGGACTCTCGACAACTTCCGGGTCGCCCTGGATGCGCCGACGCGCGAAGCCCTGACACACAGCCTGCAGCTCGCGGTGCTGGCCGCGCTGCTGCTCACGCTGATGGGCGCCATCCTGACAACACTCGAACGGCACCGATCGGGTCGGGTTCTCGGCACGCTGATCGTGCTGGCGTTCGCGGTGCCGGGCTCGGCCCTTGCCGTCGGCCTGCTCATCGCCTACGAGCGCCGCCTCGGCGGCACGCTGACGTTGATCTTGCTGGGATACCTCGCCAAGTTCTGGGCGCTCGCGCATCGGACGATTTCCGGCGCGGTCGATCGGCTGCCGCCCGGTGAGTGGCAGGCCGCACGCGTCAGCGGCGCGGGGCCCGTCGTGGCGGTGCGGACGGTATGGCTGCCAGCGCTTGCGCCGGCACTCGTCGGTGCCTGGGTGCTCGTCTTCGTCTCGTCCCTGCACGAGCTGACCATGTCGAGCCTGCTGTACTCGCAGGGCAGCGAGACGTTCGCGGTCGCCGTGCTGAACAGTCAGGAACTCGGCGACACAGCATCGACTGCCGCCCTGTCCGTGACGCTGACGGCGATACTGCTCGCCATCGCGGGGGCGGGCTGGCTGCTGCTGCGGTCGAGCATCCGCCTGACGCGGCTGGAGGCGGACCATGCCCGCTGACGGGATCTCCGCGGGCGGCCACACCCTGCGTTGCGAGGGATTGGGGGTCACCTATTCCGGTGTCCCGGCGATCGACGGCGTCGACCTGACGGTCGGCCGCGGGGAGATCGTCGCCCTGCTCGGCGCATCCGGCTCGGGCAAATCCAGTCTCCTGCATGCCATCGCCGGCATCGTGCACCTGTCGGCTGGTGAGATCTGGCTGGCCGGCCGTCGCGTGGCGACGGCGCGCCACAGCACCCCGCCGGAGCGGCGTGACGTCGGCTTGGTGTTCCAGGACTTCGCGCTGTGGCCGCATCTGAGCGCGCTCGACACGGTCGCATACCCGCTCCGCCGGGCCAGGCGCAGCCAGCGGGATGCCCGGGCGGCGGCCCGGACGCTGCTCGATCGCCTCGACATCGGCGACCTTGCCGGTCGCCGCCCGGCTGAGCTGTCTGGCGGGGAGCAGCAACGCGTCGGCCTCGCTCGTGCGCTCGCGCGTGACCCGCAGCTCTTCCTGCTGGACGAGCCGACTGCCCATCTGGACACACACCTGCGGGCAGCGTTCCAGGAGTCGGTTCGCGACCGGCAGGCCGAGACGGGTGCCGCGGTGCTCTACGCGACACACGACGCCGGCGAGGCGCTCGCCCTCGCCGACCGGGTCGCGCTGATCGTCGACGGCCGGTTGCTCCAGATCGCGTCGCCCGAGGTCGTGTACGGCGAGCCGGCGAGTGTGGCGACCGGTGTGCTGACCGGTGCCTGCACAGTGCTGTCCGCATGGGTCGGCTCCTTCTCGTCGGGGATGCTGTCGATCGACCTGGGCGACGGGCCGGTTGCGGTGCCCGGGGGCGGTGCGGTCGCTCGGGACGTGCAACCGCGCCGGGTGTTGCTGCGTCCGGACTGGGTTGGCGCCGATGGGCCGCTGCGCGGGCGGGTTATCGCACGCGGATTCCGCGGCCCGCATACCGACTACCGCCTGGACACGGCGGGCGGCCCGGTCGCGCTGCAGCTGCCCGGCTTGCCCCAATATGCAGTGGGGGACGCGATCCCGTGGGGCATTCGGCGTGCCTGGGTGCTGCCCGACGACGAGCCGGACGCGCAGCCCGGCGATGCCACGGTGGCGCCGGCGCTCAGCCCAGCGCAGTGATCGCCCCCGGGTGATCGAGGCGGTCATTCACCAAGTCCAGGTGCAGGCGGGTGTAGTGCCGCAACCCAGCGAGCTGCCGCAGGGTGAGCCGGTCGCACACCCACTCCCAGTGCATCGACACCCAGTCGCCGACGGCGAATTCGGGGACCAGCCCGACGCCGTTCAGCGTGCGCTCGACGGTCTCGAGCCGCGGCTGGCCGAGGAACAACCGGCCGTGCTCGAACAGCAGCGGCTGCGACTCGACGCCGAGCCGATCGGGCAGCACCTGGCGCACTTGCCCCCACCGCACCCGGCAGCGGTCCAGAACCATCAGCGCCTGCTCGTGGCGGCGGTAGTCGCCGAGCAGGCCGACCCACGGGTAGACGCAGAACACGTGGTAGCTGTGATGCGGCATGCCACCCGCGCCAACCGCCTCGGCGAGGTTGGTGAACTGCCGGCCGGTGCGCAGCCGGAACCGGTCGTCCATGGAGGCGCCGAGTGGACCGGCGCCGACCAGGTCGAGCAGCCGGTTGCCCACCCAGTACGCCTCGACTACCCGCAGATCGAGCGGGTCGGGCACTCCGGTGGCCGACGCGATCAGCTCGAGGTACGGCCACGCGCCGGCGAACTGGCGTGTCAGGTTGCGCAGGCCGGCGTCGACGGTCGCGCTGGCGCCGTACTCGAACAGACTCTGCGAGTCCGCGGGACCACAAGCGCCGCGGTGGTTCGGGGGGAACGCGTACCGCACGAACATGATTGGCCCAGGTACCGCGTCCGGGGCGGCGGCGCCGGGTCGTGCTCGTGGCTGCAGCCCGCTGACCGTCACGATGGCCAACCGGTCGCATCGCCGTCCTCGAACACCGCGAGCGCGTCGCGTGCCTCCTTGGCAGTCATCCGCTCCAGCGCGAACCCGCTGTGGATCAAGATGTGGTCACCGGGTGCGAGCGGGCCGTCCAGGAACAGCACGTTGATCTCGCGGATAACACCCGCCACGTCGACCTGCGCCAGGTCGCCGCCGGGCACCATGTCGACGATCCGACCGGGGATGCCGAGGCACATGTCGCTCCGCCTTCTCAGGGGCTCACATCGAGCGGATCTTCAGGAACTTCTTGATGTCGGGCAGCCCTAGAATTATTGCAACGCCTACAGCTGCCAGTGCCGCGAGTACGAGAAACCGTCCCATCGTCAACCGCCTCCGATCCGTGCCGGTACTTCGTCGGCGAGCACCCCGGCGTGAGCTTTCACCACGATGTCGATCACCAGCTGCGCGGCGTGTTCGACGCTACGCGCAACCGGCGCGGAAAGGCCCATGCCAGCTGCGATCACGCCCGGCTCGCAGCCGATCACGATCACCCGGCCGAGCGTACCGCCGAGCGCAGGCACGAGCGCCAGGACCGCATCCGGCGCCATGTCGTGCGCGTCGAGCAGTGGTGCGTCCGCGGCTGGCGACGGCTGCTGGCCGTCCGCTGCATGATCGATCACGTACAACGTGCCGGGCTGGCCACCGTGCGAGACCGCGTCGACGACCACGACCAGGTCGTAGCCGTCGAGCAACTGGTAGGCCAGGTGCAGGCCGCGGATCCCGAAGTCGTGCACTTCGGTGCCATCGGGCAGCGAGGCATCGGCGAGTGCGGCGGCCACCGCCACGCCGAAGCCGTCGTCGCCGGCGAAGACGTTGCCGAGCCCGGCTACCAAGATGCGCATCAGGCGCCCGTCCGAATCGGTTCGACCTCGTCCGGGGCGCCTCGTAGAAGAAGTCGAACAGGTCGTCGTGCAGCGGGATAACCTTCTTCAGGAACTCGACGTAACGCATCAGCCGGGTCAGGTAATCGGTGAACAGCTGCACGGTGGCGACCGTGCCGACGCCGCCCGGATAGAGGGTCGATGGGTGGACGTTGTGATCGAACATGTACTCGGCGGCCTCACCGCAGTTGATGATCCACTCGCCGAGGTGGGGTGGCGCGACTCCGTAGGCCATGTTCTGCGTGTAGACCGAGCAGGTGGCGTGGTTGCCGCCGCAGATTCCGCAGATGCGGCTGGTGATGAAATGTGCGTCCCGCGGATCCTTGCCCTTTATGAAGATGCTGTAGCCGCGGAAGATCGACGACGTGCTGTGACACTCGCGGACCTGTTTCTGCTTGAAGTCCACGGTGGCGTAGATGCCGAGGCTCCCGACGATCCGAGTGATCGGATCCCAGGCCATCTTCACCACGTCGGTGTCGGCGTGCTGCGGCTGGCTGGGCGCTTCTTCGGTCTTCGTCATTGCCGCTGCCCCCTACCTGGTGCGCTTGTAGCCGGTGGTGAGTTCGCGGCCGGTGTGCCGCCACTTCGGTTCCTTGTCGACGGTCTTAGCGGTGAACGTGCGCAGCCTGCGGATCACCGTGCCGTAGGCGCCGCTCAGGGTGGAGGACACCTTGCCGCCGGGGGGCTCGTCCATGAAGGGCATGAACTTGTCCGGGAACCCGGGCATCGTGCAGCCGATGCAGATGTCGCCGACGTTCAGGGTTGCGTCGGGACAGTTGTGGCGGCGCGATCTCGTCAAGCGACAGCCGCAATGCCCTGCCAGGCTATGACCCCGGCGACCATATGCCTAGACAGTTGTGCCGGGTCTTCTGGCTGAATCCGGGATTCCGTAAGACACGGTTACGCCTCGTCCCGCCGCCTGGCCGACAGCTGGGTATGCAGCCAGTCGCACCACTCGTCCAGCCCGGCGCAGGTGCGGGCGCTGACCTCGATCGTCCTGGCATCGGGATTGACGGCCCGCAGGTTGGCGCGGAAGGCATCGAGGTCGAAGTCCAGATGCGGCAGCAGGTCGATCTTGTTGATGAGCACGAGGTCGGCGGCCCGGAACATGACCGGATATTTGAGGGGCTTGTCCTCGCCCTCGGTGATGGCGTAGACCATCGCGCGGGCGTGTTCGCCGATGTCGAACTCGGCGGGGCACACCAAGTTGCCGACGTTCTCGATCAGCACGAGGTCGAGCTCGGCGAGCGGGAGTCGGGGGAGCGCGGAACGCACCATGGGTGCGTCGAGGTGGCACTCGCCGCCGAACCCGTTGCCGGTGTTGACGAGGGTGATCGCCGCGCCGAAGCCGGCCAGCCGGTCGGCATCCAGGCTCGTCTCGATGTCGCCCTCGACGACGCCGACGCGCACCGACCCCGTCAGCCGGCGCAGCGTCTCGGCCAGCAGCATCGTCTTGCCGGCACCGGGGGAGGACATCACGTTGATCGCGTACACGCCGTTGGCGGCGAAGTCGGCGCGGTTGCGCGAAGCGGTGCGGTCGTTCTCGCCGAAGATGCGCTCGAGGACCTCTATACGCTCAGTGCCGGTCTGGTAGCCGGAGTGATCACCGCGGTCGTGGTGCGGCTCGTGCGCGTGCACCGTGCCGTCGTCATGTCGATGGAAGCGGCCCACAGCGCTCACACCATCGCAAGGTCGAGTGCGGTGATCAGGAATTCCTCGCCGGAGACGACCGACACGTCGACGCTGTTACAGGTGTTGCAGACGAAGACCGGGAAGTCGCCGATATCGGTGGTTTGCCCACAATCACGGCACGCGACGCGTGCGGGCACGCTCTCGACCTCGAGTACTGACCCACCGAGCTCAGTGTCGGCAGTTGCGAGGGACCAGCAGTAGACGAGAGTGTCCGGCACGACCTGTCGAAGCTGCCCGATGCGCACGTGGATCGTCTCGACGCGGCGCTGCGCGGCATGCCTGGCGACGATGTCGGCGATCGATCCGCACAGCGAGAGCTCGTGCACGGCGGTCCTCGCTCACTCGAGTTATCTGCGGGTTCGCAGACGGTACCTCGCGCTCGTGCGCGATCCGCAAGCTCTCCGAGCGAGGAGCCGCCTGATGCCCACGGGGGAGAGCAGAGACGGCTCCTCAAGTCGATAACTCTACGCTGTGCGTCCATTACCTCAAGCTGATGTGAACTGTGAATCTTCCCCTGAAGTTGGCAAACTCCTTCGGCTATGCCAGGCTGCTGGACGGTCTGGTGTCACGCTCCGTGTCTGCAGAGACGGGGGTCCGCAGAGCCGGCGGGTCGCCAGCAGTGATGTGAACGACAGCGTGGAACGGCCGTATGGTGCGGCCGTTGCGCGCCTACGTCCGGGCTCAATCGGGACGGCGGATCCGCAGGCCGTCGAACGCCACCGTGCAGACGCTGTCGGCGAGCCGGTCCGGATCGGACGGGCCGCCGGGCCGGTACCACTCGGCGATCGAGTTCACCATGCCGAACAGCAGCCGCGCGGTCGCCGCCGGGTCGATGTCCGGCCGGATGTCGCCGTCGCCTTCGGCCTCTTTGACCAGGTCAGCCACCAGCCGGTCGAAATGCCGCCGGCGCTGCAGCGCCCGGCGCTCCACCTCGGTGTTCCCGCGAATTCGCAGCAGCAGGGTGACGTACGGCAGCCGCTCGACGAGCACCTGGACGCTTCCGCGCACCAGGTGCTCCAGTCGGGCGATGGCCGGCTCGTGGAGCGAGCGGGTGTGCGCGGCAACCGCGAACAAGCCGTCGAGTGCCCGGTCCACCGCGCGGCGCAGCAGCTCCTGCTTGCTGTCGACGTGATGGTAGATGGCCGACTTGGTGACGCCGAGGCGCCGGGCGAGGTCCTCCATGCTCGTGCCGTCGTAGCCGCGTTCGTTGAAGACCTCGACCGCGACGGCGAGCAGGGACTCGGCGTCGTAGCCGGGTCGGCCGCGACCACGCGACGAGCCTGTCACTGATTCGCCAGCTGCTGGCTGTGCCCGCGGAACTCGGCGATCACGTCCGTGCCGCGTCGAACCGTGACGTCGTAGACGCCGCGTCGTCCGTAGCGGGTGCGCAACACCGCCTCGGCCAGCAGCTCGTCGCCGAGCCGGGCCGCCGAGACGAAGGTGATATCGGCGCTGGCCGCGACGGTAGTCGGGCCCGCGCTGTTGCACGCGCACGCGAATGCGGTGTCGGCCAGCGCGAAGACGATTCCCCCGTGCGCGATGGCGTGCCCGTTCACCATGTCCGGTCGCACTCGCAGCCGGGTGACGGCGCGGTTGTCGTCGGCCTCGACGAGTTCGATGCCGAGCGCGGCCGACGCTCGGTCCGCCGCCAGCATCGCCCGCACACTGTCTGGTGCCTCAACCACGCACCGAATATACTGAATGATCGGTCAGTAATACAGGAGGCGCGACGGTGACCGCACGACTTGATCTTCAAGCGCACTTCGACGATGCGATCGAGCACAACCATCGCATCGAGCCGCGCGACTGGATGCCGGACGGATACCGCCAGACGCTGATCCGGCAGGTTGCGCAGCACGCGCACTCCGAGATCATCGGCATGCAGCCGGAGGGCCGGTGGATCACCCGCGCACCGTCCCTGCGGCGTAAGGCGATTCTGCTGGCCAAGGTGCAGGACGAGGCCGGGCACGGCATGTACCTCTACTCGGCGACCGAGACGCTCGGGGCCGATCGGGCCAACCTCACCCAGCGCCTCCTGGAAGGCGAGCAGAAGTACTCGTCGATCTTCAACTACCCGACCTTGAGCTACGCCGATGTTGGCGTGATCGGCTGGCTGGTCGACGGTGCGGCGATCTGCAACCAGGTGCCGCTATGCCGCAGCTCCTACGGCCCGTACGCGCGGGCGATGATCCGAATCTGCAAAGAGGAGTCCTTCCACCAGCGGCAGGGTTACGAGTTGCTCATGACCATGATGCGCGGCACCGCCGCTCAGCGGGAGATGGTGCAGGACGCGACGGATCGGTGGTGGTGGCCGTCGCTGATGATGTTCGGTCCGCCGGACGCGAACTCGCCGAACACCGTGCAGTCCATGGCGTGGGGCATCAAGCGGCACACTAACGACGAGCTGCGCCAGCGCTTCGTCGACATGACCGTGCCGCAGGCCGAGGCGCTCGGGGTGACATTGCCGGACCCGGAGCTGCGATGGAACGACGGCCGCGGCCACTACGACTTCGGTTCCGTCGACTGGGACGAGTTCAAGCGCGTGGTGTCCGGGAACGGTCCATGCAACGCCGAGCGAATCGCCAATCGCCGCAAGGCACACGACGACGGAGCGTGGGTGCGCGAGGCCGCCGTCGCGTACGCGGCCAAGCGAGAGCGGATTCAGAGCGATGAGTGAGCAAGCACACGATGAGCGCTCGCGCGAATCGACCGGTGCAGCGATCAGATCGGAATGGCCGCTGTTCGAGGTGTTCCTGCGGGGCAAGCGGGGGCTGAACCACGTGCACGTCGGTTCCTTGCATGCGTCCGACGCGACGATGGCGCTGCGGCACGCCCGCGATCTCTACACCCGGCGAAACGAGGGTGTGAGCATCTGGGTCGTGAACGCCGCCGATATCACGGCCTCGAGTCCGGACGAGAAGGATCCGTTCTTCGCGCCGAGCGGGGACAAGGTCTACCGGCATCCGACCTTCTACGCCATCCCCGACAACGTGCCGCACATGTGATGGGCTTCGACAACGCCTACGAGGCGATCATCGAGGACAACGACGAATTGCGGTGGGCGTTCGGCACCGGCTTCGACGACCCGCTCAGCGGCATCGACGCCGTGCCGCCCGAAGGTGTCGACGGCGACGATCTCGCCGCGTACTGCCTGATGCTCGGCGACGACGCCCTGGTCATGTCGCATCGGCTGCAGGAGTGGGTGGCGCGCGCACCGGAGCTAGAGGAGGAGACCGCGCTGGCCAACATCGGGCTCGACCTGCTCGGCCAGGCCCGCCTGCTGCTCACCCGAGCCGGCCAGGTCGATGGCAGCGGACGCAGCGAGGACGACTACGCGTTCGGCCGAGATGTCGCCCAGTTCCGCAACGTCCGGCTCGTCGAGCCCCCGGACGGCGACTTCGGCACGCTGACCGTGCGGCTGCTCGTCTTCGCCGCGTGGCGGCTGGCGTTGCTCGACCGGCTGCGTGGCTCCCGCGACCAGATGCTGGCGGCGATCGCCGAGAAGGGCGTGAAGGAACTGACCTACCACCGCGACTACGCCGCGCAGTGGGTCGTCCGGCTGGGCGACGGCACACCCCTGTCGCATGAGCGCGCGCAGGGCGGTGTCGACGCTGTCGAGCCGTTCGTCGATGAGCTGTTCGAGCCGACCGACGTGGAGCGCCGGCTGGCCGAGGATGGAGTGGCGGTCGACCCGGCAGCCCTGCGAGGCGAGGTCGAGGACGTGCTGCACCAGGTGCTGGCCACCGCGACGCTGCACCGGCCCGCGCACATCACCTCGGGTCGCTCCGGACGCGACGGGCCCCGTACCGAGGCGATGACCGCGCTCGTGGCCGAGCTGCAGAGCGTGGCCCGCGCACACCCGGGAGCGACGTGGTGACTGACCTTGCTCGGCTCGTCGCCGACGTGCCCGATCCCGAGCTTCCGGTGGTGACGATCGGCGACCTGGGGATCCTGCGTGGCGTCGAGGTCCGCGATGGTCGGGTGTGCGTGACGATCACCCCGACCTACTCCGGCTGCCCGGCCATCTTCCAGATCGCCCACGACGTTTCGCTGCGCCTGAAACGTAATGGCTGCGACGACCTCGAGGTGCGTACGGTTCTGACCCCGCCATGGACGACCGACTGGATCACCGACGCAGGACGGCGCAAGCTCGCCGCCGCAGGCATCGCGCCGCCAGTCCCGGTGCCGGCGCGTTCGGGTCCCGTGCCGATCACCGTCGGGCCGACCGCTCGCGTGGTGTGCTGCCCCCGTTGCGGTTCGGGGACCACCGAGTTGCATTCCGAGTTCGGCGCGACGGCCTGCAAGGCGCTGTACCGGTGCCGTGCGTGCGCCGAGCCGTTCGAGTACGTCAAGGAGATCTGAGCGTGACGAGCGTGCTGCGCCGCTCCGAGTTCCGGCGGCTGACCGTTGCGCAAAAAGACCAGCTCTGCGACGACGCCGTCGCGATCACCTTCGACGTGCCGGCGGACGTTGCGCCGGAATTCCACTTCCGGGCAGGGCAATGGCTGACCGTTCGGCGCATCTTGGACGGACGCGACGAGCGGCGCAGCTACTCGATCTGTGCGCCAGAAGGGGCGCCCGCCCGCATCGGAGTGCGCGAGGTGCCCGACGGCGCCGTCTCCGGCTGGCTGGTGCGCGACATCAGGCCCGGCGACCAGATCGAGGTCCAGCCACCGTCCGGAACGTTCACCGCCGACCTGACGCAGCCGGGCCACCATGTGCTGATCGCCGCCGGGTCCGGGATCACGCCGGTGCTCTCGATCGCCGCCTCCGTGCTGCGTAATCCGTTGTCCCGGGTCACTCTGCTGTACGGCAACCGGCGCACCGACTCGGTGATGTTCGCCGACGAGCTGGCCGACCTGAAGGATATGCACCCCACCCGGCTGCAGCTCGTTCACGTGCTGTCCCGCGAGTCGCAGGAGGTCGAGCTGTTCAACGGCCGGCTGGATGCGGCCCGGCTGGCCGCCCTGGTCCCGGTGTGTTGCGGTGACCCACGCACGATCGAGCACTGGTGGCTCTGCGGCCCATACGGCATGACCATCGACGCGATCAGCTTGCTGCGCAATCTCGGCGTCGACCCGGCACGAATACACCGCGAGCTGTTCTACGTCGAGGACACGGCCCCCGAGCAAGCTCAGCACATCGACGCACCGCCGATCGGCGCGGCACAGGTGACCGTCGTGCTCGACGGCCGGTCGACAACCACCGCGGTCGGCCGCGACACCCCGATTCTCGACGGCGCCCAGGGGGTTCGGCCCGATCTGCCGTTCGCCTGCAAGGGCGGTGTGTGCGGTACCTGCCGGGCCAAGGTCGTCTGCGGCGAGGTCCGGATGCGCCGCAACTTTGCGCTCGAGGACAACGAAATCGACGAGGGCTACGTCCTGACCTGCCAAGCGATTCCGGTGTCGGACGAGATCACCGTCGACTACGACGCCTGACCCGCCCTATCGTCGGTCCATGAGAGCCGTCAGCTACGCGAGCGGCACCTCAGAGCTGCCCCTGCTCGGTGAGACTATCGGCGACAACTTCGACCGGACGGTAGCGGCGTACAGCGATCGTGATGCGCTGGTCGACTGCCCCACAGGTCGGCGCTGGACCTACGGCGAGCTGGCTCGCGACGTCGACGTGCTCGCCCTCGGCCTGCTCGCGTCCGGGGTCGGCAAAGGCGACCGGGTGGGCATCTGGGCGCCGAACGTGCCGGAGTGGACGCAGGTCCAGTACGCCACGGCGAAGATCGGGGCCATTCTCGTCAACATCAACCCGGCGTATCGGGTGCATGAACTCGAGTACGTCCTTACCCGGTCCGGCGTGCGGGCGCTGGTTGCGGTACCCCAGTTCAAGGCGTCCGATTACGCGGCGATGATCGTCGAGGTCAGTCCGAGGTGCCCAGACCTTCGTGACGTTCTGCTCGTCGGCTCGCCGGAGTGGAGCGCGCTGATCGCCCGCGGAGTGCAGGCAGATTCCGCGCAGCTCGCCGCCACGCAGCGTGGGCTGTCCTCCGACGACCCGATCAACATCCAGTACACATCCGGCACCACAGGGTTCCCCAAGGGCGCGACGCTCAGCCACCACAACATCCTCAACAACGGCTACTTCGTGGCCGAGCTGCAGCACTGGTCCGAGGTCGATCGGGTCTGCCTCCCGGTTCCCTTCTATCACTGTTTCGGCATGGTCATGGGCAACCTCGGTGCCACGACCCACGGCGCCTGCATGGTGATCCCGGCGCCGGCGTTCGAGCCGACGGAGACACTGCAGGCGGTCGCACGGGAGACCTGCACTGCGCTGTACGGGGTACCGACGATGTTCATCGCCGAACTGAACGACCCGGACTTCGAGTCGTTCGACCTGTCGAGCCTGCGTACGGGCGTCATGGCGGGCTCGCCGTGCCCCGTGGAGGTGATGAAGCAGGTTATCGATCGGATGGGCATGCACGACGTGACGATCTGCTACGGCATGACCGAGACGTCGCCCGTGTCGTGCCAGACGCGCGTCGACGACACACTCGACCAGCGCACGGCAACCGTCGGCCGGGTGCACCCGCACCTCGAGGTGAAGATCGTCGACACCGGGACCGGCCTAACCGTCCCGCGAGGTGAGCAGGGCGAACTGTGCACCCGCGGGTACAGCGTCATGCTCGGCTACTGGCGGGAGTCGGAGAAGACCGCGGAGGCGATCGACACCGCCCGCTGGATGCACACGGGTGATCTCGCCACGATGGACGCCGACGGCTACATCAGCATCACCGGGCGCAGCAAGGACATGGTGATCCGCGGCGGCGAGAACGTGTATCCGCGCGAAATAGAGGAATTCCTCTACATCCACCCCGACATCGTCGACGCCCAGGTGATCGGCGTGCCGGACGAGAAGTACGGCGAGGAGGTCATGGCCTGGGTGCGGCTTCGTCCCGGCGCGGAACCGATCACCGCCGAGGCGCTACGGGAATTCTGCGCTGGCAAGCTCGCGCACTACAAGATCCCGCGTTACGTGCTCGTGGTCGACGAGTTCCCGATGACCATCACTGGCAAGGTGCGCAAGGTCGAGATGCGCGAACGGTCCGTCGAGCTGCTCGGCCTGCGCTGATCAGCTCGGGGGTCGTGCCGCGAGCCCGGCGCATTGGCGATCACGTTCCCACTCGGCATTGATGCGCGCGGCGTCCGCGCCGGTCGCCGGCACCGGTACCCCGGTGTCGTCCAGGTGGGCGGGCGCGAAGCTTGCCGCCGTTACCTTTGATCCGCTGAACGTCAGCGTCAGCACGCCGTTGTCGTCCTGCTCGTTGCCGAACGAGCGCCACCACAGGTAGTTGGACAGCCCGTAGGCGACGTATGCGCCGTCTGGGCGCCAGCCGGCGCCCTGCAACAGGTGAGCGTGCGTACCGACGACCGCGCTGGCGCCGGCGGCCACCAGGGTCTGCTGCAAGGTCCGCTGGTCGGCGTTCGGGCAGCTGGTGTACTCGGTGCCCCAGTGGATGTAGACGACCACCACGTACCCGGCGGCCCTGGCCGCGCGCACCCCTTGCACCAGCTCATCGGAGTAAGCGTTCGCGATGCCCGGCGAACTCGGACCAGCGGTGAAGTGGGCCAGCGTCTCGTCCCGCACCTGGCTGGCTGCCAGCACGGCGATACGCACGCCGTTGACCGTCGTCGTGTAGGGCGCGTAGGCCTGGGTGGCGTTGGCCCCGATTCCGACGACCGGGAAGCGTGACGCGGCGATCGCGGTGAGCGTCTGTTGCAGGCCCGCCGCGCCGTAGTCGGCGCCGTGGTTGTTGGCCATCGTCGCGATGTCGACGCCCGCAGCGCGCATCGCGGTGAGCGCGCTCGGCGGCGCCTGGAAGGTGAACGATTTGATCTCCGGCCGCCCGCCGATGGCGATCGCCGTCTCGAGGTTGACCATGGCCAGGTCCGCCTTGCTCAACTGTGCGGTGGCCACGCCAAAGGCGGTCGACGGGCCCTGGGCGAGCCGGGCGGCGGTGCGTTCGGCGAAGTTGACGTCCCCCGCGAATGCGAAGGTGAACCGGCCGGATGGCCGAGCCGGGGTGGTCGGCGCCGACGGCTGGGTGATCGCGGAAGCGGGTGTCCGGCTCGCTGCCGTTCGCGGTACGGGGCCGGGTGTTCCGTGCGAGGTGACGATTTGCGCGCAGGCGGCGAGTGTGCAAGCCGCGACGGCGGAGGCTGCGACGAGCGGGCGGCGTGGCTTCATGGCGGGACTATCGGACCACATCCGGTTCTGTGGCGGACGGTGGGTGCCAGACTGACGCCATGGCGGAACCGCTGACCACCGACCGCAACGTCCTGGGCGGTGAACTGGAAGTCTGTGGCACCGACCCGGTGACCGGCTTCTACCGTGACGGCTGCTGCGCCACCGGACCGGAGGACCTCGGCAGCCATACCGTCTGCGCGGTCGTCACCGCCGAATTCCTCGCCCACCAACGGGAGGTCGGCAACGATCTGATCAGCCCGCGGCCGGAGTACCAGTTCGCCGGGCTGCATCCCGGCGACCGATGGTGCGTCGTCGCGGCGCGCTGGCTGCAGGCCTACCACGCAGGTGTCGCCGCCCCGGTGGTGCTCGCGGCGACGCATGAGCGCACGCTCGACATCGTCCCGTTCGAGGCGCTGCGTGAGCATGCGGTCGACGTTCCGGCTGATCCCAGCTCGCTCGGATAAGCCTTCGGACCGCTCTGCGCACCCCACTAGCATCGACTGGTCTGGTTCGTCCGAGCGAGGAGTTCTCGTGTCCGCCATCCCGTCCGCCGCTGCGCCCGTATCGAGGGTCAAGGTGGCGGCGGGTACGACGGCAGCCGACGCGCTGCGTGAAGCGAGGGCAGACGAGGGCGTCGTGGTCGTTCGGGACTCCGACGGCACTTTGCGCGACCTCGCCTGGTCGCCAGACGTGGACGCCGAGGTCGAACCGGTCGCGGCCGACTCGGCTGACGGGCTGGCCGTGCTGCGCCATTCGACGGCGCACGTCATGGCGCAGGCGGTGCAGGAGCTCTTCCCGGGCACCCGGCTCGGTATCGGCCCGCCGATCGAGAACGGCTTCTACTATGACTTCCTGCCCGATCGTCCGTTCACGCCTGAGGATCTGGCATCGATCGAAAAGAAGATGGCCGAGATCGTGAAGGCCGGGCAGCGGTTCGCCCGCCGGCCGATCACAGATGGCGAAGCCCGTGTCGAGCTGCGTGACGAGCCGTTCAAGCTGGAGCTCGTCGGGCTGAAGGGTGCCGCGACCGACGAGGCGGGCGTGGAGGTCGGTGTTGGCGGTCTGACCATGTACGACAACCTCGACGCCCGCAGCGGCGAACAGGTCTGGACCGACCTGTGCAGGGGCCCGCATCTGCCGACGACTCGGCGGATTCCCGCGTTCAGGCTCATGCGCTCCGCGGCGGCGTACTGGCGGGGCAGCGAGCAGAACCCGCAGCTGCAACGAATCTACGGCACAGCCTGGGCGAGCCGGGACGACCTCAAGGCGTATCTGCAGCAGCTTGACGAGGCGGCGAAGCGCGACCACCGCAAGCTCGGCGCCGAGCTCGACTTGTTCAGCTTCCCGGACGAGATCGGCTCCGGGCTTGCCGTCTTCCACCCAAAGGGGGGCGTGCTGCGCAAGGAGATGGAGGGATATTCGCGACGGCGGCACGAAGAGGCCGGGTACGAGTTCGTCTACTCGCCGCATATCACCAAGTCGCACCTGTTCGAGATCTCGGGACACCTGCAGTGGTTCGCCGAGGGCATGTACCCGCCGATGCACGTCGATGCCGAGTACGGCCCGGGCGGCGAGCTGCGCAAGCCGGGGCAGGACTACTACCTCAAGCCGATGAACTGCCCATTTCACTGCCTGATCTTCCGCTCGCGCGGACGCTCCTATCGCGAGCTACCGTTGCGGCTGTTCGAATTCGGCACGGTCTACCGGTACGAGAAGTCCGGTGTCGTCCACGGCCTCACCCGGGTTCGTGGCCTGACAATGGACGACGCGCACATCTACTGCACCCGGGAGCAGATGCGCGACGAGCTCGCGTCGCTGCTCACCTTCGTGCTTGACCTGTTGCGCGACTACGGGCTCGAGGACTTCTACCTCGAGCTGTCTACCAAGGACCCCGATAAGAACGTCGGCACCGACGAGGATTGGCAGGTGGCCACGGACACGCTCGCCGAAGTGGCGACCGCCTCGGGTCTGGAACTCGTCCCCGACCCGGGTGGCGCGGCGTTCTACGGGCCGAAGATCTCCGTGCAGGCGCGTGACGCGATCGGCCGCACCTGGCAGATGTCGACGATCCAGCTGGATTTCAACATGCCGGGGCGGTTCGAGCTGGAGTACCAGGGTGCCGACGGCGAACGGCATCGTCCGGTGATGATCCACCGTGCTCTGTTCGGATCGATCGAACGTTTCGTGGGCGTGCTCACCGAGCACTACGCGGGCGCATTCCCGGCCTGGCTGTCACCCGTGCAGGTCGTCGCGATTCCGGTCACGGACGAGCAGGTGGACTATCTGCAAGCCGTCGCCGGGCGGCTGCGTGACGAGGGCGTGCGCGCCGAGGTCGACGACTCGGCCGACCGCATGCAGAAGAAGATCCGCACCGCGCAGCGGGCCAAGGTGCCATTCATGCTCATCGCGGGCGCCACGGATGTCGAGGCGAACGCCGTCTCGTTCCGTTATCGCGATGGTGAGCAGCGCAACGGGGTCGACATCGAGCAGGCGATCGGCGAGATCACCGACTTCGTCGCCCGCCGCGTCAACGCCTCGCCTACGGCCGCCGACTTCTCGTGACCGTGTACCCCGCCGGCCCTCTCACTGCGCTCCGGCGGTGTGCTCGCTCGAAGGCCGGCTCATGACCGGACCCGAGCTGCGCCCTGCCAGCGACTACGCCGGCGAGGCTGACAACTTCGGCCGGCTGTGGACGCCGCACCGATTGGCCTACATCCAGGGGGCGGGAAAGCCTGGCCATGCCGACGAGGGCGGCCAGTGCCCGTTCTGCCGGGCGCCGAAACTCTCCGACGAGGACGGTCTCATCGTCGCGCGCAGCACCCTGGCGTACGCCGTGCTGAATCTCTACCCGTACAACGCCGGGCATTTGATGACCGTGCCGTACCGGCATGTCGCCGACTACGTCGACCTCACCCCCGACGAGGTGGTTGAGGTCGCCGCGCTGACCCGCGCCGCGATCCGTACGCTGCGTGTGGTGTCCGGGCCGCACGGGTTCAACATCGGGATGAATCAGGGAACGGTGGCCGGGGCCGGCATCGCCGCGCACCTGCACCAGCACGTCGTGCCGCGGTGGGGTGGCGACACCAACTTCGTGCCGATCGTCGCGCACACCCGAGTGCTGCCACAGCTGCTGTCCGACACCCGCCGCCTGATCGCCGGGGCATGGTCATGACTGTGCTGCACCTGCGCGGGGTGTTCCTGCCGGACGAAGTCGAACGTGACGCCTGGATCGTCGACGGGCGCCTGACCTTCGAGCGCTACGCCGGCGATGCGCAGACCCTCGCGCCAGGCGGCTGGGTGCTGCCGGGGTTCATCGACGCACACTGCCACATCGGCGTCTCACCGCACGGGCCCGTACCGGACGCGGAGGGCCAGGCAGCGCAGGCACTGGCAGATCGGGACGCCGGGGCGCTGCTGCTGCGCGACGCGGGGTCGCCCGTCGACAACACCAGCGTGCAGCGCCGCGCCGACCTGCCCAGGCTGCTCCGCGCCGGGCGGCACATCGCCCGCCCGCACCGCTACGTCCGGCACCTGGGCGTCGAGGTGGAGCCGGATCAGCTGGTTGCCGAGGTCGAGCGGCAGGCGAAGCGCGGGGACGGCTGGGTCAAGCTGGCCGCCGACTGGATAGACCGGTCGGTCGGCGACATCGCTCCCGTCTGGCCGGACCACGTGCTCGTCGACGCCATCGGGCGGGCCCACGAGCTGGGTGTGCGGGTGGCCGCGCACGTCTTCGGCGAGGACGCGCTGGCCGGGCTGATCGCCGCCGGGCTCGACTCGATCGAGCACGGAACGGGGTTGACCGGCGACTTGCTCGACGAGGTGGCACGCAAGCAGATCGCCGTCGTCCCCACCCTGATCAACATCGACAACTTTCCGACGTATGCGAAGCACGGTGAGCAGAAGTTCCCCAGATACGCGGCGCACATGCGCGACCTCTACGCCAGCTCACGTGCCCGCGTGCGGGCGGCTTGGGAGGCAGGCGTGCCGCTGTACACGGGCACGGATGCGGGGGGAACGCTGCTACACGGTCTGATTCGCGCCGAGATCCGCGCGCTGGCTGAGGCCGGGATCCCCGCGCGAGAGGTGATTGCCCAGGCCTCCTGGAAGGCACGGGACTGGCTCGGCCTGCCGGGGCTGGACGAGGGCGCTCCCGCCGATCTCGTCGTGTTCGCCGACGACCCGCGCGCCGACCTTGGCACGATCGATGCGCCGCAACGGATCGTGCTGCGTGGTGCGGTCGTCGGCTGAGTACGTCAGTCCGGCAGACCGTTCGCGGCAATCACCCGCCGGTACCAGTGCGCCGACTGCTTCCAGCGGCGTTCGAGGGTCGTGAGGTCGACGTGCACGACACCGAATCGCTTGGAGAAGCCCCAGGCCCACTCGAAGTTGTCCATCAGCGACCAGACGAAGTAGCCGCGCACATCGACCCCGGCGCGGATCGCGTCGTTGACCGCGATGAGGTGCCGGCGCAGGTAGTCCACCCGCAGCGGGTCGGCCACCTCGCCGGTGCCGTCGACCTCGTCGTCGAACGCCGCTCCGTTCTCGGTGATCAACAAGGGCAGACCCGGATAGTCGCGGTGCAGGCGCAGCAGAAGTTCGGTAAGGCTGGCCGGTTCGATCCGCCAGCCCATCGCGGTGTGCGGACCGTCCTGCGGCAGCGCGTACGCGAGGTCGGTACCCGGCCACAGCGTTGGCCGGCTCGCGCTCTGCGGGTCGTTTACCCAGCCGTGGGCCGCTTGCGCGGCGACCTGCGGGGTCGCTGCAGTGACCAAGGCGGGGGAGTAGTAGTTGACGCCGAGCAGATCGAGCGGAGCCCCGATGCTCGCCAGGTCGCCGTCACGCACGAAGCCCCAGTCAGTGATGGCACGGGTGTCGTCGATGATGTCCGCGGGGTAGCCGCCGCCCAGTAGCGGGTCGAGGAAGATCCGGTTCGCCATGCCGTCGACGTGCCGCACCGCGTCGCGGTTCGCGGCGGACTCCGACGCGCCATGCACGACCGCCAGGTTGAGTGTGATCGAGACGTGCGCCGACGAGGGCAGCGCCGATCGCAGCGCGGACACCGCCCGCCCGTGCCCGAGGAGCAGGTGGTGCGCCGCGGCTAGGGCGGTCGCGTTGTCGGTGACGCCGGGGGCGTGCACACCGCTGGCGTGGCCGAGAAATGCCGCACACCAGGGCTCGTTCAGCGTGGTGAATGTCGCGACCCGGTCGCCGAGCACGGCGCCCACGACGTGGGCGTACTCGGCGAAACGCTCGGCGGTGTCGCGCCTCGCCCAGCCTCCGGCGTCTTGCAGCGCTTGCGGCAGATCCCAGTGGTACAGCGTCACGACTGGCGCGATGTGCCGCGCGAGCAACCGGTCGACCAGCCGCGAGTAGAAGTCGACCCCCGCTTGGTTCACCGCGCCCGACCCGGTCGGCAGGATGCGCGGCCAGGAGATAGAGAAGCGGTAGGCACCGACGCCGAGGTCGGCCATGATGGCGACGTCCTCGGCGTAGCGGTGATAATGGTCAACGGCCAGGTCGGCGACGTCACCGTTGCGGATCTTGCCGACGGTGTGGCTGAACGTGTCCCAGATGGACGGGCCGCGCCCGTCCTCGGCGACCGCGCCCTCGATCTGGTAGGCGGCGGTCGCGGTGCCCCATACGAAGCCCAGGGGGAATGCCACTCTGGGTGAATCATTCGTCGCGGCAGCAACGTCGACGGTGGAGATCTCGGTGCCGGTCATTCCCTTGACTGCTCCTTGCACGAGCCTGGCGAGAGTGTAGAGCTCGTCTTGGAAGCGACCGTCGATGAACGTGAGGTAGACGTACGGACAGTCGCTCTTGCCACGGCGATGACGAGCGAGTAGACATTGCGCTACGCCAATCCGAAAGGTGAGGCGGGATCGGATGAAGAGCCAGTTCGGCCTGGCGGGGAAACCTGACCAGGAACTGCGGGTGACGACGCAGCGGAATGGGTCCTGAGTCCGTGAAGGTTTGGAAACGTCACGTGCCCGAACCGACCGTGGGCCCCTCGAACTCATACTTCGAGGGGCCCACACCTTTGTACCCGCCAGAAGGCGCATCGCCGGGTAGGCGCGCGCAATGCTGTGGCGCCCGCCACAGGCCCGCGCCCCGTTCCGCATCGGCGGGCGCGGTCGGGTCCACGGCGCGACGTGGCAGAATGCCGGACTGAGTACCGGCGGTACCGGTCAGCGTGTGGCCCCTCTCACCACCGCTGGCCAGTCCATCCGGACATGGCTCGGCTGAATTCCCCCACAGTCGTGCCGTGTCCATTCCTGCAACCTCTGGAGCACCCTTCTCGTGGCAACCAAGATCAAGCTCATGCGTCTGGGCAAGATGCGCGAGCCGCACTACCGCATCGTCGTGGCCGATGCGCGGACGAAGCGCGACGGCCGGTCGATCGAGACGATCGGCGAGTACCACCCCAAGAACGATCCATCCGTGATCAAGGTCGATCCCGAGCGTGCGGCCTACTGGCTCGGCGTCGGCGCCCAGCCGACCGAGGCTGTGGCAGCGATTCTGCGGGCCACCGGCGATTGGCAGAAGTTCAAAGGTGAGCCCGCACCCGATCCGCTCAAGATCGCAGCGGCCAAGCCCGACAAGCGCGAGCGGTTCACCGCGGCGCTGGCCGAGACGTCCGGTGAGCCGGCGACCGAGGCGACCACGCCAAGGAAGCGGGCCGCGAAGAAGGTGGCCGGACCCGAGCAGACAGCGCCGATTGCCGAACAGCCGACCACCGAGGCAACGGCACCGCAGCCGACCGCCCAGGTCACGGTCGAGCCGGCCGGCGAGCAGACGGAGAGCTGACGTGCTCGAGGAGGCCCTCGAGCACCTGGTGCGCGGCATCGTGGACCATCCCGACGACGTCCGCGTGGACCTGGTCAACAATCGGCGCGGTCAGCGGCTCGAGGTCCGCGTGCATCCGGACGACCTCGGCCGGGTGATCGGGCGCAACGGCCGGACCGCCAAGGCGCTGCGTCAGGTCGTGACCGGAGTGGGCGGCAAGGGGATCCGGGTCGACGTCGTCGACGTCGACCGGCGTTAGCGGATCGCCCTCGCTCGGCGGATCATGATCGTGACGTGGACACAGATCGCGCCGCCGAACTGATCGTGATCGGCAGGATCGGCCCCGCTCATGGAGTGCGCGGGGCGGTCTTCGTCGCGCCCTGGACGGACGACCCTGACGAGCGATTCGCCGCCGGAACCGTGCTGCGTACCGATCCGGCCGACGTCGGGCCGCTGACCATCGCGTCCTCCCGGCTGCACAGCGGACGCCTGGTCGTGCAGTTCGCTGGCGTCACCAACCGGGCGGGCGCGCAGGCCCTGCGCGGCACGCAGCTCATGATCCGGGCGGCCGACCGCCGCCCACTCGAGGATCCCGATGAGTTCTACGACACTGAGCTGATCGGGCTGCGCGCGTCGACGCCGGACGGCCGTGAGCTCGGCCCGGTGCGCAACGTGTTCCACGCGCCGGCCACCGACTACCTGATCCTCGATGTGGACGGTCGGGAGCGGCTCGTCCCGTTCGTCGCCGCGATCGTGCCGACCGTGGACCTGGCCGCTGGCACGGTCCTGATCGACCCGCCCGAGGGGCTGTTCGACCTGTGAATGAGTTGACGCTCGACGTCGTCACGATCTTTCCGGAGTACCTGGCCCCGCTGCGCCAGTCCCTGCTTGGCAAGGCGATCGCCCGGGGCCAGGTGACGATGAGGGTGCACGACCTGCGCGACTTCGCGGATGACCCGCACCGCACCGTCGACGACACGCCGTACGGCGGCGGTCCCGGCATGGTGATGCTGCCTGAGCCGTGGGGACGTGTGCTGGACCAGATCTCCCCACCCGGCGCCTTGGTCCAGCCCCGGCTCATTGTGCCGACGCCCGCGGGGCGGCCGTTCACCCAGACGGTGGCGACGCAGTTGGCCGCAGAACCATGGCTGGTCTTCGCATGCGGCCGTTACGAGGGCATCGACGCTCGGGTAGCCGACTACGCAGCGAGCCGGATGCGGGTGGACGAGATCAGCCTGGGCGACTATGTGCTGGCCGGCGGAGAGGTCGCGGTGCTGGTCATCGTCGAAACGGTCACCCGGCTGCTGCCGGGTGTCCTGGGCAACGTGGACTCGGCGGCCGACGACTCGTTCGGCGAGCGCACCGCGGGACTGCTCGAAGCGCCCGCGTACACCAGGCCGCCGACCTGGCGCGGCCTGGACGTCCCGCCGGTGCTGCTGTCCGGCCATCACGGCGAGATTGCCCGGTGGCGGGCCGAGCATTCGCGGCAGCGCACCGCGCAACGGCGTCCGGATCTGCTCTGATCGGGCCGGTGCCCGGTTTCGAGTTGCCGGCGCGCTATGGCACCATTGATGGGTTGCCCGGGTGCCATCGAGTGCCCGGAACGGCCCTCCGTGCGAGTCCTGCAGCGATGGTGCGCTGCGCGGCGCTCGGGCCCGGGGTCGCGAGAGTCTAATTGCCGAAGGAAGCGAAGCTGCCATGAACACCCTCGACAGCCTGGACGCCGCGTCCCTGCGCGACGACGTTCCCGACTTTCGCGCCGGAGACACCCTCAAGGTGCACGTGCGCGTCGTCGAGGGCGCCCGGTCGCGCATCCAGGTCTTCCAAGGCGTCGTCATCCGCCGCCAGGGCGCCGGCTCCCGCGAGACCTTCACGGTCCGCAAGGTGAGCTTCGGCGTCGGCGTCGAGCGCACGTTCCCGGTGCACACCCCGGTCATCAACAAGATCGAGGTCGTCACGCGAGGGGACGTGCGCCGGGCCAAGCTGTACTACCTGCGTGACCTGCGCGGCAAGGCAGCCAAGATCAAGGAGAAGCGCGAGACCGTCGCCCGCTGACCACCGGCGACGATATAGGTATGGGCGCCGAGCGCGAACATTTCCCCCGCGATCCCGAGTGGGAGTCCGACAGCTCGGCGCACGACGGCGAGCTGGCCGAATCGATCGCCCTCGGCGACGCCGATCTCACCCCGGCCGAACCAGCACCGGGCGCCGCCCCGCCGTCGCCTCCCGCACCTTCGCCTCCCGCACCCTCGCCTCCTGCCGACCGGGCTGATGAACCGCGCCGACCGGCGAAGGCGAAGAGCAAGAAGACACCGTGGTGGGAGCTGCCGGTACTGGTTGCCGTCGCCATCGCCGTGGCGGTGTTGATCAAGACGTTCCTAGTGCAGCCGTTCTTCATTCCGTCCGAGTCGATGGAGCGGACGCTGCACGGATGCGCCGGGTGTTCGGGCGACCGGATCATCGTCAACAAGCCGATCTACCACCTGCGTGACCCACACCCTGGCGACATCGTCGTCTTCCGCGCCCCGACCGAGAAGTGGTTCAACGAACCGCTGCCGTCGCAGCCCAGCAACCCGATCCTGAAAGGACTGCGGTGGTTCGGGCAGCTGGTGGGCTTCGTGCCGCCGGACGAGCACGACCTCGTCAAAAGGGTCATCGCGACCGGCGGGCAGACGATCAAGTGCTGCGACGCGAACGGCGACATCCAGGTCAGCAACAGCGGGCCGTCCAGGCCGTGGCGGTCGCTATCGGAGCCGTATGTCTCCTCGCAGCTCACCGGCGCGGCCGCGACCTTCGGGCCGGTCACTGTGCCCGCCGGCCGGCTGTGGGTGATGGGGGACAACCGCGCACATTCCGAGGACTCACGGTGGCACTACCTGAACGACTACAAGGGCGACGTCGTCGACAGCACCGTCCCCAACGGCCGGGTGGTCGGCAAGGCCGTTCTCATCGCGTGGCCACCGTCTCGGTGGCGCACACTCGGCACGCCCGCGACCTTCAAGGCGGCCAGCGCCCTGGGTGCCGCGAGTCCGGTCACCGGTTCGGCGGCCGCGCTCGTGCTGCCGGTGTTCTTCATCCGCCGGCGTCGCCGGCGACGCCGCACCTCATGACGGTCACGCGTGTCGGCGCCCGGGTCCTGCTGGTGGACGAGCACGCCCGGGTGCTGCTGATCCAGGAGCGGATCGAAGGCCCGCCGGGCCTGCACTGGCTGACGCCAGGTGGCGGCGTAGAGCCCGGCGAGAGCTTGGCTGTCGCCGCCGCGCGCGAGCTTTACGAGGAGACTGGCATCCGGGTCGAGCTGCCGCCCGACGCCCCGGTCGTGCACCGCCAGCGACGGGTATGGACCTGGCAGGGCGTGACGTACGAGCAGCTCGACCACTTCTTCCTCGCGGCCGTCGCTGGCGCCATTGCGGTTACGCCGGCGCGGCTGACCCCGATGGAGCAGGAGACGCTGATCGGCCATCGGTGGTGGTCGGCCGACGAAGTGCGGGAAAGCGCCGACACGTTCGAGCCACCGGATCTGGCACATATTCTCGGGGCTTTCTGCCCGTTCCCGGACACCCGCGCGTAACGTCAGCTGGGTCATGAGGTCAGGGTCCGCTTCGCCCGGGCTGCCGTTGCGGCCGCCGCGGCTGCTGGTGCGCCGCGACGCTGGGCTCGGCGGCTACGAGACGGCGCTCGGGCGGGCGGGATTCGGCCGGGTCGCCGGTGTGGACGAGGCGGGCCGCGGCGCCTGCGCCGGGCCGCTGGTGGTCGCGGCATGCGTCCTTCCGCCCGGCCAGCGCGGGCGGATCGAGGACCTGGCGGACTCGAAACTCCTGACGCCTCCGACGCGAGAACGGCTGTATGCGCAGATCGTCCGAATCGCCCTGGCCTACGCCGTCGTCGTGCTGCCTGCCGAGGAGATCGACGCGTACGGACTGCACGTCGCGAACGTCGCCGGCATGCGGCGGGCGATCGCGGCCCTGGATCCCGCGCCCAACTACGCGCTGACGGACGGCTTCCCCGTCGCGGGGCTGGGTATCCCGTCCATCGCGGTTTGGAAAGGCGACGCGGTGGTCGCTTGTATCGCCGCCGCGTCGATCCTGGCCAAGGTCACCCGCGACCGGATGATGACCGAGCTGCACGAACGCTTCCCCGATTACGACTTCGCTACACATAAGGGCTATGTCACACCCGAGCACTCGGTCGCGCTGCACGCACACGGGCCGTGCCCGGAGCACCGGGCGTCCTACGTGAACGTCCGGCGGGCGGCCGTGGTCTGCGGGTCGGCGCCGATGCGGGACAATGACCAGGGCACGGCGTCACCGATAAGGCCCGCGAGGCGACGGAGGCGGGAGATCGCGTGAACGAGCGCACCGAGCGAGGACGGGTATGAGCGAGCGAGCATCGCAGGCGCGCCAGCGCCGAGCTTGTGCGGGGTCCCCACGAAATCGCGAAGCGATTTCGTGGGGTGCAGGTGCGGACCGAGCGGCCGATGAGCGCTTGCGCGAAGAGGTTAGCCAATGAGCGCCGAGGACCTGGAGAACTACGAGACCGAGATGGAGCTGCAGCTCTATCGCGAATACAAGGACATCGTCGCCCAATTCAGCTACGTCGTGGAAACCGAACGTCGCTTCTACCTGACGAATGACGTTGACCTCAAGCCACGCAGCGCCGACGGCGAGGTGTACTTCGAGCTGACGATGCGCGACGCGTGGGTGTGGGACATGTACCGTCCGGCTCGTTTCGTCAAGACCGTTCGGGTGCTGACGTTCAAGGACGTCAACATCGAGGAACTCGACAAGCCCGAGCTGGAGCTGCCCGACGCCAAAGGCGGCTTCGGCGGCTGAGCGCATGGCGCTCGTGTCAAATCCGTTGTCCACAGGGCCCGGCCTCGTCCACAGCCTGGCCTGAGCCCACCAGGCATGTCCCTTATCCGACAAGTTCGGTGCCATGCGAGCCAAGGACGCCGTAGGCCGGTACGGCGAGCAAGTAGCCGCCCGGTATCTGGCCGACTCGGGACTGATTGTCCTGGCGCGCAACTGGCGCTGCCGCGACGGCGAGCTCGATATCGTGGCCCGCGAGGGCGACGTTCTGGTCTTCTGTGAGGTGAAGACGCGGTCCTCACTCGCCTTCGGCGATCCGGCTGAGGCGGTGGCCGGCCGTAAGGCGGCGCAACTGCGGGCGCTGGCGCTGTGCTGGCTCACCGAGCAGCGCGCGCTGGCAGCGCCGTCGTTCTGGCCCGAGCTGCGGTTCGACGTGGTCAGCGTGCTGCGTCAGCACACTGGCGCGGCGACCGTCCGGCATGTGCGGGCGGCGTTCTAGATGACGATCGCCCGCACGCTCGGCATCGCTCTGCGTGGGGTCAGCGGCTATGTGGTCGAGGTCGAGGCGGATCTGTCAGCTGGCTTGCCGGGCTTGTCCTTCACCGGACTCGCCGACGTGTCCGTCGTCGAGGCCCGCGATCGGGTTCGCGCGGCGGTGCTCAATTCGGGTGCACCGTGGCCGAACCGCCGGATCACCGTGGCGCTGCTGCCCGCCGACGTCCGCAAGGTCGGCTCACGGTTCGATCTCGCCATGACAGTGGCGGTGCTTGCGGCTGCCGGTGAGATTCGCGGCGAGTCGATCGCCGAGGCGGTGTGGATCGCCGAGCTCGGGCTCGATGGCCGGCTGCGTGCCGTCCGCGGCGTGCTGCCCGCGGTCCTGGCGGCCCGACGCGCCGGAGTGCGTCGGGTGATCGTCGCGGCGGCCAACCAGGCCGAGGCGGCACTTGTCAGCGGAGTCGATGTGCTCGCCGCGACGGACCTGGCGCAGGTGCTGGGCTGGCTGCGCGGCGAATTGCCGATGCCCCCACCGGCCGCGTCGGCCCCGGCCGGCACGCCGGAACCAGATGGGCTCGACCTGGCCGATGTCGCCGGCCAGGGCACAGCGAAGCGGGCGCTGGAGATCGCCGCGGCAGGCGGCCACCACCTGCAGCTGCTCGGACCACCGGGTGCCGGCAAGACCATGCTGGCCGAGCGGTTACCCGGGCTGCTCCCCGCGCTGGACGAAGCCGCGGCCCTCGAGGTCACCGCGGTCCACTCGGTCGCCGGCGTCCTGCCCATGCACACTCAGCTACTGCGTCGCGCACCGTTCCAGGCACCGCATCACACAGCCTCGGTGGCCGCGCTGGTCGGCGGCGGCTCCGGCTTGGCAAGCCCAGGAGCCATCTCCCTGGCGCATCACGGAGTGCTCTTCCTGGACGAGGCGCCGGAGTTCAACTCGCGGGCGCTGGACGGGCTGCGGCAGCCGCTGGAGAGCGGCCGGGTGGTGCTGCACCGCGGCGGAGGGGTGGTCAGCTACCCAGCCGCGTTCCTGCTCGCGCTCGCCGCCAACCCATGCCCCTGCGCCGGCCGCCCGGCTGACTGCATCTGCCCGGCGCAGGCGCGTCGCCGCTACCAGCACCGGCTGTCGGGACCGCTTCTCGACCGCGTCGATCTGCGAGTGATCGTCGCCCCGGTGCCCTCGGCGCAGCTGCTGGACGAGCCGGGCGACCGCGAGCGCACGGCCACGGTGGCGGCGCGGGTTGCCGAAGCGCGGGCGACGGCGCTGGAGCGCTGGCGGCCGTTCGGCTGGCGGACCAACCGTGAGGCGACGGGCGCTGCGCTCCGCCGCCCGCCATGGCGACTGCCCGCCGCGGTGCTCACCCCTGCCGCGAGCTACCTCGAACGTGGGGAACTGACTGCGCGCGGTTTCGACCGGGTGCTGCGCTTGGCCTGGACGATCAGCGACCTGGCCGGGCGGACCAGCCCGCGCGCCGACGACGTCACCGAAGCCGTGCACTTCCGCAACGGAAGGCCGGACACGTGGGCGGCGTGAACGCAGGCGGCAAGTCGGTCAGCACAGCCGTCGACGACGAGGTGCTGCTGGCGCACGCGTACCTCAACCGGGTCGCGGAGCCCGGTTCGATACCGCTCTGGGCGTGGGTGCGCCGGCACGGGCCGGTGGCGGCGGCCGAGTCGATCCGCCGCGGCGACGTCGACGGCGACGTTGCGGCGGTGACCAGCGCGCGGCGCTGCTCGGTCGACCCGTGCGACGACCTGGACGCTGCGCTGCGGCACGGTATCCGCCTGGTCGTTCCGGACAGCCCGGACTGGCCGCATTTCGCCCTCGCCGCGCTCGAGGCCACCGGTCGCAAACGGCTGGCCACGTACCGGGCCGGCGACCGGACCCACCGCGACGGGGGCGAGCCGGTGCCACCGCTGGCGCTGTGGATACGGGGGGTCGGCGACTTGGCGAGTGCGGCCGTGCGCTCGGTGGCGATCGTCGGGGCACGGGCCGCGACGAGCTACGGCGAGCACGTCACCGCCGAGCTCGGGTACGGCCTGGCACGGCGTGGCGTCACGGTGGTCTCCGGCGGTGCATACGGTATCGACGCGGCAGCCCATCGCAGCGCGCTGGCCGCCGACGGCAGCGCGATTCTGGTGTCCGCAGGTGGGTTGGACCGGCCATATCCGCCGGGCAATGTCTCGCTCTACGAACGTGTAGCAGAGTCAGGTCTGCTCATCTCCGAGCGACCACCGGGGTCGGCCCCGCACCGGGGCAGGTTCCTCACCCGCAACAGGCTGATTGCCGCCTTCGCGACCGGAACCGTCGTGGTCGAAGCCGCCCAACGATCCGGTGCGCTCAACACGGCGCGGCATACCCAGACCTTGGGCCGGCCCCTGATGGCGGTACCCGGTCCGGTCACATCGGCGATGTCCGCGGGCTGCCATAGCCTGCTCCGGCGCGATGGCGCGGGGGCCCTGCTCGTCACCGGGGTCGACGACGTCCTGCAGGTCGTCGGGTCGATCGGCGAGACAGCGCCCGCCGCGACGACGGGTCCGCAGCAGGACGCGGGACACGGTGGCCCGAACGCGCGCAGACGGGCACTGGACGGGTTGGATCCCGTCGCGCGACGAGTCTTCGACGGCCTGCCGGCCCGACGGCCGGTACGCGAGGATGAGCTTGCCAGGCGCAGCGGGGTGAGCGCGATCGAGGTCGTTCGGGCGCTGCCGCTGCTGCACCTGGCCGGTCTGGTGCAGACGAGTGAGGAGGGGTACAGGATCGCATCGGATGCGCGTTCTGCCGGCAGCTGACCCAACAGGCTTGGTCTGAGCCGCTCGCTCGCAGATAGGGAGTTCTCCCGATGCCGGCCAGCTCCTCAGCCGGGAAGCATCGGTGCGGCAGGCACGCCTCGAGGAGCACACATGCATCCGTACTTGGGCCAGTACCTAATCGCCGATCGCCACCGTCGGTTGGCCGACGAATTGCACGGCCGAGCGCGGCATGCTAACGAGCCACTGGCGTCAGGAAGGGTCCGCCGCCGGAAGCTACCCCAGTCACGCAACGCGTAGACCGCGACGACGCCGATCGAGACGGCACGTCGATCAACGCGAGACTTCGATCAACGCGAGACGTCGATCAACGCGACACGTCGATCAACGCGACATGCAGTGGCGTGGCGGCTTGACGGGAGTCTCCCACCCGCGCACGGTCGATCCGTGCCCGCCCGCCCGCCGGACTCGGCGCGTCCGGATTCGACGCCGACGTCCGATGCGCTGCCAAACGGACTGGCCATAGCGCTGCACGGCTACGAGCGGTACTTGCGGCTCGAGCGCAACCGCTCGCCGCACACCGTCCGTGCCTACGTCGGTGACGTGACGAGCTTGTTCGGGCATCTGGCTCGGCTCGGCGGACGCTCGGCCGGCGACCTCGACATCGGCACGCTGCGCAGCTGGCTGGCCATGCTGCGCACCTCCGGGGCAGCCCGCAGCACGCTGGCTCGCCGCGCCGCCGCGGCTCGCACGTTCACCGCCTGGGCAAAGGCCAGCGGACTCAGCGAGGTCGACCCCGGGCAGCTGTTGGCCAGCCCCCGGCCACACCGTCCGCTGCCGCCGGTACTCGGCCTGAGCGAGGCGACCGCGGTGATGCAGCACTCAGCGGACGGCGCGGTCACCGCGCTGACCCGGCGCAACCGGCTGATCGTTGAGCTCCTGTACGCCACGGGGGTTCGGGTGGCCGAGCTGGTCGGTCTCGACATCGAGGACGCCGATCGGCGCACGCGGCTGATGCGCGTGCTGGGCAAGGGCGGCAAGGAACGCACCGTTCCATTCGGCGTCGCGGCCGACCGTGCACTGGAGGAGTGGCTGCGGGACGGCAGACCCGAGCTCGTCACGCCAGCCAGCGGGCCGGCGCTTCTGCTCGGCGCGCGGGGCCGACGGATCGACCAGCGCGCAGTTCGCCGAGTCGTGCACGAGTGCGTGCGGGCGGTGCCGGGCGCACCGGACATGGGCCCGCACGGCCTGCGCCATACGGCTGCCACTCACCTGCTCGAAGGCGGGGCCGACTTGCGCGCCGTGCAGGAACTGCTCGGCCACGCGAGCGTCGCCACCACGCAGCTCTACACCCACGTCTCGGTGCAGCGTCTGCGCGATACCTATGCCCAGGCGCACCCCCGCGCTTGACGGACCCCGTTCCCCTCCGCCGCGGACGGCTTGATGACTTTTGTTCGCTCACTGCGTTCGCTCGGCGAGGCCCTCCGCTCAGCGCTGCGGGCCTCGTCCGCGGCCCGGCCGCGGACGCTGCGGACCTCGTCCGCGGCCCGGCCGCGGACGGCTGATGACACTGGTTCGCTCACTGCGTTCGCTCACCATGGCAGCAGGCGCACCGGGCCGAGCGGCCGTAGCAGCAGCATCGGGTCGAAGTACTTGCCTGCCCGTCGCGCGCCCCAATGCAAGCAGGCGTCGACGGCGCAGCTGCCGTGTTTGCCGCGCAACCGACCAATGGGCTGCCCGAGTGCAACCTGCTGGCCGGCATGCACTAGCCGGGTAAGGGGCTCGTACTCGGTGCTGACTCCGTCCGGGTGGACGAGGACCACCACGCCCCGTCCGGCAACCGGACCCGCGAAGCTGACCCGGCCCGCACCCGCAGCCAGGACGAGCCCACCTGTCGCGGCGGCCAGGTCGACGCCGCGGTGTCCGGCCGCGTACGGGGTCGGCGGGCGTTCGAAGGGCCGCACCACGACCACCCGTCCGGTGATCGGTGCCCGATAGCGGACCGTGGCGGGCGGTGACGCCACCGCGCGGTGGGCAGCCGGGGAGGCCCGGCCACTGGCGTTCGTCGCAATACCGAACGTGACGATCGATGCGAGGGCGACGGCCAGGACCGCCGCGCCACCCACCGGCCGCCGCCACCCTGCCGCGCCTGCTTCCGTCATCCGCACAGCGTCGCCGGGCCTGCTGGCAGAGCGCCAGCCGTCCGGTGGATCTGTGGACAGCGGGCCAGGTATCCACAACGCCGACCTGAGCGATCTTGATACTCAAGTCGACGCATAGAGCCTGTTGCAGGTTCGGCGGCGCGGCTGGGCTGGGGTGTGGCAATGGCCGTTGCCTGCTTGGCGATGTCTGCACCGTGTTGGGCGGGGAAGCCTGGTGGCGCGGGCCGCGGGTGGGGTGCTCGGGGTGGTCAGCCGGTGGGCGTGAGGCCGGCTCGGTGGAGTTTGAGCAGGTTCGCGGTGGCAGCGGTGAGGTTGAGTTCTGCGGTGCAGGCGGTGAGGCCGCGCATGCTGAAGCGGCGCAGTCCGATGATGTCTTTGATGTGGGCGTTGACGGTTTCGACGGTGGCGCCGCGCTGTTTGTAGGCGGTGGCGCCGTCGGGGGTTCGCAGCCGGTGCCGCATACGTTCGATCGGCCCGGCGGTGTCGGGTGGGGGTCCTTGGGCGGGGTTGTCGCGGGCCTCGCGGTCGAGGTCGCGGTGTTTGCCGGCGGCGATGAGCCGGTCCGGGCCGGGGGCGGTGAGGTTGTCGGTGGACAGGTAGCCGGCGTCGGCGAGCACGAGCCCGATCGCCGCGGGCTGGGCGGGGCTGCTGGGCTGGTTGCCGGTGCGGGGCGGCCGGTGCGGGGCGAGGCGTTCGGCGGCGGCGACGGCGGTGTCCATCATCGGGGTGAACTGCTCGGTGTCGGCTGGGTTCTGGGTCAGGGTGACGCCGAGGACGAGCCAGTCGGCGGTGACGGCGAGGTGGGCGTTGTAGCCCTGGACCCAGCCGTTGCGGGTGGGCATGATCCGGCTGTCGGGGTCGGTGATGTTGTGCCGGTTCGCCTTGCCCGGTGTTGCCGCCTTGCCCGGCGGCCCGGTCGGCGGGTTCTGGCGTGCCGCGTTCCCGAGCGTGGCGTTCTCGCGGGCGGTGTCGAGGGCGTGTTCGGCGCGCAAGACCGGCAGAGCCTGGTCTGGCGGGTCGGGCGGGGTGCCGGGCAGGCGGCGGCCCCGCGCGGCGGCCTGGTCGGCTTTGGCCTGCCAGGCGCGGCGGCGGGCTTCGGCACGGCAACGCTGGCCCTGCACCCGCGCCTCGGCCAGCTCGACCGGGTCGACCCCGGCCGGAGGCTGGGACGGGGCGGTTGGATCGCCGGCGCGGACCCGGTCCAGGTACTGCTCGGCGTCGGCCCGCTCGGCGGCGGCGCGGGCTTGCCGTTCGGCCCGCTCGGCCGCGGCCCGCGCGGCGGCGGCGCGGATCCGCTCGCGGCGGGTGACCGGGTCGCGCAGGTCTTCGGGCAGTTCGTCGCCGCGACGGTCCGGGCCGAACAGGTCGTCGTCGTCGGCGGCGTCGGCGGCCTCGGCCTCGGCCACGATCCGGTCCACTTGCTCGCGCAGCCAGTCCTCGGACCGGTTCGCGCCCAGCGAGGCGTTCGCGGCGATCTTCGTGCCGTCGATCGCGACCGTGCCGAGCTTGACCATGCCGGCCTGCGCGCACAGCCTCAGCACCTGCTCGAAGAACTCGGTGAACGCGGCCAGGTTCGCGCGGCGGAACCGGGCCAGCGTGCTGTGATCCGGCGGGAGCTTGTCAAGTCTTCTGTGTGTGGGGTGCTCCTTGTTGATGTTGGTGGGTGTTCAGAGTTGGGCTTGTTCGGCTCGGTGACGCAGGCGTGCTGCGAGCGCGTCGGTCCAGGAGGCGATGCTGATCGGGTCGTCGGTCTCGCCGAGGGATAGCGCGCGGGTGCAGCGGGTGATCGCGGCGGTGTCGGTGCCGGTCAGCAGCCAGTTGGTGAGCCGTTCGAGCACTTCGGCGCTGTGGTCGACGACGCCGTCCTCGACGAGCACCCAGGGTGATCGCAGCGTGCTGTAGGCGGGCCGGTGATCGTTTCCGGTCACGTCAGTTCACTCCTTGCGGCAGGCGGCCGGGGTAGGCGATGTCGAGGGCGTTGAGGGCCTGTTTCCAGCCGGTGACGAGTTGGCCCTCGACGAGCCGGCCGGGTGCGGTGCGGTGGTTGACGGGCTTGCGGCGGCGTTCCTTCTCCCGGGCGCGGGCGCGCTTGTCCTCGATGTCGCAGATGGCCAGCCAGAGCAGCTTGACCACCGCCTCGTCGGAGGGGAAGTGCCCTCGGTTCTTGATGATCTTGCGGAGTTGGTAGTTCAGGCTTTCGATGGCATTGGTCGTGTAGATGATCTTCCTTACTTGCGGTGGGAAGGCCAAGAACGGGGTGAACCGTTCCCAGGCGCGTTCCCAGACGCCGACCGCGCCGGGGTAGCGGCGGCCCAGCTCGCCTTCGGTGAACGCCGCGAGGGCCTCGAGGGCGGCGTCTTCGGTGGCCGCGGTGTAGATCGGTTTGAGGGCGGCGGCGACGGCCTTGCGGTCGCCGTAGGACACATACCGCATGGCCGCCCGAATGAGGTGGACCACGCAGGTCTGGGTCACCGTCTTGGGCCAGACGGTCTCGATCGCCTCGGGCAGGCCTTCAAGCCCGTCGCAGCAGGCGATCAGCACGTCGCGCACCCCGCGGTTGCGCAGCTCGGTGAACACCTGCAGCCAGAACCTCGCGCCCTCGGCGTTCTGCACCCAGATGCCCAGCACGTGCTTGATTCCGTCGGTGTCCACGCCGACGACGATGTGCGCGGCCTTGTTCATCACGTGCGCGCCGTCGCGGACCTTCACCACCAGCGCGTCGACGTAGATGATCGGGTAGATCGCATCCAGCGGCCGGGCCTGCCAGGCCTTGACCTCTTCCAGCACCGCGTCGGTGATCTTGGAGATGGTCTCCCGGGACACCTCGACGCCCAACGTGCGCACCAGGTGGTGTTCGATGTCGCGGACCGTCATCCCGCCCGCATACAAGCTGATGATCATGTCGTCGAGGCCGCCGGCGAGTCGCCGCTCACCCTTGGGCACCAGCCGCGGAGTGAACGTGCCGAGCCGGTCGCGGGGCACCTCCAGCCCGATCGGCCCGGCCTCGGTGAGCACCGTCTTCGGGGTGGTGCCGTTGCGCGAGTTCGGCGCGCCGCGCCCGGCCGGGTCTCCCTTCTCATAGCCCAGGTGATCAGTGCGTTCGACCTCCAGTCCCCGCTCCAGGACCCGCTTGATCAACTCCGGCAGGAACCCGCCCTCGCCGGTCAACCGCAACTCGCCCGCCCCGGCGGAGGCGATCAGCTGGTCCAGCCACGCCTCGTCCACCAGCTCGTCGGCCAGCTCGGCGGCCGTCCGGGCGCGAGTCTGCTCGCACGCCCACGGGGGCGGCGCCGGTGGTGTCGCCCGGCCCGGCATCGACGACTCCGGCCCCAGATCGGTGATCATTGCTGCGCACATGCTCGGTGTCTCCTTCCACCTGAAGCCACATCAGTCACTTCAGGCTCTCAGGCACCTCCCGTACACAGACCATCTGACACGCTCTCCGGCCGGGTCGCCGCCGCAGACCACCCGGAACGCCACGTCCACCTCGCACAGCGCCTCGATCCGCCGCGAGGACCGCTGCCCCTGCGCGTAGCCGTAAACCAGCAGCGCGAGCAGCATGTCCGGGTGATACGGACGCGGACCCGTCCACGACCGAGTCGCACGCCGCTGCTGGAAACGCCGGGTGTCCAACAGCCGCACCACCTCGATCACGAACCACACCACATGATCGGCAGGCAACCAATCCCGCATATCCGGCGGCAGCAAGAACGGCTGAGCACGATCCACCGGTCGATAATCCCGAGCCACACCCAATCATGACATTCCCGACAGGCAAAGTCAGGATGCCACGCCGAACTTGCAACAGGCTCCATAGGTCAACGTAGGCATCAAGATCACCGAGCTCTCCAGGCGCAGCAGCGAGCCTGATGCCCAAATCGACGTGTGTACGGGTCAACGTAGGCATCAAGATCACCGATGTTCTTCCGGAACGGGCCTGAGGCAACCCACGGACCCGCGAAATAGGGACTAGTTCCGATGTGGGGCGCGTCCTTAGCCGAGCAATGTCGTAGCTACCACAGCAAGGTCCACCGAGGAGGACACCGTGTACTCGCATTTGAGCGAAATCGAGGCCGACTATCGCCGCAATCGGATCGCCGAGCAGTTTCGCAACTCCGGGCGGCACGGACGCCCAGTCCGCACCCACCAGGAGCGGCGCTGGCGGCTCCGGCACGACGGCGAGTGACGCCGTTTGCGCATCCGGTAAGAGGCACCTAAGACCCGCCCCAGCTGCGAAGCCGGGGCGGGTCGACGTACGTCAGTGGGTCCGGCCAAGATGACCTGTATGGCGCGTCCCCGCACTCCGCTGGTCGGACGAGGTGCCGAACTCGACCGGCTGGTGCAGCTGCTCGACGACGACGTGTCCCGCCAGATCGACTCATTGGTGCTCTCGGGCGACGCCGGGGTGGGCAAGACCCGCCTGCTCGCGGAGCTGATCGAGCGCGCCGCCGAGCGCGGCGTACAGACCCTGGTCGGTCATTGCCTGGACTTCGGCGAGCCGGGCCTGCCGTACCTTCCGTTCAGCGAGGCATTCGGCACGCTCGCGCGGGAGCAACCGGAGCGGGCGGAGTCACTGCTGGCCGAGATCCCGGCCATCGGCCGGCTGCTGCCCACGCGCCGCATCATGGGCGCGCCTGGAGACCTCCCCGAGGACAACCGCATCGACCGCCGCGACCTATTCGACGCCGTGCTTGCCGCTCTGGTGTCGCTTGCCGCGGAGGGGCCCGTCCTGTTGGTGGTGGAAGACGCGCACTGGGCCGACCAATCGACTCGCGACCTGCTCGGCTTCTTGCTTACCCGGCTGCGCGACGAGCAGGTCTCGCTGGTCGTGTCGTATCGCAGTGACGACCTGCACCGACGGCATCCGCTGCGCCCTGCCGTCGCGGAATGGAACCGGCTGCCGAAGGTCGAGCGCCTGCAGCTGGCCCCGCTCGGCGCCGGTGACGTGCGCGCCCTCATCGGCAGCCTGCATCCCGGACCGATGCCGGAACTGCGTGTCGCGCAGATCATCAATCGCGCCGAGGGCAATGCGTTCTTCGCCGAGGAGCTGATCGCCGCCACCGAGCAGTCCAGTGACTCCGTCCCGGCCGAGCTCGCCGAGCTGCTCCTGGTCCGCCTCGACCGGCTCTCGCCCGCCGCCCGCCAGGTGGTGAGGGTCGCCGCAGTGGCCGGCCGCCGGGTCACCCATGGCCCGCTCTCCGCGGTCGCCGACCTGCCGGACGGTGAGCTGGACGCCGCCCTGCGTGACGCGATCGACGCCCACGTCCTCGAGCCGCGTGGCGAGGACGGATACGGCTTCCGGCACGCGCTGTTGGCCGAGGCGGTGTACGACGACCTCCTGCCCGGCGAGCGGACCAGGCTGCATGCCGCGTACGCGAGCGCGCTGACAAAGGGTGGCGTCGACGGCACCGCGGCGGAGCTCGCCCGGCACGCGCGCGAGTCGCACGATTTGCCTACTGCCTACCGGGCGAGCGTGCGGGCTGGCGACGAAGCCATGCGGGTCGCGGCACCCCAGGAGGCCATGCAGCACTACGAGGCGGCGCTGCAACTGGGCGCGCACGCCCCGGTCGACGACGACATAGAGCCCGGCTGGCTGGTGCGGGCTGCGGCCGAGGCCGCAGCGGCGGCCGGGCACCAGTTACGGGCGGTGGAGCTGATCCGTGACGCGCTGGCCCAGCTCCCCCCAGACACGCCTGCATTGCACCGGGCAAAGCTGCTGTACGACCTCGCCACATACACCTTCACCATCGAGTCGGACGATCCGCTCGAGTGGACGACCGAAGCTGTCGGGCTGATGTCGGCGCAGCCGGTGAGCACCTTCCGGGCCCGTGTCGCCGCGCTGCATGCCCGCACCAATTCGGCCATGGGACGCGACGTGGAAGCAGCGCGATGGGCCCAGGACGCGCTCGACATGGCTGACGAGCTGGGCCAGCCCGAAGCCGCCGCTGACGCACGAACGACGCTGGCGGTCCTGCAGCGCAAGGCCGGCGATCCGGGCGCTGCGGCGCGCGACTTGCACGCGGTTGTCGACGACGCCCGACGATCGGGCGAGATCACCGCGGAGTTGCGGAGCCGCTACAGCCTGGGCAGTCTGCACTACGAGATGGGCGAGCTGGACGCCGCTACAGACGCCTTCCGAGCGGGCGTGGACCGAGCGATCGAGACCGGCCGGCAATGGGCCGCGTACGGCCTGGGCTGCTCGATCTTGCTCTCGCTGGTGCAATACGTCCGCGGTGATTGGGACGCGAGCCTGCGCACCGCCGACGTCAGCGGCCATCCACCGCCGCCGCTGTCGGAGGCATCGCTTGCCGCGGCGGCGATGGCGGTGCGAGCCGGTCGCGGCGATCGCAGCGCGTTGCAGCTGCTTCCTGCGCTGCGCCCGTGGTGGCGGCGCGACGGCATGATCGCCATCCTGACCGCAGGCCCGGCCATCGACCTCTACTCCCAAGCCGACCAACCCGAGCGCGCCCTCGCGCTGCTCGACGAGGTCAACGGCGTGATCACCGAGATCTGGCAGGAACCTTGGTATCTGGGGCGCATTCGGCTCGGCGCGCTGGCCGTCGCGGCAGCCGGCGCCGCCGTCACGGCGCTGCCGACCTCGCGTCGGGCCCAGTGGGTCGACCGGGCCGCTGTGCTCGTTGACGACGGCCGGGCGAGCGCCGAGCGGGGCGTGCCGGAGGGGCGCCATCTAGGCATCGAGGCGGTTGCCTGGCTGGCCCGGCTCGAAGCGGAGTGGTCCCGCCTGCGCTGGCTGGCGGGGAGCGACCGCCCCGATGTCGATACCCACGTCGAGCTCTGGCGGCGCGCCGTCGAGGCGTTCGGCTTTGGCGACGTGTACGAGCAGGCACGTTCTCGCACCCGGCTGGCCGCCGTTCTGCGCGCGGCCGGACGCAGCGCGGAGGCAGCCGAGCAGGCGACGTTGGCACGGGACGTCGCGCGCCGGCTCGGCGCCGAACCACTGCTGGCTGAGCTGCGGGTACTCGGAACGTCCCGCAACCCGAGTCGAGAGGCTGCCGCGACCGGCACCGGATCGCTCACCAGCCGCGAACGGGACGTGCTCGCGCTGCTTGTCGCCGGGCGAACCAATCGGCAGATCTCCCAGCAGCTCTACATCAGCGCCAAGACCGTGAGCGTCCACGTCTCCAACATCCTGGCCAAGCTCGGTGTGAGCAGCCGCGCCGAGGCGGCCGCTCTTGCCCGCCAGACGAACCGACCTTCCTGAGCAACCGGCGGCGCCCCACCCGCCCCGGTTCGTCCGGCGGGCGTCGCTCGCGTAGACTGACCTCCGCACCCCGTCGTGCGCCGGGGTGACTTCGCGTGTCCGCTCGACGATCCGCGTCGGGTAGGCGGCCAATCTCGGTCCGGTTCGCAGGAACTGGCGGCTGGCCGCGACACCGGGCACCAGGGCGGCGGTCCACCCGGACCGCCGCGACAACCGAGGACCGCACAGCCGCGCCGGGCGCGCGATGTGCACGAGAACGACGGGAGGACGACCGGCATGGCCGTCGTCACCATGAAAGACATGCTCGACTCGGGCGTCCACTTCGGGCATCAGACCCGGCGCTGGAACCCGAAGATGAAGCGCTTCATCCTCACCGAGCGCAACGGCATCTACATCATCGACCTGCAGCAGACGCTGACCTACATAGACACCGCGTACGAGTTCGTCAAGGAGACCGTGGCCCACGGGGGCAGCGTGCTGTTCGTCGGCACCAAGAAGCAGGCGCAGGAAGCCATCGCCGAGCAGGCGACTCGCGTCGGCATGCCCTACGTCAACCAGCGCTGGCTCGGCGGCATGCTCACCAACTTCGCCACGGTCTACAAGCGGCTGCAGCGGCTCAAGGAGCTCGAGGCGATGGAGCAGGCCGGCTGGGAGGGTACGGCCACCAAGAAGGAACAGCTCATCCTGACGCGGGAGAAGGACAAGCTCGAGCGCACTCTCGGCGGCATCCGCGAGATGAGCCGGGTGCCCAGCGCGGTCTGGATCGTCGACACGAAGAAAGAGCACATCGCCGTCGGCGAGGCCCGCAAGCTCGGTATCCCGGTCATCGCCATCCTGGACACTAACTGCGATCCCGACGAGGTCGACTACAAGATCCCGGGTAACGACGATGCCATCCGTAGCGCCGCGCTGCTCACCCGGGTGATCGCCGACGCGGTCGCCGAAGGGCTGATCGCCCGCGCCGCCGCGGCCGCCAACGCCGGACGGGACGAGAAGCCCGAACCTGGTCGGGTAGCCGCCGACGAGCCGCTGCCCGAGTGGGAGCGCGACCTGCTCCAGCCAGCCGGCACGCAGCAGTCCGACTCCTCCGAGCAAAGCGCTACCGAGGTACCGCTCGGTGATACCGCCGGCGCTGACGCCGCCGAGGTGGCCGTGGTCGCCGAGACCGCCGACGCCCCGACGACGTCCTGACGACGTCCTGACGAAGCAACACGAGAGAGCTGGGACTTACCATGCCAACAGTCACCGCCGCTGACGTGAAGCGGCTCCGCGACGCCACCGGCGCTGGGATGATGGACAGCAAGAAGGCCCTGGACGAGGCCGGCGGCGACCTCGACAAGGCCGTCGAGATCCTCCGGGTCAAGGCCGGCGCCAAGGTGCAGAAGCGCGGCGCCGAGCGCAGCGCCACCAACGGGCTGGTGGCCGCGGCCGAGGGAGCGATGATCGAGCTCGCCTCCGAGACGGACTTCGTCGCCAAGAACGAACAGTTCCAGACCTTGGCGAACGATATCGTCGCGCATTTCGCTGGGTCGCTGGCCGCGGACGTGCCGTCCTTGCTGGTCGAGACGCTCAAGGACGGGCGCACGGTGGCCGAGAACATCGACGCGCTGGCCGCGATCATCGGCGAAAAGCTCGAGCTGCGCCGCGCGGTGAAGCTCGATGGGCAGGTCGCCACCTACCTGCACAAGAAGGCGTCCGACCTGCCGCCGCAAGTGGGCGTGCTCGTGCAGTTCACCGGGGACGATCTGCAGGCCGCCCGGGGCACCGCAATGCAGATCGCCGCCATGCGCCCGAAGTACGTCAGCCGGCACGACGTACCGGCCGAGTCTGTCGACAACGAGCGCCGCGTGCTCGAGGCCAAGGCCCGCGAAGAAGGCAAGCCCGTGGTGGCCCTCCCCAAGATCGTCGAAGGCATGCTCAACGGGTTCTTCAAGGACAACGTGCTGCTCGAGCAGCCCGCGGTCCAGGACAGCAAGAAGACCGTCAAGACCCTCCTCGACGAGGCGGGTGTGACGGTTACCGGCTTCGCGCACTTCGAGGTCGGCGCGGGCTGAGCGGCGATTGTCCGCACCGTGGGGCAAGATCGAGGCGACCGCACACCGAGAAGGGACGCCGATGACTGACGAGCTGTCTGCGGCGCCGGTCTACAAGCGGGTGATGCTCAAGCTCTCCGGCGAGGTGTTCGGCGGGGGGGCCGTGGGGGTCGATCCGATCGTGGTCCGCTCGATCGCCCGGCAGATCGCGGACGTGGTCCGGCTCGGCACCCAGGTGGCCGTCGTCATCGGCGGAGGCAACTTCTTCCGCGGCTCGCAGCTGTCCGAGGCGGGAATGGAGCGCGACCGGGCCGACTACATGGCGATGCTCGGCACTGTCATGAACTGCCTGGCGTTGCAGGACTACCTGGAGAAGGCCGGCGTTCCCACCCGGGTGCAGAGCGCCATCACCATGGGACAGGTGGCAGAGCCCTACATCCCGCGGCGGGCCGAGCGGCACTTGGAGAAGGGCCGGGTCGTCATCTTCGCGGCGGGCGTCGGGATGCCGTATTTCTCTACCGACACGGCCGGCGCCCAACGGGCACTCGAGATCGGCTGCCAGGTCCTGCTGATGGGAAAGAGCGGTGTCGACGGTGTCTACGACGCCGACCCGCATACGCATCCTGACGCGGTCAGGTTCGACACCATCAGCTACGACGAGGTGCTGCGACGGGGCCTGAACGTCGCCGATGCGACCGCGTTCAGCCTGTGTCGCGACAACGCCATGCCGATCATCGTCTTCGACCTGGCCGACGGGAACATCGCCCGGGTGGTGCGTGGTGAGAAGATCGGCACGCTCGTGAGCAACGCGGGCTGAGCAGAAGAGAGGCTGGCGTGATCGAGGAGACACTCTTCGAGGCCGAGGAGAAGATGGAGAAAGCGGTGCACGTGGCGCGTGAGGAGCTCGGCGGCCTGCGCACCGGACGGGCCACGCCGAACAGCTTCGCGCGGCTGGTCGTCGACTACTACGGCGCGCCGACGCCGATACCGCAGATGGCGTCGGTGAACATCCCCGAGGCCCGGATGGCGATCATCAAGCCCTACGACGTCGCGCAGCTCGGCGCGATCGAAAAGGCGATCCGCAACTCCGACCTCGGCGTCAACCCCACTAACGACGGCACGTTCATCCGCGTCGTGTTCCCGCAGCTCACCGAAGAGCGCCGCCGCGACCTGGTCAAGGTGGCCAAGAGCAAGGGGGAGGACGCCAAGGTCTCGATCCGCTCCGTCCGGCGGCACGCCAAGGACGCCCTCGACCGGCTCGCCAAGGACGGCGAGGTGGGCGAGGACGACGTCCACCGGGCCGTGGGCGAACTGGACAAGACCACCGGCAAGTACACCGCGCAGGTCGACGAGCTCGTCAAGCACAAGGAAGCCGAGCTCCTCGAGGTCTGAGGTATGAGAGTCCCGCAGTCTCGATCGGGTGCGCCGCTCCGATGACATCCGATGAGACCGGACGGATACCCCGTGTCACGATGAGCGCGAATCGCGGCCGGCACCGGCATCCCGAAGACGCCGCCGACGACAACGCCCAGGACGTCGACTGGCTGGCGGGTCTCGCCGCCGAGGACACCGTGCAGACCGGGCGGCACCATTTCCCCGGCCTCGCCGACCTCGACCTCACCGACCACGCGCCGCTCACCTATCCGACGGAGTCGCTGCGCAGCGCCCAGCCCGCGCAGGTCACCAGCGACAGCCGCACCGAGCGCCTCCCCGCCGTGCCCGCGGTGCCGTCCATCGAGCCACGGCCGTCGCGGGCGGGCCGCAACCTGCCAGCGGCGATCGCCGTCGGCGCCGGTCTCGGCGCGGTCATCCTCGCCAGCCTGCTGCTGTACCGGCCGAGCTTCGTGTTCGTCATCCTGGCCGCCATCCTCTACGGCAGCTACGAACTGGTCGCGGCCATCGGCACCGTCGAGGCGCGTCCGCCGATCGTCCCGTTATTCGTCGGCGCGGTCGCGATGGATACGGCCGCGTGGTTTCGCGGCCCCAACGGACTGGTCGTCGCGTTCCTCGTCACGGTGTGCGGGGTGGTCGTGTGGCGGCTGGCCGACGGCGCGGCCGGTTATCAACGCGATGTCGCGTCGGCGGTGCTCGTCCTGCTCTACCTGCCGCTGCTTGCGGGCTTCGCGGTACTGCTCACCTATCCGCCAGACGGGGCGGCTCGGGTCCTGCTCTTTCTCGGCACGGTAATCAGCAGCGACACCGGGGGATACGCAACCGGGGTGCTCTTCGGCAAGCATCCGCTGGCGCCGATGGTGAGCAAGGGCAAGACCTGGGAGGGGCTGGCGGGCTCGGTGCTCGCCAGCTGCTTGTGCGGTGCCCTCGTAATGACGCTGACGTTCCACCATGAGTGGTGGAAGGGCGCGCTGTTCGGACTGGCGATCGCCCTCACCGCGACGCTCGGCGACCTCGGCGAGTCGATGATCAAGCGGGATCTCGGACTGAAGGACATGGGCCGGCTGCTGCCCGGACACGGCGGGGTCATGGACCGGCTCGATTCGATGCTGCCGTGCGCCGCGGTCGCCTACCTGCTGCTTTCCGCCTTCCTCGACCACTGAGGCCGTGGCAGTCTCGAAGGCATGGACGAGACCAGCCAGGAACTGGACGAGCTGCAGGCCCTGCTGGATGCCAGCTTCGCGCGGTCGTCCATGCATCTGCTGTCGATCATGACGGCCGAGCGCCGGTTGGACGCGGGCCGGCTGGTGGGCGAGCTGACCGGCATTGCCGTCCTGAACGTCGCGACGGTGACCGCCCGCGGTGAGCCGCGGATCAGCGCGCTCGACGGCCATTTCCTGCACGGGCGGTGGCATTTCACGACCGCCGCGGACTCCCCGAAGGCCCGGCAGCTGAGCGTGCGGCCGGCGGTCAGCGCCGCCTACACGCCGCGCGACGGCTTCGGTGTCTTCACCCACGGCAGCGCCGAGCTGCTGCAGCCCGGTTCGTCGGCGTTCGAGCACCTGGAGGCGCATTGCGTCCGGACGTACGGCCAATCCCCGCAGGAGTGGGGCGGCAACATCGCGTACGTAAGGATCCAGCCGAGCTGGATGGTGGCGTTTGCCATGACGGCCGAGGAGCTGGCACAGATCGAGGCCGACAAGGCAGCCCAGGCCGATGCGGCGGCGCCGTGACGGATCTGCTCGACCTCGCCCAGTTGCACCGGCGCACGAGCGTCAAGTGGTCGGCCTACGACCCGGACGTGCTGCCGATGTGGGTGGCCGAGATGGACTTCCCACCGCCCATCCGTGCGCGGTTGCACGAGCTGGTCGATCTGGGCGATACCGGGTACGCGGTCAGCGGCCCGATGATTGCCGCGTTCGCCCGCGTCGCGCAGCGCCGCTATGGCTGGCGGGTCGAGCCAGCTGGCCTGGCTGTGCACCGACGTGATGGCCGGTGTCGAGTATGCCGTTGAGCGGCTGACCGAGGCCGGCGATCCGGCCGCCGGCCTACCCGCCGTTCTTCGTCAGCGTCGGAGACGGGCGGCGCCGGGTCGGCGAGGTGCCGATGGCGTTCGAGGCGGGCCACCCCGTCATCGACCTCGATGCGTTGCGTGAGGCGCTGCGCACCGGAGCCCGGGCCATTCTGCTGTGCAACCCGCACAACCCGACCGGCCGGGTCTTCACCGTCGCCGAGCTAGTCAGCGTGGCGCGAACTGCTCCCTGCCGCGCTGCCAGGCATGCGGATGACCCGCGCGGAAGCGACGTACCTGAGGTGGCTCGACCTGCGAGAGGTCGATGTCCTCGAGACCGGCGCCGAGCCGGCCGACGTGCTGCTGAACCGGGCCCGGGTCGCGCTCGTGCCGGGCCCCGAGTTCGGGGCAGCGCTATGCGGGCTGGGCCCGGCGCAACGTCGGTACGTCGCGGGCCTTGGTACGCGAGGCCGTCCGGTGGTTCGCCGCGGGCCTCGATGGCGCGATCGGCGAGTGATTCGACTGGTCCCCGCCCACGGGGTCGCGGCGACGATCCGCGACGCCCGCAGGCGCGAGATCTGCGGCGCCTGCGGTCAGTTGGCCAGGGCAGGCTGAAGGACGGCAGGGCGACGCGTGCGCACCGTTGCCGCGATGAGCAGCACCGTGACGGCAAGGAAGATCGTTGCCGTCCAGAACCCAGCATCCGCCCCGGCGGTGAAGGCGTGGTGCGCCTGCTGGACCGCCGTCAAGCCGGCAACCGGGTGGTGCACCGCGTCGCGGCTCGCGGCGCTGAAGACCGTGACCAGCACCGCCAGCCCAAGCGCGCCACCCAGCTGCTGCATGACGTTCACCAGGCCGGATGCGGCGCCCGCGTCAGCAGGGTCGACCCCGGCCAGCGCGATTGAGGTCAGCGGCACGAAGGCGGTCCCGTTCCCGAGGCCGAACAGCACCAGCGGCCCGAGCACCGACAGGTAGCTGCTGGTCGGCGACAGCTGCGTCAGCCAGAGCAACCCACTCGTCGACAGGGTGAGCCCGCTGATCATGAGGGTCTTGGCAGTGACCAGTTCGGACAGCCTGCGGGCACTGAGCTGCGAGGCCGCGAACAGCGCCGCGGTGAGCGGCAGGAACGCCAGACCGGATGTGAGCGCGCCGTAGCCGAGGACGTTCTGCATGAACTGGGTGAGGAAGAAGAACATCCCCATCATCCCGGCCACCAGCAGCAGCCGAGCCGCGTACGAGGCGACGCGGTTGCGGTCGGCGAACAGCCGCAGCGGCGTGATCGGCGCGGGTGCGCGCAGTTCGATGAGGACGAATGCGGCCAGTAGCGCCACCCCGCTGACGAAGGCAGCGATCGTGGCGGACTTTGCCCAGCCATCAGTCGCGGCATGCACGAATCCGAAGACGAGCGCGGTCATCCCGAGCGTCGAGGTGAGCGCGCCGGACAGGTCGAACCGGCCCCGATTTCGCGCAGTCTCCGGTAGCACGGCCCAGGCGAGCAGCAGCACCACCGCGCCGATCGGCACGTTCACGAACAGCACCCACCGCCAGGACAGCCATTGCGTGAGCATGCCGCCCGCGATCAGGCCAATCGCAGCGCCGCCGATCGACACGGCGGTGTAGTAGCCGATCGCCCTGGTCCGTTCGCGTCCATCGGTGAACATGGTCATCAGCAGGGCCAGCGCAGACGGTGCGGCAAGGGCGCCGCCAACGCCTTGCGCGGCGCGCGCGGCAAGCAGGAAGCCGGCCGATTCGGCGAATCCGCCGACGAGCGAGGCAACCGAGAACAGCACCAGACCGACGATGAACGTCCGGCGCCGGCCGAGGATGTCGCCCGCGCGCGCGCCGAGCAGCAGCAGTCCGCCGAACGTCAAGGTGTAGGCGTTGACCACCCAGGACAGGCCAGCGGGCGAGAAGTGCAGCGCGGTCCTGATGTCGGGCAGCGCGATGTTCACGATCGATGCGTCCAGGACGACCATCAGCTGAGACGTCAGGATGATCGCGAGGACGACAGCCGGGTGCCCGGGCCGACGCGCGCCGAGGCGGCGCAGGCGGGTCCGGGCCGGGACAGGGGTAGGCCTGTCGAGCGTTGGGGGAGATTCGACTGACACGGCGGACAGCTCCTCGGGGTAGTACGATCGAATAACCGGATGGCGCCTCCGGTAACTATACGGAGGCAGCCTCCGGTCTCGCAAGCGGGTTTTCGGATGCGAGCGGATTTTCGGATGGAGGTGCCTCGGTGTCCCCGACTCGGGCGGCGCAGCCCCTGGCACCTGCCGCGCAGTTTGCCGAAGCGCCTGCGCCTTCGGCGGCTCGGCCCGGCAGGCCGCTGCGAGCCGACGCCCAGCGCAACCGTGAGCGGATCCTCACCGCCGCGGCTGACGCCTTCGCGAGCCAAGGTGTCGACACGTCACTGGAAGACATCGCCCGCAAAGCACGCGTCGGCATCGGCACGCTGTATCGGCACTTTCCGACCCGCGACGCGCTGATCGAAGCCGTCTACCGGCGCGGGCTGGAGGAGATCTGTGATCTCGCGCCGCAGCTGTTGCGGCGCACCGCGCCCGATGACGCCCTGGCTACGTGGATGCAGCGCTTCGTCGGGTACGCCGCGACAAAACGGGGCATGGCGGCGGCGTTGAAATCGGCGGTCGGCACTGATTCGGAGCTGTTCGCCTACGCCCACAAGCGCATGAACGACGCAATCAGCTCGTTGCTCACGGCCGCCGCGGACAGTGGCGCCATTCGGGCCGATGTCAACCCGCAGGATCTCATGCGCGCGATGAGCGGAATCTGTATGGCCGTCGGCGAGGCGTCGTTGCAAGATCAAGCACGCCGCCTGGTGGCCTTGCTGATGGACGGCCTGCGCTACGGCGCGCCGGGTGCGCAGACGCCTAACACGCAGGGCGGCACGGCGATGCCGTCCCGCAGGTCAGGCGCGGCGAGCGGCGGCCCGTAGCGGATCGCGGCCGGGACCACGCCCGCCCAAGCGGACGCCTCGACGTCCTCAGGCGGATCCTCTGGCCAGCCATCCGACACCTTCAGCGACCACCGCGTGATCGGCAATGCGAGCACCATGGTCGCCGCCAGTTCGCGGGCGGTGGGCCGGCGCACCTCAGCCGCTCGTCCCGGGATCAGCGCCTCGGTGACCACATCCATCGCGTGAGCGACCGCTCCGCGGTCCAGCCGCGTGCAAGACCCGAACAGCACTGCACTGCGGTAGTGCATGGACGACTCGAACGCTGAGCGGGCGACCACCAGCCCGTCGAACGCGGTCACTGCGAGCGCCGTGGGTGACCCAGCGGCGAGCCGCCGCATCCAGCCGGATCCCGTCGAGCCGTGGGCCAGGATCCGGTCGCCATCGCGGACCACGGCGGTCGGGAGGACGACCGGATGGCCGTCGGTGATCAGCCCGAAGTGCCCGACATGGACGGTGTCGAGTAACGCGTCGAGGGCTGCCCGGTCGGTCGACGCTTTGCCGGTCAGCCGGGTGAGCCTGGTGTTGGTCATCGGCCGAGTGTCCGTTCGACTGCCGCGGCCAGCCGGGACGGTCGGTCTCCACGTGCTTCGGCGGCATCCGCCCAGGCCATCGCCCGCAGCGCTGCGTTGGCGCCGAGCCAGCGCAGCGGTTCGGGCTCCCACGCGCGGGACCGGTGGCCTACCCAAGGCAGCCGGGTGAGCGGCGATTCCCGGTGCAGTATCAGGTCGGCCAGGGTGCGTCCGGCGAGGTTCGTCGTCGACACCCCGTCGCCGACATAGCCGCCCGCCCAGGCCAGCCCGGTCGTGCGATCCAGGCCGACGGACGCGTGCCAGTCGCGAGCGATCCCCAGCGGACCACCCCAGCGGTGCGTAATCGGGGCGTCGCGCAGCACCGGGAACAGTTCGCCGAGCGCCCGGTGCAAGGCACCGAACACCCGGGGCACCCGGTCATAGTGCCCGGTGACCCGCGACGCGAAATGGTATGGCGCGCCACGCCCGCCGAAAACCATCCGGTCGTCGGCCGTGCGCTGCCCGTAGACGATCAGATGGCGGAAGTCGCTGAACGTCTCACGCTGCGCGAGCCCGATCTGGTCCCACGTCGAACCGGGCAAGGGCGCGGTGGCGTTGACCAGCGAGTAGACGGGCGCGATCGTCCGGCGCAGCCCGGGCAGCCGGGCTGTGTACCCCTCGGTGGCGCGGATGACGACGTCGGCGCGGACGTTTCCGTGATCGGTGCGAACCACCCCGGGTTCGATCCCGGTGGCGGGGGTGCGTTCGTAGATCCGGGCGCCTCGTTCCTCGACCCGATCGGCCAGCCCGCGCACCAGCTTCGCCGGGTGCAGGGCCGCACAGTGCGGGGTGAACGTGCCGCCGATCACGGATGTCGCGGCCAGCCGGGCCCGAGCGGCGGCCGAATCGAGCAGCTGGATGCCGAGCCCGAACTCGGCTGAGTCGGCAACCTCACGGCGGGCTCGGGCCAGCTGCGTCTTCGACCGGGCGACCACGACGGTGCCGCCGACCGCGATGTCGGCCTCGATCCGTTCCGCCGCCGCGACCCGGACGACCTCGGTGACGGCCTCACGCATCGCGCCGTACTGCGTGACCGCTGCGTCGCGCCCGTCCTCGGCCGCAAGGGTCGACGGCGCCACCGGGAACAGTGCAGAACACCAGCCGCCATTGCGCCCCGAGGCGCCGAATCCGGCGATCTCGGCCTCGATCAGCGCCACCCGCAGCATGGGCTGGGCCGCCAGTAGGTAGTACGCGGCCCACAGTCCAGTGAAGCCCGCCCCTACGATCGCCACGTCGACGACCGTGTCGCCGGCAAGGGACGCGCGCGGTTCGAGCGAGCCGCCCACGGTGTCGTGCCAGAGCGACAACCTTCGATAGTCGCTGATGGCTAACCTCTTCGCGCAAGCGCTCATCGCCGCTCGCTCCGCTCCTCGGCGCTGGCGCGCCTGCGATGCTCCGCTCGCTCAGCCCAGCACCTCGGCGAGGGTGCGCGACGGGTATCCGTGAGCCTCGGCCACGGGCGCGTTGGTGACCGCGCCCTCGTAGGTGTTGAGGCCCATCGCCAGCGCGGGGTCGGCGCGCAACGCGTCGCGCCAGCCGCGGTTGGCAAGCTCGACCGCGTAGGGGAGCGTGACGTTGGTGAGCGCATACGTGGACGTGTGCGGCACGGCACCGGGCATGTTGGCTACGCAGTAGAACAACGAATTGTGCACGGGATAGGTCGGCGCCGCGTGCGTCGTCGGCCGGGAATCCTCGAAACAGCCGCCCTGGTCGATGGAGATGTCGACGAGTACGGAGCCGGGCCTCATCCGCGACACCAGCTCGTTGCTGATCAGCTTCGGAGCTTTCGCGCCCGGGATGAGTACCGCGCCGATGACCAGGTCGGCGTCGAGCACCGCCCGCTCGATCTCGTACGCGTTGGATGCCACAGTCTGGCAGTGCCCCTGGTAGATGGCGTCCATCTGCCTCAGCCGGGCCACGTTGCGGTCGAGCAGCAGCACCTCGGCCTGCATTCCCAAGGCGATAGCGGCCGCGTTCTGCCCGGACACCCCGGCTCCGATCACCACGACCTTGGCCGCGTACACCCCGGGGACGCCACCCATCAGCACGCCGCGGCCGCCGCCCTGGCGCATCAGATGGTAGGCGCCGACCTGCGGCGCGAGCCGGCCCGCGACCTCGGACATCGGGGCGAGCAGCGGCAGCGAGCCGTCCGGCAGCTGCACGGTCTCGTATGCGACCGACGTCGTGCCCGCCGCCAGCAGCGCGTCCGTGCATTCCTTGGACGCGGCCAGATGCAGGTAGGTGAACAGCACCTGGTCGCGGCGCATCCGCTTGTATTCCTCGGCGATCGGTTCCTTGACCTTCAAGATCAACTCGCCGACGGCCCAGACGTCGTCGGCGCTGTCGACGATGTGCGCGCCCGCTGCGACGTAGTCCGTGTCCGGGATAGACGAGCCGCCGCCGGCGTCGCGTTCGACCGAGACCTCGTGCCCGTTGCGGACCAGCTCGTGTACGCCGGACGGCGTGATCGCCACCCGGTACTCCTGGCTCTTGATCTCGCGCGGGATTCCGACCTTCATCCGTGTGCCTCCACAGCCGTTGGGGAGTCGTGTGGCTAGATTCTCGCCCAAGCCTCGGCCAGCACGGCACGCAGGATCTGCTCCATCTCGTCGAACTCGCGCCGTCCGACGATCAGGGGCGGGGCGAGCTGCACGACCGCGTCACCGCGGTCGTCGGCCCGGCAGTAGAGGCCCGCCTCGAACAGTGCCTTGGACAGGAATCCGCGCAGCAGCCGCTCCGACTCGTCGTCGTCGAACGTCTCCTTGGTGGCCTTGTCCTTGACCAGCTCGATGCCGTAGAAGTACCCGTCACCGCGGACGTCGCCGACGATCGGCAGGTCGTACAGCTTCTCGAGCGTGCGGCGGAACGCCCCTTCGTTCGCCAGCACGTGGTCGTTGAGCCCTTCACGTTCGAAGATGTCCAGGTTGGCCATCGCCACCGCGGCCGACACTGGGTGCCCGCCAAAGGTGTAGCCGTGCGGGAAGTAGTCGGTGCCGTTCCAGAACGGCTCGGCGAGGCGGTCGCTGACGATGCAGGCGCCGATCGGCGAGTATCCGCTGGTCATTCCTTTCGCGCAGGTGATGATGTCGGGGACGTAGCCGAACTTGTCGCTCGCGAACATCGTGCCGATCCGGCCGAATGCGCAGATGACCTCGTCGGAAACGAGCAGCACGTCGTGCCGGTCGCATATCTCGCGGACCCGCTGGAAGTACCCGGGGGGCGGCGGGAAGCAGCCACCAGAGTTCTGCACCGGTTCGACGAATACGCAGGCGACCGTGTCTGGTCCCTCCATCTCGATGGCGATATCGATCTGGTCGGCCGCCCATCGGCCGAACGCCGCGAGGTCGTCGCCGTGCTCGGGAGCGTGGTAGAAGTTGGTGTTGGCGACCTTGTGCGCGCCGGGGACGAGCGGTTCGAACCACTTCTTGGCGTCCGGGATGCCGGTGATCGACAGGGCACCCTGCGGGGTGCCGTGATAGGCGATCGACCGGCTGATCACCTTGTGCTTCATCGGTTTTCCAACGAGCTTGAAGTACTGCTTGGCCAGCTTCCAGGCCGTCTCGACGGCCTCGCCGCCGCCAGTCGTAAAGAACACCTTGTTCAGGTCGCCTGGTGCGAGGTCGGCCAGCCGGTCGGCCAGCTCGATCGCCGGCGGGTGGGCGTAGGACCACAGCGGGAAGAACGCCAGCTCGCTGGCCTGCTTGTACGCCGCCTGGGCGAGCTCGCTGCGCCCGTGGCCGACCTGTACGACGAACAGCCCGGCCAGCCCGTCCAGGTACCGCTTGCCGTTGACGTCGTAGACGTAGGCGCCGTCGCCACGCACGATCGTCGGCACGGGTGACGTGGCGTAGGACGACTGACGGGTGAAGTGCATCCATAGGTGATCACGGGCACGCGCCGCGAGGGTGTCGGCGTCGAAGCCTTGCGCGTCTTCGATCTGGACGGGCGTGGCAGTCATCGGGGCCCCCGGGAGATCGTGAGCGAAGTGAGCGATTTGCTGGGGTTGGTCATCGTGCGCCCCAGTTGTAGGTCTGCTTCGTGAGCTTGAGATAGAGAAACGTCTCGGTCCGCCTTATGCCGGGTATGGAGCGGATCTGGGCGTTGATAACACGCAACAGATGATGGTCGTCGGTGACGACGAGCTCGGCGAGGATGTCGAACGACCCCGCGGTCACGACGATGTAATCGACCTCGGGGATAGCGGCCAGCTTGTCGGCGACGGCCTCGGTGTCGCCCTCGACAACCAGGCCGATCATGACTTGACGGTCGAAGCCCAGCTGCATCGGATCGGTGACGGCCACGATCTGCATCACGCCGGCGTCGACGAGCTTCTGCACCCGTTGGCGCACGGCGGCCTCGGACAGGCCCACCGCCTTGCCGATCGTGGCGTAGGCGCGGCGCCCGTCCTGCTGCAGCTGGGCGATGATCGCCTTACTGATGTCATCGACCAATTCGCGGGAGCCGTTGCGCGACATGCACGTGAGCTTGGCGCCTCGCGGGAGGTTTTGCAAGCGCGTACCGTGCTGATTCCGCTGTGGAAGAGCACCTGTAGGACCGAAGTCGCAGCAGAATGGACTCTAGACAGTGCATTCCGTCAGGTTAGGTTGCAGGAATGATGCCGACTCAGGCCGGATGTTTCGTTCGTGTACCGATTCCGCTGTGAGACCGGAGTTTCTGTGCGGAATCCCTTGTGAGACCATCTCTGGCCTGCCACTATCGCTGCTCGTAGCGCCATCGGCCTGGGGGCCCAGTCGTGGAGGATCATGCAGACCGTTAGCTCGTCGACCGCGGGCGACCAGATCGCGCAGGATTCCCCCGCCGGGGCGCGGTCGCCGACGGAGCCTGACACAATGCCGGCGATCGAGCTGGTCGGCATCGCGAAGTCCTTCCACTCCCGGCGGGGCGATGTCACGGCCGTGGAGCAGGTGGACCTGGTCATCGGAGCGGGTGAGTTCTTCTCGCTGCTCGGGCCGTCCGGGTGCGGCAAGACCACCACGCTGCGCATGATCGGCGGCTTCGAGGAGCCTACCGCCGGCGAGATCTTGCTGTATGGGAAGAACGTCGTCGGCGTGCCGCCAAACCATCGCGACGTCAACATGGTCTTCCAGTCGTATGCCCTCTTCCCGCACATGTCGGTATTCGAGAATGTCGCGTTCGGGCTGCGCCGCAAGTCGGTGCCCAGGTCCGAGACGGTGCGCCGGGTGGGCGAGATGCTCGAGCTCGTTCAGCTGGAAGGCAAGTCCGACCGGCGGCCGCGCGAACTCTCGGGGGGCCAGCAGCAGCGCGTGGCGCTGGCGAGGGCGCTTGTCAATCGCCCCCGCGCGCTGCTGCTGGACGAGCCGCTGGCCGCGCTCGACCTCAAGCTGCGCCAGGCGATGCAGGTCGAGCTCAAGCGCATCCAGCGCGAGGTCGGCATCACCTTCGTGTTCGTCACCCACGACCAGAACGAAGCGCTGACGATGTCCGACCGACTGGTGGTCATGAACGCCGGGCGGATCGAGCAGCTGGGGGCACCGCGCGAGGTGTACGAGCGGCCTCGAACCCGATTCGTGGCGGGCTTCATCGGCACCTCCAACATCCTGACGGGACGTGTTCGCGAGCTCGACGGGACGACCGCCGTCCTGGATGTGGGCGCCGACGAGTCGCTGGTGGTGCCCGATGCGGGCGACGCCTGTGCCGGCGCCGGCCAGCCGTTGGAACTGACGGTCCGGCCGGAGAAGATCGTGATCGCCGAGCACCCCACGTCCGGATGGTGTGCCTTGCGCGGCCGGGTCACCGAAGTCGTCTACCTCGGCACGTCCACGCATTACGCGGTCACGACGTCCATCGGGGCGGACCTATCGGTATTCGTCCAGAACGCGTCCGACTCCCGCGACGTGGCGGAGCGCGGATCTGACGTGTGGCTATCGTGGCGACCGGAGCACTCTCTTGTGCTCGCCCCCTCGGCTACGTGAATGCAACCCATCCACCACGGAGGATCGATGCCTGACCAGCCCAGCCTGCCCACGCCCGACCCGAACCGTCCGCTCCCTGCCGACATTCTTCGTGGACTGACCAGTCCGCGGATCAGCCGGCGAAGTGCATTGCAGCTGGGCGGTGCCTCCGCGCTCGCCATGGCGCTCGCCGCGTGCGGCGTGTCAGGCGGGAAGAAGACGTCCGGGGGCGGGGCCGCTGCCTCGTCCGCCGCAGACGCCACGAAGGCGTTCTGGGCGGCGCAGAAACAGATCGGCACGCTCAACTTCGCCAGCTGGCCGCTATACATCGACGTCGACGACAAGACCAAGAAGTCGCCCTCGCTGGAGCTGTTCACCAAGCAGACCGGCATCAAGGTGAACTACAAGGAGGTCATCCAGGATTCCCCTTCCTATGTCGCCAAGATCCTGCCACAACTGCAGGCCGGGCAGGGCACCGGCTACGACTTGATGATCATCACCAACGGGCTCAGCCTCGACAAGCTGATCGAGCTGGACTACCTGATCGCGCTTGACCACAACGCGATGACCAACTTCGACCAGAACGCCGGCAGCATCTTCAAGAGCCCGAGCTACGACCCCGGCAACAAGTACACGATGGCCTGGCAGGCGGGTATCACCGGCATCGGCTACGACCCGAAGCGCACCGGCCGTGAACTCACCAGCTGGGCCGACCTCACCGACGCGAAGTTCAAGGGCAAGATCGGCATGTTCGCCGACAACGAGGATCTGCCCAACTCCGCGTTGCTCGCGGTCGGCGTCGCGCCGGAGAAGTCCACTCAGGACGACTGGAAGAAGGCCGCCGACTGGCTCAAGTCCCAGAAGCCCCTGGTGCGCAAGTACTACGAGCAGGACTACATCGACCCGCTCTCCAAGGGCGACCTGTGGGCGTCGATGGCCTGGTCGGGTGACGTGTTCCAGGCCAACGCCTCGGGTGCGACGCTCAAGTTCGTCGTCCCGTCGGAGGGGGCGCCGATCTGGACGGACAACATGTGCATCCCCAAGCACGCCGCGCATCCGCGTGACGCGATGACCTATATGGACTTCGTCTACCAGCCGAAGATCGCCGCCATGCTCGCGGAGTACATCAACTACATCACCCCGGTCCCGGCGTCGGTCGACGTCATCAAGCAGGACGCCGCGGCGGCGACCGGCGACGACAAGACCACACTCGAAGACGTCGCCACCAGCCCGCTGGTCTTCCCGGCGCAGAGCGACTACGCCAAGCTGCACCGGTACCGCGTGCTGAGCGCCGAGGAGGAGACGGTCTGGAACGGCCTGTTCGAGCCTATCTACCAGTGACCGCCGTCGCGACCGCGCCGGTGGTGCGGCGCCGCCGCTTCCGGGCCGCGGCGGTGCCCTACCTGCAGGTGCTGCCCGGTTGGCTCTGGCTGGTGATCTTCTTCGTCGTCCCGATGTTGGTCATGCTCTCGGTGTCGACGCAAACCGGCAACATCACCGAAGGCTTCACCCAGACCTTCCATTGGCAGACCTATACCGACGGCTGGCGGCTCTACCACGAGCAGTTCATCCGGTCGCTTGTGTACGGGCTGGTCGCGACGGTGTCTTGCCTGCTGATCGGTTACCCAGTGGCGTACTGGATCGCGTTCTACGGTGGCCACCGCAAGTCGAGCCTGCTGTTTCTGCTGCTGCTGCCGTTCTTCGTGTCGTTCGTGATCCGGACGATCTCGTGGAACTTCATCCTGTCCGACAACGGCATGGTGCTCTCGCGCTTGAAGAGCTGGGGCGTGGTGGGCGAGGATTTCCACATCCTGGCAACGTCCGTCGCCGTCATCGGCGGGCTGACGTACAACTTCCTGCCCTTCATGGTGCTGCCGATCTACGTGGCGCTGGAGCGCGTCGACCCGGCGCTGCTCGAGGCGTCGTCCGACCTGTACGCGGCGCGGATCTCGACTTTCGCGCGGGTGGTGCTGCCACTGTCCATGCCGGGGGTCTTCGCCGGCGTCCTGCTGACCTTCGTTCCGGCGGCCTCGGACTACGTCAACGCGTCGATCCTCGGGGGCACGAACACCACGATGATCGGGAACGTCATCCAGGCGCAGTATTTCGTCAACCTCAACTATCCGATGGCCGCGGCGCTGTCGTTCATGCTGATGGCAGTGCTGCTGATCGGGGTGTTCGCCTACGCGCGAGCGCTGGGCACGGAGGACGTCCTCGATATGGCGGCGGCGTGACCGTGTTCCCCGCTCGCCTCCGTCCTGCGCTCCTGCTGTGTGCTCGGACGGAGGCTCGCTCATGACAGCGCTCCCCGCTCGCCTCCGTCCTGCGCTCCTGCTGTGTGCTCGGACGGAGGCTCGCTCATGACAGCGCTCCCCGCTCGCCTCCGTCCTGCGCTCCTGCTGTGTGCTCGGACGGAGGCTCGCTCATGACAGCGCTCGCGGGTGAGGTGCTCGAACTCGCCGGCGAAGCAGCGTCGCCCCCGCCGCGGCAGGGGCGCAAGCGCCCGGCGCGGTTCATCCTGCCGGCGTTCTCGTGGCTGGTGATCCTGTGGCTGATCACGCCGATCATCGTCATGATCGTTTTTGGGTTCAACGACACCACCGGCAAGTTCAACATCAAGTGGCAGGGCTTCACGCTGCGGTGGTACCGGAACCTGTTCGCCATATCCGATCTGACGGACGCTTTGGTCAACTCCCTGACGATCGCGGTGATCAGCACGGTGCTCGCCACGGCCATGGGCACGGTGCTCGGCCTGGCGCTCGGCAAGTACCGCTTTCGGGGGCAGGGCTCGGTCAACCTGCTGATGTTCGCGAACATCGCCGCGCCGGAGGTGGTGCTGGGCGCCTCGCTGCTCAGCCTGTTCCTCACGATGGGCGTGCCGCGCGGGTACTGGACCATCGTGATCGCGCACGTGATGTTCAACCTGGCGTACGTCGCGGTGACGGTCCGCGCGCGGATGGGTGCGCTCGACCGCTCGCTGGAGGACGCCGCCCGCGACCTCGGCGCCGGGCCGTTCACGACGTTCCGCAAGGTGACCCTGCCGCTGATCTTTCCGGGCGTGCTGGCCGGGGCGCTGTTGGCCTTCGCGTTGTCGATCGACGACTACATCATCACCAGCTTCAACGCCGGCTCCACGGTCACGTTCCCCTTGTGGGTCTACGGCGCCAGCCGGGTCGGTGTCCCACCGCAGGTCAACGTCATGGGCACGATCATCTTCGTGGGAGGCGTGCTGCTCGCGGTGCTGAACGGGGTGCTGGCGTCGCGTAGGAAGGTGTGATGGTGCGGTACGGATCGCAGTTCGGTCCCGACATCACGTTCCTCGGCGTCGAGCGCTGCGACTGGGCCGACCCGTCGACCTATGCCGACGCTGATGTGGTGATCCTCGGCGCGCCGTTCGACGGTGGGACGTCGAGTCGGGCCGGTACCCGGTTCGGTCCGCAGTACATCCGCCAGACCTGCTACCTGGCGCACGACGGCTCCCGTCCGTCCCTCGCGATGCGGGTCGACGGGCTGCGGGACCTGCGCGTGTACGACGCTGGTGACGTAGAGATGTTCTCGGGGGACGCGGCGCGCTCGGTGCGCGACCTGCAGGCTGCCGTGTTCGGAGTGGCGCGGACAGGCGCGATCCCGCTGATCCTCGGCGGCGACCACACGATCGCCTGGCCGGACGCCTCGGGCCTCGCCCAGCACCTCGGTCAAGGCAGGATCTCGATGGTGCATTTCGATGCGCACGCCGATACCGGCAATGTCCAGTTCGGGTCGCTGATCGGGCACGGCCAGCCGATGCGCCGGCTGATCGAGTCCGGTGCGGTGCGCGGTGACCGGTTTCTGCAGATCGGATTGCGCGGCTACTGGCCCGAGCCCGAGACGCTGGACTGGATGGCGCAGCAGGGCATGCGTTCCTACGAGATGACGGAGATCGGCACACGTGGCCTGTCCGAGTGCTTGACCGAGGCCTTCGCGCTCGCAGTCGATGACTGTGACGGGGTCTTCCTGTCCGTCGACATCGACGTATGCGATCCGGGCCACGCGCCGGGTACCGGCACCCCCGAGCCCGGCGGGCTGACGGCGCGTGAGCTGCTGGATTCGGTTCGCCGGGTCGGCTACGAGCTGCCGGTGGTCGGGATGGACGTGGTCGAGGTGTCGCCGCCGTACGACCAGGCAGACGTCACGTCCATCCTGGCTAACCGCGTCGTGCTCGAGGCGTTGAGCGGGATCGCCCGTCGGCGGCGGGATGCGGCCGACGGCACGACATGGGACCCCCGTCGTCCGCTCCTGGACGGCCGACCCCGGTCCTGAGCGACGACCCGGCCACTTCGTCTATCTGCGCCAGGAGGTCCGTCGGCGCTGGATGTCCCAGACGAGGCCGATGACCAGGGTGACCGCCGTCGCGATGAGGGCGACCGTGCCAGTGCCGTTGTAGTGCGTGGCGCTTGTCATGAGGAGCAGGATGGCGACGACGACCCAGCCGGCGACCTGCGTCCACCGCCCCCATTCGCCGTGCCAGCCCCAGTCGGATGGATGCTCGGTCGGGTGCTCCGCGGCGTAGTCCTCCGGGGCGCCGAGGTTCGGCTGCTCGCTGCCGGGCTTGAGGGCCACTGCACATCTCCCTGTCGACGGGGACGGATAACGCCATTCTGGCACCGATGCCCCGGTCCGACAGAATGGGACGGTGATCGGTGCGCGCAGTGTTGTCGTGCTCGGCTCGACCGGGTCGGTCGGCACTCAAGCGATCGACGTCGCACTCGCGGCGCCGGATCGGTTTCGGGTGATCGCGCTCGCCGCAGGCGGCAGCGACGTGCCGGCACTGGCGCGGCAGGCCGCTCAGCTGCGCGTCGCGGCCGTCGGGCTGAGCCGCGAGGCTGCCGCAGCGGACCTGCGCGCCTGGCTGACCGATATCTGGCCAGCCGACACGCCGCGGCCGGAGTTGCTTGTCGGGCCGACCGCCACCGAACAGCTGGCCGGCTTCGATGCGGACGTCGTGCTCAACGCCGTCGCCGGGGCGCAGGGACTGCGGGCCACGCTGGCCGCACTCGAGGCGGGCCGGACGGTGGCCCTGGCCAACAAGGAGTCGCTGATCGCGGGCGGCCCGCTGGTCACCCGGCGGGCCAAACCGGGCCAACTCGTCCCGGTCGACTCGGAGCACTCGGCGATCGCGCAGTGCCTGCGCGGTGGCACGGCGGCCGAGGTCCGCAAGCTGGTCCTGACGGCCAGCGGAGGCCCGTTCCGCGGCCGCACCCGCGCCCACCTGGCGCACGTGACGCCGGCTCAGGCCCTGGCCCACCCGACGTGGGACATGGGCAAGCTGATCACCACCAACTCGGCCACCCTGGTCAACAAGGGCCTGGAGCTGATCGAGGCACAGCTGCTGTTCGATGTGCCGTACGACCGCATCGACGTGGTGGTGCATCCGCAGTCGATGGTGCATTCGATGGTCGAGTTCACCGACGGGTCGACGCTCGCCCAGGTGTCGCCGCCCGACATGCGGCTGCCGATCGCGCTCGCGCTCGGCTGGCCGGACCGAGTGCCGTACGCTGCGGCGGCCGTCGACTGGGGCACCGCGCAGCACTGGACGTTCGAGCCCGTCGACCACGACGCGTTTCCAGCCATCGAGCTGGCCCGAACCGCCGGCCAGGCCGGTGGCTGCGCGCCAGCGGTGTTCAACGCGGCCAACGAGGAACTCGTCGACGCGTTCCACAGCGCACGCACGAATTTCCTGGGCATAGTCGACATCGCCGGTCAGGTGCTGCACGAATGGCTGGCGACCAGGCACGCAGACGCGTCACAGCCGGGTACCGTCGAGGACATCGAGGACGCCCAGGGATGGGCGCGGGCGCGCGTCCAAGCGGTTCTCGAGCGCACAGGTTAGGGGAGGACGTGCTTTACGCGGTCGGTGTGCTGATCTTCGCGTTCGGGCTGCTCGGCTCGATCGCGCTGCACGAGATCGGGCACATGGTGCCGGCCAAGAAGTTCGGCGTGAAGGTGACCCAGTACATGGTCGGCTTCGGCACGACGCTCTGGTCCGGCAAGAAAGGCGATACGGAATACGGCGTCAAAGCCGTGCCGCTCGGCGGCTACATCCGGATGATCGGCATGGTGCCGCCCCGTGCAGAGGGCAAGCCTTCGCGCTGGCCGCGACGCATGGCCACCGCAGTCGAGGAGTTCCGCTCGGTCAGCCGGGCCGAGGTCAAGCCCGAAGACGAAGCCCGTCAGTTCTACCGGCTGACGCCCGGCAAGAAGATGATCGTCATGCTCGGCGGTCCGACGATGAATCTAGTCATCTGGGCCGCGCTCACCGTGATCCTGCTCTCCACGCTGGGCCAGAAGAACCCGACGAACACCGTCCAGTCGGTCGCGCAGTGCGTCGTCGCGGCGAATTCATCCGACGCGAGCAGCGATACCTGTCCGGCGACCGCGCCGAGCTCTCCCGCCGCCAAGGCCGGCCTGCAGCCCGGCGACGTCATCGAGGCGATCAACGGCATGCCGGTTCAGAAGTGGAGTCAGGGCGTCTCGATCATCGAGAACTCGGCGAACAAGACACTGACGCTTACCGTACGGCGCAACGGCGCAGACCAGACTCTCGCCGTCACCCCCGTCGACAACACCAAGTACGCCAACGACACCGGCACCAAGACCAAGGTCGCGGGATACATCGGCATCGGCACCGCGCTGCGCTATCAGCCGCTGGCGATCGGTGAGGTACCCGGACAGCTGGTCAGCCAGGTGGCCCAGGGCCTGCACGCGATCGGTAGCTATCCGAGCAAGATCAGCAGCCTGTTCGGCACGGTATTCGAAGGCAAGCCACGGGACGTGAACGGTGCGATCGGCGTGGTCGGCATCGGCCGGCTGGGCGGAGATATCACGCAGAGCTCGCAGTTGGACGCCCAAGACAAGGTGTATTTCCTCGTTAGCCTGCTCGCCGGCGTCAACCTGCTGTTGTTCTTCTTCAACCTGCTGCCGCTCCTGCCACTCGATGGCGGGCACGTCGCGGGGGCGCTCGTCGAAGCCGTCAAGCGCGGCCTGTCCCGGTTGCGCGAGCGGCGCGCCGTCGGGCTCGGCGCAGTCTCGACGGGTGGCGAACGGCCGCCGAAGCGCAAGCCGATCTACGTCGACACCGCGCAGATGCTGCCAATCATGTACGGCATCGCCTCGATCCTGGTGGTCATCACGCTGCTGGTCGTCTATGCCGATATCGTCGATCCAATCCGTCTTGGCAGCTGACCCGGCTCCGCGTGCATCGTCGGGTGAGGCGGATAATGCCGACGTGACCACACCGATCTCTCTCGGCATGCCGACCGCCCCACCGCCAGTCCTTGCGCGGCGCCGCGAATCCCGGCAGATCACGGTCGGCTCGGTGCTGGTGGGTGGCAATGCCCCTATTTCGGTGCAGTCGATGACCACCACGCTCACCGCGGACGTCAACGCCACCTTGCAGCAGATCGCTGAACTCACCGCCACCGGCTGCGACATCGTGCGCGTCGCCGTCCCGTCCCATGACGACGCGGAGGCCTTGCCACAGATCGCTAAGCACTCGCAGATCCCCGTCATCGCCGACATCCACTTCCAGCCGAAGTACGTCTTCGCCGCGATCGACGCAGGCTGTGCGGCGGTTCGGGTCAACCCCGGCAACATCAAGGCGTTCGACGACAAGGTCGGCGAGATCGCGAAGGCCGCGAGAGACGCCGGAACGCCGATCCGCATCGGCGTCAACGCCGGATCGCTGGACAAGCGGCTGCTCGCCAAGCACGGGAAGGCGACGCCGGAGGCGCTCGTCGAGTCCGCGCTGTGGGAGGCGAGCCTGTTCGAGGAGCACGACTTCCGCGACATCAAGATCTCGGTCAAGCACAACGACCCGGTGGTCATGGTGCGTGCCTACGAGCTGCTGGCGCAGCAGTGCGATTACCCGCTGCACCTCGGAGTCACCGAGGCGGGCCCAGCCTTCCAGGGCACGATCAAGTCGTCGGTCGCCTTCGGCGCCCTGCTCTCCAAGGGCATCGGTGACACGATTCGGGTCTCGCTGTCCGCGCCGCCGGTCGAGGAGGTGAAGGTCGGCCTCGCCATCCTCGAGTCTCTCAACCTTCGCCAGCGGCGGCTGGAGATCGTGTCCTGCCCGTCGTGCGGGCGCGCGCAGGTGGACGTTTACACGCTCGCCGACCGGGTGACCGCGGGCCTCGAGGGCATGGAAGTGCCGCTGCGCGTCGCGGTCATGGGCTGCGTCGTCAACGGGCCGGGCGAGGCGCGCGAGGCTGATCTTGGGGTGGCGTCCGGCAACGGGAAGGGGCAGATCTTCGTCAAGGGCGAGGTCATCAAGACGGTTCCCGAGTCGCAGATCGTCGAGACGCTGATCGAGGAGGCCATGCGGCTGGCCGAGCAGACGACCGCGACCGGCGCGCCCACCGTCTCGGTGAGCTAGAGCAACCCGCCCCGGCGCAGGGATCGCAGCGCCAGCAGCCCAGGCGGCACAAGGGCCCAGGTCATGACCAGCCGCACGAGCAGCGCGGCACGGTGGCGGTCACGACGCTCGTGCCCGTGGCGGCCAGGCCGCTCAGCGCCATGACCGGCCGACGGGGGACGTGGCCGATCACCTGCGCGAGAGCGCGGCGTGCCGTGGCGAGCGGGCTCCGCACTCGCTCGACGCGGCGGGCGGCCAACACGGCAATCGCGACAAGCAGCGCCAGGGCACCGGCGACGATCGACAGCAAACGCGGGTCGGCGCCGAGAGCCTGTCGGAGCCGACCAGCGCCACAGCCCCCACGACAACGACCGTCATCACGAGCTGGGCCACCTGGGGCGCCCCGACCACCGCGAGCGACTCGGCGGGCGCCAGTCCGCTGCGGTTAGAGAAGCGTGCGCAGACCGCCGGTGTGCTCACCGCCGAAGGCGTCACCACCCCGATGCCGCAAATCGCCAGCTGCGCGCGGATCGAATCCCGCAACCGCAGCCGGATCGGCGCGAATGCCGACAGGTTGTGCACGGCCGCCAGGATCGACGTGGCTGCGGAAAGCGACCGCGGCGATCAGCCACCCGATTCGCAGGTTGCCGACGATCGCGCCGAGATCCACGTCGCGAAGCTGCAGCAGCATGACGCCAACCGCAGCTGCCGCGATCCCGGCGGCGGCCGAACCCTTGGCGCGGGAGGCCTCACCCCTGACGCGGCGTCCGGGCGCGGTACTGAGCACGGTCATGAGCCGACCCTCGTCGTGGCGTGGCAGGTTGTCGGTGGGTGCGCCACCCGTTCCAGTGGTGTCGGCACCCCTACCTGGGCGGTCGGAGGCGGTACCGCGCGGGCCTGTTACGGCCGGGTGCCCGACCGAAAATGCGCAAGACGTCGGCGCCCGCCACCGTACTGTGCTAACCGTGCCGGTGCGGGCTGTGATCTTCGACTGGGGCGGCACGCTCACGCCCTGGCACACCGTCGACCCCCGCGACGCCTGGCTCGCGGCCACCGGCGACCCGCAGCTGGCCGCCCGGCTGGGCGAGGCCGAGGAGGCGATGTGGGTGCGTTCGCGCGACGAGCACCGCAGTGCCACCCTGGCGGAGGTATTCGCTGCCGCGGGCATCGAGACGCCGGCCGGGCTGCGGGACGCCTATCACGACTGGTGGACGCCACACACCTACACCGATCCCGACGTGCCGGCTCTCTTCGGCCGGCTGCACGAGTGGGGGCTCCGCATCGGCGTGCTGTCCAACACGCTGTGGACCCGCGAGCACCATGACCGGATCTTCGCGCGCGATGAAGTCCTGGCACTGATCGACGGCGCCGTCTACACCTCCGAGATCGAGTGGACCAAGCCACACCCGCAGGCCTTCCGCGCCGCGCTGGAGGCGGTCGATGTCGACGATCCGGCGGAAGCGGTATTCGTCGGTGACCGGCCGTTCGACGACATCCACGGGGCGAAGGCGGTCGGGATGCGCGCCGTGCTGCTACCACACAGCGACATCCCGCACTGGCAGCGCGGCGCCGCCGAGGGCGAGCCCGACGCCGTCATCCAGCGGCTCGCCGACTTGGTCGAGGTCATCGCCGGCTGGCCGTGAGGGCGGACTCAGAGCCCGGGGAACGGAACCGTCGGCGTCTGCGGGGTCAGCAGGCGCCGCCACCGCGTGGCCCGCAGCGCACTCGCGGTGAGGGCCGGCGCGGCGGCCTTGCGGGCCGCCTCGCCGGGTGCGCTGACCGCGATCAGGTAGCGCCAGGCTGCGGCCGCGGCGGTTTCCAGGCGCACCGCCAGCCGCCGGGCGCTCGCGGTGTCGACGACCGGGAACGGCAACGGGTAGTTCGCCTCAGGGGCGACCGGTGCCTCTCCGGCGGTGAGCAGTCCGGCCGAGGTCTGGTCACGCAGCTCGCGATGCTCCTGTTCGCACCGGCGGGCTAGCGACCGCTCGTCCGCCGGCACCCGCGGCCCGACGATGCCGTACCCGTGCACGGCGGCCTGCTCGGCGGCCAACGCCTGCTGCCACACTGCGACGATAGGTGCGCTCACCCCGATACCGCCGCGACCCCGGCGCCAGGCCTTCGATCAAGACGATGTGGCGCGGTCATGCGAGCAGCTCCGCGTGGGTGGCCTCGCAGGCGGCGATGCTGGCGAGCAGTGCTGCGTCCGCGCCGGACAGCGTTGCGGACAACACCGAACCCGCCTGGGCGGCTGTCTGCTCGGCGGCGCGCAACTCGGTCCGGGTCGGTGTGCCGCCGACGGTGGCCGACCTGGGCGAACCTCCGGCGGGATAGACCGCCAGCGCAGCCTGCAGCGTCTCGGCATGAGCCGCGTGGTCGGCGCGGAGCGCACCGAGCGTGGGATCGCCGCCACTAGCGGCGAGGGCGGAATCCACCCCGGCGAGAAGCGACTGCTCCCGTTCGACCGCGGCGACCAGCCACGGCGGCGCTCCCGGCCGTCCGCGTGGATCGGGGGGGCGAAGGACCCCGACCGCGACGCCCGCACCACCGGCAAGCAGCAGCCCCCCGGTGCCCAGCAGGGCGCGTCGCGAGATCGCGGGCGGCGGCGTCACAATGATCGATAGGCTACGTGTTCGCAGACCAGTTCTCGCGCGCCACAACTGCACACGTCAGGAGGACCGACAGATGCCCCAGGCTTCCGGCAGTCGATCCGCCGACGCGTCCGGCGCCGCCGCTGCGCGGCAGCGTCTGCTCGAATTGCTCACACGCGTGGTGACCGACGCGGGGTTCGACCTCGAGGATCTCACGGTCAGTGCGGCCGGCCGCCGCAGCGTGGTGCGCGTGGTCGTCGACACCGACGCAGGTGTCGATCTCGATGGCGTCGCCGTCGTCAGCCGAGTCGTGTCTGACGCGCTGGACGCCGATGCACCCGGCGGTTCGGCGTTCGCTGGACCGTACGTGCTCGAGGTGACGTCCCCCGGCGTCGAGCGGCCGCTGCGCGATCAGCGACATTGGCGGCGCGCGGTCGGTCGGCTGGTGGAGGTGACCGTCGGCGAGCAGACGCTGACGGCGCGGGTGGCGGCAACGGGCGACGATGGCGTGCTGCTCGACGACGGCGCCCAGCGGATGGTGCCATGGGATCAGCTCGGGCCGGGCCGGGTGCAGGTTGAGTTCAACCGGCCGGATTCCGCCGAGGCCGCGCGGGGTGGTGAGTGACGATGGTCCACGTCGATATCGCCGCGCTGCGCAGCATCGAGCGCGAGAAGGAGATCTCCTTCGAGACGATCATCGAGGCCCTTGAGACGGCCCTGCTCACCGCCTACAAGCACACCCCGCACTCCATGCCGCACGCGCGGGTGGCGATCGATCGCAAGAGCGGCGAGGTGGTCGTGTGGGCGCAGGAGTTCGGCCCGGACGGCGAGTTGGTGGAGGAGTACGACGACACTCCCACCGACTTCGGCAGGATCGCCGCGATGACCGCCCGGCAGGTCATTCTGCAGCGGCTGCGCGATGCCGAGCACGACCGCACCTACGGCGAGTACTCCGGTCGCGAGGGCGACATCGTCACCGGGGTGGTCCAGGCCGACGCACACGCGGCCGCCCGGGGAGTCGTGGTCGTCGACCTCGGCACGATCGAGGCGATCCTGCCGCAATCCGAGCAGGTGCCGGGCGAGGTGTACGCCCACGGCACCCGGCTCAAGTGCTACGTCGTCACGGTACTGCGCGGGATCCGCGGGCCGCAGGTGACGGTGAGCCGCACCCACCCGGGCCTGGTCAAGAAGCTGTTCGCGCTCGAGGTTCCCGAGATCGCCGATGGCAGCGTCGAGATCGTCGGGGTGGCCCGCGAGGCCGGGCACCGCAGCAAGATCGCCGTTCGCACCGCCGTGCCGGGCCTCAACGCCAAGGGTGCCTGCATCGGCCCGATGGGGCAGCGGGTCCGGAATGTGGTGGCCGAACTGCACGGGGAGAAGATCGACATCATCGACTTCGCCGAGGATCCGGCGACCTACGTCGGTAACGCGTTATCACCGGCGAACGTCGTCGCAGCGAGCGTCGTCAACCCGGTTGAGCGGGCGGTCCGCGTCGTGGTCCCGGACTTCCAGCTCTCGTTGGCGATCGGGCGAGAAGGGCAGAATGCCCGGCTTGCCGCGCGGCTCACCGGATGGCGCATCGACATCCACAGCGACGCTGAGCCGGCCGACGGCCTGCCTCGTCCGGCATCCACGGTGCCCGGGGCGAGCGACACGCCCGGGCGCGAGGAGTAGACTCGCGGGTGGTCGTCAAGTCGACGACGGCATTTGATGCTGCTCGAAGCCAGGTCGCGGAGCCCCAACCGGGTTCGGGACCGGTTCGGACCTGCATCGGCTGCCGGAAGCGATCGGTGGCCACCGAGCTGCTCCGCGTGGTCGTGGAGCCGGCGACAGCCGACAAGGCAGATCGCTCCGCGCCCGGGGCACCGTCCCAGGGCCCGGGGCCGGATGTCGTGTCGATCGTCCCGGATCCGCGGCGTCGGGCACCGGGCCGGGGCGCGTGGCTGCATCCCGACTTGCGGTGTGTCGATCTCGCGCAGCGGCGTCGGGCGTTCGCGCGGGCCCTGCGGGTCGCCGCCGCGGTCGACCCGAGCCGGGTGCGCGAGTACGTCGAGCAGCGGTGCGACGAGCGGTACCGAACTGAGCAGGGCGAAACGCCGCCCGGCTCGTCTCGTGAAGGTGAGCAGATCAGCTATGGGCACTCGATGAAGCGCCAGAAATGAGCAAGTCCCCCGTCTAACGGGACCGCGTGGGTCGCCGCCCGGTTCCGGTAAAGGAGTCCAGTGGCAGGCAAGGCCCGGGTACACGAGCTCGCGAAGGAGCTCGGTGTCACCAGCAAGGATGTCCTCAGCAAGCTCAGCGAGCTGGGGGAATTCGTCAAGAGCGCATCCTCCACCGTAGAGCCGCCGGTCGCGCGCCGGTTGCGGGAGGCGTTCCCGACGCCCACCCAGGCAGCCCCGAAGAAGGCGCCCGCGAAGAAGGCTGCGCCCGCGGCGGTCGATGTCGCGCCGCCTATCGAGCAGGCGCCGCCGGCCCCCGTCGAGACGACACCATCGGTCGTCGCGGCTACCCCAAGCATCGACCGCCCGGCGACCCCTCCGGGATCGAGCCCGGGGTTAGCGCGTCCGGCAGGCCCACGCCCCGGGCCGCGCGTCGGCAACAACCCGTTCGGCGTCGGTGGCGGCGCGGCGCCGGCTCCCCGCCCAGGTGGCGGGCCGCCGGGTGGCGCGATCCCGCCGCGTCCGTCCGCTGGACGGGCGGGTGGCGCCGGCGGCCCCAATCCCAACCCGGGCATGATGCCGCCGCGGCCGGCCCCCGGCATGATGTCCGGACGTTCTGGTGCCCTCGGTCCCGGCCAGCGCGGCGGTCCCGGTGCGCCGGGCGCCCGCCCGGCCGGTCCGGGTGCTCGTCCGGGCGGTACGGGCGGCGCTGGCCGTCCTGGTGTCGGCGGTGCCTACCGGGGCGGTCCGGGCGGCGCGCCCGGTGGTGCGGGATCCCGGGGTGGACCTGGCGGTGCCGGTGGCGGACCCGCCGGCCGGCCGAGTGGTGGTGGCCGCGGCGGTCGCGGCGCCGGCACGGCGGGTGCGTTCGGCCGCGCGGGTGGACGTCCGGCACGGGGGCGCAAGAGCAAGAAGCAGCGGCGTCAGGAATTCGACAACATGCAGGCCCCGTCGATCGGTGGCGTGCAGGTTCCGCGCGGCAACGGCGAGGTGCTGCGGCTGCCCCGTGGCGCTTCGCTGACCGACTTCGCCGAGAAGATCGACGCCAACCCGGCCTCGCTCGTCACCGTGCTCTTCCATCTCGGCGAGATGGTGACGGCCACCCAGTCGGTGAACGAGGAGACCCTGCAGCTGCTGGGCGCCGAGCTGAACTACAGCGTCCAGGTGGTCAGCCCCGAGGACGAGGACCGCGAGCTGCTCGAGTCCTTCGACCTGTCCTTCGGCGCCGACGAGGGAGCCGAAGGCGACCTCATCGCCCGGCCTCCGGTCGTTACGGTCATGGGCCACGTCGACCACGGCAAGACCCGCCTGCTGGACGCGATCCGCAAGACCAACGTCATGGGCGACGAAGCTGGGGGGATCACCCAGCACATCGGCGCCTATCAGGTGCACGTCGAGCACGAGGGCGTCGACCGGGCGATCACCTTCATCGACACCCCGGGTCACGAGGCGTTCACCGCCATGCGGGCCCGCGGCGCGTCGACGACCGACATCGTGGTGCTGGTCGTGGCCGCGGACGACGGGGTGATGCCGCAGACGATCGAGGCGCTCAACCACGCCCAGGCGGCGGACGTCCCGGTCGTGGTCGCCGTGAACAAGATCGACAAGGAAGGCGCCAACCCGGACAAGGTGCGCCAGCAGCTGACCGAGTACGGGCTGGTCGCCGAGGAGTACGGCGGCGACACGATGTTCATCAACGTGTCGGCCCGGGCCAACATCAACATCGACGGGCTGCTCGAGAGCATCTTGCTCACCGCCGACGCCGGATTGGACCTGCGGGCCAACCCCGACCAGGACGCGCAGGGCATTGTCATCGAGGCGCGGCTCGACCGGGGCCGCGGGCCGGTGGCCACGCTGCTGGTACAGCGCGGCGCGCTGAACGTCGGTGACTCGGTCGTTGCGGGCGACGCCTTCGGCCGGGTGCGGGCCATGCTCGACGAGAACGGCGACCCAGTGGAGTTCGCCGGACCGTCCCGTCCGGTGCAGGTGCTAGGCCTCACGTCCGTCCCGGGCGCCGGCGACTCGTTCCTCGTTGTGGACGAGGACCGCATCGCCCGGCAGATCGCCGACCGGCGCCAGGCCCGCGAGCGCAACGCGCAGCTCGCGGCCACCCGTCGCCGGATCTCTCTTGACGACCTGGACAAAGCGTTCGCGGCCGGCGAGGTGCAGCAGCTGAATCTGATCATCAAGGGCGACGTCTCCGGTTCCGTCGAGGCGCTCGAGGACGCGTTGCTGAAGATCGACGTCGGCTCAGGCGCGGACGAGGTGTCGCTGCGGGTGATCGGCCGCGGGGTCGGCGCGATCAACGAGAACGACATCAACCTGGCGATCGCTTCGGATGCCGTGATCCTCGGCTACAACGTGCGCCCGGCTGGCAAGGCTGGTGAGGCGGCGACCCGCGAGGGCGTCGACATCCGCTACTACACCGTGATCTACCAGGCCATCGACGAGATCGAGGCCGCGCTCAAGGGCATGCTGAAGCCCGAGTTCGAGGAGGCGCAGCTTGGTACCGCCGAGGTGCGGGAGGTCTTTCGGGTGCCCCGGGTCGGCAACATCGCGGGCTCGCTGGTGCGTTCGGGCACGATCCGGCGCAACAGCAAGGCCCGGCTCGTCCGTGACGGTGTCGTCGTGGCCGACAACCTCACCGTTGACTCGCTCAAGCGGTTCAAGGATGACGCGACGGAGGTGCGTGAGGGCTTCGAGTGCGGTATCGGGCTCGGGTCGTTCAACGACATCAAAGTCGACGACGTGATCGAGACATTCGAGCTGCGCGAGAAGCCACGGGTTTAACCGCGCCAATGGCCCGCTCTTCGCGCGAGCGCTCATCGCACCGTGGGTCGTGCTGGGAGGCGCTCGCGGTGCTCTGATTGGTGAGGGTTGACTTGGTTGTCGGGACGCTCGTCGTTGATCTGCGGCTTGGCGACGTGCATTCGCTGAAAGAGAAGCGGTCCGTGGTGCGTCCTATCGTGGCGGAGTTACGGCGCAAGTTCGACGTGGCCGTGGCGGAGACGGGCAGCACGCAGCTGCACCGGCGCGCCGAGATAGGCGTGGCCGTCGTGTCGTCGACGCACGAGCATGCCGTCGAGGTGCTCGACAGGTGTGAGCGGCTCGTCGCCGGGCGCCCGGAGGTCGAGCTGCTGGCAGCTCGGCACCGGCTGGTCGACGACGACGATATGGAGTGAAGGGGAGTCATGGCCGACCGAGAACGTGCCCGGCGCCTTTCCGGGCGGATCAAGCAGATCGTCGCGTCCCACCTCGAGATGCACGTCAAGGATCCCCGGCTGGGCATGGTCACGATCACCGACGTTCGGCTGACCGGGGACCTGCACGACGCGACGATCTTCTACACGGTCCTGGGCTCGGAGCAGGAACGTGCCGAATCAGCTCGTGCGATCGAGTCTGCCAAGGGCGTGTTGCGCAGTGAGGTCGGGCGCCAGACCGGTGTGCGGTTCACCCCGACCCTGAGGTTCGTCCACGACTCGCTCCCGGAGAACGCCAAGCACATCGACGAGCTGCTCGCGGTGGCGGCACGGGCCGATGCCGAGGTCGAGGCGGCGCGGGTGGGCGCCCGGCCGGCCGGGGACGCCGACCCGTACCGCAAAGCGCCGTCGGCTGACGACGGCGCCGAAGGCGCGGATGGCTGACTGGACGATCCGCCACGCGATGTCCGCCGACTGGTCGTCGATATGGCCGATCTGGCAGGACATCGTCGCGGCGGGCGACACGTACACCTACGATCCGGCGACCTCGTCGGACGACGCACGCGCGATGTGGCAAGGACCTCCGCCAGCCGAGACGTGGCTGCTCGCCGACGGTGGTCAGACCCTCGGCGTGTACCACCTGGAGCCCAACCATCACGGGCCGGGGGCGCACATCGCGAACGGGTCGTACATGGTCGCCCGAGCAGCCAGAGGCCGAGGCGTCGGAAGGGCGCTGGCCGAGCACTCCCTCGTCCGGGCCGCCGATGCCGGGTGTCTCGGCATGCAATTCAACGCCGTCGCCGCGACGAACGTGTACGCGATCAAGCTCTACGAGGACCTCGGGTTCACGACGATCGGCACGGTGCCGCAGGGGTTCCGCCATCCCGAGCAGGGCCTGGTCGACCTGCTGATCATGTACCACGCGCTGTGACGAACTGACGTTCAGACCTGTAGCGCGCTCGGCATTCTGGTCTCGAAGTCGAGCACGCCGACCCAGGACGGGCGTAGCCCGATGCAAGCCATGCGAGTGCCGGGCTGGTCGATCTGCGCCAGGTACTGGTTGGCGGCTTCGGACCCGAGGTACCGGGCCGCCGCCTGCGCGTACTCGGCCGGGATCCCGTCCGTCTCGGTCACCGTCGCCCGGCCCCGCATGAGCAGCACCTCGGGCGGGAACGTCTCGCTGTCGATGGTCACCGCGATGTCGGGACGCGCCCGGAGGACGTCGATTCGCGAGGGATGCCGCACGTGCGGAGCCGCGATGAAGGTAGGCATGACGAGCTCGTCGCCCGTCCAGTGAAACCAGCTCGGGACGATGCGCGGCGTGCCGTCCGAGGCCGTGTACGCGTAACGGGCCGGGATGCTCGCGGCCAGCAGCCGCTGGGCGACCGCACCGTCCAGCAACCGAAGATCTCCTTGCGGCAGTGGGCTTGCAGACTCGGTCATGACACGTCCTTTCTCAGTCACAGTGATTGCGCGAAGTGTAAAAACCCGTTCGGGTCGTAGCGGTGTTTGACGCGTCGCAGCCGGGCGAGGTTTGCGCCGTAGTACGCCTGCGGCCAGTCGGCGAGGTCGGGATCGGGGAAGTTCTGGTACGCGTGCCCGGAGCCCCACGAGTGCGTCGTGCTCCAGGATCGCGCCAACCAGCCCCATGCAACCTCGCCGGCCGCGGCCGGCGCGTCCACGTCGATCGTCGCCTCGTGCTTGAGCAGGAAGTCCGCGTGCCGGTGGACGTACGCAGTCGCATAAGCGGGCGTGCGGTCGTAGGCGCCCCGCAGCGGGCTGAAGTCTAGCTCGCGGTATTGACCCGGGGCCGCTTGGCCGAGTTGCGCGACGAGCTCCTTCACGGCGTCGGCGGGCAGTGGCTGGCCGAAGAACTCCGACTTGCTGAGCGGATAGGCCGGACTCGTCCCCTGGCGGCGAGCGCCGAGGCGGGCGAGCGCCCGCTTCGCGTCCTGGAACGGCGCGTACGTGAACGACGCCGCGTCCGGGTCCGTACCCACCCGTACGGCCAGCTCGTCGAGCAGCTGTGCGGCGTCGGACTCGACGCTCTGCATGGTCCCGAACACTGTCGCGGTCGGGGCGCCCACGCCACCTTCGACGTGCACCACTAGGCTGGCTGCCAGCTCGTCCGGCGCGCTGGGCCCCCGTGCCTGCCAGGCTGCGACCACCGCGACGACCTCGGCGCTCGGCCACGCAACCGCGAAGACGGTCGCCGTGGGCGCCGGGACGGTGCGGAGGGCCAGGGACGTGACCACGCCGAAGTTCCCGCCACCTGCGCCACGCAGCGCCCAGAACAGCTCCGGATCGCGCTCGTCGTCACACTCGACGACCCGCCCGTCGGCGAGAACGACCTGCGCGGCAAACACCTGGTCGGACGTCAATCCGTACCGGCGGCCGAGGATGCCTATGCCGCCGCCGAGGGCGAGTCCCGAGATGCCGACCGTATCGCCACAGCCGGCGGCGACAGTACGACCGCGCCGGCCCAGCGCGGCGTAGAGCTCGCCGAGCCTGGTCCCCGCACCGATCGTCGCCACGTCGCCCGACAGCGACACGGAGTTCATCGGGCTCACGTCGATCACCAGGCCATCTGTCGAGGAGTGCCCGGCGAAGCAATGCCCCCCGCTGCGGATCGCGACCGGTAGGTCGTGGCGGACGGCGAACGAGATCGTCTCCGAGACGTCCTCCGGACAGGCGCAGCGGGCCACGGCTTGCGGTCTGATGTGCTGGAACCGGGCGATGGCCGGCTTGCGCACCGTCTCGTAGTCGGGCGCGTCCGGCAGCACGACATCGCCCAGCAGCGCGCTGCGCAGGGCTGGCCAGTCAGGTGACACGCTGCCGAATCTAGGGTTGAAACGCGCCCCGAGTCTTGAACAAACCGGCCATGCGGGTCTCGCGCGGGCTTGGAGCATCGGCTTGAATGACGCCGCATGGTCGTGGCCGCAGGCGTAGGTGCGCTGCGTGTCGCCCACGAACACCCGGGGCGACACCCCGGTCTGCCGCACGCACTCGCGGGTCAGGTGCGACTGGTCGGCGTAACCGGCCTCGGCCGCGAGCAGGTCTAGCCGGTCGTCCGTAGGTGCCCTGCCCTGCGCCATGGCGAACTGCACCATGGCGAGAAACCCCTGGAATCGCAGGATCCGGTGCAGCGTCTTGGGGGCGAGGCCAACCGAGGCGATGCATCGGCGGCGGAGTTGTCGCTCCGAGATGCTCAGCGACGTCGTGAGCGAACGTACCATATCGGCCTGCCCGGGCATCAGCAGCCGCACTGTCTGGTCGACGAGCGGATCGGGGTCGGCGGCACCGACCAACCGTTCGACGACCAGCCGTTGCAGGTCGATCAGGGCATCGTCCAGTGCCGCGCCGTCGGCGCGCTCGACGAGCGTCATGGTGGACGCGCCCCACAGCTGCGTCGTTGGCACCGATACATCGACGAGCTCGCTCGCAGGCAAGCCGAGCACCGAAGCGGCTGCTCCGGGCCGGAACCGCATGCCGAGCACGATCGCGCCCGGAGTGAGCACGTCGACCACCGGCCGGGTCAGCGGCCCCACGATCTGCGGGGTCGAGCCGAGTCGCCAGACCAGCTCCACGCCGCCGTGCGGCAGGTTCCGGTGCCGGTACGGCTCCGCGTCCAGCGCGGTCTGCTGGACCCAGACCGAGGACACCAGCCCGGACAGCGCGCCGAGCGGCCGCCGCTCGACATAGCTCTGCGCGGCGCTGGGCCGGTCGTCCGTAGGCGCCACCACGAACCCGATTCTTCCAGTCCCTCGTGGACGGCAAGATGAGCGTGTGACCGTGGCCGTCGACGTTCCGACCCGGCGGCTGCTCGGACTGGCCGCGTCGGCGTTCGTCGTGCTGGCTGCCGAGCCGCTGTATCTGCTCGTCGACACCGCGGTCGTCGGGCATCTCGGTCCGACGCCGCTCGCTGCGCTCGGCATCGGCGCGGCGCTGATGACCCTCGTCCTGGTGATCGGGACGTTCCTCGAGTACGGCACGACCAGCCGGGCCGCACGGTGGTTCGGCGCCGGCCGCCGGGACGCAGCCGTGAACGAGGGCGCCCAGGCCTCGCTGCTGGCGGTCGGCATCGGCCTGCTCGTGGTGGTACTGGGCCAGCTGCTCGCGGACCCGTGCACTCGGTTGCTTGCCGGCGGCGGGGGCGCGGTACAGCACGCCGCCGAGGCCTGGTTTCGGATCGCAGTCACCGGCGTACCCGGCGTGCTGCTGGTGCTGGCGGGCAACGGATGGATGCGCGGTGTGCAGGACACCCGGCGTCCGGTCGTCATCGTGCTGGTCGCCAACGGTGTGTCGGCGATCATCTCGCCGGTCCTGGTGTACGCGGCCGGGATGGGCCTGCCAGGGTCGGCCGTGGCGAATGTGTGCGGGCAGGCTGTCGGCGGTCTGCTGTTCGTCCGTGCCTTGCGGGGGCAAGGCGGACGGCTGCGCGTCGAGTGGGAGGTGATTCGGCGGCAACTCGTCGTCGGCCGCGACTTGGTGCTGCGCTCGGCCGGATTCCAGGTCGCGTTCCTGACCGCGGCGGGGGTGGCCGCGCGGATGGGGACGGCGCAGATCGCTGCGCACCAGATCGGCCTGCAGCTATGGGAGTTCACCGCGCTGCTGCTCGACTCATTCGCCATCGCGGCGCAGTCGCTGGTCGGCGCGGCGCTGGGGGCGAGCGACCCGGCAGTCGCCCGGCACACTGCCTGGCGGGTCGCGCGGTACGGCCTGTGGGCGGGCGCGGTGTTCGCGCTGATCCTCGCGGCCGGGTGGTTCGCACTGCCCAGCGCGTTCACCTCGTCGTCGGACGTGGTCGCACAGGCACACGTCCTGTGGCCATGGTTCATCGGCATGCAGCCGTTCGGGGGGGTGGTTTTCGCGCTGGACGGGGTGCTCATCGGCGCCGGTGACGTCGGGTTCCTGCGCACGATCACGCTGGTTGCCGCGGTGGGTGCGTTCGCGCCGCTGAACCTGGCGGCGCTGCACTGGCATTGGGGTATCGGCGGGGTGTGGGCCGGCCTCGCGGCGTTCATCGTCGTGCGGTTCGTCGGCATGGTGTGGCGCACGCGTGGCGATCGCTGGGTCGTGGTGGGGGAGACCCGGGCGTGACGGACGGGCTGGTAATCGTCGACAAGCCGGCGGGCTGGACGTCGCACGATGTCGTGGCCCGCATACGGCGGCTGGCGCGTACCCGCCGCGTCGGCCACTCCGGCACGCTGGACCCGATGGCCACCGGAGTGCTCGTGCTGGGCGTCGGCAAGGCAACCCGGCTGCTGCATCACCTCGTCCTCGCGGACAAGGCGTACACAGCCACGATCCGGCTGGGTGAATCGACGACGACCGACGACTCAACGGGCGAGGTGATTTCGGCTGGCTCAGCGGCCGGGTTGACGGCCGACGCGGTGCGCGCCGCGATGCGGTCGCTTACCGGTGGGATTGCGCAGGTGCCGAGCGCCGTGTCGGCGATCAAGCTGGACGGTCAGCGGGCCTACCAACGCGTGCGTGCCGGCGAGTCCGTGCGGCTCGAGCCGCGATCGGTCACTGTGTCCCGCTTCGATGCCCTGACGTTCACCCGGGTTGGCGACTTGCTGGACGTCGAGGTCGAGGTCGAGTGTTCGTCCGGCACATATGTGCGCGCCGTCGCCCGAGACCTTGGCGCCGCGCTCGGCGTGGGTGGGCACCTGACGACACTTCGGCGCACCAGGGTGGGCCCGTTCACCCTCGACGGGGCGCGCACGCTCGACGAGCTCGCCGCGCTCGAGGATCCGGTGGTGCTCCCGCTTGCCGAAGCCGTCCGGCGGACGATGCCCGCGCGCGAGATCACCGACGATCAGGCCCGCGAACTCTCCTACGGTCGGCCGATCGCCGCGGCCGGGGCGGCGGCTACCCACGGGGCGTTCGCTCCGGACGGCACAGTCGTCGCCCTCCTGAGCGAGGACGGCGACCGGGCGAAACCGGTGCTCGTGTTCACCCCTGCCTCCCACGCCCCCGAGTGATGGACGGCCGCCGAGTAACGGCCGAGGTCGCCGAATGACGGCGTCTGGGCCGTCATTGATCTTGCCAAACCGTCACTGATCTTCTCCTGCCGTCACCGCGGACGAGGGGGCCGGTAGTCTCGGCAGCCGTGCAGCGTTGGCGAGGACTCGATGCCGTCCCAGGCGGCTGGGGTCGCTGCGCAGTGACGATCGGCGTCTTCGACGGTGTCCACCGGGCCCATGCGGAGATCATCCGCACTGCCGTGGCGGTGGCTGCCGAACAGGGCGTGCCGAGCGTGCTGCTCACCTTCGTGCCGCACCCGTCCGAGGTGGTCCGCCCGGGATCGCACCCGCCTGCGCTCACGACTCTGGTGCGTCGGGCGGAGCTCGTCGAACAGCTGGGCACTGATGTCTTCTGCGCGTTGCCGTTCACGCTCGAGTTCTCGCGGATGGCGCCCGCGGAGTTCGTCCACGAGGTGCTGGTGGCCCAGTTGCACGCGGCCGCGGTGATCGTGGGCGACAACTTCCGGTTCGGGCATCGGGCGGGAGGCGACATCGGCACGCTGACGGAGCTGGGGCACAGCTTCGGCTTCTCGACCCACGATGTGCCGCTGCTCACCGACGGCGATACGGTCATTAGCGCAACCTACGTACGCTCGTGCGTCGAGGCTGGGGACGTAGCTGCCGCCGCGGCGGCTCTCGGCCGACTGCACCGGGTGGACGGCCTGGTGGAACGGGGCGATCAGCGCGGCGGCAGCCTGGGTTTCCCGACCGCCAACCTGCGCATGGACGCGTTTACCGCGGTCCCGGCGGATGGCGTCTACGCGGGACGGGCCGTGCTGCTGGACGAATGGGGACGTACCCTTCCCCGCGAACCGCTTGGGACAGCCGCCATCTCAGTCGGGACGAATCCGACATTCGAGGGACGGCAGCGGCGGGTCGAGGCATTCGTGCTGGACTTCGACGACGACCTTTACGGCGACAAGCTCGGCGTCGAGTTCGTCCATCGGCTGCGCGGGATGGAGCACTACGACCGGGTGGACGACCTCGTTGCGCAAATGCACGACGACGTGAAGCAGACCCGGGCCCTGCTTGGGTGATCTCGCCCGATTCGGCGCACCCGCGCCCACGCTGATATCCTCAGTGCCAGTGATGCGCGGTCTTCGCGTCCGCTCGCAGTGCCCGTTCCTTCCCGCCGTGATGCAGACCGGTGGGGCGTGCCTGCACCAGCAGTGAAGGAGTCGAGCCAATGGCCCTGGCCACCGACGTCAAGAAGCAGATCATCTCCGAATACGGCACGGCCGACGGTGACACTGGATCGGCTGAGGTGCAGGTGGCGTTGCTCTCGAGGCGGATCAGCGACCTGACCGAGCACCTCAAGGCGCACAAGCACGATCACCACAGCCGCCGCGGGCTGCTGCTGCTGGTCGGCCAGCGTCGCCGGCTGCTCAACTACCTGGCCAAGACCGACATCAGCCGGTACCGCTCGGTTATCGAGCGGCTCGGTCTGCGCCGCTAACTGTCGTGGGGAGCTACCCAACCGGTCGCTCCCCGATCTGTTACACAACCGAATAGCCACCGCCGGACGTTCCAGCGATGACGTGAGCCGACGCCGGTCCTCGGTAGTGGCGGCCGGGAGACCTGCCCAGCCGCTTCGATCGAAGACCGGCACCGCTGAGCCGAAAGATGGCGAATCGCTCGTACGTCGCGCGCACCGGCGCAACCGCAGCAGGCTGCATCCCATATCGGCCTGCCGCCCGTACGAGAGGGGTTCTCCATGACGGAGACCGTAGAAACATCGGTGCACGCCACCATTGACAACGACAAGTTCGGCACCCATACCGTCCGATTCGAGACCGGCCGGCTCGCCCGCCAGGCCGCCGGATCCGTCGTCGCCTATCTCGACGACGACACCATGCTGCTGTCGGCCACGACCGCGGGCAAGGCGCCCCGCGAGGGGCTCGACTTCTTCCCGCTGACCGTCGACGTCGAGGAGCGCATGTACGCCGCGGGACGCATCCCCGGTTCGTTCTTCCGGCGAGAAGGTCGGCCGAGCGAGGACGCGATCCTCACCTGTCGGCTGATCGACCGGCCGCTGCGTCCGAGCTTCGTCAAGGGTCTCCGCAACGAGGTCCAGGTGGTCGTCACGGTCATGGCGCTGCACCCCGACCACCTGTACGACGTGGTCGCCATCAACGCGGCGTCCGCGTCGACGCAGTTGGCTGGCCTGCCGTTCAGCGGCCCGGTCGGAGGTACCCGGGTGGCGCTTATTGAGGGTCAGTGGGTCGCGTTCCCGACCCACGGCCAGCTCGAAACGGCCACGTTCGACATGGTCGTCGCGGGGCGGGTCCTTGGGAACGGCGACGTCGCGATCATGATGGTCGAGGCCGAGGCCACCGCGGGCAGCGTCGAGCTGATCGCGGGCGGCGCCACCAAGCCGACCGAACAGGTCGTCGCCGAAGGCCTCGAGGCGGCCAAGCCGTTCATCGCCGAGCTGTGTCGCGCCCAATCCGAATTGGCCGCGAAGGCGGCCAAGCCGGTGGCCGAGTTCCCAGTCTTCCTGGACTACCAGGACGACGTGCTGGCGGCCGTCACGGCCGAGGTCGAGGAGCCACTCGGGCAGGCGCTCACCATCGCCGACAAGCAGCAGCGCGAGGCTGAGCTAGACCGCATCAAAGTAGTGGCCAAGGAGCGGGTTGGCCCGAAGTTCGAGGGCCGCGAGAACGAGATCAGCCCGGCCTATCGGTCGCTTACCAAGAGCCTCGTGCGGCGGCGCATTCTGCGCGACAAGGTGCGCATCGACGGCCGCGGGCTAACGGATATTCGCACCCTGTCGGCAGAGGTCGAGGTCGTCCCACGGGTCCATGGCTCGGCGCTGTTCGAGCGTGGCGAGACGCAGATTCTCGGCGTCACCACACTGAACATGCTCGGCATGGAGCAGAAGCTCGACACGCTCTCGCCGGAGAAGTCCAAGCGCTACATGCACAATTACAACTTCCCGCCCTACTCGACCGGCGAGACGGGCCGGGTCGGCTCGCCGAAGCGCCGCGAGATCGGGCATGGCGCGCTCGCCGAGCGGGCCTTGATTCCGGTGCTGCCCAGTCGTGACGACTTCCCGTACGCGATCAGGCAGGTCTCCGAGGCGCTGGGCTCCAACGGCTCGACGTCGATGGGCTCGGTCTGCGCTTCCACGCTGGCCTTGTTCAACGCCGGCGTGCCGCTCAAGGCGCCGGTCGCGGGGATCGCGATGGGCCTGGTGTCGGACACAGTCGATGGCCAGACCGAGTACGTCGCGCTCACCGACATCCTGGGCGCCGAGGACGCGTTCGGCGACATGGATTTCAAGGTCGCTGGCACCCGGGAGTTCGTCACCGCACTGCAACTGGACACCAAACTGGACGGGATCCCGTCCGAGGTGCTGGCTGGCGCGCTCACCCAGGCGCGCGACGCCCGGCTGCACATCCTGGACGTTATCGCCGAGGCTATCGACGGCCCGGACGAGATGAGCCCGTACGCTCCGCGGGTCACCGTGGTGAAGATCCCCGTCGACAAGATCGGCGCCGTGATCGGCCCCAAGGGCCAGATCATCAACTCGATCCAGGACGAGACCGGCGCCGAGATCACCATCGAGGACGACGGCACGATTTACGTCGGCGCAGCTGACGGCGCGTCCGCGGCCGCTGCGGTCGACCGGATCAACGCGATCGCGAATCCGCAGATGCCCAAGGTGGGGGAGCGCTTCCTCGGCACCGTTGTCAAGACCGCGGCGTTCGGCGCCTTCGTCTCGCTGCTGCCCGGCAAGGACGGTCTGGTCCACATCAGCAAGCTCGGCCAAGGCAAGCGCGTCAACAAGGTCGAGGACGTCGTCAATGTCGGCGACAAGCTTCAGGTCGAGATCGCCGATATCGACGCGCGCGGCAAGATCAGCCTGGTGCTTGTCAAGGACGACGCCCCTGCGCCTGCTGGAACCCCCGCGGTGGCCGAGGTCTGATGGTCGGACTGGTGGTCAGGTCGTGAAGATCGCCGACTTGTAGTCGAATCCCGGCCTGACCTCCATGACCACGTCCTTCGGATTAGCGACGCCGAACCCTAGCTACTTAGACCTGAAAAAGTCGGGCGTCGGTGAGTGTGGTCGTCGGGCGGCTGGCCGGCGGGTGGGTCGGATGGTGTTGATCGTCGCCGGTGGGTGGTTTCAGCTGGCGAGGTTGCCGATCTTGACCAGGTTGTGGGTCAAGACCCCGTGGCCGGCCCAGATCCGGGCTCCCTGGGTGCCGTCGAGGCGGGTGCGGTCCCATCCGTACCCGCGTTTGAGGCTGCTGATCCGGCCTTCGCTGCCGGTTCGCCATTTCACGGTCCGCCGGAACGCGGGCCTGCGTTCCTCGGCCTGGCGGGCCGTGCCGGGTCTGCCTTTGCGGGGGATGACGACGGTGCGCACACCTTGCGCGTGCAGGTCGTCGTCGACCTTCTTCTCTCCGTAGCCGCGATCCGCGGTTACCGTGCGGGGGCGGCGGTTCGTACGACGGATGACGCGTCCGACGGCGGGGGCGAGCTGCGGCGCGTCGGCGGGGTTGCCAGGCTCGACGGTGTGGTCGAGCACGACGCCGTCGTCGTTGTCCACGACCTGGCCCTTGTACCCGAACTCGACCGGCTTGCCGAGGCGGCCCTTGGCGATCGGGCGGGCGTCCGGGTCGTGCAGGCTGACCCGCCGTGTCGCCCCATCCGGTGTTGTGCCGGCGACGCGTTGCCGGGTCTGCGCGGCGATGCGCAGGGTCGCTTCCAGCAGCTCGACCAGGTCATTCACCGCCCGCCGCAGTCGTCCGCGGCGCCGGCCCGCCGCCGCGTCACGCACCCCCACTGCCGCAAGCCGTTCGGCCTTGAGCTGGGCACCGCGCAGCGCCCGGCGGGCGTTGCTGAGCAGCCGCTCGGCGTCGCGGGCGGCCTTCTCGGCCAGCCCGGCCAGTTCCCCGGTGATCCGCCGCACCGTGGCCTGCGCCTCGTCACGCCCCGCCGCGGCGCGCAGGCGCAGCTTCGCCGCGATCCCGTGCGCCCGTTTGCCGGCCACCCGGGACCGGTCCCGGACCTTGGTGCGCGTCGCGCCACCAGCGGCCTGGATCCGCCGGCCGGTCGCCGCGATCCGCCGCACCGCCTTGGCCAACAACCCCGAATCGGTCGGGTAGGCGACGTTCGCCGGCACCACCGTCGTGTCCGCGCGCAGCCGCGTGGTGCGCAGCAGCTTCGCCTCGGCCGCCTTCGCCAGCAGCGCTTCATTCAGCCCATCCACTGCGGCCGTGCCGCAGCGCGTCGTCAGCTTCATCAATGTCGTCGGGTGCGGCACCGACCCATCCAGCGGGATCCGGCAGAACCGCCGCCACGTGATCGAGTCGGTCACCTCCCGGCACAGCGACTCGAAGCCCAGCCGATACCGGAACTTCAAGAACATCAACCGCAGGTAGGTCTCCATCGGCGTAGACGGCCGGCCCACTCGTGGGTCGAAGAACGCCACGAACGGCGCAAAGAACGCCGGGTCATCGAGCAGGCGATCCACCCGTGCCAGCTCCTCCGGCAGTCGCCGCACCTGCTCAGGCAGCACCGCCTCCCACAAGCTGACCTGCTCCGCCCGCGTCCGCAGCATCCGCACTCCCGGCTCGACCCGACCACCGCCGAGACCATGATCCCGCAAGACTAGACCTCCAACCCGACGGCACGCCGAGCCGAATCCCCTACAAAACAAGGAGATCTGATCAGTAGCCGGACGGAGTCGAGCCGGTTTCGGCTGACCCAGTCGATGAGATCCGCGCCGACTTTTTCAGGTCGAAGTAGCTAGCTTGAAAACGGACTGACGACCGGCCAACAGGGTGGTGCTCGGAGGACCCAAGAGACCAGCTTCGGAATCGAAGACCGTGCTTGCTTCCGTGTTGGAGCTCTGCACGGTGGCACTGAAGAGCGCCGGATCGTAGGGCTTCTTCGTGTTGTTCACCACCGTGATTGTGAACGCCAGGTACGCGGCCGCCTTGTCGGCCGCTGCATACGGGCTCGGCGTGAACGCCGCTCCCGGGCTCACCTTGACGGAAAGGCCGTCCTCCCAGGTGAACGCCTGGCCGAACCGCACCTGATCGCTCTCGGGCGCCGGCGAGGCGGACGTGGCCGCCGCTGACGTCGGTGGTGCGCTCGATGCGGGGAGGCTCGACGTCGCCTCCGACGTGGCCGCTACGACCGGTGCCGCGGTTGTCTTGGTCGACTTGGTGGCCTGCCCGATGAAGAAGCCGGCGACTAGCGCAAGGATGCCGACGCCCGTCGGGAGCACCCAGGGTTGGCGCCAGAAACCCTTCGTCGACGGACTCGGCGTCGGCCCAGCTTGTGCCGGGGCCACGGGTTGCCACTGCTGACCATCCCAGCGGTATTTGTACCCGGACGTCGGGTCGGTGTGCACGTATCGGGGTACGGCGTCGGGTCTGGCATCGCGTCCCCTCCCGTGCTGGTAACCGAGCGTTGCCTAACGAAACAAGCTGTCAACAGGAGCGCGACCAGGCTAAGGCCGAACCCGAAGTCCCCCATCATGTATTGTCTTGTAAGTCGATGGAATAACTGGCACGCATCGACAAGACAGGAGAACTGGACTCGATGGACATCCCCCGCTTCACCCGGGCCCGTTGGGTGGCCGCTTGGCTGACCGCGGCAAGCCTGGCCGCGATCGGCGCGGCGGGGTGTTCGTCGAGCGGCAAGAGCGGCGACTCCGGCCAGCTCTCGCTGGTCGCCTATTCGGTTCCCAAGCCCGCCTACGATGCGCTGCAGGCGGCGTTCGCGAAGACGGACCAGGGCAAGGGCACGTCCTTTGCGTCCTCATACGGGGCCAGCGGCACGCAGGCCCAGGCGGTTCTGAACGGCCAGCGGGCCGACTACGTGGCCTTCTCGCTCACGCCGGACCTCACCAAGCTCGTGCCCAAGTTCGTAGCCCCAGACTGGAACTCGGGACCCACCGAAGGGCTGGTGTCCGACTCGGTGGTGGTGATCGCTGTGCGCAAGGGCAATCCCAAAAACATCAAGGGCTGGGACGACCTGATCAAACCGGGCGTCAAGATCGTCACGCCAGACCCCGGCTCGTCCGGCTCGGCGAAGTGGAACATCCTGGCCGCATACGCCCACGTCCTGCAGAACGGCGGTAGCGACGAGCAGGCGCAGACCTATCTGAAGAAGTTCTTCGCCAACGTCGTCAGCAAGCCGTCGAGTGGATCGGCGGCGACCACGACGTTCCTCAACGGCACGGGCGACGTGCTGATCTCCTACGAGAACGAGGCGATCGCGGCCCGGCGCAAGGGCAAAGCGCTCGACTACGTCGTCCCGGACGAATCGCTGCTGATCGAGAACCCCGCGGCCGTCACCAAGACCGCCCCACAAACGGCGAAGGACTTCCTCTCGTTCGTCGAGAGCGTTGCCGGCCAGAAGATCTTCGCCAGTCACGGCTACCGGCCGATCCTGCCCGGCGTCGCGGTGGGGACGGTCCAGGGTGCGAATGACCCGGCGAGGCCCTTCCCTGCGGTGCAGAAGCTCGAGACGATCGCGGACCTCGGCGGCTGGTCCGCGGTGAACACGAAGTTCTTCGACAAGACCGGCGGCATCGTGACCAAGATCGAGAGCGGCCAGGGGTGACTGCGGCTCAGGTCGCGGGGCGGGCGCGAGCAGCTCGCGCCTCGGACCGCATCGGTCTGGATGCATTCTCCGGCCTGGGGCTCGGCGTGGCCGTGCTGTGGCTGAGCCTGCTCGTGCTGCTGCCGCTCGCCGCGGTCGTCTCGAAGGCGTTCGGTGCCGGCTGGTCGAGCTTCTGGGCCGCATTCACCACGCCGGAGGCGATCGCCGCGATCCGGCTGACGGTGCTCTGCTCGCTGGGTGTGGGCCTGGTCAACGCGATCATGGGCACGGTCATCGCGTGGGTGTTGGTGCGCGACGATTTCCCCGGCAAGCGGGTGATCGAGATCCTCATCGACATCCCGTTCGCGCTGCCGACGATCGTGGCCGGCCTGGTCTTGAACACCCTCTACGGCCCGCACAGCCCGATCGGCGTCAGCTGGTACGCCAGCCGGCCGGGCGTCCTGGTAGCGCTGCTGTTCGTGACCCTGCCGTTCGTGGTGCGCACGGTCGAGCCAGTGCTGCTTTCCCTGGAGACGGACGTGGAGGAGGCCGCCGCGTCGTTGGGGGCTGGGCCGCTGACAACCTTCCGTCGCATCGTGCTGCCGTCGATCCTCCCCGCGATCGTGTCCGGCGCCGCCCTCGCCTTCGGCCGGGCCCTGGGGGAGTACGGGTCGGTCATCTTGATCTCAGGGCAGCTGCCGCGCACCGAGGTCGCCTCGCAGTACATCTACCAGCAGATCGAAAACGGCTACCTGTCCGATGCGGCCGCGACGGCCACGGTTCTGCTGCTGATCAGCGTCCTGGTCATCGCGGCGCTGGGCTTCGTGCAACGACGGGCAGCCCGACGTGACTGACTCGACCACGCTCGACCGCGAACTGCTGCCGGCCGTTGTCACGGGCCAGCCGACACCGGTGCGACGTCGGCGCGTCCGCGGCCGCCGAGCGAAGTACGCGCTGCGCCTGATCGTCGTCGCGTACGTGGGAGTGCTTGTTGCTTTGCCCGTGGGCGTGGTCGTCTGGCGAACGATCCGTCAGGGCGCCGGGACCTTCTGGGATGCGATCAGCTCTCCGCAGGCCGTTCAGGCGTTCCAGCTGACCGGCATCGTCGCTGGTTCGGCAGTGTTGATCAACACCGTCTTTGGCGTGGGTGCGGCGCTCCTGCTCGCCCGCTACCGTTTCCCGGGACGCCGTGCCCTTGACCTGGCGATCGATGTGCCGATCGCTATCTCGCCGATCATCGTGGGCCTGGCCCTGATCCTGGTGTTCGGGTGGACGACGGGGTGGTTCGGCTCGGCGCTGCAGCACGCTGGCGTCGAGGTGATCTTCGCTACGCCCGGGATGGTGCTCGCCACCGCCTTCGTGTCGCTGCCGTTCGTCGTCCGGGAGGTGCTGCCCGTGCTCGAGGAGACCGGCCTGGACCAGGAGCACGCCGCCCGTTCGCTCGGCGCGAACGCCTGGCAGCGCTTCCTGCGCATTACGCTGCCGACGATCAAATGGGCCCTCGCATACGGCGTCGTGCTGAGCATCGCGCGCGCGATCGGCGAATTCGGTGCGGTGCGTGTCGTATCCGGCAACGTCACCGGCCAGACGCAGACGCTCACGCTCGTGGTCGACGAGCGGGCCGAGCAATTCGAGCCCGGCGCCTACCAGCTGTCGCTCGTGCTCATCGCCACCGCGGCGCTGTGCATCGTCGTCATCTCCCTCGCCCGTCCAAAGGAAGAACGTTAGCCATGGGTATCGCCGCACACCGAATCTCCAAGCGCTTCGGCGACTTCGTCGCGCTTGACGATGTCGACCTGGCCGTCGGCACCGGACGCCTGACCGCCCTGCTGGGACCGAGTGGCGGGGGCAAGTCGACGCTGCTGCGCATCATCGGCGGCCTGGAGGAGCCGGATTCGGGCAGAGTCGTGATCGACGGCACCGAGGCCACGGGCGTTCCGGCGCAGCGGCGCAACGTGGGTTTCGTCTTCCAGCACTACGCGGCCTTCAAGCACCTGTCAGTGTTCCGCAACGTCGCGTTCGGGCTGGAGATCCGCCGCCGGCCGAAGGACGAGATCAGCAGGCGGGTGAACGAGTTGCTGGAGCTCGTCCATCTCGAACAATTCGCCGACCGGTTGCCGTCGCAGCTGTCCGGTGGGCAACGTCAGCGGATGGCACTGGCCCGGGCGCTCGCGGTTGAACCGAAGGTGCTGCTGCTGGACGAGCCGTTCGGCGCCCTCGACGCCAAGGTACGCAAGGAGTTGCGCGGCTGGCTGCGCCGCCTGCACGACGAGGTGCACGTGACCACGATCTTCGTGACCCACGACCAGGAAGAGGCGCTCGAGGTCTCCGACGAGCTGGTCGTGATCAATCATGGCCGGATCGAACAGGTCGGCAGCCCGAACACGATCTACGACCATCCCGCGAACGACTTCGTCATGAGCTTCCTCGGGCCGGTGACCCGGCTCGGTGGCAGGCTGGTGCGCCCGCACGACATCGAGGTACTGCCCACCGCCTCCGGCGGTGCCGTCGAGGCGCGGGTCACCCGGCTGCTGCGGGTCGGCTTCGAGGTCCGGGCCGAGCTGGCCTCCTCCGACAGCGAGCCCTGGGTGCAGCTGACCCGTGGGCAGGCCGACGCGCTCGACCTGCACGAGGATCGCGTCGTGTGGCTGCGTCCCGTGAACGACGCGTCGACGCTTGCCGCGTTCTCCTAGCTGCCGCGCACTTCCTGGAGATTTCGGCCTAGCTGCAATGCGAAGATAGCCACCGTGGAGATCTCGGCGAAGACGGACTACGCGATACGTGCCCTGCTCGGCCTAGCACAACGCGCGCCGCAACTGGTCAAGGTCGACGTGATCATCACACAGCAGGAACTGCCCCGGAAGTTCGTCGAGGCGATCCTGGGAGAACTGCGTCGCGCAGGAATTGTGCGCAGCCAACGTGGTGCCGAGGGCGGCTACGCGTTGGCGCGTTCAGCCACTGAGATCACGCTCGGGCAGGTGATCCGCGCCGTGGACGGGCCGCTGGCCGAGGTCCGCGGACTGCGCCCGCACGAGACGACCTACACGGGGGTTGCCCAGCACCTACCCGAGGTGTGGGTGGCGGTACGCGCGAGCCTGCGCCGGGTGCTGGACGAAACGACGCTGCAGCACGTCCTGACTGGGAAGCTGCCGCCGCACGTGCGCCGGATGGTCGAGGCGCCGGACGCCTGGCTGCCGCGCTAGTGCGACGACCACGGTGACCGTGTGGCTGTCTGCCCCGTAGACACATCGGCCGAGCTGCTCCAGCGCCTGCAGGATCGCGGCCTGCTCGGGCACGACCTGGGCAGTCAACCGCTCCGCCCCCCGTTCGCGGGCTCGGCGGACGAGCTCGCCGAGCAGCGCGGCACCTACGCCATGGCGCTGCCAGGCGTCCTCGACCAGGACGCCGAGCTCCCATGCCCCTGCGCCGGTCGACGTCGCGCTGGCCAGGGCGATGACCTGTCGGCCGGCGACTGCGATCAGCGCAAGGTGGGTGTCGCAGCCGCGAAGGGCGTCGGTCAAGTAGGCCTCGGGCACGTCGCGCCGCGGGCCGTGCCACCGCAGCCGGATCGAGCGAGACGAGCACCGCTGGTGCATCGCCTGCACCTCGGCTCGATCGTCCGGTCTTGCGGTACGGAGCAGAAAGCCGGTCATGACCACACCTCGATCGCTAGGACGCTCGTCCTACTCGCCTAAGCGTTGATTAGGACGGGTGTCCTAGTCAACTGGTTATGCTGTGGGGGTGACCCAGGCCACCACCCCGACGACCCGCGAGCAGATGGTGCGCACAGCGACGGCTCTGTTCCAGCGGGTCGGTTATCGCGCGACGTCCTGGCGGCGGCTCGTCAGCGAAGGCGGCACGCCGTGGGGCTCGGCCTACCACCACTTCCCGGGTGGCAAGGAGGAGCTCGGCGTCGCGGCGATCGAGCTGGGTGCGGACGTCGTACGCCGAACCATCGGGCGGGCGTTCGAGCGTCACGAGCACCCGGCGGACGCGATCAGGTGGTGGTTCGGCAAGGCAGCGAAGATGCTGCGGGACAGTGACTTCGAAGCGGGCTGCCCGGTCGGCACGATCGTCCTCGAGATGGTGCCGGAGTCGCCGGCGCTGACCGCAGCGTGCCGGACCGCGTTCTCCGGCTGGACAGCCCAGCTCGCGACGCTGCTGCGCGAGCGCGGCGGCTACGACGCGGAGCGGGCGTCGATTCTTGCGACGGCAGCCCTGACCGCGCTCGAGGGCGGCCTGATGCTCTCCCGTGTCTATGGGTCCACCGAGCCGCTTGATCGGGCTGTTGACCAGGTGGTCGCGCTGCTGTGACACCAGGCATCATCGGGACATGCCAGTCGAGCTGATTCGCGGCGACATCACCGACCAGGACGTCGACGCGATCGTCAATGCCGCCAACTCGTCGCTGCTGGGCGGCGGAGGCGTGGACGGCGCCATCCACCGTCGCGGCGGCCCGGCCGTTCTCGCCGCCTGCCAGGAACTGCGTGCTGGCCGGTACCCCAACGGCCTGCCGGCGGGCGCCGCCGTCGCTACCGCGGCCGGGAACCTTCCGGCCCGCTGGGTGATCCACACCGTCGGGCCGGTCTTCTCCCGCTCCGACGACCGCAGCGAGACACTGCGCTCCTGCTACCGCGAGTCGCTTCGGGTCGCGGCGGAACTCGGCGTCGAGTCGATCGCGTTTCCCCTTATCTCGTCGGGAATCTACGGCTGGCCGATCGAAGACGCGCTGCGGCAGGCGCTCAGCGTGCTGCACGGCGCAGCCCGGCCGTCCATCGTGCGGTTGGTCCTCTGGCAGGAGGACACCGTCAGGCTGGCGGAGCGGGTCGTTCAGGAACTCTGATCTGTAGATGCCTCTGTCGTCTGGGCAGGCCCGAGTCGATGGTGGCCGACGGTGTGCCCGGTACGGCTAATGCGGAAGACGGCGGTGCGTTCGCCATGGATCACGTCGGCCGCGACGCTCCAGGTGCCGCGGTGGACCTGGGTGTGGTGCGTGCGGCAGAGCAACACCATCTCGGCCACGTTGGTGTGGCCACCGGCGGAAAATGGTGTCAGGTGGTGGACGTCGCTCCATTCCGCGGGTCTTGCGCAGAGTGGGAAGGCGCAGCCGCCGTCGCGCACGGTCAGCGCGAGACGTTGCGCGGGGGTCGCGAGGCGGACCCGCCGGCCGAGGTCGAGGATCTCGCTTTGCCCGCGCATGAGCAGCCGCCGCAGGTCACCGTCGCAGGCAAGCTGATCGAGCACACTCCACGGCACTGGGCCGATGCCGGAGAGCTCCGGGCCGGGCACTCCGGGCCGGTCCAGTTGGTCCGGCCGCGATCGCGCCTGCGGTGGGTCGCCGGGGTGGGTCGGCCTGCGGCGCCGCTGGGCAAGCGTCTCGACGTCGACCATCAGCAGCAGTTGCGCGGTCGACCGACGAGCCAGCGGCCGGGCGGCTGAGCTGGCCGTCTCGGTGCCTCCGTCGCCGGGAGCATCGACGGCGTCGGGAGGATCGGCTTCGGTGTCGGCTCGCGTTCGGGCGGCCTGGACGGTGCACAGCTCGACGAGCGCGTCGGCGCGCCGCTGGTCGGCGGTTCGCTCGTCATGTGGACCGAGCGGCAGGGTGAGCGGATCGAGCGCGTTGCGGACGAGCTGCCCGGCGAGCGGGTCGAGCATGCCTTCCAGGTGCAGCATGCCGTCGAGCGTGGTGTTCCAGGACAACCAGCGGCTCTCGTAGCGCTCCCGGAACGAGCGCTCGGACAGCTCCGGCGCGACCACCTCGCGCACCCGGCGGGCCAGCACGCGCAGGTCGTCGGCGCCGAAGCGCGCCGCCTGTTCAGCCAAGTGCGCCTCGACGTCCGCCCGTCGGTCGAGTGGCAGATCGCGGACATGCCGATGGATCACCCGAGCCTGCTCGAGCGTCACGGCTCCCGCCGCCAGACCCTCGTTCGTGGTGGGCAGCTCGTCACTCAGCGCCCTGGCCAGTCGCACGGTGCCTGACGCCGCCGCCTCGCTCATCCGGGTCGATGAGCGCAGCCAGGAGCGGGTGCCTATGCCGTGCTGCGTGCCGCTGGCGCCGCGCGTATCGGCGAGCGCGAGGCGGCGCAGCGCTTGCGCGTGCACACGGTCGGCGGCGGCGTGCAGCGCGATGACCTGGTCGAGCAGTTCGGCGTCGGGCAGCAAATGAACGTCGTCGGCGGCGAGCGTCGACAGCAATCCATCGAGCTGCCGAATCGAATCGAGGACCGCTGTCATGCCCCGAACACTAGTGCGGGGGTCTGACAGTTTTCACCGACCAGACGTCGAAGAATACGCTTCTATTGCTGAGATTGGTGCAGCCCTACCCTGGTTGCACAACAGATGCGGCTACCGAGGGCAGGTGCGTCGATATGCAGGCGAAATCGCTCGGCTTACGCCACGCGCCGACCGACCGGCACAGGTCGTGGGCACCGTCGTCAGCAGTTGGACCTTTCGGCAGGAGGCCACGGCGGCGTTCAGCGCTCGACGCATGAGCAGCCGCGCCACCCCACGTCGACGATGTGCGCACTTCACCACCACCGCCTCGACGAAAGGCGGTTGGTGGCAGCCGTACGTGATGTTTCGGCATGACGAGATCGAAGCACCGCCGACAGATCAGCCCGTGTCGCCGGCCGAACGGCGTGCCAAGGTCGGAAGGGTTGGTTGTGGATCACTGTAGGGCGAACCGCAGGCGGCAACGTCCGACCTGCGGCGCGTCAGAACATAAGGGTGCTTGACCGTAGGATCAGCGGATGACCTCGGCCGTTGGCGTCCGCTCGCTGCGCCGCGCGCACACCCGGACGCTGGCGGCGACCGGCGGAGGGCAGATCGCCCGAACGGTGCTGCCTGGCGGTTTGCGCATCATCACCGAGGCGATGCCGGGCGTGCGTAGCGCAAGCGTCGGGGTCTGGGTACCGGTCGGCAGCCGCGACGAAACGCCGGCTGTTGCCGGGGCAAGCCACTTCCTCGAACATCTGCTGTTCAAGGCGACGACTTCCCGCACCGCACTCGACATCGCGAGCGCCATGGACGCCGTGGGTGGGGAATGCAACGCGTTCACGGAAAAGGAACACACCTGCTATTACGCGACCGTTCTCGACCGCGACCTGCCACTCGCGATCGACATCGTGACCGACGTGGTACTGAACGCGACGGTCTCCAGCCACGATGTCGACGTCGAGCGCAGCGTCGTGCTCGAAGAGATCGCGATGCGCGACGACGATCCGACGGACCTGGTTCACGACGAGTTCGCGAGCGCGCTGTTCGGCGACACCCCGCTTGGCCGTCCTATCCTCGGGACCGTCGAGTCCATCGGCGGCCTGAGCAGGCGGCAGATTACCGGTTACTACCGGCGAAGCTATCTGCCTGAGGGCATGGTGGTGTCGGTTGCTGGGAACGTCGATCATCGGGCAGTGGTTCGTCAGGTTACGGCGGCTTTCGCGGGCCGGCTCGACCCAGCGGTCGACGTACCGCCGCTTCGCAGCTATCACGAACCCCGCGCGCGTCCGCGTCGGGTGACCGTCATCGAAGACGACACCGAGCAAGCGAACATCGTGCTGGGCAGCCGCAGCATTTCCCGGCACGACGAGCGCAGGTTCGCGGCAGGCGTGTTGTCCGCCGCACTCGGCGGCGGGATGAGTTCGCGGCTGTTCCAGCACATCCGCGAAGAGCGCGGCCTGGCGTATTCGGTGTACACGTTTGCGAGCAGCTACGCCGACACCGGGCAGTTCGGTGTGTACGCGGGCTGCCAACCAGGCAAGGCCGACGAAGTACTGGGCCTAATAGTCTCGGACCTGGACGACGTCGCGACTCGCGGGCTCACCGACGCGGAGATCGAACGAGGCAAGGGCCAGATGCGAGGTGGCATCGTCCTTGGCCTGGAGGACCCCGGGTCGCGCATGAGTCGCCTCGGCAAGAGCGAGCTGAGCTACGGCGACGTGATCGGCGTGGACGAGCTGATCGCCCGGGTCGACGCGGTCACGCCGGATGCCGTTGCCGAGATCTCTGCGTACCTGCTGCACGAACCTCGCTGCCTGGCGGTCGTCGGACCGTTCGGCCAGCATGACTTCGACGGTGCGATCTAGAGACGGTGCGATCTAGAGGGAGTAGGCAACCGTGACCGAGCCAATCCGGGTTGGTGTCCTCGGCGCGCGCGGACGCATGGGCCAGCAGGTCTGCGCTGCCGTCGACGCGGCCGAGGACATGGATCTGGTCGCCATGGTCGACGCGGGCGACTGGTTGTTCAGCGTGGCCGACGCGGGCGCCCAGGTGCTGGTCGACTTCACCCACCCCGACGTTGTCATGGACAACATCCGCTTCGCTATCGACCAGGGCATTCACGCTGTCGTCGGGACGACCGGGTTGACCGCTGAGCGGCTGGACATCATCCGCGAGTGGCTCGACGACACGTCAGAGCTCGGTGTGCTCGTCGTGCCGAACTTCGCCATCGGTGCTGTGCTGACGATGCATTTCGCCCGGTTGGCCGCGCGATACTACGAATCGGCCGAGGTCGTCGAGCTTCATCACCCAGAGAAAGTCGACGCTCCCAGTGGCACTGCCATGCGCACCGCCAAGATCATTGCCGCCGCCCGCGCCGAGGCGGGGCTCGGCGCAGTACCCGACGCCACGACACAATGCCGCGACGGCGCACGAGGCACTGAGGTGGACGGCATCCACGTCCACGCGTTGCGCGTCGCCGGCCTAGTCGCCCACCAGGAGGTGGTGTTCGGCACCCGGGGTGAGACACTCACCCTCCGCCACGACTCGCTCGACCGGGTGTCGTTCATGCCTGGTGTGTTGCTCGCGGTGCGCCAGATCGCCTCGCAGCCCGGGCTCACGGTAGGGCTAGAACCGCTGCTGGGGCTATGAATCGGCTGTTGGTTGACCGATCGGCGGCTGAGGCGTCGTTCGCGCAGGGAGCGAAAGTCCAAGGAGGAGGTCGAAAAGGCGCCCGAAGACTGGCATGGTGGTATCGATTCGCGCGAGCCTGCGATGTCGCCGGTGATCGCCGCGGGGCACGATCGGCCCTGCGGACCGCGATTGCGCGTTCGGCACGGCGAGGGCGGGCTGGTGAGACAGCCCGAACGGGCGGGTCTTGGACAGGAGCGGGGAATGAACCGGTCGCTCGTCGTATGCGCGGCGGCGGTCGCGGCCGTGGCAACCGCGACCGTGCTATCGTCCCGCAGCCCAGCGGCCGTCCGGCCGATTCCCGCCAGCGTGTTCGCCCGGCTGTCACACCACGAGTTCGTTTCGATGCCGAACTCACACGAGTGCAACGCCATCCTTGGCGTCGAGTGCTATTCCGCTGCGCAATTGCGCGCCGCGTACGGTGTCGCGTCTCTAGCGGGCCAGGGAATCGACGGTCGTGGCATGACGATCGCCGTGGTCGTGTCGTTCGGCTCGCCGACGGTCGAACAGGATCTGGCTGCCTTCGACCGCGTGCAGGGGTTGCCTGATCCGCCGTCTATCCGCACGATCACGCCGGCCGGGACCCCGCCGCCGTTCGATCCCACCGACGCGGAGATGTCCAGCTGGGCGTACGAGACAACGCTCGACGTCGAATACGCGCACGCCCTGGCGCCCGCAGCGAGCATTCTCGTGGTGGCTACGCCAGTCTCGGAAACCGAAGGAATACAAGGATTTCCGGAGATGGTCCGGGCTGAGCAGTACGTCGTCGACCACCAGCTGGCGGACGTGGTCTCGCAGAGCTTCGGCGCCACCGAGAACACCTTCCCCAGCAGGCAGAGCGTTCTCGACTTGCGCAGCGCCTACCAGGCGGCGGCGGCCAGCGGCATCACGGTGCTCGCATCCTCCGGCGACACCGGTCCCACCGGCTACGAGTCGGACCTATCCACCTTATCGTCCGAACCGTCCGCAACGTGGCCCGCCACCGATCCGCTCGTCACGGCTGTCGGCGGCACCGCGCTGCACCTGGACGGGTCGGGTGCCAGAGTCGCCGGCGACACCGTCTGGCAAGACGGATATGGCGCCAGCGGTGGGGGACTCAGCGAGCTGTTCGACCGGCCGGCCTTCCAGGACGGCGTGCGCGGCGTCGTCGGCGCGCAGCGGGGCACGCCCGACGTTGGCATGTCCGCAGCGGTCGACGGCGGCGCGCTCGTCTACAGCTCCTACGATCCAGCCGAGACGGGCTGGAGTATCGTCGGCGGCACCAGCGAGTCCACACCGCTGTTCGCAGGAGTCGTGGCCCTCGCGGCGCAGCTGGCTGGCCACCGCTTGGGCGACCTCAACCCTGCGCTCTACCGACTCGGCCAGCAGCACAACGGCGTGGTCGACGTGACGTCAGGTGCCAATTCCTTCGGTGGCGTGGCGGGATTCGCAGCGACCGCGGGTTACGACCTGGCATCTGGCTGGGGAACCGTCGCCGCCGCGCAATTCGTCCCGGCGCTCGCCGGGCTGACTGCGTGGCGCGGCTGATCAGCGGCGCGGTTGATTCGTCGGTCCGACGTGCGTGTCGAGCCAGTCGACCAGGGGCTGCAGTGCGCGCCACGCCTTGGCGACCTCTGATTTCGCGCGGCGTGTCCCCAGCCATGCCGGTGCGCCGAACTCTCGATGCGCGGTGAGCGACTTGTACCGCAGCAGGTCCGCCCGCACGTGGTCTTTCGGATAGCCCGTAGGGACGCGCGTGAGCTGCTGCCCGCTCACCGAGAAACGGGCCGCCGTTGCAGTCTGCAGCGCGCGCTCGAGCGCCGCGCCCGCTACGTCATCGGCCACGGCTCGGCGCAGCCGGTCGACCTGGTCCGGTGCGGTATCCCAGTAGCCGCCCGCGACGAACAGGCCGGCCGCCGACACGTGCAGGTATCGACCGCTCTCGTCGAACCAGACGCCCTGGTGTGTCTTGTACGGGGTCTTGTCCTTGCTGAAGCGGACGTCTCGGTACGGACGAAAGAACTTCGGGGTGCCGAACTCCAGTGCGAGCTCGACGGCGAGCGCCTCTAGCGGTGCCCGGACGCACTGCTCGTAGATGTGCCGGTGCGCTGTCCAGAAAGCCTTGCTGTTGTCCATCTCGAGGTCCTCGTAGAAGTCGAGCGCCTCGACCGGGATGCCGGTGAAGGTGAACGTGGTCATGCTCAGGTGCTCTCCTCCAACGATGTGTGCAGGCGCAGCTCGCGCAGTTCACCGGCGCCGGTGTCGAGCGCGCGAGCGTACCCGTCGGTTTGCCAACCGGCGGACCGGAAGAACGAGAGGGAGGCGCCGTCGCCGGACGGGATCCAGCTGATCATCCGCTGCATCCCATCCTGTCGAGCGTGGTCGACGGCCGCCGCGAGCAAGCGCGATCCGTGGCCTCGTCGCCCCCAACGCGGCTCGACCAGCAACGGGCCGAGGTTCGTCGTCGACGTGGGATCGGGCACGTCCTCTTCGGGGTCGTCGAGCGGGCCGAGAGCGGCAAAGCCGACGATCCACTCCTGCTCCTGTGCTACCAGCACGTGATGGTGCGCCGTGGGTGGTGAGTCGACCGCGGCCGCCCATGCCGTCGCGGCTGTGTCAGGGGACAGGTTCGTCAACACGGATTCGGGCAGAATCTCGGGGTAGGCGATCCGCCAGGTCTCCACCTGGATGCGTGCGATCTCCGCAACGTCTGGCGGCCGCGCCGGTCGCACGCTCACGTCTGCCACCGTCAGACTCTAGAACATGTTTGCGGGTCATACTCCGGAGATGTCATGTCGGCTCGTGCGGGTGCTCGGGTCCATTGCGATCCTGACCGCCGGATGCTCGAGCCAGGCGCTCAATCCATCGACGTCTCCACTGCCGACGCCCTCTGCGGTGCTGAGCTTCGGTCGCGGGCTGCCATCAACCATCTCCACCGCGTCGTAAGGTGATCGCGCGGCATGGGGCCCGCCTGGTCAGCTGTTGATCGTCACCTACGGGAGCGGCAGCTGCCCACGGCTGCCCAACGTCGTCACCGGAACCGGGCCGCACACGGTGACGGTCACGACCGTGACGTACCTGAGCAGCACACGCCCCAGCTGTACGGCCGATCTGAGCCCGACGACCAGCGTGGTGCGGGAGCCCGCCAATCTCGACGAGACCCGGCCGGTGACGATCTCCGTCGACGGCACCAGGGTCGGCCTGGCCGCACGCTAGCGTGCCAACGCGCTGTCGGGCATCTCGCGCTCACGGCGCCGCCGGCGCACGTGCATGGTCACATACCCCGCCACGAGAACCGCGAGGATCGCCAGCGGGGCCCACGTCAGGTAGCTGCCGACTGTCGACAGGGCGGTCGAGAACGCGTACCCGAGCAGCACGCATCCGGTGCCCCAGACAATGCCGCCTGCGGCGTTCCACCGCAGGAACGTGGGGTAATGCATGCCGCTCATCCCGGCCAGGGACGGCATCAGCGCGCGGAGCAGCGCGGTCAGCCGCGCCAGGAAGATCGCCTTGCCGCCATGCCGATGCAAGAATCCGTCGACGCTCGACCAGCGGCCGTCGCCCACCCGGCGGCCGACGCTTGACCCGCGCAAGGCAGGGCCGAACTTGCGGCCGAACTCGAAACCGACCGTGTCGCCCGCAATCGCGCAGGCGATGGCGATCGGGATCATGATCCACAGATTCAGGACGTTGCGCTGGCAGAAGACCCCGGCGACCAGCAATGCTGTCTCGCCGGGCAGCACCATGCCGACCAGGATCGCGGCCTCTGCGAAGGCCAGGCCTCCGGCGATGAGGTACAGCCATAACCCGACGGCATCGCCGATCCGGGTCATGACCTGTTCGAACACACTCGCATCTTGACACGAGACACGCGGCAACGCGTTGTCGTTTCCGGTCCGTAGAGTGCGCCAGCGTGTCAGCAGCGCCGACCCAGCCCGCGGCCGAGCGACTCACGCTGCCGGCCGTGCGGCGGATTGCGCTCGCCGCGCAGGGTTTCGCGGATGCCCGTCCGTCCGGCCGGGTCGACGCGCGCCATGTCAGGCGGGTCCTCGACCGGATCGGTCTGCTGCAGCTGGACTCTGTCAACGTCTTCAGCCGATCGCACTACCTGCCGGTGTTCGCCCGCCTCGGGCCGTACCCGCGCGAGGCGCTCGATCGGCTCGCCGTGCACACGACCGGGACACCGCGCCGGGAGTACTTCGAGTACTGGGCGCACGAGGCCTCGTTGCTCCCCGTCCGGCTACAGCCGTACCTGCGGTGGCGGATGGCGCGCGCCGACGTCGACGCCTGGGGCCGGATGTCGCAGTTGGCGCGCGACTTCCCGCACTTGGTGACCGAGGTGTACGACCTGGTCCGGGCGAACGGCCCGATCCGAGCGGGCGACACCGGGGCCGAGCCCGTGGTGCGTAAGCCCGGCGAGATGTGGAACTGGCACGACGGCAAGGTCGCGCTTGAGTACCTGTTCTGGGCCGGGCGGGTCACCGCCGCTCGCCGGGTCAACTTCCAGCGCTATTACGACCTGCCCGAGCGGGTGCTGCCCGCGCAGGTGCTCGACGTACCCACGCCCCCGGTCGACGACGCGCAGCGCGAGCTGGTGCGGATCGCCGCGCGGGCTTACGGCATCGCCACCGAGCCCGACCTCGGCGACTACTTCCGGCTACCGCGCGCCGAGTCAAAGCTGCGGGTCGCGGAGCTGGTCGAGGCCAGCGAGCTGCTGCCGGTGGAGGTGGCCGGCTGGCGGGCACCGGCCTATCTGTGGCCGGCGGCGCGCCGCCCACGGCGGGTCACGGCGCGGGCGTTGCTCAGCCCGTTCGATCCGCTGATCTGGTTCCGGGAGCGCACCGAGCGGCTGTTCGGCTTCCGCTACCGCGTGGAGATCTACACGCCAGCGGCCAAACGGGTGCACGGCTACTACGTCTTGCCGTTCCTGCTGGGGGAGTGGCTGGTCGCCCGGGTTGATCTGAAGTCCGACCGGCAAGCTGGGGTCCTCCGGGTGCAAGGGGCATTCGCCGAACTGGGCGTCGACTTGGCGTACGTTGCCACTGAGCTTGCCGCCGAGCTGACCGAGATAGCTGGCTGGCTCGGGCTCGCCGGCGTCGCGGTCGCCGATCGAGGTGATCTGGCCGTGCCGCTCACCAAGGCGTTCGATGGCGCGCAGTAGCGGCGGCCCGTCACGCCGCGCTGTCCGGTGCGCTCGCCTGATCCGCGCGGAACAGCCGCACGTCGCCGCTGCCGGTGCGGGCCCGGATCGTGATCGGCTGGCCGGAGGCCGGTGCGGCGTCCTCGACCGGCAGGTCGGAGTGCAGCCGTCCCGCTCCGGTAGTGACGTCCAGCCGTGCCGTCTGACCGGGACGCAGGCCAACCGCCAAACCGCCGGAGCCACTCACCAGGTCGACGTCGTCCTCGGCCGCTGCGATGTGCACCTGGCCAGTGCCGGCACGCATGTGTACGCGGCCGTGCGCCACGTCGATCATCAGATCGCCGGTGCCGCAGGCCATCACCACCCGGCCTGCCTCGCCGAACGTGACGTTGCCCGATCCCGACTTGACGACGGCCGTGCCGGTGACCCGGTGTACCCGCGCGGGCCCGCTGCCGTAACGCAACCGAAGATCGCCGTCGACCTGGTCCAGCTCGATGGAAGTGGTGCCGGAGGCGACGTCGGCCCCGCCGCTTCGGCCGATGACCGTGATGTCCGCGCCGTGCGTACTCAGCTTCAGTGCGGTCCCGGACGGGACGGTGATCTCCACCTCCAGGGCGTCGTGCTCCCGAAACTTCGGCTTGGGGGCCGGCACGGTGAGCGTGCGGCCGCGCATCTCGACGGTCGTCCGGTCGGCGACGTCGGAGCCCGCGGTTCGCGGCGTCAACGCGACCAAGGCCTCGCTCACGTCGTCCTGGGCTCGCACGACGACCGACCCGAAGCCGAGGCGGCAGTCCAGGTTGATGGGGCCGGACAGCGGAAAGGTGCGGGTCACGGTGTCGGTGGTGGTCATCGAGCGCTCCTCGGGGTGTGATCGGTAGGTCATCCGGTGACCCAGCCGGTAATGCGGTGGGCTCCGCGGCCCGTGGGCATCGGCCTCCCTGGCCGCCCGGCGCCGGTGCCCGCGTTGAGTGCGGAACCTGCCGCGCGAACCAGCCAGGTGTTGACGGACACCGAATCGCGCGCCGCGGCGCTTTCGACGTCGCCCTTGAGCGTCTCGGGCAGGCGCAGCGAGATCCGTGCCGTGGCGTCGCTTCCGTCGGCGTGGTCGCGCTGCGCATCGTGCTCGGTAGGCACCAGCGCAACGTGGACTCGCACTTCGTCGCCGTCCAAGGCCACGCCGACCGACGGCGAGCCGGGCACGTCGGCGTCGAGCAACGCGGCCGTTATCTCGTCGGCGGCAGCCGACACGGCGCTGAAGACGGCCAGCCGGACCGACGCATCGGCTGTCGCTGTCAGGGTCACGGCGACTTGCTGGGTTCTCTCGTCCCCGAGGGCAGCTGCGCCGCGCAGCTGGTCCTCCACTTGCCGGACGTATTCGCGAAGTTGCATGACGCCATTATGACATCACAAATAGCGTCATCGCAACGTCTACTTGGCACTACGTTGAGATCAGGCTTTGGCGTGCCGCGAGCGACCGCGGCCGACCGGAAGGTTAGGCTGGCCGGGCATCAGCAGCGTGCCCGAGGAGCAACCCGCGTGCCCGAGATCGTCTCTCCCAAGGTCCAGCCGATCGCGTGGACGCACTTCGAGATCCCGCCCGGCGTGCCCTGGGACACTGACGCCGAAGGCGGCGAGGCGCTCGCCGAGTTCGCGGGTCGCGCTTGCTATCAGTCGTGGAAGAAGCCCAATCCCTCGACGGCGACCAACGCCGGTTATCTGCGGCACATTCTCGAAGTGGGCCACCTATCGGTGCTCGAGCACGGCAGTGTGACCTTCTACCTGACCGGGATCTCCCGCTCGCTCACCCACGAGCTGATCCGCCACCGGCACTTCTCCTACTCACAGCTGTCGCAGCGTTACGTCCCGGAGCGCGATGCGGCGATGGTCGAGCCAGACGTGATCGCCGAGGATCCCGAGCTGCACGCCAAGTTCGTCGACGCGTCCGGGGCGGCAGTCCGCGCCTACACCGAACTGCTCGAAGGCCTGGAGAAGAAGTTCGCCGACGTGGAACAGGCGACGCTGCGTCGCAAACAGGCCAGGCAGGCTGCCCGGGCGGTGCTGCCGAACGCCACCGAGACGCGCATCGTGATTACCGGCAACTACCGTGCCTGGCGCCACTTTGTCGCGATGCGCGCCTCCGAACACGCCGACATCGAGATCCGCGCGCTGGCCGTGACGTGCCTGCGCGAATTGCAGCGCATCGCGCCGAACGCGTTCGCCGACTTCGAGATCACCACGCTGCCCGACGGCACCGAGGTCGCGTCCTCGCCGCTGGTCAGCGAGGGATAGCCCCGCACGGTAGTTTTGGCCCATGCCCCCAGCAGACAGTGCCCGCCCGTTCGGGCGGCTGCTCACCGCCATGGTCACCCCGTTCGGACCGGCCGGTGAGCTCGATCTCGATCGAGCCGCCGAGCTTGCCAGGCATCTGGTCGACGAACAGCACAACGACGCGCTGGTGATCAACGGCACCACCGGCGAGGCGCCGACCACCAGCGACGCGGAGAAGGCTGATCTGGTCCGCGCGGTGGTCGACGTCGCGGGCGATCGTGCGCAGGTGGTTGCAGGGGTCGGGACCTTCGACACCGCCCACACGATCCACCTGGCCGAGCAGGCGGCCAAGTCCGGCGCGCACGGCTTGCTGGTCGTCACCCCGTACTACTCCCGGCCGCCGCAGCCCGGACTGCTGCACCACTTCCGCTCGGTGGCCGATGCCACCGAGCTGCCGATGCTGCTCTACGACATTCCCACGCGCACCGGCACACCGATCGCCACGGAGACCCTGTTGGAGCTGGCTGGGCACGCGCGGATCGTCGGGGTCAAGGACGCAAAGGGCGACCTGGCCGCGTCTGCCCGGGTGATCGCCGAGACCGGCCTTGCCTACTACTGCGGCGAGGACGCGCTGACCCTGCCGATGCTCGCGGTGGGCGGCGTCGGAGTGATCGGCACGTCGACGCACTTCACCGGGGTCGGGACCAAGCAGCTGATCGAGGCCTACGAACGAGGCGACGTCGCCGAGGCCCTGCGGCTGCACCAGCAGCTGCTGCCTATCTACAAGGGGATCTTCCGCACCCAGGGCACGATCCTGGTCAAGGCCGGATTGCGGCTGCGTGGCCTGGACGTCGGGCCGGTGCGCTCGCCGCTCGTTGACGCCACCGAGCCCGAGATCTCGCAGCTGCACGAGGACCTGGTCGCCGCAGGGCTCTAGCACAACGATCGGGTCGACGACACAGCAGCGCGTTGCCCGGCAAGCGTGGAGATCACCGTTACGGTTGTCCGGTGGCTGGAGCTACCGGGATGCGTGGCCGCGGTCGGCCCGCGAAACGGCCAGCGGCACGCGCCAAGCGAGCACCCCGGCCGGGCCTGCTGACCGTGCTCGGCCGGGCAATCGCGGCCATCTGGCATGGCCTGGCGCGGCTGGTCGGGAACCTCGCCCGGGCGGTGGGTCGGCAGGCGGCCACCGCTCGTGACCTCGACGCCGCGCATCGCCGGGATGCAGCTGGGTTGAGCGTCCTCGTCCTCGGCTTGATCATTGCGGCAGCTATCTGGGCCCATGCGGCGGGGCCGGTGGGCCGGGCGCTGACCGCATTGTGCCGTCTCGCGGTGGGCAACGGCGCGCTGGTGCTGCCCGTAGTCCTCGTGGCGACCGGCGTGCACATGCTGCGGCAGGTGCCCCGCCCCGAGCAACGCGGCCGCATCCTGGTCGGCGCGGTAACCCTGACCGTTGCCGTGCTGGGCCTTGTGCACTTGGGCGCCGGCTCGCCGTCCACCGCCGACAGCCGTTCCCACGCGGCGGGACTTATCGGCGCGGGCGTCGCGGCACCGCTCGAGCGGGGGCTGTCGGGCGTCGTGGCCGTGCCGCTGCTGTTCGTCCTTGGGGTGTTCGGTGTCTTGGTGCTGACCGCGACGCCCCTCCGCCAGCTGCCCCGCCAGGTTCGGGCACTGTTCTATCGCGGGGCGCGGGGACAGCCTCCGGCGAACCTCGGCCAAGTCCTCGGCGCAGGCTCCGCCGTGGCACCCGGCGCCGAGGAAGGCGCCACGACGTCCGCCCTGCCGAAGCTCGGGGACAGCACGCCACGGGACGGCGCCGACGACGGGCAGCCGATGGCAGGCCCGCGCAAGCCGCGCGTGGCCAAGCCTGCGGCGGCCGAGGACCTGCCGCCGATCACCTCGCCCGTCCAGCTCGAACTAAGTGGGGGTGCGGGCCTGTACACCCTGCCGTCGCTGAAGGATCTCGCCTCAGGCAGCCCACACCACCAGCACACCAAGGCCAACGACGTGGTCATCTCGTCCCTTCAACAGGTCTTCGCTGAGTTCGCTGTCGACTGCTCGGTGACCGGCTTCAGCCGCGGCCCCACGGTGACGCGTTACGAGGTGGAGCTGGGGCCGGGCGTCAAGGTGGAGCGGATCACCCAGCTGACGCGCAACATCGCCTACGCCGTCAAGAGCCCGGACGTGCGCATCATCAGCCCCATCCCGGGCAAGAGCGCGGTTGGCATCGAGATCCCCAACGCCGACCCCGAAGTGGTCATGCTCGGCGATGTACTGCGGGCACCGATCGCCCAGCGCGATCACCACCCGATGGTCGTCGCCCTCGGCAAGGACGTCGAGGGCAGCTTCGTGATGGCCAACCTGACCCGGATGCCGCACCTGCTCGTGGCGGGGGCCACCGGCGCGGGCAAGTCCAGCTGGATCAACTCTCTGATCCTGTCGGTGCTGACGCGCGCGACGCCGGATCAGGTGCGCATGGTGCTCGTCGATCCGAAGCGGGTGGAATTCGCCGCTTACCAAGGGATTCCGCACCTGGTTACGCCAGTGATCACGAACCCGAAGAAGGCGGCAGACGCCCTCGGCTGGGTGGTGCGGGAGATGGAGCTGCGATACGAGGACATGGAGGCCTCGGGCGTGCGGCACATCGACGATTTCAACCGCAAGGTCCGCAACGGCGAGCTGGTCGCCCCGCCCGGCTCCGAGCGCGTGTACACGACCTACCCGTACCTGCTGGTGATCGTCGACGAGCTGGCCGACCTGATGATGATCGCGCCGCGGGACGTCGAGGACGCAGTCGTGCGGATCACCCAGCTCGCCCGTGCGGCTGGCATCCACTTGGTCATCGCCACGCAACGCCCGTCGGTCGACGTCGTCACCGGTCTGATCAAGGCGAATGTCCCGTCACGACTGGGATTCAAGACCTCGTCCCTGGCCGATTCACGGGTGATCCTCGACCAGCCCGGCGCCGAGAAGCTGCTCGGCAAGGGCGACGCGCTGTTCCTGCCGATGGGCGCGTCCAAACCGGCTCGCATCCAGGGCGCGTTCGTGACGGATCCCGAGATCCGCCGCATCGTCGAGCACTGCAGGTCGCAACTGCAGCCGACGTATCGCGACGACGTGACCGCGGCGCAGGCCGCGCGCAGGGAGATCGACGAGGACATCGGCGACGACCTCGACCTGTTCTTTGCCGCGGTGGAGCTGGTGATATCGACCCAGTTCGGCTCGACGTCGATGTTGCAGCGCAAGCTGCGCGTCGGCTTCGCTAAGGCCGGCCGGCTAATGGACCTCATGGAGTCGCGAGCGATTGTCGGCCCGTCGGAAGGGTCAAAAGCGCGCGACGTGCTGGTCAAGCCCGACGAGCTGGCCGGGCTGATGTACGCACTGCGAAACGGCGGCAGCGCGGACGATCTGATCGAACCCGCGGATTCCTCGACGCCCGGTCTGGACTCCGCCGCTATCGGCGGTGGCGCGCCCGGTAGCACATCCGACGCCAGCTGAGAACCGCACGTAGTCCGCTGTGGTGGCGTCCGAGTCGCTCAGCCCGGAAGCCGACCACCCGGCGGGACCAGCCGATGGCGCCGGTCGTACTCGTACCGTCCGTCGCGGTCATTGACGTTCGCGCTTGCTCATGGGCGGCGGTCCTTCCTGATCAAGCGAACCGTAACCGGTGGGGCTCATGTTATTGATGAGGTGCCGAAGGCCAATGTGGCGTGTCGCGTCCATTGTGACTGGAGGGATACCTGGCGTGATCAGAGGGCGCCGTAGTCAGAGCGTCAGGAGCATCCGGGTGTTGCCCAGGGTGTTCGGCTTGACGTACTCCAGTCCCAGAAACTCCGCGACGCCAGGATCGTAGGACCGGCGCAGGGCATCGTAGGTGTCCGGATCGACAGGGGTTCCCTCGATCGGAACGAATCCGGCTCGAGCGAAGAACGAGGTCTGGAACGTGAGGGCGAACAGCCGGGACAAGCCGAGCTCCCCCGCGCTGATCAGGAGCTCGGCGAGCAGAGCGCCACCAATCCCGCGCTTGGTGTAGTCCGGGTGCACGGCCACGGTGCGGATCTCGCCGAGATCCGCCCACAGCACGTGCAGAGCGCCGCAGCCCACGACGATTGCGTCTAGCACGGCGACGCGGAAGTCGGCGATGTCCTCATAGAGGCCCACCAGCTCCTTGGCGAGCAGCTTGCGGCCAGAGCCCGCGTAGTGGTCGACCAGGGCCTTGATGGTCGGCACGTCAGCGGTCCTCGCGCGGCGAACGATCAGCGTCACGGCGGCACGGTATCCTGTCCCAGCAGCCGGCTTCGATCGCCGAGCGGCAGCGCACCGCGGGTAACCTGCCAACGTGCCATCCCACGTCGTCGGCGAGGCTCTCTCACGCGCGGTCACTCTCGTATCCTTGGGCTGCGCCCGCAACGAGGTCGACTCCGAGGAGCTGGCCGGACGGCTTGCGTACGGCGGATGGACCGTCACGGACGACTCGGCCGCGGCCGACCTGATCGTCGTCAACACCTGCGGATTTATCGATGCGGCCAAGAAGGACTCCATCGACACCCTGCTCGCCGCGGCCGACACCGGCGCGAAGGTGGTCGCCGTCGGCTGCTTGGCCGAGCGTTACGGCAGCGAGCTCGCGGAGGCGCTGCCCGAGGTGGCCGCCGTCCTCGGCTTCGACGCGTACCCCGACATCGCGGCCCGGCTGGACCATGTCGCGGCCGGCTACCCGATTGCAGCACACCGGCCGAGGGATCGCCGCACCCTGCTGCCGGTCACCCCGGCGTATCGCCCGGCCGCGACCGCGGATGTCGCCGTACCCGGCCATGCGTGGGTGCCGAGTGCCCGGCGCCGAACCGACGACGCGCCGACGGCGTACCTCAAGCTCGCCTCGGGATGCGATCGCCGCTGCACGTTCTGCGCCATCCCGTCCTTCCGCGGCGCGTTCGTGTCCCGGCCACCGACTGAAGTGCTAGCGGAGGCGCGCTGGCTCGCCGAGACAGGCGTCCGCGAGCTGGTGCTGGTCAGCGAGAACTCGACGTCCTACGGAAAGGACTTCGGCGACACGCGGGCACTCGAGAAGCTGCTAGCGCAGTTGGCCGTGATCGACGGCGTGCAGCGGGTTCGGCTGACGTATCTTCAGCCTGCCGAGCTGCGTCCTAGCCTGCTTGCTGCGATCGCCGGCACCCCACATGTCGCGCCGTACTTCGACCTGTCCTTCCAACACGCGAGCCCGCCCATCCTGCGGGCCATGAAGCGATTCGGCTCGACGGAGGCGTTCCTCGACCTGCTGGCGCGCATCCGAGACCTGGCTCCGGACGCCGGGGTGCGCAGCAACGTGATTGTCGGCTTTCCGGGTGAGACGGAGGACGACGTCGCGGAGCTCGAACGTTTCGTGACGGAAGCTCGGCTGGACGCGCTCGGTGTGTTCGGCTACTCCGATGAGGACGGGACGGTCGCCGCGTCGCTCGGCCGCAAGCTCCCGGACCACGTCATCCGCGAGCGGGTTGCCCGGATCGCGGCGCTGGCCGACGAGTTGGTGGCGCAGCGCGCCGAGGACCGGGTCGGCGACCATGTCGAGGTGATGGTGGACGCGGTGGACGACGACGTGGTGGTCGGCCGAGCGGCTCATCAGGGTCCGGACGTCGACTCAACCACCTGTCTCGTGGGCGACCTCGCGGACCTGCGTCCCGGATCCTTCTGCGCCGCCGTCGTGATTGCATCCGACGGCGCAGACCAGACGGGGCGGGCCGTGCGGTGACCACCCGCCCGGCCTCGTCGCGCCGAGCACAAACGGATCCGATCTCGCATCCGCCGGGTCCCGCGTCCGCGTGGAACATCGCCAACGCGCTCACCGTCCTGCGGTTGTTCCTTGTCCCGGTCTTTGCGTTGCTTCTCTTCGCCCATGGAGGCCACCAGACCAGCTGGCGAATCGCTGCCGGGGTCGTCTTCGCCATCGCCTCACTGACCGATCGGCTCGACGGAGAGATCGCCCGCCGTCGCGGACTCGTTACCGAGTTCGGCAAGCTCGCCGACCCGATTGCCGACAAGGCACTGATCGGGACGGCGCTGGTGGGTCTGTCGGCACTCGGCGAACTGCCCTGGTGGATCACCGTGATCGTGCTTACGCGCGAGGTCGGGGTAACCCTGCTGCGGTTTTGGGTGATTCGGCACGGCGTCATGCCGGCCAGCCGCGGCGGAAAGCTCAAGACGCTGCTGCAGGCGGTAGCCATCGGGCTCTACGTGCTGCCGCTGTCCGGCTGGCTGCATACGATTGCCGAGATCGTCATGGGGATCGCCGTCGCGCTGGCCGTAGTCACCGGCGTCGACTACATCGCGCGTGCCACCCGGCTGCGCCGTGTGCCGCGCCCGGCCACGATGGGCAGCGGCCCGACATGACCGGGCCCGATTACGCGCGCGCCCTGGTGCCGCTGCACGCCGAGCTCGGCGAGCTCGGTGCCACGGTGGCCGTCGCGGAGTCGCTCACCGGCGGCTTGGTCACTGCAGCCCTGACCGCCACGCCGGGCGCGAGCTCCACGATCCGCGGCGGCGTGGTCGTCTATGCGACGGATCTCAAGGCGACCCTCGCCAGCGTCCCCGAGGCGCTGCTACGGGAACGCGGACCGGTGGATCCCGACGTCGCGATGGCGCTCGCCGTGGGCGTCCGGCGCCGACTCGGGGCGACGTACGGCGTGGGCGTCACCGGTGTCGCTGGGCCCGACGAACAGGACAGCCAGCCGGTCGGCCGGGTGTACATCGCGATTGCCGGGCCGGACGACGAGACACTCGCCGAGCGCGACTTGGCCGGAGACCGGGCCGCGATCCGCGCCGCGGCCGTTGCGGCAACCGTGGACTTGCTGAGACGGGAATGCGGGCGTGCGATTACAGCGTTACGTTCGCCGTGAGCGTACGCGCGTCGCAGCGCAGGTCTGCGTCCGAGGCGCCGGGTACCGTGAATGCCGGTCGCCAGTGGGGCGACCGTGCTGGACTGTCGTGAAGGGGGTTTCGCACCATGGCTGTGCTTCGACAGGTGGTCGGCGAGACCCTGCGGGGGATCCGGCTGCGCCAGCGGCGCACGCTGCGAGAGGTGTCATCGAACGCCCGGGTGAGCCTCGGCTACCTCTCCGAGGTCGAGCGTGGGCAGAAGGAGCCCTCGTCCGAGCTGCTCGCCGCGATCTGCTCCGCCCTCGATGTCGAGCTGTCCGAGCTGTTCCGTGAGGTCACCGACACGCTGCGTCGCGAGGAGAAGCTCGTGGGCGCGGTAGCCGGCAGCGGACGCACGATGGTGGCGCCGGCCGGTTCCGGCGAAAGCGCCGGCCCCCAGATGCGCGCGCTGCCGACCGTCGCCGCCTGAGCCGCTCGGCGCCGATCAGCTTGCCGCGCGCCGCCACGGTACGTGCCCACCCGGGCGGTAGCCTGCCGAGCATGGGCGATCCGCTGTTCGACACGTTGTTCCGATCCACCGCGCAGCCGCCGCGTATCGCCTCCGCGGTACCCGTGCGTCCGGCAGGCACCAGGTCGCGCGCCGGCAATGCGATGGACCGGACCCGCACCGCACTGCTCGACGGGGCGCGCCGAGCCGTCCAGGTGAGCGGCACCAGGATCACCATGGCCCAGGTGGCCGCAGCGGCAGGCGTTGCCAAGGCGACGCTCTACAACCACTTCCGGACCCGCGATGCCGTGCTCGCCGCATTGCTCACGAACGAGATCGAGGCGTTGATCGCCGGCGGTCGCGACCGAGCGCTGCCGGATGCTCTGGGCCAGGCTGCCACGGCGCTGTCCGAGCACCCGCTACGCAGCACCCTGGCCGACGTCGAGCCGGCCACGCTGGCTGCCCTGTCGCGGATAGATGCCGCGGCTGAGGGGTGGCGCAGCGCGCGAGCTGGTGTCGACGCTGCGCTCACCGCCGCCGGCTGTCGCGGGACTGACACGGTGCTGCGCTGGCTCGCCTCCTACCTGGTCACCCCTGCGGCGCCGCCCGCCATCGCCGCGGATCTGGAGATCCTGCTGGCCGGCTTGTCGGCCGCTGCCTCGCCGTCGGCTGCATCGTCGACGCTGCCGGCCGAACCTGCCGGGCAGGCGCTCCCGGCCTGATCGGTTGCGCGCCGCGATCGTTCTGGAGAGGATCTTGAGATATTCGCCGCTGCTCGTGACACGATGAGTACAGCGACGGACAAAATCGTGTCAGTCAGCACACCTGGAGGGCGAGATAAATGGCCAAACCTAATCCGTTCATTCGGGCGTGGAAATACTTCATGTCCTGGTTCGGCGCCAAGGTCGACGAGCGGGCCGACCCCAAGATCCAGATCCAGCAGGCGATCCAAGAGGCGCAAAGCCAGCACGCGCAGCTGACCCGTCAGGCGGCGAACGTCATCGGCAACCAGCGACAGCTGGAGATGAAGCTCGACCGGCAGCTCAACCAGGTCGACACCTTGCAGGCGCAGGCCAAGCAAGCCCTCGTCCTGGCCGACAAGGCGCGGTCCGAGGGCAATGAGGCCAAGGCTCAGGACTTCGAGGAGACCGCCCAGGCGCTGGCTAACCAGCTGGTCAGTGCCGAGCAGTCCGCCGAGGACATGAAGGGGCTTCACGACCAGGCGATCCAGGCCGCGGCACAGGCCCGCGAGGCGGTCGACAACAACGCCACGATGCTGCAGGAGAAGCTCGCCGAGCGCACCAAGCTGCTCAGCCAGCTAGACCAGGCCAAGATGCAGGAGACAGTCTCGGCCTCACTGCAGCAGATGAGCGAGATGGCGGCGCCCTCGAATGTGCCCTCCCTCGACGAGGTCCGCGACAAGATCGAGCAGCGCTACGCGAACGCGCTCGGCCAGGCGGACCTGGCCAAGAACTCGGTTGCCGGGCGCATGATCGAGATCAAGAAGGCCACAATCAATCTCGAGGGCTCGGCGCGGCTGGAAGAGATCCGGGCGTCGTTGCGGCACGACCAGCCCGAGACCGCGGCGGTCGAGGGAGGGACGGCCCCGGCGATCGAGAACCCGGCCCCGGCGCCGGCACCGTCGACACAGACGACACCCGGTCTCCCCACACAGGCACCGGCCAGCACCCCCGAGCAGTCCTGAGCCGGTGTCAGCCGATCAGCTCTGCTGACAGCCTGGGCACCGCCAGGTAACCCGCTGCCGCGGCGGCCGCCAGCTCGGCCAGGTTCGCGAGCCGACCGACGGGCGTCCACACGTGGTGCTCCGTGTCGGCTCAGCCGCGCATGCGCAGCCCACGCGGTGTCGGCCGGAAGCCGGCAGCCGCCAGCGCGTCGCCCAGCGCCGATCCGGTCACCGGACTGCCGTCCGCCCGTTCGACCGAGAGCCGGCCGAGCGCCCCGTCCCGGACGGCGAGGGCCAGGGCGTCCGCGGCCGGTTGCAGGACCGCGGGATCCTCGGCGAAGGAGAGCAGCGTCCGCCCGCCGCGTTCCACGTAGAGGACGCACGCGCCGTCAACCAGCACGACCAGGGCGCCGGCCTTGCGCGCGGGCTGGTGTCCGCGTCTGCCCTCGGTGGCCGGATCGCGCTCGGGCCACGGCAGGGCTGCGCCGTAGGGATTCGCCGGGTCGGTGGCCGCCAGGACGAGCGCGCGTGCGACTGCAGTGGGATCGGCTGACGCCCCGCGGGTGCAGCTGCGCAGCCGATCCACGGCTGTCGGCAGCGCGAACTGCGCTGCGCCGAGGCCTTCGACGAAATACCCCCGCCGGGCGTGACCAGACTCCTCCGCTGCCTTGAGGACTGGGTACACGGCCGCGAAGCCTCCCGAGATCCGCTCGGCCACCACGACCCCCCGGGTGACAATGCCGTACCTGTCGAGCAGCGCATCGGCGACTGCCACGGCGCGCCGACTGGCGTCGGTGGCCCGATGCGGCGGCCGTGACCAGCGTCCAGTCATCGTCCGTGGCGTGCTGCGGGTCGCCGCGCGGACGGGCGACAGCCCGGTGTAGCGGCCATATCTCGCCCGCGGCGGCCGTGGACGGCGAGTGTGCGCCCCCCGGCCCGGCCCGTCCAGGAGCGCCCGCACCGGAGTCAGCGTGTCGTTGGTAACCGCGCCTGCCCAGACCAGGTCCCAGATGGCGGCGGCGAGCAGCTCGTCGGTGTCGCCGGTCGCGGCCCGTTCGGCCAGCGAGCGAAAGAACAGCGCCTGATCACCGTCGAGGGCATCGAGGAGGGCGGCGTGCAGGGGGGTCTGCTCGACCTCGGTCACGTCGGGCAACAGCACGTCGGCCACGCCGGCTGGCGCCAGCACGAGCCAGCCGTCCGAACTGCCGAGCGCCCCGGCACCAGCCCACAGCACCTCGCCGCTGATCGTCAGCTCGTCGAGCAGCGCCGGGGCGTAGTCCATGACTCGGCTGGGCAGGATCAGCGACTCGAGCGCGCTCGCCGGCAACGGCGTGCCCGCCAGCTGCTCGACGACGCGGAGCAGTCCGTTGACGCCTCGCCCTCCGTTGGACGCTGGTGTGCAGCCCTGCCAGCCGAGGACGAAGCGCACCAAGGCGTCCGGCGGCACCGGTTCGACGTCGCGACGCAATGCGGCCAGCGAACGCCGCCGGATCGCCCGCAGCACCTCGGCATCGCACCAGTCCAGTCCGACGGCGCCGGGCCGGAATTCACCCTGCACCAAGCGTGCCGTGGCGCGCAACCGGTCCAGTGCCGACGCCACAACGGCGACCCCGAGGCCCAGCCGGTGCCCGACCTCCTCGGCCCGGAACGGGCCGTGGGTGCGGGCGAAGCGGGCCACCAGGTCCCCGAGCGGGTCGCGCACCGGCTCGGTGAACGCCTCCGGCACGCCCACCGGAAGGGCCGTGCCCAACGCGTCGCGTAGCCGGCCGGCGTCTTCGATCGCGATCCACCGCTCGTCGCCGCCGATCCGGACCCGGATTAGCCGGCGGTGCGCCTCGAGCTCGGCCAGCTCGTGTGCGGTGGCGCCGCGAGCTAGTGCCTCGGCCGTGGTGAGGTCGCCCAGCGTCCGCAGCAGGTCGTGTATCGCGTCCTGGCCGTGCGCGTGGCGCTGGCTGGGCAGTCGCTGCAGCTCGGCCTCGACGTTGGCCACCGAGTCGGGGTCGAGGAGCTCCCGCAGCTCGGTGGACCCGAGAAGTTCGGCGAGCAGCGTCGCGTCCAGGGACAGCGCTTGGGCGCGGCGTTCGGCCAGCGGTGCGTCGCCCTCGTACAGGAACATGCCGACGTAGCCGAACAGCAGCGACCGGGCGAACGGTGACGGCGCGGGCGTTTCGACCTCGACCACCTGCACCGTCCGGGCAGCCAGATCGCGCATCAGCCCCGTCAGCCCAGCCATGTCATAGACGTCCTGCAGGCATTCGCGCATGGACTCCAGGACGACCGGGAAGTCGCCGTATTCGCTCGCCACCTGCAACAGCTGGTTGGCTCGCTGGCGCTGCTGCCACAGAGGAGCGCGGCGCCGGGGATCGCGTTTGGGGAGCAGCAACGAGCGGGCAGCGCACTCGCGGAACCGCGACGCGAACAGCGCCGAACTGCCGACCTCGGTGGTGACCAGTGCCTCGATCTCATCGGCCTCGAACATTGCGAGGTCTGCACCGGGAGGCTCGCCGTCCGACTCGGGCAGCCGCAGCACGATGCCGTCGTCGGAGTGCATCGACTGTACGTCCAGCCCGTAACGCTCGCGCAGTCGCGCCCCGATGGCGAGTGCCCACGGGGCGTTGACGGGCGCGCCGAACGGCGCGTGCACGACCAGCCGCCAGTCGCCCAACTCGTCGCGGAAGCGTTCGACCAGCACGGTCCGGTCGTCGGGCAGCTGCCGGGTGGCGTCGCGCTGCTCGGCGAGGTACCCGAGCAGGTTCGCGGTGCCCCATTCGTCGAGGCCGGCCGCCCGGGCCCGGGCGGCCGCGGTGGCTGGGTCCGCTGAAGCGACCTCGCGCAGGAAGGCACCCAGCGCCCGGCCCAGCTCGATCGGCCGGCCGGGCGAATCGCCCTTCCAGAAGGGCATCCGGCCGATCTCTCCAGGTGCCGGCGTGACCAGGACCCGGTCGTGAGTGATCTCCTCGATCCGCCAGGACGACGAGCCGAGCAGGAACACGTCGCCCACCCGCGACTCGTAGACCATTTCCTCGTCCAGTTCGCCAACGCGGCGTGCCGTGCCCTCAGCGCCCGCGGCTAGGAAGACACCGAATAGGCCGCGGTCCGGGATCGTGCCGCCACTCGTGACCGCCAGCCGCTGGGCGCCCCGCCGTGTGGTGAGCTCGCCAGTGACGCGATCCCACACCAGCCGAGGACGCAGCTCGGCGAACGCGTCAGACGGGTACCGGCCAGCCAGCATGTCCAGCACGGCCTCGAGCGCCGAGCGGGGCAGCCCTGCGAACGGCGCGGCACGGCGGGATAGATCCTCGATCTGGTCGACCGTGACCGTGTCCATCGCGACGATCGCCACGATCTGCTGAGCCAGCACGTCCAGCGGATTGCGTGGGTAACGCATCGACTCGATCGCGCCGGCACGCATCCGCTCGGCCACGACCGCGCACTCGACCAGGTCGCCGCGGTACTTGGGAAAGATGACGCCGCGGGAGACCGCGCCGACCTGGTGACCCGCGCGGCCGACCCGTTGCAGCCCGGATGCGACAGACGGCGGTGACTCGACCTGCACGACCAGATCGACGGCCCCCATGTCGATGCCCAGCTCCAGCGACGACGTGGCCACGACCGCGGGCAGGCGTCCGGCCTTGAGTTCCTCCTCGACCAGCACACGCTGTTCGCGCGAGACCGAACCGTGGTGGGCCCTGGCAACGACGGCGCCTTCGGCCGGCCGGCCCGCTCCCGACTCGGCCATCACCTGGGCGGGAGGCTTGGTCGCCGGCGGTGGTGGCTGGGCGAGGCGTTCGTCGGCGAGTTCGTTGAGCCTTGCGGTGAGCCGCTCGGCGAGCCGGCGGGAGTTGGCGAACACGATCGTGGAACGGTGGGCCTCGATCAGGTCGAGCACCCGCTCCTCGACGTGCGGCCATATCGACGCGCGCCGCTCGGCGCCCGCCGCTGGTCCGCTCAGATCGCCTGACGCTTCGCCAAGCGCTGACATGTCCTCGATCGGGACGACGACCTGCAGGTCGAAGCTCTTGTCGATTGGCGGCTGCACGACGCTGACCGGGCGCCCGCCGGCCAGAAATGTGGCCACCTCATCAACCGGACGGACCGTGGCGGACAGGCCGATGCGTTGCGCCGGAGCGTCGAGCAGTGCATCGAGTCGTTCGAGCGACAGGGTCAGGTGGGCGCCGCGTTTGGTGGCGCAGATGGCATGCACCTCGTCGACGATGACGGTGTCGATGCCACGCAGGGCCTCGCGCGCCGCCGACGTCAGCAGCAGGAACAACGACTCGGGGGTGGTGATCAGGATGTCGGACGGACGCCGGGCGAACAGCCGCCGCTCGTCGGCAGGCGTGTCACCGGAGCGCATAGCGACGGTGATGTCAGGGCTCGGCAGGCCAAGACGGACCGCTGCCTGGCGGATTCCGGCGAGCGGCGAGCGCAGGTTGCGTTCGACGTCTGCCGCCAGCGCTTTGAGCGGGCTGACGTACAGCACCCGGCAGCGGCGCGTCGGGTCGTCCGGAGCAGGCAGCCCAGCCAGCCGGTCGAGGGCGGACAGGAACGCGGCGAGCGTCTTTCCCGAGCCGGTGGGCGCGACCACCAGCGTGTGCTCACCGCGCGCGATGGCATCCCAGGCGCCCTGCTGCGACGGCGTGGCGGCGGCGAATGCGCCGTCGAACCACGCCTGCGTTGCGGGAGAGAACCGGGACACGTCGTCTAGTGTGCGCGCCGGGTCCGACAGAACCCGCCGAGTGTGCGGCCGGCGAACTACGGCGCGGAGGATCAGATGGGCACAGCGCTAACCGGCGTCGAGGCGTGCGATAAGCCGTTTGCGGGCGGCTGGCCAGTTGTCGTCGGTCATCGCGTACTGCACCGTGTCGCGCCAGGAGCCGTCGCGACGGAGGCGATGCTTGCGCAAGACGCCTTCCTTCGTCGCCTCGAGCCGTTCGATCGCGGCTTGCGAGCGGACGTTGTAGATGTCGGTGTGCCACACGACGCGAACCGCCCCGAGCGTCTCGAACGCGTGACGAAGCAACAGCAGCTTGGCTTCGGTGTTGTGCCCAGTGCGCCACCAGCGCTGCCCCAGCCAGGTATGACCGATCGCAAGCGTGCGCAGCGCTGGGTTCACTTCGTAGAGCGAGGTCGTGCCCGCGAACTGACCCGTGGCGGCGTCGAGCTGGGCGTAGGCGAATCGCTCGCCCCTCGCCCGCGCCGCGAGGGCGGCGAGCACCTGGTCGCATGCCTCGCTGAGCGTCGCCGGCGGGTAGACCGACAGCCACCGGAATATCTCGTCGGCCTGCTCGGCCGGGCCCGCCGCGGCCAGGTAGCCGGGCGCGTGCTCGACCGTGAGCGGTTCCAGCCGGACCTTCTCGCCGGCCAGGACGGGCAGCGCGTACCAGAGATCGGTCATCGCACGATCCTCCTACGCTGAACGGCGTGCGGCTGACGGACTTCTGGAACCGGATGGAGCGCCGTTTCGGTGTGGCGTACGCGCGCAGCGTGGCAGCTGACTACCGGCTGCCGGCGCTGGGCTCGACGGTCGACGAGGCGCTCGCCCGTGGCGTCGAGGCCAAGGATGTCTGGCGGGCCGTCTGCCAGGAGTTCGAGGTTCCCGGTCCACTGCGCTAGCTCGCGCCGAGCTTCCCGGCGTGTCGCGTCCCGATTCCCCGGCCTCGAACAATTGTTCGGGCTAATCTGTGGACGACGGGCTTGCTCGTCCACAACTTCACCTCGCGCCACCGGATTTGTCGGTGGTCGGCCTTAGCGTCGCGCACGACAACGTCCAAGACCTATGCGGACTCATGTGAAAGGTGGCCCGATGCCAGCAGGATTCGACCGCGAGAAGGCGCTCGACGTCGCGGTGACACAGATCGAGAAGCAGTTCGGCAAGGGCTCGGTGATGCGCCTCGGCGAGCGAGCCGCCACCCCGATCGAGGTGATCCCCACCGGGTCGATCGCCCTCGACGTCGCGCTCGGCATCGGCGGACTGCCGCGCGGCCGGGTCGTTGAGATATACGGACCGGAGAGCAGTGGCAAATGCCTGACCGCCGGCACGTATGTCTGGACCGACCGAGGGATGGAGAGCATTGCCGAGCTCTTCGCCCGCGCGGGGCAGCCGGCGTCCTGTACGTCCCGGGTCACCGACGTTCGCGAACAACAACTGCGGGCTGTCAACGAACGCGGCGGGCTGGAGCAGATCGGCGCGCTGACCCACAACAACAGCAAGCCGGTGGTGCGGCTCACGCTGCGATCCGGGCGCCATGTGGAGGCGACCCACAACCACCCGTTACGGGTGGTCAGCGAGCGAGGGTTCGTTGTCTGGCGCAATGCCGGCGACCTCCGGGTGGGCGACACGATCGTGTCGGCCGCGTTCGGTGCGGTTGAGGCCGTGAGTGGCGACGGTCTGACTGAGGACGAGGCAGTCTTCCTCGGCTATCTAGTCGCCGAAGGGTCGCTCGCCTATCGCGAGCGAGTTCGGTTCACCAACACCGATCCTGACGTCGCCGCCGAGTACGTGAAGATCGCGCAGCAGCTTTTCGATGTCGATGTTCGTTGCTACAACAGGCAGGAGTACGACATCTCCGGTGTCGCGTTCCGGCGGCAGGTCGCCGATAAGTACGGCTTGGACTATGTGAATGCTGCCGAGAAGTCTGTTCCGCATTGCGTGCGAATCAGCGGGCACAAGGCTCAGCGAGCCTTTCTGTCTGCACTGTTCGAAGGTGACGGCTGGATTGACACTAGCTCGACTGTCGGATTAGGGACCGCCAGTGTCGGGCTCGCCGAGCAGGTTCAACTGCTCTTGCTGGGGCTGAACATCCCGTCGTCGGTGCGGGCGAGTTGGCGCGAGGACTACCAGCGCAACTATTGGTCGGTCACGATCAACCCTGCACATGCGCATCGGTTCATGGAGGAGATCGGCTTCCGCTCGCCGCGGCGTCAAGCTCAGGTCGAAGCATCCTTCCGTCGTTCGCTGCGCGATCCCCAGGCCGAGAGCGTTCCGCACGTGGCTGGCCTGATTCGTGATCTACGCGACGACATCGGGGGGGACCGCGAGTTCGACCGGATGGCGGGCGATCTGTTCCGCAAGGATCTGGACCTGGGCTGCTCGCGGACCAGATTGCGCTCTATCATCGGCTGGGCGCGTGAGAGATCAGCACGCCTGAGCATGAGCGGCGTGGCATTGCTCGCGCACCTCGAAGTTCTCGCGGACGCCCGCCTGACCTACGAGCCGGTCGTCGAGATCGCCGATGGCGGGCTGCAACCCACCTTCGACCTGATGCTTCCGCGGACGCATAGCTTCTTGGCCAACGGGATCTTGTCGCACAACACCACGGTGGCGCTGCACGCGGTGGCCAACGCCCAGGCTGCGGGCGGCGTCGCGGCGTTCATCGATGCCGAGCACGCCCTCGACCCCGACTACGCACGCGCCTTGGGCGTCGACACCGATGCGCTGCTCGTCAGCCAGCCCGACACGGGAGAGCAGGCGCTCGAGATCATGGACATGCTCATCCGCTCCGGGGCGCTGGATGTCATAGTCGTCGACTCGGTGGCTGCGTTGGTGCCGCGCGCTGAGATCGAAGGCGAGATGGGCGACAGCCACGTCGGGCTACAGGCCCGGCTGATGAGCCAGGCGCTGCGCAAGATCACCGGGGCGCTCAACAACTCCGGCACCACTGCGATCTTCATCAACCAGTTGCGCGAAAAGATCGGAGTCCTTTTCGGATCGCCCGAAACGACCACAGGGGGCAAAGCGCTGAAGTTCTACGCCTCGGTGCGGCTGGACGTCCGCCGGATCGAGACGCTCAAGGACGGCACCGACGCGGTGGGCAACCGGACCCGGGTGAAAGTGGTCAAGAACAAGGTCGCGCCGCCGTTCAAGCAGGCCGAGTTCGACATCGTGTACGGGCAGGGCATCAGCCGCGAGGGGTCGCTCATCGACGTCGGCGTCGAGCAGGGCCTGATCAAGAAGTCCGGCGCCTGGTACACCTACGAGGGCGACCAGCTCGGGCAGGGCAAGGAAAATGTGCGCAGCTTCCTGCGCGACAACCCTGACCTGGCCGACGAGATCGAGAAGAAGATCAAAGAGAAGCTCGGAGTGGGCCCCCGTGTCGACGAGAATGCCCCGATCGAGCCGCTGCCCGTACCGGTCGATTTCTGACCGGAGCGGACGTGGCCCCGCGGCGACCGGCCGCTCCACCTGAGGACGAACCGGGCGACCCGGGCGACCCTGAATCGGTCGCCCGGACCATCTGCCTACGGCTGCTCACCCAGCGGGCCCGGACCCGCTGCGAGCTAGCCACGGCGCTGTCCAGCCGAGGCGTGCCCGACGAGGCGGCCGGCCCCGTGCTGAGCAGGTTCGCCGAGGTCGGTCTGATCGACGACGCCCGTTTCGCGAAGTCGTTCGCGTTTAGTCAGCACCGTGAACGGGGCCTGTCGAGGCGCGTCGTCGCCGTCAAGCTTCGCCAGCGCGGCATTGACGAGCAGACCGTGCAGGCCGTGGTCGATCAGATCGATCCCGACAGCGAGGTCGATGCCGCCGTTCGGCTGGCGCAGCGCAAGCTCCGCTCGCTGGGCACCGTGGATCAGGAGGTGCGACGGCGGCGCGTCTACGGCCTGCTCCTCCGCCGCGGGTACTCGCCCGACCTCGCCATGCGAGTCATGCGGCAGACAGTGGGCGACGGGCGCGGTTACCCGGCAAGGGGAGATGGCCGGGCGGAAAGCGACACGTAAAGGCACGCATACTTGACCAACCCTGATCGCGTTCCTAGCCTCAGGGGATCAGGAGCACGTCTTGGCCTCGCCGCCGGATCCGACGGATAGCTGACGAATAGCGCCCGTTCGGCCTCGGGGAGGAGGATATAGCGATCGTCGATATTCACACAGAAAGGACACTTGTCACGTTCGGTCCGTACCGTCGACCGGGTGGTTGCCTCCGTCAGCGGAGGTGACGCGAACGATCGGCGCGAGGTGACCGAACTCTCACTCGCGTACTCCTGGTGCCGCGCGACACGACGGGCAGAGGAGACAGTGATGATCGGTGTCCTGTACGCAGCGGTAGCTGCCCTCTTCCTGATCGGGTTGTTCTTCGTCGACTCCTACCGCAGACGCGGCCGTCAGCCGACGGGGGCGCAGCACGCGGCAGCTTCGCTCGCCGCCAGCGAGGTGGATGACTACGCGGAGTCGACCAGGCGAGTAGCCGAGTCCGAGGCGGCGTCGATCCGCCAGCTCGCGCAGACCGAGTCCGACGCGAACCGCCGGGCTGCCGAGTCCGAGTCCGAGGCACTGCGCCGGGCGGCACGTTCTGATGCCGCCACGGCCGCAGCCGCCGCGGAGGGCGTTCACCGCAAGGCCGAGGCGGAGGCGGCTGCGATCGTCGCCGAGGCCAGCCGCGCCGCGGACGCCGAGGTCGCGGCACTCACCGAGAACCTGCGTGTCACCGAACGCGAGCTCGCCCAGCAGGCAAGCCGGCTCGACGAGACCGAGACCCGGCTCGAGCAACAGTCCTCCCGACTGGAGCAGGAGGCGACCGAGCTCGACACCGCCCTGCGGCAGCTGCGCGAACGACAAGTCGACCTCGACAAGCTGGAGGCCGAGGTGGCCGCACGGGCCAGCGCACTCGACGCGCGCAGCACCGAACACACCCGCCAGCTGGAGCGCATCGCTGGGCTATCCGCTGGGCAGGCCAAGGCCGAGCTGATGGCCAGCGTCGAGACGAATGCCCGACGGGACGCCGCTGCACTGGTGCGCACCATCGAAAACGAGGCGCGCGCCGAAGGCACCGACCGGGCTCGCACGATCGTGGTCGAGGCGGTGCAACGGGTGGCCAGCGAGCAGACCACCGAAACCGTTGTCAGTGTCCTGCAGCTGCCCGGTGACGAAATGAAAGGCCGGATCATCGGCCGGGAAGGCCGCAACATCCGGGCGTTCGAGTCCGTGACCGGCGTGAACGTGATCATCGACGACACGCCTGAAGCGGTGTTGCTCTCCTGCTTCGATCCGGTCCGCCGCGAGATGGGCCGGCTCACCCTGGAGAAGCTGATCCTCGACGGGCGCATCCACCCCCATCGCATCGAAGAGGCGTATGAGGCGAGCAAAGTCGAGGTCGAGCAGCTCTGCCTGCGGGCGGCTCGCGACGCGCTGGCCGAGGTCGGCGTCGGGGACGTCGACCAGCACCTGCTGCCGACCCTGGGCCGGCTGAAATACCGCACCAGCTACGGCCAGAACGTACTGGGCCACCTGATCGAGACCGCCCACATCGCCGGCATAATGGCGGCCGAACTGGCCCTGGAACCGACCCTCATCAAGCGGTGCGCGTTCTTGCACGACATCGGCAAGGCGCTCACCCACGAGGTCGAAGGCAGCCACGCGATCATCGGTGCCGACCTGCTGCGCAAGTACGGCGAGAGCGAGGCCGTGGCACACGCGGTCGAGGCACACCACAACGAGGTCGCGCCGCGCACGATCGAGGCGGTGCTCACTCAGGCGGCCGACACCTGCTCCGCGGCCCGGCCCGGGGCGCGGCGAGAGTCGCTCGAGTCCTACGTCAAGCGGCTCGCCCGTATCGAGGAGATCGCGTCAGCCAAGACCGGCGTGGAGAAGGTATTCGCGATGCAGTCCGGCCGCGAGGTGCGGGTCATGGTCCAGCCGTCCGAGGTCGACGACCTCGCCGCGCAGGTCATCGCCCGCGAGATCGCCAAGCAGATCGAGGACGAGCTGACCTACCCCGGCCAGATCCGGGTCACCGTGGTGCGAGAGTCCCGGGCCACCGAGATTGCGCATTGACCGATCCGGAATCTTTCGTCCGGGAGGTGCATGGACATTCGCCTATCCGGTGCGGGGCCGTACGCTCGACGGCGTCATGAACGCTCGTACCTACGACATCCGCACCTACGGGTGTCAGATGAACGTCCACGACTCGGAGCGGATCGCTGGGCTGCTGGAGGACGCGGGGTACGTCCGGGCCGACCCGAACGACGTCGATGGTGTCGATCTGGTCGTGTTCAACACCTGCGCGGTGCGTGAGAACGCCGACAACCGGCTGTACGGCAACCTGGGCCGGCTGTACCCGGCCAAACAGCGCACCCCCAGCATGCAGATCGCGGTCGGCGGGTGCTTGGCCCAGAAGGACCGCGGCCGAATCGTCGAGAAGGCCCCCTGGGTCGACGTCGTGTTCGGCACGCACAACCTGGCCAGTCTGCCGGTGCTGCTCGAACGGGCGCGGCACAACGCCGACGCCCAGGTCGAGATCGTCGAGGCGCTGCAGAATTTCCCGTCCGACCTGCCCACCCGACGGGAATCCCCCTACTCCGCCTGGGTGTCGATCTCGGTCGGCTGCGACAACACGTGCACCTTCTGCATCGTGCCGAGGCTGCGCGGCATCGAGACAGATCGGCCGCCCGAGGGCGTCCTAAGCGAGATCCGCGCGCTCGTCCAATCCGGCGTCGTGGAGATCACCCTGCTCGGGCAGAACGTGAACTCCTACGGACGCTCGTTCGGCGACCGGTTGGCGTTCGGCAAGCTGCTGCGCGCCTGCGGCGAGATCGACGGGCTGGACCGCGTGCGCTTCACCAGCCCGCACCCGCGCGACTTCACCGACGACGTGATCGACGCGATGGCGCAGACACCCCACGTCTGCCCGCAGCTGCACATGCCGATGCAGTCCGGATCCGACGTGATCCTCAAGGCCATGCGACGCAGTTACCGGCAGGCGCGTTACCTGGGCATCATCGACCGGGTCCGGTCGGCCATGCCGGACGCGGCGATCACCACGGACATCATCGTCGGCTTCCCCGGCGAGACCGAGCAGGACTTCGAGCAGACCCTGCACGTGGTGCGCGAGGCACGCTTTGCCGGTGCGTTCACCTTCCAGTACTCGAGACGGCCGGGAACCCCGGCGGCGGACATGGACGGCCAGGTACCCAAGTCCGTCGTGCAGGAGCGGTACGACCGGCTGATCGCCGAGCAGGAAGCGATTTCCTGGGCCGAGAGCCGGAAACTCGTCGGCCGCCAGGTCGAGGTACTGGTCAGCGCCGGCGAGGGACGCAAGGACGTTTCTACCGGCCGAGTCTCCGGTCGCGCCCGGGATGGACGGCTGGTGCACATCTGCACGCACGGCGCACAGGTCGCGCCAGGGGACCTGGTGACCGCGACGATCTCCCACGCGGCGCCACATCACCTGCTGGCGGACGGCGGTATCACGAGGTACCGCCGTTGGCCGGGGGAGCGGACACCGCCTAACCCTCGGGGGCTGCCGACGCCGCGCGTCCCGCTGAGGCCACCGGCTCCGGGCTGACCGTCCCTCAGTCGGGGATCAGCGCGCGACGTTCGGCCACCTCGGCCTCGGCTTTGACAATGCGGGCGGGGTCGCCGCTGGCTCGGGCTCGTTGCAGCTTGCCCTCGGCTTCGGTCAGCCGCTCACGAAGTTGGGCCAGGAACGGGTTCGACGCGGCGCTTGCCCGCCGCCACTGCGCGTCGACCGCGTCGCGCACCCGCTGCTCTGCGGCCCGCATCCGCTCGTCGGTGCGTCGCACGGCGTCGCGCGGAATATGCCCAATCTCGTGGTAACCGGCTTGCAGCCGGCGAAGTGCGGCCTGCGCTGCCGCGGGGTCGGTCAGATCGAGTTTCTCGGCCTGGCCGATCAGCTCGTTCTTTTTGCGCAGGTTCTCGGTGTGCTCGGCGTCGCGCTCGCTGAATACCTCGCTGCGCCGGGCGAAGAAGGTGTCCTGGGCGGCGCGAAACCGCGCCCATAGCGCGTTCTCGACGTCGCGGCTGCCGCGGGGGGCGGCCTTCCACTCGCCCATCAATTCGCGCATGGCGGTGGCGGTCTGTTTCCAGTCCGAGGATTGCGCGAGCTGTTCGGCCTGCTCGACGAGCTTTTCCTTGGCGGCCCGGCCGGTGGCGTGTTCGACGTCCAGCTGGGCGAAATGCTGCCCCCGCCGCTTGCCGAACGTGTCCCGCGCCGCGGCGAACCGCTTCCACAACGCATCGTCGGTCCTGCGATCGATGCCCTTGATCTGCTTCCACTCCTCGACAATGGCGCGCAGCCGGTCGCCGGATGCCTTCCACGAGCTGGCCACCTCGGCGATTTTCTCTGCCTCATGGAGGAGGGCCTCTTTGGCAGCGATCGCGTCGGCTCGCGCCTGCTCGCGGGCAGCGGCGCGCGCGGCCATCTTCTCCTCCGCCGCGGCTACGAGCGCTGCGAGGCGGGTGCTGAGGGCCACCAGATCGCCGACCACCGAGGCGGTGGGAAGCTGGGCCTGCAGGTCAGTTGCCTGCGTGCGAGTCGCGGACGGATCGGCCGCCCCGGACTGCAGCCGTTGCTCGAGCAGGGTGACCTCGGTGGCCAGGTCCGCGTAGCGCCGTTCGTAATAGGCAAGGCCCGCGGCGGCATCGCCTGCCTGCCACGAACCGACCGCGCGTTCGCCGCCGTCTGCGCGCACGTAGACCGTGCCGTCGGCGTCGATGCGGCCCCACTCCGAGCTCATGACTCTGCATTAGACACGATTCGCCGGCGCGGGGGGGGGCAGTCGTAGCAGGACCGTTAGCCGCATTAGCGTGGCTTCCGTGATCGTCGGCACGAGGCTCTGGCTACCTCCCCCGTGGTCGGTGTCGTGTCCCGCCAGGGCCCGCCGTGACTGACCGTCGGGTCATCGCCCTCGTCGGACCAACCGCGACCGGCAAGTCCGACCTGGCCGTGGCGCTAGCCCAGCGACTGGACGCCGAGATCGTCAACGCCGACTCGATGCAGCTCTACGCCGGAATGGACATCGGCACGGCGAAGCTGACGCCGGGGCAGCGCGGCGGCATCCCGCATCACCTGCTCGACATCTGGCCGATCGACAAGTCCGCAGCCGTTGCCGAGTACCAGCAGCTGGCCCGGGCTTCGATCGCGGCGATCCACGGCCAGGGCAAGCTGCCGATTCTGGTCGGCGGGTCCGGCCTGTACCTGCGCGGCGCATTGGACCGGCTGGAGTTTCCCGGTGAGTCGCCGCCGATCCGCCGCCGCCTCGATGCCGAGCTGGCCCATATCGGCGCCCCCGCGCTGCACTCCCGGCTGCGCAGCGTCGACCCTGAGGCGGCCAAGTCGATCCTGCCGACCAACGGCCGGCGTATCGTCCGGGCGCTCGAGGTGATCGAGCTGACCGGTCGGCCGTTCGCGGCCACCATGCCCGCGTTCGAGTCGGTGTACGACTGCGTGCAGCTCGGCCTGGATCGTGACGACGTGGACGACCGGGTAGCCGCACGGGTGCACGGGATGATGGACCGCGGCCTGCTCGACGAGGTCCGGCGGCTGCTGCCGACGGGCCTGCGGACGAGCCCGACGGCGGGCAAAGCCCTGGGCTACGCGCAGCTGCTCGGCTGCCTGGGCGACGACGGCATCGTGGTCGGCGACCTGAGCGAGGCCGTCGCGATCACCATCCGGGCCACCTGCCGGTTCGTGCGCCGGCAGCGGTCCTGGTTCCGCCGAGACCCGCGGGTGCGCTGGTTCGACGCCACGTCGCCGAACCTTCTCGACGACGCCACGCATACCCTGCATACCCTGAGCAGGTGAGCGGTGTGCGGGTGGTGAAGGGCCACGGCACGGGGAACGACTTCGTCGTGCTGCCCGATCTGGACGGCCGCATTGATCTGTCGCCTGCTCTGGTCCGTGCGCTGTGCGATCGGCACGCCGGCGTCGGCGCGGATGGCGTACTGCGCGTCGTCCGCAGCGAGAACGACCCGGACGCCAAGGAGTTCGCACCGGATGCCCCGTTCTTCATGGACTACCGCAATGCCGACGGATCCGTCGCCGAAATGTGCGGAAACGGGGTGCGCGTCCTCGTCAGGTACCTGCGGCGAGAAGGCCTCGTCGGCGAGAGGACGGCGGTCGCGACCCGCGGCGGGGTGCGGACAGCGGAATTGACCCGCGAGGGCCAGATCAGGGTCGAGATGGGCGCTGCCACGATCCTGGACGTTCACCCACGGGTAAGCCTCTCCCCGCAGATTGTCGACACGCCCGGCGTCGCCGTCCGGGTGCCCAATCCGCACGTGGTGGTCACGCTTGCCGATGGGCAGACACTGGGCACGCTCGACCTCGCGAGCCCGCCGCACGTCGATCCGCCCTTTCCTGAAGGGCAGAACGTCGAGTTCGTAGTACTGGCCGGTGAGCGGCATCTGGTCATGCGGGTGCACGAGCGGGGCGTCGGCGAGACACGATCGTGCGGAACGGGGATCTGCGCCGCGGTGGCCGCTGCGGGCGCGACCTCCGGCAGCGGTTGGCGGGTCGACGTGCCCGGTGGTACTACGCAGGTCGAGCGACTTCGGGACGGCACGATGTCCCTGACCGGCCCGGCCGTGCTGGTCGGTGATATCGAGCTGGACCCGGCCTGGCTGGCTGCGGCCGGAGGGTAATCGCCTCGCCCTCCTCGGCACACCATGTCACGATGGACACCGATGACCGAATCATTTGACGACCAGGGCGGCTACGAACTCGAAGAGCGCCAGGCGCTGCGCCGCGTGGCGGGCCTGTCGACCGAGCTCGCCGATATCAGCGAGGTTGAATACCGCCAATTGCGCCTCGAGCGTGTGGTGCTCGTCGGTGTCTGGACGGCGGGCTCCCTGGACGAGGCCGAGAACTCGCTCATCGAGCTGGCCCGGCTCGCTGAAACGGCCGGTTCGCAGGTGCTGGACGGCCTCATCCAACGGCGTGGCAAGCCCGATCCAGCGACCTATATCGGATCCGGCAAGGCCAAGCAGCTGCGCGATATCGTGAACGGCGCCGGGGCTGACACGGTGATCTGCGACGGCGAGCTGACGCCCGGCCAGTTGCGCCAGCTGGAGGACGTGGTCAAGGTCAAGGTCGTCGACCGCACCGCGCTGATCCTGGACATCTTCGCCCAGCACGCCCGCTCCAAGGAGGGCAAGGCGCAGGTGGAGCTCGCCCAGATGCAGTATCTGCTGCCACGCCTGCGCGGTTGGGGCGAGTCGCTGTCCCGTCAGGTAGGCGGCCGGGCCGCCGGCGGCGCAGGTATCGGCGGCCGGGGCCCGGGCGAGACCAAGATCGAGATCGACCGGCGCAGGATCAAGTCGCGGATGGCGAAGCTGCGCAAGCAGATCGCGCACATGAAGACAGCCCGAGACGTCAAGCGCGCGCAGCGGGTCGACCGCCAGGTGCCGAGTGTGGTGATCGCCGGCTACACGAACGCCGGCAAGTCTTCGTTGCTCAATCGGCTCACCGACGCCGGTGTCCTGGTCGACAACGCGCTGTTCGCCACGCTGGACCCCACCGTGCGCCGCTGCCAGGCGTCTGACGGACGTCCGTACACGCTCGCCGACACGGTCGGCTTCGTCCGGTACCTGCCAACCCAGCTCGTCGAGGCGTTCCGCTCGACGCTCGAGGAAGTAGCCGACGCCGACCTGATCCTGCACGTGGTCGATGCCTCCGACGCCGATCCTGAAGCGCAGATCCGCGCGGTGCGGGAGGTCTTCGCCGACATCGGAGCGCTGGACGTGCCGGAGCAGCTGGTGTTCAACAAGATCGATACCGCGGACCCGGACATGCTGCTTCGGTTGCGGCGGCTGGCCCCGGAGGCCCTGTTCGTCTCGGCCACGACCGGCGACGGGATCGACAAGCTGCAGGCGGTGCTCGAGGAACAGTTGCCCAGCCCACACGTCGAGCTGACCGTTCTCCTGCCCTACACCCGGGGCGACCTGGTTGCGCGCATCCATGGAGACGGCGAGGTGCTCTCGGCCGAGCACACCGGCGACGGCACCCTGGTCAATGCTCGGGTGAACGACGAGCTCGCCGCGGCGCTCGCCCCCTACGACTCGGCTCTTGGCGTAGGCTCCTAGCAGTATCCGCGCAGCTGAAGCCGAAGGGAGCTCGCCGTGGACCTGTTCGCTCCTGGGCACCTGATCCCCTTGCTGATCGTGGTCGCCGTGCTGTTCTTCGGCTGGAAGCAGCTGCCGGACATGGCGCGCTCGGTGGGTCGCTCACTGCGCATCTTCAAGACCGAGATGAAGGGGATGGGTGACGACGACGCGACGCGCGACGGGCCGAAGGGCGCCCAGTCCGAGCAGACCGCCGTAGCGCCGCCCCCAACGGCAAGTGAGTCGCAGTCCGTGACGGCGCGGACCCCGAAGCCCGACCAGCAGCCCCCGGCCGCCGGCTGACTCAGACTTTCCGCAGGACCGCGACCACCCGGCCAAGGACGGTTGCGTCGTCGCCGGGGATCGGCGAGTAAGCGGCGTTGTGGGGTAGCAGCCAGACATGACCGTCGCGGCGGCGCCACGTCTTCACGGTCGCCTCGCCGTCGATCATCGCGGCCACGATGTCGCCGCTCTGCGCATCCGGCTGCTGGCGGACCACCACCCAGTCGCCGTCCGAGATAGCCGCGTCGATCATCGAGTCGCCCGCGACGCGCAGCATGAACAGTGTCCCCTCACCGACGAGTGTGCGGGGCAGCGGGAGGACGTCCTCGACCATTTCCTCCGCGAGGATCGGCCCGCCGGCGGCTATCCGGCCGACCATCGGAACGTACACCGGTGCCGACGCGTGCTCGGGCGCAGCCGGGGTCTTGCGGCGCCCCGTTCGGCTCGTGACTGGCTGCGCGTGGGACGCCTGCACCGTTACCGCCCGGGGCCGCCCGGCGTCGCGGCGCAAGTAGCCCTTGGCCTCCAGAGCCGCGAGCTGATGCGCCACGCTGGAGGTCGAGGACAGGCCTGCCGCCTCACAGATCTCCCGGATGCTCGGGGGATAGCCGCGCCGCTCGACCGCGTCGCGGATGACATCGAGGATGACGCGCTGACGGGCCGTGAGCCCGTCGCCGCGGGTTCCGATGGGCAATGGCGTGACGGCGGCGCCGGGGGATCGCGGCTTCCTGTCGGCGCCGGTCCGGCGGGCAGTGGATGAGGCCTTACCGCGCGAGACCGTCGTCTGCGGCTTTCGAGGCACGGGGCATCTCCTGTTCTCGTCGTTGGGCCGCCCGGCCGATTGGCTATGGGCCGCCGGCAGACCCGCTAACTCGAACGATAATCCGATCTGCGCACAATCTCAAACATCTGTTCGAACGACACGCCGGGGAAGGGATGGCTTTTGTCGGTGGCTGGTGGTACACGTGATCGCACAGGCGTTCGATAGTACAAGTGTTCGACTAGCAGATCGCCCGCGTCGTCCCGTCGTCCGTTCCGCGAGTGTCCGTGAGGTAGGTCGAGATGTCCCAGGTATTCGCAGCCACCGAATTCTCTCCCGCCATGGTGATTCCTCCGGTCCACCGGGGCGGTGCTCCTGTGCGTCCGGTCGCGCAGCAGGGCGCAACAGTCCTGGCGTTCCGACCGCGACCGGAGGGAGCGGCGATGCCGCCAGCCATCTGGCCGGTGGCGTCGCGCCTATCCGACCAGGGATCGGCGCGGCCTGACCTGCGTGCCATCGCGGGCGCTCTGGACGCGGCTCCCGACGCCGCTGAACCAGCGCCATTGCGGCTAACCCGCCGGGGCATCGGCGCCCTCGCGGGACTCACCGCGCTGCTGACGGCCGCGCTGCTATGGATCGCCCACCTTTCGGCCCCGGCCGCGAGCGCGCTTGGCGGGCGTCCGGAGTCGATCACGGTGCGCACCGGAGACACGCTCTGGTCGATCGCCGCGGCCGTCGCCCCCGAGCGCGATCCCCGGCAGGTCGTTGCTGACCTCGAGCGGATCAACCAGCTCCGGTCGCCGGTGCTTGTCCCCGGTCAGCTACTGCGGACCGGTTGACTGATGGGGTCGTCAGCTCGGCGACACGCCCGAAACATGTCTTGCGCAAAGTCGGACGTCGTTCTACCGTCAACCCCTACATCTAGTAGTTACACTGGTGTAAGTTGTCCACAGATTGGGATTGGCGGTCCACAGAGCGGCAGAGATACCCACAGGACCGTCCCCAGCCGGCGGACCCTGATTGGCACCTCGACCAGAGGCACCGTGACACTCGCGAAAAGGGGGCGAAGCCGATGCGCTGCCCGTACTGCCGGCATCCCGACTCGCGCGTCGTCGACTCCCGCGAGCAAGACGAAGGCCAGATAATCCGCCGCCGTCGCCGCTGCCCGCAGTGCGGGCGCCGGTTCACCACGGTCGAGGAGGCCACCCTCGCGGTCATCAAGCGCAGTGGGGTGACCGAACCATTCAGCCGCGGCAAAGTGGTCAGCGGGGTGCGCCGGGCCTGTCAGGGACGGCCGGTCGACGAGGACGCGCTGGCGCAACTCGCGCAGACCGTCGAAGACAGCGTGCGCGCCGCCGGCGTTGCCGAGGTGCCGAGTGACGAGGTGGGACTCGCGATCCTCGGCCCGCTGCGCGAGCTCGACGAGGTCGCCTATCTGCGGTTTGCGAGCGTCTACCAGAGCTTCAGCTCGATCGACGACTTCGAGAAGGCGATCACCGAGTTGCGTAACGACCACCGGAAGAACCAGCCATCCAGGGAGAGGGAGAACACACGATGACCGAGGCCGTCGAGACGGGTGCCCACGAACCGAAGCAGCGGGTGCCCGAGCCGCACTTTCCGGCGAACGGGTTGCAGGTGCGCCGCCTCTACACGACCCCGGATGTGCATCCCTACCACGAGGTCACCTGGGAGCGCCGCGACGTCGTCATGACGAACTGGCGCGACGGCTCGATCAACTTCGAGCAGCGCGGCGTGGAGTTCCCCGACTTCTGGTCGGTCAACGCCGCTAACATCGTCACCACGAAGTACTTCCGCGGCGCGGTGGACAGCGATACCCGGGAATGGTCGCTGCGCCAGCTCATCGACCGGGTCGTCCATCAATATCGCGCGGCCGGCGAGCTCAACGGCTACTTCGCCTCGGCCGCGGACGCCGAGCTCTTCGAGCGTGAGCTGACCTGGATGCTGCTGCACCAAGTGTTCAGCTTCAACTCGCCGGTGTGGTTCAACGTCGGCACCAGCTCCCCGCAGCAAGTTAGCGCCTGCCAACCGTATGACGCACTCATCAGCACGCCGAGCGGCCTGGTCCCCGTAGGAAAACTCGTCCAGGATGACGCTGTCGGTGCCAAGGTCTATGACGCCAGCGGCCTTACTCGGGTTGTCGCCACGAAGCACAACGGTGTCAAGGAAGTGCTGCGCATCTCGACCAAGGCGGGGCACACCCTGGACGTCACAGCGGATCACCTGGTGTGGAGGAGTTCGGGCGAGGCTACGGGTCGTTTCGTTCCAGCTGGCCAGCTGGCGGTTGGCGACAAACTCGAATGGCACCGGCGCGGTTCGTTCGGCGACGCCGAGATCGCCACACGCGACGTCGCCGAGGCAGCCCTTGCAGGCTGGCTCCAGGCCGACGGCTTTGTCGGGCAGTACGACGGAACGAACCGCTCGCTGACGATCGAGGCGATGACGGTGAACGATGCGGAACTGGACTGGGTGACCTCGGCGCTGGACATCGTGCTACCCGGCGTGCATCGGCACGAGCGGCGCGTTGACACTCAGCGCACGGATCTGGACTGCAGACGGACGCGGCTATACGGAAAGCAGCTCGAGCCATTCGTCCTCGCGTGGGGCTTGCGAGAGCGTGGTGCAGAGCAGGTGGTCCCGCAGCGCCTGTATTCCGCTCCGTTGCCTGTGGTCTCCGCGTACCTGCGCAGCCTGTTCCAGGCCGAGGGCTACGTGTCACGGCGTGATCGATCGACGCTTGTCGCCATGGACATGATCAGCGAGCAGCTGGTGCGTGGGGTGCAGGCGCTGCTCAGCCGTTTCGGGATCTTCGCCCGCGTCGGACGCAAGGTCGAGGCGCGGGCGAACCGCCACGACCAGTGGGGGATTCGGATCCAGAACGCCGGCGACCGGCGGGTCTTCGCCGACGAGATCGGATTCGTGGACAAGATCAAGACGCGCAAGCTCGAGGCATCCTTCGAGCAGCCAGGCCGCGGCGCGGCGGCCGTGAAGCGACTGGAGATCGCGAGCATCGAGTCACGCGGCGAGATGGCCGTGTACGACATCCGAACAGAAAGCGGTGAGTATCTGTCGGCCGGCGGGTTGCGGGTGCACAACTGCTTCATCCTTGCCGTCGACGACACGATGGACTCGATTCTGAACTGGTATCGCGAAGAGGGGCTGATCTTCAAGGGCGGGTCCGGCGCGGGGCTGAACCTGTCGCGGATCCGCTCGTCCAAGGAGCTGCTGTCATCCGGCGGCACCGCGTCCGGCCCAGTCAGCTTCATGCGCGGTGCCGATGCGTCGGCCGGCACGATCAAGTCCGGTGGCGCCACCCGGCGGGCTGCGAAGATGGTCGTGCTCGACATCGACCACCCCGATATCGAGGAGTTCGTCGAGACCAAGGCCCGCGAAGAGGACAAGATCCGGGTCCTGCGCGACGCCGGTTTCGACATGGACCTCGGGGGGCACGACATCACCTCGGTGCAGTACCAGAACGCCAACAACTCGGTGCGGGTGACCGACGAGTTCATGCGGGCGGTCGAGGAGGGCGGACAGTTCGGGTTTCGGGCCCGCAAGACACACGAGGTTATCGACACCGTCGACGCCAAGGCGCTGTTCCGCAAGGTCGCGCAGGCGGCATGGGAGTGCGCCGACCCCGGCATCCAGTACGACGACACGATCAACGACTGGCACACCAACCCGGAAACCGGACGAATCACCGCATCTAACCCGTGCTTCCCAGCAGATCAACGCGTGGTCACGGACAAGGGCCTGACCCGGATCGGCGAGCTGGTGGCGCGAGCCGCAGCCGGCGAGACGTTCCAGGTCTACACGAATGACGTGACCTCGGACGCCGACCCGGCGGCGCGGATCGTTGCGACCTCTCCGGTGCGTTACATGGTCACCGGAACCAACGAGGTCGTCGAACTACGTTTCAGCGACGGATCCCGGCTGCGGTGCACGCCGGGGCACCGGCTGTGGACTGCGAACCGTGGCTGGGTCCACGCCGAGGACGTGGGTCCCGACGACCAGGTCGTCCGTTCCTACCACCACGCTGCCCGGTCATTCGCCAGCGAGGCGTTGCCGCGGCAGGCGGTGGCGTCGGCCCGCGTCGCGCGTGGACACCCGCTCGCTGAGCTGCCGGAGAAATGGAGCGAGGAGCTCGCGCACTACCTCGGCTGGCTCGTCGGCGACGGCCGCGTGACCGATGCAGGGGTCGTGACCGTATACGGCAGCGCCTGGGAGCAGGAGCACATGTTGCCGAGGCACGACGAGCTGCTCGGTCATCTCACCGGTGTCGAACGCACGCCGAGCCGGCAGGCCAACGGCACGACGCAGCTGCGCGCGATGCAATCCGCGCTCAGGGCGTTGTGTCTCGGTCTCGGTGTCAGCTCTGCTCGATCGAGCGACAAGGTCGTGCCGGAGTCGATCTTCGAGGCGCCGGAGTACGCCGTGCGAGCGTTCCTGCGTGGGCTGTTCGACGCCGACGGGTGCGTGGTGAACCAGGTCGAGAAGGGGACTTGCTACGTTGGGCTCGCCAGCCGTTCCGAGGAATTGCTCTTGGGCGTGCAGGACCTTCTCGCCAGCCTCGGCGTGGCTGCACGTGTCTCTCGCACCGGCACCAAGACCGCGTCGTTCCACTACACCCGTGGCGATGGTTCGCACCCCACGTACGGCAGTGACGGACCCTCGTTCGACCTGCGGATCTCGGGCCACCACATCACGCGGTTCGCCGAGCTCGTCGGATTCGACCACGGTCCTAAGGCGCTTCGGCTGCGGGATCTGCTCACCAGCCACCGCTTCTACTCGGTGGACGAGACCGTCCACCTGGTATCGCGTCAGTCGCGCGGCTTCGAGACCACGTACAACCTGACCGAGCTCCGCAACCACTCCTACATCGTCGGCGGGGTCGTCGTCGCCAACTGCTCCGAGTACATGAGCCTGGACAACACGTCGTGCAACCTGGCGTCGCTCAACCTGCTGAAGTTCCTGCGGGACGACGACACGTTCGACGTGCAGAAGTTCGTGGGAGCGGTCGAACTCATCATCAGCGCCATGGACATCTCCATCTGCTTCGCCGATTTCCCGACCGAGCCGATCGGGGTGAACACCCGGGCCTACCGTCAGCTGGGCATCGGCTATGCGAACCTGGGCGCACTGCTGATGGCGTCGGGTCACGCCTACGACTCCGACGGCGGTCGGGCTCTCGCCGGGGCGATCACGTCGCTGATGACGGCCACCTCCTACCGTCGCTCGGCGGAGCTGGCCGGCATCGTCGGCCCATACGAGGGGTACGCCCGCAACGCCGCCGCGCACGCGCGGGTCATGCGCAAGCACGCCGCGGCCAACGACGCCGCGAGGCGGATGGACGACATGGATCGCGGCATCTTCGACGCCGCCACGCAGGAGTGGGCGAAGGTCAACCAGCTCGGTGAGCGCACCGGCTGGCGCAACGCGCAGGCCTCCGTGCTGGCGCCGACGGGATGCCTCGTCGGCGACACTCTGGTGACGACCGACCGAGGCCTGCTGCGGCTGAAGGAACTCGGCGACGTGTACGGCGACACGTGGCAGGACCTCGACATCCAGGTCTCCACCGACGAGGGCGCACGTTCCGCGACGAAGTTCTTCATCAACGGCGAGGAGCCCACGCGTCGCATCGTGACCAAGGGCGGATACCGCATCCAGGGCACGCTGGCGCACCGCATCAAGGTCGTCGACCCGACTTCGGGCCAGTGGACGTGGAAGCGGCTCGCCGACATCGCCCGTGGAGACCTGGTGCCCATGCAGCTCGGCGGGACAGTCGGCGACACTCGGCGAGTCGCCCTCCCGGTGCTCGATCAGGCCTACTACACGGGCGACCGCGACATCCAGGTGCCAGACAGCGTCGACGCCGCGCTGAGTGAGCTGGTCGGGTACTTCATGGGCGATGGAAGCCTGCACGCCAAGGGGATCCGGCTGTGCGTGGCTGACACGGACCCGGACGTGGTTGACCGGATACGGGTGCTGAGCAAGGAACTGTTCGCGCTCGAGCCGGTCGTGACCCAGCAGCAGGGCTATCAGGAGGTGACGCTGCAATCCGTGCGACTGGCCCGCTGGTGGGCGGCAGCCGGATTCGCCAAGCTGCTGCCCGGCGTTGACCACTCGGGCAACGGCTGGACTCCGCGCGTGCCCATCGCGATCCGGGAGACCAACGACCCCACGGTCTACGCCGCGTTCCTGCGCGGCCTGTTCGAGGCGGACGGCTCGGTCAGCGCCGGCGTGCCGAGCGTATCGACCGCGTCCCAGACCCTCGCCGACGACATTCGGACACTGCTGCTTGCTGTGGGCCAGCCTTCGACGACAAGGGAGACCGTCAGCGGTTGGGGCGGCGCGCAGTTCCAGGTACGCATCCGCAACATGCGGCACGCGCAGACCTTCGCCGATCGCATCGGCTTCATGGGCGGCCGGAAGCGCGCATTGCTCGACGCGGTGCACTCGACGCAGTCCGGGAATCGCGACCGGATCGCGCTACCGGACCAGGTGTGGCTCGAGCTGGCTCCGATCGGCCACGAACTGCGCGGACTTGTCCACCAGGCGTTGGCCCGCGGAAAAGGTCTCAGCCGCGATCTCACCACGCGGCTGCTTGCGCTCACCGGCGACACCCGACTCGAGAACGCGCTCGGCTACATCTACGAGCCCGTCGCCGAGAACGCCGACGGCGGAGCGCAGCCCACCTACGACCTGTCCGTACCGTCGAACGTCACCTACGTCGCGGCCGGCTTCGTCAGCCACAACACGATCGGGCTGATGATGGATTGCGACACAACCGGCGTTGAGCCCGATCTGGCGCTGGTGAAGTTCAAGAAGCTGGTCGGCGGCGGGTCGATGCAGATCGTCAACCAGACGGTGCCCCGCGCGCTGCGGGCTCTGGGCTACCAGGACGAGCAGGTCGAGGCGATCGTCGAGTACATCGCCGAGCACGGCCACGTCATCGACTCGCCAGGGCTGCGGCAGGAGCATTACGAGGTCTTCGACTGCGCCATGGGCCAGCCGGCGATCAAGCCGATGGGCCACGTGCGGATGATGGCCGCAGTGCAGCCGTTCCTGTCCGGGGCGATTTCCAAGACGGTGAACCTGCCAGAGACGGCCACCGTCGAGGATATCGAGGACGTCTACCTCCAGGGCTGGAAGCTCGGCCTCAAGGCGCTGGCCGTGTACCGCGACAACTGCAAGGTCGGTCAGCCACTGTCAGCGGGCAAGGGTGACAACAACGGCGCCGAGCCTGCGAAAGCCGTCGAGAAGGTGATCGAGTACCGGCCGACCCGCAAGAGGCTGCCCAAGTCCCGACCCTCGCTGACGACATCGTTCACGGTGGGCGGTGCCGAGGGCTACATGACCGCCGGCTCCTATCCGGACGACGGGCTCGGCGAGGTGTTCCTCAAGTTGGGCAAGCAGGGCTCGACGCTTGCCGGGGTGATGGATGCCTTCTCGATCGCCATCTCGATCGCGCTCCAGCACGGTGTGCCGTTGGAGACCTACGTCAGCAAGTTCACCAACATGCGCTTCGACCCGGCCGGGCTCACCGACGACCCGGACATCCGGATGGCCCAGTCCGTGCTGGACTACATCTTCCGCCGGCTGGCCCTCGACTACCTGCCGTTCGAGACGCGCTCGGCGCTGGGCATCTACACCGCGGCCGAGCGGACGCGGCAGCTCGAGACCGGGTCCTACCAGCCGGTCGACGACGACGAGGACGATGTCGACATTGTCTCGTTGGCGCAGTCCGCCCCGGTGAACCCGGCACCTCCGGCTCCCGTTGCCGACGAGGTGGTGGCCCAGGCGGCGCACGAGGCGCCGCCACGGGTGCACAGCACGGCGGAGCTCGCCGAGGCGCTGATCGGCACGTCGGCCGACGCGCCGCTGTGCATGAACTGCGGTACCAAGATGCGCCAGGCCGGCAGCTGCTTCGTCTGCGAAGGGTGCGGCAGCACGAGCGGCTGCAGCTGATCGCCCAGTCCCGACCCTCGACGAGGGGGCGTCATCAACGCCCGATGGCGCTCCTTTCGGGGTCCAGGACATGCACGCGGGTTAACCCAGCGCGACTCATTGATCACAGTCCGGTTTCAACTCGGGCTTCGGGTAGCTCACGGTTGGTGCTGGTAGTACACCAAAGACATGGTCAGCACGACGGCAGGGGGCGTTGGGCGACCAGCGAGGCCGACAGCGGCCACAAAGCCGGCGAAAGCCACCGACTCGAGAACACGTTCAGCGCGCGAGCCGATGAGCGACGTGCTCTACACCGCGGTGGTCTTGGCGTCGGTGTTACTGTTCATGATCTTGGCAACAGGTGTTGGAGTGCTCGCGATCCAGTCGTCGCTGCGCTGACTGCTCGCAGGCTCTCGAGCCGCGGCCGAAGGCTGCCCCGGCCGAATCGCGGCGGCTGGCAGCTGCACTGGCCGGGCTACGGCTGCCTCAACCAGCCGCCGGGTGCTGCGCAGGTCTGCACGGGTGAGCCGCAGCAACGGGACGGCCACGGCTACGGCCACGGCAATATCGATGGCCGCCGCCCGCGGCGTCGTCAGGCCCGGCAGGTTCACCGTCACGGATAGGGCCGAAAGCGCCACCAGCCAATCACGGGGCCGGCCGGAGACGATCGGGGCGAGGCAGACCAGGCCCCACAGCGCGTACCACGGATAGAACACCGGATTGAGTAAGGAGATTGCGAGCAGGGCCAGGCCCGTCGTCTTGGCGAGCGGGCGATGATGCGCGGTGAACAGCAGGTACCCGGCGATGACGATCGCCGCGAACAACGCCGTCACCCGGCAGGCGTACGCGGCGTCGGCGCCCGAAGGAGGTGGGACGACGACCGACATCAGGCTCGACAGCATGGTCGACACCGCTGCCGGCGTCGAGGTGAGGGCTGGCGTGCCGAGCGAGCGCAGCCAGCCCCAGCCGTGCGGCACGAGAAGCGTGAATACCAGCCAGCAGGCACCAACTACCCCGGCGCAGCGCAGCAGCATATTGCGCAGCTCATGCCCACGGCCGACGTTCGCCGTCATGAGGGTCAGGAAGAGGATGCCGAGCACGACGACTAGCGCCGGCGCCTTGATCGCGCCCGCCCCACAGCCGAGCATCAGCGCCAGGTATAGCTGCCCGCGGTTGGCCGCATAGATGGCGGCCAGCAGCAGCGCGCACATCAGGCCCTCGAAGTGAACCCCGCCGATGACGTGCATCAACATCAGCGGGTTGAGGACCGTGAGTCCCAGGGCGGTTGCGCTGCGGTCGGCTCCGGCCAGGCGCACCGCGAGGACGCCGATCGCGACGACACTCGCGGCCGCGAACAGCCGGAGCACGATCACCGCGCCAAGGGCGGTTCCGCCGCCAACCACCACGCTCAGATGCTCGACGAGCGTCGCGAGCGGCCCGTAGGGGCTCGGCTCGCTGCGCCAGGACGGGTCGACGGCGGCCAGCGTCGGGCCCCAGCCGAGCGCGGCCGGCCCGCTGGTGTAGGGGTCGTGGCCGTGCGCCACGAGCATGCCCTGGGCGGCGTAGCTGAACACGTCCGAGCTGAGCAGCGGGGGTCCGAGCAGGAACGGCAGCGACCACCACCAACTCAACGTCCACCACTGCGAGTCGCCATGGCGCGGGCCGCGCATCGCCCGCAGGGTGAACAGCCACACCACCACCAAGGCACAGACGCCCAGAGCGAGCAGCAACCCGGGTACCGGGGATCGGTGCGGGTTGATCTGGTTACCCGCGAGCAGGCCTAGCCAGCTGGTGAACGGCGTGGTCGACCTGGCGAGCCCGACCCGCCCAGCCGCGACTACGATCAGGCATCCCGCCGCGGCACCCGCGCCGGCCAGCAGCCGGAGCTGGTGGGTCTGCGGCACACTGCGCGCGGCCAGTCGGCGCAGTGGCGGAGCAGCGGTGCTCAGCAGTTGCTCGGCTCCTCACCTGCGGTGCGCTGCGCAGAACCTCGCCATTCTACGACCGCGCAGTTCTGCGCGGCGCGGACGGACCGAATCCGCTCGATCCTGGGGCGCACGCCATGGTAGGACAGAATGGAGCCGATGAGCCGTGGCTGAGATTCGGCACAGCCCTTCGTGTATCGGGCCACGATCGCGACGATGATGCACCTCATTGCAGAGGAAGGATCGATTCGGTGACGAGCGCGTTGCTGCGCGGGCGCACTGCGCCCACGCTGCGATCGCTGTCGCCCGCCACCTGGGCGCTGATCTGCGGTTCGCTGCTCGCGATTGTCTATCTGGTCTGGACGCCACTCGCCCCTGACCTCGCCGCGCAGGTGGCACGTACCAACGTGGTCCGCAATGCGGGCAACCTGTCGTGGTGGACCGGCTGGTTCGGGGGGCTGTCCATGCCCTCCTACAGCCTGCTCGCTCCGACCTCGATGGCGATCCTGGGCGTCCGGCTGACCGGAGTGGCCGCGGCGGTTGCTGGCGCATGGTTCACCGGCAAGCTGGTCGCCGAGTCACGTCGTCCCCGGGCTGGCGCGGTGGCCTTCGCCGCCGCGCAGATCGCGAACCTCGTCGACGGGCGGGTCACCTTCGCGTTGGGCCTTACCTGCGCAGTCGCGGCACTCGTGGCGATGAGGTCCCACCACGGGGTCCTCGCCGGAATCTGCGCGGTCGCCGCGTACTGCGCGAGCCCGCTCGCTGCGTTCTTCCTCGGGCTGGCGCTCGTTGCGCTCGTCCTCGTGGACGCCACACGGCGCCGGCTGGCGCTGGCGGTAGGCGGACTGCTCCTCATAGTCGCGCTGACGGTGGCGTTGCTCTTCCCGGGCAGCGGCAAGATGCCGTTCACCGTCACTGACGCCATCCCGGCTGGGTTGTGTTGTCTAGGCGTCGCGCTGTTCTGCCCCAACCGCACCGTACGGTTTACGGTGGCGTTGCTCGCGGGCTCGCTGCCGGTGTTCCTCCTCGCCCCCGGCGCGGTCGGCGACAACGTCACCCGGCTCGCCTGGGTCTGCTCTGTGCCGTTGGTGGTTGCGTACGCGCCACTGCGCCGCGAGCTGCTCGCGGTGGTGCTGGGGCTGCTCGCCCTCTGGCCGTCGATCGACCTGGTGGGCCAGCTATCCGCCGGCCGGGCGGCGTCCGCAGACGCCTCGTTCTACAGCCCACTCGCTACCGCCATCACGGCTGAGCAGGCAGTGGCCGGACCCGGGGCGATTGGGCAGCGCGTCGAGGTCGTGGACACCAGCAATCACTGGGCCTCGGCATACCTGGGCAATGGCAATGTCTCATTGGCCCGCGGCTGGTACCGCCAGGCGGACGTGGCGTACAACCCGCTGTTCTACCGCGATGGCGCACTGAACGCGCACAGCTACCGGGTCTGGCTCGACCAGCTGGCCGTCGGTTGGGTCGCGCTGCCGAGCCCGTCGGTCGCGCTGGACTACTCCGCCGTAACTGAGGCACAGCTGGTGCGTTCCGGCCTGGATTACCTGACGCCGGTCTGGTCGAACGGGGACTGGACGCTCTATCGGGTCGCCGGTGCGACCGGGCTTGCCGTCGGGGCGCGAGTCATGGCGCTCGACGCCTCGAGCGTGAGTCTGGCCGTCGATGGGCCACACGACGTTGCATTGCGGATGCGCTGGTCCCCCTATCTGGTGGTCGAGGCGCCGAACGGCACCCGTACCGAAGCGGCATGCATCATCGACAACGATGGATGGTTGGGCGTGCGGCTACCAGCTGCCGGGCAATACCGGATCACCAGCCATTTCGACCCGGTGAACCGGATGCGCCCCGCGCAAACGTGCCAGCCGTAAGCGCGCCGGTCAGCCGGCAGGCTGCACATCCAGGGCGGAGTCATCGGCTTGCTCGCTGGCGATGACGTGCAGCACGGCGTTGATCAGGGCCAGGTGGGTGAACGCCTGCGGGAAGTTGCCCAGCTGCTCGCCGGTGCGGGTGTCGATTTCCTCGGCGTAGAGCTCCAACGGGCCCGCGAACGAGAGCAGTTTCGCGCACAGCGCGCGGGCCCGCTTGACCTCGCCGATCTCACACAGCGCGGACACCAGCCAGAACGAGCAGATGGTGAACGAACCTTCTCTGCCCGAGAAGCCGTCGTCGGTCTCCCCGGTGCGGTATCGGAGCACGAAGCCCTCTTCGGTGAGCTCGTCGGCGATCGCGAGCACGGTCGCCCGGATTCGCGGGTCGTCCGGCGGCAGGAATCGGAGCAGCGGGGCGAGCAGCAACGACGCGTCCAGGGCGTCCGAGCCGTAGCACTGGGTGAGCACACCGCGGGCGTCCACCCCGTGGGTGAGGATGTCCTCTTTGATCTCGTCGGCCGCCATCTGCCATTCCGACGCGGCCGCGTCTTGGCCGATCATCGTCGCCAGCCGGGCACCGCGGTCGGCGGCGACCCAGCACATGATCTTGGACGAGGTGAAGTGTCGCGGTTCGCCGCGGACCTCCCAAATGCCGGCGTCGGGCTCCCGCCAGTGCTTGAGCGCCTCCTGTACCTGCCGGCCCAGGATCGGCCAGATCCGCCCGTCCAGGTGGTCGGCGGCCTTGGAGTGCAGGTACACCGAGTCGAGCAGCGCACCCCACACGTCGTGCTGGTGCTGCGCGTAGGCGGCGTTGCCCACCCGGACCGGACGCGAGTCGCCGTAGCCGGGAAGGTGCTCCAGGACCTGTTCCTGCAGATCGCGTTCGCCGCCCACCCCGTACATGATCTGCAGGTCTTCGTCGCTGTCGGCCACATCGGCGATGAAGGACAGGAAGTCGATGGCCTCCCAGTCGAAGCCGAGACCGTACATGCCCCACAGCGCGAAGGTCGCGTCGCGGATCCAGCTGAAGCGGTAGTCGTAGTTGCGTTCGCCGCCGAGGGTCTCGGGCAGCGACGTCGTGGCAGCTGCGGCGATCGCGCCGGTCGGGGCGTAGGTCAGGCCCTTTAGGGTGAGCGCGCTGCGCTGCAGGTAGCCGCGCCAGGGATGGTCGGGGAACTGGCCGCGGGCCAGCCAGTGCTGCCAATGGTGCGCCGTCCACACCAGTCGCTGGTACGCGTCGTCGTAGGTCAGCGGCGGCTGCTTGCTGCCCCACGACATCGCCACGTAGCGGATGTCGCCTTCCCTGAGCAGGGTGCGCGCCGTGGCCCGACCGCCCTCGAAGCCGAGCCGCATGTCCGTGGTGAGCGTGATCGTTTGTTCGCCGGTCGCCGACCGTGCCACGCCCTGGTGATAGACCTGTTCGGTGTAGGACCATTTGGCGAAGGTGCGGCCGTAGTCGAAGACGGGCTCGCACTCGACGACCGTCTGCACCTCGCCGGACACGCAGCGGATCGTGCGCAACAGGATGTGCTCGGCGTCGTAGTCGGTAGGCGTGCGCTTGTGGGTGTGCGACAGCTCCTCCTCGTGCCGCCACGGGCCGATCAGCATGACGTCACGGACGATGATCCAGCCCGTCGGCGTGCCCCAACTGGTCTCGAGCAGCATCGTGCCGGGCAGGTAGCGACGGGCCGCGGGGACCGAGACGTCGGACGGGGCGACTCGGAAGTTGCCCGCGTGCCGCCCGAGCAGCCTGCCGAAAATGCTCGGCGAGTCGACCCTGGGCAGGCACATCCATTCGACCGAACCGCTGGGCGCCACCAGTGCCATGACCTCGCCATCGGACAGGAACCCGTACTCGCCGATCGGCACACGCGGCTGGGTGGTGCGCAGGGGACTGGCCGGCGCCGCTCCGGCGATCAACGCGTCCACGGGAAGAGCATGCGCGACATCACGGCCGCGAACAAGCGGACCGGCGCGTCAGCGCTCCGCCGTGTCGCCCATGGCAAGGGCGTTGGCCATCGCGTGCTGGGACGCCGCCACGCCGATCACGCGGCCCGGGCGGACCCCGGCGAGGACCGAACGGGTTGCCCGCTGCGCCGCCAGCGCCAGCCCCAGCACGACGATCGCCGCGATCCCGTCGAGCCAGAAGTGGTTGCCCGTGGCCGCGACGACGAAGATCGTGAGCAGCGGATGCAGCATGACCAGCCAGCGCCAGGGACTGCGACTGATCGTCACCGCGGCGAACGCAATCAGCACCGCCCACCCCACGTGCACCGAGGGCATTGCCGAAAGCTGGTCAGCCCCCACGCCGAACGCCGCGTACACGGACTGGCCATACCGGGCGGCAACATCGAAGAACCCGTATCCGGCCAGCAGCCGGGGCGGCGCAACCGGCACGAACTGGATCAGCAAGCAGGCGCCGGTGAGCAGGACGATCGTGGTCCGGACCGATGCGTAGTGGTCGCGGTGCCGCACGAACAGCCATAGCAGCAGCGCAAACAGTGCCGTGAAATGCATCGTCGCGTAGTAGATGTTGCATGCCTGCGCTAGCAGAGGATGCCCGATGACGAGGTCCTGGGCCCGGACTTCGCTCGGCAGGTGCCAATCCCGTTCGATACGCACGATCCAGGCCGCACGTTGGTAGGCGCCGGATGTACCGGCGGCCAGGCTGCCGACGAGCTGCCACAGCGCGTACAAGGCCGCGATGAAGCCGGACTCGACGGCGAATGGTGCCAGCGCCGCGGCGCGCGGGTTCGCTCGCATCACCACCCCGACCCCGAGCAACGCGACAGCCAGCAAAGCCGCCTGCTCCCAGGTCAGGGCCACAGTGTGCACGCTGCCCACTATGCCGGGTCGCGGCCGCCATCGGGCACTCAGTTGATGCGCACGGTGCCCGTGGCGGTCCGGAAGACCGCCGCTGTAACACCGGTGTCGCCCTGGGTGGCGGGCTGCCAGACGACCTCGACGCCGTCGAGCGGCTGGACCGACGACGAGCCGAGGTAAGCGTCAACCGTGGCCTGATCACCGGCGATCTCCAGGCCGACGAGGGTAACGGTGGATCCGCCCGCCGAGGGGCGGTGCGCCTCGTCGGTCTGCCACTGGATGAAGAACGGCCGCTGCGGATCCACGACCAGATCCTCGATCCCGATCAGCCGCCAGCGTAGGTCGAAGCCGTCGGGACGGTGCCGATGCCCCTCGACCTCGGCTCGGCCGAGGCGCCGGCGTTGATCACCGCGTGCTGGTGTCGTGGTCGATCAGGTTCAGCAGCCAGCTCGGGCCGACCGGCGTCGCCTGTGTGGGGAGTCGGTCGCGCAACTGCCGGTCGGCGGTGACCACCACCGGCTGTGCTCCCGCGGTACGACTGATTGCCGCCTGACGGACGACCTCGCTGTCGCCGTCGCGCAGCGCGGCGTGGATCTCGAGCAGGGCGTCCCACCAGGCGGCCGAGACGCCCTGCTCGTCGACAATCGCCGCGGCCCTGCCCTCGACCACCACACTGATCCGCGGCACCACCGCGCTCAGCTGCGCCGCGCGGACGGGGCTCGGCAGCTGGTCGGTGCGGATGCCCGAACGGATGAGCCGGCGCAGGCCGTCGAGGAGCCGCTGCGTAGCTGCGGCGCGGTCTCGCCACCAGCCGTCCGGGCGCGATCCGACCACGTTGGCAGCGTCGACCACGATCGTGACCGGCTGCACGGCCGGGCGGGCCAGCGGCCAGGTGGCGGAGAATCCCCGATGCAGCGGCAGGCCGGCGACTGGGGTGTCGTCCCACCAGCGCACCTCGCTGCTTTCGGCATTCGCGGCGTGCGGAGCGATCCGCTCGCGTGGCCGGGCGAGCACGGTCGTGTAGGACCAGCCACCATGATCGTCGACGAGCAGGCCGTAGGGCGTGACGGCCGCGGCCGCGATGCTCGCCTCCTCGGCGGCTTCGCGCAGGGCGGCCTGGACGACGTCTTCGTGGCTGTCCCGCGCCCCGCCAGGCAGGCCCCAGGTGTCACCCTCGTGCGTCCACGCCGCGCGGTGCTGCAGGATGACGCGATCGTCGTCGCGGACGAGCAAACCCGCGGCGCCGAACCTGCCCCAGTGGCGGTGGCCGAGCGCGCAGAAAACCCAGCCGTTGCCGTCGCCCATAGCTGAAGTCCTACCTCATCGTGGCGGGCGCCCGCACGGTCGGCCATGGTGGTCGACGTCGGCCCGTCAGGTCGCCTCTCGGCGGGAGGCCGCTCGCAGCGGCGGGTGTGGGACCGGGGGCCTGTCCGGGCCGACGTCGCGGGTCCACGCTACCGGGTCGCTGCGCTGTTCCGGGACATCGACGGGCAGACGTATCGTAAGCGCACAGCGCAACGGTGGGAGGGGCGGAAGGAGCGACGTGGATGAGCGAGAAGCCAGCCCGGCCGCATCGGCCCGTTCCCTACGCCGACCTGACCGATCTGATCGACGCAGCAGGCGGAACGCCACCGCGGTCGCGGGCTGAGGTCGCCGCGGCCACGGCGGCGCTGGTGATTGCTGCAGGGCGCGACTCGGCCTCGCCGGTTGGCGAGCGGCGGCTGCTCGACCTCGCCGACGTCGTCGGTTTGGACACGCTCGCCGCACTGTGGCGCGACGCCGACCCAGTGAGCCTGCCCGGTGTGCTGTGGGCTCTGTACCTGGTCCGGCAGTGGTGCCGTACGCGATCCGACGAGGTGTGTCGGCTTTGGCGGGTCGGTGCGATCTACGCTCCTGCAGACGCGGTCGTCGCCGGCGTAAGCGACGACGCGGATCCGGACGCCGTGCGCCGGATGGGTGACGCGGTGCTCGAGCGGGCGTACCGGGGAGATTTCGCGGTCGCGCTCGAGCGGGCAGCCGCGTTCTTCAGGGTCATTGCCGCGGGCCGTCGCAACAGCGCTCGCGCTGAAGACGGGGCGGACGAGCACCTGCTTGCACACCGCAACGATCGCGCCGCGGACGACCTCGCCCGCGCGGCCCGGGAGTGGCGCCGCGGCACGCTGCACTGAGCGCGTTCGTCCACAGGCCGCGAGCGCTGTCCACAGATCCTTCTTCGCCCTGTGCCCAACCCCGGCCGTTCCCAGACTTGCCGGCATGACAGATCTCACGAGCGATCGGCCGGTGTTGAAGATCCGGGGCCCCGCCGACCTGATCGAGGCCGTTCCCTACCTGCTCGGCTTCCACCCCCGCGCCAGCCTGGTGCTGATCGGCCTGGGGCATGATGGCGGTCGCGATAGCGACAGCGTCACGATCACTGCCCGGGTCGACCTGGCCGAGGTGATCTCATCAGGTCGGCTCGTCGACGACACCGTTCGAGCCGTCGCGCGCAGCGGCGCCACGGGCGTGGTCGTCGTCGTTTTCGACGCTGAGTGGACGCCGAGCCGCACCGCCGATCTTCCGTGGCGGACCGTCGTCGTCGACGCCGTCGACGAGAGCGCGGAACGTGCCGGCTTGGCCCTGCTCGACGCACTGCTCGTGACCTCCGACCGGTGGTGGTCATTCGTGTGTGATGACGTGGGCTGCTGCCCGCCCGACGGGCAGCTGCTCGAAGGCCCGTCGTCGGCGGCGGCCGCCGCGGCCACCTACGCCGGGCTGGTAGCCCTGCCTAACCGCGAGCAACTGGCTTTGGTTCTCACGCCGGAGAGCGACGAGCGGCGGCGCGCCATCCTGCCGCTGCTCGAAGCGGCCGAAGAACGGGCGGTACGCGCGATCCTCGACGGCCACAGCCAGCGTCACGTTCGCGCCGTGAAGCGCGCCGTGTTCGCGGCGGCCCGGGATGCCGACTCCGCCTTGTTCCCCGGGCCTACCGGGTCGCTGCTGGACGAGCAGGCAGCGCGGTTCGCGGCGGGCCTTGCCGACATTTCGCTGCGTGACGCGGTATGGCTCGCCGTCGACCAGCGGCGACTCGATGGCCGGGGGCTATGGCGCGAACTCGCGCGTCGGCTCCCCGAGCCGTACGACGCTCCGCCCCTGTTCCTCTTCGGCTGGACCGAGTGGCGCGCGGGAAACGGCGTGCTAGCGGGGATCGCCGCCGAGCGAGCTCTGGCGAGCGACCCGGGCTACACCGCCGCCGAGCTGCTGCTCGGAGCGCTGAACCACGGTCTCGACCCGCACCGCACACCACGGCTGCGTATGCCCAGATCGGCATAGCGAGCACGCACCGGACGCCTACAACGCCGCGGCGTACGGACGAACCGGGCTGGGCAGCTCGGAGGCGCCGGATAGCGCGCGGTCGACGGCGGCCGCGCACGCGCGTCCCTCCGCGATGGCCCACACCACCAGGCTGGCGCCTCGCGTCGCATCGCCACACGCGTAGACACCGGGCGCGCTGGTCTGCCATGAGTCGTCCACGATCGCCGTGCCCTTGACGGGATCGCGGTCCACGCCGAGTGCGGCGAGCAGCTCGGGCACGTCCGTGCCGACGAAGCCCGCGGCCAGCAAGACCAGATCGGCCGGGAGCTCCGTGCGTGAGCCCGCCACCGGACGGAACTCCCGCCGTCCCTCGACCCTGACGATCTCGACTTTCTCCACCAGCGCCGCGCGCACCGCGCCCGTCTCGTCACCGACGAACTCGACCACCTCCCGGGCCCAGGCTTCGTGCACCCCCTCGTCGTGAGCCGGGGAGACCCCCCTGCTGCTCATCGCGGATGGCCACCGTGGATTGACCAGATTCGTGCGCGGTTCCGGACGCGGGTTGTGGTCCAGCACGGTCACCGACTGTGCGCCCTGGCGGTTCACGGTGCCCAGGCAGTCGGCCGCAGTGTCGCCCCCACCGATGATGATCACGTGCTTGCCAGCGGCGTTCAGGGCCGGGACGGCGATGTCGCCGGCCTGCACGCGGTTGCCCTGTGGCAGGTACTCCATCGCCTGATGCACGCCGGACAGCTCGCGACCCGGGTAGGTCACCTCGCGTTGCCGCAGCGCACCCACGGCGAGCACCACGGCGTCATGGTCGGCACGCACGGCGGCGGCGGTCTCTGGCGTGACGTCGGCGCCAACCCGAAAATGGGCGCCCTCCTGTGCCATCTGCTCCAGACGGCGATCGATGATGTGCTTAGGCATCTTGAAGTCGGGGATTCCGTAGCGCAGCAGGCCGCCGATGCGGTCGTCGCGCTCGAAGACGACGACCTCGTGTCCCGCGCGGGTGAGCTGCTGGGCGGCGGCCAGCCCCGCCGGTCCCGAACCAACCACCGCGACTCGCTTCCCGCTGCGCTCGGACGGCGGCTGCGCGGCGACGAGCCCATCGTCGAAGGCTCGCTCGACGATGGAAATCTCGACCTGCTTGATGGTCACCGGGTCGGTATTGAGGGCCAGCACGCAGGCGGCCTCGCAGGGTGCCGGGCAGATCCAGCCGGTGAACTCGGGGAAGTTGTTCGTGGCATGCAGCCGTTCAGTGGCACTGACGAAATCACCCCGGGCGACGTACTCGTTCCATTCCGGGATCAGGTTGCCGAGCGGGCAGCCGCTGTGGCAGAACGCCACGCCACAGTCCATGCAACGCGCCGCTTGCTGCTCGACGACATCCCCCGGAGCGCGCAGATAGATCGGCTGCCAGTCACGGACCCGTTCGGCGGCCGGCCGTTTGGGTGTGTCGACGCGCGCATACTTGAGGAAACCCTGGGGGTCGTGTGCCACCGGCCACCCTTTCGGCAGTTCACGAACGCTTCGAGAGCCCGTTCGAGACGACGAGGTCAGGCGAGACGGCGGTGGCTCGCGTCGGGCCTAACTCTACCCGGGGCGCTCAGGCCACCCGGCCGACCGACCCGGCACCGGCCGGTACGGCGCGCACGAACACGTGCTCGGCAACCCGGGAGTCGAAGCCGAAGCGTTCGCCACCGGCCCATACCTCGACGCCAATGGCCGTCGACAGGGCGTTGACCGTGCGGCCGGGCAACAGGCTGGCATCGGCGAACCGGTGCATCAGCTCGGCGTCGGGCTGCAACAGCTCGCTGATCCGGTCGACGATGACGGTCGTGGCGCGGCTTCCGGCCGCGGTCGACAGGGTAACCAGGCCCTCGCCGGTGTCCGCGGCCGCGAACGGGAGGCCGAGGTCGTCCAGGCCAGGGATGGGGTTGCCGTGCGGGCAGCGCAGCGGCCTGTCAAGCAGCGCGAGAATACGGCGTTCGACGTCTTCGCTCATTACGTGCTCCCAGCGGCACGCTTCGATGTGCAGGTGCTCCCAGTCCAGCCCGATGACGTCGGCGAGCAGCCGCTCGGCCAGCCGGTGCTTGCGCATCACGGCGACGGCCTCTCGGCGGCCCTGGTCGGACAGCTGCAGCTGCCGGTCGTCGGCGACGTGCAGCAAGCCGTCCCGCTCCATCCGGGCCACTGTCTGACTCACCGTGGGGCCGCTCTGGCCCAGTCGCTCGGCGATGCGCGCGCGAAGCGGCACCACGCCTTCTTCCTCAAGTTCGTACACGGTCCGCAAGTACATCTCGGTGGTGTCGATGAGGTCGCTGTGATGGCTCATTGTCCAACCAGGCAATTTCGCGGGGACCCCGCCCTCGCTCGCTGACGCTCGTTACGATGCTCGCTCACGGTGCCCATTCGTCGTCGGGACGGCTGACGGCCATCGTAGAACGGTTGCTGCGGAAGTGGCGGTCGCAAACAGAACGGCTACTCGAGGTAGTCGCGCAGCGCCTGGGCCCGGGACGGGTGGCGCAGCTTGGCCATGGTCTCCCGCTCGATCTGCCGAATCCGCTCGCGGGACAGCTTGAACGCCCGGCCGATCTCGTCGAGCGTTCGGGGCTGACCGTCGTCCAGGCCGTAGCGCATGCGCACGACCGCGGCCTCTCGGGCCTCGAGGGTGCCGAGTACCGACTGCAGTTGCGCGCGCATCAATCCCGCCTCGACAGCGGCCTCGGCGGCAGGCGCGGTGTCGTCGGCGATGAAGTCACCGAGCGCGGCGTCGTCGTCGGCCCCGACCGTCTGATCCAGGCTGACGAGGTCGCGCGACAGGTCGATCAGCTCGCGCACCCGCTCCTCGGGCACGTCGAGCTCGACGGCCAGCTCCGCGTGCGTAGCCTCCCGGCCGAGCTCCTGGTTCATCTCGCGGCGCATCCGCTGCAGCTTGTTCACCTGCTCGACGAGGTGGACGGGCAGCCGGATGGTCCGCGACTGGTCGGCCATCGCCCGGCTGATCGCCTGGCGGATCCACCACGTCGCGTACGTGGAGAACTTGAAGCCCTTGGTGTAGTCGAACTTCTCCACCGCCCGGATGAGGCCCAGGTTGCCCTCCTGGATCAGGTCGAGGAAGGGCATCCCATGCCCGGTGTAGCGCTTGGCCAGCGACACGACCAGCCGCAGATTGGCCCGCAGCAAGTGGTCCTTGGCCCGGTCCCCGTCCACAACCACCGCGCGCAGGTCTCGCTTGCGCGCTGCGCTGAAGTCATTGGGCGAGCTCAGCAGGTGCTCGGCGTAAAGGCCTGCCTCGATACGCTTGGCCAGCTCGACCTCGTCAGCGGCGGTGAGCAGGGCGACCTTGCCGATCTCGTTCAGATACACCCGGACCAGGTCAGCCGACGTCGCCGCCTCATCCAGGTCTGCCGCGGTGATCGCCGCCTCGGCGGCGGCCTCCTCGAGGGCCTCGGCGTCCGGCTCAGTGGTGGCTTCGACGCCCTCGGCGTCCGGCTCGGTGTTCTGGGGGGTGGTCGTCGTGACAGCCTCGGTCGCCTCGACGCTCGGCGTCGTGCGACGTACGGACGCCGGGGCGGTCACCGCGGCCGGCACCGACGGACGGGCGCTGCGATGAGCGCGCGTCACCCGCGGCTCGCCCGAGGCCGAGCGCGTCGCTTTGCGGGTACGTGCTGTCGTTGCTGCCACTGGAGTACCGGACCCCCCAATTCGTCGCTGCCGACCGCTTGCCTACTAACTCGGCGGGCGGCTGTTTTCGGTTCACCTGATTCAACGCTGCACGAGGCGGGGTGTTCCCCGAACTGGTCGATATCTACCCCGATGCCCCGTCCTTCTCAGCCTGCGCACAGGCCCGAGGCGCCGCCCAGCCCTCAGACCTCGACCAGCACCGTCACCGGGCCGTCGTTGACCAGCTCCAGCTGCATCTGTGCGCCGAAGAGCCCCGTGACGACCGTCGCGCCGCGGGTGCGCAAGGTCGTCACCACCAGCTCGATGAGCGGCTCGGCGCGCGGCCCCGGCGCGGCGGCGCGCCAACTGGGGCGTCTGCCCTTGCGGGTATCCGCATAGAGCGTGAACTGGCTCACGACCAGGACGGCGGCCTGGGGGACGTCCGCCACGCTGCGTTCGTCGCGAAGGATGCGCAGTTCGTGGATCTTGCGGGCCAGCCTGATGGCGTGCTCGGCCGTGTCGTCCTGCCGGACGCCGACGAGCGCTACGAGCCCCACTCCGATCGTGCCGACGGGGCGCCCGGCTATACGCACCTGGGCGCGTTCGACGCGTTGCAGCAGGGCTCTCACGTCCGGCGTCCTCTCCAAAGACCTATAGCTTGCCGTAGCGGAAACCGGCATGGCGGTGCTGCCGAGGCAGGTGCACGATGGACCCGTGCGCCCTCATCGGTCAGCCCCGCCGATGCTGATCACGAACGCCCCGCGCAGCGCGGCCGAGGAGTTCGAGCATCGGCGGCGGCGGTACGCGATCATGATGGCCTCGCGTGCGGTGTGCGTGATCATTGCGGCGCTGGTGTACCGCGAATCGGGCTGGCTGGCACTGGGGCTTGTGGTGGGCGGCGCCGTGCTCCCCTGGTGCGCGGTGATCCTCGCCAACGACGGTCCGCCGAAGAAGCGCCGGGCGGCCATGGGCCACGTCGTCGGCCCGGCCGACCACGCGCTTCCGGCGGCGAAACCCGATCGTGCCGACCGGGGCATCGACGGCTGACCCGGTGGCAGAATCGCCAACGTGACGGACACCCGGACGCTGGAGTCGCCGACCATGGCCGACGCCGACACCGGCGACGAACTGTTCCACTACGTACGCAAGGCCAAGATCGCCGAGAGCGCGGTGACGGGGACGATGGTGCAGGCGCTGTGCGGCGAGGTGTTCCCGGTGACCAAGGTGCCGAAACCTGGCTCGCCGGTCTGCCCGGCCTGCAAGGAGATCTACGACGCCATGCGCGAGTAACTCAGTCCGGGGTGCCTACGTCCGGTGCGTCGCCGAGGCGCCGCCAGGACCGGTCGGTGCGGGCGCGCCGCCGTACGGTTGATGGCGACATCTGCTCGATGGCCGCATTGAATTCCGCACCGAGTAGGACGCCGAAGGCCAGCACGTAGAAGAACAGCAAGGTCGCGATGGGCGCGGCCAGGGCCGTGTAGGCGTGGTTGTGGTCGAGGATGAAGCTGATGTACGCGCGTAGCCCGACCGAGCCGCCCATGAACACCGCTAGGGCAAGCAGCGCACCCGGCAGCCCGCGTCGCCACGGCAGGCGACGCGGCGGCGCAAGATGGTAGAAGCTCGTCAACGCGAGCAGTGCGAGCACGACCACGACGGGGTAGTAGGCGTCGTGGATGATTTGGCTGGCGGTCTCTCGATCCCGTTTAGGGAACAGGTCTGACAGCAATGTGGGACCGAGCACCATGAGCGGCAGCAGGACGACGCCAACCACTACGGCGCCGAGGAACAGCCACAACGCCAGCAGCCGACTGCGCACCGCGCCGCGTTCATCGCGCATACCGTAAGCGATGGTGGTGGTGTTGACGAAGGTCGCCGTCGCCGACGAGCCCGCCCACAAGGCGAGCAGAAAGCCGAAGCTGATGATATCGATGCGCTGTCCGTGCAGGACTTCCCGCAGCGTGGGTGACACGATCTGTGCCACCACTTGGGGACTGAAGGCACGCGAGAACGTGTTCTCCAGCTGCGTCTCGACGCGGTTGATCGTGTCCTGACCGGACCAGCCTGCGACGAGGCCGAGCGAGGCCAGGGCGGCCAGCGCCAGGGACGGCAGGCTTAGCAGCTGCCAGAACGCCGCCTCGGCCGACAGCCCGAGGATCCGGTCGTGCCACGCCTTGGACAGCGTCCGGCCACTCAGCGTCCGGATCCGCCTGCCGAGGCCCATGGCAGCACAGTCTGCCCACACTTCCTCAGCATCTCCGCGAACGTGGCCGCGGAGAATGGCGGTCGAGCGTGCCGCGGTACGCCGCGCCGCGTCCTGCCGGATCAGGGCTGGAAGCGATATCCCATGCCCGGCTCGGTGATCAGGTGCCGAGGACGGCTCGGTTCAGGCTCGAGCTTGCGGCGCAGCTGGGCGACGAAGATGCGCAGGTAGCTCGGGTCGGTGTGCTCGGGCGCTCCGCGCAGCGCGGTGAGCAGGGCCCGTCCGGTGACCAGCTTGCCGGGGTGGCTCAGCAGGACCTCCAGCAGATGCCACTCGGTCGGCGTCAGATGAACGCGCCCGCCGTCGTCACGCGTGGCGGTCTTGGCGGCCAGATCGACCGACACATCGCCGAGCCGCACCACGGCCACCTCGTCGGCGCTCGAGCCGGCGCGCCGGGTCGCCGCCCGGACGCGGGCGAACAGCTCCTCCATACTGAACGGCTTGGTCACGTAGTCGTCGGCGCCGAGGTCGAGCGCCTGCACCTTGTCGGGGCCGCCGACGCGTGCCGACAGCACGATGATCGGCGTCGAGGAGTACCGGCGCACCGCCTTGATCACGTCGATACCCGATAGGTCCGGCAGGCCAAGGTCGAGGACGATGACATCGTGGTCGGTGCGAGCCGCCTCGGTCAGCGCCTTGGTGCCGGTTGCGGCCTCAGTGACCTCGTACCCGCGGGCGGTGAAGTTCATGGCGAGGGCCCGCAGCAGCGTGGGCTCGTCGTCGACGAGCAGCACGGTGGTCACGGTGGGATTCTGCCTTCGTCCAGGGCGGTCTCCTGGATGTCGAGACTGCGCTGGACGGTGCGCCGAGTCGCCTCGCTGATCTGGCCGTTGTCACGCAGGCGGCGCAGCTCGCTCGACTCGGCCGCGAGTAGATCGCGTCGCAGCGCGCGGTACGCCTCGTCGTCGGACCGTCGCCAGGCGGTCGCGTCCTCAGTCTCCGCGGATGCCTCGTACGCAGTGAGCCGTTGCTGGTCGCGCAGCGCTCGCTGCTCCAGCTCGCCGCGCAACCGGATCGCGACGATCTGCGGTACGGCCTGCACGTCGAGCAGTTCGTCGAGCCGGGCCATCGCAGCCTGCGCGGCGACGTCGCGGGTGACGAGCTCGTCGCGGGTTCGGCGCGACGGGTCCTCGATCACGCCTAGGTGGTCGACGAGCGGGGCTAGCGTTAGTCCCTGCACGACCAAGGTAATGAGGATGCAGCTGATCGTCAGCACGAGCAGCAGGTCGCGATGCGGGAATGGGCCGCCGCTGTCGACGGTGAGCGGTATCGACAAGGCAGCGGTCAGCGGCACGACACCGCGCGTGCCGACCCAGGTGATCACCGTGGGCACCTGCCACGGCGGGCGCGTACTCGCGGCGGAGTGACGGCGATCTCGGCCGAGCCAATACGGCAGGTAGGTGCTCGGGTACATCCACAGTGCGCGAACCACGATCACCGTCGCGGTGACGGCGAGGGCGCCGAGCGCGAAGTGCTGGTCGGCGCCCTCGAGCCGCCGCACGAGTACCGGCAACTCCAGGCCGATCACCGCGAATACGACGCTCTCCAAGAGGAATTGCACGACCGCGTACACCGTCGCGATCTGCAGCCTGGCAGGGCCACGCGAAAGCCCGAATGAGCGTTCCCGCACGCCGAGGAACAGCCCCGCGAAGACGACCGCCGTGACACCGGAGGTCGAGCTGATCTCAGCCAGCACGTAGATCGCGTACGGGACGATCAAGGCCGTCACCGTCTCCAGAACCGGATCCTGCAGGCGCCTGCGCAAGAATCGTACGAGCAGAGCGGCGGCCACCCCGATCACCGCGCCGCCCACGCCGAGCCGGACGTAGTCCCACGTCGCGTGCAGGATCGAGACGCCGGTGCCGGCGGCGGCGACGCCGACCGCCACCCGGAACAGCACCAGCGATGTGGCGTCGTTGAGCAGGCTCTCGCCCTGGACGAGGGCGAGCAGCCTCGGCGGCAGCTGCAGCCGCCGGGCCAGCGCGCCGACGGCGATCGGATCTGTGCTGGCGAGCACCGCACCGAGCACGAATCCCTCCGCCAACGACACCTGGTCGAACACCGCATGCGTCACGAGCGCGACCGCGGTTGCCGTGGCCGCAACCAGACCGACGGCCAGGACGCCGACGGTGCCCAGTACGGGCCGCAGCTCGCTGATGGCGACCTCGGTGGCCGCCGTCCACAGCAATGGCGGCAAGATGGCGAAGGAGACCAGGTGCGGGTCGAGCGAGACGTCGGGGACGTTAGGGAACAGGCCGACCAAGAACCCAGCGATGACCAGCAGAGAAGGTGCCGGGGCACGCAGCCGTTCGGCGAGCGCCGCGACGACCACGGCCAGCACGACCAGCCCGAGGACTATCTCGAATCCGTGCACGAGGTTCCTCCGGGTGCGCGCGAGGCGGGCGGATTGGGCGAACGGCCGAATCGCCGACCAGACTTCCCGGCACTCCGGGGATAGACCCTAGTTGATCAGCCGATCTCGGCGGGGAACGACCGCGCGGACCGGAACAGCATTGTGCGTTGGGCGAGGCTCAGCGCGGCGAGCTGCAGCAGCGGCAGCCTCAGCAGCAGGATGCCGGCAGCGCCCGCTAGTGGCGCGATCAGCCACAGCGCGACCGTGGCGAGCAGCATGGCGCGTCTGCGGGAGGTGATATCGCTGGATCGCCGGCGCACGAGCAGCGCGGCGGCGAGGAAGACGGCGCACTCGGTGGCCCACAGCAGGTAGGCGTTGCGGGTGCCGCCGAGCCACGTCTGCGGCACCACGCTGCTGACGAGTGCGGCCGCGACCGCGAGCCGTAAGCGCAGCCGAGTCGCATTGCTCTCGCGGGGCGGCTGCGGCTCGTAGCAGTCCAGGACGGTCGGCGGGTGGGCCGCTAGAAGCTGGTCGACGTCGACCTCGACGGACACCGACGGGTAGCGGCGAGCCACCGCTTCGCGCAGGTACGCGGGCACCTTAGGCGACATCCAGATCGCCTCGATGCGGGCCTGCTCGGCTCGGATGCCGCGCGTGCCGGCGATAATCCGTCCCCAGCAGGCGACGACGGCAAGAACGTTCCGGGCGTGGGGGTACTCGTCGGCGGCGCGCACGGAAGCATAGGCGTAGAAGCCGCAGGTGCACTCCGGATCTGGCACATCATGCGCCGGGTGCCCGTGCGTAACCCGGCACCGGGCGGCGTTCGCGCCATCAGCCCAGCCGTGATCGCTGAACAGGGGGTAGAGCACGCCGTCGACACCGATCCGGAAGCTGCGTACCGCCCGGATCTCGCCGACCTGCGGCTCGAAGCCCGCGAAGGCCTCCATCGACGCCTCGCGGTGTTACTTCGCCGGTTCCGGCGTAGGCGCGGGCTGCGCAGGCTCTCGCGCAGGTGCGGGCGCAGGTGGGTGCTGTTCGGTCCGGCCCGGCTCGGTCAACGGGAGCACCTCGATGCGACGGCGCTCGTCACCAATGTTTCCCATGGTCCCACGCTAAGCCGCGCACGGGAGCGATGCCACCCGTGGACACGACCAATCCATGAATGTGGCAGCTCCATGAATGTGGCAGCCCGGACGTGAGCCGAATCCCGGGTGCCCGCCGCCGTGCGCACCGCGCGAGGGCCCCGTGATGAACGCGTGAGTAAGGACCTGCCGAGGAGACATCGCGGCCGCGCCGTTGTTGACTCTGCTGCGCCCGGCCGATTAACGCCAGGCCGGTCCCGTGTGCCGTTTCACCCGTCCACCGTTGGAGTCCTGGTGCATGACGCGCTGTTCGTGCTGCTGACGATCGTGGTTTTCGCGATCTTGGCGCTGATCGCCAAAGGGGCGGAGAAGCTGTGAGCGCCGCGAACCTGGTCGGTCTCATCCTGTCCGTGACGGTGACGGTCTTCCTGGTCGTGGCGCTGGTGTTCCCGGAGCGGTTCTGATGACCACGACGTGGGCGGGCGTCATTTTCGTCGGCACGTTGATCCTCGCGGTCGCCCTGGTGCACAAGCCGTTGGGCGATTACCTAGCGCGAGTCTTGATGTCCAAGCGCCATCTCGCCGTGGAGAAGGTCGTCTACCGTGCGGGAGGTGTCGACCCGGACGCGGACCAGACCTGGGGCCGCTACCTGCGGGCGGTGCTGGCGTTCAGCGCGGTTGCGGTGGTGTTCCTGTACGGGTTCCTGCGGTTGCAGCACAACTTCGGCCACCCGTACGCGGTGCCGCAGATGTCCGGTGACCAGTCGTTCAATACGGCGGCGAGTTTCGTCACCAACACCAACTGGCAGTCGTACTCGGGGGAGAACGCTCTGGGCTACATCTCGCAGATGGCGGGCTTGGCCGTGCAGAACTTCGTCTCGGCGGCGGTGGGCATCGCGGTGGCGATCGCGCTGGTGCGCGGCTTTGCCCGCAACCGCACGGACCGGCTTGGTAACTTCTGGGTCGACCTGACCCGGATCTGCCTGCGCATCCTGCTACCAATCTGCGTCGTGTTCGCGATCGTGTTCGTCGGCGCCGGGATGGTCGAGAACTTCCACCACTACCACACGATCTCGACGATCAGCGGCGGCTCGCAGACGCTCACTGGTGGCCCGGTGGCCAGCCAAGAGGCGATCAAGGAACTCGGCACGAACGGCGGTGGCTTCGCCAATGTCAACTCGTCGCACCCGTGGGAGAACCCCACGGTGTGGACGAACTGGCTGGAGATCTTCCTGCTGCTGTGCATCTCCTTCTCGCTACCGCGCACGTTCGGCACGATGGTGGGCGACCGCCGTCAGGGGCGGGCCATCGTCGCGGTCATGGCGCTGCTCGCGATCCTGAGCGTTGGGCTGAACATCGGCTTCCAGACCGCGCATCACGGCACGGTTCCTACGGCTGTCGGAGCGTCCACCGAAGGAACGGAGACCCGGTTCGGGGTTCCGGACTCGGCTACGTTCGCGACCAGCACGACGCTGACCTCCACCGGATCGGTCGACAGCTTCCACGACTCGTACACAAGTCTGGGTGGGGCGACGCTGCTGCTGAACATGATGCTCGGCGAGGTGGCGCCAGGCGGAACGGGCTCCGGCCTGTACGGGATCTTGATCCTTGCGGTGCTCACCGTGTTCGTCGCCGGGTTGATGGTCGGGCGAACACCCGAGTACTTAGGCAAGAAGCTCGGGGGCAGGGAGGTCAAGTTCGCCTCGCTCTACCTGCTGACCACTCCGACGATCGTCTTGGTCGGCACGGCGATCGCGATGGCCACGCCCGGGCAGCGCGCGGGAATGGTCAACTCCGGCGCGCACGGGTTCTCCGAGGTGCTATACGCGTTCACGTCTGCGGCGAACAACAACGGCAGTGCCTTCGCGGGCATCTCGGTGAACACGGTCTGGTACAACACAGCGCTCGGCCTCGCGATGCTTTTCGGCCGGTTCCTGCCGATAATCTTCGTTCTGGGCCTGGCCGGGTCGCTGGCCCGGCAGAAGCCCACGCCGGCGTCGGAGGGCACGTTGCCGACGCACCGCCTGCTGTTCGTGGGCTTGCTCACCGGTGTCACGTTGATCGTGGTCGCCCTGACTTACTTCCCCGCACTCGCTCTCGGTCCGCTCGCCGAGGGGCTGCACTGATGACAACCATGCTCCGAACTCCGACCGGGCGCCCGTCGCGGCCGGTGAGCCCGCACCGGGTACAGGCGGGCCTGCTCGACCCGAGGATGCTGTGCACCTCGCTGCCGGATTCGCTGCGCAAGCTCAACCCGGCCACGCTGTACAAGAACCCGGTCATGTTCCTCGTCGAGATCGGCGCGGTGTTCACCACGGTGATCGCCGTCGCGGACCCGAGCGTGTTCGCCTGGCTGATCGTGATCTGGCTGTGGCTGACGACGCTCTTCGCGAACGTCGCCGAGGCGGTGGCCGAGGGCCGCGGCAAGGCGCAGGCCGATGCGCTGCGTCGCGCGAAGACGGACACGATCGCCCGCCGCCTGGTGAACCGCGACGACTTCACCGGTGCAGTGGAGCCGGTGCTGGCGCCTCAGTTGCGGGAAGGAGACGTGGTCGTCTGCGAGGCGGGCGACATGATTCCCGGCGACGGAGACGTCATCGACGGCATCGCCAGCGTCGACGAAAGCGCCATCACTGGGGAGAGCGCGCCGGTCATCCGGGAAAGCGGGGGCGACCGCAGTTCGGTCACCGGCGGCACGAGGGTGCTCTCGGATCGGATCGTCGTCGAGATCACGCAGAAGCCGGGGGAGAGCTTCATCGACCGGATGATCGCCCTCGTCGAAGGCGCGCGTCGGCAGAAGACACCCAACGAGATCGCGCTAAAAATCCTGCTCGTCTCGTTGACGATCATATTCCTGCTCGCGACAGTGACCCTGCAGCCTCTGGCCATCTTCGCAAAGGTCAACCAGCCGGGCATCTCGAACACGGCGGCGCTGGACGCCAACGGCATCACCGGCATCGTGATCGTCTCGCTGCTAGTCTGCCTGATCCCGACCACGATCGGCGCGCTGCTGTCCGCGATCGGCATCGCGGGCATGGACCGCCTCGTGCAGCGCAACGTGCTGGCGATGAGCGGCCGCGCGGTCGAGGCGGCGGGCGATGTCAACACGTTGCTGCTCGACAAGACCGGCACGATCACCCTGGGCAACCGGCAGGCGACCGACTTCATCCCGGCCGGTAAGGTGCCCATCGACCACCTCGCCGACGCGGCGCAGTTGTCGTCGCTGGCCGACGAGACCCCCGAGGGACGCTCGGTGGTGGTGCTCGCGAAGTCGCGTTATGGGCTGCGTGAGCGCGCAGCGGGGGAGCTCACCCATGCGAGTTGGGTGCCGTTCATCGCCCAGGCCCGGATGAGCGGGGTCGACCAGACCGCGATCAACGGGCAACCTGCCCGCGAGGTGCGCAAGGGCGCCGCCGGAGCGGTCACCGCCTGGGTGCGCGACAACGGCGGCACGGTGCTGCCGCGGACCAGTCAGATCGTCGACGGCATCGCTGCCGCCGGCGGCACGCCACTGGTGGTAGCCGAACGCATCGACGACAATCCACCGACCATACTGGGCGTCATCCAGCTCAAGGACATCGTCAAGGAGGGCATGTCCGAGCGGTTCGACGAGCTGCGCCGGATGGGCATCCGCACCGTGATGATCACCGGCGACAATCCGCTCACGGCGAAGACTATCGCGGACGAGGCGGGCGTCGACGATTTCCTCGCCGAGGCCAAGCCCGAGGACAAGATGGCCCTCATCAAACGTGAGCAGGAGGGCGGCAAGCTCGTCGCGATGACCGGCGACGGCACGAACGACGCTCCCGCGCTGGCGCAGGCCGACGTCGGCGTGGCGATGAACACTGGCACGTCGGCGGCGAAAGAGGCCGGCAACATGGTCGATCTCGACTCCGACCCAACGAAGCTGATCGAGATCGTCGAGATCGGCAAGCAGTTGCTGATCACGCGCGGGTCCTTGACCACGTTCTCGATCGCCAACGATGTCGCGAAGTACTTCGCGATCATCCCGGCCATGTTCGCGGCCGTATACCCAGGCCTGGACAAGCTGAACATCATGCGGCTGCACTCGCCGGAATCGGCGATCCTGTCCGCAGTCATTTTCAACGCCCTGATCATCGTCGCGCTGATCCCGTTGGCCCTGCGCGGGGTGCGGTACAAGCCGTCGAGCGCGAGTGCGATGCTGCGCCGCAACCTCTACCTCTACGGCGTCGGCGGTCTGATCATGCCGTTCCTGGGCATCAAGATCGTCGACCTCGTCATTCAATTCCTTCCCGGAGTCCGGTGACCTGACATGCGTTCCGTTCTCCGTCCGCTGCGGCAGCACCTGGCAGCGCTGCGCATGCTGCTCATCTTGACCGTCGTCCTGGGTGTGGCCTACCCACTGCTGATCACGGTGATCGCGCAGATCCCCGGACTGAAACGCCGGGCCGACGGATCACAGATCAAGCAAGCCGGCAAGGCCGTCGGCTCCAAGATGATCGGGCAGGGTTTCACCGACGAGAACGGCAGGCCACTGCCGCAGTACTTCCAGTCACGCCCGTCCGCTGCCGGCGACGGCTACGACCCGACCGGCACCAGCGCGAGCAACCTGGGCCCGGAATCGATCGTCGACACGCTGCCCGACCCCTCGAACAAGGACGACACGGGCACGCAGAGCCTGCTCACCCAGGTCTGCGACCGCAGCCTGGCGATAGGCAAACTTGAAGGCGTCGACGGCTCCCGGCCGTTCTGCACCCCGGACGGTGTCGGCGCGGTGCTCGCCGTGTTCTGGTCTGGCCCCGGCTACCACGGCACGATCACCCGCGTCGTCAGCATCAACCAGTCCGCACCCGCGAAACCGTTCCTCGCCACCTACAAGGGCGTCCCGGTCGAGGATGCGAAGTTCGGCGAGGAGTACTGCAAGGGTCAGATCGTGCCGATCCGCGGCGACGCGCCAGCAACCCCGCCGTTCCGGCTGACGCGGTGACCGCCTCCGGGTCCGGCCTCGACCCGGAGATCAGCCCGGCATACGCCCAGCTGCAGGAGGCTCGTGTCGCGAAGACCCGCGGCATTACCGTCGGGCACTGGTCGACGCCCTGGTGAAGAAGTTCGAGAAAGGCCGGGATCTCGGCTTCCTCGGTGAGCCGCGGGTTAACGTCCTGCAGCTGAACCTGGCGCTGGACGCGCGGTATCCGTATACGAAGTAGCGTCGGGGACGGGAGGAGGCCATGGCGGATCGCGGCACGCTACGCGTGTATCTCGGCGCGGCGCCCGGGGTGGGCAAGACGTACGCGATGCTCGACGAGGGGCACCGGCGGGCATTGCGCGGTACCGATGTCGTGGTGGCGTTCGTCGAGACTCATGGTCGGGTGCACACCGCCGAGCGGATCAGCGAACTCGAGGTCGTCCCACGCCGTGAGATCACTTATCGCGGTGCGAAGTTCGGTGAGATGGATCTGCAGGCCGTCCTGGACCGGCACCCCCAGGTGGCGCTGGTCGACGAGCTGGCGCACACGAACGTGCCCGGCTCGCAGCACCCGAAGCGGTGGCAGGACATCGAGCGGCTGCTCGAGGCCGGGATCACCGTGATCAGCACCGTTAACATCCAGCACCTCGAGTCGCTGAACGACGTGGTCCAGGCGATCACCGGTGTACCGCAGAGGGAGACCGTGCCGGACTCGGTGGTGCGTGCCGCCGAGCAGGTCGAGCTGGTCGACATGACCCCCGAGGCGCTGCGGCGACGGATGGCGCACGGCAACATCTACGCACCCGAAAAGGTCGACGCGGCACTGTCCAATTACTTCCGCCCGGGCAACCTGACCGCGCTGCGTGAGCTGGCCCTGCTGTGGCTGGCCGACAGCGTCGAGGAGGGGCTGCAGCGCTACCGCGAGCAGCACGGCATCGCGGCCACCTGGGAGACCCGCGAACGCGTCGTCGTCGCGCTCACCGGCGGCCCGGAGGGTGACGTGCTGGTCCGGCGGGCCGCCCGGATCGCCGCCCGCGCCACCGGCGGCGAGCTGCTCGCCGTGCACGTCGCGCGCAGCGACGGGCTGGCCGGTTCGAGCGTCGCGGCGCTGGACCAGCAGCGGCTGCTCGTCGAGTCGCTGGGCGGCAGCTACCACTCGGTGATCGGCGACGACGTCGCCGAATCGGTGCTCGAGTTCGCCCGCGCCAACAACGCCACCCAGATCGTCATCGGCGCGAGCCGCCGCAATCCGGTGGTCGCCGCGCTGACCGGGCCGGGTACCGGGATGACGATCACTCGCCAGTCCGGGTCGATCGACGTGCATGTCGTCACCCACGAGTACGTGGGCAAGGGACGCGTACTGCCGCGGCTGACCGGCGGGCTGACCATCCGCCGTCGCATCGCCGGGCTGGTCACCGGCGCCGTGCTGTTCGCGCTGCTCGTACCGTTGTGCGCGCTGTGGCGCAGCGACCTGAGCCTCGGCAGCGACCTACCGCTGTTCCTCCTCGCCGTGGTCATCGTCAGCCTCATCGGCGGCTTCTGGCCGGCCTTCGCCGCAGCCATCGCAGGCAGTCGTGCTGCTCAACTACTACTTCGTCCCGCCCATCCACACCTTCACCATCTCCGCCAGCCGAGAACGTCCTCGCGCTGATCGTCTTCGTGCTCATCGCGGTGCTGGTCTCGCGGGTCGTCGACCTGGCCGCCCGCCGCACCGTTGAAGCCGCCCGGTCCAACGCCGAGGCAGAGACGCTGTCGACGCTGGCCGGCAGCGTGCTGCGCGGCGAGCAGGCGCTGCCCGCCCTGCTGCAACGCGTAAAGGAGACCTTCGCCGTGCACAGCGTCACCCTGCTGCGCCGCGACACGAGCGCTCCCGCCAGGCCCAGCACCCGAACCACCGGCGGGCTGCGCGGCACCTGGTCCTGCATCGCCAGCGTCGGCGACGACCCATGCCTGCGCCCCGAAGACGGCGACACCGAGGCCCCCGCCGGCGACGACCTCACCCTGGTGCTGCGCGGCCGAACCCTGGCCGCCGAAGACCAACGCGTGCTGACCGCGTTCGCCGCGCAAGTCGCCGTCGCCTACCAGCAGCGGCGCCTCGCCGAAGCCGCGGACGCGGCGGCCTCAGTCGCCGAGGTCGACCGGCTGCGAACCGCGCTGCTCAACGCCGTCAGCCACGACCTGCGCACCCCGATCGCGTCGGCCAAGGCCGCCGTCTCCAGCCTGCGCAGCCCGGACGTGCTGTGGAGCCGCCACGATCAGCAGGAGCTGCTCGCCAGCGCCGACGCCGCCCTAGACCGGCTCACCGCGCTCGTCACCAACCTGCTCGACCTGTCCCGGCTGCAAGCCGGCGTGCTGTCGGTCACCGCACACCCCGTCGGCGTCGACGACGTCCTCAGCCGCGCCCTCGACCACACCGCAGACGGCCGCCAGGTCGACCTCGACGTCCCCGCCACCCTGCCCGAGGTCCTTGCCGACCCCGGCCTGCTCGAACGTGTCATCGCCAACGTGATCGAAAACGCCTTCCGCTACACACCAACCGACCAGCAGGTGCGCCTGGCCGCAAGCGCACACGGCGACAGCGTCGAGGTCCGGGTCATCGACCGCGGACCCGGCATCCCACCCGCTGACCGCGACGCGGTGTTCGCACCCTTCCAACGCCGCGACGACCACAGCACCGGCACCGGCGTTGGCCTTGGCCTAGCCATCGCCCGCGGCTTCGTCCACGCCATGCACGGCACCCTCACCCTCGACGACACGCCCGGCGGAGGACTCACCGCAGTCATCGCCCTACCCAAAGCCCCCGGCAACACGACCACCACCGCCACCACACCTGCCATCACCCCAGCAGTCGACCAGGCCCGTCCGTGACCCACGTGCTCGTCGTCGAGGACGAACCCCAACTTCTGCGCGCCCTGCAACTGAACCTGACGCACCGCGGCTACCAGGTCACCACCGCCGCCACCGGCGCGGCCGCCCTCGCCCAGGCCAGCCAACGCGCACCCGACCTCCTCATCCTCGACCTCGGGCTACCCGACCTGGACGGCCTCGACGTCATCCGGCGCCTGCACCCGCGAAACCCCGCCCTCCCCATCCTCGTGCTCTCCGCCCGCACCGGCAGCCACGACAAAATCGCCGCCCTCGACCTCGGCGCCGTCGACTACGTCGGCAAACCATTCGACATGAACGAACTCCTCGCCCGACTCCGCGCCGCCGTCCGCCGAGCCAGCCTCGCCCCGCCCGCCACAACAGTCACCCTCGGCGCCATCCAGGTCGACCTCACCGCCCGTGTCATCCACCAAACCGACAGCCCACCACCCAACACCATCCACCTCACCCCCACCGAATGGCGCATCCTCGAAATCATGCTCCGCAACCCGAACACCCTCATCACCGCCCGCGAACTCCTCACCGCGCTGCACGGCGACGCCGGCCACACCGACTCCAGCTACCTTCGCATCTACCTGGCCCAACTTCGCCGCAAACTCGAACCCCAACCCAGCCGCCCCCGCTACCTGCTCACCGAACCCGGCATGGGCTACCGCTACCAACCCTGACCGAAGAACCCCCGCCCAGGCCCGACCGCGCGCCGCCGCCAAACAAACGGCGGGTGTCCCTGGGAATGTCGTGCCCACATGGCCAAGTGACGGGGGGGCAGGGATCGTGCGCGAGCCCGCAAGGCTGGGCTTGACGGCCGCGAGTCGCTTTATCGCTTAGCCGGCTGCGTTCGGGCCAATGCGGCACCAACCTGGTCGGCGAATGCTATGGCTACGAGCCGCTGCTCAAGAGTGGGATGCGCATCTGGGTTCGCGCTCATCAAGAACCGGCCCTGGAATAGGCCGCCGTTCTCCACGAGTAGTTCGGTTTCGGTGTCTTGGGGCAGCCCCTCAACCTCGACGTCCCATGTCCGGTGCCCTTCCGTGACCTGACCGTTGTGCTGCAACCGGGCCGGTTTACCCAACCCCGCGACACCGTATGTTGACCGTCGCTCTGGTTGACGACGTCGTCGTTGGCGCTCGTCGTTGAGGTTGCCGACAGTGGGTGATCTTTCGCGCATTTGTTGATCTGTCTTGTCGGCGCCGCCAGTGTGACGAGCATCTGAAGACGACCACGGCCCCCCCGCCGTATGTCGTGGAAGACCGCTGCGGGAGGGCCGTGCTGGATGCGCGGAGGCACCCGTTGGTGACGGTAGAGGCCGATCAAAGTCGAGTCGAGTCGCGGTTGGCGGCCGGGCAGGTCGAGTGCCCGGGCTGCTGGGCGCCGCTGCGGGCGTGGGGGTGGGCGCGTCCCCGCGAGGTGCGCGGGATCGCTGGGGTGTTGCGGCCGCGGCGCTCGCGCTGCTCGGCGTGTCTGATCACCCACGTGTTGTTGCCGGTGACGGTGCTGGCGCGGCGGGCGTATGCGGTCGAGGTGATCGGCGCGGCGCTGCTGGCCCGCGCCGGCGGGTCTGGACACCGCTCGATCGGAGAGAAGCTTCGGGTTCCGGCGGCGACGGTGCGGGGCTGGCTGCGGGTGATGATCGGCCGGCTGGAGGCGACCCGGCTGCACTTGCTGCAGGTGGCTGCCCGGGCCGGGGTGGACCGTCCTGTCCCGAAGGCGCTGGGCTGCCCGTGGCGGGACCTGCTGGCCGCGTTGGGGGCGGCGACGGCGGCGGTGACCGGCCGGTTCGGACCGGTTGGGGTGCTCGGCCCGGTGACGGCGTGGCAGGTCGCCGCGGCCTGCTCGGGCGGTCGGCTGCTTGCTCCCGGGTGGCCCCCGATGCGCTCGGGTGCCGGGAGCAACACGAGTCGCCCCTGACGCTACGCGCGGGTGCCCGGAATCCTCGCGAGGGTTGCCGCCCGGCCGGCCCCGGCCGGGCTTTCCCTTGCCGAATCGAGGTATCCGTGGTGAGCACACCCGAACAGGACGACGTCAAACGCCGTGAGCGGGCGCAGCAGGTGGCGTTGTTCCGTTACCAGTTGATCTGCCCCGCGCTGGATCCGGGGCTGTCGACCAAGGCCCGCGGGCGGATCGTGCGGGCGATCGCGGCTCGCAGCCACGCCGGCCCGTTCGGCGGTCAGCACCGCTACTCGCGCGACAGCCTGGACCGGTGGATCCGCCGCTACCGGGCCGGTGGGTTCGACGCGCTGATGCCCTCCATCCGCCAACCAGGCTCCCGGATCGACACCGGCGTGTTGGAGTTGGCGGTCGCGCTCAAGCGGGAGAACCCACAGCGCACCGCGGCGCAGGTGGCCCGGATCCTGCGCGCCTCGACCGGCTACTCACCCTCAGAGTCGACGCTGCTGCGACTGTTCCACCGCCGCGAGCTGATCGGCCCGGCGGCCGGTGAGGCTGTGGTGTTCGGCCGGTTCGAAGCCTCAGCGCCGAACGAGCGGTGGGTCGGCGACGCGTTGCACGGCCCCCGGGTCGGCGGGCGCAAGACCTACCTGTTCGCCTTCCTTGATGATCAGGCTCGGCTCGCGGTCGGCTACCGGTTCGGCTTCGCCGAGGACACCGTGCGGCTGGCCGCCGCGCTGGAACCGGCGCTCGCGTCCCGCGGCGTGCCCGCCAGCTGCTACGTCGACAACGGCTCGGCCTATGTCGATGCCTGGCTGTTGCGGGCCTGCGGCAAGCTCGGGATCCGGCTGATCCACTCCACCCCGCACCGCCCGCAAGGCCGCGGCAAAATAGAACGGTTCTTCCGCACCGTGCGTGATCAGTTCCTCGTCGAGGTCACCGACACCAGCGCCGCCGACCTCGCCGAGCGGGAACTCACCCCGGCCGCGGGGCTGCTCGAGCTCAACGGGTTGTTCACCGCGTGGGTCGAGTCGGTCTATCACCACCAGGTGCACTCCGAGACCGGGCAAAGCCCACTGCAGCGGTGGAACGACGGCTGGCAGGCCGCCGGGCACGGCCCGGTGATGCCCGCCGCCGCCGCATTGACAGAGGCGTTCTTGTGGTCGACGCTGCGCACGGTCACCAAGACCGCGACGGTGTCGCTGCACGGCAACACCTACCAGGTCGAGCCTGCGCTGGCCGGCCGCAAGGTCGAGTTGGTGTTCTCCCCGTTCAACCTCGAGCAGATCGAGGTCCGCCACGGCGGGCGCTGCTACGGGCCTGCGGTGCCGCACCTGATCACCCGCCATGCGCACCCGAAAGCCCGCCCGGAGACGCCCGAACCGCCACCGGCGCCGGCGACCGGGATCGCCTACCTGCAACTGGTCGCCGACGCCCACCACCAGCAGGTCGCGGCCGACGAACGGATCGGCTACCGGGCCCTCTACTCCACCGGCTCCGACCAGCGTCCCGAGCAGATTCCCGGGCAGCTGTCGATCGACGACTGTCTCGCCGACGAGCACAGCGGCGGCCAGGAAGAGCAGGCCGGCCGGTGAGCATCCAGCGTCTGCAGTCGCACTGGGGCTTCACCAAGATGCCCTTCGGGCGCAGCCTCGCACCGTCGATGCTGCACCGCCACGGCGGGCACGCCGAAGCCGTGGCCCGGATCGGCTGGTGCATCGAGCAGCACGCCCTCGGTGTGATCACCGGCGAGGTCGGCGCCGGCAAGACCGTCGCCGTCCGCGCCGCCACCGCCGCACTCGACACGTCCCGGCACGTGGTCATCTACCTGCCCAACCCCTCGGTCGGGGTCCGCGGCATGCTGCACCACGTCGTGTCCGCGCTCGGCCAAGTCCCGAACTTCTACACCGCCACCCTCGTCCCGCAGGCCGCCGAGGCCCTGGCCGCCGAACACGCCGAACGCGGCCGCACCCCGATCGTGATCTTCGACGAGGCTCACCTGCTGGACAACGCGCAGATGGAAGCCGTGCGCATGTTGACCAACCACGACATGGACTCCGGCGCACCGTTCGCCGCCCTACTCGTCGGGCAGCCCACGCTGCGGCAGCGGCTCCGGCTCGGCGTGCTCGCCGCCCTGGACCAGCGCATCAGCGTCCGCTACGCCCTCGCCGGCATGAGCGCGACCGAGACCGCCGACTACATCGGTCACCATCTCAAGATCGCCGGGCGAACCGACACGCTGTTCAGCGCCGACGCGACCACGTTGATCCACAACGCCTCACGCGGCTACCCGCGGGCAGTGAACAACCTCGCCGTCAACGCCCTCACCGCCGCGTTCGCCCGCGACAGCTCGATCGTCGACGAGAAAGCCGCCCGCACCGCGATCTCCGAAACCGGCGCCGACTGACCAACACCGGCCGGCGTCACCACGCCGAGCACCCCATCACCCAGACGACCAAGGCCCCGTCCGCAACCAGCGGACGGGGCCCTCTCACACCGAGATCGTCGGCAACACCGATGACGGCATCATCTGCAAGATCAACGACGGACAACAACCGTATTGGAAGCGGCAGGTACGCAATGACAGCAACTCAGTCAGCTGCCTGGATACCTGCTCGATCAGTTCTGACGCGGAGCCCCGTGCCCTCACCGCCTGCGCGGCAGCGGAGATGCCGTCGAGGTAACCCGCCCGCCTGCTGGCGGCCGCGTGCTCCCGACGCCCCCAGACCGCCAGTTCGGTCACCGCCACGCCAATCACGAGCAGCAAGACAGTCGTCTCGATATCCGTGCGGCGCGTAATGCTGAACCGTTCATAGGGCCGGGTTAAGAAGAAGTCAAACCACACCGCCGTCGATAACGCCGCCAGTACACCGGCCAGCCGGTACCCGTTCGCCGCGACGGCCACGACTACCAGCAGCAGCGCCAAAGCGGCGTCGGTGTTGGGGAAACTGGTCCGAAACGGCACGAGGATCGCTGTCAGCGCCAGCGGCGCCGCCAGTCCCGCCAGCACCGCCAACCTGTCTCGGCTAAGCCCTCGCCGGACCTTCACCCGACAATGATGACACGCCCGCATGTCCCGGGTGACCGTCACTTCTGCTCGCGATCGGCCTGGGCGGACTGGACGTCGAGGCCGACGATCAGGTGCTGCTCGAGCGCGGCATGTTCGTCTACGACGTGCTGTACGCCTGGTGCGCCCGCCAGGTCGCGGCTCAGCCCGCATGACCAACAACCAGCCGAGCGCTGACAGCCTCGCGATCGGTGCCGTCCGGCAGGTCGCCACTCTGGTGGCGGCCGCGGCCGTCACTGCCCCCAAGTCCGGAGGGCAGCTGTTCCTGGCCGGCAAGCCAGCGTTCCTGGAGACTGTCATCATCGACGACGCGGCGACCCGTGCCGAGCTGGCGAGCTGGCTTCGGGCGCGCGGCAAAGAACGGCCTGGCCCCGAACTGGTACGGTCGGGTAGCCGGGGGGAATCGCACCCCCCGGCTCCCACAGATCCGTACGTGACAGTCTCCCGTCATACGGCTCTTGTTGTCCTGATCGTCTGGCGGCCGGTTTCGCCCAAGCCCAGTGTGCGAAGTACCGCGGCTGTGACACCGCCGCGCCGCTCATCGACTGGATCGCTTTGTTCCAGGTGCTGAGCTTCTTGTACTTGTTCATGATCCACCGCAGCAGGTAGGTGTTGATGCGATGGAGCACGGGATACAGCGCCGTGCGGTAGAAGGCCCCGTAGTAAGCGATCCACCCCCTCACCACCGGATTGATCATCCGGGCGAGGTCTTCGGCGCTGCTGCCGGTCCGCCGGTGCAGTCGCCAGGACCGTACCCGCTTCCCGATCTTCTTCAGGGCGTCCTTGCTGATCGCGGGCAGGAAGGACAGGAAGTGCACCCCATCCGCCCGCCGCGCGTGCCGTGGCCGGAACGTGTAGCCCAGGAACGTGAACGACGTGTGCTCGAACTCGCCACGCCGGTTACTGTCCTTGCAGTACACGATCTTCGTCTTGTCGGGATGCAACTCCAACCCGACCTCGGCCATCCGTTGCTGCAACGCGGCCAGCACTTTGCTGGCCTGCCACCGAGTGGCGCAGTGCACCACCGCATCGTCGGCGTAGCGCTCGAAGGCGACCGTCGGGAACTCCCGAGCCAGCCAGGTATCGAACGCATAGTGCATGAACAGATTCGTCAGCACGGGCGAGATCGCAGAACCTT